>CAYOIX010000027.1:0-75166 GCA_964404145.1 uncultured Treponemataceae bacterium
GTGCGTGTCAGGAAAGCGCGCGAAGATATGTCAGGGCAATGTGCGAAGCGACACCCCGTCGAATACAGCAACATCGAATCGCGTGATCTGCAAGGGGTCAACATTTCGACGCCGGGCCCGGCGCAAGCCGAGACCTACGAGAGCCATAGCGATCGCGGCGGGTATTACGCGTGGTCGGACGACTGGGCGATACCGTCTGCGGGGAAGGGGGTTCTCCTTTTCAAGGCGAACGCGCAGAACGACATAACCGTGGCGATATCGCCGGCTAAGCAGGTGACCAAACCCATGTATGAGATAATCCTAGGAGGATGGAAGAACGGCGGCTCGGCGATTCGGAGGGAATCTCAGGGCGGAATTTTGGCCAGGAGAGACGTGGGCTTTCCCTCTCCCGGTGTGTTGGCGGACTACTGGGTGCTGATCGATCGGGACCGGCATCTGGTATCCGCGGGCTACGGGACCCAGCCAGGGGCGAATGTCCTCATCAGCTACACCGATGATCAATTCATAGGCGGCGCCCGGTACTTCTCCTTCTCCAGCTGGGATCACCCAGTCGATTACGAAGGAATAAGAAGCGGGAATCTGCCCTGAAAGGGCCCACGCGCTGACATCGAGCGGCTGCCCGGCGTATGGGGGCCAACCTCTCGGATGGTAGTAGAGCATTAGGAGCGCCCGAATTATAAGACTGATAACATTCGCTTAAGCCGTGAGCGCCCTATCGTGACTGGGCTCTTTAAGCGAATCGTGATTACACATACCTAGTCTATTCGGGTTTTCGAGCTTGAAGTAATGACAACCACTTTAAAGCTTCTAAATCGAGAAATAAAGAAATAGTCTGCGGGCATCTATTGTGAGGCCGCGCAGCTGACTTTGACTGGCTTGCAACAAAATCGTGATCTACGCTCAGCGAGAATGTCCAGAGAGGAGCAGAGAATAATATGTTGTCTGCCACTGTTGGGTCTTTAGCGTTCTGATATCGTCAATTAGATTACTGAGTCTAGCAAGCAACTCCGAATGAGCACGATTTGCGTCATCATCATTCATCGAACCTTCCCTGATTGGTGAAGCCAGGTTCTTCATATGAGACGGTCTATCACAGTGCGTACGTATTACAATTTCCAGAAATGCCCGATTGGCCAGCCTGAGATTGCTGTGATAAGGGGAAGAATAACCCGCCATAAATCCCTAACGCCATCTTTCCTCTTGTCGATTTCCTCCTGAACCATACTTGCAGTAATGTATGTAAACTTCGGGGAATGCATTGGATAATATTTGACCTCCCGAGAAAGGTCTCAAGTTGAAATCTCACGAAGTTGCTGAGGTTGATAGCAGTCTGCTATCGTTCTATTCTTCATCCTCGATTTTTAATGTCCCACATTTGGGGCAAGCAAATATTTCACGGGAATAGGTAATGCCGGTCTCAGGCTTAGGCATGGACTGTAATGTGCCGATCATGATGAATTTTCGCGAAGCTTTGTCATCTTCATAACCACAAATGCATTTCATATCGCTTGACCTCCTTTTATGCAATAATCTTAAAGTGGTTTGAATATCGTTTGTGGTCGCTCAGAATATATTCTTCCATAAAATTCTAGAGCATATCGATCAGTCATACCAGCGATAAAATCACAAATTACCCTATCTCTGTCCAGCCGGTTCACCTCTAAATAAAGCGAGCGAAAATCATCCGGCAATAGAGATTTATCAATTTTACTGGTACTCTTTTTGATAGCCTTGTAGATTTTATCTACGATATCCTTTCCCCGGAATTCTGCGACTTTGAGCATTGGGGATTCGATTATGGTTACAAAGGCAAGTTGTTTCAGAACATCAACCGCGTCCTTGATTGTTTCTGGGAAATACACAGTCGTAAGACTGGGGAATTCAGGATTCGGCTTTAGTTCTACTTTGTTAATTAAAAAACCGACCAAATCAGAAGTATGACGATTCCTTAGAAATCCGTCGCTGGAAAATACTTCGGAAGCTCTGTGAGCAGTGGTTATTAACTCCGGTACAATATCGGAGCCAATTTCAAGATCGCGTTCATCTAATTCTGGAGTAACGGTACTTCCGAAAAAATCAAAGATACGATCGCTTATCTCCTTGGTGGAGAGCCTATTCCCTAATTTCTTTCTAATTCTTTCAAGTACATTTTGACTAGTTGAAATCATATTCAAAGGAGAAGTAAACCCAGCCTTTAGAGCATCTTCCAGATCATATGTTGAATATGCGATATCGTCCGCGAGTTCCATTATCGAACATTCAATGGTTCGAAACTTACGTCCCACATATCCTGGGGCAACCTTTTGTTTTATCTGCCTTACAACAGGGGCCTCAGATACATAGTAACCCTTCGTAGGTTTGGCTCTTGGTCGTATAGCTCTTTGGGGTATTTGTCTATCATATTTCAAGATTGAAGCGAGTGAACGATACGCGAGATTTAAACCTAATCGTTCATCGTGACCATCTAACCCAATACCCGTTTGCAGATCTTTTATTCGTTCCTTCTTTTCGAGCCTGCAAAGTATTCGCAGAGTCTGTGCGTTGCCCTCAAATCCGCCCGATTGCCACATGAGGCGATCCAATGCGGCTTCCCCGTTATGGCCGAACGGCGGATGCCCAAGATCATGAGCAAGGCCGGCAATTTCGCAAAGGTCGGCATCAATCTCAAAGTGATTTTTTTTCAAGAATTCATTAGTATGATTTAAGCGGATGGCGATTGACTTTGCAATCTGGGCTACTTCGAGGGAATGGGTTAACCTATTACGAAAATAGTCTGATTCATAAGTCGGGAAAAGTTGTGTTTTTCCCTGCAACCGCCTGAATGAAGGTGAATGTAATACTCTAGCGTAGTCGCGACGCCATGGAGTTCTGTACTCCTCATCAGGAATCGATTTTGTTGTCCCAGCGGGTTGTCGCCTATCGGAATCAGACGGATTGTAAAGCTGAGGCATCACGCCTCCAAATTTTATGCTTTGGCCTTCTCCGACCTTTGGCTCTTGCTGCTAGTATCCTGCTTGCTCTTGCTGGCCTCTTGGCCCGACAATCTGTAGGCCTGCTGTTTCCCTCGCTGGAGAGCTTCGCGCGAAGCTTCGGTAGTGAAGATGAACCGCTTCCCTTTCATGTCAAGCCTCCCTTTTGCTCATTTAGCATAAGCCTAACACTTTAATTTGCCTAGTACCACAATTAAGGATAAGATTCATCCTTCTTATCCTTAGGGCAAACCTTAAATAATGTTATTGGCTAGTCCAAATATACTACAATAGTAATAATTTGCAACTTACTGTAAATTATTACCTCAATTATAAATAGTTTTAGAAGCCAAATCTCAAGGGAAATGATCAGGGCCTCAGTGAGGTAAGTCCTATCGGATCAGCCTCGCTCGTGGGAAGCACGGCGGCCACGTAACAATCCTCGGAAGGCGTTGAGAACAGCACCCTCGCGAGAAGGCCGCGGCGGGGATTCTAGGCGCCATCGAGAACGAGGAGCGCGGCCCCGAAGGGCTGGCCGGAGCCGGCCTCCGCCGACGCGGTCCCAGATCCGGCCTCATAGCCCGTTCCGGTCTTCGCACCTGACACCTGGCCTGGCCGTGATAGAGTAAATGTCCCAAAGCAGCTCTGCAGTCACCCGTCGGTACCCCATGTATCCACCCGTTCCTGTCCGGAACGGAGGAAAGGTTACCCTTGGGGTGGTCCGTTTATCCTGACCCTAGATCACGCGAGTGGTCCAATTATCGTGACCCTAAACTCCTAAAAGTGGGGAATTTCGTGACCCTGGACACCGGGATTGGCTACGTGACTCCGCAGCAACGCCATGAAGGCCAGGATTTGGCAATACTCGAAAGGCGAAACAGGACGCTTGATCTTGCTCGAAAGTCATATCCAGAACAATATTCGCAAACACCGGCTCTACGTTGCCCATGCGATGTGAATATATGTCCTTGCCTTTCGTCGTATCGATTTTTGGCATCATCTTGTCAGAGTACGTTCGTTCATTCCCAGGAAGCCGATCTGTCGCTATGAATAGTCGATCTTAGCTCAAGTTTGGTCTGCACGGCTACCAATTTTGGCACGTACTTCCGACAAGAAAATATTTCCCTTGAAAATACAGTATTTTCTTCCTCTTTGGTTCTCCCATACGAGAGTTTTTCATTCTCAACTACAAAATCAATCGGAAGTAGCAGAAAGCATTACCGCAAGCGTATCCATATAGTCACGCCATTGGATTATTTTACGGTCTTCAATAGTAATAATAGAGCAAAAGTGATTGTTGTAGTCTTTCCCAGTTTCGGGAACTACACCATGGACCTCATACTCTAAGATGATTACGTTCTTTGGTTGTATTGACTTGTACACTCGTAGATTATCGGCCGAATGAAGGACATTGGTATATCCTCCAAACCAGTCCATATAGGCATTTCGCCCATTAATCTTATTGGTAAATCCAGGGAAATCGTACAAAAACTCAAATACCGCATTTTCAGCGACAGCGTCCCAAAAATGTTCTCCATCTACTTCGCCGCTCAATCCCTCCATTATTATGCTAAAGAATGGCTCTGCATTTTTATTGAATGCAGGATGATTCCTATTCATTCTTTCCTCCAACTTGAAAGGTCAACCATTTGTTGTTGATTACACATACTCTATCTTAAACGACCTGCTCCGGAGGCGTCAACATAACGCTGTTTTAACCTGCGTTTTGGTGGGCGCGGTTGTTGCGTTAGCAAGAACCGTGACTGCCAAATAAGTCAGGTTGAAAACTATGTTAGGTGCTCGGTCTTCAGATACCATTTGTTGTGATCCTGCATCTTCTCGCATTTTGGACACCACGTCTCTTCCCATTGCTTATCACAATTCGGACATTTCGCATGGGTTTCGAACGTATTCCACTTAGTCCCACAACTGCAAACCCACAAACTTCCGTGTGAAGGCCTCCATCCGCAGTTTGGGCAGGCGACTTCGATGTTGATGTTTGGAAACACTCCTGAATATTCTTTCCTGGTCTTCCACAATTCTAAACTCTGATCATTCACATATTTTACTGTCTTTTTGAAAATATCCTTTGGATTTGGAGCGAGATAGTTCCCCACTACCTTTGAATCTTCGCCCCTATAGATCGAATACAGTGCTGTGGCAAAAGAAAAAACTTCTTCACTCAGATATCCGGTTCTAGCTATCGACCAGCCTTGCGTCGAAACATCGTTCCATTGATTGAAGGAAATAACGCTATTTGAAGCGAATACTCCCAGCCCGAAAAAGACAGGCAATAGATCTGTCATGTCTTCATCATGATTATTCAGATTGAACTGATCAATAAGTTTGTAATGGCATAGTTCATGAGCAATAGTGGCGACGAGTCTGAGAGGATTCTTGAAGTTGCTTTCGTTAATTTGGATTTTCTTTCCGACATCATTGGCAATGTATCGTCCGGCGGCCGACAATGATCTCATGTCGCCATGAGGAATTCCACGAATGACCTTGCTGTGCCCACTTGAATCTTCAAACTCCAGTTCAAAATGAACGTCGATGTCAAGAAGTGCTTTCAATTTGCCAAGAATGATTTCCGTGCCCTCCTCATTGGACGAAGCACAAAAACTCAGAAAGTCGTTTGGATCAATGGTTTGTATATTGCGAGACACTAAGCCTTCAATCTTCTCAAAAAAATATCTCCCAGATTGAAGAACCCAATTCAGCTCGTTTTCGAGGACTGGACATCGCATTTTCCGTCTAAACATGAAAATTACTCCTTGCGCCGAAGACGTCCACCTAACGAAGCTGTCGATTTTTGCTCTTTTATTACTAGATATTCCTATTCAGTAGACTCCAGTTTCTTATAGTAATGGTGTATCTTGATTCCATCCGTTTAACAATTCCCTTCGTCGCAACTCTCGAAGTAGTGATTTATTCCCCTCTTCTTGGACGTAGTACTCCTATTTCCCCAATTTTCATGCATATTCAGGATTGTGTCCTCTTGCCTTCTCAATGTTATGTACCATACAGAACAGCAGCCATTGGATGTTTACCTTTGCCTTTGTCCTGAGCGTCAGATAATTCATTTTCTTCATTGCCCGGATATTTGCAAACACAGGCTCTACGATTCCCATGCGACGTGAGTACATGTCCTTGCCTTTCTTTGTATCGATTTTTTGCATCATCTTGTCAGAGTACGTTCGTTCATTCCCAGGAAGCCGATCTGTCGCTATGAATAATGTCCGCGCCTTACCGTCCTTCCTTATGCAATGTACTTTCTTTGTACATGTTTCGCAGTCCGATTCATGGGCACTGTATCGCTTTCCCACATACCCATTTATTTTGACGCTTTGATTCTTGAGCTTCAGTTGTTTCCCTGCTGGGCAGATATAGGATTTGTCGATCCTGTTGAACTTGAATGCCGTCTGGTCATATAGCCGCTTAGCCAGTCGTTCGGCGCGATGAGCTGTGTCTCGGGTTGCGAAGCGGGCATCCCTTTGCCGAAAATTGGGGTCCGGGATATATGCATCTATGTGCTTTTTTTCACAGAGCTTGAGGTTTGATTCAGCAAAATAGCCAGTATCGGCAAGAACGACCGTGTCGGAGAATGGCTCCTTCTCTCCCGTCAACTGGGTAATCGTCTCTTCTGCTTGCTTCAAGACGGGCGCAAATAGTTCATGCTCCTGGCCTGAGCCAAATGCTTCGGCAGCTACAATCACCTGATGCTCCGAGTCCACCATGGCGATGCCATTGTAGCCTTGGACTACACCTTTTGCCTTGGGCATTTTCGCGCTTTCGTTATCAGTAATATTGCTCTTGATTTCCTTTCCCCGGGAGCCTTCATGCTTCTTTTCCGTTGCAAGAAACTGGTCTATCTTTGTTACCGTCTTCTCGTATTTTTTCTTGCGCCTTGGAAGGTCTGCACGGGCATCCTTGTCCGATTTGTTGAGCTCCTTCTGCCTAGCGACCAATAACTTGGCAATGCGGGCGCATTTATCTCGCTTGTCCTTGAGTTCGGCAAACGTTCCCGACCATTCCTTCGCTGCGTTTGAAGGAAGCTTTATACCATCAACAGCGAACATTTTTTGAGATACAAAATCAAGAGAATAGAGATAAAGAAGGACATCTTGGAACAGAGCGATGATTTGGTCACCCATCGATGAAACAAATGCGGCGATTGTCGAATGATCGGGCTCGAGCCCTCCTGTGAGGGCCATGCAGACAATATTGGTATGCGCGGCTTCTTCGATTTTTCTCGAACTTACAAGGCCCTTTGAATAGCAGAAAAGTATGAGCTTTAACAGTGCTGCTGGCGGAATAGCCTTGGCGCCCTGGAGATCATTATTGTAGAGGGAGTCGAAGACCGAAAGATCGATCTTTTGATCAATTATGGTATTCAGAGTGTATTCGAAACTGCCAGGGATAAGTTGAGCTTCGATAGAAACAGGAAGAAAGAAGCCCTGGGATGTGTCCATTTCTTTGAATCTAGGCATACTCTATTGTATCCCCTCCTGAGCTATCTGTAAATTCTTTACTGCCATAAAATCGACAGTCTCAACATATGCTTGCCCTGCAAGGGCTTCCTGGCCCGAGTCAGGTCCAAGCGATTGTTATGCGAATACTTAATAATAGATACATCCTTCCAATTCTGTATATACCTTCATTCCCTTCTTCATATGCTTGGATAATTCAATCTTGAACACTTCATTATTTATGCTTCCAATGATTCCACAGATACTCTTTATTTGAGCAACATCGTCTTTGATATTCTGGTTTTTAATATCTGTAACAAAAGTATCGTAATTTTGTTCCTGAAATGCCAAGCTATTTTGGCGACAATACTCTGTTAGGACTTCCTTATCAAAAAGATAATTTTCGATTTCCCAACGATTCAATAATCGATGATTTGGGGGATTTGTCTTAAGATATACTTTTCTATCGTTATCATTTGTGATCTTTCCTGAAGCCATATCTCTATCTTTTAATACTAGTATGCTTAGTCCCTCAAAAACCTTTGACAGTATTGCTATAGCAATATCACTACGTTGATCCAATTCTGTATTTCCTCCACTAGAAACAAATAATGACTCTGGCTTTTCCTCGGAAAATATGTTGTTCAATACTTTTGAATCGAATCCTTTCTCAACGCCATCTGCTCCAGGCTTATCTTTTCCTTCGCAATATATAATCATTTTTGGACTCAGCAATCCAGTAAGGTCTTCAAGTGCGGTTTTAAATATTCTCTGCCAATTCGCCCTACTAGTTTTCATTGGACGAATGATCGAAGTCCCAGTAAAATAATCCTTCTCTGTAAAATCTAGTATATCGGCTTTCTCCTTCAGCTCATCTTGAACGGCACGCAAGAAGCCAATGCTGTGCGTAGCAACCCATAACTGACATTGTTCTGGAATCAGTTTTTCAATTTCGATAAGAAGCTTCCTCTGTATCGCCGTATTCAGGTGCAACTCCGGTTCATCAATGCAGAAAATAGTGTCATCATAATCAGTCGTCTTCAATATTAGATCAATTATTATATCTATTACTTCTTTTTCCCCCGCAGACAAATTAGCATAGGGGAAATCCTTTGAATTGCCTTTTTCAAAATACAGCTGACCTTTTCTATCCATAATATTCCCCAAGCTTGATATTCTTATATCAAGTATCTTTCCCAGAATCGTATTGATCTTTCCCATCAATTCATTGCGGACTTGAGCACCGGTTTTATTTCCAGAAAAAAATTCGGAATATGATGTTCCAAGCAATCGCTTATAATTTGTCTCGAGGCGAGTATCCAGGGCTATGGAACTGATCGGATCATCTCTTGTCTCAAAAATTGAAGGCAAAGCGCTTAATTGCTGGACGTTGAATTTAGAAGTGAACCTATACGCTGTTCGAATATAGAAAGTCTTCCGAGATATAGCTGAAGATTGAGGATCGAATAGTATCTGAATTGATTCGTGCTTGTTGTATTTGTCTTTTTTCTTTTCCAGATCTGGATAGAAGAACGCCTTTGAGAAATAACTTTCTTCTTCAGAGCCATAGTTGCGATAGTCCTTCTCCTTTTCTTCAAACGCATCGAATATTGAACTTTTTCCACATCCATTAGGCCCAACCAGTACAATGATCTTCTTGGGGGTTTGGCCAAGATCGATAGTCAAATCGTCAAACCGCTTAAATTCCTTAAGCTGCAATCGCTTAACCTTCATGATTTCTCCTCTGCCCGAAGGGTTCACATAACGCCATGATAACTTGCGTTTTGGTTGGCGCGAGCCTTGCTTTGCAAAGGTCGTGACGACCAAATAAGTTAAGTTGATTATGATGTCAGAATGATTCACTCTTGTTCGGACAAGATCCTTTTGGCTTCCCTTAGGTCGATTTTTGCGTGGTAACCGTGCTTTTGAAGCAGATGAAGCAAATTGCTACCGTTTAGGAGTGTTAAGGGCTTGCCCTTGGCGAACTCATAAGCATCGGGCCCGTAGTCGGCAGTCGAAACGAGTATTCCTTTGGTGGCGCCCTCATTTAGGGTTGTTCCATAGAGATCCCGGACGGCGGACACTCCAACAGTGTTGGTATAGCGCTTAGCCTGAATTACTATCTTTCCACCGCGTATGGGGTCAGGATCGAATGCTACGGCATCGACGCCGCCATCCCGACTAGCCTGGGTGATTTTAACCTCACCCCCATTTGTTTGAAACTCCTTCTCGAATATTTCTCGAATGAGGTGTTCGAAGTCTTCCCAATCCATGGCCGCGAGATTTGTTGAGGTATCCACCGTATTGGCGACTGCATAGGCTTCTACGAATCTTTTGTCAGTTCTACTCATTTGAAGTATTGGCTGCACTGGCGTAATCGAACTCAACTTGCTGCTAGCTACCCCCTTGAGATTCTTGAAGCATACTTTCGGATCTACCTTGGCAAGGTCTATATCACCGAAAACGTCCTTGTTTGCTTGAATGCTCAGAATACAGTTATTCTCTTCTTTCCCAGTTGCTCGGTTGACAGCTCTCACCCAACCATTGAAAGACACAGCATCGAGCGCCTGAGCCACGTCGGCTTCAAAAAGCTCGTGAATTGTCCTGAGCGCGATCTTGTAGGTTGCGTCATCGAACATTTTCGCCTGTTGGCTTTCTGGAAGGTACGTCTCCTTCAGCTCTTTTCTAGATGAAATATACTTCACCTCTTTTACGTTCGGAAAGGCACCGGGGGGAGGCAGCTGATATTCGACTATGAGGATCCTGGTGTCAGGGACGTACTCAATTTCGAAGCTCTTTGGAAAACTTACAGGGTACTCTGAGTTAGTCAGAACCATGTCACAGTATTCTACGACGGAGTCTTGGTTCCGATCTAGATAACTCGATTTCATTGAGTCGATCTTCTGATTGTAGGCTGAACGTTCATCGATGAAGGCTTGCCTCCTGATTTCCCAATCACTGACGGATTTCTTCCACTCAGCAATGTTATTTTCGTGCTCTTGGTCTTGGGAGCGGTTCTTTTGGTCAATTGACTTCTTCTCGTCCGTCCAGGCTTGAAGTCTCGCTTGGAACTTACATTCATGTTCAGCTATTCGCCTCTCGTGCTTCGCCTTGAACAACTTCTCGAGAAAAGTGAACTCAAGCTCAAATGTCTTGGGCTCATCCGGGTAGGGGATTTGTTTCTTCTTCTTCGGCTCGTTGGGAATAGGCTCTGAGAAGTCATCAGTCCTCTTCAAGGATTCCCATTGAATAGTGTCATCTATGTCCAAGGTGTGAATAAGCAAGTTGTCAATGTCAGCAACGGCCTTCTCAGCTTCTTCAGTCAATGTGGTAGCTTTTTCGATACTGGCTTCTTTTTGTTCGTCACTTTTGCGTTTGTCTTCTAGTGTTTCCCAAATGTCGCTCCATTTTTGGGCCTGTAAGTTCGCCTTGTTCTGGAGCATGCCAATGTCAGGAGCAGAAATGACCTTGTGATCATTCAGTCCCTTATGGAACATTTCGACCGAGTACTTTAGGATCTTGGTACCAGCCACATTCCAAGATGCCTGGGCTTTTCCAATCTTCAATAGGTCATCTGTCATATCTCCCCCTCGAAGCAATTTCTCCAATTTGAACTCAATTCATTTTAACGTTGATTTAACCTGCGAAGGGGCTTGTCCCTTGAGTCAGGTTGAAATCATTGTTCGGCGTCTCTACTCCTTAGGCTTACAATCTTCCTAAACAGTCGAAGCTGCTTGTTCATTGCAACTCTTCTATTCTCTATATACTCTCGTGTGACTCTCAGTAATTCTTCCCGTGTAACCTTCGTTTTGATAGTATCTGCTGGATTCCAATGTCCTTTAACTGACACGTTACAGGTTCTACATGATAGTGCAAGGTTGCTTTCCTGTTCTGTTCCTCCGTGGCTTTTCGGCACAATGTGGTCGATGTTCCATTCCTTGTAGTTTTCCAGATTCTTCAGCAAATCCTTTCCACAATATTCACAATGAAAGTTTGCTCGGATGCCCAAAGCGATAGCATCATCGCCCCACTCACCTGTTGCAAGTAATTCTTTGCGTATTCTCGCCTCGTCCGTGATCATTATTCATCCTCCACTATTTGGGCACTATCTAATTTCTCTTTAATATTCTGTCGGATGCAACCACTTTCATGTTTAATTCTTTCAACTTCGCTAAAGAAATATTGTGTAGATTGTTTTTCGGGATCTTTCTGTGTTTCACATCTTCCCAAATTATCTTTCCTGGCCCATTGAATATTTCGTCATACCTTCCTTCTTTGGAAATCTTGATTCCCAAATAGAGATCTGGAACCTGTGCCAACTCGCAAGGAAATCCCAACTTGTCATTAAACGTAGCCTTTATTTGTATAAGTTTCCCGTTGTCGCCTTTCGCATCATATTTCTCAACAACTTTCTCAAATAAAGTCAATTTATAGTTTTCCTCAGCAATAACTTCTCCTAAGTCTCCCACCAGCCTTCCATCGAGTGTAAATCGTTTATGCGGGTACTTCTCTCTCAGGGCTGCAATGATTTCAAGTAGTTTAATTATTGCTTCATTTGCTCTCACGATTTACCCTTTTTCCTGCCCGGAGGGTCCGTCGAACATTGTTTCGCCTGATCAGTCTAAGACGACTTGGTTTTGCTAGAGCCTAGATGAAAAGTGCAGACATACTTGAAATATTCGCTAAAGAAAGATCAACAGTACTTTGCCCGTATAAGGTCGGAAGACCAAGAACTTAACGAGAATGCCTGTACCAACCAATTCAGTATTATGAAGACGGTTATTGTTTACACAGAATACTCAGGAACAATTGCCTCCTTTGGAAGAGACATGCCGCCCTGCTGTATAGCGAATTCGGATAGAGAAAGTTAATTGTGTAGACTACACCCCATTACCGTAACTGGCAACAGTAACTTTTTACCCAGAAAGGTGATAACTTTTGTTAAGCTTATAAAGACGCGAAAATGACTGGAAACTATGTCAGCGATGTATGAGTAATTATATACAAAAAAACGAATTAAATCGATTAGGTCAGAAGCTTAAATGCTAGGTTCTTATCTTTTGACTGGCCGTGCTGATCCTGTCACAGCAAAAATAAAAAAGGGCCGCCCAGGAATCCCTTCCCAGGCAGCCCTGGATTCTAATGCCCGATTTTTACGGCGAGAGATTGTCCGCCCTTCGCCATACCCATTTCTCTACAACCCACCACATACCCGCCGCTACCGTACCCCCCACCCCGCCGAACACAGCCCCCCGCCCACCGTCCGCCAAGGCTCCCATCCCCGCGCCAGAGGCGATCAACGCCACAGTCCGCCAATTCCGCGCCTGCCTATGAAAGGCATCTGCCGCAGCCCTGTTCAGGACCTGCTGTGCCGCCGCCTTGCCTCTCTCTTCTGCAACAGCCGCCTGCACGGCGAGCGGAATGGCCGTGTCGACCGCCGCTTCAGCCGCCGCCCGGGCTGCCGCCAGCGCCTCCTCTTCGGTGTAGAGCAATCCGGGCTGCGCCGAGACCTGCTTCGACTCCGACTTCTCCGGCTCGGTCGATCCTTGCGCGAGTGTCGGCGTCGAGGCTAGAAACAACATCGCTAGGATCGGCAGCCAGCACTTTATCCTGGGCGGATTTCTCGGCCTCCTTCTCTTCCTTTTGTAGATCATCCTCCCCCCTTGTCCTGGCCTTCGCGCCGCCGAGCAGAAAGGCCAGGAACGCGACGATGGCGCCGGTAATGATCGCCGCGACGCCCTTCAAGACGCGCTTCATGGCGCGCCCAGTGGCGTGACTTCGGTGGCCTGCCGCTTCTTCGGGCGCCGCTTACCGTGGGCGCTCAGGATGTAGGCGAAGCCCCACTCCATGCCGAAGCTCACGGCCAGAAGGGCCGCGAAATACAGGACCGCCCGCTTGAGACCTTTATTGACCATTTGCAATCTCCTTGGATGGCGCTCCCGCACCCTGTTCGTTGACGCCGAGACCGGCGCTCTGGCCCTTCAGGAGGGCTACGAGCTGAACCACGTTCTGGATGGTGACCATGCCCCAGAAGAGAAGGGAGAAGCAGAGAGCCACCACTGCCGGCACCACCTTCGCCTGGATGCCCGCCGCCGGGGGAATGAAGGTCCCCTGGACGAGGAGGGCTATGCCCAGGAAGAAACAGATCCAGGCCGCGAGCTTCCGCCCCTGCACCCTCCCGTCCGCCCCGCGGAGAATGCTCTCTCCGTTCGTGACAATAGCCTTGTTCATCCCGCCCTCCCTTACGAGTACACCAGGCAAAGGGGCTTCAGGTTCGTCTCGAAGTCCGAACGCGAGAAGCGCTTGCAGAAGCCGTCCCCGTCGGGCCAGCGGCTGGCCCAGCCGTCCTTCAAGATGAACTCCGACTTCTCCTCGTCGTAGGCCACGAGGGCGATGAAGTGCCCGGGCGAGCGCAGACAGACCTGGATAGTCCGCCCCTCGCGGATGAGCCCTGCCGCCTTCTCGAAGCCCAGCTCCCCGAAGAACTCGCAGGGATTGCCGAAGACCTCGCGCACCGCGAGGGGGTACCACTGCGCAACCTCGTGGCCGGGTAGATCCTGGGGATCGAGACCCGGCCACGCCTTGCGCATCGCGTCGAAGTTGTTCGGATCGTTGAACCACGCCGCGAGGACATCCTCGGGCTGGGGACTGTAGCCTCCCCTGGTCTTTATGCCGACCTCCCGGCCGAGCGAAGCCTGACAGTTGAGCGACGCGGTGGGCCCGCAGGTCTCGAGCCAGGACGCGCTGGCGGGCAAACGGCACTTGAGAATGTGCTCGATCGAGTTGTTCTCTTGGGTAAAATAGGCTCGCTTGCGATCTTTCCATGAACAGGAACCGATGATTCCCATATGATCCTCCGTATTGACTGAAAGCTATACCCGCATAACTATTCGGGCATGAAGACAAACATGAGCACGGTCCCGGTCTTCCGGGCCGTCGCAGGGATCGCGGCCTCTACGGCCATCGTGTGCCTCCTCGTCGAAGATGGTTCCGACGCCTTCGGGCTCGAGACAATCGCCTACGCCCTCGCCGCCCTCCTCTCGCTGGCGGGCGCCTTCGTGCCGGCTCCATATGCGCGCGGGCCCTTCGCCGGGCTGCGCCCCTCCGGCGGCGAGATACTCAGCCTCGAGAGCTTCGGCCTCACGCGGAAGGAGGAGGAGTACACGCTTGAGTACCTGGGAGGCAAGCGCATGAAGGAGATAGCTCTCGAACAGGGCGTCTCTTATTCCACCGTCCGCAATACCCTCTGCTCGGTCTACAAAAAGCTCAGGATCTCGGGCAGCGCAGAGCTTCTGGCCCTTGGCTCTCTCTACAAGATCGAATGAAGGGAGATTCGGGAGCCCTGGCCGGGCCTCCCGAATCTCCCGCTTTCTTACATCAGGCCGAGACCGTCACCCCCTCGAAGCGATCCGCGGTGATGTCCTTGCCGTTCACCGCGGCGCGCAGGACCACCGCGTAGGTTCCCGGGACGAGGCCGTCGGGCACGCTCGCCAGGACCTTTCCGGGCAGTATCATGGGATAGAAGGACGAGCGAACCTCGACTCCCGCCGCGTCCGCGAAGAAGACCCCCTGCTCGACCGCCTTCGAGTCGAAGCGGAGCCTGTGGCCCTTGATCTGGATCATGCCGCCCGCCCGGATGAGCCCCGAGTCCTCGCCCGCGGCCAGGACAGCGAGCAGGTTCGGGATGCCCAGCTTCGGCCTCTCCTCGCGCACGATCATCAGGGAGGCGCGGATCGAGTCCTCGAAGTCGCTCTCCGGCTTGTGGTGGAGCCTCACCTCGTGGTTGTTCGTCTGGTCGTTGGGGAGATAGGACTCGTCGAGCGATTCCATGCTGCCCGAGGCGCCCATGTAGAATGAGCCGGTGGGCGTCTTCACCGTCTTGCCATCGGCTAGCTGCTTTTGCAGCTCCTCCTTGTAGAGCCGCATGGCGCCCAGGATTTCGATCTGGGAGAGCGCCGTGCGGCCCCCCGCCATGATCTCGACGAAGCGCTCGTACTCGACCACGTCCGAGCTGTCCGAGCGCACGACGAAGGGACTCGGGCAGGTCTTCAGGAAATTTTTCAGAATTGCGATCTTGAGAGGCATAGAGCTGCTCCTTCGCGGCCGGCGTACGCGTCCGCCAGCCGCTTTCCGATTCGGTTGACCCCCGCCAAGGAGGGCCGGATCGACCCAGGGATGATCCTTTCTGAAAGTCATTTCGCCAGCGAGGGGCGTCCGGACATGAGGAAAAGGCATAGACAAATGTCGCCTCCAGCTTGACTAGACATTTGTCTATGCGCCCGGGGAGGCTCAATTTGAGGAGGAGGAATTCTTCAGTGGTCGCGGAGGAATTTACCACTGATCCAGCCGGCCGGGACCACTGGTAAATCCTCCCGCGACCACTGATAAATTCCTCCGCGACCAGTGGTAAATTCCTCCATTTCCAACTGGTCGAATTATTTCCTGGTGAGCCGGTAATATTTAAGTGGGGACATGCTCCGCGGAGTCAGTCTTTGGCGCCCAAGCCGCGGAACAAAAGCGCCAGAAGCTCTACGAGGCAACTGCGGCAGCCGATCAGAAAATCGTCGGGGCGATCGGCAATGTTGCCCAGGAGCGCGGGGTCAGCCGTGCGGAAATCTCGCTTGCCTGGCTGCGCCGTAATCCGGTTGTAGCCGCGCCAATCATAGGAGCGCTCAGGACCAGCCACATAGATGAGGCGATCAAGGCATTATCGATCGCCTTGACCGACGATGAGGCGGAACGGTTGGAAGCATGGTACACCCCGCGTGTCGACATGATGGTCGACAATTCTGATCCAAAGTCGATCGCCCGAATGGCGGCGGAAAGCGGGATCAAAATTGCGGTCCCGGCCGCTTCCACATAACTTGAACGAAACCGAGCTGCGCGTCGGTCCACCCAAGGCGCGGCCGTCAATGGGAACTGAGAAGCTCGATGAACTTGAAGAGGCCATCATCATAGTAAGCCAATCAAAAACGGAATACCCAATTTCATATGGACGCAAGGTAGTACCCTCTTGTATAATCCTTTCGAGGAATAAAATGCCTGAAAAACTAAGCAAAGCCGACCTCATCGATACTCTGGCATCTCGGTCGAATCTGACAGGGAAGAGCGCGAGCCCGGAACCCGAAGACCGGAGAAATAGTTTCTGTTGAAGATCAGGGAGTAGTTCATTTTTGGCCAGACAGAGAGTTGGAGCATAACGCTTGGGGAAATATAGGGTATGAGATATCAAGACCTGAGCGTCAAGCTCGACGACATGATAAATATGATAATCATCACGCTTGATGCGCGTGATCCCTATACCTATTCTCATTCGGAGCGGGTAGCGGCTTTATCCGTCCTCATTGCTGCAGAGATGAAACTTCCTCAAGATGAAATCGATAAAATACATATTGCGGCACACCTTCATGATATAGGTAAAATTGGAGTCGCGGATATCGTGTTGAATAAAGAAGGAAAGCTTTCCAAAGAGGAGCTTATCCAAATGCAATCGCATTCTCTTATTGGCTATAACATTCTCAATAAAATAGATCTATTCAAGGAAATTGAAATTCTTGTCCTCCATCATCATGAGAGGTTTGACGGGGAAGGCTACCCAAGCAATTTAAAGGGAGAGAATATCCCGATCGAATCGCGGATAATCGCCGTCGCCGATTCCTTTGATGCGATCACTTCAGATAGGTCATATCGAAAAGGAAGCAGCTATGAGGTGGGATTCGAGGAACTGAATAATCATATCGGCGATCAATTCTGTCCAACCGTGGTAAGATATTTCAATCAAGCGAATGAGGGGGTTGCGCCTTTACTTGATACGATCGAAAAAGTGAATATCCATCATACCGCGTTTGTAGGGCATGAAGACCTCATTCATTCGAGACGTATTGTCGGATAAGTAATATTTGATCGATACTATTGTCCCGCTATTTTCCGCAATGCCTCGACGCGCTCCATGAACTCTTTGTAGTCCATATCCAAGCTCATGAGATGATTTTCAATCCAATCTTTGAGGAATTGCACGATCCGCAATGGGTCTATCATGGAATCCTTCAGATAGGCATCATGAAACGCATTGGCTCTGGACCTGAAGTATTCATGTGCCCTTATTTGCTCATCGATTTTTGGATAGGATGTTTTCTGGAATAACTCTTCTTCATCGTGAAAATGCAGTTGAGAGTAATTCATGAGGTCTTCGATAAGCAGGACGATTACTTCTTTGCTTTCACCCTTTGCAATGGCATCATACAGGCTATTGAATCTGTCCATAATGACTTGGTGTTGCGTATCGATAGCCGAAATCCCAAGGTTGTATTGCCTTTTCCATTCAAATTCCGGCATGCCGACCTCCGATCGCTTCGATTATCGCCTATCCCGGTTCTTTTTTCCATAGTGTGGCGCTGCAATATCCGCTTTCAAGCGATATTTTCATTGTCTCTTAATCGTTTTCATGGCAATGTCGAACCGGGGAATCCTCTACGGGGATGGAGCGCCCTCGGTGCGGGCGCCCGCGAGGAATTGGGCATCCCCGGCCGAATTGCAAGTCAATCTTGACAGTATACCTGTCTATATAGTATCTTCATTTCATGCAAGACAAGTCCTTCGACGCCAAGGTGATGAATTTCATGACGGCGATCGGGCTTTTGAAGCGGCGTGTGCGCGCCGCGATCGCCTCGAACGACCTTTCCTGGGCGCAAATGACCGTATTGGCCCGCATCGAGAAAGGCGGGCCTTCGACGACCGCCGACCTGGCGCGAGCGGAAAGGATGAAGCCGCAGTCGATGCGGACCATCGTATCGGCGCTCGAGGGAATGGGCCTGGTCGAACGCAAGCCGCATCGGACTGACGGTCGTCAAATGATCATCAAGCTGACGGCCAAAGGTGCCGCCGTGCGGAAAGTCGCCAGCGACGAGAAGTGGACATGGCTGGCTCAGGCCATTGCCAGGCTCGACAAAGACGAGCAAAAAACGCTATTCGCGGCCGGCGAAATCGTCAAGCGCCTTGTGGAAACATGACCGACGATGAAGGGATAGGGGGGCTCGCGTTCATGCCGATTTGGAAAAGGAACTTGGTCGTTTGCTGGTTCGGGATTTTCATAGCAAGTGTGGGCATGAGTCAGATCGCGCCGGTATTGCCGCTTTACATAAAGCGTCTGGGAGTCGACAACGCGGCTCTGATCGCGCAATTCACTGGATTCGCTTTCGGCATTACCTTCATCGTCTCGGCCATTTTCTCGCCGATTTGGGGTCATGCCGCCGACAAATACGGGCGAAAACCCATGCTTCTGAGAGCGAGCCTCGGCATGGCGATAATCATAGGCAGCATGGGTTTCGCGCCGAACGTATATGTGCTGATAGGACTGAGGGTAGGGCTCGGCGCCGTGGCTGGTTACAGCACGGCCTGCACCACATTGATCGCGACCCAGACGGACAGGGATCACGCCGGCTGGGCTCTGGGCACGCTTTCGACGGCGAATATCGCGGGTGGTTTGCTCGGACCGATGATCGGCGGCTATATCGGAGACAAGTTCGGTTTGCAAAATATCTTTTTCATAACGGGCGCGCTGCTGCTGGTCTCCTTTGTCACGGCCGCTTTGTTCATAAGGGAATCCTTCGTCCGTCAGGATAAAAAGACGCTCGGGATAAGGGAAGTTTGGAAGACCGTTCCCGAAAAAAGCCTGATCGTCACCATGTTCGTGACTTCGTTCGTATTGAGCGTGGCGCTCTACTCCGTGGAGCCGATCGTGACGGTATATGTCACCCAGTTGTCGAAAAACACCAGTCATATCGCATTTTTGGCCGGGATGGTATTCTCGGCCTCGGGACTGGCGAATATAATCGCCGCCCCGAGACTGGGGAAACTTTCGGATAAAGTGGGACCCCAGAAAGTCATGCTGGTCGCCCTTGTCGCCGCAGGCCTCATATTCATACCGCAGGCCTTCGTGACGACCACCTGGCAATTGATGGGCCTCCGCTTTCTGTTGGGCCTGACGACGGGAGGGCTCGTTCCTTCGGTCAACAGCCTGATCAAGAGAATCACGCCGGATTCTCACACGGGCAGGGTCTTCGGCTTCAACATGTCGGCGATGTACCTGGGTGTATTTGGCGGTGCCGTCCTGGGCGGGCAGGTGGCTGCCTATCTGGGCATCAGATATGTATTTCCCATTACGAGCGCATTGTTGTTGTTGAATGCGTTATGGGTCTATTTCAAGGTGTGCAAGAAACTCGATCGAAAAAATTCCTCGGAGACGATCGAAGCGAACTCCGGCTTTTTGCCCTTATCGGAAAAAATCGATATCGCGCATGATTGAGGGAGGGGAACCCGATGGACGTTCAAGAGCTGCGCAAGTTCCTGGCGAACCGAGTCCTGTGGCTCGGGCAGTCGGGTTTCCTCATCACCACCGCGGCGGGCAAGAGGATCTACATCGACCCGTTTTCCCTGCCTGCCGATCCCTTACCCGCCGACTACGTCTTCCTGACCCATCCCCACGGCGATCACCATAATCCCCGGGCCATCGGGAAAATCCGGAAGCCCGAGACCCAGGTGGTGGGGCCGAAGGACCTGGCGGCCGTCGCCACGCGCGTGATGGCCGTGGGGGAAGAGGCTGTCATCGACGAGGTCGAGGTGAAGACCTTCCCGGCCTACAACCGCCGGGGCTTTCCCCACCCTCGGTCCAAGGAATGGGTCGGCTACCTCCTCTCCTTCGACGGATTTCGGGTTTACCACGGCGGCGACTCCGATTCCGCGGCCGAGTTGGTCGGGATGAGACCCGACCTGGCCTTCTTGCCCATCGCGGGGTTCGTGGGCTTCGGCGTAAAGGCGGGGGTCGAGGCCGCCTGCGGGCTCGGCGCGACAATCACCGCGCCCATGCACTACGGTCTCCTGCCCGGGACCGCTAAGAACGGGGAGAAGTTCGCCCGGGCCTACCCGGGGGAATCGGCTCTCCTGAAGAAGGCCCTCAAGGCATAGCCTGTTCCCCCTTAGGTCTTGAGTTCGACGGCGCGACGATTGTCAAAGGGCTTCCCGCCAGCGGGAATCGCTTCCTAGCGACCTTCGACAGACCGCTCGCTCCATGATGCCCCACGCCTCGTCCTAGCCGATCATTATTCGTTCGGAGAGGGAACCTTCGCTTGGCGGATACCATGAACCCTACCCGCATGGAAGTCCGAAGCTCTATGATATATTTACAGTCGAGAAAAATGAGAATAAAAACTGGAATGACTTGTAATCAGTTAAAGTATTGTTTATAAATCAATCGATCGATCGAAATGCCTTCAATCGACCTTCGACCAATCAATGGCTGATGCCCCTAATATCTTATCGCCTAGGCGGTGGAAAATGAGTCGGCAAACATCGCTTTGCATAAAAATCTCGTTTGAAACTTATTGTATCGTGCATAGACTTATATCGGAGCCTTGCCCAAGCTCAATCGCGACCTAATCTGGGCCCCGGTGGTGTGGGATCTCCCGGTCAATTTACACTGCAACGGAATACTGGAGGGAAGCTATGAGGAAAAGGTTATCACTGGTTATCGCCGTGTCGCTTATCGGTTTATCCAGTCTTTTCGCGCAGGAACTGAAGGCCGTTGTACCGCAACTCTCTCCGATGGCTACGGATACATTCAAGAAAATCATTGAGGCAATAGTCGATTCCAGCGGGAAGACCATATCCCTGCAAATAGTTCCGTTTGCGCGAGCCGTGTATCTGATTGAGAACAAACAAGCGGATATCGAATGCTCGGCCGTACAGATACCGGATCAGAAAAAATGGTCTGCCCTCGCTTTCGACTACTCGAGCGCCGAGATCATAAAAATCGTTTTCGTGCTATATACCAACAAGGCCAAGCCTATAAGTGCAGTTGACCTCAAGTCGGGCAACGCGAAGGGCTACAAGATAGAGACCGATGTCGCCCATGTCGGCCACTTCGCTTTTGCGGCAACGCCTTCGACCAGCATCGATGCCAGTCTCCAGAAAGTGGATTCTGGCGCGATAGACGGCTTCCTATTTTCGCAGGGATCGTCCGACCCCGCGCTGAAGCGCCTCGGCCTGAAGAACATTGCCAGGCAATACTATGACACCTTCAGCGGAGTATGCCTGCTCCAGAAAGGCGGGCGCGGCGGACCTATGGACGCGATGATAACCGACGGCATGGCAAGACTGAAAGCTAACGGCAAATACCAGACGATCATCGGTCCATACGCTGCCGGAGCCTCAAAATACATCGAGTGGCAACCGTAACTGTGTCGAAGGAGGGACGCCGTGAGGCTTCGCGGTAAATTACTGGTTCCCATCATCATTGTTTTCCTGGTGGGATTCGCATCGTTCATCGTCTACCTGTCCCTGGACCAGTCTAGGGAAAAAGACGCAGAGCTCCAGAACTACGCCACCACCTTGACCACCCTGGCCGCGACTGTAAACAGTGCTTACTTGTGGAACGTCGATACTCAGGGTTTGAATCAAAGTCTCGGTTCCTTCCGCGAGATTCGCGAAGTGGTGGGGATCGACGTGCTGGACGCCGCGGGGCTTTCGGTGGCCAAACTCGAAGCCGAGAAGAAGCCTCCCAACTTAATTGTAAAGAAGGCTGATATTGCGCACGATGGAGATAAGATCGGAGTGATCGTACTCACCTTTACAGACTCGTATGAAAGGGGAGAAATCGCAGCCCTCACGATCCAGCTGGCCGTGCTCGCTGTCGTTATCTTCGCGATCGTGCTCGGCGTCCTTCTCTGGGTTACGGGTCCGATCGTGTCGGCAATCAAGAGACTGCTCAAGATGATAGGAGAGATCGCCAAGGGCGATCTCTCCCTGGAAACGGATGCCACGCTGCTCGCGACGAAGGACGAGATAGGCGACATATGTCGTTCTGTAGAGTCGATGCGCGACAGCCTTCACGGTACGCTGCGCACAATTCAGGCTACGGCCGAGAACGTGAACGACGGCTCCGCCCAAATTAGCGGGACCGCTCAGGTTCTCTCACGAAGCTCCAGCGAGCAGGCGGCCAGCGCCGAAGAAGTATCCGCCTCTATGGAGGAAATGGCCGCGACGAACAAACAAAACACCGAAAACTCGATGGCGACTGAAAGCCTCTCGCGAAAAGCGGCCCAGGACGCGGAGGAGGGGGGCAGGGCGGTGGCAGAAACCGTCCAGGCTATGAAGAACATCGCCTCCAGTATCTCGATCATCGAGGAGATAGCCAGGCAGACCAATCTCCTGGCCCTGAACGCTGCCATCGAGGCGGCGCGAGCCGGGGATGTGGGTAAAGGCTTCGCCGTCGTGGCCTCGGAGGTGAGGAAGCTCGCCGAGCGCTCGCAGAAGGCGGCAAGCGAAATATCCGTTATGTCATCGGAGTCGATGGCTGTCGCCGAGAAAGCCGGGTCTCTGTTGGGCAGCATCGTCCCCGATATTAGAAAAATGGCCGAGATGATGCTCGAGATATCTAGCGCGAGCCGGGAGCAAAGCACCGGCGTCGAGCAAGTCACCTCGGCAATAGGTCAGCTCGACCGAGTCATCCAGCAAAACGCCTCGACCTCCGATGCGCTGGCCTCGTCCTCGGAGGAGCTGTCCGGACAGGCGATCGAGCTGCAGGCGGCGGTGGCAATCTTCAAGCTTTCCGCATCATCCTCGCCTTCTCGGCCCGCGGTAGGGCAGGAAAAGATGGCTAATGGGGGGAGCGTTACTCAGACGCATGATCCCTTGCCGCCACCACACAAGCAAAAAGCTGGCACAAGGGCGATCACGATCCACAAAGACTCAACCGATGATTCTTTTGAAGAATTCTGATTAGATCGCGAAGCCATCAGGGACAACGGATCGTCGGGCCGACCATAGGTTGGAGCCCCATCATAGGTGCCATCTGCCGTGACACTGCCAATCTCCTCTTCGACCACCGCGAGCAACGGCTACCTGCGAAGAATCGCTTTTATCATTTGATCCCCACGCCCCATAATTCAACCCAGCTTCTTCTCAAACCAGTGGTGGGCGTAGGGCTCGCTGTTGAAAGGATCCACCTCCCGGTAACCCGAGTTTCTGTACAGTCCCTGCGCCTCGATCAGTGCCTTATTTGTCTCGAGCCGCAGCAAGGGCAGCCCCCGCTGCCGGGCGAGATCCTCGAGGAACTGCAGGATTTTTCGGCCCAGACCGAGCCCGCGTTCCGAGGGAGAGACCCACATCCGCTTGATTTCGCCGTAGTCGGGGTGGCATTTCAGCGCCCCGCAGCCCACCGCCTCGCCGAACAGATCGGCAATGGCGAGATAGCCGTCGGGCGGCGTCAATTCTTTTTCCGTGGCAGAATTGCTTATCCCCGGATTGAAGCCGCCCTCAAAGCGCTCATCAAGGTCGGCAAAGTAGCGAGCAATGCAGTCCTGCGCCCGCCTGCCCGATGGCTCCTCGACAGCGATCGTGATGGAGCTCACCCCTAAAAGTCGCTCGACGGTGCCCATCGCCTCGGTCAGCAGCTGCCGCTGCTTTTCGCTCAGACGGTCGAGCATCGATGAGGCGACCTCGTCGGAGAGGCGGTTGAGGGTCGCGAGCTCCCCCTGGCCGGCTGCGGTCAGACGCGCGAAGCGAACGCGGGCGTCGCGCTCCGATCGATCGACCTGGACCAGTTTCTCCGCTTCGAGGGACCTCAATAAACGGCTCGCGTATCCCGAGTCCAGCTCGAGGCGCTGGCGCAGCTCCCGGACATCGATCCCCGACAAACCGATCTCGAACAGGACCCGCGAGGCGCCGATCGAGCGGTTTCTTCCGAGGAAATGGTCTTCAAGCACGCCGAGGCGGCGCGTCACGGTGCGGTTGAATCGCCGAATCTGAGCTATCTCATCCATATTTCTGACAATAGTCAGAGATATGCATGAAATCAAGAGCCGTCGAGAGATTTCTCGCAAAGGGCTCGTACCCTCTGCTCGGGGGGTGGATAAAATATGTCTTGACGACGAGGGATGTCATTGTAGAATCGCGGATGAAGGGATAAAAAATCGGAGGCTTCCATGCGTTCCTCCCGTCTTCTGATCGTTATCCTCGCAGTCGTCCTTTTTCTCCTCAATGCCATCGACATCGCCGCCCAAGATAAGAAAGTGGCTCTCGTGATCGGAAACTCGGCCTATCGCGCTGTCCAGCCCTTGCAGAATCCCGTCAACGACGCGACCGACATAGCGGCTGCCCTCCAGCGGATGGGGTTCAAGGTCCTGGTACAGACCGATCTCGACAGGAAGGCTATGCGCGGCCTGATCGACGATTTCAACAAGGCCATTCAGGGGGCCGACGTCGCTCTCTTTTTCTACTCGGGGCACGGCGTCCAGCTCGACGGCGAGAATTATCTCGTGCCGGTGAGCGCCGAGGTCGCCGTGAAGGACGACGTCCCCGACGAATGCATATCCCTTTCCCGGATCACCGGGCGAATGAACGAAGCGGGCGCGAAGACGAACGTGATCTTCCTCGACGCCTGCCGCGACAACCCCTTCAAGGCAGTATCGCGTGGCATCGACCGCGGCCTGGCCGTCCTGGGGCAAAAGCCCCCGGATAGCATCATCGTCTACGCGACAGCCGAGAACGAGAAGGCGGAGGACGGCGGCGGGAGAAACGGCACATTCACCGCGGCCCTCCTGAAGAACATCGAGCGTCGCGAGTCCCTCACCGACATCCTGTTCGACGTGAATGCGCAGGTCCGCCGCGAGACCGCCGACAAGCAAAAGCCCGCGCTATACGAAAACATGACCCATCCCGTCTTTCTGGCCGGGGGGAAGGCGGCCGCGCAGCCCGATTCCCGGCCGATGACATCGGCGAACAAGACTCCTTCGCCCGCCGCGCCTACGCTCAGCGTGACTCGATTGTACGGCAGTCTGTCGGTCACCGCGTCGATAGCGGGGACCTTGTACCTGGATGGTCAGGAGCAAGGTAACATCGAAGCGGGGGAATTGGCCAAGCTCGACTCGGTCGAGGTAGGCGATCGGAGCCTCGAGATGCGCTACGCCGACGGGCACGTGGAGACCCGGGAGGCCGTCGTGCAGAAAGGAAAGACGACGAGCGTCGCCTTCGCCTACGCCAAGGCCGCGGCAAAACCCTTCGTTTCCAAGCAAGGCACCCTCTGGGTGGTCTCATCGAAGGGGGAAATCTCGTGCCGCAACGGCGGCAGTTGGCAAAAAATGCCGGGCGAGGCGCAGGATGTCGGCGTCGGGGCCGACGGATCCGTTTGGATCACCGGTGCCGGGACCTCGCCGGGAGCCGATGGCGATATTTCCTTTTGGAACGGATCAGGGTGGACGAAGGTCGACGGCGCCGGCGCACGCATCGCCGTGGCGCCCGACGGTAACCCCTGGATGGTAAATTCCGGGAAGGAGATCTTTCGCCGCGTGGACGGCAGTTGGCGGAGAATGCCGGGAGCGGCGCAAGACATCGGCGTCGGGGCCGACGGTTCCGTCTGGGTCATCGGCGCAAGCGCCGGCGACGGCGGCATCTTCTTTTGGACCGGGTCGGGATGGGCGCAGATCGACGGCGGGGCGATACGTGTCGCAGTGGCGCCCGACGGCAGTCCTTGGGTGGTTAATTCGGGCGGCGCGATCTACCGCCGCATCACCGAGGGCCCGGGCGGCAGTTGGACCCAGATGCCCGGCTTGGCGAAGGACATAGGCGTCGGATCCGACGGATCCGTTTGGATCATCAGCCTGGTTTCCAAAGCCGGCGCGGACGGCGATATCTAAAACTGGAGCGGATCGTCGTGGAAGAAGGCCGACGGGAAAGGCCTGGGAATCTCGGTCCGATGATCCTGCGGTATGGTTAGCGCTCTGATTGGTGAACTCGCTTCATTTCTATCGGGCCGGATCATGGGACGAATTTCTTAATCTGCATATTTGGGATATATCTTGAGCTCTTTGATTGCCGCGCAATTCCCAAATGAGGACGTCAGTATCGATAATCAAATTGTTCTCCTCTTTCTTTTTTCTCGAACATATTCCTCGACGGTAATTTCCTTCGCAATTCTTTAGCGCTTATTTCCATTACTAGAAGCGCCCGACGGGGCTGGAAAGACGAGGACCACCGTGAGGCCGGGGCTCGTTTCGCTTTCTCTTGTCGGGCGCATCGCGAGCTGCCCTTGATCACGATGCCTTGCAGCGTGGAGGCGGACATGGCCAGCTCGGCCTTGGGATTCCAGGGGGATGATTCCAAAAAGCCGGGCGCCTTTGCCTCAAGCCCCGCATGTATCTATGCGAGAAGCGGCAGGAAATCGAAGCAATTGATGGAGAGGGAAAATGGCGGGACGCTGAAATTCAGAGTGAAGAAAGACCCGGCGAATCCGAGCGCGCCGAGGATGACGGAGATCAGGACCTTATTCGGCTCTAGAAGGCGAGGCGCTACTCTCATTCGTCCTTGTATGCCGTTCATCATTGTTTAAGATACTCTAGCTTTCAGCCTTTTCGGGGAGCGGGTACCCCCATATCTCAGCGCTCTTGACGACGCCTCGGGAACGCATAGACTTGAAGATGGCCCCTGGTCGAGATGATCAAACTTCAAGCACAACATCCTCGACCGACTCGCTTCGGACCTTTCATTCCCGCCGAAGGCTCATGCTTGAATATGCGCGGCAACTATTGTGCGGCAAGACGACTAGCATATGTGAGCGGTACGTAAAGGGGGTAGTCCGGATCGAAAATCCAATGATTGCGTTCATCGATCCTAGCGGCCTTCTCTCTACCAAGGAGGTCAACGCGCGTCGCGTCGAATAAGCTGCCGCGGCGAGGCAGAGGATTTCCTATGTCGCCCGGAGGAATACGGTGAAAGGCTTGATTCGGGGAAAGTTCATCTTCATCGTAATCAGCATTTCCTTCTTAGTCTGCCTCGCCATTTCGGTGGTCTCTTATTCCTTCTACTCAACGTACCTATACGCGCATCTGAAGCAAAAGACCGAGATGGTTTGCGACCGTCTCTCCCTGACACTTAGCAATCAACTGTGGAATTTTTCGCTGCACGACTGCTCGCTGATCATTGAAAGCGAGCTTAGGGACGTTGATGTCCTCGCAATCATCCTTCGGAGCGAAGATGATACCATGTACGTATCGCTGGGGCGCGCGGACGGCGCCAGGAACGGCGGAACGGTAATAAAGAGCCTCAAGCCCGAAGAAATAAACAGTCTTGGGAGCTCCGCCTTCATGGCGCGTCAAGCGAAAGTGCTTCACGGCTCTGAAGTCCTCGGGAATGTCACTGTATTCTCGACCGACAGGAACGTCAAATCGGACCTTGTTTCGCGCATGCTCACGATCTCATTATCTTCCGCCATCATCGGAGTGTTGATCGCTTTAGCACTGTTTATCGCCGTGGATCGTCTCGTCTCCAGTCGCGTGATCGAACTGAGCAAGGTCGTAAATGTCTTTGCCGGCGGCAACTTCTCCAGCCGCGCGGAGATCATCAATAGAGACGAGATTAGCGCCCTCGGGAAAGCCTTCAACCAGATGGCCGAAAAGCTGAAGACGCTCTATGACGATCTTCAGAGCAGCGAGGCGCATTACCGCGAGCTGTACGACGGCGTACCGACCGGCTTGTATCGCACGACGCCTGACGGCCGCTTCGTCGATGCGAACCCCGCCCTGATCGCCCTGCTCGGCTTCGGGGACCGCGCCGAGCTTTCGGATATCGAGCTCGCCGACCTGTATGCGAATCGACAGGATTATGACCACTGGGAATCGACGCTTGAAAGCGAAAGCTCGTTGCGAAATTTCGAGTTCCGTCTTCAGCGAACCGACGGCGCAACGTGCTGGGTACGAAACAACGCCCATGTCGTCACCGATAGCGAAGGACGGGCGCTCTGCTACGAAGGCAGCCTTGAAGACATCACCGTCTTAAAGGCAGCGGAAGCGGAGCAAAAAAAACTCATCGCGGAGCTTGAATCGAAGAACGCGGAGCTCGCGAGATTCACCTACACCGTCTCTCACGACCTTAAGAGTCCCCTAATAACGATCAAAGGCTTCCTCGGGTATCTTGAAAAAGAGGCACGCGAGGGAAACTTCGAAGACTTCGCCAAGGACCTCGACCGCATTACGTCCGCCGCAGACAAGATGCAATCGCTCCTCCTGGAGTTGCTCGAGCTCTCGCGAATCGGGCGCATCGCGAACGTCCAAGAGGAATCCCCCTTCGAGCAGGTCGCGAAGGAAGCCGTTGCCCTTGTCGAAGGGCGCCTGCGGGAGCGGGACATCGAAGTCGACCTAGCCCGCGGCCTGCCTGTGGTTTTCGGCGACATCACAAGGCTTCGCGAAGCGGTGGAGAATCTCGTCGACAACGCCGTTAAGTTTATGGGCGGGCAGGAAAAACCGAGAATTGAGATCGGCTCGAGGGCGGATGGTACTGAGACGGTATTTTACGTGCGCGACAACGGCATCGGCATAGATCCGCACTATCACTCGAAGGTCTTCAGGCTGTTCGAACGGCTCGATCCCAACACCGAAGGCACGGGGATGGGGCTTGCCATTGCGGAAAGGATAATAGAGGTGCACGGAGGACGCATTTGGGTGGAATCCGAGGGTCTCGGCAAGGGGTCGACCTTCTGCTTTACCTTCCCCGACTCTCGCGTCGTCAAAAGCGAATAAGGAGTCGCTCGTATGAAGGAGAAACGATTCAATGTGCTCCTGGTAGAGGACAACCTCGATCATGCCGAGCTTGTGATCCGAAGCTTCGCCGAGCATCGCCTAGATAAGGCGATCCATCACGTACAGGATGGGGAATCCGCGCTTGATTACCTTTTCCATAGAGGCGCATTTATCGATTCCGCTATCCATCCTGCTCCCGACGTAGTCCTCCTCGACCTGAGGCTTCCCAAGGTGGACGGGCTCGAAGTCCTTAAGCAAGTAAAGGCCGATACGGATCTCAGGCTTATTCCCGTCGTGGTCCTGACGACGTCCGCGGCGGAAATCGATCTCGTGAAGGCCTACGAGGGCTACGCCAACAGCTATCTCGTCAAGCCGGTGGACTTCGAGAAATTCGCCAAGCTCATGCATGACCTCCACGTCTACTGGCTCGACTGGAATCAACACGTGTGAGCGGGAGCATAAAGTGTCATCGCCTAGAGGACACCTGTGAATAATCTTCCTCTCCACATCCTCGTCGTGGAGGACGATGAAGCGCATGCCGCGTTCATCCTCAGGGTGTTCAACGAGCAAGCCCTCCGGTATAGAATGACGATCGTGACTAATCTCGAAGGGGCCTACGACGTCATTCGGAGCGATAGACCCCAACTCGTGATCACGGACATGCTCCTTCCCGATGGCGACGGCACGACGCTCCTTAAGCGCGGCGATATGTCGGACATCCCTGTCATCGTGATGACAAGCTTTGGCGACGAGAGGAGAGCCGTCGAGGCTATTAAAGATGGCGCGTTCGACTATATCGTGAAGTCGGTAGCGACGTTAAAGGACCTGCCCCATACGACTGACAGGGCCATTCGCGAATGGGAGCTTCTGCGGAGCTTCTTCGATAATTCCCCAATAGCGATCTGGGAGGAGGACTTCTCCGGGGTCAAGCATCTCATCGATGAGGCACGGGCGGCCGGAGTCGGCGACTGGGCGGCCTTTTTCGAGCCTCCCGAGCGCTTGGCGGAATTCGCCTCGCTCGTGAAGGTGCGCGATATCAATCGCGCTACGCTCAAGCTGCTCGGCTACAGCGAGAAGGCGGATGTACTTAAGAGCCTATCCAAGGTCTTCAGCGAAGAGGGCCTCTCTGCCTTGCGCCCGGAGTTCATCGCCCTCGCTAGGGGCAGCAACAGCTTTGAAGGCGAATCCGTGCATCTTAACGCTCAGGGCGCGCGCATTTTCGTATATTTCAAGCTGAGCATAATGCCCGGCTACGAGGAAACCTGGTCCCGCGTTCTTATCTCGACCGTGGACATGTCCGAGCGCGTGAGGGCGGAGCAAGCGCTCATGCAGTCGCTCGCGGAAAAGGAAATACTTTTGCAGGAGGTCCATCACCGCGTCAAGAACAATCTGCAAATCATATGCAGCCTCATAAACCTGCAGCTGAGCGAAGACGACACTCCCTCGAAAATGAACCTCGCGCTCGTCGACATGGAGACCCGCGTCAGGTCCATGTCCTTCGTGCATGAAATTCTATACCAGTCCGATAATTTCGCTTCCGTGGAGTTTCCCTCCTACGTGAGTCATCTGTGCGCGCATCTACTCGACGCATACGCGGTCGATCCATTGAAAATAAAGCTTGTCGTGTCCGTTGAGGATATTCGCTTGCCGCTTGAAAAGGCGGTGCCCTGCGGACTCCTCATCAACGAACTTGTCGTCAATGCGCTCAAACATGCCTTCCCGGATGACCGTTCCGGAACGGTCACGGTGACTATGGCCGGTACCGGGAATAATAAGGTATCGCTGACTGTCAGCGATGACGGCATCGGGGCTCCGCTATTGGAGCTTGAGGAAGGGAAGCGCCGATCGATAGGCATCCGCCTGGTGAAAAGCCTGGCCGAACAGCTTGGCGGCGAATGCCGAACCGAAAGCACGCATAACGGTGTCGTCGCAAGGGTGGTTTTCCCGGCCTGAAGAGCATTCGGTTTCTTGCCGCAGGAGTATCCTGCGCCTGCTTCACCAGCCCATTTCGGCCGGCTGCCAGGTATCATACGAATGGTGGACTCTCGAATGAAGGGCCTCGAGCTTGCCGCTTTTTTTCAACGCGGTCAGGGCGTCGGAAAGTATTCGATCCAATTTATCGCCTTCGGCTCCTTTGGGGATGATGATTGCGTCATCGAAGTTTGTCCAAAATTCCCTATGGATATTCTTGAGCTTCAATGCCTTCAGCGTGGCATCGACTTCCTCCTGAGCCCAGATGAGCGCGTCGATCCTGCCTGCCGAAAGCTTCCTCAAGGAATGTTCCAGGTCATTCGTCGGTGTACCGGTAAAGGGGAATTGATTCTCGATGCCACCCGGCAAGTCGATCTTGTAAGGGAAATTCTTACCGCCGGCTATCGCGTCATCCAGCATTTTTTTTGAGATGGAACTGGCCGAGTTGGAATAAATCACGAAGGTTACCGAGCCCATAGGGACCTTCACGGTTCCATAAGGCAGTTTGGCTTGGTCGACCATGGGATTCCTAACCGTCGGGATATGGAAATCGGCGAGGCCGGTAAGGACATTGTTTACGGAACGCGCGAATGGGAAAACTTCTATTGTGATCTTCCCTTCCGTATAAACATCGCCGATAGCTTTTACGAGCTCGACGAAAGTGCCCTTATCCGGCGAATCGGCGAGCCCCGGTAGATTGGCGAGACTGGCCGTGAGATCCGTGGATCCGCCCAGGGAGAATAGCGCCGACGAAGCGAAAAGGATTAAGCACGAAAGGATGGTTGCCCTTGACCTGCACATGATATGCACCTCCCTCGACCTTATCCGTTGACCTAGCGCGACTTATGCGTCGCCTTGGCTCCTCGTATAAATTTAGTATTATGCCCGAGGGAGGGACCTGCAAGGGACAACTGAAAGTATACGCTATCAATAAGCGATAATATGTAAATAACTCGCTTTTTATCAATAAATAATGGAGCCAATCCATCCGAGCTACAAGATATTTTGTCGGCATTCCGCTCGATCGGGGAATATGCCTCGCCCTTGACAAGCTTGCGCCCGTGCCTAGACTTTTATTCGAGCCAAAGGCCGAGCCTGAACTCCCAATGCAAAGGAGGGACGTCATGAGGCTTCGCGGCAAACTGCTCCTGCCCATCATTATCGTCTTCTTCGTAAGCTTCGCAGCCTTTATCGTCTACCTCTCCCTGGACCAGTCCAGGAAGAAGGGAGCGGAGCTCCTGACCTACGCCGACAACCTGACCTCCATGGCCGCGACGGTGAATAGCGTCTATCTGTGGAACTTCGACACCCAGGGCCTGGATCAGAGCCTCGGTTCCTTCCGCAAGATCCGCGAGGTGGTGGCGATCGAGATATTGGACGCCAAGGGGAATTCCGTGGCCAAGCTCGAGGCCGACAAGAAGCCGCCCAACCTTATCGTGAAGAAGGCGGATATCGCGCACGGAGGCGATAAAATCGGAGTGGCCGAACTCACGCTTACGGACTCGTACTCCAGGGGCGAGACCGCGACCCTGACTATCCTGCTTGCCAGTCTCGCCGCTGTCGTCTTCGCGGTCATACTCATCGTTCTTCTTGGAGTCACGGGGCCTCTCGTGGCGGCGATCAAGAGGCTCCTTGAGCTGATAGCTGCGGTCGCCAAGGGGGATCTCACCATCGAGGCGGAGGGAGCGCTGTTGGCGAGAAAGGACGAGATAGGCGACATATGCCGCTCCCTGAAGTCGATGCGCGACAGCCTTCGCGGTACGCTGCGCACGATCCAGGCCACGGCCGAGAACGTAAGCGCCGGGTCCAGGCAGATTAGCGAGACGGCTCAGGCGCTCTCGCAAGGCTCCAGCGAGCAGGCGGCGAGCGCCGAGGAAGTGTCCGCCTCCATGGAGGAGATGGCTGCGGCGAACAAGCAGAACACCGACAACTCCATGGAGACAGAGAGCCTCTCGCGCAAGGCCGCGCAAGACTCCGAGGAGGGGGGCAAGGCGGTGGCGGCGACCGTCCAGGCCATGAAAAACATCGCCTCGAGCATCTCGATCATCGAGGAGATAGCCAGGCAGACGAACCTCCTTGCCCTCAACGCCGCCATCGAGGCGGCGCGCGCCGGCGACGTGGGCAAGGGCTTCGCCGTCGTGGCCAGCGAAGTGCGAAAACTTGCCGAGCGCTCGCAGAAGGCTGCCGGCGAGATATCGGTCATGTCATCGGAGTCGATGGCGGTCGCCGAGAAGGCGGGGGGCCTGCTAGGCAACATGGTCCCCGACATCAAAAAGACGGCCGAACTCATGCTCGAGATCTCGAGCGCGAGTCGGGAGCAGAACATCGGCGTCGAGCAGGTCGCCTCGGCGATAAGCCAACTCGACAGGGTCATCCAGCAGAACGCGTCGATATCCGAGGCCCTGGCCACCTCCTCCGAGGAACTCACGAGCCAGGCCCAGTCCCTCGACACCGCCTTGTCCTTCTTCCGGATCGAGGAAAGCCGGGAGTTGGCAATACTGCCCTGACCGGCCGCTAATGCCTCAGTCGAGAACAGGGCTCACCAGAAATCCCTGCTCGACGCGATCGACATGTATGCCGCGCTCGAGGTTCAGGGCCGATCCGGCCCCAAGATTGCGGCGGAAGATGTCTCCGTAATTCCCTACCGCTTTGAGGACAGCGCCCTGCCATCCTTTCGGCAGACCCAGCTCGGGCGCGTCCACGGGCATGGCCCCGGCGCCGCCCGCATGCCAGGGGCTTTCCTGACGCTCGCCGCTGATCAGTGTGTACACGGTCCAGACGACGCGGCTGGACCATTGCGCGTCGGAGGTCCCGGTGGCGACGAGTACGGGAAAGTCGGACAGGGTTTCGGGAAGGATCCGGCTCGCGAGGCGCCGGACCTCTTCCTCCTCGCGGATAGCCGCCAGATCCGTGACCTCGCCGGCGATGGCGTCGCAGTTCCGCGCCGCGTAGGCGTCTACCATTTCGCCGACCTCGGAGAAGGGACGACGAAAGACGTTCAGCCCGGCGCTTTGCGCATATGCGTTCAGTTCGTTTTCGGAAGGGCTGCCGATATAGAAACAGATCGATCGGTTCTTGAGGTCGTTTAGTTGCCGGATATCCGAGTCGCCGGGCACCATGACCCCCTGGGATTCCACGAAGACCGCAGGGCCGGGAACGATCAGGCCGGCGAGGTGGTGGTCCGAGATTTCCGAACCAGTGAGGAAGAGCAGGTCATCCGATGCCGCTCCTTCGGCGAAATCCCCGTCGGTAGCATAGGCGTGAAACTCGACCTTGTCGGGTGAGCTCAGGACAGCTGCGGCGATCGCGCGCCCGATGTCGATCTCCAGTCCATGCCAGCCCGCCCCGACGCTCTGCTCGGCCAGCCCCGGACGAGCGACACCGCCGCAGTAGAGGACGCCTCGTTCTTTGACCCGCTCGAGGACCGACTCCGCCGAGGCCGGGACCATCCATGACCAGAGGCCGACTGCAAGCATCAATAATGGGAGAAGTCGCATGCAGCTTCCTTTGCCAGATCCTCAGTTCGCGCTCGGATAGGTACTCGGCAAGGGGTTGAATCCTTCAGGAATCGGATTTTTGATGTCCTGGCGGACGTCCTCGGGAACGATGTCTATGGCGCCGAGGCCATGTCCGCCATAGTGGGGAAGCGTGTTCACGATATCGTCGGGAATTATCGCGAAAGAGGCCGGGAGGGGTTTCGACTTCCCCGACAGCCGCATCGGGTCGAAGCCCGACAACAGACTATCGGTGATGGAGGAGTTCATGTCCCGCGGACCGAGGAACTTCTGTTCGAATCCGGCCGGAGCGAACTTGTTGAAGTCGGGGGAGTTCCCCGCCTCGAGGGCCTGCGCTTCGTCGGGAAGGCTGGACAGGGCCGGCAGTCCGAAGATGTCGTTGATCGTTTCGATCACCGAGTTATGGTCACCCTCGACGTGGGATACGACATGGGTTCGCGCGAAGGGCGAAATGAGGATCAGCGGGACACGCACCCCTCGGGCCAAGGGCAGGCCGTCCGGCCCGTAGGAAAGGATCCGGGGAGGAACGTGATCGTAGAAGCCGTCGGACTCGTCGTAGGTGATTATGACCGCGCATTGGCTCCAGATATCGGGCTTCGAGGCGATGGCGTTGATCGTCCGGGCGACCATGGCTTCGCTGAGCTGACGGTCCGAATACGCGGGGTGATCGTCGTCTCCGGCCTTGGCTTTGTCGATGGCCGCGATCTCATCCGCGGGCGTAGCGGGATTCGAAATCACCGGCTTCATTCCCAGTTGGTTGGTATATCCCCCCCGAATATAGAAGACGCCTCCGGAAGGAAGGGCGTTCTTGGCCATGTCCGCGAAGAAATCCGTCATTCCACGCAGATTGGAACCGACTTCCGGCGTGTTCGCGATGTAGCCGAAATACTGGGCTCCGTTGTGGTGGCTGACGTAGGACGCGTGGGAGGCGGATCCTGCCGAATCCGAAGATTCCAGGTCATAGCCTTCCTGGTACCAGCGCCAGCTCACCGGCGCGGTCCCCATGCCCTGGATATAGGGGATATCCTGCTGAACATCAGCGAGATCGAAAGAAGGATTCCGGTTGCCGGCCAGTCCCGACGTGATGTCCTTCCCGAGAAAGGTCAGGGGCAGGCTGGCGAACGTGAGATTGGTGGCGATGTTGGAATCGCCGTAGTACTCATTGGGAGCGGGAGGCTGCCGACCGCTCGCGGTCGTATCGAACTGCGATCCATAGAAGGGTTGCGGGTCGTTGACGAGGGGCACTCCCTGGGTCATGCCACTGTGGTCGCCTACCGAGTAATTTTGACCGTCCGGTCCGTGCTTGACCCACTGAGTCTCACCGGACTGGCCCGCGAGGATCGCGACGGCGTTCGGGGTGGAGGGCGTGTCCTCCGTGGCGAAAATGTCGTCGAATATCGTGAACCGGCTGGCCCATTGCCACATGAAGGGAATCGTATCCCCGTCGATGTGGGACATGACGAGGCGGGCGTATTGAGTGCCCTGGGCGACATTGGCGGCGCCGCCCTTAGAAGCGAAGCGCAGGTACTCGTCCTTGGCGAAGCCGTCCATCCGGGGCACCCCGCCGACGACATCGATCTTGCTGGCCAGGCCCTTGTGGGAGTGATCGACGCTGTCCACCACGGTGGAGTTCTGATCCGGTCCGATGCCGAAGGGCTGGACCGTGACGTGGACACCGTCGACAGCGATGTAGTCCTGGTTGAATCCGGGAGTATCCGCCGCGGGCCGCGGGTTAAGGCCGTCGGAATACAGACCATTGACCCCCGGGAATGTTCCGAATTCGTTGTCGAAGGAATGGTTCTCGTTGAAAATGACGAATACGTACTTCACTTTCTGCCGAAGCAGCCTGACCATTTCGCCTTGGGACAGGCTCGGGTCTTTTGAGGGGTCGGTGAAGTATTGGGCGACATCGCCCTTGACGTCGGGCTGAGCGGTGACTGGGGGCATGGCTTGCCTCGACTGAGCGGCGATATCGAGTGGCAAGACTGCCGTAGCGATCAAGAAAAAGCCGACGGCGAGTACACCGAGGATCCGATTACGATCTCTCATGGAGTAGCTCCTATCGAAAAATGAAATCATCACAACGTGATGTCGGGACATCTGGACAGAAGTCACGGCTGCAATCCCTGTGTGTCAAAGATAACCCAGGTATGCAAAATTTCGGTTAAATCCAGGCCAGTACTCTGTTCGAAAAGCTTCATCTATATGCACGACCCGGCGGATCAGTCCAACTTGGCGATGTCTTGGAATATTCCGGTCAATTGGGGATGAATCCGCTTGTATATCTCGCGTCGCTCCCGATAGACGGCTACCCGTCCAGAATCGGGAAGCGTCGTTTCCGATTCCGAATCGCCGGAGTTCGCATCCGAAACTGAATCGCCGATTGCAATGGCTCCGGACATCGCCGCCCCGATCCCCGAGTGCTCCTCGCCGCGCAGCCACTTGACCGGCCGGTCGAAGCTGTCCGCGAGTATCCGACGCCAGAGCGGGCTGCGCGAGCCTCCGCCGGAGCAGAGTATCGTATCTATCGGGATGCGCAGCTCCTTGAAGATATCCAGGGAGTCGCAGAGCGAGTAGGCGACTCCTTCCATGATCGCGCGGACCATGTGGGCGCGGCCCTGCCTCAGGGACAGGCCGACGAAGCAGCCCTTGGCGAGCGGATCCATGTAGGGTGTCCGCTCTCCGCAAATGTAGGGAGCGAAGAAAAGGCCTTCCGATCCTGCGGGTACTCCTTCCGCTTCCCGCAATAATCTCTCGATGACCGATTCGTCTTCGTCGACCGTCCCGGCGTCGAGGGGAATGGCGACATTGCGCGCGAACCACGAGAGCGAGAGCCCGGCGGAGAGGGTGGCGCCCATGAGTATCCACCGATCGCGACCGGCCCCGCAGAAGCTGTGCATCCGACGGTCGATGACCAAGCGGTCGATGCCCGTGATGACAGTGCCTCCCGTACCGATCGATACCGCGACGGCTCCCGGCTTGCCGATCCCGAGGGCGAGGGCCGCCATGGCGATGTCAGCGCCGCCCGCCGCGACCGGAGTCCCCGCCCGGAGCCCCGTCGCCTCGGAGGCCGATTCGGATATCTCACCGGCGAGCTCCGTCGTTTCCGCGATCGGAGGGAGGAGGCGCTCGTCGAGATCGAATTTTTCCGCGAGCTCTCCGGACCAGCGACGATGCGCGACATCGAAGAGAAGACTGCCGGAGGCGTCGGTCACGTCGGTCGCGATCTTCCCCGTCAGGCGGTATCGGATGTAGTCTTTGGGAAGGAGGGCGTATCCGGCCTCTGCGTAGAGGCGAGGCTCGTTTCTCTTTACCCAGGACAGGGAGGGCGCCATGAAGCCCGTCGCAAGGGGCAGGCCTGCTATGGCGCTTATCGCGTCCGCGCCGATGCTTCGCGCCCACTCTCGGCAGATGCCCGCAGTGCGCCTGTCCGGCCAGATGATGGCGTCGCGAAGCGGATTCCCCTTGCGGTCGAGAAGGGCAAGACCGTGCATCTGTCCTGAGAGGCCGACCGAGCGGACTTGAGCGCCCCGCAGTTTCTCGAGCCTCAAAAGACGCCGCAGGCAATCGACCGTGGCCTCCCACCATTCGTCCATCGATTGCTCGGCGAATCCGGGCTGCGGCTCTCGGATCGCGTAGTCGCGGCCTTGGACGGCCATGACCTTCCCGTCTTCGCCGAGCGCGAGCGTCCGCACGCTCGATGTCCCGAGATCGATTCCCAGATAGCAATCCACGAATTCTACCTCTCCGCCGTTTTGGCATTCTCTCGGGGCCTTGGGGCCGCCCCCGAGTCGATCAGCGGCGCTCCATGCTTCTGATTCTCGAGGCGATGGCCTCGGGATCGAGACCGTAGGCTCTGCGCAGGTCCTCTATAGGCGCCGACTTGCCGAAGCCATCGACCGAGACGATCAGACCCGAGTCTCCGGCCAGACCCTCCAGGCCCAGCGAGACGCCTGCCTCTATCACGATCCGCCTCGTTCCCGCGGGAACGACCTTCTCGCGGAAACTTTGCGGCGAGCCCAGGAACAGCTCTCTGCACATCAAGGACACGACCCTGACTCGGTCGTCTCCCAGACGGCGCTTGGTCTCGAGGGCGAGCTCGACTTCCGATCCCGAGGCGATGATGACCGTCTCGGGCTTCCCCCTCGAATCGGAGACGACGTACGCGCCGGATCGCAGAGCCTTCTCCCACTGCGCGTCGGCTTTGTCGAAAACCTCGAGCGGATGGCGGCTGAGGATCAGGGCCGTGGGCCCTCCGGTCGACGAGATGGCCATCTCCCAGGCGACGCGGGTCTCCTCGGCGTCCCCGGGCCTCAGGACCGCGAGGCCCGGGATCGCCCGCAAGGAGGCGACCTGCTCGACCGGCTGGTGCGTTGGTCCGTCCTCTCCCATGAGGATCGAGTCGTGCGTGAAAACGTAGACGACGGGCAGTCTCATCATGGCGGCGAGCCTGATGGAAGGCCGCATGTAGTCGCTGAAGACCAAGTAAGTCGAGCAGAAGACCTTGAACAGGCGGTCTATCGCGATTCCGTTCGCGATGGCGGCCATCGCGTGCTCGCGTATTCCGAAGTAGATGCCCCTTCCGCCGGGGTTGTCCGAGGAGAAGGCATCATTCTCGAACAGGTTAGTCGACGTCGAATGCGACAGGTCGGCCGATCCTCCGACGATGCAGGCGAATCGGCTGGAGAGGGCCTTCAGCACCTCTCCGCTCGCCGTTCGGGTGGGGACGCGTTCTCCCTTCTCGAAATGGGGAAGGCTCATGCCTTCGAGCTCGGGGCCGCTTTGGAATTTCTTCCATTGCGCGAATTTCTCGGGATTCTCCCGGGCCCAGGAATCGAAGGTCTCGTGCCACTGCCGATATTTAGCGGCCCACTCGCGCTTTCTGCCCTCGAGGTAGTCCACGGCTTCGCGGGGCACGTAGAATTCCGAATCCTCGGGGACGCCCATAGCCTTCTTGCTGGACCGTAGCTCGGCCTCGCCGAGCGGCGAGCCGTGCGCCTTCGAAGAGCCGGCCAGGCTGTAGGAGCCTTTGGCTAGTACCGACTTCATGATGATGAAGGTCGGCTTCGAGCCTTCGCGCTTGGCCTCCTCGACGAAACGCAGGATCTGCGGGATGTCGTAGGCGCTTGCCTCGAGGACCCGCCAGCCGCAGGCGAGGAAGCGCTCCCTGGCGCTCTCGGTGAAGCTGAGTTTCGTCGATCCCTCGATCGTCACGCCGTTCGAGTCGTAGAAGACGATGAGCTTGCCCAGGCCCAGATGCCCCGCCAAGGAGGAGGCTTCATAGCTGATCCCTTCCATGAGGTCGCCGTCGCCGACGAGGCAAAAGGTATGGTAGTCGATGATCGTCTTTCCGGAATTGAAGCGAGCCGCGAGCATCCGCTCCGCGATGGCCATTCCGACCGCGTTCGCGATGCCCTGCCCGAGGGGGCCGGTCGTCGTTTCTATGCCGGGGACGATGCCGTACTCCGGATGGCCCGTCGCCTTCGAGCCCAGACGACGGTAGTTCCTGATGTCCTCCACGGAGATGTCGTAGCCGCAGAGATGGAGCAGGGAGTACTGGAGCAGGCAGCCATGGCCGGCGGAGAGAACGAAGCGATCGCGATTGACCCAGCCGGGATCCTGGGGACAGTGATTCAGCGCCTCGCAATAGATCGCGGCGCCCAGCTCGGCGCAACCCATGGGCTGGCCGGGATGGCCGGAGCCCGCTATCTGAACCGCGTCCATGGTGAAGGTCCGGACGGCCGTCGCGACGGCTTGAATGCCGGGAGTGTCCATGCGAGGTCTCCTATCGCTCTTTCGCGCGAGCTTTGTCGGGCACTTTCGAGGATTCGCGCTCGCAGAGCTGGGCTTCGATCAGGATGCTGCGCGCCGGAAGGCTCGGATTCTCGATGCGTCCGATCAGGGTATTCAGGGCGAGCTCGCCCAGCTTGCGGCAGGGCTGGCGCATGGTGGTCAGCGGAACGCGGGCGAGGTGGGCGTACTTCACGTCATCGAAGCCCGCTATGCGTATGTCCTCGGGCACCTTGAGGTCGAGGACCTCCAAGCTGCGCATGAGGAGCGCGGCCGTCTCGTCGTTCGCGCAGATGATGTTCCGAGCGCCTCTGTCGACCATGTCGCGCACGAAGTCGATGTCGCTCGGAGAGCCTTCGGACTCGCAGCCCTGGTCGGGCTTTATTCCCGCCTTGTAGAGCGCCTCGCGGTAGCCCATCAAGCGCAGGAGGTAGGTCCCCGCGGTGTTCGGCTGCCACAGGAAATCGACCCGGGTCGCTCCTTGTCTCAGGAAGTGCTGGCAGAGCCGATAGGCCGCGGCGCTATTGTCGATGCCCACGAGGTCGTGGCCGCTCTGCTCCGGAAAAGCCAGGTAGTCGCTGTCCAAAAGGACGACGGGGATCGACGCGCGATCGAGGAGGGAGACGATCTGCATGTTCTTGTTCTCGGCTCCGGCTTCGCGCTCGATCGGCTGGAAGAAGATACCGTCCAGATCCAACTCGACGAAGCGGCGCGCCGTCTGGAGGAGTTTGTCGGGGAGGTCCTCCGACTGTTCGGCCGGGACGCTTCCCCAGATCAGGTTGAAGTCGTACTCGTGCGAGAGCTCGGCGATCCTCGCGCATATCGGCTCGAAGATTTCGCCCTTGCCGAGGCCAGGCACGAAGAGCCCGAGTTTCTTGTGAGGAGTCATTATCGGCTGTTCGGGCTTCGTGAGGTAGGAGCCTGAACCCACTACCCTGCGGAGTTGCCCTTCGTCCCTGAGTCTGTTCAGCACCCTGCTGATCGTCGGGCGCGAGACGCCATACTGATCGGCGAGAACGCGCTCGGTCGGCAGCTGTTCGCCTTCTTTCCAAACGCCTTTGGACAGCTGCTTGGCGATGTCTGCATAGATTTCATCTGTCTTCATTGGGCTCCCAGCATTTTACCATTGTAGACCAATGGTAAACAAAATGCAATAAAAAAACTATGTCTGGCTACGTATTCCCGAGCCTATGAACCATACTATAGGCCCGAATAATAACATCTAGAGTATACCATAGAGAAGCCTTGTATGCATCTTCTTCCTCGTACGCCGATCTTGGCTTCTGATACTACTCGGTAATTCATTGTATTATATATCCAAATTATTTCGGTACCGAAGATTGCATATCGCCAAATCGTAGCAGCGTTGTACTGCCGGTACCAGACTTCGAGTATACAAAGCTGCAAGGAATCGGTAAAAATAAATATTGACAAATGTTGGTAGTGGTGAGACCATTGATTGTCAAAGATACAACTTTATACCCTTGGATGAGGGAGGAGGGGAAAAACCGAGAGGGTGGGCCCATTTCAGGTTCCAGGGAGCCGCGACATGCGCGTCTTTCGGAGAACAAACATCGGGCGCGGGCGGGGGAAGATGATCTTCTCTTGTCCTTCGCTTCCGGCGCAGTGTAGGTGTCGATAAACAGGAGGTTCAAATGTCAGGTGGTCGAACTCGAACAGTGGTCCTGTTCGCGCTAAGCCTCGTAGTCGCCTCGTCTCTTTTCGCTAGTCCCGCGCTAAAAAAAGTGACGATCGGCGTCGATATCCACGGAATCGCCAATGCCTATTGGAATCAGGAGCTCGAGGGCGCGAAGCTCTTCGCGGACTCCCTGCCCGCGGGTACCGCCACCGTTCAGGCCCTGATTTCCAACGGCGATCCCAATACCGAGCTTCAGAATATCAAGAACCTCGTCGCCGCGAAGGGGACGGACGTCATCTTCTATATCGATCCCTGCGGAGAGGCGAACATCCCGCCGATCGCCGATTTCCTGGAGAAGGCCCACGTGTATTTCTCGACCACGTGGCACATCCCCGTCGGCTTCGATCCGACGAAGTACAAGTACTACGCGGCCTTCTCGAGCGTGGACGGAGTCCATCAGGGCTATGAGACCGCCACGACCCTCTTCAAGTCCTTCAAGACTCCGGGCAAGGGCAAGGTGCTCGCGCTCCAGGGACCGCTGAGCGACGACTCCGGAGCGCATAGGTTCCAGGGCCTCCAGAAGGCGCTCAAGGAGAATCCCGGTGTCCAGCTCCTCGATGCCGAGGTGGGCAACTGGGATCCCCAGCAGGCGCTGAACATCACGCAGACCTGGCTCGCGAAGTACTCGGACATCGACGGCATCTGGGCGGCGAACGACGACATGGCTCTCGCGGCCGTTCAGGCGCTCAAGGCCAAGGGGCTGAACGGGAAGGTCGGCGTCACCGGCACCGACGGCGTTCCTGCGATGGCCCAGGCGATCAAGGACGGCGATGTCGTGGCGACCGAGGTGAACAACGGCTATCTCCAGGGCGGTTACATGTCGGCCTTCGCCTACGACGCCTTCATCGGGAAGATCAACACGATGAAGGAACCGAAAGACATGCGCCTGTTCAACACCAACGCGCTCTTCGTCGACAAGACGAACGTCGACCAGTGGGACAAGGACTTCCAGCAGGGCAAGCCCAAATACAATTTCGACGATCTGAAGTTCGCCATCCAGAGCCCCTACGTCCTGACGACGAAGTAAGGACTGGATTATAATACTCGGGGGCGGGATCGCTTCGCGCGATTTCGCCCCCGATCGTCGAGGCGGCGTATCGCTCGTCCAATGCCGATCCGAGCGGACTCGCGGAGTAAATGATCAATGGTCATGAAAGAGAACGGCTCAAGCAGGGAGAGCGGTAGCGTCTCGCGAACGATCGCCGCCGATTTCGCGGAAAGAATCGCCGCCGAACGGGCGAAGAACAGGATCATCGGACTCGGTCCCCTGATCGTCATGATCGTTTTGGCGATCGTCATGTCGGTCTTCGTGCCGGGTTTCTTCACCTGGATCAATCTGACCAGCATTCTCCAGCAGATCTCGACGCCGCTCGTATTGGCGATGGGACTCACCTTCGTCCTCCTGCTCGGGAGCATCGATCTCTCCGTCGAGGGCGTCATGGGCTTCGCGGGATCCATCGTGGCCCTCCTCGTGCTGAACACGAAGAACTCCGTGGACCTCGGGGTCCTGGGCATGCTTATCGCCGTCTTGGCCGGGACGGTCTTCGGAGTCTTCTCCGGAATTCTGCATACGAGGCTGAAGATACCTTCTTTCATGGTGACCTTCGGGATGGGCAGCGCCATCACGGGTTTCGGTATCCTCAGCTACAGGGGCATCCCGGCATCGATCAAGGCCCCGATGTTCGCCCGCCTCGCTTCCGGGACCTTGGCGGGCCTGCCGCTCCTGACTTGGTTTGCCATGGTCGTCTTCCTCATCGCCTTCATCGTCGAGCGCTATACGGCCTTCGGCCGCCATGTCTACGCGATCGGCGAGAACGAGAGCATGGCGAGAGCGAGCGGCATCGACGCGGATAGGATCAAAGTCGCCGTCTTCGCATGGTCGGCCTTCTGCGCGAGCGTCGCGGGGATCTTCGGGGCGATCAAACTCAATATCGGCGAGGTCATCATCAGCAACGGATTCCTCTTCTCCACTATTACGGCCGTCGTCGTCGGCGGTACTTCCCTCGTGGGAGGCAGCGGAGGCGTGGTGCAGTCGCTCGTGGGAGTCCTCATAGTCACGATCATCCAGGACAGCATGATCATGCTCGGAGTCAACGCCTACGTCCAGCCTGCGGTCCAGAGCATCATCATCGTCGCCGCCGTGGCGCTCACGGTCTCGCGGGGCAGGAAGACTATCTTCAAGTAGGCGGGAGAACGATCGTGGAAGACGTGCTGTTCCGGACTAGAGACATCTGCAAGGAATATCCCGGTACCGTGGCCCTCAGGGGTATAGACCTGGAAGTTCGGAGGGGCGAGATCGTCGGACTCGTGGGCGAGAACGGAGCGGGCAAGTCGACCCTGCTGCGCATCATCTCCTGCGTCGAGCAGCCCACTTCAGGAAGCATGGAGATGCGCGGCGAACAGTTCAGGGGCCGCAATCTCCTGGACGCCAACAAGAAGGGCGTCGGGATGGTGTTCCAGGAGCAATCCCTGATGAAGAACCTCTCGGTCGCCCAGAACATCTACCTCGGACGCGAGAGGGGCTTCAGGAGGCTGGGCATCGTCGACTGGCGGAGGATGAACGCGACCGGGGCGAAGGTGCTGGACTCGCTGGGCTTGAAGGACATCTCGCCCGCCGGCAAGGTGCTGGAGCTCGATTTCGCGACAAGGCAGATGGTGGAGATCGCCAAGGTGCTCGATATCGTCGGCGACAGCGAAGAAGGATGCCTGATCCTCCTCGACGAGCCGACCTCCGTCCTGAACGACTCGGAGATCAGGAAGCTTTTCGAGAAGATCAGGATCATCGCTCGACAGAGCAATTCGGTCATCTTCGTCTCCCACAGGCTGAGCGAGGTCATCGACATCTCCGACCGGATATATGTCTTCAAGGACGGCCGGCAGACCGCCCTCCTCGACAAGAAGGACGCGAACGAGGATGTGCTGTACGAGAAGATGGTCGGAAGGAGCACGAGCGGCGAGTACTTCAAGGTCGGCAGCCAGACGGAGCCGGGCGACGATGTCGTCCTCGAGGTGAGGAAGCTCGGCCTCAAAGGCTTCTTCAAGGATGTCAACTTCCGGCTTCGGAAGAAAGAGGTGCTGGGCATCTGCGGGGTCGTCGGCTCGGGCAAGGAGGAAGTCTGCTCCGTGCTCTGCGGCGACGATCGCCCCGACGAGGGGCAGATCATCCTCGACGGCGAGGAACGCCGCTTCTCCGATCCTTCCGACGCCCTGAAGTCGGGCGTGCTTTCCGTCCCGAAGGAGAGAAGGGAGGAAGGCATCATCGGCGGCATGAGCGTCGCCGAGAACATCAGCCTCTCCAGTATGGATGCCATCAGCCGTCACAGGATAATCTCCGGCCGGGCGCGCATGGATCGCGCGAACGACTGGATTCGCAAGCTGAACATCAAGACGCCGGGACCGAAGGAGAGCGTAGCGACGCTCAGCGGCGGCAACGCGCAGAAGGTCGTCTTCGCGCGCGCGATAGCCGGTCGGAACAAGGTCTTGATCCTCAACCATCCCACTCGCGGCGTCGACGTGGGCGCGAAAGAGGAGATCTACCAACTGATCAGGGAGATAACCGAGAAGGGCATGAGCATCGTGCTGCTCGGCGATACTCTCGATGAGACTATCAGTCTGAGCTCGAGGATCATCGTGATGAAAGACGGATTTGTCGTCGCGGAGATGGAATCGCCGAAGGACGACAAGCCGTCGCAATTCGACATCGTGCGATACATGATGTGACGGGTGCGCGGGGACCGTAAAATGACCATGAAAACGAGAATGCGAGCCTTTGTCAAAAATTTCCCGTGGCTGCTCCTCATAGCGCTCGTAGCCGTATTCACGGCCATCAATCCGCGCTTCGTCGGCCCGATCAGCCTGGGCAATATCTTTATGGTCGCCGCTCCCCTGCTCTGTCTGTCCCTGGGCGCCACCTTTGTCATCATGACCGGAGCGATCGACCTCTCCGTGGGGGCCATCGTTTCCGCATCCTGCGTGATCTACGGCACGACCTTCCCCGCGCTCGGCAACTGGAGCATTCTGGCGGCCCTGGGCTTCGGCTTCTTCGCGGGGAGCGTCAACGGCCTGCTTTTCACGTGGCTCAAGATACCCTCGTTCATCGTGACGCTCGCGGCCTCAGCGTTGTGGAGGAGCCTAGCTCTCATTTTGGTCGGAGGAGGCGCCAAGGGTATCCCCATGGAGCTCTGGGACGGCCTGAAATGGGCCGACATATCGATAGGCATCGTGCCCCTGCTGTTCCTCATTTCGCTCGTCGCGTTCGGCCTGTACTATTTCATCCAATCGAAGACTGCCCTGGGCCGGGCGATCTTCGCCGTGGGCGCCAACGAACGGGGCGCTCGGATGCTCGGGCTCAAGGTCAACTCGACGAAGTTCTGGGCCTTCGCTCTGTCCGGAGCCGGGTGCGCGCTCGCAGGAGCCTTCTATTCGATAGAGCTGAAGACGAGTCTCGCGACGATCGGCGATCCGGTGACCCTCCTGGCGATCGCATCGGTGGTCATCGGCGGCACGCCCCTGACCGGCGGGAGAGGGAGCGTCCTGCGGACCCTCCTCGGCGCTCTCCTCGTCGTGATCATTCAGAACGGGCTCAATACGGTGGCCGTCGATCCCTATTGGCAGCAAATAGTCTTCGGGGCCTTCACGATCTTCGCCGTGTTCCTCAACTCGGAGAAAGGCGGAAGGGTCTTCATAATCAAATAGGCTCGATTTTGCCTTCCATATCGGGGCAACGCGACAGGGCGTGTATCTGTAGTATACTTGTAAGTAATTGCTAGTAAGTAACTTATCGGATTGTCCAGCCTCTGTCCTTGTATTCCATTGCGGACGAATACTTCGTGTGCGTCAACTTCCGCACTTCTTGGGTGTTTAGTATTTAGGTCTGGCTTCACATTATACTTCACAATCTAGTACGCAAGAGCTATACTTGTCCCGGAGGACGAACGAAATGTCCAGTCTCACATCCCCATTTGATGGTCCCCCCCCTGGGGATGTCCCTCTTGCCAGGCCTCCGCTACTCCGAGTGCTTACGCAGATCCGCTTCCCGACTATTGCGTCGATCGAAAGCCAGGGTTTCATTGCCCCGTTCCAGGAAGTGATGCGGAAGGACTTACCTGAAGTTCAAGTTGATCAGGGACCAGGTCTAATAGTTGGACCGTCTGGATTATCGCTTCAGCCTCAGACCATATGGCGTTTCTCTATGTTCGATAAGAAGGCCGTTGTCTCTCTTAACTCGGGCTTCGTGTCTCTCGAAGTTATGGAGTACCAGGGAAAGGACCATTTCCTGAAGCTTCTCGCACCCGTGTTGGCAGCAGTACAGGATATCTTCAAGCCCGCCAGGGCCGAAAGGATTGGATTGCGTTATGTGAATCGTATCAAGGGCGAGGATCTGACTGGGTTGAGGGAGTACATTCGGCCGGAGGTGCTTGGCATACTATCCACGGACGATGATGTTCGCCTCAGGCATTCAGTATCCGAGACTGTTCTGGATGTCAATGGAAGCGGCTTGAACATTCTCGCTCGTTGGGGCCTCTTGGATGCTGGGCTGACCTACGATCCCGCAGCCATGCCTAGCATCGCCGAGAAGAGCTGGTTTCTCGATATCGATGCATTTTCGGATCGGGCCGAAGCCTTCGAATCGCGCGCGCTCGGCGAACGACTCAATGAACTTGCGGACGCCGATTACCGATTCTTCCGTTGGGTCACGACAGATGCTTGCCTGAAGCACTTTGGGGGAGAGATATGATTAAACTAGAATCCTCACGATCTCCCGCTTTCCCGATGGCTCTGTGTTACATGCGACCTCAGATCTCCGATAACCGAGAAGAGCAGCGCTTAGTTCTGCCGGTCGGCATACTGCTTTGCGGGGCAACAAGTGTAGGGACCGACTCCGTTGAATGGCCCTTGGATTTCTATGCCGCCACGAATGTCGGCCTCTCGGACAGTTTCTTTAAGGTCAAGCCACCGTCGGCGCGAAGCGCGTTGCAGGAGATCAAGTCGACTACCGGCCTGACATGGCAGCAACTCGCGAGGGTTTTCAAAGTCAGCCAACGGAGTCTTCATCTTTGGATGGATGGTGAAGCCCTGGATTCGATCCATCGGGAGAGGCTTTATCGCGTGTTGAACACTATCAGGCAGCTCCCATTCCCCGAGTCTTTCCAGAACCGCGCATTCCTCCTTTCACCCCAGCCCGATGGCACCATTCCGCTCGATCTCCTCACCGCGGGAGATGATGAGGCGATTAAGGCTTTTGCGGCCTTTACACCCACGCGTGCTGTCACCAACACGTCTCTGATCGCCGATCGAAGTCCTCTCCCGCCGTCGACACTCATGGACGCCACGCAGGACACCCTCCACGTCGATCTGCCTGGAAGGCGCAGTGTCAAGGTCGTGAAGCGAAAGGGTACTGAAGGATGATCGATCCGGCCGAGTTGGAACGACGATACGAGGCCCTTGACGCTGCGCTGGAAACCTGGCGCCAGGGGGACTTTGTCATCGGCCCCCTCGGCTTCATTATTCGCTTCGACCCCGAACTTCCCCTCAGGCCGGGCGATCAAGAAGCCTCCGACGTAGATCTCTACGAGGATGATGTCGAAGGATTGGTGGTCCTAACCCAAACCTGCGACGTGGTCCGGAAGTCGAGGGATCGTCCCTATGTGGAGGTGGGCCCCCTCGTCAGAGTCAAGGATGAGGCGGCGCTGGAGACCATCAAGAGAGGAACGAGTCCGCGGTACGCCTATCTGCCGGGGGCGGCTCCTCGGATGCTGGTCGCCGACCTTGAGCGCGTGATGACCGTCGAGAAGGGCCTACTCGCCAAGTGGGCGCGCGAGGCGGGTTGTCCGACCGATCAAGACCAACGGAACTTCGCCGAGGCCCTCGCGCGGAAGCGAGCGAGATTCGCGTTCCCGAACGACTTCGTCTCTTTGGTCGAGGACCTCAGAGCTCGCATCACACAGAAACATGACAAAGGTTCTGCCGAAGGAGCATTGTTACGGTCGATCCGGGAGATTCGTGTCACCGCTACCCCGCGTTGGGATGCGACACCGCTGTCACTCATGTTCTGGTTCATCGTAATCGAGGGAATGTCTCCCACCGCTGATGAGTTACGGCAGCAGTGCAAGGCCTGGATTGGCAAGCTCAACCCGAACGGCCGCTTCTCGTCTATCGACTATGACATAGTCGCTCTCGGCGATATCTCGGCTCGCGAGTACTTGAGCTCCGATCGACTCGATCTGGATCACTTGTCTAACGGAGCATAGTCATGTCGCCTGAGTTCGAGTCCCTGATCCGGCGCCTGGAGACGATCCATCAACTGCCGCCTGGAGGCAGGGAGCGAATACTCTCGTTCTCGAGGATACGGATCCTGGCCAAGGAGGAGTTCTTCCTTCGAGCGGGCCGGAGACCCACGACCGTGGGCTTCATGACCGAGGGTTGGCTGCGCTATTTCCATACCGACGCCGAAGGGCGCGAATACATCAGGTATTTCTGCAACGGCGAGAATTTCGTTTCGTCCCAATCCGCCCTGGTCAACGACGAGCCGTCGGATTTCTCGATCCAGGCGATCGAGCCCTCCCGGCTCGTGGTCTTCGATTACAAAGACTGGCTCGCTCTGTTGGAGACGCATCCGGCCTGGGGCATAATTCACGCGGCGATTCTCGATGAGGCCCTGGCCGTGGCCGAGCGCAGGGAGCGTTCGCTGATCCTCGACGATGCGACCGAGCGCTATCTTCGCTTTCTCGAGGACTATCCCGGGGTCGAGGCCCATGTCAGGCAGTACGATATCGCGAGCTACCTCGGCATCAGTCCCGTCACGCTTAGCCGAATTCGGAGCGCGAAACCTTAATAGCACTGTTTATTAACATAGGTAAATGCCTTCTGTCGGTGCCTTCGGCATTTTATCCGAAGGAGCCAACGATGAAGACGATCACTGTGCACGAAGCGGGTAGGGTGGAGACGAGCGATAAAGGCCAAGCCCCGCCTCCGGCCTCGGGACGGACGAGAATCCGGGTCAAGTACGCGGGCGTCGGCTTCGCCGATGTCATGGCCGTGCGAGGCGGCTATCCCCTCGCGCCGAAGCGGCCCTTCTCTCCAGGCTACGAATTCTTCGGCGCCGTTGAGGACCCGGGGGCTTCGGGTCTCGCCCGCGGGCAGCGGGTCGCGGGGATGATCCCGGCCATGGGCGCATATCGGGAATCGATCGACGTCGAATCGCGCTATGTCGTCCCGGTGCCGCCCGGTCTCGGCGACGAGACCGCCGCCCTCCTTCCCCTCAACTACCTCACGGCCTACGCGATGATCGAACGCTGCGCGCGGCTCGAAACGGGACAGTCTTTCCTGATCCACGGCGCCGCCGGCGGGGTGGGCAGCGCGGCGCTGGAATTGGCGCGGCTCCTCGGGCTTCGCGCCTATGGAAGCGCGTCCGCGCCAAAACATGACTTGATCGCCTCTCTCGGCGGCGTCCCCCTGCACCGCGAGGACGATCTATGGAAAGAAGAGCTCGAGCGGCTCGAATCCGGCGGCGTCGACGCCGCCTTCGATGCCTTCGGGGTCGCTTCCTTCAGGCGCTCTTGGCGCTCCCTGTCTCCCGGAGGCAGTCTGGTCTGCTACGGCATCTCGCCGAGCATCGACGGAGGCAACGTCGACTTCGCCCGCGGACTTCTCTACCTCGCCTCGAGGCGCGTCTTCGGGAGAGGGCGACGCGTGCGCATCTGCGGCACGCCCGCCATCGTCCGAAGCGATCCGGATTGGTACCGGGCTTCTCTGTCGAAAATTCTGGACTGGTCGAGTCGAGGCGCGCTGGTCCCCACGCTGGCGGAAGTATTTCCCTGGAACCGTGTTGTCGATGCGCACCGCGCCCTCGCCGCGGGAGCTGTCAGAGGGAAACTCCTCTTGGATTTCTCATGAAAGCCTCGATGCTCGAATTGGACGAGACCATAGGCCTGGAGGTCGACGGAGTCGTACTGCGCCTGCGCCTCTGCGCCGCTCGACGCGGCCTGCCGCCGGTCTTGATAATCCAGGGCGGTCCCGGACTTCCGCTGCTCAACGAGGCGCCGAGATTCCGCTCGCGCCTTTCGCTGGAAGACGACTACACCGTCGCCTACTGGGACCAGCGCGGCTGCGGCCCGGCGGCGCGCGAGGCTGCGGACACAGTCCGCCTCGGCCGGCTTCTGGACGATCTCTGCCGCGTACTGCGGTACCTGCACGCGAGGACGGGAACCAAGGTCGCCCTCCTCGGGATATCGATTGGAGGGACCCTCGCCATCCAGGCAGCCGCCCGCGAGCTCGAGCTCGTATCGAAGGTGGTCGCGATATCGCCGGACCTGGACGCGGCCGCCAGCGACGATTACGCGTATAGGATTCTGAACGACAGGTCGATCAAAAGGAGAGACAAGAGGATGGCCGCAAGCCTGCGGAGGCTCGGCCCGCCCCCCTACACCAGTCCATCCCGATTCCAGCAAAGGCTCGGACTCCTCGCGAACGAAGGCAGCATCGAACGAGACAGAAAATTCGGACGAATAGTGGCTGCCCATGTAACGAGCCTCGTCAGATGCTACGGTCTTGCAGGAGCCGCATCGGCCCTGCGAAACTCCATGGCGGTCCAAGCGCGCCTCTTGCCGGCCCTGGCCGAGCTCCGCCTCTTCGATTCATGGCCCGAGACTACCGTCCCGCTTCACCTCGTCTTCGGGGCTGATGATATCCTGATGCCGCCTTCCGTGGTGGAGACGGCAACCCGTCTGCTGAAACCCGACGACAGCCTGGTCGTACTGCCCCGAGCCGGACATATGGTCCACTTCGATCGTCCCGAGGCGGTGAAAGGAATACTATCGGTTTAGGAGGATGGGAATGTCCGCCTTGGAATGCATCCTTCTTTAATTGCGTCCCTTGACAGCTGTATGGTACACTGTGCGAATTAGACCGGTATTGAAAATATCCTTATCTGGACTAGAGGAGTAGATTTCATGAATGAGGTATTGGAGACTATCGCCCGGCGAAGAAGCGTGCGGAAGGTTTTAGGCGAGCAAATAAAGAAAGCGGAGCTCGATGCCATCCTTGCGGCGGCGCTGCAGGCTCCGAGCGGGCATAATGATCAATCCAGCTACTTTACGGTGGTTCAGAACAGAGAGCTGATCGACGAGATGAGCGAAGGCAGTAAAGTCGAGATGAGGAAAGCCCCGGTCGACTGGATGGTCGCCATGGGGAGCAATGAGGCGCTCAATATTTATTACAAGGCTCCGACGGTCATTATCGTCGCCGGGAAAAAGGATGCGATTTCTCCTCTGGTCGACGCGTGCGCGGCAATCCAGAACATACTGATAGCGGCCGAGAGCCTCGGTATCGGGTCCTGCTGGATCGGCTTCGCCAAATTCTATTTTACCGGCCCGGATCGCTATCGCAAGCTCGGAATCCCGGAAGGCTACGAGGTGTACTATGGTGTCGCGCTCGGATACAAACCCCAAGGACCTGCCGCCAAGCCGCCCGCGAGGAAGTACGAGAAATACTTTCACGTCATCACGTGATCGACGGCAGTCAGTTTCGCCTAAGCTTGCGAGCCAGCCTCGCATTCGCCCATGAACGAATACCCATCCACCAAGGATGGGTTTTTTATTCCATCGGCAATTTGAAATTGGAAGTGTCGAAGATGGCGTAGACCTAGAGTCTGGTCGCTTCGTCGGCCATTGCGATCAGTTTTTCCGGTCCGACGTTCGGCAGCAATGCCTCATGGCTCGGCGAGATTATGCAGCGCCCCCCGAAGATCGAGCGGAGTCTTCGTACTTCGAGGCGCACATCCTCCGCTTTCCCGAAGGGCAACAGATCCTGCGTGTCGACTCCTCCTATGAATGCGATCTTGCCGCCGTATTTTCGCGCGAGACTTTCGGCGTCCATGCCGGCGGCCTTTGCCTGAAGAGGATGGAGGCCGTCGATACCGGCCTCTATCAGACGGGGAATGACGCGGTCGACGGCTCCGCACGAATGGACGACCACCTTCAATCCATAGGATTTGATCAGCGCGATGCATTGTCGATAATAGGGCATGATGAAGCGCTCGAACATCTCGGGACTGATCAGCAGGTCGCGCTGACTCCCGAAATCGTTCCCGAAAAAGCCCGCGACCAATTTGTCAGCCATCGCGTCCAGGCAGCGGCGGTTGGCGGCCAGGTAAAAATCGACTATGCGCTTGGTAACCGCGTCTACTACTTCAGGATGGGTATACATTTTCATGAAATAGTTTTCCATCCCGAAAAAATCCGCGGCGATGTGGAAGAACGGCATCCACATTCCGCCGAACACGGCGAGCCCGGCATCGTTCGCGGCGTCGACGTTCCGAAGCGTCTCCGAAAAATCGAGGAATCCGGGATCGGGCCAATCGAAACGTTCCACTTCGGAAGGATCTTCGCAGTCCCCGAATACCCCAGGCTGGGTGAGGCTCTTCCTTTCCTGCCCGCCGTAGAAGTCCCACATCGGCTTGCCGTCGGGATGTCTCCAGGACGCAGGATCGATCTCGGGCGAGAACCATATCATATCGCTGCCTAGGGCGACGGCGAGGTCGATGTCGGCCTTGCCGGTCTTGTTGGTCTTCACCTGCGATGTGCGCAAAAATGCTTCCGGGATGTCCTTTTTGTCTTCGTTTATGCCGAAGTATCGGTAGTATATGTCTTTCGTCTCATCCGCGGGATTGCCCAGCCAGAATCCCGATCTGTCCGGTGTTTTGCCGTCGAGTATCGAAACGATTCTTTCTCTGCCCGTCCGCATTCGTAGTCCCCCTCTTGCCTAGTAGACGCATCGCTTCGCTTCATCCGCGAAGGCTGCGATGAGAGCCGGATCGGCGTCGAAAAAATGATCCGAGGGAGCTAGGATATAGCCTCCGCCTTCGCCCGCGGCCGCGAAGCATCGCCTGACGTAGGCCCTCGTCTCCTCGGCGGAGCAAGCTTTGAAGTAGTGGACTTGATTGAAGCCTCCGATCATGCAGACTTTCCCGCCGATTCTCTTTTTCGCCTCTTCGAGGTCGACGTCCGCCCCCATTTCTTTCGGAGTGAAGGTTTCCATCGCGACGGGCCCCATATCCGCGATATCTTCGAGGATCGGCATCATCCCTCCGCAGGTATGGTAGACGATGCGCATGCCGACGGCATGCGCCGCGGTTATCAGCTCTTTATCGTATGGCGCGACGAAATCGCGGAAGATCGACGGGGATATGACGGTCGTCGACGCATCGCCGCCGCCCAGTTCCATCAGATCGTAGCGAGCGCCTTCGAGAGAACGTATGTAGGAGAGCTTTCTGTCACGTATAACCCCCAACGCTTCCCGTACCCAAAGAGGGTCGTCGAACGTGTCCATGATCGCCTGCTCGGTTCCTCTGATGCAGCAAAAATCCTGCCAACACCCGGGTTGTCCGAAGAAATCGAATGGGAGCACGAAAGAACGGAGTATACCGCGCTCTCCATAGCTCTCCGCGGCTTCGTTGACCGCCTCGACGTCGCACAATGGTCTGGTCATGAACTCGGCGATCAGCTCGATATCGGTTTTTTCCTTTAATAGATGCTCCCCTACCCATTCGGTATAGCCGTTGCCCTGGATGACGGTCGTAAGATCCCCCTTGGGGGTCGATATCCTGTACCGTGTCGTGGCGAATTCCGGGTGCCGGATCGTCTCTGCCGCGACCCGCCAACGTTCCGATTCAATTTTACTCGTCTGAAGGAAACCGGGAGATTCCTGGTTCGGGACATAACGCTCGCCGCGCGATTCGTCGGGCTTTATGGGGACTATCCATCGGATGGCGTCGAGACCGAAGAATTCGAAGAAATCCTGGATGGATATCCCGCCCATGCATCTTTCGAGGAAATACGGCATGATGTGGTGAGTCGAAACGGGGAGACGGTCCGTCCTGCGATGCTCGATGCCGGCGATAAGGCGTTGTCGGGGAGTCATAGCCTCAGCCTCGCTCATCGATGCAGCTGGAAAGTATCCGTTCCTGGGTCGCGTCGGCGCCGGAGATTTCGTCCACTATTCTGCCTCCGGCCATGACGTAGATTCGATCGCACATACCGATGAGTTCCTGCATCTCGGACGACATCATCACGATCGCCATCCCCTGATGGGCGAGTCCGTCGATGATCCTGTATATCTCGGCCTTCGCTCCGACATCGATGCCCCGCGTGGGCTCGTCGATGATGAGGACTTTGACATTCTTCTTTATGAGCCACCTGGCCAGTATGACCTTCTGCTGGTTTCCCCCGCTGAGCTTCGCGACGAGCTGGCTTGAAGACGGAGTCCTGATGCCCAGGCGCCGGATCATATCGTCGACGACGGTTTTCTCCCGGGACGCCGAAATGCCGAGCCCGGCCCGGAGATCGCCGAGGGACACTATCGACATATTCTGCCTGATGTCGAGGTCGGGGAATATGCCTTCGAGCTTCCGATCCTCGGGCACGAGCCCGAAACCGATCCTGCACGCGAGCGGAGGATCGTCCTTGGCCAGCTTCGAGCCATCGAGGACGACGCTGCCCTCGATCCGTCTATCCAAGCCGATCAAGGCCCGCGCGAGCTCGGTCCTCCCGGCTCCCATGAGACCGGCGAACCCGACGATCTCCCCCCTGCGGACGTGGCAGGACACCTTGGAGACCTTATCGGTCGAGAGATCCTTTACATCGAGGATATCCTCGCCCAGGACCGGAGCCGTCTTCGGCAGGAGGGAAGAAAGCTCCCGGCCGACCATCATCGAGATCAGTTTCCGGTTCGTCAGATCCGCGATGTCCTCTGTCCCGACATAGGCCCCGTCCCGCAGCACGGTAACGCGGTCCGCGATCGCGAAGATTTCGTCGAGCTTATGCGAGACGTATACTATCCCGACGCCTTTTCCCTTGAGACGAGCGACGAGGGAAAAGAGATTCTCGATCTCGCTCGGACAGAGCGCCGACGTCGGCTCGTCCATGATGATGACCTTCGCGTTGAGCGATAGGGACCTCGCGATCTCTACGAGCTGCTGCCGGGCCACCGATAGGCGGCGAACCTTCGTCCTCGCCGAAACCCGGAGCCCCACTTCGCCGAGATGCTCCTCGGTCCTCGCGTACACTTCGCTCCACTTGACCCTTCCCGTCCTCGTGGTGGGCAGCTTGCCGAAAAAGATGTTCTCGGCGATGGAAAGGTCCTGGACGAGGTTCAATTCCTGATAGATGACGCTGATCCCGAGGCGGATCGCGTCGAGAGGTTCGGCGATCCGGGCCTCCTTGCCGTCGAACAGGTAGCTGCCCTCGAAATCGTAGACGCCGGCCATCACCTTGATGACCGTCGATTTCCCTGCGCCGTTCTCGCCGACGAGCGCATGGACTTCGCCGGGTCTAAGGTCGAAGGAGACGCCCTTGAGGGCGTGGACTCCCGGGAATTTCTTGTGGATCGAACGCAGCTCGATGATGGGCGGAGCGGCACCGTTCGTAAAGCTCATCCCCCCTCCCTATTCCGTCGCTTTTATCAGTTTCTTCTGCAGATTCCGTCTTCGAGCGCCGTCGAGATACACGGCGATGATGATGACGGCGCCACGGGCGATGTCGTGATAGAAGCTGTTGACGTTGAGCAGGATGAGACTGTTGTCCAGGACGCCGAGTATCAGCATACCGATAAAGGCCCCGGTAAGCGTGCCTACGCCACCCGTCAGGCTGATGCCGCCCAGTATGACGGCGGCGACGACCTGAAGCTCGAAACCCACTCCGGCGTTCGGCTGGCCGGACGACATCCTCGACGCGAGAATGATCGCGCTGATCGCGGCGAAGACCGAGCCCATGACGAAGATCTGGATTTTCATCTTCTCTACGGGAAGGCCCGAAAGCCGCGACGCGTTGACGTTTCCGCCGATGGCATAGATATAGCGGCCGAAGGCCGTATGATGGAGGACGTAGTAAAATGCGGCGAACAGCGCGATGGTGAGGACGACCGGAATCGGGAAAGGTCCGAAATAGCCGGTCCCGACGGTGTCGAACGACGGCACCTTCGACTGGATCGATACGGCGTTCGTCGTAACGAAGGCGATCCCTCGGAATATCGCCATGGTTCCCAAGGTGGCGATGAGCGAGTTGAGCCTGGCTTTCGTCACCAGAAGTCCGTTGATGAGGCCGAGGAGGACCCCGAGGGCGAGGCTCGCGACTATGGCGACGACCATGCTGCCGGTCGCGTTGAGCGTCCAGACGCAGAGTATCCCCACGAGGGCCTGCGTAGAGCCGATGCTCAGATCGATTTCTCCCATCAGGATGATCATCACCATGCCGATGCCGGCGATCGCGATGAGGGATGTCTGTCTGAGGACGTTCATTACATTCGTCGTCGTGAGGAATACCGGCGCAAGGACGGTGGCGACTGCGCACAGGACGAGGAGGGCTATGACGAGGCTGGCCTGCTCTCCCGAGAGGATGTCCTTTACGGTAATCCCGCCTTTTGGGGTTTCGGCTTTCTTGTTCACGCAAGGCTCCTATGACTGATGGTTGCCGGAGAACGAACTGGAGACGCCCGGCGATCGCGACGACGTCCGGGCGCGTTTATCGGGATTTATTGCTTCATGAGAGCGCGGATCGCGTTGTACTTCATCGCGTACTTATCGCCCGACTTTGCGTAGTAGCTGTCGAAATTTCCCTTATCGATGACGACGGTCGGGGTTTCGTAGTGAGCGGGAAGCTGCTCGCCCTTCGATACCGCGACCGCCGCGTCGATGAGCCCGACTCCGACGAAGTTCGGGAACATCGCGAGGGCCGCCTTGTAGGGGCCGCCGGAAAGAAGAGCGCCTTGGCCGACCGCGCCTTCGAACCCGAAGCCGATCGCGGTCAGTTTCGATTCGTCGAGCCCGGCGGCCTTGTATGCCGCCATGCCGCCGGTGGTCGAGTCGTCGTTGATGCCGAAGATCGTGTTCACGTCGGGGTGGGCGGTGAGAGCGTCCTGCGAGACCGCGAGCGCCTTCTCCTTCAGCCCCTGGCCGTCGACTTCCTGGAGGATTTCGTACTTGATACCCGAGGCCGCGAGGGCTTCCTTGAAGCCGGCGACGCGCTGGCGGCAATCGTCGAAGTTGGGAAGGCCGACGATGAGTATCTTGGGGCTTATGCCGTTCTTTTTCGCGTACTGCGCGAACCACTCGCCGGCCTTTCTGCCGCCGGTCTGGTTGCTGATTCCCACGTAGGTCTTCGTACCTTCCACTACGTTCGATTCCGTTATCACGGGAATCCCCGACTTGGTCGCCTCTCGCACGATGGGGCCCATCGCCTTGGCGTCGACGGGCGTGAGGACGAGTACGTCGACTTTCTGCGTGATGAAATTCTCGGCCGCCGAGATCTGTTTCGAAATGTCGAGGTTGGCGTCCGCGATCCGCAGGTCTACGCCGAGCTCGGCCGCGCGGTCCTTCGCGCCGTTGCAGATGTTCTGATACCACTCGTGGGACATATAATTCACGACGTACCCGACCACGAGCTTCTTGGCTCCGGCGGCGAAACCCCGCTCGCCGACTGCACAGAGCAGCGCGGCCGCGGCGATCGCCAAAACCGTTTTCCTTGCATAGGACATGATAGATCCCCCCTCTTTTTCTCGACTAACGCCTCCCAAGGAGGCGTGGGAAACCGGTTCACGACCGATCGGAAGAGGTCGTCTCGACCTCGCCGCCCGATTGAGCGAAGAAGTCCTGGAGGACGAGGGCGATCCCCCCGTATATCCGCGCGTCCTTGCCCAGGCTCGAGGCGATCACCTTCACCTTGTTGGCGATGACCGAGAAGGCTCCCCGACGGACGCTCTCTTTGAGGATCGGGACGAGGATGCCGATATCGGCATTGCCGATGTCGTTGCCTGAGACGATGATGCATTCCGGGCTGAATATATTCGCGAGCGAGACCGCGCCGATTCCGAGGAAGCTTCCGATCTCCTTGATCGCGGTCGCCGATTCCGGTTCGCCGATGATGGCCTTGGCGAACACGGCCTCGATTTCCCTGACCAGGGCCGCGTAATCTTCCACGGGCAAGGAGGCGGAGGCCCCGGGATCGAGGGCCCGATGGCGCTCGGAGAGCCGACGGAAGCTGGCGTAGGTCTCGAGGCAGCCGACGTTGCCGCAGACGCATTTCGGCCCCTTGTAGTCGATCGTGACGTGGCCGATCTCCGAGACCACGTCGTCCTCTCCGCGATAGAGCATTCCGTCGATGATCACGCCGGAGCCTATGCCGAGCCCGACCGAGTACAGGACGAAGTTGTTTATTCCGACCCCCGAGCCGAACCAGCTCTCGCCGAGGGCGGCGACATTGGCTTCGTTGTCGGTGAATACGGGCACCCCGAATCGGGAGCCGACCGACTCGGCCAGGCTGATGCCGCTCCAATCGAAAGGGGCGTCCGCGGCTTTGACGGAGGCCAGGGGCGAGCTATGGATAAAGCCGCGCTTCGCGTTGATGGGCCCGGGGGCCGAAATCGCGATCCCGAGGAGCTTCTTCGTATCGACACCGGAATTCTCGACAAGGCGTCCGAGAAATTCTATGACTTCGACCTCGAGAGAGGTCGCGGAGTCCGTAAAGATGTTCCTGTACTCTTCGATCTTGCTGAGAATGCCCCCGGAAAGATCGCAGATCGCCGCTTGGATGAAGGTTCGGCCGATGAACATCGATATCAGTCTATATTTCTCTCGGTTGATCGAGAGACCGATCGGTTTTCTTCCGAAGCCTTGGTTCGGCAGGCTCTCCAATTCTTCGATCACGAGGCCTTTCTTGATTAGATCGTTCGTTATCTTGGTGATCGCCGCTTGAGTGAGGCCCGCCTTCTCGGCAATGTCCTTTCGGGACACGGGTGCGTTCTGTTGGATGATCCGCAACAAGAGAGAGCGGTTGTGGACGCGTACCAGTTTCGAATTGCTCCCCTGTGATGCCATGCCGACTCCCTTAACCAGGTTAATTAAGTTGTAGCATGGCTTATACTAGCTGTCAAATATTTCTATCGAAAATTGGAATAAACAAGCAAATACATCTCATTTTCTTATACGATAAAGATATAAATATTGTAGTTTCTTCGGTCTCTTAGTCATATAATTAACTTTCTTAATTATATGGTAGTTGTTACTGTTTCCCAAAGAGCTTTATGCATGTTGCATGGATGGGCTGCAAGGTCTCGTCGAGCTCGCCTCGAAGTACCCGCGCTCAGTGGCCGTCGAGCGGGCGGCTTCCCTACCCCGCAAGCTCATGAGCATCCGAATGAATGACGATCCCACCCTCCCTCAGTACGCGCGCTTCCTGACGGACGATCTCTCGAGCGATCCCGAGGACCTCGGAGCGACGGGGGCGCGCTGAGGTGAACTCTGGCGAGCCGAAGAGGCGGCTGTCGTGCACGGCATCGAAGGAACGCGGGGGCAGGAAATCCAGAACCCCGGGCTTGGACAAGTCCAGTCGATAGTGCTCGAAGCTCTCCCCCTCGAGGTCGCCGAGGTCGATGCCGACCGGCTTGGCGCCGAGGCTCGAGAGGATCCTGCACAGCCATGGCTCGAAGAGACTCGTATAGCCGCCCTCGCTCGGGAGGATCCTGCTTACTCCGGACGGCGCCTTGCTCGTGCGCGAACCGCAGGCAATGTCCAGGATCCTTTTCCCCTCGATGAGGGGCAAGCGCCTGTATGCGGCTACCACTCGCTCGTAGAGCTGCACAAGGATTTCCAGGGTCTCGGGCTCCCGGTTTATCTTCTCCGTGAGCTCGAAGCACAGTTCCAGGGATTGTAGCGACCGGGCCAGCATCCCTTCGTCGGCATTGCGCTCGGGCAGGCGAGTGCGGCGAAGAATGGCCCGTTCGACGTCGATCGCTTTCATGCTATCAAGATAATGATTTTCATCGAAGAGGCGCGCGGGCTATCCGTTGGTGATGGGGGACAGATCCGTCTGGGGCCGATTCGAGAATCGAAGCCGATACGCATCCGAAAGTATTTCAAGGACCCTGCGATCAAATAGCTTTCTGTAAACTATTAATTTCCCGAGTCGGCAATCGACAATCCCCTTTTGACCGCCTTTACCATCCTGCGGAGCGAGCCGTCGAAAGAAGGACGAAAAATCTCCACTGCTAAGCCCTCCATTGCGAAAATCTCGCCGTATTCTTTTGTGTGTGATTTGTCGGTAATGATCGCTGTCCCATTCGGTTTCAAGACCCTCGCAATTTCCCGACAGGCCTTATCTCGTCCATCTTTGCCGGGGATGTTGTGGATGCAGAGATTGGAAATTACCACGTCAAAAGAATCGTTGGGAAAGGACATGCTTCGCACGTCCTCGTTTCTCACTTCGATTTTCTCGAGGACCCCCTCGAGCTCGGCATTTCTCATGGTGCTTTGATAAGTATTGCCATGCATATCTCCCGAATTCCAAATATCGATGCCGATGCTCTTTCCCAGGGTCAATTTTTTGGCGGCGCCGATCATTAGAAGTCCCCGTCCGGTGCCGATATCAAGGACTTTTTCATTTCCCTTCCAATCGATCATGGAGATCATTTTGTCCCTGCGCCGTAGTTTGCCGAACACGGTGTAATAAAGATATGAACCGCAAACAAAAACCGTCGACAATCCGCAAAGCATAAGAACAATGGCCAAAATCTTCAGGCCGAGACTGGGGAAAGCGATTAAGGCAACACCCCCGCCAAGACAAACTACTCCCGCGAAACAAACAAATGCGACGCCGAAAGGCGAACCGTCAAAACCATAATTCGGTTTTGATTTCAGTACGCTATGTGCCATAATTCCCTCCTACCGATCAAACAGTTCACCGTGACTCCCGCATCTTTAGCCGAAATTTCCCGCGCCCCGGCCTTGCGTTCGTAAATATGGCCGTTTGCGGCGCCCGCTCTGCCGCCGATCGGGACGATTTTCATCTTTCTCCTCCTTCGCTGTTCCAAATATCCTCACCCGCGGCTTGCTCCAGATCGGCTTCGCTGAGCGCTTGTTTGTAGAGTGCATTTAATCTATCGAGCGTCGCGAGTTCGAATGCGGTCTGCGAATCAAGGAATTGGAGGTTGGTTATCACTCCCAATGTATATTGGATCTTGGCAATGTCGAGGGCTTGCTTGGTCCGAGTCAGTTGGTCCACTGAGTTTTCTACCCGACTGCGGCTTGCTGCGAGACTCCGGACAGCCTGGACGACTTGCGCCTCAATGGTCCGTCTGATGTTCTCGGCTTCGCCTTTTGCGGCCGCCAGGCTACCCTCGGCCTCGGCGATCCGGTTTGCCGTCATAAAGCCGTCGAAAATCGGCACCTTGAGCGCAAGGCCGACCTTCCAGTCGAGCACGAGCGCGTTGAGGTCGGTATTGTCAGTAGTGAACAGGCCGTTCTTGAAGCCGAGTCCTGCACCGGCAGTGATCGACGGCCTATTCCCGAGCGCGGCGAGGGTCTTATCGAGACTCGCCATTTCCACCGAATTGGCGGCTTGCAATAGATCCGGTCGGTCATTGAGCGCTTTCTCGACGAGGCTCGAAGCGTCGCCCCCCATGGAATCGGAAGCGAAGTCTCCCTCCGCGACCAATGGCTCATCCGGATCGAGCCCCAGTAGTTGCCGGAGTCTGCTTTTCTGTCGCTCCAGCTGGTCCGCGGCGTCGATCCTGTCCGCCTTGACCTTGGCGATGTTCACCTCCGTGGTCACCACGTCGAGCTGCGTGGATGATCCCGTTTTTTCCCTGTTCTCCGCGTCTCGGCGGTGCTGTTCGAGATTCTCGATCCGTGCGTCGAAGCTGGCCGCTTCTTCACCGAGAAAGAGTACTGAATAGAATGTCCGAAGCGTCTCGAAGGCGATATTCGTCTTGATCTGGTTGACGTTGATCAGTGCCGCGTCGATACCGGATTTCGCGAGCTTGACATTGAACTCTCGTTTCCCGAAATCGTAGATCAATTGATTTGCGCCCAGGTTGAAATCCCAGTAGTCGGTTGGAGCAAGTGTGAACAATTCTCCGCCGAAAAATAGCTGCTCGTTGGGAATGACGTGGTCCCACGATGCCGTTCCGCTTATGTCCGGATAGTAGGCGCTCCGGGCCTGGCCGAGCTTTGCGCGAGCCGATTCGACCGCAGCCTCGGCAGATTGTATGAGGGGCTGATTTGTCACTGATCTCGCGATCGCCTGCGCGGCATTTACGCGCACTTCCGCGCTTTCCGTCGGCCGATTCTCCTGCTGAGAAAACGCCTTCGAAGCGAGCGTCGCCATCGCGAGCGCGATCAAGATCCGATATTTCCTGTTCATCATTAACCTCTTAAAACTTCGTTTCATGATCCGGCCCCGGTTGGCGAGTTCACCGCCAGCTTCGCCACTGGGTTTGTCGTCCCGCGTGGCGTTTTCTTGGCTCGCGGAGCCGATTTGAGGAAGAGAAAGGGAATGCTCGAGACGATGCTGATAATCATGGCGACCAGAAACACATCGTCGATGGAGGCGACAAAGGATGCCGTTTTCATTTGAGCTTGAATAATTCCGCCGGCTCGGTGCAGCGCGTCGCTTGCGGTGCCCCCGAAGGACATCAAACTGTGTAAGGACAACCGAGATAGCGTTTCCTTATAAATGGAGTCCTGAGCGTTCATCGTTTGGCCTAAGGCCGAAACATGGAACTTTTCGCGACCGACTAGAATTGTGCTCAGGATCGCCACACCGAAACCCCCGCCAAGCTGACGTCCGATCGCAATGATACCGGATGCTTGGGCGGCTTTATTGACAGGGCGAGACGCCAAGGATGTCGTCTGTAAGGGCGACATGAGAAAGCCCATCCCGCACGCCAGAAAACAGACGGTCAAAAGGACTTCGCCGCTTTCGGAATAGGGCGTCAAGAAAGTGAAGCGCCACATTCCGTAGGCTCGAAGCGCGATGCCGATCATTCCGGGAATTCTGGGATCTACCCAGTCGGTTAGTTTCCCTCCAAGGATATTGGTGATAATCATCACGAAACCGAAGGGAATGAAGATCATGCCGGCTTGAGTAGGAGTGTAGCCTAAGCCGACCTGAAGATAGAGCGGTAGCAGAAAATCGCTCCCGAAAAGGGCGAATCCGAAGACGAAGAAAACGAAGGTGGAAAGAGAGAACGAATAACTCTTGAATAGGGATAAATCGATCAATGGATGACTCGTGGTGCTTTGGAAGATTCCAAAAAGGACCGCTCCTCCGATCGCCAGACAGAAACAAGCGATTATCAGGGGGGAAGCCCAACCATCGGCGTTCCAAGCCGCGTTGCCATTTGAAAGGGCAAATAGCAGGAAGGTCAAGGCAACGCTGATGGCAAAGAAGCCTGGAAAGTCGAAAGGACTGCGTTCGTCTTTCTTGTATTCCGGAAGGAACAAGGTCCCCAACAAGATGGCTACGATGCCGACGGGGATATTTATGATAAACATGGTTTGCCAGGAAAAATTGTCGATGAGCAGTCCACCTAAGGTGGGTCCGAACGATGACGATGCGAGGGCCGGAATCGAATACAGGGCAATCGCGAGACCGAGCTTTTCACGCGGGAAAACCCGGAGCAGGAAGGCGGTTCCAAGCGGAGTCAAGAGTCCAGCCCCGAACCCTTGGAAAATGCGCGACAGCACGAGCGCGACAAGATTCCCGGATAGGCTGCAAAGCAAGGAACCAGTCGTGAATAGGGCGAGTGCCAATCTAAACATGAATTTGTAGCCGAAATTGTCCGCGCACCATCCCGCAGCCGGAAGTCCTATTGCCAGGGCAAGCAAGTATGCGGTAATGACCCATTGAACCGCGTCTGTCGTTGCGCCCATGGCCACTTGAAGCTTTGCGATGGCGACGTTGACGATGGTGGAATCGAGAGATGTCATCAGTACGGCAAAACTGAGTATGAAGAGGATTAGGTAGGGACTTACCGTCTCGCCTTTTCGCGCTTCGGGTTTCATTAGCGGGTTTCCTTCGTCCGAACCGTGACTTCCACCGACATCCCGGGAAGGAGTGTAGCGCGTGGAGCTTGATGGTCTTTGGCTTCGACAGTATCGAGGGCAATTCGCACTGGAACGCGCTGCGTCAGCTTCGTGAAGTTGCCGCTGGTATTGTCCTGGGGGATAAGGGCGAATAAGGAAGCGGTCGAGACTCCCAAAGTTTCGACTTTGCCTTTTAAGGTCAGTCCTGGGAATGCATCCACATTGATCGTGACCGGATCGCCGATTTCGAGGTTCCTCACCTGAGTTTCCTTGAAATAGGCGTCTACCCACAGATTCTTCAGGTCGAATAAGGTGTAAACGGGCTGGGCCGGCTGGACTACGTCTCCAGGCAGTACCCACTTCCGGGCTACCACGCCATCGATGGTAGCCGTCATTAGTACGTGTGTCATATTCGCTTCGGCCGTCTCGAGCTGGGCTTGGGCGCTCTTGATCTGAGACTCCGCGGATTTTTCCTCCGCCTCCGCGAGATGCTGCTGGCCGACCGCGATGGAGTAGGATGCGGCAGCGGTATTGGCGGCAAATTTCACGTGTTCAAACTGTTCCTCGGGGAGGATCCCCGCGTTGAGCTGGGCCGTAGCCCGGGCTAAGTCGCTTTTTGCCTGTTCAAGCTTGACTTCGTTCAAGTGGACGTTGTCCAAGCCGCTCGCTACACTGACTTTTACCCGATCCAGGTTCACTTTTGACTGCTCGATCGCGTTGAGCACCTGATCCCGTTGGGCCTGCTGGCTGCGGTCATCCAAGGTGGCCAAAATCTGGCCCCGAGTCACCCTATCCCCCTGGTCGACCACGAGGGTTCTGATTTGACCAAGTGTCTGGGAACTGATGATTGCCTGGTTGGCCCGGATCTCGGCATCGTCCGTGGATTCGAAACCCTCGACAAATACCTTGTTGTAGGCCCAGACTCCCACGACGACAAGGGCAAGGACTACTAGGAAAATCACTAGGGCCCGCAATCGCGAGTTCGGTACAGCCCTTGCTGGCTCTGGATTTGTCTGTGCATTACCCTGTTCCATACTGTCCCTCTTTTCACAGGAGCGTACTTCGACATAACACAGGCCCTAGGACCTGCATCGAACAGCGATCACCAGTTTCTTTACTTGACGGCCGGTTAGTTGTATACTCGACAAGGGAACAATATAGAAATACTTACCGGTCGTCAAGTAACATTTGACGAATTCGGATAATCGGGAGGAACGATGAACAAACGGCAGGGCGATATGAAGGAAAAAATCCAAGAGGTGGCGATAGATCTCTTTACGAAGCAGGGCTACGACAAGACTTCATTGCGCGAGATCGCCGAATGTCTCGAGGTGAGCAAGGCGGCGCTCTATTACCACTTCAAGTCGAAAGAGGAGATACTCCGCTCCATCACGGAGGCTCTTGTAGGGGCGGTAAACGAGCTTATTGAGTGGGGCGAAAGCCAGCCTCGCTCCATGGAATCCCGGAAGGAATTTTTGAGTCGGATCGCGACATTTATCGTCTCCGATCGGCTGCAGTCCCTGTTGCGTTTCGCCCAGGCCAACAGTACCGTGATGAGGACGATAAATACGGGCCACGACACACAAGAGCAGACCCTTTCCATGGTGCGCAGGATTAAAGCGCTCGTATGCGACCCCGACGCGAATCTTACTGATCAACTTCGCGCCTTTTTTTCCGTGCTTCTGCTTTTCGTAAGCGCCAGTCCCATGCTAGCTACCCTGGGCCTGGATGCGACCCCAGACAGAATATCGGAAGCCGCGCTCGACATCGCCCTCGATCTCATCTCCCAGGGGCAGCCGTCGCGCAGCTCTTGATAAGACTGTATGGGGGCGAAAAAGCCCTCGGCCCCGACCGATACCGCGCGCGCGCCATGGCCATTGCAGATCACTTCGGCAACCTGCCATAGCGGCGTTTATACACCTCCGTGAAATGGCTTTGGCTGCGATAGCCTACGAGATAACTTGCCTCTTTGCAGCTCATTCCCTCCTCTTCTATGTAGCGTCGCGCATGGTCCATTCTTTGCGCAATCACGTATTGGTGCACGCCTATGCCCTGAACCTGCTTGAAACTTCGTTTCAGCGTTGCGACGCTGACCTTGAGCTCTTTTGCCATTTCCGCAAGGGATGGCGGATCCCTGAACCTGCAGTCCAATAGCTCGCATGCCTCCCGGATTTGCCGTACGTTTTTCGCGGAGATCGGGTGATCCTTTCTCGAAAGGTCTTCAATGCGCAAAAGCCGCTGAAGCGAAGTGGCCAGAAGCTCAAGTGCCACACCTTCTATGTAAAGGCGTTGCACTGCGCCACTATATCTCGTTGTCCTCAATCGTTCCGCGATCACCCGGGTCTCGGCATCGAATGAGGAAATAAGTTGGGACGGCTCCGATCCGGGTTCGGTGACGACTCGCCAGAAATCGGTCGACGGGCGCGCATCGTACTCTTCAATAACATCGAGGATCAGATTTTGACCGATGGCCAGCGTGGTGAACTCGTACTCGCCGCCGGGAGGGACCTCGCATTGAACGATCGCCGCCGGGGAGGCGATGCAAAGTCCTCCGCTAGTAATGGGGAAGCACTCGGGTCTCCCCTCGATCCAAGACGAGGATGAAGCCACCTTCATGGCGAAACCGATCTTGATCAGGGGAATCGGGGCATTCGTCTCGACCCGAACCAGATCGCGAGTTTGGTGGTGCTCGACGAGAAAGACACGTATGTCCTGTCGTGCCCTTATCGCTCTGAAGGTGCTTTCCCCGAAGATTGGAGGGAGAGGATAGTAGCTATCGACGGAGAGCTCGCGGGAAATGTCTATTTCCCCGACTTTGGATTCGGAATCCGAAAACACGAGCGAAGCCTCAACAGGCGATGCCAACATGATATTGAATAATATCTACAGACGAATTTCGGCGAAAGAGTCTGAATGCCCAATAATGAGCTTTCCGGGCAGAGATTGAGCCCTTTCAGATATTTTTTTCGAGTCACCATTTCCAAGGACAGACCTATAATCCCATCCCATATTCCTCGATATAAAATTTTGCCCTCGGGGCGAGATGATAAGGCGATCAGGAGAAATTGATGAAAAAGGCCTTCCTGGTTCTATGCATTTTCGCGTTCATAATCGCACTGGCCTGCAGCAACCCGAGCGGCGGTTCAAACGGCGGCTCTCCAAGCGAGAGCAGCGGTACTATCTCCGCTACCGAAACCGACACATCCGGTACCACGACTCTCTCCGGCGGTCCGTATTCAATTTACGCCAAAGAGGCAGCCTCTACGGCTTTTTGGGCTCAGTCCACGAGCGGCACGGTCTCCAGCACGAGCGTGTGGGAGCTGATTTACCCAAATGCTACGGTAACGGCGCCAGGATCTTATTCTTTCAGTCCTGGCTCATTGCAACTCTCCTATACGACTTCAAGCGGGGCCCAATACCTCGTTACGGCCGGCACTCTTGTCGTGACCGGCTATCCAAGCGGGACAGGCGGCACGCTCGCCGGAACTTTTACGGGATCCGGCTATTATATCGCTCGATCGACCGAACTCGCTGTGACTTTCAGCAATGGCACTTTCTCGCTTCAAGAATAATCGGCCCCGGCCGAGCTCCGTCTCCACGAGCCCGCACACCCACGCCCGCACGAGGGAAAAACCCTTAGACTTTCGCTGACCCGACTCCATCCGCCTATCCCTTGACGGAGCACTTGCGCTGAGTGATTGTACTATAATAACATGCCGTCATGAAAAATTATTCGCTCGAGCCCCCCTCGAGGCGAAAGAGGCGGGCCGGAAGGGTGCGATTCAGATCAATCAGGGTAAAAATCGATATTGCCGTCCTCTTGGTGCTCATTCTCCTGGCTGCGGCGAGCGGCGTGCTCATGTACACGCGCATGGGGCAGGGCATGGAGGCCGAATCCCATGCCGCCGTCAAGCGCGAGAATAGCATGGCCTACGAGTACCTCGATGTGGTGATTCCCGGCAATTGGTACACGAATAAAGGGAGTATCGCCAAGGGCGTCGCCACTACCGCCGATATGAGCGACCTCGTCGACCAGATGGGGATCATGCTCGACGCCAAGATCTCCATATTCGCCGGGGAGGAGCCGGTAGTCACCAACGTGCTCCAGGCGGACGGCAAGCGCGCCCTCGGGGTCAAGGCGGCGAGTGAGGTACTCGATCTGGTGCTCCGGAAAGGGGGCGACTACGACGGCCCCGCCATGGTCCTCGGAGAACCCTACCAGGCCTTCTACAGGCCCATCCTCGATCACCTGGATCAGCCGATCGGCATGTTCTTCATAGGCGTCCCGCGATCGACGATCGGGAAGGCGACCGCCGTCGCGACCTTGCAGTTCGTGCTTCTCTTCGTCTTCGTAGCCGCGTTGTCCCTCTTCGTGATGTTCAGGGTCACTACCAGGCTTCTCGGGCCGGTCGGCCTCGTAGCCGCGAAGCTGGAGGCGATTGCCGGAGGCGCGGGCGACCTGACGCTCGAGCTTCCCGTCTCGACGAGGGACGAGGTCGGCATCCTTTCCGGGAGTTTCAACAGCGTTATGGCCAAGCTCAGGGACATGATCGACGCCCTCAAGACGGTGAGCTCGACCGGCTCTCTCACCTCGGAGACACTCGCCTCCCATTCCCATGAACTCTCCGCGACCATGACCGAAGTGGCGGCGACCATGCGCTCGGTCGACGAGAAGAACAGAATGCTGCACGACGGCATCATGGAGGCCGAACTCAGCCTCTCGCACGTGGACGGCTCGGTTCTGAATCTGGCCGGCCTCGTGGAGGAGCAGTCCGCGGCGGTTGGCCAATCCTCCGCCTTGGTACGGCAGACCTCCATCGCCATCGAGGCGATTGCGAGGTCCACGGACGAGAAGCGCGCGCAGACCGAGGGGCTCGCGCTCTCCGCGGGGGAAGGCGAGGAGGCCATGGGCGAGATGGTGGCGGCCATCGCGGATATCAGCTCCCGGGCCCGCTCCATCTCCGATCTGCTCGAGCTTCTCAAAGGAATAGCCGAGCAGACCTCCCTCCTTGGTATGAACGCGGCGATCGAGGCGGCGCATGCGGGCGAGGCCGGCAAGGGCTTCGCCGTCGTAGCCGAGGAAATACGGAGGCTCGCCGAGGCGACGAGCGCCAACTCGACCGTCGCCTCGGCTAATATCTCGGGCATCGTCGAAAGTATCGGGGCGGCTTCGGGCTTGAGCTCCAAGGCGGGCGAGCTGATTGGCGGCATCATACGGGGCGCCACGGAGGTCTCCGCGAGCATGAACGGGACACTGAGCGCCATGCGCGAAGCGGTCGAGGGCTTCAGACAGCACTCGGCCGCCCTCGAGCGCCTCCAGGCGATCAGCTCCGAGTCGCTGGAGGCCTCGCGCGTCGCCGGGAAAGGCGCCGCGGCGATACGGACTAGCTTTGCCGCGCTCCGGAGCTTGGCCGACGAGAACCGCGCCGGCATCTCCGAGATCGCGATAGGCCTCAATGAGATCGCCGAGGCCGCCGCCACTCTGGCCGGCCTCGGCACCGAAAATTCGCGCAGCATGGATACCCTCGAGGAAGAGATCGGCAAGTTCAAGACGGAGTCGGCGGAGAATTAGAAGCAAATCGGACGTTGAACGGCCGGACCTGTCCACTCTCTCGTTGCGGTACATGTGATAGTGGAAATCGGCAATGTTGCATGGATGCCGCCACGGGACTTGTCGAACGGATCGGCGGTGTAGCCCATCCGAATACGTCATACTGATCCATGCCAAATAACCACGGCGCAAAATTCCCATTTTGCTTCGCCCTGGGTCGAGGTTCCGGCATACGTAGAAAGATCCACGGACCGTAAAACCCTCAAGGAATTCGACCAGAACTCTTAATGCAAAACCCCGTCCCGGAGGGCGACTCGCGCAGGTCCCGCCTTTTCCCTTGACCGCACTCGAAACCTGTGCTAGTCTACGCATTAGGTTTTAGACTAGTTAAATAGTACGGAGTCTAAAATGCAAGTCGAAATAGATTCTTCTGTTGTGCTCGAAAGTTTCTCTACGCGGGAACTGCCCTTGGGAAGCGTTCGTCCATCAGGATGGTATCGGGATGTATTGAGGTGCCAAGCCGATAACTTCACGGGATGCCTAGATGTCCATTGGGCTTCCGTCAGTCCTTATTCGGCCTGGCTCGGCGGTACGGGCGAGAACTGGGAACGCGGCCCGTATTATCTTGACGGCCTTCTGCCGCTGGCCTATCTGCTCGACGATGAAGCCCTTATCGCCAAAGCCAAGCTCCGAGTCGACTGGGCTCTCGACTCGCAGCAAGACGACGGGAACTTCGGACCTCGCGGCAATCCGGACCTGTGGCCGCGAATGGTCATGCTCAAAGCGTTGATGCAGTACGAGGAGGCGAGCGGCGACGGCCGCGTTTTTCCATTCATGGAGCGCTTCGCGTCCTACCTGGAAGCGGAGATCGGCGTGCGCCCCCTCTCGGCCTGGGGCAAGGCCCGCGGCGGAGAATTCATCCTATGGTTGTTCTGGCTTTTCAGGCGAGTCGACGATAAAAGGCTGCTCGGACTGGCGGATTCGATTTATGCCCAGACTCTGGATTGGGATGGTTTCTTCAACGATCTTCCGTACACGAGGCCGACGGCCTTCTATTTCCCTTGGAAGGCCGTCGCGTCGCATTTCCCGATCTCCGAGATTCTCGGCTCGCCTCAGTTCCTCTACACGCATATCGTCAACATAGTCATGGGATTGAAAACGCCGACGCTGTACTCGGCGAGGACGGGCAGCGCGGTTCAGCGGGACGCGTTCAGGAAAGGAGTCGAAAGCCTGTCGAAGCATCATGGAGTCGTCACGCGGCTTTTTACGGGCGACGAGCACCTGAGCGGCAATAGTCCGAGCCAGGGCTCGGAACTCTGTTCCGTGGTCGAGTACATGTTCTCGCTCGAAAGCGTCCTGGATTACTACCATGATACCTGGGCCGCGGACACCCTCGAGCTTTTGGCGTTCAACGCGCTGCCCGCGATGATCACTCCCGACTTCCGGGGTCATCAGTACCTGCAGCAGGCGAATCAGGTTCTCGTGACCAAGGACGAGCGCAACTGGTTCAACAACAATGACGAGTCGAATCTTTTCGGCCTGGAGCCGAATTTCGGCTGCTGCACCGCGAATCTCCATCAAGGCTGGCCGAAGCTGTCCAAGGCTCTATGGCGCGCCACCGACGACGGCGGTCTCGCGGCCTGCGTCTACGCGCCCAGCATGCTCGATACGACCCTTCCGACCGGAATGCGCTTGAGAGTCGAGACCGTCACCGACTATCCCTTCGACGAGAAGATAAGCATCAAGATCGAGCCGGAGTCTCCGTCGAGCTTCCCGCTCAAGCTGCGGATTCCGGCATGGTGCACCGAGGCCTCGATAAGGACGCCGGATGGCCTCCTTACCGAGCTCGTTCCCGGCTCGTGGACCGTTCTCGAGCGGCGATGGTCGGCGGGAGACCTCGTGGAGCTGAGGCTCCCGATGAAAATCCGCTTTACCGCCTGGCACGGAAACTCGATGGGCGTGGAATTGGGGCCCTTGATCATGGCGCTCAAAATCCGCGAGCAGTGGCGCAGGGAAGGCGGGTATCCGGTTTTCCCGGACTGGTCGATACGACCATTGTCGCCCTGGAACTACGCCCTCGCCCTCGACGCCGCGGATCCCGGCAAAGGTTTCGAAGTCGAGCGAAGGCCCTTGGCTGGAGTCTTTTCGTTCAAACAGGATGACGCTCCGCTTTCGGTGAAGGTGACGGCCAGACGGGTCGGGACATGGAAGCTCGAGAAGGGCTCGGCCGGCGAATTGCCTTCGAGCCCCGTGGATCCGCGAAATTTCGAAGCCGATGAGGAAAGCGTCGAATTGATACCCTACGCCTTCGCCAGGCTCAGGATTGCCCAATTCCCATGGTATCAAGCTTAGGCTCGCTGTTCATTGTCACCGCCCGTTGGGCGGGATGCCTTGAGTGTTCCAAGTACGGAGAGGAGGAATCGCCATGAAAGCGAAGCGTTCGATGATTCTCGGCGGCCTGGGATTGTTGATCCTGGTCGCGGTGTCGAGCCTGCCTGCGCAGTCGGCGGACAAGCTTACGGTGTGGACGAGGGCCTACAACCAACCTCAGTTGAAGCCCATCGTCGATAAGTGGAATTCCTTGGGGGGAGTTCAGGTCGAGGCGGTCTATATCACCGACTCGGAATACGTCACCAAGGTCAGCACGGCTTTCGCCACCGATTCCGAGCCGGATATCCTGTCGTCTGACGTGGTTTACATGCCTCAGCTGAATCTCGCGAACCGCTTCGCCGATCTGACCGACAGGATCAAGGCCTTGCCCTACGGGGATAAGTTGATTCCCGGCCATATCGCCATCGGGACTTACCAGGATAGGCAATTTGCCGTCCCGTTCAGCGTCGACGTGTCGGTGCTGTTCTACAACAAGGGCCTTTTCAAGAAAGCCGGTCTCAAGCCCGACAATCCCCCGAAATCCTGGGGGGAGGTAGTGAAGGCCGCGGAGAAGATCAAGGCTCTGGGCAAAGATTATTACGGCTTCTACTTCACCGGTGCCGGTTCCGGCGCCTACGCGTTCACCTGGCTTCCGGCGATTTGGGCATCGGGCGGGGATATCCTGAGCCCGGACGCGAAGTCGGCGACGATAGACAGTCCCGCGGTCAAGGACGCGCTGAGCTACTATAAGGAGATGGTGGACAAGAAACTCGTCCCCGAGGGAGCCAGCGTCGACACTGGCGCCAATTGGGTGGCTCCCTTCCTGAGCGGCAAGGTCGGCATGATCATCAACGGCCCGAGCACGATCTCCCTCCTCAAGAAGGACCATCCCGAGATCGACTTCGGCGTCACGCTGATCCCCGGCAAGAACGGCGGGACAGGGTCCTTCACCGGAGGGGATGACATCGCGATAACGAAGAACTCGAAGAACATCGATGCAGCCTGGAAGTTCCTCTCGTTCATCACGTCCGACGAAGTCCAATTGGAGCTCTACGCGAAAAACGGGTATCCGACCCTCCGCAGCGACCTCGTCGACAATAAATACGTTCGGGGCGACCCCCGGCTGGTCACGGTCAACAAGGCGGTCGGCATAGGGAAATGCCCCTACACCTTCCAGTACAACGAGCTGATCAACGATATAAACGGGCCTTTCGCCAAGCTCTGCTACGCCGCTATATTCAAGGGCGACGTCGACGGAGCCGCGAAGACGGGTCAGGACGAGTTCACCAAGATCCTGAACGAGTAGAGGATCCGTCCGGTTCGGCCCGCGGGTCGAACCGGACCAAAGAGAGTCTATGCTGATCGCCAATCGAAGTCGGATAGCCAACTCGATCTATGTCCTTCCGGCGGTGCTATTCGTCGTGTTTTTCTTCATCGTTCCTCTCTGCATGTGCGTGTATATGTCGCTGTTCAATTGGACGATGTTCCAGGGACATAGATTCCTGGGATTGCGGAATTACTTCAGCCTGTTGACGGATGCGCAGCTCCGGAAGAGCCTTGAGTTCACGCTGCTTTACACGGTCTTCATCACCCCGGTCATTTTCGTCGCCGCATTCGTACTCGCCTTGATGGTCAACCGGCGAGGGATGCTCTTGATCGGGCTCTACCGAACCATGTACTTCCTTCCCGTCGTGATCGGGCTCGGCACCTCCAGCCTCATATGGATATGGCTCCTCGATGACCGTGTCGGCGCGATGAACGCGATCCTGATATCGCTCAAAATGATCCGGGATCCGGTCATCTGGCTCGGGCATACGGGGCTGTCGCTCGTCTCGGTCGCTGTATCGGTGCTTTGGAAGACCGTCGGGTTTTCCATGATCCTCATCCTGGGTGGCCTTCAATCCATTTCGGGCGAACTGTACGAATCGGCCAAAATGGACGGATGCTCGAGCTTCACGAGCCTGCGGCGCATCACGATACCCCTGATGCGGCGCACCTTCGCGATAACCCTCCTTCTCTCCGTCATCGGTTCCCTGCTGGCCTTCGACCAGTTCTATATCATGACCGGAGGGCGTCCCGCGAATTCCACGATCACCGTCGTTTACTGGATATATCTCAATTCGTTCCAGAAGTTCCATCTCGGTTACGGATCGGCAATGTCCCTGGTGTATCTCGTCGCTCTTCTCGGCTTCTGCATTCTCCAGTTCAGGACCTTCAAATACCAGGAAGATTAAAGAGACGCGCAATGAGAAAAAGGAAAGCTGCGCTTCGCGAATCGGGGATGCACCTGATCTTCCTTCTTATCGCGCTGGCATTCGTCTTTCCTTTTCTCTGGTCCGCGGTCAATTCGCTGAAACCTGCGGCGGAGGCTTCCGCGTCGCCGCCGACCTTCCTGCCCTCCGTCGTCTCCTTCC
>CAYOIX010000028.1:0-12994 GCA_964404145.1 uncultured Treponemataceae bacterium
AGAAGGCGAAGCTCACCAAGTTCGGGGACGTGGCCGGCGCGGAGAACGCGTGGCTCCACCAGGAAGCCCTGAAGAAATAACCGGACGACCAGAAGGAGAGAAGCATGGCTATCGACGAGCTCGAGAAGAAACTGAGACCCCCCGAGAGGGGACTCCCCCCCTATCCCGCCAAGATGATCACGCTCGCCTCGGGCGAGGTCATGGTCGTGCGCGAGGCGAAGCGCGAGGACATCGGCGCCCTCCTGGGAACGGTCTACCCCCTCATCGAGGTCGCCAAGGACTATTACGACATCGTGGCGGCCCGCATGTACAACGAGCTCCTCGCCATGTTCCGCTACCGGATCGCGAACGAGTTCGCCATCGTCGGCGCCATCGACGGCGAGATCGCCGGCATCGTCACGAGCCGCGACGTGGACGGGAAGCTCGGCATGAGCCTCCACACCCTCACCATCAAGCGGGGCCTCCGCGTCGGCGCCCAGCTCTTCGCGGCCAAGATGGAGCACCATATCGAGTACTGCAAGGAGGACGAAGTCTGGATCGTCGCGGAGAGCCCGATCGGCTTCAAGCGCTGGATGATCGAGTACGAGCTCGAGGACCGTTCCGCGCAGTACCCCGCCGTCAGGCACGAGCTCGGCGGCGTGCCCACCTACGCCCTCACGCGCAAGCTCTGGGACGCCGTCAAGGCGGTCAAGTGCACGGGAACCCGGCCTGTGCCGCCCGAGATCCTCAGGACGGCGGACAAGCTCAGGATGCCGAACGAGTACATCCAGCTGCCCGGGTGGAAGAGGAACGGCTGATGGCGCCTAGGATCGGCATCGTCGGCATCGGGCATTGCCGCTTCGGCAACTCGAGCGACTACGACCTCGTCGACGTCATCGCCTATTCGGCGAACGACGCCCTCGAGGACGCCGGGGGCCTCGCGCTCCGCAAGGAGGTCGACCAGGTCTTCGTGGGCAACATGGCCGCGGGGATGTTCAACCACCAGACGGCCGTCGCCTCGGCCCTCATCAGCAGGATGGACATGGAGCCCTGCCCGGCGGAGCTCGTCGAGAACGGGCCCGCCTCGGGCGCGAGCGCCGTCAAGATGGGCTACATGGCGATAGCCTCGGGCATGGCCGACGTCGTCCTCGTCGCCGCCGGCGAGATCATGCGCACCGTATCGGGCTGGGAGGCGACGAATATCGTCGCCACGATGGCGCACACCGAGGCCGAGTACAACATGGGACTCACCTTGCCCGGCTTCGCGGGGATGTTCACGCGCCTGTATATGAAGAAATACGGCCTGACCGAGCGCGACCTCGCCCTGGTCGCCGTGAAGGACCACGCCAACGCCGCGAAGAACAAATACGCCCACGTCCAGCTTCCCGTCACCATCGAGGCGATCGCCGACGGCCCCGAGGCGGGCGTCGTCAACAATTACGTGGCCGAGCCCCTACGCATGTACTCGACCTGCCCCATCACCGACGGCTCGGCGGCCGTGATCCTCGTGAACATGGATTCGCCCAAGGCAAAGCTCTTCGGGAAGAAGCCCATAAGGATAGCGGGCATCGCCTCGGCGACGGATACGCATTGCGTCCACAATCGCAAGGATCCCCTCGTGCTCGATGCGGTGCGCCTCTCGGCCGAGAAGGCCTACAAGATGGCGGGCGTGGGACCTGCGGATATCTCGGTCGCCGAGCTCCACGACGCCTTCGTCATCTTCGAGCTCCTGAACAGCGAGGAGGTGGGCTTCTTCGAGCGGGGCAAGTCCTTCCTCGGAGTGCGCAACCACGAGACCGAGATCGGCGGCCGCATCCCCATCAACACCTCGGGGGGCCTCAAGGCCAAGGGCCACCCGGTCGGCGCGACGGGAGTGTCGCAGATAGTGGAGCTCGTCCGGCAGCTCAGGGGAGAGGCCGAGGAGGGCCGCCAGGTCAAGGACCCGAAGTACGGGATGGCCGTCAACTTCGGCGGATTCGGCAACAACGTCGTGACGACGATCCTGGCGAAGGACTAGGGGGACGGGATGATCGATTTCAGCCAGTACGGAGAGCAGACTCCCCATATCCACGCCTTCCGCTGCCGGAAATGCGGGGCGATCTATTACCCCTCGCCGATGATCTGCGCAGCCTGCGATTCCAAGCGCGATCCGGTCACCGGGCAGGGCTGGGAGGAATTCGACCTCGAGGGCCCCTGCACCCTCCTGACCTGGACCAGGGTCTGGAACCTCCCCGAGGGCTTCAACAAGAAATTCCTCATGTTCGGGATGGTGGCCTTCCCCAATGGACTGAAGGCCTCGGGGCGCATAGAGCTCGAGGGCGATCCCGAGATCGGGATGGCCCTCGAGGCCAAGGTCATCGAGGCCGACGAGAGGCCGGGCAAACCGGTTAAAGTGTTCGTCTTTTCCCGATAAGGGCTATCGCGCCCGTCGGAGCGGGCTTAGGATTGCGGCACCGCCCTTGGGCGGTGACCGCCCTCGGGCGGTGACCGCCGCAGGGCGGCTGCCGGCCGCTGGGCCGGCATATCAATCCGGAGGAGGGATAATGGCTCGAAGGCCGCCCCGCTAATGGGGCGGCTAAAACCCGCGCCGGCCCGCCTGGACGCGAGGCCGCCGCAGAAAGACGGAGGCATCATGGCTAAATTCGAGAAAATCTATGACATCGAGGACGTACCGCCCCTCGGCAGGTCGATCCCCCTGTCATTCCAGCACGTCTTCGCCATGTTCGGCGCGACGATTCTCGTCCCGATCTTGACCGGTCTCGATCCTTCTGTCACCCTTTTCTGCTCCGGCCTCGGCACCCTCATCTTCCACCTGGTCAACAAGGGCAAGGTCCCCGCCTATCTCGGCTCCTCCTTCGCCTTCATCGCCCCGATCATCGCCGTCTCGAAGACCTACGGCGCCACGGGCGCCTTCACCGGCATGATCGGCGCGGGCCTCGTGTACGTGATCGTGTTCGCGATCATCGCCATCGTCGGCCTCAAGTGGATAGCCAGGGTCCTGCCGCCGGTCGTCGTCGGCCCCGTCGTCATGATCATCGGACTCAGCCTGACGCCCGTCGCGATCGGCGAGGCCTCGAAGGGTCTACCCACCGCCCTCATCACCGCTGCGATCGTGATCGTAGCCAGCATCTTCGGGAAGGGCTTCTTCAAGATCATCCCGATCCTGCTCGGCACCATCGGCGGCTACATCGTCGCCATCCTCTTCGGCCAGGTGGACTTCGCGGCGATAAACGCGGCCTCATGGATAGCCCTTCCCAAGCTCACCATCGTGACCGGCAACATGCCGGTGCTGGCCTGGGGCGCGGTGGCCATGATCGCGCCCGTCGCCATCGCCACCATCGTCGAGGACGTCGGCCACCTCCTGGTCATCGGCGACACGGTCGATCGCGACCTCATGCACAATCCCGGCCTTCACCGAGTCCTCCTCGGCAACGGCCTCGCCACCGCGGTCGCGGGCTTCCTCGGCGGAGTGCCCGAGACGACCTACGGCGAGAACATCGGCGTCCTGGCCATCACCCGGGTCTTCTCCTCCCGCGTCATCCAAGGGGCCGCGGTCATCGCGATCCTCCTCTCCTTCGTCCAGAAGTTCGGCGCCGCGATCCAGACGATACCTCAGCCGGTCCTGGGCGGCGTCACGATCATCCTCTACGGGATGATCGCTTCGGTGGGCCTCAGGACCCTCATCGAGAACAAGGTGAACATGGCGGCGAACCGCAACCTCCTCATCGTGTCGGTCATCTTCTCCTTCGGAGTCGGCGGCATGGTCTTCAAGTTCGGCCCCAACTTCGAGTTCGCGGGGATCGCCACCGCGGCCATCTGCGGAATCATCCTCAACCTGGTCCTCCCGCGCGAGAAGGAAGCCGCGACGACGGAGGCGGCGAAGTAGCTTCGCCGGGATTTCGCCCTCGCTGGCGGCCGTAGCCGCCCGCGAGGGCCGGTCGCGCGGCATCGGAGGGCCCAAGCATGGCGTCGGGAAACCTGAGCGAATCCATATGCGCGAAACTGAGCGAGCGCATACTGCGCTGGGACTACCTCCCGGGCCATAGGCTTACGGAGGAGGGGCTCTGCGCCGAGTTCGCGGTGAGCCGCAGCCCGATCCGCGAGGCCCTCAACGCCCTCGTCGAGAACGGCCTCGTCGAGAAGCGGCCCCGGGTCGGGTACCACGTCAGGCTGCTCGACTTCGAGGAGATCGACGAGCTCTACGACGTCCGGCTGGCCCTCGAGGAGTTCGTCGTCTCGAGGCTTTGCCTGAAGGGCATGGACAAGAAGCGGATCGACGAGCTCATCGCCTATTGGAGCGACCTGCGGAGCGGGCTCCCCGGCACGGCCGGCCTCGTTCCCGCCTCTGACGAGAAATTCCACGAGACTTTGGCGTCCTTCGCGAAGAACGCCGCGCTCTCCAAGGCCATCAAGGACATCGATCGGCGCATCCACTTCGTCAGGCTCGCCGACATAACCAGTCCCGAGAGAGTCAATTCGACCTGCGCGGAGCACCTCGAGCTCCTGGCCGCGATACGCGACAAGGACACAGGCCGCGCCATCGACGCGCTGCGCAGGAACATCGACGGCGGCCGCTCCTCCGTCGAGCTCGCGATCAAGGAGGCATTGGCCCGTGCCTACCGCAAGCTCGAATAATGCCGCCTTGAAGGCGGTCGCCTTGGAGACGGTCGCCATTGAGGCGACATGGATCGGGGCGGCTCTGCCTCGCGGCACCGGGAAGGCCCGGGTCCACAGCGTATATCGCTCCGCGATCAATTTCGCCCTCGAGGGCTCCGATTGCCTCGCGGCGCTGACCTGGCGCGCGGGGGAAGGCCTGCCCAACGCCATAGCCCTGACCGCCGGGCCGGACTCGCGGGTTCGGCGCGATTTTCGGATATGGGCCTTGGGCGAGGGCGCGACGGGCTTCCTCGACGACGGCTCCCTCGCGCTCGAATCGCGGGAAGCCAGGCTGCTGGTGGACCTGCGGCGCGCTAGACGCGGGGCGCGCGAGACCCTCCCCGTCGTTTCCCGGCTCGGCCGGGCTCATCGATGCGCCGTCGCCGCCCTGTCCCGCATCCAGGCCGAACTGGGCTGCGACCTGCGGATCGACGCCCTCCTGGGCGACGGGAGCGCCCCGACTCCGATGGGCCGGAGACTGGCATCGGCCGCCCGCGCGATCGGGAAGGCCGCTCTCGGCGATCTTCCCGCGAGCGCGGTCGGCGGCATCCTCGGCCTGGGATGCGGGTTGACGCCATCGGGAGACGATTTTCTCTGCGGCTTCCTCTGCGGCACCCTGTGCGCCGCGAGCGAACAGGGGGCCCTCGGCGGGATTTCGCCGGCAGCCGCCCTCGGGGAGGCCATTGAGCGCGGGATCGAGGCGACCGGAGAGATAAGCGCCTCGCTCCTGCGGTGCTCGGCGCGCGGGTTCTTCCCGCCGGACCTGCATCGCGCCGCCCGGGCCATCGCGACTGGAGACGAGACCGCGGCGGCCGCGGCGATCGGCAGGATCTGCGGCATGGGGCACAGCTCGGGCGCCGATACCGCGACGGGCTTCCTGTACGGCCTCGCCGTATTGACCGCCCCCGAGACTTTTCCATCGCTCTCCCGAGGATAAGGAGGCAACATGCTGCATAGATTCGGATACGCGGCGCCGGCGGAAAGGCAGGAGCTGCTGGACCTTCTCGCCGAGCGCGCCGAATACGGCGCGGGGGCCAAGCTCCTGGCCGGAGGCACCGACCTCTTGGTCAACATCCGCGCGGGCGCCTCAAAGCCGGCCCTGGTGATCGACGTGAAGAAAGTCGCCGGTTTCTCCGGCATCTCCTGGTCGGAGACCGAGGGGCTCGTCATCAGGCCGGCCGTGACGATCAACGAAGTCCTTCGCGACGCTGCGGTGCTCTCGCGCTTTCCCCTTCTGGCGGATTGCGCGAGCGATCTCGCCTCCTACCAGATCCGGAACCGGGCCACGGTCGCCGGCAACGTGGTCAACGCCTCCCCCTGCTCCGACATGGCTCCGGCCCTGCTCTGTCTGGGGGCGCGGGCGCTCCTCGCCTCGAGCCGCGGCGAGCGCGAGCTGCCCTTCGCCGATTTCTTCCGGGGAGTGAAGAAGACGGCGATCCGGCCGGACGAAGTGCTCGAGCGGATCGTCGTTCCCGCCTCGTCGGCCGGGGCGCGGGGAGGCTACCGGAAGCTCAAGCGCATCGCCGGCCACGACCTCGGCATCGTCGGGGTGGCCCTGTCGCGGAAGGACGGCCGCCTGAGGCTCGGCATCAGCTCCTCGGCCCCGACCCCCGTCCTCGTCGAGGGGCTCGACGAGGGAGACCCCGTGGAAAAAGTCGTCGCGGCCGCACGGAAGGCCATCAGCCCGATAAGCGACGTCCGCTGCTCCAGGGAGTACCGCGAGTTCATGGTCGAGACCTTCGTGAAGCGCTTGATGCGGGAGGTGGCGTGATGAGGATCCGAGTAGTGGTGAACGGCGGCGCCTACGAGCGCGACGTCGAGGAGCACCGGACGCTCCTCCGCTTCCTCCGCGAGGACCTCGGCCTCACGGGCACCAAGGAGGGCTGCGGCGCCGGGGAGTGCGGGGCCTGCACCGTGTTCCTGAACGGCAAGACCGTCAACTCCTGCATGGTGCTCGCGGTCGAGGCCGACGGAGCCGAGGTCGAAACCATCGAGGGAGAGGCCGAAGGCGGGAAGCTCTCCGCTATCCAGGCCGCCTTCGACAAGCACCACGCAGTCCAGTGCGGCTATTGCACTGGCGGCATGGTGATGTCGGTCCGCGAACTCTTGCGGAAGAACCCGAAGCCCAGCGTCGCACAGATAAAAGAGGGCATCGAAGGCAACTTCTGCCGCTGCACGGGATACCAGCAGATCATCGAGGCCGTGCTCGACGTCTCGGGCCAGCTCGGGCCCGAGAACCAGGGGGAACTGAAATATGCTTGAAAATTCCGATCCCTCGGTCCTGGCCCTCGTCGGCAAGGCCGAGCGGCGAGTCGACGCCGTCGGGAAGGTCACCGGCGACGCGATCTACACGAGCGACATGAGCATGCCCGGCATGCTCTACGCCCAGGTCAAGAAAAGCCCCCATGCCCGCGCGCGGATCCTCGGCGTGGACACTTCCAAGGCCGAGTCCCTCCCCGGCGTGCGCGCCGTCCTCGTCGGGTCCGAGCTCGACTATCGGCTCGGCCTCTACGTCGTCGACAAAGACATCCTGGCGAAGAAGGAGGTCCGGCACTACGGCGAGGCCGTCGCCGCCGTCGCCGCGGACAGTATCGAGACGGCGCGCGAGGCCGTGGACCTCATCGCGGTCGAGTACGAGCTCCTCCCCCCGGTACTGAACCACATGGACGCGCTGAAGCCCGGAGCCCCGCTCGTGCATCCCGATCTGGGCTCCTACGACTACGTGCCCGTCTTCAGCCCGCAGGCGGGGACCAACATCCCCAACCTCTCCAAACTCCGCAAGGGCGACGTCGAGAAGGGCTTCGCCGAGTCCGAGTGGATCGTCGAGCGCGAATATACGAACCCCTCGGTGCAGCACGTCCCGATGGAGACCCACGTCGCGATCGTCGAATGGAAGAACGGCGACGAGATCACGATCTGGACGAGCGCCCAGTCGCCCTTCACGGTCCGCGCCCTCTTCTGCTACACCTTCAAGCTGCCCCTCAACAAGGTGCGCGTCGTCGTCCCCCACGTGGGAGGAGGCTTCGGGGGCAAGGCCGGCATCCACCTCGAGCCCCTCGCGGCCTGCCTCTCGCGCAAGGCGGGCGGCAGGCCGGTGAAGCTGCAGGCGAGCCGCGAGGAGGAATTCAGCCTCCTCCCCTGCCGCAGCGCCCTCACCTACAAGATCAAGACGGGCGTGCGCTCCGACGGCAAGATACTGGCCCAGGAGCTCACCCTCTACTGGGACGCCGGAGCCTACGCCGACTACGCCGTCAATGTCACCCGCGCCTCGGGCTACTCGGCGGCCGGGCCCTACGACATCCCCAACGTCAAGCTCGACGCCTACACGATCTACACGAACAAGCCCTATGGCACCGCCTATCGCGGCTTCGGCCACGTCGAGTTCTTCTGGGGCCTCGAGCGCCACCTCGAACTGGTCGCCGGCGTCATAGGCATGGACAGTCTCGAATTCCGCAAGCTGAACCTCCTCAAGCCCGGCTCGGTCACCATCACCGGGGAAACAGTCGCGGAGCATACGGGGGATCCGACCAAATGCCTCGAGGCGGCCGCGAAGGCAATCGCCTACGGCCGGCTGACGGATGAGGAGGCGGAGCGGGAGAGGAGGACGGGGAGGAAGATCGGCAAGGGCATCGCCACACTCCACAAGGCCCCGGCCATGCCCTCGTTCACCGCGACGGCGGCCATAGTCAAGATGAACTCCGACGGCTCCGTCATCGTCAACGTCGGCCTCACCGAGATAGGCCAGGGCTCGGCTACGGCGGTCGCGCAGATCGCGGCGGAGCGCCTCCGCTTCCCGATCTCGAAGGTCAAGGTGGCGATCGAGAAGGACACTGACAAGGAGCCCTACGACTGGCAGACCGTAGCCTCGAAGGGGATAATCCTCACCGGCAACGCCACGGTCCTGGCCTGCGACGATCTCCTCGAGCAAGCCTACGAGGTGGCCGCCCAGGTCCTTCGGGCCCAGCCGATAGACCTCGACCACGATGCGGAGAAGGTCTTCATCAGGCACCGCCCCGACAGGTCCGTCGGCTTCGCGGCGCTCTCGGTCGGCTACGCCTTCCCCGACGGCAACGCCATCGGCGGCCCCCTCATCGGCGTCGGGCGCTACGTCGCCCAGGGCCTCAGCAACCTCGACAAGGAGACCGGCCAGGGCCTCCCCGCCCTCGACTGGACCTACGGCGCCCACGGGGTCATAGCTGAAGTCGACCTGGAAACGGGGGAGTACAAGGTCATCAAGGTCGCTTCGGTCTTCGACGTCGGGAAGGTCATAAATCCCGAGATCGTCCGCGGGCAGGCTGTGGGCGGGATGATCCAAGGCCTCGGCACGGCGATCTGCGAGGGCTACATCTACGACGAGGAAGGCCGCCTACTGAATCCCTCCTTCACCGACAACAAGATCCCGACGGCGAAGGACCTCCCCGAGGAGATCGAGAGCATCGCGGTGGAGACCGCCCAGCTCGACGGCCCCTACGGCGCGCGCGGCGTGGGGGAGCATCCGATGATCTCGGTGGCCCCGGCGCTCGGCAACGCCATCATGCAGGCCTCGGGCGCCGAGATCCTCCACATGCCGATCCGCTTCGAGGACGTGTGGAGGGCCATGAGGAACCGGGAGCCGATAGACAACTGGATCACGAAGACGCCTGCCGGCTCCTGCAGGTCGGACCCGGCGACCCGGCAGCACTCGCCGGACCGGGCCGCGGCGCCTTGAGATCGGGACTACGCCGGCCTCGACCTATTTGTAGTCGTCGCGCTGCGGCGTGAATACGTGCAGAAGCTTCCCCGCGGCGACGCATGCGACGCCGTGGGCGAGCCCGGGCCCGGCATAGAAGGAGTCGCCGGGCTCGAGCTCACCCTTCTCGCCGTCAACCTCGGCCTCGAATCTCCCGGATAGGCAATAGGTCAGCTGCGCCTCGGGGTGGGCGTGGGGCCGGCTGACGGCGCCGGCCTCGAAATCCATTTCCGCGAGCATGAGCTCTCCCCCGTAGGCGAGAAGCCTGCGTGAGGGACCGCGTTCTCCAGTGGAAGCCGGTTGGGAGGCTCGGGACGGAAATGTCGAGCGACGAAAGAATTGGCCTGACAAGACGACCTCCTTCTATAAGGAAACGGCCTTGCGCTACTTGGGGCCAATCAGTATACCCGAGACTCGGGGATAAGCAAGGACATTTTACCCGGGCCACTTGCATCGATCAAAGGCTTTCACTATACTGCACAACGAATAGGCGTTTTCCATCAAACGATGGAAAACCGCATTGCTTGCAACAATGTGCGGAAGCCGGCTCCCCGAACATTTGCAGAAGCTCCGGTTCTGGTTATCACGATTTCGCGAGAGGTGAAGGACCATCATGGCAATCGACATCCACAAGATGCGGAATATCGGCATCAGTGCCCACATCGATTCAGGCAAGACTACGCTTTCCGAGCGTATCCTTTTTTATTGCAACAAGATCCATGCTATCCACGAAGTCCACGGCAAGGACAGCGCGGGGGCCACCATGGACTCGATGGACCTCGAGCGAGAGCGGGGCATCACCATCCAGTCGGCCGCGACCAACGTCGAGTGGAAGGACTATACGATCAACCTCATCGACACTCCCGGCCACGTCGATTTCACCATCGAGGTCGAGCGGTCCCTGCGCGTCCTCGACGGGGCCATCCTCGTGCTCTGCGCCGTAGCGGGCGTCCAGTCCCAGTCGATAACGGTCGATCGCCAGCTCAAGCGCTACCACGTGCCCAGGCTCGCCTTCATCAACAAATGCGACCGCACGGGAGCCAACCCTTTCAAGGTCAAGGCGCAGCTGGCCGAGAAGCTCGGCCTGAACCCCGTGTTCCTGACCATTCCCATCGGCCTCGAGGACAAGCTCGAGGGCGTCATCGACCTCCTCGACATGAAGGCGGTCTATTTCGACGGGGACAACGGCGAAGATCTGCGCTACGCCGAGATACCCGCCCATCTCGTGGCCGAGGCGGAGAAATACCGCGAGGAGCTGCTAGAGTCCGCCTCGATGTACGACGACGAGCTCATGGAGGCCGTGCTCGAGGGCAACGCGACCAACGAGCAGGTCATCCGCGGCCTCCGCAAAGGCTGCGTGGCCGAGCAGGTCGTGCCGGTGTTCGTGGGCTCCGCCTACAAGAACAAGGGCGTCCAGGTCCTTCTCGACGGCGTTACGCGCTATCTGCCCGACCCCACCGAGGTCACCAACATAGCCCTCGACCTGGACAGGAACGAAGAGGAAGTCGTGCTCAAGGCCGACCCGAACGAGAAGACCGTGGCCCTGGGCTTCAAGCTCGAGGACGGACAGTACGGCCAGCTGACCTATGTCCGGGTCTACCAGGGCGACATAAAGAAGGGCACGGAGCTCTTCAACACGCGCTCGCGCAGGAAGTTCAAGGTGGGCCGCCTCGTGCGCATGCACGCCAACGCGATGGAGGACATCGCCGAAGGCTACAACGGCGACATAGTGGCCCTCTTCGGCGTCGAGTGCGCATCGGGCGACACATTCTGCGACCCCGCCCTCAACTACGCCATGAGCTCGATGTACGTGCCGGAGCCCGTCATCTCCCTCTCGATCGAGCCCAAGGACAAGAAGTCCTCGGACCAGATGGGCAAGGCCCTCAACAGATTCACCAAGGAGGACCCGACCTTCAGGAGCCACGTGGACCCCGAGTCCAACCAGACCATCATCCGCGGCATGGGCGAGCTCCACCTCGAGGTCTACATCGAGCGCATGAAGCGCGAGTACAAGTGCGAGGTCGTGACCGGCATGCCCCAGGTCGCCTACCGCGAGGCCATAACGCAGCGCTCCGACTTCAACTATACGCACAAGAAGCAGACGGGCGGCTCGGGCCAATACGGCAGGGTAGCGGGCTACATGGAGCCCTCCGAGGAGAAGAACTACGAGTTCGTCAACTCGGTCAAGGGCGGGGCCATCCCCAGCGAGTTCATCCCGAGCTGCGACAAGGGCTTCAAGGAAGCGATCAAGAAGGGCAGCCTCATCGGCTTCCCCATCGTCAACACGAAGGTCACCATCAACGACGGCCAATCCCACCCCGTCGACTCCTCGGACATCGCCTTCCAGCTCGCCGCGATCGGCGCCTTCCGCGAGGCCTACGAGAAGGCCAAGCCCGTGATTCTCGAGCCCATCATGAAGGTCGAGGTAGAGGGCCCCACCGAATTCCAGGGCAACATCTTCGCCTCGATCAACCAGAGGCGGGGCATCATCTCGTCGTCCAGCGAGGACGGGGCCTTCTGCAAAGTCGAGGCCGAGGTTCCCCTCTCCGAGATGTTCGGCTACTCCACCGTCATCCGCTCCCTCTCCCAGGGCAAGGCGGAGTTCACGATGGAGTTCCTGAAATACGGCAGGGTGCCGACGAGCGTCTCCGAGCAGCTGCGCAAGGAATACCTGGAAAAGCGGCGGGCCGAGCAGAGCCGCTAGCCGAGTTTCCCCCTCCGCGGTCCCCGCGGTCTCCTTTCCTTCCGCGCGCCGACGGACTCCCGTCCCTCGGCAGCGAATGTTATTTTGCCCTGGCGGGCGTTTGGGTCTATAATTGCGGTCACAAGGAGTCCATATGCTGAAAGAGGAGCTTATCGCCAAGAGTCCCGTTCGCCTGCTTGAGAAGTCCATCGAGGGGGGCCTCAAGGCGGGCAACATCGGAGTGATAGCGAGCCGCAAAGGCATAGGCAAGACGAGCGTCCTGGTTCAGCTCGCCCTCGATAAGCTTCTCCAGGGCGAGAAGGTCATCCACGTATCCTTCACGGCCCACGCCAGCTACGTCATCGCCTGGTACGAGAACATCTTCTCGGAGCTCGCGCGCCGCAGGAACCTCGAGCACCTCGGCGACGTCAAGGATTCCCTGGTGAAGAACCGGGTGATCATGAACTTCGCCCAGGAGGCGGTGACCATCGATCAGATCCTCCACTCGCTGCGCGCGATGGTCAACGAAGGCGGATTCAAGGCGAGCACCCTCATCGTCGACGGCTACGATTTCACGCGCGCGACGGACGACCGCTTCGCCAAGGTGAAGGCCTTCGCGGCCGAGACCGGGCTCGAGGTCTGGTACTCCGCCACCCTCGCCGGCGACGAGCCCCAGCTCGACAAGAACAACGTGCCCCTCCTTCTCCACGACTACCTCGACTCGATTTCCGTCCTGATCCTCCTCGAGCCCAAGGCCGAGTACATCCACTTCACGGTCATCAAGGACCACGGACGGATGAACCCGCTGGACCTCAGGCTCAAATTGGACGCGAAGACGCTGTTGATAGCGGAAACCTGACGGTTTCCGCTGACTGCAAGGAAATCGATCGTTTGGGTCGCCTTCGGCGACCTGCGTATAGCGGAAACCTGACGGTTTCCGCTGACTG
>CAYOIX010000028.1:13094-71912 GCA_964404145.1 uncultured Treponemataceae bacterium
AAGGAAATCGATCCTATGGGTCGCCTTCGGCGACCTGCGTATAGCGGAAACCTGACGGTTTCCGCTGACTGCAAGGAAATCGATCCTATGGGTCGCCTTCGGCGACCTGCGTATAGCGGAAACCTGAGAGTCGCTGCCGGTCCGCCGGGACGGCCCGAGACCATCTCATCTCATCGTTTCGGGCCGAGGTAGAGGACGAGGGCTTCGGCGCCCGCCAGGCTCGAGGCAGGTATGCCGGGATCCTCGGCCTCCAGCCTGCGAAGCGCCGGAAGCTTGTCGGAGCCCTTGACGAGGAAGACCCGTCGTCGCGCGCTCCGCAGGGCGGCCAAGGTCAAGGTCATTCGGCCGAAGGGCGCGACGGGCGAGCGCGCGGTGGCCGCCAGACGGGTCCGCCCGCCCGGGTCGAAGGTCGCGTCCAGGAGAGGAGAGCCCGGGAAGAGGCTCGCCGTATGGCCGTCCGCGCCGAGGCCCAGGAGGGCAAGGTCGAAGGACTGCCGGGGGCCCAGCGACGCGCGGATCTCGGCCTCGTACGCGAGGGAAGCCGAGACCGCCCCCTCCTCGGTTTCGGCGTCAGGCCAGAGATGCAGGCGGGGAGAGGGGCTCCAGGCGCAGCCGGCGAAGGCCCGGGCGACCATGGAACCGTTGCGGGAGGGATCCGCCGCCGGGACGACGCGCTCGTCGCCCAGCCAGAGCTCGATCGCGCTTCCTTCGAGCGGAAGCTCCGACATCGCTCGATAGACCGGCTCGGGCGTAAGGCCCCCCGCGAGGCAGAGGGCGAGGGAGGAGCTGCCCTGCGAGCGCGCGAGCCCCAGCGCGGCGCTCAACTCTCCGAGCGCCGCTTCCACCCACTTCCCCTCGCTCGTGAAGCTCTCGACTACCATGATCGATCCCCGAGCGCGCGGTTGCCCGGAGGCTAGCCGTGGAGCTCGGCCTCCAGGAAGTGGAGACCCTGGCTCGGGCCCGGGGATCCGGCGTAATAGAGCCGGGGCGGCCGGCCGGAGACCCAGGCCCGCTCGAGGGCGTCGACGATGCGCCAGGCCTCCTCGGTCTCGTCGGACCTGATGAAGAGAGTGGAGTCGCCGGCGAGGGCGTCGGCGATGAGCCGCTCGTAGGCCTCGGGGAAATAGGCGTCGTTGCGCTCCCTGTATGCGAAGCGGAGCTCCTTGGGGACGACCCGCTCGGCTCCCGGCTCTTTGGCGTTGAAGCCGAGCCACATCCCCTCTTCCGGCTGGATCCTCAGCGTCAGGACATTGGGCGAGAGGAGGTCGCCGCAATAGCCGGCGAACAGCGTCGCAGGCGGCCTCTTGAAGGTCACCCGTATCTCGCTCACCTGCCGATCGAGAGCCTTGCCCGTGCGTAGCGTGAAGGGCACGCCCGCGAAGCGCCAGTTGTCCACTTCGATCTTGAGCGAGACGAAGGTCTCGGTTTCCGAGCCGGGCGCTACGCGGGCCTCGTCGCCGTAGGAGGGCAGCCGAGCGCCGTCGGCGGCGACGCCGGCCGAGTACTGGCCCCTGGTCGACCGCTCGAGGAGCTCGGCGCTCGTGTACTCCCGGATCGACTTAAGCACCTTCACCTTCTCTCCGCGGACGGATTCGGGGTCGAGCCCCGCGGGCGGCTCCATGGCCACCAGGCAGAGAAGCTGGATAAGATGGTTCTGCAGCATGTCGCGGGCGGCGCCCGCGCGGTCGTAATAACCGCCCCTCGAGCCTATTCCGCCCGTCTCGAGGACGTCGATGTCCACGGACTCGATGTGATTCCTGTTCCAGAGGGGCTCGAAGATGGAATTGGCGAAGCGGAAGTAGAGGAGATTCTGGACCGTCTCCTTGCCGAGGTAGTGGTCTATCCGGAAGATGCTGTCCTCGGCGAAGCAGGACTGGAGGGTATCGTTGAGGGCGCGGGCGCTGGCGAGGTCCGAACCGAAGGGCTTTTCCACCACCAGCCGCCGGAAGCCCTCGCCCGCGCCGCGGTGCGCCGCTCCGCCCAGGCCGGCCCGCGCCAGGCCGAGCGCGACGACGGAGAACTCCTCGGGGGCCACTGCCAGGTAGAAAAGGGCGTTCGCAGGCACGTCCGGCTCGGCCAGCGCCCGAGCCAGGGCGCCGTAGGCGCCTTCGTCGTCGAAGCTGCCGCGGACATAGCGGATCCTGGTGGAAAGCCGCCCCCACGCGGCCTCGTCCAGGGGCTTGGAGTGCGAGTAGCGGGCGCAGTCCTCGCGCATCTGCGCTATGAAGAGCTCGCGCGAGAGCTCGCGCCTGGCGAAGCCGAAGACGACGGTCTCGGGGGGCAGGATGCCCGTCCGCTCGAGATTGTACAATGCGGGAAAGATCTTTCGGCGCGACAGATCTCCGGTCGCGCCGAAAACTACGATGGCCGCGGCCTCGGGCTCGAGGGCGTTGCCCGAGAGATCGCAGTAGCCATATTCTTCGCCGTGGTCGAGCATGGTCTTTAATCTCCTTTCCGAGTCCGAATATACTGAATTTAGCGAGGCTGCTTCGACTTCCATCCGGGCTTGCGCGATCCGGCCCGCGGCTCCTCGGGCCTTCTGCCGGGCCGGTCCTCGGATCCCGCGGGGTACCAATGGTACCATTGCTCCTCGGCCCCGTTGATGATCCTGTGGACGGAGGGCGCGAAGCGCCCGAAGAAGTCCCCGAAATCGGAGCGATTCGTCACGAAACCCAGGCCCCAGCCCGAGAAGCGCTCGGCCATCGCTCCCAAGCCCCGATAAGTGGCCTCGGCCTCCGCCACGCTGCCGATCCGCTCTCCGTAGGGCGGATTGCAGACGAGTGAGCCTGCCTCGTAATCCGGCTTCGCCTCCTCGGCCGCGCCCAGGCGAAGCTCGAGGCCCGCCGCCACTCCCGCCCGGGCGGCGTTCGCCCTCGCGGACTCGAGGGCGCGCGGATCGGAGTCGCTGCCGACGATGCGGAAATCGGCATCGCGACGGACCCGCGCCTTGGCGGCCTCCGTCTCCTCGGCCAGGGCTCCCGAGCGGGAGCCTCCCCTCCCCCCGCCTATCGCGAGGGGCATATCTTCGAGGGAGAAGGCGCGGCCCAGTCCGGGCGCCCTGTCCATCGCGAACAAGGCGGCCTCGACCGCTATCGTGCCCGAGCCGCAGAAGGGGTCCAGGAGGGGGAGGCGGCGGCTCCAGCCGGAGAGGAGGAGGATCCCGGCGGCTATCGTCTCCTTGAGCGGGGCCTGGGCCACGGCGAGGCGGTAGCCCCTCTTGTGCAGGGCCTCGCCCGAGGTATCGAGTCCCAAAAGGCAGTCGTCGGTATCGAGGTAGACTCGAAGTCCCCTCTCCTTCCCGGTCTCCGGCATTCGGACGATCTTGTATATCGAGAGGAGCCTCTCGTATATCGCCTTGTGCACGACGGACTGGACCGAAGTCTGCGCGGCGAGCCGCGAAGCCTTGATCCTCACGCGTTCGACGACGAGCCTGTCCTCCCGCCGGATATAGAGCTCCCAAGGCAGGGCGCGGACGGTCTCGAAAAGCTGGTCGAAGTCGAGTGCCCTGAATCGGCCCGCCTCGACGAGGACACGCTCCGCGGTCCGCAGGCAAAGGTTGGCGCGCATTAGGGACGCGGCGGCCTTTTCGGGGGGGCCGAGACCGAAGCGCACTCGCCCGGCCTCCCGACCCACGACCGCGAGACCTATCCGCTCGATCTCGTTCTGGCATACCTTCTCGAGCCCGAGCGCGCAGACGGCCAAGCCGTATTCCGGTGACTTCACCGTCACAGTATGGACCGCTATCGGGTCCGGGTACAAGCGGAGAGAAGACGCGAACCCGCTTGACAGCCGGAAATGCCCTCGTTACTATGCGTTCCGTTCGCTTCGGGGGTGTAGCTCAGTTGGCTAGAGCGCTTGAATGGCATTCAAGAGGTCGCCGGTTCAATTCCGGCCACCTCCACGAATAAAAAAGGTCACCGCACCGCGGCGACCTTTTTTATTACCCGAGTGGACGGAATTGAAGGGTCGACGCACGACTTCGCGCGATTCGATGAGCGCGAAGTCGATGGAGAGCGCCACGGATGGCGCTCGACTGTGTCGACCCCGGCCCGGAGAGGCGAGGCAGGATGCCGAACCTCGCAGGGCAATTCCGTCCACTCCACGAATAAAAAAGGTCACCGCGTCGCGGCGACCTTTTTTATTCCCCGAGTGGACGGAATTGAAGGGCAAGCGCTCCGATCTTCCCCCGATCATTTGAGCGCAGTCGATCTCCGGCGGGCAATTCCTGCCTGCCCTGGACGCGGACCCCGTCTTCGACAATAGTGATGCGATGCATATCCTCTCGGTCGTCCCGACCATACTCGGACTTTGCCTCTTCGAGACGGTCTCGAGCGTCGACAATGCGATAATAAACGCCGAGATCCTCGCGGGGGTGAGCGGGAAATCGAGGAAGTGGTTCCTCACCTGGGGCCTCCTGATAGCGGTGCTCGCGGTCCGCGGCCTCCTGCCTTGGCTCATCGTGTGGGTCGCCGTTCCCGTGCTCGGCCCCGCGGGCGCCTTCCTCGCCGCCTTCTCGGGCGATCCCCGCGTGCGGGAGGCCATCGAGGCGGCCAAGCCCGCCCTGGTGATGGCCGGGGGCGTCTTCCTCCTCCTTCTCTTCCTTCACTGGCTCTTCCGGGAAGCGAAGGCCTTCGGCCTTCCCGGCGAGCGCTTCTTCCTCGAGCACGGCCCTTGGTTCTACGCGGCGGCCTCCCTCCTCGTATGCGCCCTCGTCTGGTTCGCGAGCGGCTTCGGCGGCGGCTTGGCCTTGGCGGTCATCCTGGGCTCGACCGCCTTCTTCATGGTCAGCGGCTTCAAGCTGAGCGCCGCGAGGCAGGAGTCGAAGCTCCTCGGATCGGCCATGCCCGACATCTCGAAGCTGCTCTACCTCGAGGTCATCGACCTCAGCTTCTCGCTCGACGGGGTCCTCGGCGCCTTCGCGTTCACGCTCTCGGTCCCGATCATCCTCGTCGGCAACGGACTCGGCGCCGTCCTCGTGCGTCAGGTCACGGTCGGGAGCATGGAGCGCATCAAGAGCTACCGATTCCTGAAGAACGGGGCGATGTACTCGATACTGGCGCTCGGCGTCGTCATGACCTGCGAGGCCTTCGGCCTGCGTCTCCCCGAGTGGCTCTCGCCGCTCGCGACTTTCCTCATCGTCGGCGGCTTCCTCATCCGGTCGATCCTCGACGCGGGAGCCCGTTGAGTCGGCCCGGGCGACCGGTCCGCGCGGCCTTGATGGCCGGCTCCGGGAGCGATACACTCTTCCTCAGTCGGCCCCGGCAGGGCTTCCCGCGGCCGCGGGGCAGGCCGGGACGAAGCGGAGAATGCCAGTGTCCGACGACATAGATCCAGAGATTGCCGCGCTGATCGGAGGCTCCGTCGAGGAATACCGGCCCGGACCCTCGGCTCAGGCGGCGGCCGGCGCGAGAGCGCCCGTGCCGCCCGATTTCAGTTCGCTCTTCGGCGAGATGGACGAGGGCGCCGAGCCCCGGAACAAGCAGGAATTCGACGTCGACCTCACGCGGAAGGGTTTCGCGCCCGTCGAGCGGATCGAGGCCGAGAATCCCTCCTCCTGGTTCTCGGACCCAAGCTACTATAAGACCGTCCTCGGAGGGGAGGGCGAGGAGGCCACGAAGCTCCACGAGCTCCTGGGCAAGTACCTCAAGGCCACCGATCCCAAGGACAAGGGCGTATATCGCCAGCAGATCGTGACCGCCTATTGGTACCTCGCCTCCAGGCTCGCCCTCCATTCGATCGGCGCCCAGGCGCCGATGGCCAAGAAGGTGGCGGTGCGATTCGCCGCCATCCTGCCCAATCTGCTCTCGCCGGACATGGCCGAGACCTTCCACCGCGTCGTCTTCGAGAAGGACATCGACGAGCCGGTCTACTATATCGACGAGTGGATGCGCGCGGTGGCCGGCGGCCTGGTGAGCGCGAGCGCCACGGACGAGGTCAAGCCCAGGGCGAAGGACGGCGACGACAAGTCCCGCTTCGCCCTCCTCATCCAAAGGGCCCAAGGCAAGCGCGACGCTTCCGAGGGCATCATGAAGGCCAAGGCCGAGGAGAGGCGGCAGCTCGAGTCCCTGCTCAAGGAGCGCGTCGAGGCGATCTGCAGCCACCAGAGCCATCCCAGCCTCCTCAACGTGCCGGCCCCCTACACCGAATCCCAGAAGAAGACGATGAGCGAGCTCTACGACGTGATCCGCAAGATGCTCGCGGTCGACAAGGAACTGACGCAGACGATAGGCGAGTTCGACAAGGCGGGCGAGGATCTCAGGGGAGTGCAGGAGAAGGCGGGGGCGCTCGGCCAGGACGCCAAGGCCGACATGCAGACCCTGGCCCAGGAGTTCGACACCCTGCGCCAGATGACGCGGCTGTGCATTGGGCGCCAGGGCAACCACTTCCCGCTGCTTTCCCGCGAGTACTTCCACGGCGGGATAAAGGACGTCGCGACGCGGGAGAATGTCGTGCGCGCCCTCGCCGCGATAGAGGCGATAGACTGCGAGGCCTTCTGCAGGCCCTACAAGAGCGCCCTGAACCGGATCGTGCCCTTCGTCCTCCTCGTCCCCTGCTACGGAGACTCGGGCGTCTGCTGGGAACCCTTCGACAACCACAACCGCGCGACGAGCCGCGGCCGCGTCGCGATACCGATGTACCCGAAAAACCTCAGCCTCGCGGTGCTCACGGCGGTGGCCGATCTCCGATGGCAGGTCGCCAAGGAGAAGGCCTCCTACTATTGGATGGAAGAAGGACTCACGGGCAACTACTACCAGTGGTTCCAGTCCCGCAAGATCCGGGGCGACGTCAAGGAGTACTTCATCCAGGACTACCTCACCTGGGTCACGAAGGAATCGGAGGGCATCCAGAAGCTGGAAAAGGAGATCCGCGGGATATTCTGGCGCTACATGCCCTTCTCCAAGGAGATAAAGGAGAAGCTCAAGACTCGCAGCTACGTCTACCAGGAGCTCTATCAGAAGGACGTTAACCGCTCGATGTCGGACGGTTATTGAGCGAAGTTGACACTATAGGGGACGGTGTCTATACTCCTGCCCTCAGGAGGACGAAATGGAGCCCATCAGCCGCAGGTATCGCGATCGCATAATGCGCATGATGGGCGTCTCGAGGGGCCAGACCGTGATTTCGGACAAGAACGTCCACCAGCCCGGCAATCCCGACATACTTCCATTCATCGACTCGATGATCGTCGAGAATCTCCTGCCGGGTTCGGGCATCCGCGGGATAGAGCACCTGGGCGAGCTCCTCTCCGAAGCCGCGGCGGGGGTTCCCTGCCTCCTCCTCCTCGAGCACTACTCCAATTTCGACCTTCCGGTATTCCACTATCTCCTGCGCCAGGCCGGGCCGACGGGGATCGCCGCGGCGGACGCGTTGCTCGCGATAGCCGGGATAAAGCTCAACGAGTCGAATCCGATCGTCCTGGCCTTCACCGAAGCCTACTCGAGGCTGGTGATCTATCCCAGCCGCTCGATCGAGATAATCCAGCGGAACCTCAAGGACCCCAAGGAGATGCTGGCCGAGGTCATGCGGAGCACGACCGTCAACCTGGCGTCGATGAGGGCCCTCCTCGAGCTGAAGAGGCAGGGCAACATCGTCCTCGTCTTCCCCTCGGGGACGCGCTACAGGCCCTGGGACCCGAGCAGCAAGAGAGGCGTCCGCGAGATAGCCTCCTACGTGAAGTCCTTTTCGAAGATGTGCCTCGTCGCGGTCAACGGGAACATCCTCCGGCTCAACAGCGAGGACGGCGGAATGGAGGACGATCTCGTGTGCGAGGACCGCGTCGTCTACACCGCCGGTCCCGTCATAGACTGCTCGGCCTTCCGCGAGCGCATGAAGCACATGCACCACTTCCGCGAGGACAAGAAGCAGGCCCTGGTCGACGAGGTCATGGCCCAGCTCGAGCGCCTGCACGAGGGCGCGGAGAAGGACCGCCTCTCCTCCGCTCAATAGATCGCGTAGGGGATGAGCTCCCGGACCATGACCCTCGCGCGGACCTGCGTCGTATAGAACCCGCCGATTATCGCCATGGAAGGCGGCCGGTCGAAGACCACCCTCCCCTTCGCGAGCCGGGGCTTGTTCGGCGCGAGACCCTGGAGGAAGGAGCGGACCGCGGCCCTGAGGCCGTCGATATAGGCGGCCCTCCTGCCCTTGACCCCGAGGTTCATGTCGGCCTTGCCGATCCCCTGCGCGTCCTTCCAGGGCTCGCCCGCGTAGCTCTCCATGAGCGAGACGAGGGCCGCGTCGGGCCGATACTCGACGAGGGAATAGAGCCGATCGGGGCTTTCGGCCCGCGCGGAGGAGGGCGGCGCCCCCGGCTCGCCGCTCAGCTCCCGCGGAGCCAGACTCTGTATGGGCTCGACATCGAAACGCTCCGCCAGGGCCCGCGTCTTGTCGTAGGGCGTGTAGCTGAACTCGAAACCCCAGATCATGCCGCCGAAGGCCCAGGCGGCTTCCTCGAGGATGCGCCGCTCCGCCTCCTCGGCGCCGACGGGCCACTGTTCGCCGACGCCGGCCACGGGCTCGAGGTCCGCCCAGAACTCCGCGCGGAGGAGGTCCTTCTGGGCCCAGGCGGAGCAGGGGCCGAGGGCCCACGCGGCTCCGGCCAGGAGCGCGATCGCCCGGGCCGGGCGGAAGGTCATATTCGGCTTCGCGGGAAGAACCGACGCCAGGGATTCACGCCGAAGCGGGCCAGGAAATAGAGCCAGCCGAAGGCGAAGCCGGCCAGGTGGGTCAGGTGGGCCACGCCATTCATGAAGCCGAAGACCTGGGAGAAGAGCTCGATCAGGGTATAGCCGAGGACCATGAGGGGCGCCCGCATCGGGATGATGCCCCATATGAGCACCTGCGCGTCGGGCTGGAGGGTCGCGAAGGCGAGGAGGACGGCGAAGATGGCGCCCGAGGCTCCGACGAAGGGAATGTTCGCCCCGCCGGTGAAGAGGTATGCGGCGAAGGTGAACAGGCCCGCGAGGAGGCCGGTCAGGAGGTAGTAGAGGATGAACTCCTTGGACCCCAGCTCCTTCTCGACCGAGGTGCCGAAGAACAGGAGGCCGAGCATGTTCACCAGGAGGTGGGTCAGGTTCGCATGGACGAACATGTAGGTGAAGGGCTGCCAGACGAAGCCGTAGACGACCAGGGCGGGGGTCATCGCCAGGTAGCCGTCCAAGCCGCGGCCGACGATGAACTTGAGGGCGAACACAAGGACATTGATCGCGATGAGCCATATCGCGAGATTGCGGAAGCTGTAGCCGAAAGGCCGCCTGATCAGAGAACTTCGAGTCATAGCACCACTTTACGGAATTCCGGGCCGGTAGACAAGCGAGGCGCCTAGGCATACAGTCTGCGGCGGGAGGGACAGAGCTGGCCTCCGCCGCGCCGAACTGCCTCAAGTGCCTGCATTTCAGGATAACCTGGGAACCGGCATTCCCTCGCTCCTGCCTCGTCTTCGGCATCAAGAGCCGCAATCTCCCCTCTCTCGAGGTATTCGCCGCCACCGGCGCGCACTGTCCCTCCTTCGAGCTAAAGCCTGGCCTGCGCTAGCGGGCCCTACAATCCCTTCATTGCGTCATGGCGAGCGAAGCGAGCGTTTGCGGAGCCTCAATACTCGACGGCGTCCTTCTGGAGCTTGGACCTGAAGAAGCGGTAGACCAGGAATTGATAGACGACGACGATCGGGACGAAGATCGCGGCGACAATGGCCATGAGCCCGAGGGTGTAGGGCCCCGAGGACGAGTTGAAGGCCGTGAGGCTCGCCGAAGGGTCGAGGCTCGAAGGGATGAGGTTCGGGAACAAGCCCACGAGGGCCGTCGCCATCACGAGGAGGATCGCGGCGCAGGAAGCCGCGAAGGCGCCCAAGGGTTTCGATCGCGCGTGGAGCGGTCCGACCGCGACGAGAGCGGCGACGGCCAGGATCGGGACGGCGAGCCACAGGGGCCCGGCGATGTAATTGTCGTAGAGCCTGGTGGCGAAGGCGGTCGCCGCGAGGAAGACTGCCGCGACGCCCAGCGCGACGAACCAGAGGACGGAAGCCAGCGCGCGCGAGCGCTCGGCGAGGCGGCCTTCGGCGCGAAACTCCAGCCAAAGCGCGCCGTGCTGGAGGAAGAGCGCGATGAAGAGGGCGGCGGTGAGCAGGCCGTAGCCGTTGAAGAGCATGAAGAACCCGCCGCGATAGCCGTCATGCGCGATCGGCAGCCCCCGGAAGATGTTCCCGAAACCGAGGCCGAGCACGAGGGGCGCCGTGAAGCTAGAGACCGCGAGCGCCCAGTCCCAGAACGAGCGCCATCGCGCCCCCTCCGACTTGTTCCGAAACTCGATGGCGACCCCGCGCACGATGAGGGAGAAGAGAATAAGGAGCATGGGCAGGTAGAGGAAGCTGAACATCGAGGCGTAAGTAAGCGGGAAGGCTGCGAAGGTCGCCCCACCGGCGGTGATGAGCCACACTTCGTTGCCGTTCCAGACCGGGCCGATCGCCGCCAGGGCGAGGGCCCGCTCGGACTCGTCCCCTGCGAGGAAGTTCCGCAGCATGCCGGCTCCGAAATCGAAGCCGTCCAGCATGAAATAGACCGCCCACAATACTCCCCAGAGCACGAACCACAGAATTTGGAGCGTCATGCAGCCCCTCCTTTCATTCCTCAGTCTTGCGCGCGTACTTGACGAGAAGGAAGGCGTCGACCGCGGCGAGGCTGCCGTAGAGGATGACGAAGCCGACGAGGGAGATGAGGACGTCGCTCGCCGTGATCGACGCTGATACGGCATCTTTCGTCCGGAGCAGGCCGTAGACGATCCAGGGCTGGCGGCCGATCTCGGCGAGGATCCAGCCTAGCTCGCAGGCGACGTAGGGAAGCACGATCGCGAACGGCATGATCCACAGGAACCAGCGCTTCGTCGCGAGGCTGTCCCTCCACGAGAAGACCGCCGCGAGCAGCGAGAGGAGGACGAAGAGGAAGCCGAGGGCGACCATGATCCTGAAGCTCCAGAAGGCCGCGGCGACCGGAGGCCGCCGGTCCGCGGGGAAGTCGAGGAGTCCCTTCACCGTCGCGTTCGGGTCGTGGTACGAGAGTAGGCTGAGCATGTTCGGGATCGGGAGGGCCTCCACGCTGTTGCGCTCGGCCTTGGGCTGGGGAAGCTCGAGGATGTAGAACGGGGCCGCCTTGACCGTGGTCCACTGCGATTCCATCGCGGCGAGCTTGGTCGGCTGGTATTCGGCCACCTGCCGGCCCGACAAGTCCCCCGCGAGGATGATCAAGAGCGACGCGGCGATGCCCACGGTGGCGCCGATCCTGAAGGACCGCTTGAACAGGTCGACGCTCCTGCCGCGGAGGAGGTGGATGGCCGATATGCCCATTATGAAGAAGGCCGAGAGGGTGAAGGCCGCCATGCTCGCGTGGAACAGCTTGATCCAGGCGTAGGGGTTCCAGAGCAGGGCCCCGAAGTCGACGAGCTGGGCCCTGCCGCCGACGAGGACGAAGCCGCGGGGCTTCTGCATCCAGCCGTTCGCGAGGAGTATCCACAACGCCGAGAGCGTGCTCGCCCCGGCCACGACCCACATGATCGCCGCGTGGACCCCCCTGGACACCCGCTTCCAGCTGAACACCCACAGCCCGAGGAAGGTCGATTCGAGGAAGAAGGCCACCGTCGCCTCGATCGCGAGGGGGGCGCCGAAGATGTCCCCGACGAATTTCGAGTATTCGGCCCAGTTCATCCCGAACTGGAACTCGAGGGTGATGCCGGTGACGACTCCGACGGCGAAATTGATGAGGAAGAGCCGGCTCCAGTACTTCGTCATCCGAAGGTAGGTCTCGTCGCCGGTCCGCGCGTAGCGGGTCTCCATGAACGCCACCAGGGCGCTCAGCCCCAGAGTCAGCGGCACGAACAGGAAGTGGAATATCGCCACGGTCGCGAACTGGATGCGAGAGAGAGCCTCTACGCTCATATGATCCCCCTCTGCTTTCCGAGTATCGCATATGGCAGATTGCCATTCCAGGGGGATCCTTCGTACACTCCGGGCATGGAAGGGGACCGCGAGTGGCTGGATGAGCGCGGAAGGCCCGCGCGGCGGCGGCTGGCCGTGACGGTCGCTCTCGGGGAGCTGGCCGGCATCCTCGTCATCGCGCAGACCGCCCTCCTCGTAGCGATAGTCGACCGGGCCATCATGAGGGGGAGCGGGCTGCCCGAGCTCGTCCCCCTGTTCGCCGCCCTCCTCGGGGCCATCGCCCTGCGCGCCCTCGCGACCTGGGGAGTCAGGCGCGCGGCCTTCGAGTGCGCCTCCGCGGTGAAGCGCGCCGTCCGCCGCGAATTGACCGAGGGCCTCCGGAACATCGGCCCGATCGCCCTCGCGAGGATGCGCGCGGGGGAGATCGCGGAAGCGGCCGTCGACGCGGTCGAATCCCTGGAGGGCTATTACTCGGGCTACCTGCCCCAGCGGGCGATAGCGACCCTCCTTCCCTTCACGGTCCTCGCCGCGATCTTCCCCCTCGACTGGATATCCGGCCTCGTCCTCGTCCTGACCGCCCTCTTCCTCCCCCTGAGCATGATCGTGATTGGCGAGGAGGCCCACGAGCGGAACCGGCGCCTGTGGGCGACCCTGGCGCGGATCAGCGGCCGCTTCCTCGACGCGCTGCGGGGCCTGGCCACGATCAGGATGTTCGGCGCCTCGCGGCGCGAGGCCCGGGAGATCGAGCGAAGCTGCGACGAGTACCGGGTCGCGACGATGTCCGTCCTGCGGATCGCCTTCATCTCCTCGTTCATGCTCGAGCTCATCACCGCGGTGAGCATCGCCATCGTCGCGGTGCTCACCGGACTCCGCCTCCTGTCGGGCGCGATGCGCTTCTCTTCCGGCTATTTCATCCTCCTCGTCGCGCCCGAGTACTTCCTCGCGCTACGGGCCCTGGGCACCCAGTATCACGCGCGGATGGCCGCGACGAGCGCCGCCGAGCAGGTCCGCGGGCTCCTCGAGAAGATGGCCGCGACCGATCCGGCCTTCAGGCCGCCGGCGCCCGGCCCGCGCCCGGAAGCCGATTCGGGCCCTCCCCCGGGGCGCGGCGCGGCCGTCGAATTCCTGGACGTCCATTTCGCCTATCCCGGCAGGCCGGTGCTCGAGGGCCTGACCTTCGCGGTGGCTCCCGGGGAGCATCTCGCCCTCGTCGGCCCGAGCGGCTGCGGGAAGTCCACTGTCCTGAGCCTCCTCCTGGGCTTCGCGGCTCCGACCAAGGGCGGCATCGCCCTGGACGGCCGCGACATCGCTCTGGTGCCGCGCGCCTCGCTGTACGAAGGCATAGCCTGGTTGCCCCAGCGCCCGACGATATTCCGCGGCTCGATCCGCTTCAATATCGGCCTCGGAAGGCCTGGGGCCTCGGAGGCCGACATCGAGGCGGCGGCGCGGATGGCCCATGTCGACGAGTTCGCGGAGGGCCTGCCCTCCGGCCTGGACTGCCTCGTCGGAGAGGGGGGACGGAGCCTCTCGTCGGGGCAGGCGCAGAGACTGGCGCTGGCGAGGCTCTTCCTCAGGACCCCGCGGCTCCTCCTCCTCGACGAGCCGACCGCCCACCTCGACCCGCGCAGCGAGGAGCTGGTGAACGCCTCCATCGGCGCTCTATCGGAGGGGAGGACCATGATCGTCGCCACGCATCGCCCACTCGTCTCCGTGGACCGCAGCGTAGCCATGAGGATCTCCGGATGAGGGACTTCCTCCGCCTCGCGGAGCTGCTCGCGCCGCATTGGCGCCGGGTCGCCCTGGGCATCGCCCTCGCGCTCGCGACCGTCCTGGCGAACATAGGGCTCTTGGCGCTGTCGAGCTGGTTCATTGCCTCGATGGCGATCGCGGGGTCCCTCGGCGCGGCCATGGACTACACCCTCCCGGCCGTCGGCGTCCGCGCCCTCGCCGTCGTCCGGGCCGCTGGGCGCTACGCCGAGCGTCTCGCGAACCACGACACGACCTTCCGGATCCTGGGCTCGCTGCGTCTGTGGTTCTACCGGCGCGTCGAGCCGCTCGCGCCGGCGAGTCTCGCCGGATACAGGAGCGGGGATCTCCTGGCCCGCATTCGAGCCGACATCGACACCCTCGACGACTACTATGTCCGCGGCCTGGTGCCTGCGGTCGTCGCTCTCCTCGCGGGGGCCTGCATCCTCCCCTTCCTCTCGCGCTTCGACCCCGCCCTGGCCTGGATCGACGGCCTCGGGCTCCTCGCGGCGGGCCTCGCGGCGCCGCTCGCCCTCGCCGCTCTCGCCTCCCGCCCGGGACGCGAGGTCGTGTTGCGCTCGGCGGAGCTGCGCGCCGCCCTGGTCGAGGAGATCGAGGGCATGGCGGAGCTCGTCGCGCTGGGGGCGGCCGGGCCGCGGGCGCGGTCGCTGGACGACATCTCCGCGAGTCTCGACGGGAGCAGGAGAAGGCTGAACTCGATCCGCGGGATCGGCGAGGCCGCGGTCGTCGCGGCCAGCTCCCTCACCGCAACGGGCTCGGCCTTCGTCCTCGTCGGCATGCTCGGCCCGGGCGGCCTGCCGCCGGCCGACTTGGCCATGCTCACGGTGTTCGCGCTCGCGAGCTTCGAAGCCATCCTGCCCCTGCCGACGGCGATCCAGAAAGCGGGGGAGATGGCCGCCGCGGCGAGGCGGCTCTTCGAGATCATCGACGCCGAGCCGGCCGTCCCGGCGCGGCCCGCGGCCTCGCCGCGGGCCGCGCCTCCGCCGGCCGCCGGACTCTCCGTCCGCGACCTGCGATTCCGCTACGCGCCGGAGCTGCAGCCGATATTCGACGGCCTCTCCTTCGACCTCGCGGCCGGCGCGAGGCTCGGTCTCGCCGGCCCCTCGGGCGCGGGCAAGAGCAGTCTCGTGAGCGTCCTCCTGCGGTTCTGGGACTACCAGGGCGGGACGATCGAGCTGGAGGGGCGCGACCTGCGATCCATCGATCCGGACGAGGCCCGCGGCTTCTTCTCGGTCCTGCCCCAATCCCCCTTCCTCTACCATGCCTCGATACGCGACAACCTCATGGTGGCGGCCAGGCCCGAGGGCGGGGATCCCCTCCCCGAGGACGAGGCGCGGCTCCTCGAGGCGATCCGGGCCGCCCGGCTCTCCGAGCTCGTATCCAGGTTGCCCGAGGGGCTCGACACGATCGTCGGCGAGACGGGGAAGGCCCTGTCGGCGGGCGAGCGGCAGCGCGTCGCGATCGCGCGCGCCTTCCTCAGGGAGGCTCCGATCTATCTCCTCGACGAGCCGACCGAGGGCCTCGACGACGCGACGGCGGAGGCCCTGCTCCGGACGATGGCCGATCGCCTCGCCGGCAGATCGATCATCGTCATCAGCCATCGCGAGCGGGACCTGGCGATCGCCGACCGCGTGCTGCGCATCCGGCGCGCGGGGGGGCGGTCTGGATTCCCGGCTCGACTTCGTGCGATAATCCTTGACCCGGCGTCGGCCGGCAGATTTCGAGGAGGAGCATCGTGTACAAGCCGGTCGATCCGAAAGTCAGCTTCCCGAGGATGGAAGAGGACATAGTCCGATTCTGGGAGTCGGGTCGGATATTCGAGAAGTCGATTTCCCAGCGCGAGGGCAGGGAGGAGTTCGTCTTCTACGACGGCCCCCCCTTCGCGACCGGCCTCCCGCATTTCGGGCATTTCGTGCCCGGCACCATCAAGGACATAATCCCGCGCTACAAGGCGATGCGCGGCTTCAAGGTCGAGCGCCGCTTCGGCTGGGACTGCCACGGCCTTCCCGTCGAGAACCTCATCGAGAAGGAGCTGGGCCTCGACTCGAAGACCGACATCGAGCGCTACGGCATCGCCAACTTCAACGAGGCCTGTCGTTCCGCGGTCCTGCGCTACGTGAAAGAGTGGCGCACGATCATGACCCGGGCCGGCCGCTGGGTCGACTTCGACAACGACTACAAGACCATGGACCCCGATTACATGGAATCCATCTGGTGGGTGATGAAGAGCCTCTGGGACAAGGGCCTGATCTACGAGGGCCACTACATCCTCCCCTACTGCCCCCGCTGCTCGACCGTCCTCTCCAATCACGAGCTGGCCCTGGGCGGCTACAAGGACGTCCACGACCCGGCCATAACCCTCAAGTTCAAGGCCGTCGCCGCGCCCGAGGGCTCCGGCCTGGACGGACTCGCGGACGGCTCGACCTTTCTCCTCGCCTGGACGACCACGCCCTGGACCCTGCCCTCGAACCTTGCGCTCTGCCTCGGGCCGGACATCGACTACGTCCTCGTGGGCGACGCCGGCGAGCGCTTCCTCCTCGCCGAGTCGCGGCTGGGCGCCTATTACAAGGAGGGCGCGATGCCCGAGATCCTCTGGCGCAAGAAGGGCTCGGAGCTCAAAGGCATCGAGTACGAGCCCCTCTTCCCCTATTTCGCCGAGGCTCGCGCGCAGAACGCCTTCCGCACCTACACGGGATCCCACGTCACCACCGAGGACGGCACGGGCATCGTCCACACGGCGCCGGGCTTCGGCGAAGAGGACCACGAAGTCCTCAAGGGCACGGGCGTGCCCACCGTCTGCCCGATCGACGCCGAGTGCAAGTTCACTTCCGAGGTGCCGGACTACCGGGGCCGCTTCGTGAAGGACTGCGACAAGGACATCATGGATAGGCTCAAGGCAGAGGGCAAGCTCGCGAAGCGCGAGCAGATCCTCCACGCCTATCCCCACTGCTGGCGCTGCGACCATCCCCTCATCTACCGCGCGATCGGATCCTGGTTCGTCAAGATCGATCCCGTGAAGCCGAAGATGCTCGCCGCCAACTCCAAGGTCTATTGGGTCCCCGACCACATCAAGAACGGAAGGTTCGGCAAGTGGCTCGAGGGCGCGCGCGACTGGGCCATCTCGCGCAGCCGCTACTGGGGCAATCCCCTGCCGATCTGGAAGTGCCCGGACTGCGACAAGACCATCTGCGTCGGCAGCCGCGCGGAGCTCGAGAAGCTCTCGGGCGCGAAGCTCGCCGACCTGCACAAGCACTTCGTCGACGACATCACCATGCCCTGCTCCTGCGGAGGGACGATGGCGCGGATACCCGAGGTCCTCGACTGCTGGTTCGAGTCCGGCTCGATGCCCTACGCCCAGGTCCACTACCCCTTCGAGAACAAGGAGCATTTCGAGGGCCACTTCCCCGCCGACTTCATCTCCGAGGGGCAGGACCAGACCCGCGGCTGGTTCTACTCGCTGACGGTCCTCGCCGCCGCGCTCTTCGACCGGCCCGCCTTCCAGAACTGCGTCGTCTCCGGCATGGTGCTCGCCTCCGACGGCAAGAAGATGTCCAAGTCGCTCAAAAATTACACGGACCCCACGGAGGTCATGGACAAGTTCGGCGCGGACGCCCTCAGGCTCTTTCTCATGAACTCCGCGGTCACGCGCTGCGACGACCTGTGCTACTCCGACGAGGGCGTGAAGGACGTGCTGAAAGGCATACTCATCCCGCTCTGGAACGCCTACGGTTTCTTCGTCACTTATGCGAACATCGACGGCTTCCCCGACCGGATGCCCGAGGCGGCGATAGTCCCGAGCCCGGACGGCCGAGACTCGGCCGGAGCGCGGAACCCCCTCGACCGCTGGATACTCTCGCTCTGCGAGGCCCTCGTCCTCGACGTCGGGAAGGCCCTGGAGGACTACGACCTTCAAGGCGCCATAGCCCCCATAGTCGACTTCATCGACAGCCTCAACAACTGGTACATCCGCCGCTCCCGCCGGAGGTTCTGGCGCGCCAGCGAGACCGGCCGCGGGGGGGACGACGACAAGGCCGAGGCCTACACGGCGCTCCGCCGGGTGCTGACGCGCCTGGTCGCCGTGGCCGCTCCCTTCATGCCCTTCGTCACCGAGGCGATATGGCGAAACCTGCTCGCCGGCGGCGAGGGCCAGCCGGAATCGGTGCACCTCCGCGATTGGCCGGAGTACGAGCCCGCCCTGCGCGACGAGGAGCTCGAGCGCAAGATGGCTTCGGTGCGGCACGCGGTCTCGATGGGTCGCGCCCTCCGCGTGCAGAACGACGCCAAGATCCGCCAGCCCCTCGCCGCCGTCCACATCGTGACCCGCGACTCCCGCGAGCGGGCCGTGCTCATGGAGATGGAGGAGATGCTGCGCGACGAGCTCAACGTCAAGCGCGTTGTCTTCCGCGAAAACGAGGAGGAGCTCGTCGAGTACTCGGCCAAGGCGAACTTCCGCGTCCTGGGCAAGGAGCTCGGCAAGGATATGAAGGCCGTGGCGGAGGCCATCGGAAAGCTGACCGGCGCGGAGGTGGCCAGCCTCCTCGAGGGCTCGACGCTCGAGCTCTCGGCGGCCGGCAGGACGGTCGAGGTCACGAAGGAGAAGGTCGACATCCGCCGAGCCGAGAAGGAGGGCCTCAAGGTCCTCAACGAGGGCAGTCTCACCCTGGCCCTGGAGACCGAGATATCCGAAGAGCTCCTGGCCGAGGGCTACGCGCGCGATCTGGTGCGCGGCGTCCAGAACCTCCGCAAAGAGGCGGGCCTCGCGGTCACGGACAGGATCAAGCTCGCGCTCGCGGGCGACGAGGCCCTGAGACTCGCGCTCGACTCCTTCGCGGAATTCGTGCGCTCCGAGACCCTTGCAGCCTCCGTGACCTGGTCCGACGGCCCCGGAGTCCCCGGCTCCGCGGGCGCCTTCTCGGATATCGAGGCCGGCGAAAAAGTCTGGCGAGCCGCCGTCTCCAAGGCCTGAGCGGCGAGGTGGTCGTCGAGCCATGATCCCCGATAAAGTGAGGAAGATCCTCGAGGCCAACGGTCTCGAGGCCCTGGAGTTCGAGCCGGGCAGCACCCCCACCGCCGAGCTCGCGGCGGCGCGCATAGGCGTCGAGGCGGCGCGCATCGCGAAGTCGCTGCTCTTCAAAGGCAGGGACGGCGCCTACTTCATGGTGGTTTGCCCCGGGGACAAGCGCCTGCCATCGGCGGCGCTCAAGCGCGCCGCGGGCTCGAAGCTCTCGATGACCGATGCGGACGAGACGGAGCGGGTCACGGGCTACAGGCCCGGCGGCGTCTGCCCCTACGCCGTCGAAGGCGTGGAGATACTCCTGGACAAGGATCTCGGCGACTACACGACCATCTACCCGGCGGCGGGCACGGACGCGACGGGAGTGCCCACGAGTCTGGCCGAGCTGGCGCGCATGACCGGCGGCCGGATCGTGGACTTCTCGCCGGAGGGCGAAGCCTAGCGATACCCCGGCGGGCTTCTCCCCGATTCGGCGGCGCCGGCTATCTCGCCTATCCTGTCCATGGTCTCCTTGGACAGGTAATGCTCGATGCGGCAGGCATCGCGCTCGGCGGTTTCGGCCCCGACGCCGACGACCTCGCGCAGGAAGGCCGTCAGGAGATCGTGCCGGCGTCGGATCTCGGACGAGGCGAGCTTGCCGGCGGGGCTCAGGTACACTTCGCCGTAGTGCTTATGCTCGATCAAGCCCCTTCGCTCGAGCTCGTGCAAGGCGGCGTGCACCGAAGGCTTGGAGACCCCGAGCTCGCGGGCGATGTCCGTCACGCGGGCTATCTTGGTCCTGTCGCGCAGGAGGCTTATCGTCTCGAGGTACATTTCGAGGCTTTCGGTCAAAGGAGGGCTCCGCGCGCCTGGCTCATGGCTACCGCAACTATAGCAGAGGACCCCGGTCGGGGGAACTACGGGCCCTCGCCCCGGATCCGTCATCGGCTGAGTGTAAGTCCGGACTAAAATCGCCCCGCCGAGCCTTCCGCCGCCTTAGGCTTCATGCTAAGATCGCAGTATCTTCCCTATAAAAGCCAGGAGGATGCCTATGATACGAGTTAAAAAATCACTCAAGACCATCCTGATCGCTGTTGCGACCATCGCGATCATCGTATCCTGCGCCACCAAGCCCAAGCCTCCCGCTCCCGAGCCCGTCGCCCCTCCCGCTCCGGCCGCCCCCGCGCAGCCTCAGCCCGCGGCGGCTCCCGCGGTCAGCCAGGACGATCTGGACAAGCTCATGGCCGAGGCCAAGGACCTCAAGAAGAAGTCCTTCGACCTCAAATTGTTCGAAGTCCTGCCCGACGACTACAAGGCCGCGGAGGCGCTCTACGAGAAGGGCGCCAAGTCCTACGACGACAAGGACGCGCCTGCCGCCAAAGAAGGCCTCGGCGCCGCTATCGCGGCCTACAAGGACCTCATCTCGCGGGGAATCGTCGATATCGCCGCCGCCAAGAAGAAGGACGCCGAGGACATGAAGGCCACGGCGATCAAGGCGGGCGCCGACTCCTCGCAGCCCGAGCGCTTCGGCGCGGGCGACGATGCCTTCAAGTCCGCGGCCGATCTCGTGGACGCCTCGAAGGCCGAAGAGGCCATTCCCGGCTTCGAGCAGGCGCTGCTCTATTACGAGCTCGCCTGGAAGCGCGCGGTCGCGAGCGATCTCAAGAAGGGCATCGAGGACAAGGACTACGCCAAGTGGGACTCGGGCAATTACCAGCTGGCCGACAACAAGTACCAGGCCGAGGACGGGTACTGGGCGTCGGGCAACGCGGCGGACAGGGCCTCCGGCGTCGATGCCCTGGACGAGGCCATCCTCCGCTTCAATCTCGTGGTCCAGAAGGGCAGGGAGACGGCGGTCGCCACAGTCAAGGCGAAGACGGACGCCTCCAAGCAGCGTTCCGAGGACATCAAGGCCAACGTCGCCGTCAAAGACATGTACGATTCGGCGCAGGTTCTCTACGGCGAAGGATCGAGCCAGCTCGCCGCCAAGGATTACGAGGCCGCGGCCGACTCCTACGATCGCGCCGGCGCGGGCTTCGACCAGGCATACCAGGCGGCCGCCGAAAAGCGGGCTACGGCCGAGGCGGCCATGAAGGCCGCCGACGAAGCTACGACCGAGAGCCAACGCAAGGCCAAGGAGGCCGAGCCCCTCCTCCAGGCGAATCCGCCCGACAATACGCCAGCGACCGCGCCCGACAATACGCCAGCGACCGCGCCCGACAATTCGCCGGCGACCGCGCCCGACAATACGCCGGCGACAGCGCCCGACGATTCGTCGTCGACCAGCCCCGATAATTCGCCGGCGACAGCGCCCGACGATTCGTCGTCGACCAGCCCCGATAATTCGCCGGCGACAGCGCCCGACGATTCGTCGACGACCACCCCCGACAATTCGTCGACGACCACGCCCTAAAAGGGGAAAGCCATGAAAAAGCTGCTACCGATCCTATTCGCCTTGGTCCTCGCCTCGGGCCTTTCCCTCCGGGCGCAGGGCCTCGCGGACAATCCCGAGTACCAGAAGAGCGTCGAGCTCAATGCCCAGGCCGTCCAGGCCTTCAACGACGGCGACTACGACGCCGCCACGGACTACGCCAACCAGGCCAAGGAGCACGCAGCCCTCTCGGACCAGTACGTCGCGAAGATGGTCGCCAAGGCCGCCGCCGATAGGGAGATGGCCAAGGCCAAGGACGCGATGGCGCAGGCCGACGGCGCCGGCTTCAAGGACTCCTACCCGTCGCAGTACCAGGCCGCGGCCGAGACCTATTCCTCGGCCCAGGCGGCCTACGCCGCCGAGGACTACCCGACTGCGGGCGACAAGGCCCGGGACACGGTATCGGCCATCCAGGCTATCGCGATGGCCGACGCGGACGCCGCCATCGCCCAGGCCAAGACGGCCCTGAGCGCCGCCGAGGCCATCTCGGCCCCGGTCAATTACCCGAAGGAGTACGGTCAGGCCAAGACGGCCCTGGGCGACGCGGTCGCCGCCTACGACAGCCAGGATTACGGCACGGCGGCCCAGCGCGCGCGAGCCTGCGTCGCGGCCCTCGCCGGGGTCAAGGAGGTTAAGGAAGTCAAAAAGCCCTCGTGGCCGGCCGTCTACGTGGTCAGGCTGATACCGAGCCTCCGCGACTGCCTGTGGCGCATAGCCGAGTATCCCTTCATCTACAACAACCCTCTCAAATGGCCTACGATCTACGAGGCGAACAAAAAGACTTTCCGCGATCCCGGCAACCCTAACCTCATCTTCCCGGGACAAAAGCTCCAGATCCCGAGCATCAGAGGAGAGGCGCGGGAAGGGACCTTCGATCCGAGTCAGAAGTACGAGCCCTTCCCGAAAAAATAGCCGGCCGTCGCTCCATCGATAAGGGGCTGCCTGCGGGCAGCCTCTTTTTTTTCGCCCGATCCGCGGGCCATGCCGCGAGACTCTTTATTCGACTACAATTATCGCGATAACCATTGTACTATCGGGGTGCCCGAGGTTTCGAACCATCGGGTGAAAGGTCGTTCGGGCCATGGACGGTGCCACGTACCGGGTCTACCCCTACCGCTGGGCGGTTCTCGCTTCTTTCATGCTCGTGAATCTCGTGATGCAGGCTCTGTGGATCGACTTCTCCCCGATCATGAGGGACGCCGCCGGCTATTACCGCGTCTCCGAGCTGGCCATAGGCTTCCTGGCTATGCTCTTCATGATCATCTTCCTCCCCCTCTCGATCCCGGCCTCCTGGGCGATCGATCGCTTCGGCTTCCGGAAGTCCGCCGGCGTCGGCGCCGTCATGATGGCGGCTTTCGCCGTCCTCCGCGCCCTGGCCGGGCCGAGCTACGCCCTCGCCGTCGTGGGGACGGTGGGCATAGCGATGGCCCAACCCCTCTTCCTCAACGCGTGGACCAAAGTCGCTGCGCACTGGTTCGCCGAGAGCGAGCGGGCGACCGCAGTCGGCCTGGTGACCCTCGCCAATCTCCTGGGCATCGCCGCGGGCATGCTCGCGAGCCCCGCGCTTTCCGCGGCCCTGTCCATCGGCGCGGCGCAGTACGTCTACGCCGGCATCGCGGCGGTCTCGGCCCTGATCTTCATCGCCGTCGCCCGCGAATATCCGCCCAGCCCCTCGGGCCCCGCCGGGGCGGGCGAGAAGGCCCTCATGCTCGACGGGCTCAGGAACGCGCTCTCGGTGCCGAGCTTCCGTCTCTTCCTCGGCGTGGTCTTCGTCGGGATGGGCCTCTTCAACGGCCTCACGACCTGGATCGACGAGATCGTGGCGCCGCGGGGCTTCGGCTCCTCGGACGCGGGCACCTTGGGCGCCCTCCTCCTCGTCGGGGGACTCTTCGGGGCGGTGGCCATCCCGGCGCTTTCCGACAGGACCGGCAGGCGCAAGCCATGGATGCTCCTCGGACTCCTAGCCTCCCTTCCGGGCCTCGCGGGGATGGCCTTCGCGCAGAGTTTCTGGCTGCTCGCTGTCTCGGCCTTCGCCCTGGGCTTCTTCCTGACGAGCGTCATGCCGATCGGCATGCAGTTCGCCACGGAAGTCGCCCGTCCGACGCCCGAGGGCACCTCGAACGGCCTGGTCCAGCTCTGCGGGCAGGTGTCGGTGGTCTTCGTCTATCTCATGCAGGCGATGAAAGGCCGCTCGGGAGGCTTCACGTCGAGCCTCGTAGCCTCGGGCGTCCTGGTGCTGGCCGCGGCTTGCCTGGTGCCCTTCATGAAGGAATCGGGGCGGAAGCCGTTCGGGGCGGAGCCGGAAAAAGCCTGACCCGTCCCGGCTACGGCATCATGGCTCGACGAGGCGCCGACCCGCCTCGTCGGCCTTGGCCAGGAGGGCGATGAGCTCGCCGCGGATCTCCTCGATGCGGGCGCGCTCGTCGGGCATGGGGCCGGACAGCTCGCGCTCGAGGCGCTCGCGCGCCGCCTTGAGGCCGAGCCCCTGGTCGAGGGCGAGGTGCTTGAGCCTGAGGATCAGCCTGAGATCGGCCTCGGAGTACATCCTGCGCCCGAAGGGATCCTTGCGCGGCTGGAGGAGAGCCACCTCCCGCTCCCAATAGCGGAGGGTCGACGAAGGCAGGCCGAGAAGGCGCTCCACCTTTCCCGTCGAGTAGGCGGCCAAGGGCTAGCCGCCTCCGCGCTTGCGCGCGCGGGCGCGCGACGCTGCGGCGTCGCGCTTGGCGCCGATCCGCTCCTTGGAATCCGGGTTCCGGGAGGGCACGCGGCCCTTGGCCGGGGCGCCGGAGGTCTTCTTGGCCGACGTCCCCTTCCTGGCGGCGACGCCTTTCTTGGGCGCGGCGTGGCTTCCCTTCTTGGACAGGGCCCGGATCTCCCGATCGGATTCGGCGCGGACCGACGAAGTTCGGCCCGCCTTCCCGGGATCGGCGCGCGACCCCTTCTTGGGGCCGGCTCCGCCGGCCTTCGCCGGCGGGGCCTTGGGGGCCGAGGGACGGGCGCTCTGCCGGACGCGAACCGCCCTCGACGGCGCCTCGTAGACCGAGGAGGCGTGGGAGGCCTTGATCTCGAGGACGACCGGTATCTTGTCCATCCCGAGATCGTCGCGGATCTTGTTGCGGAGGAAGGCGACGTAGGCCTCGGTGACTGCCTCGGGCCGGGAGGCGAAGATCGCGAACTTCTGCGGATTGATCGAGGTCTGCACGGCGTAGCGCAGCTTGAAGCGCGTGCGCGGCCCCACGGGCGGCGGCGTCGTCTCGACCCAGCCCTCGACGGCCTTGTTGAGCCTGCTGGTCTCGATCTTCCTGTTGAGTTGGCCGTAGAGGGTCACGATGGTCGTCACGAGCTTGTCCGTGCCCTCGCCGTCCTTGGCCGAAAGCGGGAGGACCGGAGCGTAGGCCATCTGGCCGAAGAAGTAGCGCAGCTTGTCGCGGGCCGCCTCGAAGGCGTTCTTGAGATCGGGCATCTTGTCCCACTTGTTCAGGGCGAAGATCAGGCCCCTGCCTTCGGCCACCGCGAAGGCGGCGATCTTCTTGTCCTGGTCGGTCAGGCCCTCGACCGCATCGATCATCAGGACGACGACGTCGCAATCCTGGACTACCTTGATGGAGCGGGTGACCGAATAGTATTCGACGTTCTCGGTGACCTTGCCCTTGCGCCTGATCCCCGCCGTGTCGAGGACCACGAAGCGCCGGCCCCGGCGCTCGAAGCGGCCCTCCACGATATCCCGGGTCGTGCCCGCGATATCGCTCACGATGGCCTTGTCCTCGCCCACCAGCCGGTTGAGGAGGGTGGACTTGCCGGTGTTGGGCTTGCCCATGATGGCGAGCCTGATCGGCGCGCCCTCCTCCTCGACCCGGACGACCTTGGCGAAATCCAGGCGCCCGACGATCTCGGCCTCGAGGAGGTCGAGGTTGCGGCCGTGCTCCGCCGAGACGAAGACCACGGGCTCGAAGCCCCAGGAGGCGTGGGACCAGGCTCCCGCGTCGCGCTCCGGCGAGTCGGCCTTGTTGACGACGAGGAGGACCTTGGGCGTCCACTTGCGGAGGAGGGCCGCGAACTCCTCGTCCTCGGGAGTGACCGACATCGCGTCGACGAGGAAGAGGATGAGGTCCGCGCCCTCGAGCGACGAGAGGCTCTTCGCCACCACGAGCTCGTCGAGGCCCTCCCGCTCGAGCTTGAAGCCGCCCGTGTCGACGAGCCGGAACACCCTGCCCGACTCGCGGAGCTCGCAGATCGAGTCGACGAGGTCGCGGGTGACGCCGGGCGTCGGGTCGGTGATGGCGCGGCGCTTGTGCAGGATGCGATTGTAGAGGGTCGACTTCCCGACGTTGGGCCTGCCGGCTATGACGACTACGGGAAGGTTGTCGTAGCGCGGACGCCTCGCCGGCCCGTCGCCGGCCTCGCCGACGGCCTGGTCGGCGCCGCCGACGGGTAGTTTCCTATCCAAGCTTCGTACTCCTCGATGGGAGCGAGCATACTACGCGAGGCGCGACTTTAGATAGGCCGCGACCTCGGCCGAGGAGGAGAGGGCCATGGCGGCGAGCGCCACTTCCTTCGCGTCGGCCAGGCTGGTCGAGCGTATGGCGCGCTTCACGGCGGGTATGGCGGCGCTCGACATCGAGAACTCCTCGAGGCCGAGGCCGAGGAGGACGACGGCCGAGGCCGGGTCCGCCGCCATCTCCCCGCACATGCCCACGGGGATGCCGGCGGCCCTCCCGTTGTCGATGGTCCTCTGCACCAGCCGCAGCACCGCGGGATGGTAGGGCTCGTGCAGGTAGGCGACCTTCTCGTTGCCCCGGTCGACCGCCATCGTGTACTGGATGAGGTCGTTTGTCCCGATCGAGAAGAAGTCCGCCTTGCGCGCGAGGATGTCGCTCGTCATCGCGGCCGCCGGTATCTCGATCATGATCCCGATCGGCAGGTCCATCGCGGCCGCCTGGCCCCTGGCGACGACTTCGGCGCGGGCCGTGTCCACGACCGCGAGGGCGCGCTCGAGCTCGTCCGCGGTGGCGATCATAGGGAACATGATCCTCGTCTCGCCGAAGACCGCCGCGCGGAGGATCGCGCGCAGCTGGGTCTTGAAGACGTCGACGCGGCTCAGGCAGAAGCGGATCGCCCTCCAGCCCAGGAGCGGGTTCTTCTCGTCCTGGGCGCCCAGCTCGGGCAGGACCTTGTCGCCCCCGATGTCGAGGGTCCTGATGGTCACGGGCTTCCCCTTCATGGACTCGATGACCCGCCGGTACGCGTCGTACTGCTCATCCTCGTCGGGCACGTGCCCCCCGAGGAAGAGGAATTCGGACCGGAACAGGCCGACGCCGTCGGCGCCGTGCGCGAGCACAGCCTCGGCCTCCTCCGGCACCTCGATGTTGGCCTTGACGAGGACGCGAGTCCCGTCCAGCGTGCAGGAGGGCAGGTCGCGGAGCGCGTCGAGCTCGTGCTGCCGCTTCGCCGAGGCGCTGCGGGCGGCCGCGCTCCGGGCCAGGGCCTCGCCGTCGGGGTCGCCCGTCACGAGGCCGCGGTCGCCGTCGACGGCGGCCACGGCCGCCTGGCGCAGCCTGGCCATGGCGCCGGCCACTCCGAGGACGGCCGGTATCTCGAAGGCCCTCGCGAGGATGGCGACGTGGCTCGTCCGTCCGCCCGACTCGGTGACGACCGCCTTCACGCGCGCGCGGCTCATCGAGATCATGTCGGAAGGCAGGAGGTCCCGCGCGACGAGGACGACGTCCTCCTGGAGGTCCGCGAGGCTCGGGCGCTGGCGCTCGAGGAGGTGCCCGAGGATCCTCCGCGAGACGTCCTGGATGTCCGTGACCCGGTCGCGCAGCGAAGGATCCTCGGCCCGGCCGAGCTTGTCCGCGAATTCGCGCTCGACGTCCGCGACGATCCGCTCGACGTTGACCATAGCCTGCCCCAGGGAGCGCTCGATCTTCTCGTGGAGGTCCGGATCGTCCAGCATGAGGAGATGGGACTCGAAGATGGCGGCCTGGTCCTCGCCCGCCTCGATCCTGGCCTTGTCCCGGAGAGTGGCGACCTCCGCCTTCGCCTTCGCCACTGCGTCGAGGAAGCGCGCCCATTCCGAGGACAGCTCCGAGGGCTCGATGGAGCGGACGGGCACGGACGAGGAGTCCTCCGTCGCGAAGAGGTAGACGCGCGCCACTGCTACGCCTGGGGACGCGGGAATGCCGGTAAGCTCGATCATGCCGCCTCGAATCTAGTGCAGGACATTGAAGGGATTCACGGTCCTGCCGTTCTTGAACACCGAGAAATGCAGGTGGGGGCCGGTGCTGTAGCCCGTGTTGCCCGACCAGGCGATCCTCTCCCCCGACGCGACGCGCTGCCCTTCCCTGACCGATATCGACTGGAGGTGGCCGTAGAGGCTCTGCCAGCCTGCGTGGTGCGAGAGGACGACGTAGTTGCCGAAGCCCGAATTGTAGCCGGTCTCCGAGACGATGCCGTCCATCGCGGCCCGGACGGGCGTCCCCATGTCCACGCCGATGTCGATGCCGTTGTGGAACACGCGCCCGCCGCTGAAAGGATCGCTCCGCCAGCCGTACCAGCTCGAGATCCAGCCTCGGGCGGGCCAGGCGAAGAGGTCGCCCGATATCTCCCGGAGAGTGAAGGAGGCGAGCTTGGCGTCGGGGAGGAAGAGGCGGCGCCCCGGCTCCAGGGCGTCGGACATGAGGCCGTTGGCCTCGATGACGCGGTCCGCGGAGACGCCGTTCGCCGCCGCGACGGTCGTCGCTCCGTCCCCCGCCTTGGCGGTGTAGAGGATGCCCGACATGCTCGGGATCTTGAGGATGTCGCCCGGCTGCAAGGTCCGGGCGTTCTTCACCCCGTTGAAGCTCACGACCGTATCCAGGCTGACGTTGAAGTCGTCGGCTATACCGGAAAGGGTATCGCCCCGCCGCACCATGTACGCGGTGAAGAAGAGGCCGCGGTCCGCGCGGCCCTCGGCCGCATCGTCCCCCGCCACCTCCGCCCCGCCGACCGCTCCCGGGCCCTTCGAGGCGGCGGCGCCGCCCGCGGCGAAGCCCCGCGCCGCGGATGCCGAGAGGTTCGGGGCGGCCGCCGAGCCGAAGAGGAAAAGGAGGGAGACGAGGAGCACCGACGAGACTGCCGCCGCCTTCTTCGCGGCGAGCCTCTCCATCCCCCGCAGGCCGCCGAGTACGCGTCCAAGCCAGGTTCGCGCGAGCGCTTCGATTTGCTCCCTCATCGCGCCATCCACTCTACTCGAAGGGTCCTTTTCACGCAATCGGGATTTTCCGCCTTCATCTCGGAACCGCCACCGCGTCCACCACGATGTCCGAGCCGGACGCGGCATCGGCGACGGCGGCTCCGTCCACCGAGCCGCGCGGCTGGGCATGGGGAGGCGCATCCCCGACGAGCACGACGAGGCGAGACTGGGCCGACCAGGGGAAGCCGCTCTCGGCCGCGAAAAGGCCTTCGTAGACCGCCTTGGAGAGATCGCGGCCGCCCCCAGCCTGGAGCGCGTCGAGCTGGGCGGAGAACAGGCCCAGGTCCCGCGTGAAATCGAAGCGCCTGTCCAGGTACTCCTCGAAATAGTCCTTGAAGGCTACGAGGCCGAGCCTGAACGAGGGGAAATCGGAGACCCTCCTCGAGAGCGCGGCCGGAAGCCGGGCCTTAAGGGCGTCGAGCGCGCCGGCCATGCCGCTCGTGGTATCGAGGCAGAGGACAAGGTCCAGGGACTTACCCTTCCGGGCGGCGAGGAGGGCGTCGATCTGGCCGACAATATCCTGGTCCGTCGAGGCGAAGCGGAGCTCGCCGCGGTTCGCGTCGGCTATGCCTCGAAACGCCGAGACGGTCTCGGGGAAATAGAGACTCGCGTCGTATGCTGCCGCTGCCGCTGCCGCGGCCGCGGCCGCGGCCGGAGCCGGCGCGGGAGCCGATGCCGACGGCGTCGATGGCGCTGCCGGCGACGGGGGCGCCTCGGGCCTAGCGGCCGCCGGGACGGAGGAAGGCGCCGTCGCCGCGGGGTTCACCCGGACGACGTAGGGATTGTCGGCGAAGGGCCCCGAGTAGTCGGCGTAAGGCTTGGCGAAGGCCCGGATATTGACGAAGGATCCGTCGCGGATCGACACTCGGCCCGAGCGGGACCAGGGATAGCCCCAGGCCACGACCCGGGGAATTAGGATATGGAAGGCGCGGCCGAAGCCGGGATCCGCCTCGGGGCTCGAATCCACCAGGAAGTGGAGCTCGTTGGGGCTGGGCATGGTCTTGCCGGAGAAGATCCTCAGCTCGCGGCCGTTGACCGCGTTCTCCTCGAGGGCGCGATAGGCGTAGCTGTCGGTCTTGAGCGCGGGATCCTTCGTGGACTCGGTGAGGAGGATGGAGCCCAAGCCCGCCTTCGCGCGGACGTAGAGCTGGTAGCCGCCCTCCGCCGCCTCGATCCTGAGGTCGCCGGGGCCGAGCGTCAAGGCGGCCGGTGCGGCGAAGGCCCTCGAGGCCAAGCCGATGGCCAGGGCGGCGACGCCCGCGGCGCGTGGGTGGAATCGCACCTGTTCATCATCGGCGCGCCCCGGCCCGAGGCTGATTTCAAAATGCGGGGGGGATCCCGGAATCGCCTCGTCCTTCGGGGCGCCCGGGCCGGAGCGAGAAGGCGCGCACACGGGCCGCGTACTCGCGGACCAGGGGCTCGAAGGCGGAGAGCCGCTTCGCGCGGGTCGCGGGATCGAGGCCCGACTCCATCCCGAAGCGGCGCTTGAGCTCGAGGACCCGAGCGGCGGCCTCGTCGAGTCTCCGCGGCGAAAGTCCGCCCTCCTTCACCGCCGCGACGATGGCGTCGCGCACCCGGGTGGCCGCCCTCATGTCGGTCAGCATGAGGAGGTCGGCGCCCGCGGCCAGGGCCGCGACCGCGGAGCGCTCGGGGCTCGAGCGCGAGCTGAGAGCCTTCATGCCGAGATCGTCGGTGATGGCGACCCCCTCGAAGCCGAGGCGCTTGCGGAGCTCGCCGCTCGCCACCGCCGGGGAGAGGCTCGCCGGATGGTCCGGATCCACCGCGCGGAAAAGGACGTGCGAGAGCATGACGGCCGAGACCCGGTTCGCGATCGCCGACGCGAAGCGGGGCAGGTAGTCGCGCTCGTAGACCTCCTCGGATATGTCGAGCTCGGGCAGGACCAGGTGCGGGTCCCCGTCCGCGTTCCCGGGAAAGTGCTTGGCGACGGCGGCGACCCCTTCGGCCTGGATGCCCCGGATGTAGGCTCCCGCGGCTGCGTCGACCCCCGCGGCCTCGCGCCCGTAGGAGCGGGAGCCGAGGAAGCGCTCGTCCTCGTCGGTGAGGAGCTCGACGACCGGAGCGAGGGCCATATTGAAGCCCAGGTCGCGGAGCTCGGCCCCGGCCGCATGCCCCAGGAGGAGGGCGTAGCTTCCTCCCCTCGGGCCGACCTCCGAGGGTGGAGGTATCCGCGTGATGCCTTCCCCCTTGAAGCGGAAAACCGAGCCGCCCTCGTGGTCGATGGCCACGACGAGGGGAATGGCATCCTGGGATCGGGAGGCTTCGCCGCGGGCGACCGCGTCCTGGAGGGCCGCCGTGTAGAGACCGGCCTGTTCCGGCGAGGCAGGGAGGTTGAATCCGAAGAGGACGACGCCGCCGACGGGCATGCTCTCCAGGAGAGCCTCGGTCTCGGGAGAAGGCTCGCCCGCGCCCTCCACGCCAATTAGGAGGACCTGCGCCGCCTTCCGCGAAAGGTCGAGGGAGGCGAGGCGCTTCCGGGTCCAGGGGTTCGCGCAGGCGGAGCCCGCCAAGAGGATGGCCAAGGCGAGGGCGGCGATCCCCAGGCGCGAAGGCCGCGATCGCGTTCCCGGTCGTCGTGGCGGCATGGGGGCAGGTTGCCATACCGAGGCCCGGCTCCGCAAGCAGTGGCACGCCGCCCGGCCGAGCGGTATTGTTGACGCATGATTCGCCAGCTATCGCCCCTGGTCCTCTCTTTCGCCATCGCGACCCTCCCCGCGACCGGCTCTTACGCGCTCGGGGTCCTCGCGCCGTCGCCCGGAGCAGCGGGCCCCCGGACCTCCCCCCTCCCGACCAACGAAATGATCACGGTGACTGCGGAGCCCGGCTCGAGCGCGGGCCTCTCCGGGCTCCAGGCCCTCTGCCCGATCGACGGGGGTACCTTCTATATAGACAGGAACTACGCAGGCCCCGTGCCCTACGCCGGAAGCCTCGCGCCGGGCAGCCATTACCTGGAGCTCGACCTCCCCGGCTACGATCCCCTGGGTATTTGGCTCACGCTCGAGGAGAAGACGAAATACACGGTCAGCTTCAATCCGAACCAGATCGTCCCCCTCTTCGCGACCAACGACAGGGTGGGAGTCCTCAACGCCCCTACTCTGAACGCGGGCATCTCCAACTACCAAATTTTCTGCGATATCGGAGGCGGAGAGCTCTATATAGACCAAGTCGATATGGGCACGGTCCCCACCGCCAACATCCCCTATTCGGGCAGCATCGCCCCCGGCAGCCACTATTTCGAGCTCGAGCTGTCGGGGTACCGCAATCTCGGGTTCTGGCTCAAGCTCGACGAAAAGACGCTCTATACCATAACTCTCAAGCCCGAGAGGATCACCGGCTACATCTCGATGAACGTGGAGCCGAAGGACGCAGCGGTCACGATCGACGGTTCGCCCCCGAGCGCGGGGATCGTCGAGGTCCCCGTCGGGACGCACCGAGTCCAGATCAGACGCTTCGGCTACCTCGATCAGCAAATTACCGTCGATGTTGGCGATAAGGCCACGTATTACGTCGACCTCTCGCTCGCGAAGGCTCCCTTCGCGATCGCGCGGCTCGGCTTCGACCGGCAGGTCTTCAATCCACGCAACGCCGGGGCTCGCGGCAAGGCCTACCTGGAGTTCCAAGCCTCGAACTACGGCTCCGCCCGAGCCGAGATCCGGGGGCCGGACGGCGCGCCGGTCGGGACCCTGGACTTTCCGAACATCGATACCTGGGCCCAGTCGAGCCTCTGGAAGGGCCTGGGCAAGGACGGGAAGCCGCTGCCCGACGGCGTCTACTCGGTCCTCCTCGTCGCGACCCCCGCGCCCGGCGTCCCCGTCCAGCCGGCCGGGGGGGGGCAGCAAGGTCAGGAGATCGGACCTGACGGCACCATCGAGCTCCGCGCCGAGGTGGAGATCGACTCCACCCTCGTGGTACGATCGATCGGGACCGCCTCCGCAGTGCCGGGCCTCCTGTACATGCCCGACCCCCTGCCCCAGCCCGCCGGCACACTGGCGGCGGAAGCATCCTGGTTCGCGCCACTCGACAATCCCGAGTCCTCCGCCTTCGGCCTTTCGACGGCGCTCTCGATCGCCGGCGTCGCCACCATCGCGGCCGACGCGGGCGTCGAGACGGGCTCGAACGCAGGGGGCGATCTCGAGGGCTCGGCCCTCCTCTCCCTGTTCGGGGACAGGGCGAGCCCGTTCGGCGGGGCATTCTTCCTCAGGGGGGGCTATAGCTCGGCCGCCGCGCCCTCTCTTCCCGGCGCCGGGAGCGCGGTCGAGGCTTCCCTGCCTCTATCGCTCCGACTCGGGGATTTCTCCTTCGCGCTCTCCCCCGGGGCACTCCTGGACCTCTCATCGAGTTCGCCCACCTTCCTGGGCCTCGCGAGGGCCGGCCTCTGGATCGAGGGAAGCTCGTTCCGGGCGGGCGTCTCGGGCGAGCTCCCCCTGGCCTTCGCGGGGGCCTCGCTTTCGCCCGCGTGGCCGGCGCAGGCGGCGTTGGAAGGCAGGCTCATGCTGGGCTCGACGCCCTTCGTCGCGTCCGCCTGCCTCGACACGGCGCTCGAGCCCGGAACCGCCCCGGTGATCGGAATCGGTCTCGGTCTCGGCCTCCTGTTCTAGCTGCGCTCCCCTTCCTGCGCCGGCCTTGCGACGGGTATAGTCATTCTCGGAGAACCCAGCATGAAGACAGCAGTAGCCATAGTCCGATGCCCGACCTACGATACCGCCGTCCTGGACCGGGCGGTGGCCGAGGCGGTGGAACTCGCCGAGATGCCCGATGTCAGGGGCAAGACCGTCCTGCTCAAGCCCAACATCCTCAGCGCATCCCCGCCCGAGAAGGCCATTTCGACGCGCGGAGAGCTCCTCGCGTCCTTCGCCCGCCTCCTGAAGTCCCGCGGCGCCGCGAGGATCATGGCGGGGGAATCGCCGGCCTTCCAGTCGCCCAAGACCGCGGCGCGCCGCTCGGGCATAGCCGCGGCCTGCGAGGACGAAGGAGTCGAGTGGATCGATTTTTCGACCGAGGCCGTCTACGAATGCCCCGAAGGCAAGCGAGTGAAGCGCTTCGCCTTCGCCTCGGCCCTCAAGGAGGCCGACCTCCTCGTCTCGCTGCCCAAACTCAAGACGCACAGGCTGATGCGCTACACCGGCGCGATCAAGAACCTCTTCGGCCTCGTGCCGGGCCTCGGCAAGAGCGGCTTCCACCTGCGCTTCCCCGGCGCGGCGGACTTCGGCTCGATGCTCGTGGACATCGCCCTGGCCTCCAAGCCCGCCTTCTGCCTGATGGACGCCGTCGTGTCGATGGAGGGCGACGGACCCGCGAACGGCCGTCCCGTCGAGACGGGCCTCGTCTTCGCCTCCCGCGATCCCCTCGCGCTCGACTGGATCGCCGCCTCCGTGATCGGCTACGACCCCTTCGAGCTGGCCTACCTCGTCGACGCCGCCTCCCGGGGGGCCTGGATATCGGGCCCCGACGACATCGAGGTCAGGGGCCTCGCGATCTCCGAAGCCAGACCGGACTCCTTCGAGCTCCTGCCGCCCTACTCGAACGCCAAATTCTTCACCGAGCTCCTGCCTCCGCCGCTTCGGCGCCTCGTGCGCGACGCGACCGTCGCGCGGCCCTTCTTCGACCGGGACAGCTGCGTCCGCTGCGGCGACTGCGTGAAGATCTGCCCGCCCGGTGCCCTCGCCTTCGCTCCCGTCGACCCAGTCGACGGAGGGAAGGGGTCAGGCAGCCGGCGCGTGCGCATCGACTACGGCAAGTGCATCCGCTGCTACTGCTGCCACGAGGTCTGCCCCGCCGACGCGATCAGCCTGCGCAAACGCGCTTTCTGATCGCTCGGGCGCCGTCTAGCCCTTCGCCAGCAGCCGGTCGGCCATCAAGAGCGCCGCGACCATCAGGGCGTGCGAGTACTGGCCGAAGCCCATGGCCGCGCGGACCTCGCCCGCGGGGACGAGGAAGGAATCGATGACCTCGTGCTCGTCGAAGGCAGTCCCCCCCGCGCGCGAGAGCCCTTCGGCCACGAAGACGTGGAAGCGGTTGTCCATGAAGGCGGGGTTCGGGAAGACGGAGCCCGCGGGGCGGATGGAAGAGGCGACGTAGCCGGTCTCCTCCGCCAGCTCGCGGGCCGCGGCCGCGGCCGGTGCCTCGCCGCGCTCCACGACCCCGCCGGGGAACTCGACGCTGACCTCGTCCGAGCCGTGGCGGTACTGGCGCACCATGAGGAAGAAGGACTCGTCCCCGCGGCGGAGGACGGGCACCACCGTCGCCCAGTCGGGCGCCTCGAGCACGACGAAGCGGCCTACGCGGCCGCCGGGGCCCTCGTTCTCCATCTCCGCGACCGTGAAGACGGGGCAGGCGAGGAGCTCCTCGCGCGCCAGCCTCTTCCATTTGACCGAGCCCTCGTCCATTTCGCGCCTCCAGGCCCGCCAATACTATACGCCGCGACCCGGGCGGGCAAGCCGCCGGCCTTGCGCCGATTCCCCTCGCGCGGTAGCATTGCCTCACTCATGACGCTGCCCAGCTTCAAGAAGATCTCCACCAAGGTGGCGCTGTCCTACGTGCTGATCGCGCTCCTCCAAGGCGGCCTGTCCATACTCACCCTCAACTACGTCACCACCCAGGCCATGGAAGCCTCCCTCGACGATCAGCGCCTGAAGACCGGCCGCCTCATCGAGAACTACTTCACCGACGCGATAAACGAGCTGGCGGTCAAGGCGGACCTCCTCGCCGGGCAGGGCAACCTCACGAGCCTCCTGATCCGAGGCGACCTCGCGACGCTGGGCTACGAGCTCTCCTTCTACCTCGCCCCCCTGAAGCTCGACGCGATCCTCGTGGTCGATCCCCGCGGGGACCGGATCGTCGACGTCGGCAAATCCTCGATCTCGAACATCCTCCTCAAACGCAACCCGATCGACATCCTCGACCGGGGCCTCACGACCACCATCGCCGGCGAAGGCAACCGGATTCAGCTCTGGAGCCTCCACGAGATGGCCATAAACGGCCAGCGCCGGGGCATGCTCTGCGTCGCCCAGAGCCTCGACCGCTCCTTCATCGGCAGGGTCGAGGAGATCTCGAGCACCCAGATGCTCCTCGCCCTGCGCAAGACGATCCTGGTCAACGGCCGCCTGGGCGACAACGTCTTCATCGAGTACAGCCGCAGGGTGGCCGCGGACCCCGAACTCGGCGCCTCGGGCAAGATAAAGTCCATGGTGTACAAGACGACCTACCTGCCCGGATACCCCGACCTCGAGCTCGTGTACTTCATCGACACCGCGGCCTCCACCGCCCTCCTGTCGCGCTACGTGACCTCCACCCTCCTCATACTCGCGGCGACCCTGGTCGTGGCCTTCGTCACCTCCCTTTTCCTCTATCGCTTCAGCTTCCAGCGGCCCTTCGCGGCCTTCCAGGAGGCCATCCGGAGGATCTCGAGCGGGGACCTGAGCTTCGAGTTCGAGCAGGGGACCGAGAACGAGTTCGCCGACCTCGAGCGCGAGTTCGAGGCCATGACCGCCAACCTCCGAAGCCTGGAGAGCGAGCTCCAGATCAGCTCGAGGATGGCCGCGGTCGGGGAGATGGTCGCGGGGGTCGCCCACCAGATCCGGAACCCCCTCGCTATCATGAAGGTCTCCGCCGAGATGATCCGTGATTCCGTACCGGCGCTCGCCGGTACGGAATCCGCAGTTCCGGCAGTAGCAGGAACTGCGTCAAAAGGGAAAATGAAGGCTGGATCTACCCTCCGGGGAAAGGCTTCGGAGGCCAACATCAGGCCCCTCATCGACATGATTGTGAGCGAGATCGAGTCGCTCGGGGCCATAGTCTCCAAGTTCCTGGACTTCACGAAGCCGCTCAAGGTCAAGGCCGAGGACGTGGATATAGAGGCCTTCCTCACGCGGGCCACTTCCCTCGTCCCGATGGGCCAGTACGCGGGCCGCGCGCTCCGCGTCGTGGTATCGCCCGGGGCCGAGAGGGCGAGTTTCGACCACCGGCTCATGGAGCAGGCGATACGCAACCTCGTGACCAACGCCCTGGCGGCCTCGGGCCCCGGAGGGGAGGTCCTGGTCGGAGCGGAGCGCCTGCCCGGCGGAGATGCCGGACGGGACATCTTCCGCCTCTTCGTCAAGGACGACGGCCCGGGCATGAGCGAGGAAGTGCGATCCCAGCTCTTCCATCCATTCTTCACGACGAAGAGCGACGGGACGGGCCTCGGCCTCTCGATCGTGCACCGCATAGTCGAGGAGCACGGAGGCAGCGTCGAGTTCAGCTCGGAGCCCGGCGCGGGAACGGTCTTCTCGATCATCCTGAGGGAGGACAGGTAATCGGCATGGCGAAGAAGCGGGTGCTCGTCGTCGACGACGAGAGGAACATGCAGGCGGTGCTCAAGCTCCTCTTCGAGGGCGAGGGCTACGATGCCCGCTGCGTGTCGGACGGGGTCGAGGCGCTCGAGATCCTGGCCTCGGACGGCGATTTCGGCGCCGTGGTCTCGGACTTCAAGATGAACCGGCTCGACGGCATGGGCCTGCTCAAGGCCATGCGGGAGCGCGGGATCCGCGTGCCCTTCGTCCTGATCACCGCCTACGGCACGGTCGAGAAGGCCGTGGAGGCGATGAAGCTCGGGGCCGTCGACGTGGTCACGAAGCCCTTCGCCAAGGAGGCCCTCCTCGCGATCGTCGCCCGCGCCTTCAGGTTCGCGCCGGGGGAGGAGCACTGGCGCAAGGAAGTGGCCGAGGCCGAAGGGCTCGTCTACCGCTCGCCCGCGATGGCCGAGATCGGCAGGCTCCTCGAGCGAGTGGGACCCGCCGCCGCCCCCGTCCTCCTGACGGGCGAGAGCGGCACCGGCAAGGAAGTGCTGGCGCGGGCGATCCACCGCGCCTACGCCGGGGGCCAGTTCGAGTCCAAGCCCTTCGTCTCGGTCAATTGCCCCGCCGTACCAGAAAGCCTTCTCGAGAGCGAGCTCTTCGGCTACCGCAAAGGGGCCTTCACGGGCGCCGACCAGGACTTCAAGGGGAAGGTCGAGCAGGCGGACGGCGGGAGCCTCTTCTTCGACGAGATCGGCGATCTGCCGGCATCCATCCAGCCCAAGCTTCTCCGCCTCCTCGAGAACCGCACCTTCGAGGCCCTCGGCTCCGGTAGGACGCGCGACGTGGATATCAGGATCATCTGCGCGACGAACCGGAAGCTCGACCGCCTGGTGAGCGAGGGGAGGTTCCGGGAGGATCTCTTCTATAGAATAAACACCTTCACGATCGAGATGCCTCCGCTTCGGGAGAGGCACGATGACATAAAGCCGCTCGCGGACTACTTCCTGCGTCGCTTCGCCTTCGAGGCGAGGAAGGGCGTCGTCACCTTCTCGTCCGAAGCCGAGCGCTACATCCTCGCCTATTCCTGGCCGGGCAACGTGCGCGAGCTGAAGAACGTCATCGAGCGGGCCGTCATCCTCAGCTCGGGCACCGAGATACTGGCCGACGACCTGCCTCGCGAGCTGCGCCGCGCCTGCGCCGGCGGAGCCGGCCCCGAGCCTGAGGAAGCCGATCCCGGAGCCTCGGCCAATTCGATCGAGAGCGCGGAGCGCACCCTCATCCTCGACGCCCTCGATCGCTCGTCCTGGAACGTCTCGGCCGCCGCGCGCATCCTGGGCGTTACGCGCAACACGCTCCGGTATCGGCTGCGGAAATACGGACTCGAGCACGGCAATGGTGGTTCACCACCCGCGTGATTGCACCATTGTGGCTGAATTGCACCAAAATTGATGCTCAGGTTAGTCGACACAGGCGGCGCGGACGGAAGCGAAAAGTTAGCGCAAAAAAAATCGCCGATTTCTTTCTCCGCATTATCCGACCAATAGCTCCAATCGCGCGATTCCACCGAGACATCGTTTTCAAGCAAGCGTAGAAAAACGAGGGCATCCGCGGATTGCGCCTCATCTCGGCAAGCATGGCGCCGTCTGAGTAGCGAATGCGTGTTTCTCCGCTGGCATGGAACCTGCTCTTATCATTGCATCTTTTTCCAGGAGGTTCAGTTTGAAAAAGACACTGCTCTTCGCCGTCACGGTCATGGCCGTCGCGGGCCTGATCATTTCCTGCGGCCCCCCCGCGAAACCCAAGATCGGCCTTTCCTTCTCCGATTTCGCGACCGAGCGCTGGCCGCGCGAGCGCGATCAGATGAGCACGCTCCTCAAGGCCGCCGGCTACGACGTCCTCGTCCAGGAAGCGAACCATGACGCCAAGCTCCAGAACGACCAGGTCAAGAACATGGTCACCCAGGGCGCCAAGGTCATCATCGCCGTCGCCGAGGATGGCGATTCCATGGCCACAGCCGTCGACGAAGTCGCGAAGAAAGGCGTCAAGGTCATCGCCTACGACCGCCTGATCAAGTCCCCCAACGTCGCCGCCTACGTGTCCTTCGACAACGTCGACGTCGGCCGCAACCAGGCCAAGGGCGTCCTCGCAGTCAAGAGCGCGGGCAACTTCGTCCTCCTCGGCGGCAGCCCCACCGACAACAACGCCCACCTCTTCCGCCAGGGCCAGATGGAGATCCTCCAGCCCCTCATCGACTCCGGCAAGATCAAAGTCGTCGCCGACCAGTGGGTAGAGAACTGGGATCCCGCGAACGCCAAGAAGCTCATGGAGAACATCCTCACCGCCACGCACAAGAAGTTCGACGCGGTCGTCGCTTCCAACGACGGCACCGCCCTCGGAGCCCTCGAGGCGATGAAGACCGCCGGCATGGCGGGCAAGGTTCCCATATCCGGCCAGGACGCCACCGAGGCGGGCTGCAACTCCATCGCCCGCGGCGAGCTCACGGTCACCATCCTCAAGGATACCCGCAAGCTCACCCCCCTCGCCTGCGACCTCGCCGACAAGCTCGCGAAGAAGCAAGCGATTCCCGACCTGAAGCCCTATGCCCTCGCCGACCTCACCGGCGACAAGACGAAGACCGGCCAGGTTCCCTGCGAATTCCTCCAGGTCTTCCAGGTCACCAAGGATAATCTGAAGCAGCTCGTCGTCGACTCCGGCTTCCAGACCTATGAAGGCGTCTACAAGGACGTCAAGAACGCCCCGGCGAAGTAATTCGCCCCGGTAGCTTATCAAGCTAGCCCGGCCCCGCACGGGGCCGGGCTTTTTCCGAAGGAACTCCAGGTCTGCGGACCTCCAGATCCTTGCGGCCCAGAGGCCGATGGAGCCAGAAGTGGAACAGGACGTTCTCCTCGAAATCACCAACGTTACCAAGGAGTTCCCGGGCGTCACCGCGCTGAGCGACGTCTCGATCAAGGTCAAGCGCGGCGCGATCCACGGGATATGCGGGGAGAACGGGGCCGGCAAGTCCACGCTCATGAAGATCCTCTGCGGCGTCTATCCCCACGGCAGCTATACGGGGGAGATCGTCTACGACGGCAAGGTCCTCGCGCTGGGCACCTCCTCGATCCGCCAGGCGATCGAGGAAGGCATCGCGATCGTGTACCAGGAGCTCACCCTCATCCCGAACATGACCGTCGGCGAGAACGTCTTCCTCGGCAAGGAGCCCCGCAACGGCCCCTCCATCGACTGGAACAAACTCTACGCCGACACGGACGAGCTCCTGAAGCGCTACCAGCTCCCGGTCTCCTCCCACGAGGTGGTGAAGAACCTCGGCGTCGGCCAGATGCAGATGACCGAGATCGCCAAGGCCCTCTCCGAGAAGGCCGATATCCTCATCCTCGACGAGCCGACCTCGGCCCTCTCCGAGGCCGAAGTCGACAAGCTGATGGAGATCCTCTCGACGCTGAAGAAGCTCGGCGTCACCTGCATCTACATCTCCCACAAGCTCGAGGAGTTCTTCCGGATAACGGACACGGTGACCGTGCTCCGGGACGGGAAGGTCGTCACCACGCAGCCGACGAAGGAGCTCACGCTCGAGAAGGTCGTGAGCCTCATGGTCGGCCGCGCCATGAAGGAGCGCTTCCCCAAGGGCGACCGGAAGCCCGGCGAGGTCATCTTCAAGGTCGAGGGGCTGCATGCCACGGACCCGTCCGACTCGAACCGCGAGGTGGTCAAGGGCGTGACCTTCGACCTGCGCAAGGGGGAGATCCTCGGCATCGCGGGCCTCATGGGCTCGGGGAGGACCGAGCTCGTCACGACGATATTCGGGGAGTACGGCATCCCGACGGCGGGGAAGATCATCCTCGACGGCGAGGAGATCCGGATCGGCAGCTCGAGGGAGGCCATGTCCAAGGGCATCAGCCTGGTGCCGGAGGACCGCAAGCGCCAGGGCCTGGTCCTGATCGAGACCATCCTGCAGAACATCTCCCTGCCCAACCTCGACCGCTTCTCGGGCTTCATGCGCATCAACGGCGACGCCGAGCTCGCCGAGGCCCTCAAGTTCTCCAAGAGCCTGTCCATCAAGGCGCCCTCGGTCCACGTGCCCGTCGAGTCGCTGTCGGGCGGCAACCAGCAGAAGGTCGTCATCTCGAAGTGGCTGATGTCGAGCCCGCGGATCTTCATCCTCGACGACCCGACCCGCGGCATAGACGTCGGCGCCAAGTACGAGATCTACAAGCTGATCAATCAGCTGGCGGAGAACGGGTATTCCATCATCATGATCAGCTCGGAGCTCGAGGAAGTGCTCGGGATGAGCGACAGGGTCATGGTCATGTGGGAGGGCCGCTCCAACGGCACGCTGGACATCGCGCAAGCGAGCCAGGAAAAAGTCATGGCCCGGGCGACGGGCATAGAAATCGCATAAGGGGCGACGCCAATGTTCAATTCTTTGATCAGCCTATTCAGGAAGAACATCAGGTCCTACATCCTCATCATCGCCCTGGTCGTCATCTGGCTCGGCTTCGGCATCGCCCAGCCGGCCTACTGGTCGGCCGACCATATCCAGGACATCTTCACCCAGATGGCCATCATCGCCATCATGGCCTGCGGGATGGTCTTCGTCATCGTGACGGGGGGCATCGACCTCTCGGTCGGCTTCGGCTCGGGCTTCGTCTCGGTCGTCGCGGCCGCCCTCCTCTACTTCGGGACCATCGAGACCCCCTTGCACGCCATCTTCCCCCAGCTGGCCGGCCATGGCCTCGAGGTCGTCACCGCGATCGTCGTGATCGTCCTGTGCATGGGCGTCGGCCTGGTCATCGGCCTGTGGCAAGGCATGATCATCGCCTACCTCGCCCTGCCGCCCTTCATCGCGACCCTCGGCGGCTACTACATCTTCAAGTCCGGCATCCTCCTGGTGACCCAGGGCAAGTCCCTCTTCATCAGTTCCAACGACACCTACAAGTTCATCGCCCAGGGACTGATCCCCCCCGTCCCGAGCTACGTGATCGCCGTCATCGTGACGGTCTTCATGTTCCTCCTCCTCTTCCAGGCCCGCGCGAGGAAGGCGAAGTACGGCATCGAGCTCAAGAGCCTCGTCTGGGAGTTCGTCCGCACGGCGATCTTCGCCTTCATCCTCTGGGCCTACGTCCTCATCGTGAGCAGGGTCTTCGATCCGACCGCGGCCGACAACGTGAAGGGCGTGCCCTTCCTCGTCCTCATCCTCGCGGTCATAGCCATCCTGATGAGCTACGTGTCGATGAACACCCGCTTCGGCCGCTACGCCTACGCCATCGGCGGCAACCGCGAAGCCGCCAGGCTTTCGGGCATCAACATCAAGAAGTCCATCTTCCGCATCTACCTCACGATGGGCGCCCTCGTCGGCGTCTCGGGCATCGCGCTCGCGGCCTACGTCGGCTCGGGCACGACGGCCGCGGGCGGCGGCTACGAGCTCGACGTCATCGCGAGCTGCATCCTCGGCGGCACCTCGACCCTCGGCGGCGAGGGCACGGTCTTCGGCGCCATAATCGGCGCCCTCATCATGCAGTCCCTGGGCAACGGGATGCAGATGCTGAACATCAACTCGAACCTCCAGTACATGATCAAGGGTCTGGTCCTGATCCTGGCGGTCTGGGCGGATATCTCGAACAAGAAGAAGAAGGCGTAAAGTCGGGGGTGGCGTAGTCGCGAAAGCGACTACGCGCAACCCGGTTCCTCTGTAAAAGGCGCGCTGCTTTTATCGCGGCGCTAGCTCGACGCGATTGCGCCCTCCCGCTTTGGCGGCGTACATTGCCGCATCGGCTTTCCCGATGAGTCTCGAAGCGATAGCCTCCGCATCCGCGCGGTCGGGCCCGATCGACAAGTCCTGGACCTCGAGCCCGGCGACGCCGATGCTGAGGGTATAGGATACGATACCGGCTTCCGATCGGACGGCTTCCGATTCCGCCTGCGAGCGCAGCCGCTCGGCCAGGTGAATCGCATTCTCCGGCCGAGTGTCCGGCGCGACGACGAGGAATTCCTCACCGCCGTAGCGCGCGAACCAATCCACCTTTTCGCGGATCGCCTCGAAGACGATTTGCGAAAAGGCGACCAGGACCTCGTCGCCCGTCCGGTGGCCGAAACGGTCGTTGATCGCCTTAAAATGGTCTAAATCGCAGAAGAGCAGGGAAAGGGGGAGACTGAAGCGGTGAGCGCGCTCGACCTCGCGGACGAGCTCCCGATCGAGGTAACGGCGGTTATACGCGCCGGTGAGCGGGTCCTTGATCGACAGCTCCTTGATCTGCGTATAGGCGTCTTCCAGTTCCCTCGTGCGCTCGCGGACCTGTCTATCGAGACCATCGTTCGCGCGGGCGAGCTCGCCCGAAAGCCGCTCCACCGAATCGAAAGCGGCGGAAAAGCGCTTCGCGAGAACGGAGGCCTGTACGAAGATGAAGACGGCCAGCGCGGGCAAGAGAAGGTTGGAGACTCGGAACAGAAGGGAGGTGCTCAGCATGTCAATGATTCCCGCGATGGTGAGAAGGATGCTCGCCGCCAGCATCGACACGCCCCCCGAACGGCGGTGAAGAGCCGCCCGACCGAGACCGAAGACGATGAAGGTAAAAGAGACGATCAGGAGCGGGTAGAAGAGGTAGATACTGCGCGTGAGGATCGGAAGCGGCGCGGCAAGGGATAGACCGAGGACACAGAAGGGAGCGCAGACCAGCTTTTGCATCCGAACGGGAATTTCCTCCGGAAAGATATTGCCGAAGAAGAGGATGCCCAGCGGAACGGGGGCGAAAGCGGCGAGATGGAAGAGTCGCATGAGCATGTCGAAGGGTAGGGAGGGGAAGATAGCGGCGAGGAGGAAGTCCCCCGTAACGAGGGTGCGGAGCGATATCGCCAGTACGAAGGACGCGAAGTATAGATTGTCGCGGTCGCGGTGCCTATACCGGAAGAGGAGGAAGAATACGATGGCGGTGGCGAAGCTAGCCCCGAGAAAGGCGAAGGTCAGGCCGTCCTCGGTGCGTTTGTCGGCGAGTAGGCCGTCCTCGGAGCCGAGGACGAAGGCGCGCCACATTCCACCCACCCGGTACTCGTGGTTCGACACGCGGACGACGATGTCGAGCTCTCGCGACGAAGTCGAGACTCGCGGCGCATTCGAGGTCTGGACGCGACATACCCCGGTAAAACACCCGGGAATCGCGTCGCGCGCAAGCAGGCCCGGCTTGCCGGCATGGGCTATCGTGACGCCATTCACGTCGAGCTCATAGGCCGTCGAGACGGTGGGAGTGCGGATTCCCAATTCGACCTGCGCCTCGTCGAGCAGTACGCGAAGGCGATAGGTTCCGGCGCCCATTCCCGAGGCGCCTCCCGCTTCCGCGCCGCGCCAGAGATCCGGGACGAAGCGCGTCGTGACCGAAGTCGTCGCCCCCGCGGCATCGAGAAGCTCTCCCGGATAGAAAGCCCACTCGCCGGCGAGGCTCACTGGCCCGTCGCGTTGAAAATTCCAGCCGGAAAGGTCGAGGACGGCTCCGACCGCTCGGGGCGCTTCACGTCGCGGGCCTTGCTTGAAAAGCTCGAAGGCAGAGGCGGGAACGCTGGTTGTCGCGATACAAACAAGCATGGCGATGCGAACGAAGCGGCGGACATTCGGAGACACCATGGCGGATACTATCATGGAGGGGCGTTGTTGCATGACTGCCTATCCGAGGGGAGAAGCCTTGGACTTTCGCGGACCTGACTCCATCCGTCCGGCCCCTAGTGCTTTTTGACTAGGGTTTGGAATGAGCATCCCTGGGTCTGCCGTCTCTCTGCCATGCCCCCTCAATCTATCAATCTTGGAAGGATGGGCACGTGCACTTTGACTCACCGGGTTGCTTTACGTACCTTAACATTAAGGAAATCATATGAAGTCTCGAGGCATACATCACATCACCGCCATCGCGGGCGACGCTCAGAGAAATCTGGATTTCTACGCGGGCGCGCTCGGGCTGCGGCTCGTCAAGCGGACGGTCAATTTCGACGCGCCGGAGGTCTACCATCTCTATTACGGCGACGAACTCGGCCGGCCTGGAACGATCCTGACCTTCTTCCCCTATCCCGGCGCGGGACGGGGGAAGCGAGGGGCAGGCGAGGCGACGGCCTTGGCGTTTTCCGTGCCCTCGGGCTCCCTCGACTTCTGGAACGATCGGCTTTCGCGCCTCGGGATCGCCCATACCGGGCGCGAAGAGCGCTTCGGCGAGGGTCTATTGAGCTTCGAGGATCCCGACGGGATGGTCGTGGAGCTGGTCGCCGACGCTTCGGTCGGCGGCATCCCCGGCTGGGCGGGGAGCGCGGTCGGAGCAGACCGCGCGATCCGCAAGTTCCACGGGGCCACGATCATGCAGCGCGCTTTGGCCCCGGCCTCCTCCTTCCTCGTCGGCGTGTTGGGCTTCGCCGCCGCGGGGATCGAGGGCGAACGTCATCGATTCATCCTCGGCCCCGAGGAGAGTGGGACGCGCATCGACATCCTCGTGGAGCCCCAGGCACCCGCGGGTCGGCAATCCGCGGGCTCCGTCCACCATATAGCCTGGAGGGCCGCGGACGACGAGGAGCAGCTGCGATGGCGCGCGGCCCTGATCGAGGCTGGCGGGAAGCCGACCGAGGTGATCGATCGATGCTACTTCCACTCGGTCTATTTCCGCGAGCCCGGGGGCCTCCTCTTCGAGATCGCCACCGATCCTCCCGGCTTTCCCGCCGACGAGAGCCTCGACTCGCTGGGCAGCGCCCTCAAGCTGCCCAGGTGGCTCGAGCCTCGGCGGGCGAGCATCGAGCGGGTCCTCCCGCCCCTTACCCTTCCCGCGGTCGGCGTCGCATGAGCCCAGAAGGCTCGCGGACGGACCCCCACGCCGGCCAGCCGATTTTCGGCTGGGGGGCGCCCCTCGCTTCGGCGAAAGCCGCCATGATCATGGTCCACGGCAGGGGCGCGAGCGCGCAGGACATCCTCGAGCTGGCGCCCGCATTGCAGGCGCCGACGATGGCCTTTCTGGCTCCCCAGGCGGCCGGACACGCGTGGTATCCGCAGAGCTTCCTGTCGCCGATCGAGAGCAACGAGCCGGGACTCTCCTCGGCCCTCGCCCTCCTGGCCGACATCGAAAGACGCGTGTCCGAAGCAGGCATCCCGCCGGAAGCGCTCTTCCTCCTGGGTTTCTCGCAGGGCGCCTGCCTCGTGCTGGAGTACGCCGCGCGCAACGCGCGACGCCTCGGCGGCGTCTTCGGCCTGAGCGGAGGACTCATCGGGCCCGAAGGGACTCCTCGTGACTATCGGGGCGACATGGACGGGACGCCGGTCTTCCTGGGATGCAGCGACGTCGATCCTCACGTCCCCAAGGAGCGCGTCATCCTCAGCGCCGAGGTCTTCGAGCGTCTCGGGGCGAGCGTGAAGACCCGCCTCTACGCGAACATGGGTCACAGCGTGAGCGACGACGAGATCGAGGCTGTCCGTTCGGCGATCCGGTCTCGGGCCTGAATCTCGGGTTAAACCCGATAGCGCTTCGCATTACAGGGCTGTGACTGAACGGAAAGGGAAAGATGAACAAGACGGAAAAATTCTGGGACGCGTTCGCGTATAAGTATGATAAAATAACCATAAAATCAGAACAGACGCTTTCCAAGACGCTCATATATACGAGGAAATATCTTAACGCTAATGACATTGTCTTGGATTTCGCTTGCGGGACAGGATCGATAGCCGATGGAATCGCCGACGACGTAAAAAAGATCCATGCCATCGATATTTCATCAAAAATGATCGAGGTGGCAAGAAGAAAAACGGCTGAACGCAAAATCGATAATATCGAATTTGCTCAATTATCGATATTTGACGACACGTTCGGGAAAGAAACCTTCAATATAGTCCTGGCATTCAATGTACTGCATCTACTGGAGGATCCCCCAAAAGTCATCTTGAGAATGAATGAGTTGCTAGTACCGGGAGGATTGTTCATTTCGTCGACGGAATGCGGTGGAGAGAATAGACGGGCATTGATCAATGTCTTTTCGTCGCTCGCGAGCAGAATGGGATTGGTTCCCTATATTAAATTCTTTACCATCCCCGAATTGGAATATAAAATAACCAACGAAGGCTTCACAATACTGGAAACTGGAAATTTCCATACTTTTAAGCAACCCAACCATTTTATTGTAGCCAGGAAGATATAGGGAAGCTCCAATAACCCTTTCAGGGTTGGTTCCCTGAAGGAAAAACCTAAGGAAGGGCTACCCTTGGGGTGGTCCGTTTATCCTGACCCTGAATCGCGGCAGTGGTCCGATTATCGCGACCCCGGACGTTCGGCCAAGTCCCGCGATAGATTCATCGCTCTATGCCGAATTTCCGATTGTTCCACCTGTCGATCTCGTCGTCGATGTACTTGTCGGCGTCGGGATAGAGGGTTCCCCTGGCGCCGTATGTGATGCAGGGGATGAAGTTTCCGGCCGGAGTGTAGGCTTCAAGGGCTCGGCGGGTCTCGACGCGGATCTCTTCCTCGGTCGAATCCGCTCTGTCGACGATCGCGGCATCGATGCCGCCCATGAGAGCCATGCGGCCGTTCAGCTGCTTCTGGATCTTCTTGATGTCGTTCTGCGGAAGGATGCCCTGCCAGACGTCTATGTGCAGATCTACCATGTCCTCCACGATTTGCTCCATGAACGAGTCCGCATGGTGCATTATGATGACACCGTTGCAGTGCAGGTAATCGTACGCTTTCGCGTAATTGGGCTTGATGAATTCGCGCCACAAGTGCGGCTGCATAAAGAGGTTGGTCTTGTTGCCCCAGTCGTCGTGGGAAAGGATCACGTCAGGCTTCGCGTGGTCCGTCATCAGCTTGAAGCCCTTGTATCTGTACTCGCCGATGGCGGCGCAGAGATCTTTCATCGCTTCGGGCTCGGCCATGAGGTTTACGAGCGTGTCCTCGAACCCCATGAGGAAATGCAGTCTCTCGAAGACGCCTGTAGGGGCAAACATCATAAAGAGGGTCTCGTCGCAGTCGAGTGCGGCCACCCGCTTGAGATAAGGCTCCCAAAGCTCGTCCTGCGAACAATTCGCGATCAGGTCGGGCACCTTGGCGAAGTCGCGCCAACTGGCGATTTCTTTTATCACCTGCGTCTCTCGGGTCACGTACGGCATGGCGGCTATGGCGTCTTTGGGCCAAACGACCGTGGTTCCCCACTTGTCCTTTGAAGGAGCCATGCCGGGGAATCTACTCCCGCGAACGTGGAAGTTTACGGGATCTCCGAGAATTAAGGTAGTGCCTTCATACTGTTTCACGATCCTATCCGGTCTTCCGCCGGGTCTGATGGTTTCAAGAAAATTCCGTTTTGCGCTCAGCATGATGGAACCTCTCAAGGTACGCGGCTCTGCACTCCCTTCTCCCGATCGTAGCGCAACCTGCGCGCCTACGATCGGCCCAAAGATCGATCTTCGGCGTCGCTCGACGCGAGACCGCCCAAAGCCCGTCGATGGGGCTTGGACGGTCGAGAGTCGAGCTTTCCTATGCGCCTATCTTGCTCGGCGTGAGCGTTCGATAATAGCTTCCGCAAAGATGCTTGGGGTTGATCGCCTCGCGGATCTTGTATTGGTAGGCGGTCACCAGAGGCTGCGGCAGCTTCACGTACATCGCGTCGTGCTCTTCCTGCGTGAATCCGTAGCCGTCCTCCCTGCGGCAGTCTTGGTTCCAGTGCCCCATGTCGACGCCCAGCCCCTTTTCGTTCATCCATCGCTGGGTTTCGTTGAAGAAGTCGGCCGTTCCCTTTATCGACGCTTTGTCGTGGGCGTCGAAGTGCGTGAAGAACTCCCAGCCCGTCGGGCCGCCCCCGCCTATGATGCAGATGCTGCCCATGTCCGAATCCCCGCCCGTCGCCGCGATGTAGGGCGTCGCGGTCTCCCATTTCCGCTTCAGGGCCGATGCCTCCTCCATGACCCGCGAGCTGACGAACAGGTTCGACGATAGGCCGAAGTTCCCCTCATAGCCTCCGCAGTAGACGTAATTCAGGTTCTTCCGGCCGAGCCGAATCATGTAGAGCAGGACGTAGTCGACCATCTCCTTTTGAAGCATGTACGCCGATTTCCAGCCACCCGAGAGCTCCAGGACCTTGTCCAGGGCCTTGTCCTTGTATTCGGCATCGCGACGGGTCGAGCCCGCGATGACGACCTGGATGTCGATCTTCATGTCCTCGTTGATCTTCCTGAGCTCGGGATCTTTGGCGAGCTCGGGAAGGTCGCAGAGTTGCTTGTCGGGATCGGTGAGGATCTCGAGCATCGCGGTCTTCAAGTCCCGGCCGAACATGTTGAACTGCCTATGTCCGAGATAGATGACATCGTTCTCGTGGAGGAGCGAAAGGGCCTTCGCGTAATCGTCCCAGCTCTTGAAGCAGAGCGTATAGCATTTGAAATTGTCCGGCAAATCGGCCTTGTACGCGGGTACAGTCCCCCTCGTGGGGATCGAGGTCGGTCCGGGCCAGGGATGGAGCCGAATCGCGATCCTCGTGCAGACGCCGAGAGAGCCGGTGCTTCCCTGGAAGCCCCGCAGGATCGCGCGCGCGCTCGGGCCGGGGCCTTCCCCGCAGAACCAGCCCGACCCGGCGCCGAGCGAGCCTGTCCTCAGCAATTCGCCGTTGGGGAGCACCCATTCCGCGCCGAGCATGTTCTCGCTGGCGCAGCCCATCGATATCGACGTGGGGCCGAAACCGACCCACCCGGCCGTGCTCGCCAGGGGGGCGCTGCTGCAGCCGACGCCCGGCATGTTCATGGTGAGGCCCAGCTTCATGGCTTCGGCTTGCACGACCGCGCCGATAGCGTAGGGCTCGATGATAGCCGCCATGTTCTTCTCGTCGATCTCGATGCTCCGCATCCGGCGCATGTCCATCTGGATGGCGTAATCGTCGCCGATGAAGCCCATCGCCGACCAGAACGTGGTGGCGGCCTTGAACTTGATGTCGTACTTGTTGCAGAGCTTGACGATGCTCCGCGCCTCTTCGGCGCTTCCGGGAAGGAGCACCGCTTGCGGGCGCGGGGTCTTGTGATCGTAGGGGCCGTAATGCGCGGACGACTGGGCCGCGGCGCAGCGGTAGGTCTCCAGCACCCCCGGATCCTCGGATATGTTCCGCTTTCCGACGATGGCCTCGAAGGCGGCGTAGATTTCTCGCGATAGTGCCATATTCATCCTTCCTTATAGCGCGCGTTCGACCAATTCGACGACGTCGAGGACCTCGATCGTCTTGCCGTCCTCGTCCGGCGTAGACCGGAAGTTGGACTCGCACCAAGGGCACGCGGTGACGAGGGCATCGGCCCCGGTCGAGTTGGCCTCGGTCACGCGCTCGGACGCGGTCCAGCGCGAGAACTCGGGATCGGTCTCGCCGCAGCCGCCGCCCGCTCCGCAGCACCAGGAATACTCGCGGATGCGCTCCATCTCGACCAGCTTCAGCCCCGGCACGCTCCGGAGCACGTTCCTCGGCGCGTCGTAGACGCCGTACGCTCCGTTGTATCGCGGCCGGCGCGGCTCCCAGACGTGGACCTGGTTGAGGATCTTGTTCTCGTCGCCTTTCCACGGGACATATGGCTCGCCGAGCCTGCCGAGGCGGCATGGATCGTGGTAGGTCACCGTCATCGGCACGGGCGTCTTCAGCGAGAGCTTACCCTGCTTGATGAGCCGCTCGAGGTACTCGACGACATGGAGGACTTCGATGTTCATGCCGAGCCTCGCGTAGCGTCGCTTGAAGGCCTGGTAGCAATCCGAGCAGGGCGTCACGATCGTCTTGACTCCGGCGTCGGAGAACAGCTTGATGTTCGCGCGGGCGGCGCGCTCGAAGTCGTCCCTGAATCCCATTTGCTCCGCCCGAACGCCGCAGCACATCTCCGCGGAAGCCATGAAGCCGAGACTCGTTCCTGCTCGTTGCAGGATTCTCACCGACGAGCGGGCGATCTTTTGAAGCTTCTCGTCGTAGCTCGCCTTGCATCCCGCGAAGAACATCACGTCGGCCTCCCCCTCGGTGAGGTCCTTGAGGCCGAGGCCCTTCGCCCAGTCGGCGCGCGAGGCCTTCGCCTTCCCGACGATCATGGTCTTCTCTTTGGCGAGGGCTTGGATGATCTCCTTCTGCCCCGGACGAACCTTTCCGTTCTCCACTGCGTGCGCCTTGAGCTCCAGGTTGTATTCGAGGGGCTCGAGGTTGTAGCGCGTCACCTTGCAGGAAACATCGCACGAGCCGCAGGTCGTGCAGCTATGGATGGCGTGGGCAACGGTCTCGGTCAAGTCCGCGTCCCGCGTCAACATGGCGAGCCCGAGCTGGAAACGCCCTCGAGCGGAGTAGGTGTTGAAATTGTAGTAGCAAACGCTCGGGCAATTCTCGCCGAAGCGTTGGCTCTTGACTTTATCGAAGGGAATCCATTTGCAGCCGAGGCAATTGCTGCAACGCTCCGTCATTGATCGGAATTCTTCCAGCGCCATGATTGATCCCCCTAAATTCCAAGCTTTCCCGTATTCATGATGTCGTTCGGGTCGAATATCCCCTTCAACCTCTTGAGGAGCTCCGTCGATTGCGCGTCCTTATTCAACTGCAGTCTCGCCCAGATCCCATGAGGCCGAAGATAATAGGCCCCCATCGCCGACATCGCCTCGCTCGCCCCGACGAAGAGCTTCTTGACCCTCTCGGCCTCGGCCCGACTTCCCGCGCGATAGGGAAGGCAGAATTCGCAATGGTAGCTCGTGCCCATGTTCTGCGGCTGGATGTAGACGCCGATGTCCTTTGTCGGATAGCCGGATCGATCGGCGAGCGCATACATCGTCGAGATGAACTTCGGCGTCCGGTCCAGCGTGGTCGTGAAGAACAGGTCCTCGAACGCTCCTTTGTAGGTCTCCTTCCAATGACCCTTCCCGGTGGCTCTCAGGATCCGCGCCAGGACCCGTTCGCCTCTGGCGCCCGGTATGGCTGGCAGCATCTTGAGGCCGAATTGCTGCGCGATCTCCGCGATGTCCTGCTCCTGGGCGCTTACCCGCTCGTCCGGGAGCAGCTCGAACCCGGCTACGCCGACCAGGGCGACCCAGGGCTGGATTTCGCCCATCAACTCCCGCACTTCCTCCTCGGAATCGCCCAACAGGGAGGCCAGGTAGCTGCCGTTCATGATCATGAGCTCGTTGCTGAAGCGCTGGCGGATCACCCGATACACGAAATCCTCGAGGGCTTCCGACGATTTCGCCGGCACGAGATACAGCTTGTGGACGGTCGCCTTGACTTCGCATTTGAGGGAGGCCCAGGTCACGATGCCCATCGTCCCTTGGGAGCCCGTCAGGAGGCGGTAGAAATCCAGCATCATCGGGCCGGTTCCGCTCACCTGCCATTTCTCCGCCTTCCACTGCGTGCCCAGGTCCATCGGGCTCCCGCCGGCCTCTCCCGTGAACATTCTGTTGCCGTCGCCCCAGACGACTTCGGTGCAGCGAAGAGGATCGATGAAATTCCATTGATGGAGCGAATTGAGCCTAGGCTCCATGTCCAGGACGCTCGCCAGCACCGATTTCCCGGCCCGCGGCGCGAGCGAGGTGGACAGCGCCATCCCCTCTTCGGCAAGGGCCGCCTGCAGCCGATCGTAGGTGACTCCGGGCTCCACGACCGCCACGCGCTGCTGGCGATTGATGTTGAGGATCTTGTCCATGCCGCTCAGGTCCACGATCACCGAGTTCGGCACCGACGGCACCGTGTCGCCCTTGTAATGCGAACCGCTGGAGCTCACTGGCACGAGAGTCGTCTTCGTCTCGTTCGCGAGCTTGACTATACCCTGTACATCCTCGGCGCTCTTGGCCTTCACTACGCAGCGAGGCGCCATGCTTCGGGCGAAGCTCTTATCTTTCGCGTACGCCAAGAGCGTCGCGGGATCGTCGGAGGCGTTCCCCTTGCCGACGATATCCTCGAATTTGCCGTTTAGATCGGTCATACGGTAACCCCCTAGCGAAATCAGACTTCCTCGCTCCGCTACTTCTTGTCCGGGAAGCTGATCATGCCGTCCCAGCTGTTCCGAACCTTCGCCTCGCGAGCCTCCTCGTCCGAGAACCAATGCGTGGTGACGCTTTTCTGCTCAGTGAAGAAGCGAACGCCGTCGGCTCCCATCATGTGGAGGTCGCCGAAAAACGAGTTCTTATGCCCGGTGAAGCCGAAGACTCCGAGAGGCACCGGGATACCGACGTTCACGCCGACCATGCCTCCGTGGGTGCGCCTCGCGAATTCCCGCGCGTAGTAGCCGCTTTGCGTGTAGATCACCGACCCGTTCGCGAATTCGTTGGAGTTCATGAGCTCGATGCCTTCGTCGAAGTCCTTCACCCGCTTCACGCAGATGACCGGGCCGAAGATCTCCCTGTCGCCCACGCTCATCCCGGGCTTCACATGGTCCAGGAGGGTCGGGCCGAGGAAGAAGCCCCCTTCGTATCCCTTGACCTTTATTCCCCGGCCGTCCACGACGATTTTCGCGCCTTCGTCGATACCCTTCTGGATCCAGGCAGCGACCGACGCCCTGTGCTCTTCATTCACGAGCGGTCCCATCTGGCTGTTCTTGTCGCAGGCAGGCCCGACAGCGAGCTCGGACATCTTCTTGGCGAGGAGCGAGACCAGCTCGTCGGCGATCGTCTCCTCGACGACGATGACGGGGAGGGCCATGCAGCGCTCCCCGGCGCAGCCGCAGCCCGAGTTCACGATACCGCTCACGGTTCGCCCGAGGATGGCGTCCTTGAGCACGAGGGCGTGGTTCTTCGCCTCGGTCAGGCATTGAACGCGCTTTCCGTTACCTGAGGCGGTGGCGTAGATATGCCTGCCGACCGAGGTCGATCCGACGAACGAGACTCCCGCGATGTCGGGATGCCGCAGGAGAATCTCGGCCTCGTTCCTGGAGCAGGTGACCAGGTTCAGGACTCCGGCCGGAAGGCCTGCCTCCGCCCAAAGCTCCATGATCCGCATCGAGGTCCGCGGCACGAAGCTCGCGGCCTTCAGGACCATCGTATTGCCGGCGGCGATGCAGAGGGGGGCCATCCAGCCCATGGGAATCATCGCGGGAAAATTCCAGGGCGCTATTCCCGCGAATACTCCCAGCGGCTCAAGGTACTGCGTCGTATCGTATCCGCTCGAGCAATCCATGAGGGCGGGACCTTTGAGAAGCTGGGGGATCCCGCAGGCGAATTCCACGACCTCGGTCACCTTGAGGACATCCCCCATCGCTTCACCGAGGACTTTCCCGTTTTCGCGGGCGCAGATCTCGGTCAATTCATCCAAGTGATCGTCCAAGAGCGATTTGAGCCTGAAGAGAACCTGCACTCGCCTGCTCGCCGGCGTCGCCGACCATGAGGGGAAGGCGGTCTTGGCCGCTGCGATAGCCTCCTCGACCTCGGCCGGCGTGCACTGCGGAGCGAGCGCGATCACTTCGCCCGAGGACGGATCGTAGCAGTTCATGTATTTTTCGGTCTTTGATTCCCGCCAGCCCTCGCCGGCCCAGTATTTCAGCTTAATCACCTTCTCGGCGCGGGCGCTCGGGCGATTCCCGACAGCTCTCTCCATATGATCACTCCTGAACGAAAGAAGTATGCGTAGACCAGGACTCGGCGGGCAGGGATTCCGATAACGCCCGACCGGGCGCGCAATCCCCGCCCTGTCGACCTCAACCCCTGCCTACCGCCGGGCGCAAGCTCGGGGAGGGCGATATTTGAGCCTTTGCCGCGCTGCGACGCTTGATCATGCGGACTACGAGCAGGGACATGAACCCGCTCACGACCGTTATCGGAATCAACACGATCAGGACCTGGGCTGCGGTCTTCCCGCCTCCGAGGAGGGAACCGGCCAGGATCGGGCCTACGATCGTGCCGAGCCGGCCGGCGGCTACCGTCGCGCCCACTCCCGTGTTGCGGATCGAATCCTCATAGCAGAGCGGGGCGAAGGCGTAGAGCACCGCTTGGGCGATCGTCACGCCGGCCCCGACGCCGAACGCCACGATCAACGCCGAACCGAATTGGAGGGAGGCGAAGCCGAATACCCCGAGGAAAACCGCCAGGATAAAATAGGCGCCCGCGGGGGTCGAGTAGAGGAATTTCTTGTCGAGGAGGTAGCCTGCCAATGCGGCGCCGATCGAGGAACCCAGATTGTACAGCATCTGAACGTATTGGGCGTTTTGTCTTGACAGGCCCATTGAGACCAGCAGGGAAGGCATCCATCCCAGGAGAAGGTACATGATCAGCAGCGTGCCGAAGGTCGCCAGCCAGAGGTACAGCGTGGTCGCGGCATTGCCGCGGCCCAGGAGGCCGGACAGCGCGCTGCCGCTTTGCGATTCGGTCTTCCTGGCCTCCGCGCGAGGGCTCGGCGCCTTCTTCGGCAGCAGGAAGGCGAGCAGGGGAACGATCACGATGGGAGCCAGGCCGCCGACCAGGTAGACCGGCCGCCAACTGCTTCCGAAGAGCCCCATCGTCATGACGACGCTCGAGAGCATTCCGCCGATGGGTATGGCGCAGTAAATGAAGCCGACCGCCCTCTTCTTCATCTCGACCGGGCTGTGATCGCTTGCCAATGCTATGACGGACGGCATGGCCGAGCCCAGGCCGAGGCCGGTGAGGAACCGCGCCGCGATGAGGGTCGGAAGGCTCGTCGCCAGCAGCGTAGAGAGGGAGAATAGGCCGAATAGGCCTACGCCCGCGACGATGACGGGCTTTCGCCCGATGCGATCGGCCAAAATGCCGCCGAAGATGGCCGCCAGGAAAATGCCGATGGCGCTCGAGCCCAGGAAGAAACCCAATTGAGCGGGCAAGAGATGGAAAGCCGGCGCCAGCCTGGGCGCGGAGACTCCGGCCGCCTGGATGTCGAAGCCCTCAAGCAGGATGACGAGTGCGCACAGAAGTATCACGCGATAGGTCTTTAACTCTTTCTTTTCGGCGCTCGCGGGATTGACCATACGGATCCTCCTTCTCTCGGCGATCATGGGGATTCTGGCCGCACGAAATTCGGGGCAAGAGTATTCCCCATTGAAGACCATTGGGAGTTCTATGAATCGATTCGGTGAACGCGTTCGATATTAGATCGATTTTCCCGGGGTGTCAAATTCTTTTATCGATCTTCCGTGTTAATTTTTTGTCGTGATGGTGCCTATCAGCTTCCCCATGTATTCGCGCATATATTTCTTGATATCATAACGCCCGTCGAAGAGGCACCATTCGTAGACGACGCCGCGGGCGAAGACGAATAGGTAGGTGACGATTTCGTCGGCGCTCATGTCGGACCGGATTTCCCCGGTCCTTTGGCCGTTCGCGAGGATCTCTTCGAGGGCGACCTGCATCGGCCTGCCTTTTTTGATGAAGAACTTTATCTTCGAAGAATAGAGCTGTTGCAAGGTTTTGACGCCGGTAGCCAGGTTGAACTCGGCATATCTGTCGAAATAGAGGACGACCTTCTTGCTGGTGGGCCATTTCTTGGATCGCAGCTCCGTCGCGACCTCGGTCGAAAAATAGTCGTCTGCCCTATGGAAGATCTCGGCGAGAATGTCGTATTTCGTAGAAAAATAGTGATAAAAAGTTCCAACAGAGATCCCGGCCATCTTGCCGATTTCGGCGATGGTCATGCCGTCGAAGCCTTTCTTGTCCATCAGCTTTATGGCGATATCGTATATTCGATCCCTGGTCTCGACCGCTTGAATTTGCCTCTTCGTCGCCGGTCTTCGTGCCATCGATGCCTCACGATTTGGAAAATCGCTACGAATGCCGATCGCATCCGATCGCTGTCGGTCATACTAATCTCAAGAGCGGAGAATTGCAATTCATGCCGAGGGATAGTCAAAAGAACACCTTGGCCTCCAGGCCCAGGCAGAGCCCCACGGGATCGTTCCCGAACTCGGTATCGGGCCCGCCGGCAGCCCAGGCCACTGTCGCGTCGATCGAGGTGTCCTTGACGAAGGTCAGGGAGAGATCGCTCTGGAGGTAGAACGATCCGTCCGCGAGGTTCAGGAGGCAGGACAGGGTCAAGCCGATAAAGTCGAAGACGGGATCGCCCGAATCGGTGAAGGTCGACTGGGTGAGCGAGAGGAAGAGATAGTCGCTCGCCTGGCGTCCGGGCCTCAGCGCGAGCTGGGAATACCACGACGACGAGGCCGCGACGATCGCGGAGTTCGACGAGCGAAGCGCGCCGTAGACCGATCCGAGCTCGGAGGCGGACAAACCCTCGGAGAGGTGGTAGTACTCGGCCAGGGCGACGGTCTCGAGGACCGGGATCTGCCCGCTGGCGCCGAAGAGGGCCGCGTATTGCGCGCCCGTCGGGCTCTCGGTCGCGACGGAGCCGGGAAGGATTCCCTCGGAATAGGCCTCGTAGCGTCCTTGCCCGTACACGCCTCCCTCGAACCAGGTCTGGATGCTGTCCCATTCGGGCAGCGCGTAGAATGGAGCCACCGAGGCGTTCAAGGCGCCGGTCCAGGACTGGCTCGAGCTCCAGTAGCCTGAGAGCGAGATGTCGCTGTTCGGGAGCGCGGAGCTGGAGAGCTTGGCGCCGTAGCCGAATTGATCGAACGAGTCGTAGAGGACCGAGAAGAGCATGAGCGAGACGGGCTTGTCGATCAGCTCGGCCTTGACCGCGGGGACTCCCTCGAGGATGGCGCGCTGATTCGTCGGGTCCTTCGGAGGGTTGACCGGATCCGAGGGATTGAAGACGTAGCCGGCTCCCCAGGAGAGCCGCTGTTTGCCGATCCGCAGATAGAAGCGGTCCCCGAAGTTGAGGTCGGAGTAGAGCTCGTTGACCGTGAAGGTCTTGGACTCCACGGTGGAGCCGTCGGAATGGTCGATCTGCGCCGTATCGCGGAAGCTGAAATCGAGGAGCCCCAGACTGGTGTACTCGCGCGAGAAGCGGAGCTTGCCGTCAATCTCCCCGTAGGCGGTCGCGTCGGAGAGAGGCAGGACATTCGCGAAGGCGGAGTCCTGGTTCAAGTGGGAGTACGCGGCGTAGGGGTCGACCACGCCCGAGAAGGAGAAGGCCGGCGCGCCCGCCGCGGGGTCCGCCGCCGCGAGGCGGCAGGCCGCGGCGGCGATCATCGTCGCCGCGATGTATGCTTTCTTCATGCTTTGGTCCCGTCCGCGCTCAGAACTGATAGGGATAGAGTCGGCCGGATTCCAGGTATTCCTTCGTGAAGAACTGGTCCGGCACGCTCGCGAGGCTCGTGATGTCGTAGATCCGAAGGTCGCTCGTGTCCTCGGGCTTGAGGGCGTCGACGTACTTCATGCCGATGGCCTTGGCGCGGCCGTCGGCGAGCTCCACGCTCGTGACGTCGTAGTACTTGAGCATCTTGCCCGAGAGGGCGAAGAAGGCCTTGCGCACGGGCATGCGCGTCGCCTTGTCCACCCAGAGCTGGACGAGGCTGTAGGCCAGCTTGCGGTTCTTGGCCCGGAGCTCGAACCTGTAGCAATCCTTGCCCCCCTGGCTCGCGTCCCCGAGGTAGCTCACCGTATAGTCGAGATTGGTGTTGAACCTCGTCAGGTCGAGGTTCGAAGTCTCCCCGCCGCGGGAGTTCGCGGTCGCCGAGGTCTTGACGACCTTGTTGGTCGTCGCGAAGCGCTCGAAGAAGGTGTCCTCGTCGCGGAGCAGCGCGAAGTTCTTCTGCGAGGCCGGCTCGACGGCGACCCATACGACCCGGTTGTTCTTGCGGACGAAGAAGCCCTCGCTCGTCCGGTCGTCGCCGGTCGAGTAGCTGTCCACGATGGCCATGCGCGCCTTGCAGTTTACCGGCAGCAGGGCCGCGTCCACGGAGTCGATGTAGGCGGGCACGTCGCCCTCGGGGAAAGCCTGATCGGCCTGCGCATAGGCGACCGTCGCGAACGACGCGACGCAGATGGCCGTCAGGACGATTGCATATCCTTTCATGATTCCTCCATTACTAGCGCTAGCGATTGGCCATCTGGGATACCGCCTGCTTCTCGGTCTCCACGCCTATCCTCCGGTACGAGGCCAGGAACAAAAGGACGAAGAGAAGGACCAGGGGCGCCGTGACCGTGAGCGGCGTCAGGCTCAGGCCCATGCGCGTCATGCCGAACATGTACTGGAGCATGAGCAGCGGCGGCGGGACGAGATGGGTCTCGAAATAGACTCCGATCGCGGCGACGACGGCCAGGCCCGCGAGATAGCCGGCGAAGAGGGCCGCGAGCGATTCGCCGAAGAACAGGTTCCTGACCGTAG
>CAYOIX010000029.1:0-66768 GCA_964404145.1 uncultured Treponemataceae bacterium
TCCTCGTCAAGCCCTTCGACTTCTCGGCCATCGGCGGGATCCTCGCTTCGATCGGCGATTCATTCAGGAGGACGAAATGAACAAGGAGACGATCCTGGTGGTCGAGGACGAGACCATCGTGGGATTCGAACTGAAGGAAGACCTGGAGCGCCTGGGTTATTTCGTACCCGAGGTCCTCGAGACGGGCGAGGCGGTCGTCCAGGCGGTGGCGCGCTTCCGGCCGGATCTCATGCTCGTCGATATCCGCCTTCGCGGAAGCCTCGACGGCATCGAGGCCGTGTACCAGGCGAAGGCGGAGTTCGACCTCCCGGTGATCTACCTCACTGCGTACTCGGATCCGGACACGCTCAGGCGAGCGGCCCTTACAGGTCCCGACGCCTTTCTACTCAAGCCCTTCGACGAGCGGGAGCTGGCGGCCAACGTCGAGCTGGCCCTTTCGCGGGCCAAGAGCGTCGAGCCGCTCCGTAGAGAGCTGCGCGGGGCGATATCCCTCGTCGACGCCTTGGAGGAGCCCGCCCTCATAGCCGGCCTCGACGGCAGGATCGTCCATGCGAATAAAGCCGCGATCGCCCTCCTTAGGGTGCCCGATCCGAGCCTCGTGGCGAGGGTCGAGCTGTCGCGCATACTCGAGCCCGGCTGGAAGGAATCGGGACGAAAGCCCATCAAGGTCCGGGACGAGGGCGTCGCCCAGGCGGGCAAATTCGCCACTGTCGAGAGGCTGATCAGCTCAGGCGGCCGCGAGCAGGGAAGCCTCATCCTGTTCGGCGACACACAGGGGCGCGACAGTCTCCTCCTCGAGGCGTCCGCGGCCGAGGCCAATGCCGCCTTGCTACGCCTTCTCCCCAGGCCTACGGCCGCAGGCCCCGGATACGAGGTCGGAGGCTTCCTCGAGCCTTGCCTCTCGGGGTCGGGCGACGTATTCGACGTGTTCGCTCCGAGAGAGGACGAGATCGCCTTCTACGGACTCGACGTGGCGGGCCACGGCATCCTCGCCTCCCTCATGGCCATCTCGCTCCGCGACCTCATCCCTCTCCTGGTCCGGGAGAAGGGCGAAGGGACGCCGGCGGACATCCTGCGATCGATTTATCAGCGCTACGACCGCGAGGGCGAAAGCGCGATGAAAAGCACTCTGTTCGCCTCCCTTTTCGCGATCGCTTACGGGACCGTGGATGCGTCGACCGGGGACTATAGGGTCGCGAGGTCGGGCTACCCTCCAGCGCTGCATCTCGGGACCGGGGGCAGGATGCGCGCGTCCGATCCGAGCCGCGCGAAGGGCGCGGATAGCGGGGAAACTACCGGCACCCTTTATCCGGGGGATCGCCTCATCCTGGCCTCGGGCGGGCTTCTCGCCGCCTTCGGCGCCGATCCGACCGAAAGCCCCATCGGGAACTCCATCGAGAGCCTCGTAGCTTTCGCGCGAGGCATCCAAGGCGCCGCCCTCGTGGATTTCGTCGGCGAATTCCGCCGCCGCTATCGAGAAGCGAGAAGAGGAGGTCTGAAGGAGGACGATGCCAGCCTCCTGGTCATCGAGCGGTCCCAATGGGGTGGATCAGCCGGCCGAGAAGGACCTCAGGCTCTTCCCCGCCTTCATGTGCGCGGCTAGGCGGGTCAGCTGAGGCCTCGAGTGGAGGAAGAATCGCCTATAGGCCGCGCAGAGACGATTGAGGCCTTCGCCATCGCGGTCCTTGGGGCAGCCGCCGTTGCAGGAAGCGAGGACTCCGCAGTCTAGGCAGACTCTCGGAAGGGCTTCGCGCTTGGCCCGGCCGAAATCGAGCATGCGACGATCCGAGAAAAGCTCGGCCAGGCTGCGATCGCCGAGCCTGCCGATGAGGTGCTCGTCGTCGACGAAATGGTCGCAGGCGTAGAAGCTCCCGTCCCGCTCGAGGACCGCGACGTCTCCGCAGGTCTCGCGATGCACGCACAGGGCGTGCGGGACTCCGTAGATGGGACGGAGCGCCTCGTCGAAGGTCTGGACGACGATGCGGCCCACGTCCTCGCGGATCCACAGATCGAAGACCCTGCAGAGGAACTCCCCGATGGCGTCCGGACTGGCTGCCGCCGCGGCCGCGCCCTCCTGGCCCGGCCTGGGCACGAGGGGGAGAAACTGCAGATACCTGGCGCCCGCATCCTTGAAGTAGGCGTAGACGCGCTCCGGCTCGGCCGCATTCCCTTCGTGGAGGACGCAGAGGATGTTGCAAAATACGCCCCGATCCCTCATGAGGCCGAAGGCCCGCAGGGCCGCGGCCTGACTGGCCGATCCGTCCGGGCCTCTGCGGTAGCGGTCGTGGAGCTCGGGCGGCCCGTCGAGGCTCAGGCCGACGGAGAAGCCCTCCCGCGCGAGGAAGTCGACCCAGGCTTCGTCGATCAGGCTGCCGTTGGTCTGGAGGCCGTTGGTGACCTTTCTGCCGGGAGGCAGTCGGGCGCGCTGGATGTCCGCGATGCGGCGAAAGTAATCGAGGCCGAGGAGAGTCGGCTCGCCTCCATGCCATTCGAAATGTGTTGATGGTCCGGACGAGGAATCGATGCGCTGCGCTATATAGCTCTCGAGACTAGCCTCGGGCATGGGCCAGGGTGCGCGCGCTGCGGGGAGGGCGGCCCCCTTGTCGAGGTAATAGCAGTAGCCGCATCGCAGGTTGCAGCGCGCCCCCCCCGGCTTGGCCATCACTAGGCATTCTGGAGTCGGCATCGCTGCCTCCGATTATCCGCGGACCCTCAGCGCGAGTGTCGAGACGGCCGCCCTTCCGGGGCTAGCGCAGGCGTCCGCATCCCGGGGCCGAGACCTTGACGCCGGTCCCATGTAGCCCTAGGACATCGGCCCGGTCTCATTCAAAAGCAGGAGAGGACATAGACGCCGAGGAGAGTCTCCACAGTCATGAGCTCGTCGAAGCAGGCGCCCTCTCGCGCTTGCTTCTCGAGCTCGTTCACGTACCAAAAGAAGAGTCCGAATTTCGGATCGATGCGGAAGCAGTAGGCCAGGAAGTCCTCCGCCTTGGCCTGATGGCCGAAGAGGAGGCTGGCGATGGAATTGGCAAGGGCCACGAAGCGTTTGAAGGCGGGGCAAATCGCCCCGTCGCGGAAGTCGCGCTCGAAGGCGAGAAGGTCCTCAAGGAGTCGATCCTTGGGCTTCTCTTCCGATTTCTCCACCCAGGTTTTGTGGACCAGGAGCTCGACGTTCTCGCGAAAAATGCGAAGGAGGCGGTCTATCCGCGCGAGACGCTCGGGCCCGGGACCGCTCACGTACTGCTGGAACTCCCCGGCGTTCCCGAGGATGTCCGCCAGCTGAACGGCATAGCGGCCGCGGCGGGCGTCGTCGGCGCCGATGAGGAGGGGCAGGGCCTCGAAGGCCACCCTGTCGACATCGGGAACCAAGCGTTCGTCTATGGTCGTTTCCCGGGAACTCATGGCCTACCATGTCAAAAAGGCGTCTATTGGTCAATACCCCGCCCCCGCCGCGGGCTCGGCTCGAAGGTCGCGAGGCCGAGGGCCTTGCCCACGGGTAACCGCGGGGATATCCTCGCTCGACAGATGAACGACATCCGTATTCTCGAAGAGGGGGCCTACGGCCTGGGTTTCGTCCCGCCCCCCTTCCTGAGGCCAGGCGAGGACGAGTACCGGATACGCGATCTCCAGCTCGAGGCGTCGCTGGGACGCCGTAGCTCCTCGTATCGGGGGCTTACGGCTCGGGAGCGTTCCGCCCTGATCGCCAACGGCAACCGCTGCGGGGACTGGAGCCTTGTCCGCGTCACCGAGCCCTTCGCGACCGAAAAGGTCCGCAATTGCGAATTCGCCGGTCTGGTGCGTCTGGGCGCGATCAGGCGGGCCGTGATCGAGCACCACGACCTCGTCTCCCCGGTCGGCCTCACGAACTCGCGCATTGTAGCCTGCGACATAGGCGACGATTGCGCGATCCACGAATGCTCTTACATAGCCCACTATATCGTGGGCGACGGCTGCATCCTCCTGTCCAACGACGAGATACATGTGTCGAACCACTCCAAATTCGGGAACGGCATAGTGATGGAGGGCGAGGGCGAGGAGCTCCGTGTGGAGCTCGACCTCATGAACGAGGCGGGCGGCCGTTCCGTGCCGCCTTTCCGGGACATGATCTGCGCCGACGCCTGCCTCTGGGCACGCCGACGCGACGACGCCGCCCTTCTCGCGGCTTTCAGGGCGATGACCGACGCGATGTACGACCCGAGACGGGGGCGATACGGCTCCATCGGCAAGGCTTCGGTGCTCAAGTCCAACCGCATTATAAAGGACGTCGAGATCGGCGAGTCCGCCTACGTCAAGGGCGCGAACAAGCTCAAGAACCTGACGATACTCTCCAGCGAGGGCGAGCGCACCCAGATCGGGGAGGGCGTGGAGCTGGTCAACGGCATAGTGGGCATGGGATGCAGGGTATTTTACGGTTGCAAGGCCGTCCGCTTCGTCATGGGGCCCAATTCCTCGCTCAAGTACGGCGCGAGGCTCATCCACTCCGTCCTCGGCGACAACTCGACGGTCTCCTGCTGCGAGATGCTCAACAACCTCATCTTCCCCGGCCACGAGCAGCACCACAACACGAGCTTCCTCATCGCCTCGATTGTGCGCGGCCAATCGAACATAGCGGCAGGCGCGACGATAGGCTCGAACCACAACTCCCGCGCCAACGACGGCGAAATCGAGGCGGGCCGCGGCTTCTGGCCCGGTCTATCGGCCACGGTGAAGCACTCCTCCCGCTTCGCCTCCTTCTGCCTCCTCTCGAAAGGGGACTACCGATTCGAGATCGACCTTCCCCTCCCCTTCTGTCTCGTCGACGACGATCCCTCGCGCGACCGCCTGGTCCTCGTCCCGGCCTTCTGGTGGTCGCACAACCTCTACGCCCTCATGCGCAACGAGGGCAAGCTCCTGGCGCGGGACAGGAGGGCCGTCAAGCTCCAGACCATAGAATTCTCGCCCTTCGCGCCCGATACCGCGGAGGAGATCCTCTCAGCGATCGGCCTCATCGAGTCCTGGCTGGAAAGCGCCGGAGGCGGCGGAGGCGACCCCGATTCCATCGAGCTGCCCCCGCGCCACGTGGAGAATTCCGGCAGGAAGGTCCTGCTCAAGAGGCCGGTCCGGGCCCTGTCCGCCTACAGGGAGATGCTGCTCTGGTACGCGGCCAACTCCGTCCTCGAATGGCTGGATGGAAACTCCGGGTTCCCGGTCTCGGTCTCCGGCCTTGCGCCAGCTCTCGCCGAGCTGCAGGCCTGTGCCTCTTCCCGCGAATCCTCGTGGGAAAACCTTGGCGGCCAGCTCGTCCCCTCGCGGAAAGTCGAGGCCCTTTTGGCCCGAGCGCGCGAAGGCCGTCTGCGCGACTGGCACGCGATGCACGGGGAGTATGCCCGCCTCGCGGGAGAGTACCCCAGGGACAAGGCCGTCCACGCGTGGTGCGTGCTTCGACTCCTCTACGATCCGCCGTCTGCCGGCGCGGTCCCGGCACCCCCCGTCGAGCTGCTCGGCTCGGCTTTGCGAGATCTCGTCGAGCTGAGCTCCAAAGTGGAGAGCCAGGTCTTCTCGACGCGGGCGAAGGACTACTCGAATCGCTTCCGCAAGTCGACGTTCAGGAGCGAGGCCGAGATGCGCGCCGTCGTCGGTAGCCCCGAGGACAATCCCTTCGTCAGGAAGACCGGGGAGGATATGACCTCGCTCCGCGAGCGCGCCTCGGCCCTCATCGCGCTGGCGGCGCGGGCGGCCGATCTCGGTCCGACCGGCTCGGGAGGCTGAAGCTGAGCCTGAAGACGCTTCCGCCGTCGAAGGAATAACCGATCGAGGCGTCGACCTTGGAGGCGAAGGATTGCACGATCATCGTGCCCAGTCCCGGCTTCTCGGGAGGCCAACGCGTTCCGACGCCGTCGTCCCTGACTTCGAGCTCCGCGAGCGTCCTGCCGCCCGCCGGATCGGCGGCCCGAAGGGACAGCGAGATCGTCCCCCCGCGCCCTTCGGGAAATGCGTACTTGAGGGCGTTGGTGGCCAGCTCGTTCATCGCGAGCCCCAGCGGCGCGGCGTAGGAGAAGGGTGCCGCGACGCGCGCGAAGCGGATGACCACGCTCACGCCGTCACGGCGGGGCAGGCCTTCGGCGATCACCTTGAGGTATTCCTCGAGCATGACCATTCCCGGCTCCTCCGAATGCGAGAGGCGGTCGTGGGCCTGGGACAGGCATCGTATCCTGTCGCGAAGGGCCTCGAGCCTCGCGCTTCCTGCCGGATCGGCCGCGGCCCGAGACTGCTGCTCGATCGAGACGAGGCTGTCGACGAGGGAAAGGTCGTTCTTCGTCCGATGCGCCATTTCCCGCACGAGCAATTCCCTGTCCCGCGCCGCGGCCGCGAGCCCTTCGTTGAGGACCGACAGGTGAAGGAGGATCAGGGCGATGGACAGGGTCGCCGCCACGGCCCCGTTGAAGACCAGCATGACGGCGTCCCAGCTTCCCGACTCGAGGAGGTCTGCCGGGACGCCGAAACTGAGGGTGAGGATCAGGCGAGCAAGGTTGAGAGCCGCGATGGCCAGGAGAAGGACGGCGATTACCCTCGAAACGATCTTGAGTCCCGGCCCGGGCTTCCGACCGATCTCGAGCGCCGCCCAGGATCCCAGCGCGATGATGCTGACCTCGTAGAAGACGAGGCGCGAAAGCATGTCGGGACGCGCGAGCGAGAAATAGCTCATCCACGCGACGATGATGGCCGCGGCCGCGGCCATCCATGGCCAGGGGCTGCGCCTGCCCCGGAAGGATCGGAGGCCGGCGAGGATGAAGAGCAGGAAACCTATGAGCAGGAGGTTGGCGAGGACCACGCCTATGACGTCCGGCACGAGACCGCGGAGGGAGACCAAGAGCGTTCCGAGGAGGAGCATTACATAGCTGAGCGCCCATAGGAGGAGGTCCCGGCGCCTTGGCCGCGCCGACAGCGCGTATATCCCCGCGAGACAGGCGACGAGCAGCTCGATGAGGCAGATGGAGAAGAGTACGGACCTGTAGTCCAGGCGCATGGGCCACGCGTCTCCTCGGGAATCGTCCCGAGGAAAAGTATAAGCGGCGCTTCGCTCCGGGTAAACAAGGATTCACTCGAGAAGCGCCGCCTGCGATGAACGAGCCCCCTTCGGCCGTCCGGGGGGTTTTAGCCGTTCCGCTTCATGAAATCCTTCATGAAATCGGTCGATGCCCTGACGTTCTGGACGAGATTGGCGTTGTAGATGGAGAATCGTATGCCCCCGACCGAGCGGTGGCCCTTGACGCCTATAATGGAGGCGGCCTTGGCCTCCTTGACGAACCTCTCCTCGAGCTCCTCGCTCCGGAGGCGGAAGACGACGTTCATCTTCGAGCGGGCGTCCTTGTCCACGGGACAGTCGTAGTATCCTCCTGAGGAGTCGATCGCCTCGTACAAGAGGCGCGCCTTCTCGTCGTTGATCTTCTGGAGGGCAGGCAGGCCCCCCATCTTCTTTATCCAGCCGAGGGTGAGGTCGAGAATGTAGATCGAGAAGCAGGGAGGGGTGTTGTAGAGGGAGTTGTTGGCCTGGAAGATCTTGTAGGAGAGCATCGTCGGGACGTCGTCCTTGGCCTTCGCCAGGAAGGCTTCCTTGATGGCGACGACGGTGACTCCCGAGGGGCCGAGATTCTTCTGCGCTCCAGCGTAGATCATCGAGAACTTGTCCGCCGGGAAGGGACGGGAGAAGATGTCGCTCGACATGTCGGCGACCGCCGGGGCCGGGCCGAGCTCCGGCCAATACTGCCACTGAGTGCCGAAGATCGTATTGTTGCTCGTCATGTGTACATAGGCGGCGTCGGGGGTTGGCTTGATCTCGGACTGCTTGAGTATGGAGCGGAACACCCCGTCCTTCTCGGTGGAGACCGCGTTGATCCGCCCGTAGCGCTTCGCTTCCTTGACTGCGGCCTTGCCCCAGTGGCCGGTGACGAGATAATCGGCGACTCCGCCCTCGGGGAGCATGTTCAGCGGCAGCATGAAGAACTGCGAACTCGCTCCGCCCGTGAGGAAGAGCACCTTCCAGTCCTCGCCCATGCCCGCGATCTCCTTGAAGAGGGCCTGAGCGTGATTGTGCATCTCCTCGTACTCCTTGGAGCGGTGGGAGACCTCCATCACCGACATGCCAGTGCCCTTCCAGTCGAGCATCTCGGCCTGGGCCTGCTCGAGGACCTCCTGAGGTATCGCCGCGGGACCGGCGTTGAAATTTATCGCTCGCTTCATGTCCGACTCCTATTTGCTGCCGTATTTCCGCATGCGGTCGACGATGCAGTCGCCGAGGCGGAGGAGGTTCTCTTCGGTCGAGGCGCCGAGGTGGGGAGTGAGGAGGACGCGGGGCGCCGACAACAGCGGCGAGCCCTCGGGCGGCTCCTTGTCGTAGACGTCGGCCGCATAGCCCCCGAGCCTGCCTTCACGGAGCGCCGCGGCGACGTCCTCCGCTTTCACGACGGGACCGCGGCAGGTGTTTATGAGGTAGGCGCCCTTCCTCATTTTCGCGATCGCCGCGGAGTCGATCATGCCCCTCGTCTCGTCGGTGAGGGGCGTATGGAGTGAAATATAGTCCGAGTCCGCAAGAAGCCCGTCGAGGCTCGTCATAGCGGCCTCGTCCGCGGACCGCACGTACTTGTCGTAGGCGATGACCTTCATACCGAAGGCCTTGGCGCGGAGGGCGAGCTCGCGGGCTATCCGGCCGATCCCGACGAGACCCAGGGTCTTGCCGCCGAGCTCCGTGCGCTCCAGCTCTTTCTTGAGCCATTTGCCCTGCTTCATGGAGGAGTCGGCCTCGGCGATATGATTGGGCATGGCGATCATGAGGGCGAAGGCGAGCTCGGCGACAGCGAGGCTGGAAGCCTCGGGGGTATTGTCCACCGCTATTCCCCTGGACTTCGCGTAATCGACGTCGATCGTATCGACCCCGACCCCGCCGCGAATCACGTATTTGAGCTTGGGCGCCGCATCGATCATCGCTTTGTCGACCTTGGTCTTGGAGCGGACTATTATGACTTCCGCCTCGGACACGCGACCCGGTTCCGTCACGACATCGCCGAAGCTCTTGAGCCTCGCGGGCAGGTCCGGCGCGAAGACGTCGGCCAAGAGGATGACCATGATTTACCCCCTGCAGCACTAATGCCTAGGGGCATTGTACAGAATACTCGGGGCATGTCAAGTCGAGCGAAAAAGGACGAATGGCTAGCGCGTTATCCTCCTGGCCTCTATATAGAATCTTTTCTCCGCCGCCTCGCCCATCGAGAAGGTCTTTCGGGGCATGACGCCGTCGCGTATCACCGTCTCGAAGAAGCCCGATTTGTCGATGGGAGGGAGGTAGAGCCCGAGATTCCCGGGCTTGGCGGCCAGGGCGAGCAGGCTCGTCTTGCCGTGGATGTAATCGATGCCGACACCGGGCCGGGACTTGAGGAAGGGGTCGAGGAAGTCCTGGAGAGTGCCGGCAGCTAGTTTGGCTTTCGGCCGGGGAAAAGCGATGACGAGCGAGCCCGTCGGGGAGATGCAGGCGATCCGCTGCGCGGCGTCGCCCTTTACGGTCGGGTCTTCGACAGCCGCGATGGCCGCCTCGGGCGACGCGAGGCGATCGATCTCGAACTCGAGCCCGCTCCGGGAAGCGTCTCCGGGACCGGCCGCGAGGGCGTCGATTAGCGCGCCCTCGTCCAGGCCGATGAGGATCCGGTGTATCGGATGGAAGGGTAGGCCTTCATCATGGACGTTGACCAGCTCGGCCAGGGCATAGCGGGCCGGATGCTCCATTATCCCCGGCTCTTCCCCGCGCCCGGCCTTGATCTCCTCCCAAACGGCCTTGGCGGTCGCCAGGGAGTGGTTGCCGTCCCCCACCGCGAAGAGAAGGGGCCGCTTGGAGCCGTGCGCGGCCTCGAAGGCGGCGGGATCGGCCAGGCGCCCGAGCGCGGCGGCCATCGATTCGAGAAGGGCCGGGGCCTTGACCTGCCATCCGCGGACGCGGCCGGAGCCGAACATGAGCTCGGCGTCGTAGAGCTCGGGAAGGGACGAGCGCGCGGCATAGATCGGCTCGATCACGGCTCGCTTCGGGTCGTCGAGGAGGAGCATGATATGGGGCAGTTCAAGGGCGGCCCCGCGGCGGATGCGCATGCGGGGAGGGAGCCGCTCGACGATCGTGCCCTCGCTGGGGCGGATCAGGGAGGCGGAGTCGGGGTCGTAGCGATAGGCCTCGAGGTCGACCGCGAGCACGAGGCCCACGCGGGGTTTGCTCCCGTAGGGAGTGGAGCGCTCGACCAGGACGAGTCCTTCGCCGGCGGAGGCCAGCACTCCGTCCTCGAGATAGCGGCGCATGCCGGCTTGTATCCGAGCGATCCTCGCCTCGGCGTCGGCGTCCTCAAGGTAGGCCTCCGGAAAGATGAGGCCGAGGGTCGAGGGCGCTCCCTCGACGAAGGCCTCGGCGCGCCGCCAATACTCGCGCTCGGACGAGTACTGGTCACAGGCCACGACGGCCCACTTGGAGTAGTCCGTCTCCGCTGCGGGTAAGAGGACTTCGGGCACTTTGACGCCCAGGGAAGCTAGCTTGTCGACGTATCCGGCCATGGCCTTCCCCTATTTGAGCAGCCCGAAGCGCTCTTCGAGGCCGGGACGCCTGCGCAGGGCCTTGAGAACCCTGCTGTAGGCGAAGGCAGAGAGGATGACGCCCGCCAAGAACGAGAAGATGATTATGGCGCCGCCCAGGCCCTTGAGCCCGATCGCCATCGAGAGGGCGTTCAGCGCGATGAATAGGACGACGATGATGATCACGGTCAGCAGCATGTTGGCCGCCGTGGCGACGAGGAGGAAGAGAGCCCTCCTGCCGTTCTTGGTCATGGCTTTCTCCTTGCGTCGGCTACTATCGTGGAGACGACGAGCAGGATGGCGCAGATCACGACGCTCGAGTCGGCGACGTTGAAAGTGGGCCAGCGCTCGTATCCGAAGAGTCCGTAGAATTTCACGCTGATGAAGTCGACGACCCCTTCGGGCCTGACTATCCTATCGATGACATTGCCGATCCCGCCGCCCGCGATGCCGCAGAGGGCCCATCGCTGAAGCGGCGTCGGCTCAGAGCTCCTGAAGTAGAAGACCAGGACCGCGGCCACGAGGACGAGGGGCAAAGCGACGAGGAAGACGCCTCTCGCGAGCGAGGGGAGCCCATCGAGGAGGCTGAAAGCCATCCCGAGGTTCTGCTGGCGCACGATCCAGAGGAAGTCGCCGAAGGCGCTGAAGGCGATCGAGCCAGCCTTGACGTTGGAGGCGACGAGCGCCTTGCTCAACTGATCGACCGCGATTATGGAGAGGCTCAGGGCGAAGGGGGCGAGGGGCATCCTTGGCTTAGGCATTCCTTATCCTTTCGGGATCGAGCCTATAGGCCCGTCGGGAGATCTATGAAGAGGGCCTTTATCCCGGTCTCGAGCGAGAGGCGCTCGGCCAGGGCCCTGACGCCCCAAACCTCGGTGGCGTAATGGCCGGCGGCGAGGAAGGCCATGCCGCCCTCGAGCACGCCGTGATAGATCGAGTGCGAGGGCTCCCCGGTGACGTAGAGATCGACACCTTCGCTCAAGGCCTGGAGCGCTTCCATGGCCGCGCCGCCCGACACGACTGCCGCGCTCGCGATCAGCGCCTTGCGCCCGGGTATGAGGGACCTCGGCCTCGATCCGTCGGGGAGGACTCGACGCACTACCTCGTCCAGCGTGAGGGGAGGATCGATGACTCCCCGAAGGCCTATCTGGATTCCATGGAACTCCCCGAAGCCCTTGGCCTCCTTCAACCCAATGAGGCGGGCTAGGACAGCGTTGTTGCCGAGTTCGGGCTGCTTGTCCAGGGGAAGGTGGCACGCATACAGAGCCATATCGGCGCCGAGGAGGAGCCTCAGACGCTCTAGGAGGGGGCCCTCGATTCGGGCGGGCCTCCCCCAGAAAAGGCCGTGGTGGACGAAAAGGACCTGCGCTCCCGACGATGCCGCCCTGCGTATGCTCTCCGCGCAGGCGTCCACGGCGAAGGCGACGAGCTCGACCTTACCGGCCGAACGCCCAACCTGTACGCCGTTGAGGGAATCGTCGACCCCGGCGAGCCTGTCGATCTCCAGCAGCGTACGGCACCAAGCATCGAAATCCTTGAGCTCCATTGCACGGAGTATATAGATAAAAAGGCCTTCCGGGGAAGGAGGCTAACCCCGGAAGGCCAAGACGGAGCCGCCTGGCCGGCGCCGTCGACTAGAGGAAGGAAGGAACCTAGGCAAGCCTTTCCATCCTCAAACCTATTACGCAGAATATATGCACATATCGCGAAAATCACAATAATGTAGTTTGGCATAAACCGCGCATATTGACATATTTTACGCGTTCTTAATAAATGCTCGTAATTTTTAGTCCTTTTTTCACCAAGCGGCATCCAGGATCGCCGCAAGCTCGTCCGGAAGTAGGGGGATCGGATTGCCGCGCATGGAGCTGGCGGCCGCGGCCTTGCGCGTGATAGCCGAAAAGTCCTCCAATTTTATTCCGAAGGACCGCAGGCCGCGTATCCCGAGTTCGTCCGCGAGCCGCTTGAGACCGGGTCCCGCATCCTCCGGCAGGGCGGTTGCAGATCCGGTCAACATTCGGGCCGCCTCGGCATATCTCGCCAATGCGGGGCTACGGGGGTCCCGCGCTCGGAGAGCGCGGACATTGGCGGTGGCTACGGGAGCCAGGAGGGCGGCGCAAGCGGCGCCGTGCGGAATGGGGAAGGCGCCGCCCAGGGGGGCAGCGAAGCCGTGAACCGCCCCGAGACGGGCATTGGCGAGCGCCAGGCCCCCCGAGAGGCTGGCGTAGGCCATTCCCTCTCGAGCGCCTTCGTCGCCTCCATCTCGGAAAGCCCGCGGCAGCGAGGCTATGGCGCGCGGAAGCGCCTCGCGGCAGATCCCGTCAACTAGGGGATTGGGGCTCGAGCAGACCAAGGGCTCGAGAAGCTGGGCCAGGGCGTCCATGCCGGTTTCCGCGGTGACGCTCGGGGGCAGACGGTAGCTCAGTTCGGGATCGACGATGGCGAGGCGGGGCAGCATGGTCGGAGAGCGCAGACTTGCCTTGACGCCTTCCTCCGTCGAGACGAGCACGGCGTTGCGCGTCGCTTCCGATCCGGTACCGGCCGTGGTGGGGATGGCAATACAGGGATATGAGGGCTCGGTGAGGGCCTTTGCCCCGCCTATGACCTCGGCATAATCCAGGGGGTCGCCCGGATTGGCGAGGAGGGCGGCGACGACCTTGGCGAGGTCGAGGGCGGAGCCTCCTCCGAATCCGACCACCAGCCGGCAGCCGGAAGCCCGAGCCTGCGCCAAGGCGGCCCGGGCATCCTCGAATCGGGGTTCCGTGCCGATAGCGAAACGCTCGCAGGCTATCCCGGCGGCTTCAAGCGATGCCAAAAGAGGAGCGGCGCGCGGATTCCCCCCATCCCTCGGAACGGCCAGGGACCCGGCTCCCGAGACGACGAGGGCCCGAAGGGCGGAGCCCGGCGTCCCGGCCAGGAGGGCCGCGGCGGGGCCGACCTCGGACACGGAGCCCGGACCGAAGATGATCCTGCCGGGAGCCGCGAACTCGAATTTCATAGCTCGGAATAGAGAGCGCGGGTCCGAGGCTCCGCCATCATCGGCTCGGCGAGCTCCTTCCATCTCGAGTAATGGGCCGTGTCCTTGTGTTTGGCCTGCGCCTCGGCGTCGCGATAGACTTCGACCAAGACAAAGCGGCAGGGATCGGACTCGTCCTGCAGGAAATCGAACCGCGCGATGCCCGGCTCCCGTCGGCTGGCCACCGCGTTCTCGCGGGTCGCGGCGATGAATTGTTCCACCTTATCCTTCGATATCCGGATGTGCACGATCAGTATGTTCATGCTCCCCCCTGCCGTATCGGATCCCAATAGCTGACTTTGTTTCGACCCATCGCCTTGGATCGATAGAGCGCCTCGTCGGCGCGCTTCAGGAAGACGGCGAGGTCCTCCCCCGGCGCCGGGACGCCCGAGTAGACACCTAGACTCGCGGTGATGCGCACGCTCCCGCCAGAGCAGGGAAGGGAGAAGCCCTCGATGCGGCCGCGGATGCGTTCGGCCACGGAGACACTGTCCTGCGCGCCGCTGTCCGGAAGCAGGACCGCGAACTCTTCCCCGCCGTAGCGCGCGAGGACGTCCGTGGATCGCAGAACCTCCCTGAAGGCGAGGCAGACGGCCTTCAACAGCTCGTCGCCGACGGCGTGGCCGTACTCGTCGTTCACGCGCTTGAAGAGGTCCAGGTCGACCATGAGGACACCGACGCTCTTGCCCGAGCGCCGAGACAGCTCGATATCGCGCCCTCCAAGCTCGTCGAAGCGCCGCCGATTGCATAGTCCCGTGAGGGCGTCCTTCGAAGCGAGGGCCGAGAGCTCCGCGAGAAGGGCGGCGCTTTCGGTGATATCCTCGAGGATGAGGACGACCCCGCGTCCCGAGCGGCCGAAGCGGAGCGCGCGCGCCTCTATCCTGCGCTGGCCTGTCCCCTCGCCCAGCTCGATCTCCGCTCCGCCCTCTCCGGCCACGACGAGGGTCGCCAGCTCGGGGACACCGCGCAGAGCCGACATAATGCGCAGGGAATCGGCGGCCGCCGGCGCCTCGCCCCCGGCGGAAGGGCCGCCCAGAAGGCCCAGGAGGATCCTCGCCTCCGCGTTGATGCTCGCCACGCGACCCCTGGGGCCTACGACGACCATCCCTGCGCCGAGCGCCTCCAGCGCTCTGGCGCCGGCCGCTTCCGGGCCCCGCCCGGCCGCTAGGCACGCCCGCCCTAGTCCGAAGGCCGCGCCGCCGAGGCAGGCGGCGAGGAAGCCCAGGATCGCGTATCCGGCAGCCGAGTGGATCATGCTGGAGTTACTATAAATTCGCCCGAATCGCTTGTTCAAGCCGTTACGGGACTCGGGCGATCAGCTCCTTCAGGTAGGGCTTCTTCTCCAGATCGCGCTCGAGTCCTTCGGCCCGGGCCCTGTTGACGTAGGATGCGTCCTGGAAGTAGTAGCGGTACTTTGTGTGGACATCGTACTTTCCCGCCATGAGGGCGTAGGCGTCCTCGGTCATCACGAGCTCCTCGTCGGTGGGAATGACGAAGACCTTCACCTTGGAGCCCTTGCCGGTGATATCGAGCTCGGCATTCCGGCACTTGGCGAAGTCGTTCTTCTTCTCGTCGACGACGATGCCGATATTCTCGAGCCCCGCGGTAGCGAGGCGGCGTATCGCGGGAGCCATCTCGCCGACGCCCGCCGTGAACACGAGGGCGTCCACTCGGCCGAGGGCCGCGCTGTAGGCGCCGATGTACTTCTTAATGCGATAGGCCTCGGCGCTTTGGGCGAGGATCGCGACGGTGTCGCCCTTGTCGGCGGCCTGCTCGACGTCGCGCCTATCCGCCCACTTTCCCGTGAGGCCGAGGATGCCCGACTCCCTGTTGAGAGCCTTCTCCACGTCGCTGCCTTGAAGCCCCGCTTTGCGCATCATATGGAAGATGATCCCCGGATCCACGTCGCCGGAGCGCGTGCCCATGACGAGACCCTCGAGGGGGGTCATGCCCATCGAGGTGTCGTAGGAGAGCCCATCCTTGACGGCATTGATGGAAGCTCCATTGCCGATGTGCGCGATGATCAGGTTCGTCTGGAAGGGGTCCTTGCCCAGGAGGACGGCCGCGCGCTTGGCGTTGTAGAGGAAGCTCGTGCCGTGGAAGCCGTAGCGGCGCACGGAGTACTTGTCCCGCCATTCGCGCGGGATGGCGTAGCTGTAGGCGAAGTCGGGCATCGTCTGATGCCAGGCGGTGTCCATGATCGCGCAGTGCGGCGCATCCGGCAGGACGGCCTTGGCGGCCTCGACGCCCATGAGGTTCGCGGGATTGTGCAGAGGCGCGAGGTCAGTCAGATCCCGGAAGGTGGCGAGGAAGTCTTCGTCGATGAGGACCGATCGGGCGAATTTGGCCCCGCCGTGGACCATCCGGTGGCCGACGGCCTTGATCCCCGACATGTCCTTAATGACGCCGCACTCGGAGGAGACCAGCGTGCTGAGGATGAGTTCGATGGCGACGGTATGTGTAGGGCACTCGTGCTGAAGCACGTAATCCGTCTGACCGCCGCACCTGTGGGTGATGGAGGAGCCGCCGATGGCGACGCGTTCGACGATGCCGGTGGCGAGGGTATCCTTCGACTCCCAATCGTACACTTGATATTTTACGGAAGAGGATCCGCAATTAAGGGTGAGAATTACCATGGAGCTCTCCTTAGGGGTGCCGGAATATTGCCCAGTCTAGCATCCGAGGCGAGCTTGGGCAATCCGACCGAGGACCCTCAGTCGCCTTCGTCGTCGGTCGGGCCCAGCGATGAGAATATCCCGTCGATCTCGCCGTCGGCCTCCAGGGAAGACGCGTCGGCCGCGAGGCCGACCATGGCCTCGACCTTCCCCTTGTTCAGGATGAAGCGAGCCCTCGCCGCGGCCCTCTCGCCGTCGCCCTTGGTCGCGATGCCCTTGTAATCCGCGGAGAGCAGGTCGCCGTCGGCGTAAGGCTCGCCGTCGGCCTTCAAGGACAAGGCGACTCCGGCATCGTCCTTGAGCAGCTTGGCCAGCGCCGCGCCGGCCTCGGCGAAGACCTTCCCGGCCACCTTGTCTTCCGGATCGGACTGGGGGATCGCATCCTTGCCGGGAATGGCGTAGGCATCGAGGAAGAAGACCAGGCTCCTGCCGTCCGGGGCGAAGACGCCGACCCTAGACCGTGCGGCGTATTCCTTCATCTCCCAGCCTTGCGGATATGCGAAGGAGAGGCCCGAAGGGTGATCGTAGCGAGGATTCGTCTGAGAATCGCCTTTGTCGCTCCCCGAGTTCCTTCCGTAATTATTGGAATCGTCGCTCGCCGGGGCGACTGAATCGGTCTCCCAGCCCTCGTCGAAGCTGTTCTCGGCGAATCTGCAGGCGTCGGTCGCGGGCAGCAACCGTGTGCCGGCGAAGTAATCCACCTGATTGCCCTTGAACGAACAGTTATCGAAGCGGATCGACTCGGGGCTCCCCGAGTCCGAATAGATCTCGATGAAGTTGCCGCCCTTGCTGCCCTCGAATGCGGTCCCGTCGAACGATACCTCGTCGGAATTTTCCAGGTAGAGGAGGGGGTAACCCTCGCAGGCCTCGATGCGCGAGGAACTGAGCTCGAGTCCCTGGGTGTAGGAGGCCGACAACGCCCCGGAACTCGTGCCCGATATCTCGGTGCGCTTGATCGCCGCGTCCTTGCACTCCCAGAGCTCTATCGCCGTGGCGGTCGGTCCCTCGAAGGCGCATCGGTCTATGGTCAGGCCCTGTACGGACTCGGCGTAAAGGCTGCCCGCCCCGGCCTCGGAGCCCTTCGAGGACTGGCGGACGAAGCGGATATCGTCGAACGTGACGTTCCTGGAATCGTAGATGCCGACGATCGAGGCGAAGCTCGACCCGGAGACGATCCTGGCGCCGTCGGCGCCTCGGATCGTGACGTTCCGGAGCTTCGATAGCGAAAGCTCCTTGCCGTCCTTGCCATCCTTCCAGGTCGCGTTATCGGTCTCGATTCCATATGCGGTCGAGAGCGCGTAATCGCCCTTGGCGAGCACTATCGTCCTGTCGGAGGCGATGGCGCCGACCAACTGCTCCGCGTCGGAGACGTTTACCACCTGGGCGCCGTTCCCCTGGGCGAAGGAAGATCCGGCGGCGGCCAAGGCTAGCGCGAGCGCGAATCGGCGGGCAGGCTTCATTCGAGTCCTCCATGACGGATCGGCCGGGCGATCGGCTTGCGTCGCGGTCCCGTCACGCGTATTTTATCTTCAAGAAGGGGATAAGGAAAGCCCGACGGGAGTTCGCGATGGTCGTGCTCCTCTGCTCTTCGCGCCAGGACGGACTACGAGGTGGTGATCGAGGGTGTAGGAGTCCTCCGCAATCCTGTGGTCGAAAGGTAAGGGGCCTCGAGGCCGGGCTCGAGTCAGGCCATCGGCGCGGGAAAGCGAAGGATGAAGGCGCTGCCGCTCCCGAGCTCGCTCTCGACATCGATCGTGCCTCCGAATTCTCCGGCCACGATATCGTGGACTATCGCCAACCCGAGTCCCGTTCCTTGGCCGACGGGCTTCGTCGTGAAGAGCGGCTCGAAAATTCCGGAGAGTCTCTCGCGGGGGATTCCCATGCCGCGATCGCTCACTCTCAGCTCGAGGCAGCCGCCGGTCGAGGTCAAGCCCAGGGCTATCTTCCCGCGACCCTTCCCGACGCTCGCGTCGATCGCGTTCGTCACGAGATTGGTCACGACCTGGGCCAGGCGCCCGGGAGAGCCGACGAGCTCCGCCTGGGCGACCGGGGGTTCGAAGCTGATATCGCAATTCGCCCTGCGCAGGGCATGACTGAGGAGGAGCAGCGCCTCCTCGATGACCGGGACGGGGTCGAATCGCTCCCTATCGACCCGTCCCATGTTGCGAGTCTGGGTCTTGATGCCCCGGACGAAGCTGACGGCGCGTTCGGCGGCCGTATTGGCGAGCTTGATCGAAGCCTTCATATCGGCGGCGATCTCGCCGTGGTCCTCCGCCGTGACGCGGGCGTCCCCGATCGAGCTCTGGTACTCGTCGGCGAGCCTGCCGATCTCCATGAGCGAGGCCCTCAGGGCCGCGAGGAGGGTGTTCATCTCGTGGGCGATGCCGGCGGTAAGGCGGCCGAGAGAGGACATCTTCTCCGCTATGAGGGTCCGCGCCTGGTTTTCCTGAAGCGCCTTGTACGCTTCGCCGAGCTCGCGGGACCGCTCCTTCTCCGCTGCGTGCAGGCGCGCGTTCTGAACCGCGATCGCGATCTGATAGGCCATGGTCTTTAGGATGGTGACGGCGTCCTCGGGGAAGTCCTCGGCCCGATCGCTCTGGACGTCGAGCACGCCGATCGTATCCTCGCCGACCAGCATCGGAAGCACGGCCTCCGAGCGGGTTCGCGGCAGGACCGGATAGGGGAAGAATTCGGAATCGGCCTCGATGCGCTGGGCGATCCGCGCCTCGGCGCGAGCTGTGGCGTAGCCGACCATGCTTCGACCACCCACCTCCACGCGCTCGGTCCCGACGAGCCCCCCGACGTCGACGGCGCCGCTGATGGCCCGCAGCACGGCCCAGGTTCCTCCGTCCTCGACGAGGAAGACGCTGACGCAATAATAGCCGAACTTCTCCCGTATCAAGCCTGCCACGCGGTGCAGTATCTCGTCGACGTCGAGAAGGGCTGTGACCGTGCCGGCTACGTCGAGGGCCATTCGGAGGCGCACGGACTGGAGCCTCAACGCCTCCTCGGTCCGCTTGCGATCGGTAATGTCTCGGCTCACGCCCACGAGGCCGATGATTTCGCCGCCGACGCCGCGGAGCGGCACCTTCGAGGTCAGCACCCAGGTGGTCCTTCCATCCTCCCCGCCCGAATGCTCCTCGCGGTTGAGCATCGAGGCTCCATCCTCCAGGACACGGCGCTCGTCAGCGAGGTACCTTTCCGCAAGCGGACGCTCGAAAAAATCGAAATCCGTCTTCCCGATGATCCCCTCTATCGAGCGCGCGCCTTTGATCGAAGTGTGCGACATGTTCGAGAGGAGGAAGCGGCCCTCCCGGTCCTTGACGTAGATGTAATCGGGAATCTGGTCTATGAGGGTGCGCAGGAGGTTCCTCTCCTGCTCCAGATCCCGTTCCGCGCGATCCTGGGCCTCGAAGAGGCGGGCGCTCTCGACGGCGCTCGAGATCAGGCTCCGAAGGGTCTCGTAGACGAATTCGTCGCGCGAATCGATCTCGAAGAGTACAAAGCCGAGCTGGTCCTCTCGGAAGAAAATCGGTTCCGCGACGAGCGAGAAGGGACCTTCCTCCGGCCATATCCCTTCGGGCACCAGCCGGCGGGAGGGGAAGGGAAGCCCATCGGGCTCCAAGACGATCCGTCCGCGGGCGTCGAAGGCCAGCATCAGGCGCGAGAGCGCGGGGGCCGGCAGGGGGTAGCGGTAGCGTTGGGGATTCTCGTACAGGGAGATGAAGCAGCCGGATATCCCCAGCCTCGGCATGCCATCGGCCAGGGCGTTCATGAGGCCGCGCATATCGAAGGTCGTTATGAGGTCGGCCTGGATTTCCCGCAGGATGTCCATACGCTTCGATGCCTCCTGCCTGCGCGCGGCCTCCTGCTGTCGCGCCGCGCTCGCTATCGCCACCCGCGCCTGATGCCAGAGATCCTCGGCCCTGCTCAGGTCCCCGGCCTCCAGATTGGGAAGGGACATGCGCCGCAACGTCGAGACCGCGTCCTGCCAGGCCAGCACCTCGACGCCGTCGGCCAGGGCGCGGCGCAGGGCCTCTTCCATCGCATCGAGGAAGCGCCCGTCGGCGCCACCGTCCAGCTCGTCCATTAGCGCGTCCCAGGCCGCCTCCTGCCAACCGCCTTCGCTCATCTGCGAGGAGTCGGCGACGGAGCGGACCATCGCCGGGAGGATTCGCGACCTTTGGGCGGCGAGGGAGGACCGCGTCGGCGTCCCTCCTCCTTCCCCCGGACCGGCCGAGGCAAGGAGGACCGAAGAGTCCCGACAGCCGCATGAGCGGCGGATCACGATCTTGGCTGACAGGAGCGTCCTCTCGGCGACCTGCTTGCCCTCGAGGAGGTCGATGAGCGTTTCAGCCGCCCTGAGGCCCGCTTCATAGAAGGGCGGTCGGACCGTTGTGACGGGCGGAACGACAGCGCGGCTTTCTTCGACATCGTCGAAGCCGGCCAGGGCCAGGTCACCGGGAACTCTCAGGCCCAGGGATTTGATCTCCTCCAGGGTGGCCAGGGCCGCGAGATCGTTGAATCCCACGATGGCCGCCCTTCCGCCCGACCGAAGCTCCAGGATCCAATCTCTCAGCGCGGGGTGGTTCTTCCGATCTTCGAAATGGAAGGGAGGCGAGACGAGGCTCGGGTCGAAGGCTATGCCGTACCCGGCCAGCGCCTCCCTGTACGCCCGGTAGCGGTCGATTATGCCAGGGTGGTCCGTCGATGCGCTCTGTATGAAGGCGATACGCCGATATCCGTGGACCTCGGCAAGATGGGCGATGACGTCGCGCATCGCGCCGTAGTCGTCCATCAGCACGCTGGGTATGCCGGCTATGGGGTGCTCGACGCTGACGATCGGTATCGGGCGGTAGCGCGCGGCGAATACCTCCACCGCGGCCGAGCGGACGTAGCTGTCGAGGCCTGCGGTCCATATCACCAGTCCGTCGATACGGTTCCCGCGCGCGAGATCGTACAGGACGTTCGCCTGGGCGTCGTTGCCGTGTCTGGCCATCAGGAGTCCGCCCGGGAAGCAGATGAAATTGGCGTTCCGGCGCCGGGCCCCGTCTGACACTCCCCGCCACTGCGGGATGGTCCACGGCTGGTTGAGGTCGGTGATGAAGAGGCCGATCGTCGGGCGCGCCGCGCCCGTCTCCGCTTCAGGACTCACCGGGCTCAGCCTGAACCGCCTCGCTCGCGGCGAGCCATGTGGTCGGCTCGCCCTGATAGAAGCGGTTCTCCTCGTCTTTCTTGGCCCGATATAGCGCTTCGTCGGCCCTTTTGACGAGCTCCTGTCCGATACGCTGGAAATATGCTTCCGACATGCGGCGGGACAGTCCTACCGAGGTCGGAACCGGAGCCGTCAGCGTGCCCAGCCCGATGCTGACGGAGAGAGGAATGGCTCCACCCGGTACGGGTACCGATCGGCCCTCGAGCAGGCTCAGGATGCGCCTGGCCACGATGCCGGCGCCCTGAGCCTCGGATCGGGGCAGGACCAAGGCGAACTCGTCGCCCCCGTAGCGCCCCACTATGTCGGTCGTGCGAGTCGCCTGCTTCAGGACCTTCCCGACCGTCGAAAGAGCCTGGTCCCCCGCTAGATGCCCCGCGGTGTCGTTGATCCTCTTCATCGCGTTCAGGTCCACCATCAGGAGGGCGAGCGGCTCCCGGAAGCGAAAGGCGGACCGGAGCTCGCGCAGGAGCCATGTATCGAAGAGGCCGCGACCATAGGCCCCGGTAAGCGAGTCCAGGGTCGCCAGGGCGTAGAGCTGCGAGTTCTGAATGGCCACCGCAGCCTGGTTCGCGAAGATCTGCAGCAGCTCGACGTCGTCCTCGAGGACAGCCGGGCGATCGAGGTAGATCGCTCCCAGGATCGTCTCCCCGACCCGCAGCGGCACGACGGTGGCTTCTTCCAGGATTCGGATCCGGCCGTTCCGGAGCGTTTCGGCGATCGCGCCCGCCATGCCGTCCTCCAGAGGGCCGACCGCCATAGCCCATTCCGAGAATCGTCCGGTGCCCGCCTTCACGATCAGTTCCTTATCGTCTTCCGTCGTCGCCGCGGAGCTCTCGACGGGGGCCGCCCCGGCATCGCGGATTTCGCCCTGGGGATAGACTCCGACGAACGAATCGTCAGCGCCCAGCAGCTCCGCGACCTGGTAGAGCAGCCCTTGCAGAAGCTCGCTCAGGGGCCTGATCTTGTGCAGGCTGGACGTGGCGTCCAGGAGGTAGCGCAGGCCCTGCCGGCTCTTGTTCAGCGTCTTGATCGCGGAAGCGGCCTTGAGGCCCGCGTCGGTCCACATGAGGAGCTTCTCGGGCCCCTCGTTCTTGTCGTAGTAGCCCTGGATGTCCAGTCGGCGCAGGAGCTCGCGCGGAGGCTGCTCGCTGGCGTAGCCGGTCTGCAGGATCACCTGGACATAGGAATTGAATCGCCTGAGCTGCGCCACGACCTCTTCGCCCGTGATGCCGGGCATGAAGTAGTCCAGGAGGGCCAGGTCTACGCGCCGCCGACGCAGGATATCCAATGCGGATTGGCCGTCGGCAGCGCAGACAACGTCGTGGCCTTCATGCTCCAAGAGGATCCGGGTCGCCTCCAGATACTCCGGATTATCGTCCACGAGGAGTATGGTATAGCCGGAAAGCCTCGTACTCTTTGCTTGGCGCATGGGGAGCATCCTCGCTTTCCCCAGTATCGACGCCGTCGCGGTCGAGTGTCAAGTTTTCGACGACGCCCCGGTCGACTCGCGGCCTAGGCCTTCCCCAAAAAGGCCTCGACGATCGCGGGATCGGCAAGGAGCTCGGCGCTGTAGCCTTCCTTGAAAAGCCTGCCGTGCGAAAGGACCAGGCCCGAGTCGGCGACGCGCAGAGCCAGGCGCGCGTTCTGCTCGACGAGGAGTACAGTCGTGCCCGAACGCCGTATTTCGCCTATCGTCTCGAAGATGGCGGTCACCAGCCTGGGCGCGAGGCCCATGCTCGGCTCATCGAGAAGGAGGAGCTTGGGTCGGGCCATGAGGGCGCGGCCGATCGCAAGCATCTGCTGCTCGCCCCCGCTGAGAGAGCCGGCGAGCCGGGATCGCCGCTCCGCGAGAGCGGGGAACAGGGCGTACACGCGCTCCAGGTCGGTCGCGACGCCTTGAAGTCCGGATGCGTCCCGGAAATTACTTTTATATCGGCGTGTCCAGGCGCCCAGTTCGAGGTTCTCCGCTACACTCATGGGAGCGAGCATCGCGCGGCCCTCGGGCACCTGGACGAGGCCGGCGCTCACGATGCGGTCGGCGCGGAGCGCGGCGATGTCGCGACCTCGGAAGAGGATCGAGCCGCCTGATGCTCGGACGAGTCCGCTGAGAGCGAGGAGGGTCGAGCTCTTGCCCGCGCCGTTCGCCCCGATCATGGCGACGATGCTCCCCTCCTTCACCGAGAAGGAAAGGCCCCGGACCGCCTCGATATTCCCGTAGCGCACTTCGAGGCCGAGGACGTCGAGGAGGCTGTCCATCACTCCCGACCTAGATAGGCCTCGAGGACGGCCTCGTCCCGAGCCACCGCGGCGGGCGCGCCCTGCGCGATCTTGCGCCCGAAGTCGAGGACCACGATCTCGTCGCAGATTTCCATGATGAGGTCCATATGGTGCTCCACCACGAGCATCGCGATGCCCTGCCTCTTCAGGTCGACGATGAAGTCGCCCAAAGCCGACGTTTCCCTTTCGTTCATCCCCGCGGCGGGCTCGTCGAGCATCAGGAGGCGGGGCTCGAGGGCGAGGGCGCGCGCGATCTCGACGCGCCGCTGGTCGCCATAGGAGAGCCTGGCGGCATCCTCGTCTGCCAGCTCGGACAGGCCGAGCCGATCGAGGAGCCCCATGGCTTCTTCCCTCGCCTCGACCTCCTCGCGCCGCTGGGAAGGGAGGCGGAGCCACGCCGCGGCCAGGCTCGTGCGAAGGCGGATATGGCGGCCCGCGACTACGTTCTCGAGGACGCTCATCCCGCCGAAGAGCCGGATATTCTGATAGGTTCGGGCGATGCCCGCTCGCGCGATGCGGTGAGCCCGGCGTCCCTGTATTTCCCGGCCGAGCCACTCGATTTTCCCGGAGCTCGGCGGCACGAGGCCCGAGACGAGGTTTATCAGAGTCGTCTTGCCCGCGCCGTTGGGGCCTATGAGGCCGTATATTCCGCCTTCCGCGATGTCGAGGCTCAGGTCGGAGAGAGCCTCGAGGCCGCTGAAGGATCGGCCTAGGCCTTTTACCGAAAGGAGGACCTTCCCCTTACCGCCCGTCGACCGCGAAGGCGCCTCCGCGGCGCCGGCAGGCGCCGACGGCCGGACGAGGTCCCGCCGCCGGACGCCGCGCTGTTCCGCGGCGCGCGGGAAGGCGGAGGCGATGCCGCCGGGCGCGAAGATGATGACGAGCATCAGAGCGAGGCCATTCAGGATATTCGGAAACTGGGCGAAATCCTTCAGGAAGCCCAATCCGTAGCCGAGCCCGTCGCGGAGGAGGATGGGGAGGGCGGTCAAAAATCCCGCTCCCAGGACGGGGCCGAACCACGCGCCCGATCCGCCCAGGACGGCGTAGCCGAGAATGTCGACGGCGCGGCTGAACTTGAAGTCGCCGTTGTCGAGAGAGCCAACGGAATGTGCGTAGAAGGCCCCCGCGAGGCCGGCGACGAGGGCGCTCGCGAGGAAGGCCATGTTCTTGTAGGCGACGACGTCGATGCCCATGGTCTCGGCGGCTTCCGGATTCTCGCGGATGGCGCGGAGGGCCCTCCCCACCCTGGACCTCGAGGCGGACCAGAACAGGTAGCATATGGCAACCAAGGTCAGGGCGAGAGCCCAGGACCTCGTCTGCTTCATCGTCGCGTAGGTGAAGCCCGTGGAGAGGTTGGCTCCCGTGGAGCCGCCAGTGAGGCCCGGAATGAGAATGATGGACACTCGCACTATCTCGCCGAAGCCGAGGGTGCAGATCGCGAGGTAGACGTCCTTGAGTCGAAGCACGGGGAGGCTTATGACCATGGCGACGGCGCCGCATAGCAGGACGGCGACAGGTATGGACAAGAATACGGGCAAGCCCAGCTTCACGGCAAGGATGGCGGAGGCGTAAGCGCCGATAGCCGCGAAGCCCGCGCTCGCGAGGGACAGGAGCCGCGCATGAAGGGTGGCGAAGGCGCTCAAGGCGAGCATCGCGTTGATGAGGAGGCGGTCGAGGTCCTGCGGGTCGCGGACGCAGAGATAGGCGTCAGCCGCGACGATGAGGACCGCCGCGACCCAAGGGCCCCCGCGACGAATAGTCGCGGCACGACGCGAGCCTCCGCTCACCCGCGCTCCGCCTTGCCCTTGCCCAGGATGCCGTCGGGCTTGGCGAGGAGGATGAGGAAGATGACGAGGAAGGCGATCGCGTCCTTGACGTCGCTCCCGCCGGGCAGGTAGGCGATCGTAAAAGTCTCTACGAGGCCGAGGAGGAAGCCGCCGAGGACCGCGCCCTCGATATTGCCCATGCCACCCAGGATGACGACGGCGAGGCCCCGGAGCTCAATCTGGCCGCCCATCCCGGGCGCGATATCGTTCGTGAGGAGGGCGACCAGGATGCCCGCGGCTCCCGCGAGCGCTCCGCCGACCAGGAAGGTGATCGCGATGATCGAGTTCACGTCGATACCGAGCAGGAGGGAAGCCCTCGGGCTGGCGGCTACGGCGCGGATGGCCTTGCCGATGCGCGTCCGTCGGATGAAGAAGCCCAGGACGGCCACGAGGATGACGGAGGCGGCCAGGATCAGGATCTGGGCCCGGCTGATCCGTACGCCGCCAATACCCCCTATGAGGAAAGGCTTGGGATCCAGGACCCTATCGGGGAAGCGCTTGGTCTCGACGCCGAAGACGGCTTCGGCGACGCTCACCATCACGAGGGAGGCGCCGATGCTGCTGATCATGGGGCTGAGCTTGTCCGCGCCGGCGCGAGCGCCCGCGCGCCGCAGCGGCCGGAAGGCGATCAGCTCGAGCGCGAGGGCGATCGCGGCGCCCGCGAGCATGGCCGCTGCCAATCCGACGGGAAGTGGCATCGAAGCCTTCGCCATGACGAGCCAACCGGCGAAGGCGCCCCACATGAAGGTGGCGGCGTGCGCGAGGTTCAATATGTCGAGGACTCCGAAGATAAGCGTAAAACCCATCGCGAATACGCTGTAGAGCGCGCCTCGCGACAGGCCATCCACGACGTTCTGAACGAAGAAGACGGGGTCCGCGAGGATGCCGAAGTCCACGGCCGCGCTACGCTTCGGCCGACTTATCGGAAGAGGACGTACTTGCCTCCCTTGACGGTGAGGGGGACGCTCCGGCAGATCGGATCCCGGTTCGCGTCGAAGGAGAAAGGCCCAAGGGTAGTGCCCAGGTCGCGTATCCCGGCGAGAGCGTCGCGGATGGCCCCGCGGTCGGCGGAGCCGGCCCGCTTTATCGCGTTCGCGAGGATGTAGAGGCCCGAATAGCCTTGAGAGGCGAATTGGTCGGGATCGCCGCCGTACCTTTTCCGGAAAGCCTCCACGAAGGCTCTGCTTTCCGGCACGTCGCTGTCGATGAACCACGAGGAGCCGACGATCAGCCCCTCGGAGGCTTCCGGGGCGTTCAAGAGGATATTGGGACTGTTGAAACCGTTGCCGCCTACGATAGGTACGGCGATGCCGATCTCTCGCGCCTGCTGGAGCGCGGGAATGGCTTCGCCGACGAGGGAACAGAGGACCAGGATATCGGGCTTACGCGACCAGAGTTTCCGGAGCTGAGTGCGGAAGTCGGAATCGCCCCTGCCGTAGCTCTCGGCGCCGACGAGCTGGATGCCGAGCTTGGCCAGGGAGGCCTTGAATACCTCGGCCTCGCTCTTGGAGTACTCCTGATCCGCCTGGAACAGGAGAGCCGCCTTCCGGGGCTTGTACTTCGCGACGACCGCGGCCAGGGTGCCGGGAATGACGGCCGCCTGGGGCAGGCTGTCTCGGAAGATATAGTCGCCCATCGCGGTGATGCCGACCGCCGTAGTGCTCGTGCCTAGGACCGGCACTCCGGCCTTCTGCGCGATCGGGTCCGCAGCGAAGGCCGTGCCGCTGAGGGTCGGCCCTACTATGGCCGCCACCTTCTCGTCGTCGATGAGCTTGCCGAAGACGCTGATGCCCTCCTGCTTGTCGGCCTTGTCGTCGGCGACCACGAGGGAGATCCGGCTCCCTCCGAGCAGGCTGGAGGCATTGATCTCCTGGGCCGCGAGCTCCACGCCCTTGCGGATGGAGATCCCGTAGGCGGAGTTGTCGCCCGTGAGGGTCTCGACCATGCCGATCTTGATGGATGAGGGAAGGGCCGTCGCCGGTGTACCGGCGGCCGCGATGCCCGTGATTGCGATCGCGGCGAGGCCGAGGGACAATCTCTTCGCTGGCATGGGCACCTCCATTGCGCTTATCGCCCTGACTTGGGATTCTCCGGGACCCGGGGGGCTCTGTCAATACGACGCAGGACAGAATGGGATCGCGCCCCGAGCTCCCATCCCGCCCGCCGTACCGGCATTCCTGTTGCCTCCCAGCTTCAAGCTGTATACCTTCGGTTCATGGAAGGCTTTCACCAGGAGGAGCCCATGGCCCGGGACGCTCGCGTCGAATCCTATCCAAAGCCCATAGGGAAATCCGCCGCAACCTGGGCGCTCGCGCTCGTCCTTCTTCTTGACATTTCGATCGGATGCTTCGGGCAGACAATCGGGAGGGTGCTGGGAGTCGAAGTCGGATACGGTTATATCGCGTCGAATTCCGAGCCGAGCCCGCAGCCCGCCAGCGGCGCGATCGCGGGGCTCCGTTACGGCTACCTCATCCTCGACCGCCCCTCCATGAGCGCATTGCTGTCGCTGGCGCTGGGCTACGATCTGTTCCCGCGGGGAACCGGCGGCAACGCCTTGAACGCCTTTGTGTATGGACTGGAATACGAGCACACTCTCTTTCGCCAGGCTCCGGTAGCCCTGTCCGTGGAATACGGGCTCCTTTTCGATCTGGTCTTCGAGGGGGGACGTCGGGGATACGCCTACGGGAACCACACCCGACTGGGATTGGGACCCGATTTCAGGCTCGGCGAGAAAGACGACCTGGAGCTCCTGGCCGATTACAATATCTTGGACTTGCCCTTCTTCGAGCTGTCGTCGGAGCAACTCGGCTACGCTTCGGTGGCCTTGCGCTACCAGAGGCGGCTCTGAAGTCCGGGGGAAGCTCCCCGGCAACCGTCGTGGGGAGGCCCGGACCGGCGATTCCGCCGGAACGAAGGCGGGCGCGATGAGGAATGCCTAGCCTGAGAAGCCGTTTATAAACTCCAGGATGGGCTCGCGCCACCCTCTTTCGGGACTCCGGGCATAGGCCCTCTCCATGGATGAGCAGAGCTCGAGCATCGTGCGGCGGAGCTCCTCCGAGTTGACGAGGCCCCCGGCCTCCGAAGAGAACAAGTCGCGGACGAAGGCCTCGGCCTCCTCGTCGCCGAATCGCGGGAAGCGGCGCCTCAGATAGTAGAGCGAGGCGCCGATGCAGTTTACGCTATGCTGCTTGACGAAGAGGACACTCTCGGTGATCGCGAGAGCCTCGCGTCGCAGGCTGCGGGCCCAGAGCTCGACGTGGTCGCTCTTGAAGCCCCGCGCCTGGTCCGGGCCGAGACGGCCGACGATTTCCGAGACGAGGAGCCAATTCGAGACGACGAGGAGGACGTGAAGGCTCGGGACGCAATCCAAGTGAGGATCGACTGCGTGGATGAAGGCGAATCGCAGGTTGTAGTTCTTCGAAGGCCTCGTAGTGGTCGTATGGACGGTCAGGTAGACGGTCCCCGCCTCGGCGTAGAGCCCGCGGATGGCGTCGAGGAAACCTAGGATGTCGGGGATGGCATCGTCGCCGTAGAAGCGCCATAGCCTGTAGAAAGAGGCCATCCAGAGCTTGACGAACTCTAGGTACTTCTTGACGAAGCGGGGAACGAAGGGGATGGTCGCGTCCAAAGGATGGTCGACATTCACCACTGGGCGGCGAAAGAGGATGGCATTCTCGAACTGGGGAATAAAGAAGGAGCGAAGGGCTTCCACCCCCAGGCGCAACCCGCTGATGAGGAATCTCGGTCTCGATAGGGCCAAGACAAAGGGCCTCGCGTAGCCGACGGTGCCCTGAAGGCGCCTCGGCAGTCCTAGCTCTGCGCATCCCGAATCGCCATTTTCATTCTGCCACGACATCGCCCGGGATTCTATACTGCGGCTAGCGCAAAGGGCAATGTCGGGGATAGGTTAAACGTCCTATCCTCGAATGCGGCGTTTACCCTATTTTGGGATGCGCAAATGGGGCTTAGAGTGATTAATCGAGAACGCGGCCTACCGTCGCGCATCCCAAAGTCCAGTATGGAGGAATTCGCATGAAGAAACGCAATATCATCGCGTTGACCATCCTAGCCCTCAGCCTGTTCTCCGCTTCGGTGTTCGCGGATAAAGTGAAACTGACAGTGTGGGGAGAAGCCATTCCCGACGACTCCCCCGATCATGCCTTTGCCAAGGCCTTGGTCGCCGGATTCCAAGCCAAGTACCCCGACATCCAGCTCGACTATGTCGGACTCGGCAATGACGGATTCAAGGACAAGCTCAAGGTAACGATGGCCTCGGGCTCCGGCCTTCCCGACGTCTTCCAAACTTGGGGAGGCTCGGTGCTGGGCGGCTACGCCGACGCCGGCCAGCTCCTCGACCTCACCAAGGAGCTTAAGTCGGTCCCCGGCAGCGCGGCTGCCGCTCAGGCCGTGACCTGGAAAGGCAAAATCTACGGCGTAGCGCCTTTCTTCGCGGTTGCCGGCCTCTTCATCAACGAGGGCATATTCAAGGCCAACAACCTCAAAGTCCCCACCACGATTGAGGGCTTCGAGGCGGTCGCCGATGCCCTAAAGGCCAAAGGCATCCAGCCCTTCGCGTGCGGAGCCAAGGACAAGTGGCCCGCCCTCGCCCTATATATGTACCTTACAAACCGCTTTGGCGGCGACGCCTCTGCGAGGGCCGCGGCCCGAAAGCTCCCCTACGATTCCCCTCCCTTCGTCAAGGCCGCCCAGCTCTATCAGTCCTGGGTCAAAAAGGGTTATTTCGGCGAGACGCCCCTCGGCGAGGCCTATGGCGACGCCCAGCAGCTCATGGCCACCGGCAAGGCCGGCATGATGCTCACCGGCTCCTGGATGTGCGGCAACTTCGCCGACCCCAACTACACCGACCAGACGATCGGCTTCTACGGCATCCCCGCGCTCAAGTCGGGCGGCATAGGGAAGGCGACGGACGTCATGGGAATGACCGACGTCGGCTTCGCCGCGAGCAAGGCCGGCGCGGACAAGAAGGACGCCATCGTCAAATTCCTCGCCTACGCCATGAGCCCTGAAGCCGCTGCGGGCGATCCCGGCCGGATATCCTCCGTGCCCGGCGTGAAGGCGAAGAATCCGATCACCGCTCAGGCGATGGCCGTTTTCGGCGCCGCAAAGACCATCACCTTCTGGTGGGACCAGGATCTTCCCCCGGCGGTCACCTCGCCGCTCAACGACGCCATCCAGACCTTCTTCCTTCCCGACACGGACGTAAAGAAGTCGCTTTCTGACTTCGAGGCTCTCTGCGTGGAGAACATGGGGCCGGTCAAGAAATAACCGGCTTATGGGGGAGGCGGCCCGTCGGCGGCCGCTCGCCCGTACAAGCCCGCGTCCTGCTCCGAGGGCATGGCCCTCGAAGGATGCGGGCCTGCTGTATTACAATATTCCCGACGGAGGCCGGCGAAAGTGAGCGATGAACTGGGAAGCGGCGGACGCCCGGGGAATGCGGGATGAAGCGGGTCCGCGACAAGACAAGGGCCCCTTTCATCTGTCTCTGCTTACTTCCTGCCTTCCTCTTCCTCGCGATTTTCCTGTATTATCCGATCGAAGAAACCTTCCGCATCGCCCTTACCAAGTCCACGGGCATGGGCCCGGAGACCTTCATAGGACTGGACAACTACGCCAAGCTGTTCACGAGCGAGGAATTCTTGGCGGGTCTCGTGCACGTGTTCAGCTGGGCATTCTGGAGCATCCTCATCCAGCTGCCCATAGCCTTTCTCGTCGCATTTTCCCTCACCTTCTACGCCAACAAGCTCACCGGCCCATTGAGGGCGATATTCTATCTCGCGAACGTACTGCCCTCGGCCATCACGGCCATGCTGGGCAAATTCATATTCGCGCCCAGATTCGGCATCATCGCCAGCCTCGCCAACACGATCGGCTGGAAATGGCTCGGCTCCATAGACTTTCTCGGCAACCCGAAGCTGGCCTTCTGGTCAGTCTTCACGATCGCTACCTGGGCCTATACCGGCTTTCCCATCATCTACCTCATGGCCAGGATCGAGCAGATCCCCAAAGAGGTGCGAGAAGCGGCCGAGCTGGACGGGGCCACGGGATGGCGCTACGCCCGGAGCATCGTCCTCCCCGATCTCGGCTATCCCTTGCGCATATTGGCCGTGCTCTGCACCGTCGGAAGCCTCAAGCTCTTCGACCTTCCGAATCTGATGACGGCAGGCGGCCCGGGGAACGCGACCGTCACCCTCGGGATCACATTGTATCGAGACGGCTTCATCAACTGGAACTACGGCAAGGCGGCCGCCATCGGAGTCGTCATCTTCCTATTGTCGCTCGGCTTCACCATCGCGCAATTCTCGCTGGGGAGCAGGAAGGGAGGCGAGAAGACATGACGCAAGCCGAGAATGCCGCGAGCGTCCGGCGCGGAAGCAAGTCCGTCAGGATACGGCATGGAGCGCCCGAAGTCCTCGTCACCGCCCTCCTCGTCGTCCTGGCAGTCGTCGTCGTCCTTCCTTTCATAATTCCCTTCCTCTTCGTCTTCAAGACCCAGCTCGAATTCGTCTACCACCCGTGGACGCTGCCCACCCGCATCCTCTGGACCAATTTCATCGAGGCCTGGAAGGCAGTGCGAATCGATCGGGGCCTCGTCAATACCTTCATCGTGAGCATAGGCGCCATAATCACCACTCTCCCCCCCTCCGCGCTCGCTGGCTACGTCTTCGCCCGCTATAGAAGCAGGGCCACCGAGATCGCTTTCTACGCGATAATGGTCGGCTACTTCGTGCCCGCCCAGATGGTCCTCATCCCCCTATACAAGCTGGAAGTCGCCTCCAAGCTCAACGACACTCTCTACGGCCTCTTCCTGCCGATGGCCGCCTTCGGCATTCCGTTCTGGACCCTCATCTACCGGTCCTTCTTCAAGAGCCTGCCGTCGGAGCTCGCGGAGGCGGCGCGCATCGATGGCGCGGGGCACGCGGGGACATTCTTCCACGTCATGCTTCCCCTCGCCAATCCTGCGACGGTGCTCGCCCTCATCCTGGTCTTCATCGGAGCCTGGAGCGATTACCTGCTCTCCCTCATCCTTCTCTCGAACCAGGAGCATTTCACCATGCAGCTCCGCGTCGCTTCCTTCCTGAACGCTTACGGAACCGACAGGATGCCTCGGTACGCCGCAGCCGCCATAATCTCGGCCGCCCCCACGGTCATCCTGTATATCCTGGGGCACCGTTGGATAATCCAGGGGACCCTCGCCGGCGCGATCAAGGAATGAGCGTGGACGCGCGGGCGCCCGAACGCTATCCTCTCAGGCGATGCAGGTCGTAATGGGATGGAGCGGGAAGAGGGCGCCGGTCATCGGCTTCCTGGCGGCGCGCTTCGACGAGGCCTATCAGAATGCAGTATGGCGCGGCGCGGCCCTGGAGGCCGAGCGCATAGGCGCCGCGATAGTCTTTTTCGGCGGGCAGCGCATCGGCAGTCCCATAGGCTACGAGGCTCTCGACAACATCGCCTTCGATCTCGCGAATCATAGCCAGATGTCCGGCCTCGTCATCATGTCCAACGTCATAGGAACCTACATCTCGAACACCGAGCAGCAGGAATTCCTGGACCGCTTCGGCGACAAGGCCGTCGTGACTATAGGCATCGAATTCCCAGGTATTCCGAGCGTAAGCGTGGACGCGTCGGGCGGCATGAGCTCCATAGCAGAGCACCTCGTGCGTATCCATGGCCGGAGGCGCTTCCTCTTTCTGGCAGGGCCTAAGGGGCATAAGGAGTCCGAAGCGCGCGAGGCTGAATTCATGGACGCGATGGATCGCCCCGAAGACTCGGGCCGCCGAGCGTCCGAGACGACGGTCGAGCTACTCTACGGCGACTTTACCGAAGAGGACGCTCGAGAGAAAGTCGCGCGCTTCCTTTGCTCGGGGCTGCCGATAGACGCCATCGTAGCCGCCAACGACCTCATGGCCGTCGGGGCCATCCGGGCCCTGGCCGAGCGGGGCGTCGACGTCCCCCGAGAAGTCTCCGTGACCGGCTTCGACGATACCGAGGACAGCCGCCTCTCGGTGCCCCCGCTCACGACGGTTCGCCAGCCCGCCGTCGAACTCGGGCGCCTGGCCGTCATCCGCATCGCGGAGCGGCTAGGCCTGGCCCCGGAGATACCGGCGGCCCAGCCGACCGTCTCATTCGTCGTCCGCGAGTCATGCGGATGCCCTTACGCTCACGGACAAGAAGAGCCGAACCGGGGAGCGGATGAGGCGCGGTCCGAGGGCGACGCCGATGAGCTCGCGCAATCCGAGCCCCTGAACGCCCTCTCGGCCGAGGTCAATCGCGAGATCCGCGCCGGCAGGAATCCCTCTCGACTCAGGCGCCTGGCCTTCGAGCCGTCGATGCGCGAGAGCGCCCTCCTGGCGATAGCCGAGGGGGAGTGCCGCTACCTGGCCTCCCAGCGCTTCGCGGCGGAGCGGCGAATATCGGTGTTCGGCGATATCGAGGCTTCCCTGGTCTCCTCTTTCGCCCTCGAGCACATCCTCAAGCAGATTGCCCGCGGTACGCGCGAGCTCGGCATCTCAGGCTGCTGGCTCAGCCTCTTCGAGTCCAAAGGGCTCTCCCCCGAATGGTCCAAGCTCTTCCTTGCCTCGGATTCGAAGGGAACGCGCATTCTCGCGCCATATGGCCTGAGGTTCAGGACGGCCGAGCTCGTCCCGGGAGGCCTCCCCGGCAGCTGGAGCGCATACGTCTGCGAGCCCCTGCGCTTCGGGGACGACAGACTGGGCTACCTCGTCTGCACCGCCGACTCGACCGAAAGGCGGATGTACGAAGCCCTGCGCGACCAGGTATCGAGCGCGCTCAAGGGAGCCATCCTCATGGCAGCGGAGCGCGACCGCGAGCGCAGCTTGGAGCGGGCCGTGAGGGCACGGACCCTCGAGCTCTCGATGGCCAACGCGAGATTGGTCGAGGAGATGGCACGGCGAAAAGGCCTCGAGCGCGAGCTTCTCGAGATCTCGAACCGGATAGTCGGGAAGATCGGCCAGGACATACACGACAATCTCTGCCAGGACATCGCGGGCCTCGGGATAATGGCGGCCGTCCTCGAAGGCAAGCTTCGCCGCGGTGGCATGGCCGCGGAATCCGAAGCGGCCGCGGCGCTCTCCCGCGCCGCCGGCGAGACGGCCGCGCGCGCCAAGGGCATCGCCCGCGGGCTCTATCCCGCCGAGCTTGAGGCCAAGGGCATAGTCGGCGCGGTGGAGCGCCTAGTCCAATCGGCGCGGGAGCGCGAAGGGGCTTCGATCAGAATCGAAGTCACCGAGGGCTTCGCCGTCCGCGACTCAGAGAAGGCCCTTCACCTCTACAGGATCGTGCAGGAGGCGCTGAACAATTCCATCAGGCACTCCTTCGCCAAGGAGATCCGCGTTGGCCTCTATATGGACCGAGAGACGGTCACCGCGGAGGTCAGCGACGACGGCGTCGGCATTCCGCCGGGAGAGCGGGAGGAGAACGGCATGGGCCTCCATATACTCAAGTACCGAGCGAGCGTTATCGGCGGCGAGCTGCGCATAAGGTCCAAGGACCGCGGGACGACGGTCACCTGCAGGGTGGCGAGGTAGAAGATGCCCATCAGGCCGAGCTTCATAGTCGTCGACGATCATCCCCTCTATCGGCACGGCGTTACGATGCTCATCGGCCAGGAGCTTCGCCTCGAATGCGCGGGCGAGGCCGGAGGCATCCCGGAGGCCCTCGAGCTCCTCGCGGCCACGAGTCCGCGGATGGCGATCGTGGACATATCGCTGCAGGGCCAGAGCGGGCTCGACCTCGTGCGCCTCATCAAGGCCGATTATCCCGAGACGATCGTCCTCGTCGTCTCCATGCACGAGGAGAACCTCTACGGAGAAAGGGCGCTCAAGGCGGGCGCCCGCGGCTACGTAATGAAGCACGAGAGCCCCGCTGTCCTCGTGAACGCCGTGCGCGAGGTCCTGGAAGGACGCATAGCAGTGAGCGAGGAACTGCGCGAGCGGATGCTCGAAGGCCTCGTCGGGGGCAAATTCGACGCGGATCCGGTGGAAAGGTTGTCGGACCGGGAGCTCGAGGTATTCACCCTCATAGGCAGGGGCTGCGGCGCGGCCGAGATCGCTGAGCGCCTCGGCCTCTCGGTGAAAACGGTCAACGCCTATCGTGACCACATAAAGGACAAGCTGGGCCTACCGAGCGCATCCGATCTCCGCAAGTTCGCGGTCGAATGGGGCTCGAGCGGAAAGCAGGCATGAAGTTACGCCGGTACGCGAGGGAATTCACCCTATGGGACGCTGTTGCGGCCCATAGGTAAAAAGGCCGATGGAATAAACGGCCTCCTACCCGATGAGCAGGATCGAGCCGAGACGGTACCCTTTAGCGACAAAGAGGATGACGCGATGGCCATACGTGTGCCCGAGATAGATTACTACTCTCTCCATGGTATCTGGGGCGCCTACGGCTCGCTTATATTGGGCAGGCTGGGCAGGGGAGCCGGCGTCATTGTCGGAGACGTGAGGCCGCCCCGGGGCGGAATGTTCATCGGCTACCGGATCGGTCGGAGCGAGCCGCGGCTCCTCCCCTTCTCGGCCGGCGTGAGCTTCGGTCTGGGGGCCTCGGCCTACCGGGAGGACGAGGTCGACTCGAGCCGAGCGGACAGCCTGCGCAGCGCCGCTTTCTTCGGCCCCGGAGAGATCGAACGCTACGTGTCCCTGTCCGGCGAGGAGTGGCGGGCCGGCGTCCTATCCTTTCGCGTCGTTTCCTTCTTCGGCGAAGTCCCCGATCCCCAGGCCGTTCCGCCCGCCTCCGCGCGTTCTGGCCTGAGGCCCTCCCTCCTCCTGCGCATCAGCTTCGATAATTCGAGCGGCACCGGCGCCTTGACGGGTCTCTTCGGGATGCAAGGCATACGCAGACCCCTCTCCGACTCCACTGCCGGCGGCCTCCTCGGTATGGCCGGCGGCTCCTCATTCGGCTTCGCGATCCGCCCCAAGCCGGGTGTCGAGGAAGTGATGGACTGGTCGGTCGTCGAGGCTGCCTTCGATGGCGGCGCCGACGGAGCGGCGAGGCCCCTCCGGCGCCTCGCCGCCGAAGGCGGCCTGCGCTTCAGCGTCGCCCCCGGCGCGAGGGCCGAGTACGTCGTCTCCCTCGGGATCTTCCGCGACGGCATCGTCACTGCGGGGCTCGGCGCCCACGCGTACCACAGCTGCCTCTTCAAGGACCTCGAGGATGTGCTCGAGAGCGCTCTGGACGACGAAGAGGAATCCCTCTCCCTCGCCGAGGACGTCGACGAGCTCCTCGATTCCTCGGACCTGTCCGACGATCGAAAATTCCTCCTCGCCCATGCGACGCACAGCTACTGCTCGAGCACGGAGCTCCTCCTGGCCGAGTCGGGCGATCCCGTCTTCGTCGTCAATGAGGGCGAATATCAGATGATGAATACCCTCGACCTCACGGTGGACCAGGCCTTTTGGGAATCGCGCTTCTCGCCCTGGACGCTTCGCAACGAGCTCGAGTCCTTCGCCGAACGCTCGTCTTACGCGGATTCCCTCGGGATTGCATTCGCCCACGACCAGGGAGTCGACGACTGCTTCTCTCCCAAGGGGCGATCCGCCTATGAGATGCCGGGCCTGACCGACTGCTTCAGTTTCATGAGCTACGAAGAGACCCTCAATTGGGTGATCTCGGCCTGTCTCTACGCCTCTCTCGCGGGAGATCTCGCATGGGCCAGGGGAAGGAGACGCACTCTCGCCGACTGCCTGCGCTCCCTCATGGCGAGGGACGCGAACGGCGACGGCGTGATGGACCGCGACTCCGATCGCTGCGCAGGAGGCTCGGAGATAACCACCTACGACTCCCTGGACATAAGCCTCGGGCAGGCGCGCAACAACCTCTACCTGGCGGTCAAGGCCTGGTCGGCCTTCGTTTGCCTCGAGGCCCTGCTCCGCGCCATCGACGGTACCGAGTCGGCCGAATCGATGGACTCGCGGCGCGCGGCGCGTGCGGCCGCGCGGACCGTCGCGGGCAGGATGCTCGAGCCCGAGGGCTTCATCCCCGCCGTCTTCGAGAGCGACAATCGCTCCTGCATAATTCCGGCGATCGAAGGACTCGCCTATCCCGCCTTTTGCGGCGCCCCTGAGGCGGTCCTGGCCAACGGCCCCTACGGCGAGCTCGTGCGCGCCCTGAAGCGCCACCTCGACAAAGTTCTCGCGCCGGGAGTCTGCCTCGACGCGGTATCGGGCGGATGGAAGCTCTCGTCGACGAGCAGGAACACGTGGCTCTCCAAGATATTCCTCAACCAATACGTGGCCGAGAGCGTCCTGGGCTTCGACGACGAGCGGACGCGGCGGGATGCGGTGCACGCGCGATGGCTCAGGACGGGGAGCGCGGACTACGCCGCGACCGACCAGGTGGACTCGTCGAGCGGCGCGGACCTGGGATCGCGGCTCTACCCGAGGCTGGTCACGTCGATACTGTGGCTTGAGAAGACGTAGCTATTAAGGTCTTTACACGAACCCTTCCCTGATGCCGAGCATACGCGCGGACAGTCCGTTTCGCGGGCGTTCTGTCTTTCTAAATACTTTTATATAAACCACTTCGGCGCGGCACCACGTTCCCTGTCCGGGGTATTGAGATTACTGAATGTTTCGATCATACTAGCCGGATTCCACCCCAGGAGCGTCGCGAAATGTGCGGAATCTTCACCGTCCTCGACATCAAGGGAGACCCCGTAGAGCTCAGGAAACAAGCCATTGCCCACGTAAAGCGCCTGCGCCACAGGGGCCCGGATTGGAGCGGGGTCTATTCCGACAATCGCGCGGTGATCTGCCACGAGCGCCTCGCCATCGTCGACGTGACGCACGGGGCTCAGCCCCTCGTCGATCTGGAGACGGGAAGGGTGCTGGCGGTCAACGGCGAGATATACAATCACAAGAAGCTCCGCGCGGAGAAGCTCGCGAAGCCGCACAAATTCCAGACCGAATCCGACTGCGAGCCTCTGCTATATCTCTACGACGAACTCGGCCCGGATTTCGTAAGGCTCCTCAACGGCATCTTCGCCTTTGTGATCTACGACCCCCGCGACGGAAGCTTTTTCATCGCGCGCGACCATATAGGCGTCAATCCCCTCTATTGGGGCCGCGACGGCGAGGGCAATCTCTTCGTCTCCTCCGAGATGAAGGCTATGTACGACATCTGCCCCAAAGTCGAGGTCTTTCCCCCGGGGCATTACTACGATTCGAGCCAGGGCAGGCTTGTCGAGTGGTACAAGCCCTCCTGGGCGACCGGGGGATCGATACCGAAGGGCGAGGCCGAGCTTGACAGGCTCCGGCAGTCCCTGGAGGAGGCGGTGAAGCGCCAGCTCATGTCCGACGTCCCCTACGGCCTCCTCATTTCCGGAGGCGTCGATTCTTCGATCATAGCGGCCATCGCCGCCAAGCACGCCGAGAAGCGCGTCGAGAGCGACGAGCGGGACCGCGCCTGGTGGCCCCGGATGCACTCGTTCTCGGTCGGCCTGCCCGGGGCTCCCGACACCAAGTACGCCAAGATGGTGGCGGATCATATCGGCAGCCAGCACCATGAGATCGTCTTCACCGTGCAGGAGGCCCTCGACGCGATTCCCGACGTCATCTATCACCTCGAGACCTTCGACGTGACCACGATCCGCGCGGGCACGCCCATGTACCTCATGTCGCGTACGATCAAGTCCATGGGCATCAAGATGATCCTCTCCGGAGAGGGCGCCGACGAGATCTTCGGCGGCTACCTGTATTTCCACAAGGCTCCCAACGCCAAGGAATTCCACGAGGAGCTCGTGCGCAAGATCTCGATGCTCCACCTCTATGACTGCCTGCGGGCCAACAAGGCCATGTGCGCCTGGGGCGTCGAGGCCAGGGTACCTTTCCTGGATCCCGAATTCCTCGATGTCGCGATGGGCATCGACCCCAAGTACAAGATGATCCGCAAGGCCGGCCCGGGCCGGCCTTCGGACGAAGGGAGGATGGAAAAGTACGTCCTCCGCAAGGCCTTCGACGGTTGGATCCCCGACGAGATCCTATGGCGCCAGAAGGAGCAGTTCTCCGACGGCGTCGGCTATTCCTGGATCGATTCCATCAAGGCTTACGCCGAGAAGGAGATATCCGACTCGGTGATGGACAACGCGCGCTTCCGCTTCCCCTCGAAGACACCGGTCTCCAAGGAGGCCTATTGGTTCCGAACGATATTCGAAGAGCAGTTCAAGAATCCCAGCGCGGTGGATCTCGTGCCCGACGGGCCCTCCATAGCCTGCTCGACCCCAACGGCCATTCGCTGGGATTCCGCCTGGGCCGCCATGGCCGACCCCTCGGGCCGCGCCGTGCAAGGGGTTCACGACCACGCCAAGTAGTCGGCCCCGGAGGATACTTACCTTCGTCGCCGCGATGTTCGCGCTCGCCGGCGGACGGCTCGCGGCCGCGGGCTTCTTCGATGGACAGGACGGGTCCCTCGCGATCAAGGACTACATCCTGCTGGAATCGCCCCGCAAGGAGCGCGCCCACCTCGACCTTTCTGAGGCCACTCCCGGAGCCCGACGCTATTCCGGGGGCTCCCTCCCCTCGGATCTGCGCGTTTCGCCGAAGATGTACACCTTCAAGGCGTCCTTCCGGGTCGACCCCTCGATGAGAAGCGTCGATCTGGCCCTTTACATGGGCCTCGCCGAGTATCCCTATCGCCTCTACCTGAACGGGATCGAGATATTCGCGAAGGGCCGCTACCAGGAAGGGCACTACAATTCAAGCCTCCGGACGGTCGACTCGGTGTATCTCTCGCCGGATCTGCTGCGGTACGGCGCCGACGACAATGCCATCGCTCTGGAGGCCTACCCTCAATACGAGACGTGGGGCCTCGACCGGATCTATGTGGATCGCAGGGCAGCCGTCGACGCGGCGGTATTCCTCCGCAATTTCATCGGGATCAACGTCATCCAGGGCGCTTTCGTCCTTGCCTTGCTGCTCGGGATGTATTTCGTCGCGCTCTTCCTCTTCGCGCGACGCAAGTTCGGCAAGTATATCGTTTGCAGCCTCATCTGCGCGGCGTTCTGTCTCTCCTACTGCAATATCACCATCCATTACGACGCGAACGACGAGGTCCTGCTGGAGGCCATGTCCAAAGGCGGCATCATCCTCATGTCCTCTTTCATGCTCATATTCTGCTGCGAGTTCACGTCGGTGCTGAACAGGCGCCGCATATTCCCCCTCGCGTCCCTGGGACTCGGGGCGATAGCCGCGATACTCGTCATGACCAGGCCATCCAAGGAATCGATCCTAACCTGGTTCGGCTACGCGGCCAATTGGCTGATCGTGCCGCAGCTCCTCGCCGATATTGCCATACTTCTCTTGGCCTTCTTCAGCACCCGGAGCCGCCGCGTGCTCCCCCTGCTCGCTTCCTTCGCGATCATCGCCGCGACCGCCGCCCACGACGTCGTCTTCCTGAACAAATCGATCCTGCCCTATGCCTGGCTGGCCGCCTACGGCTACCTCGCGGCGGTCATCGCGATCGTCGCCACCCTGGCCATGGAGCAGGGCAATCCCTACATCAGGGAGCCCAAGGCCAAGCTCTCCCTCGGCGCCCTGGGCCTCTCGGATGCCGAGCAGCTCAATATCCTCAACGCCATCGGGGGCAAGAGCGTCAAGACAACGGCGGCCGAATTCGGCGTGAGCGAGTCGACGGTACGCAACACCCTCGCCAGGGCCTATAAGAAGCTCAAGGTGGCCGGCAAAACGGGCCTCGCGACGCTCGCCGAAAAGTACGATATAACGAAATGACGACAGTGCGGTGGTGCCGCGAGGCTACACCTTGAATCGTCCCACTTCGGCTTCTAGGTCGCGAGAAGCCTCGAGGTTGCGCTCCACCTCAGTCCGGACGGAGGAGAAGGCGGACCGCAGCTCGCGCACGCTCTCGGCCTGGCCGCGCGACGATTCCGCGAGCTCGTCGAGCCGTCTCAACGCCTCCTCCAGGGCTTCGGCCATCTTCTCCGTCTCCGAGCCCTGCTCCGCCATGCGCTCGCGTATCTCCCGCGACGATTCGACCACGCGGACGAGGGAATCGGCTGCCGACCTGGTACCGGCCGCCTGCTCGCCCATCGCCGCGGCGATCTCGCGCGAGATCGCCGCGGCTTCCTCGAGCCCGCGGCCCAACTGGGACAGGAGGTTCCCGCCCGCCTCGGCCTGGCGCACGCCGCGGCCTACCTTCTCGGCCATCGCCGCAATGTGGCCCTTGATGGACTTGGTTTGGTCCGCAGCGTTGGCCGCCAGTCCCCGCACTTCGTCGGCCACGACCGCGAACCCGGCGCCGCGATCGCCCGCATGAGCCGCCTCGATGGCGGCGTTCATAGCGAGGAGATTCGTGTCGCTCGATATCTTGCCGAGGGCGCCGGTGGCATCGAGGATCCTCCGAGCCGCCTCGTCGATCTCGCGGATGGCGGCGCTGGTCTCCCGGGTCGCGTCGCCTCCCGCCCTGCCCTGCTCGGCAAGCGCGGCGGCCAGGTCGCCCGATCGCCTCGTCATGCCCTCGACCGAGCGTATGCTCGACGACATTTCCTCCATCGCGGCGGAGCTGTCCGATACGTAGCCGTCTTGGGCGCGCGCCGCTTCGTCCGCCTTGGCTACCGCCTGCCGGAAGCTGCCGAGCTCGTCGCGAAGCCGCCTCGACTCCGCCGCCTCCGCCTCGAGCCCATCCTTGAGGGCGAGGAAGGCAGCGACGCCGCGGCTGGATGCAGCCTCGGCCTCGGCGAGCACGCGCGCGATCGCGTCGGCGCCTGCCTTGGTCCTCGCCGCCGATCCGCCAATGCCGCCCACCAGGGAACGGAATTGGTCGAGGAGGCGGTTGATGAGCTCGGCAAGCTCCCCGAAGTCGTCCATCGACCGCAGTGACAGTCTTGCTCGGAGGTCCCCGCCGCCGGCGACGACTTCGCGGACCCGGCTCTGGAGGGCGCCTATCTCGGCTCGGCGCTCGGCGGAGACGATCAGCTGCAAGCCTGCCACGATCAGGAGAAGGAAGGCGAAGTAGAGGATGAACACGTCCTGCTGGATATCCGCGTATCCGATGCTCCTCTCCCAGGGAAGGGGGAGGGAGTCCATGTCCAGCCCCTTGCGCGCCGTGAAGGAGTCGAGCCGCTGGTAAAGGGCCTGGCGGTAGGCCTCCCCTGCCTCGGCCGGCGGGATGACGCCGGTCCGAACGCGACCGAGGACCTCCGCCTCCAGGCTCTGCGCCGTCATGACGTCCCTGATGTTGAATTGAAGGAAGGTCATCGCGTAGACGACCAGGAGGAGGGTGAGGAAGAGCTGCCTCGCAGTGCTGCGCGTCTCGCGCTTCCTGTCGCCGATGGCGTGTATGCCGAGCAGGTCTCGCAGCCTGGCGAAGGCGATATTGTCCAGGGCCGACTGGGCCGCCGCGAAGGCGGCCGCGCCCGCAAGGTTCGAGACGAGGATCACGAGTTTGTCCGCCTTCAGCAAGTCGGCCGCCTTTCCCGTCAGGACCATGAGGAGTATGTAACCCGCGGCGAAGCCCAGGAGATTGACGGCGAGGACGACCGTGGAGAAGCGGAGGATGCGCTTCCGCGTTGCCTCGAGCTCACCGGGGCCGAGCTCCTCGCCCGCCTCCAGCTTGGCCTGGGCTCTCTGTATCGGTAGGGCCAGCAAATAGATGAGGGCGGAAAGGACTACCAGGGGAGGCAGGACGTAGGCTCCGAGGAAGCCGAGGACGAAGACCGGCAGGCCGGCGAAACCTTGCAGGCCGAGCAGGATGTCGTCCCTCAGGAAGCTCACTACCTGCATGACCAAGTAAACGCCCAGGATCATCAGCGTCGAGTTCATCGTTACGCGTAGCGCGAGGCGGCGGGTCTTCATGCTCTTCAGGATAGACGAAAGGCGGTGTTCGGGACAGTACGAAGAAAGCGCCGTGCCGCCGCAGGGTACGATTCCACACTCCGCATCAGCCGCGGGCGTTCCTGAATATCAAGGCGCGCAGGTCGGTTGCAGCGTATACGACTCGGGCCCGTTGTGACGCTCCGTTCACCTATTCATCCCGAGTTTTATCTTGTCGTATAGCAGCTGATCCTTTTCTCTGGAGCCGAGACTCAGGACATAATCCTTGTCGTCGGTCCTGATGTGGATATAGGAGACATAGGGCTTCTTTAGGAAGACCTTCGCCGCGCCTATGCCGTCGACGTTGTAGCTGCCCTCGCGGAACAGGCCGAAAGCGTCGTTTCCCGCGATGCGCGAGCCGACCGGAGCGGGACCGGGCACGAATTCGACATCGCGCATCTCCGAGAAGGGCAGGCTGAAGCCGAAGAGGGCTATGACCTTCACCCCGGTATCGTTGGCCGAGATGGGGTCGATCGACAGCTCGACGGCCATATAGGCTGCGAGGGCGATCGCAGCGGCGATGACAACGCGCAGGGATATCCGATTGGCTTGGCGCCTATCGTAGCTCGGTCTCTTCTTATCCTTGTCGATGCTCGCCATGAGGCGGGATTATATACGCTAAAGGAGCGTGTGGCCATCGGCCTCGGCAGCCGGATCGCCGCCCGGTCATCGCCCCTTGGCTACGATCTCGTCCATTCGCCTGAGACGGCGCGACAAATCGCGGGCGAGATTCATGACGATCATCGCGAAAGCCCGCATGTTCGTTTTCGACAGCTCATGGAGGGCGTGATTGCTGATAGTGGCTACCGTGGACGGGACCAAGGAGCGGACTGTAGCCGCGGCTGGCATCACATCGAGGAACTCCATCTCGCCGAAGGTGTCGCCCTCGCCGAGCTGGACCAAGGAGACCCCTCCCTTCTCGATATCGACGCATCCTTCCAAGATGAAGTAGATCCTATCGTTCGGATCGCCCTCGCAGAGGATGTCCTTGCCCGCTTCGTAGGTGACGCTGCCCATCAAGGGCCTAAGGGATTCGATCTCGTCCGGCAGGAGCCCGCCGAACAGAGAATAGTCTTTCAAGGCCGAAGCTTCAATCAACCAATCCTCCGTCCATAAATTATCATCGGCAGGAACCTGGGACAATAGCGCGATTCCTCGCCGCGCTCAATCCGCAAATCCCTCCTTGACGGGAACTTTGAACAAGCTTACATTGAGCATCAACTCAATGAGTATCCAATCAATTACTACCACGCGCCACAGAGATGGTCAGAAGCTGGAAACCAGGCGGCGGATCATCGAGGCCGCGATTCGCGTCTTTTCCCGAGACGGCATCCTCGCATCCACCACCGCCGAGGTCGCAAAGGAGGCCGGACTGTCCCACGGGAGCGTCTTCGCCCATTTCGGCACCCAGGAGTTCCTCGTCTCGGCGGCGATCGAGGACTTCGGCGGGGCGCTGGCGAGGCGGCTCCACATGCTGGTCGCCTCGGGGGCGGGGACTCGCTCGGTGCTGGAGGCCCACCTGCGGGCGATAGGAGAGCGCGAGGACTTCTACGCGCGCCTCGTCGTCGAGGCCCCTTTGCTTCCGGCGCAGGCCCAAGACAGCCTCGTCGCCATACAGTCCTCGATCTGCTTCCACCTCTCCCCCGCCGTCGCCGCGGAGACGCGGGCTAGGAAGATCCGGCCGATGCCTCTTTACCTTCTCTTCAATACGTGGATCGGTCTCGCGCATCACTATCTCGCGAACCGCGCGCTCTTCGCTCCCGGCGGATCGGTGGTCGAGCGCCTGGGCGAAGAGCTTCTCGATCATTTCATGTACCTGATATCGAAGGAGGACTAGCATGAGGCTCTGCATATCCTGCGGCATGCCGATGGAGAAGCCCGAGGATTTCCCCTTAGGCGACGCGTCCAAGGACTACTGCGTCCACTGCGCCAGGCCTGACGGCTCGCTGCAGTCCTACGAGGAAAGGGCCGCCGGCATGGCCGACTTCATCGTGACGACGCAGGGCCTCGACCGCGAGGCCGCACTATCGACCGCAAAGGCCATGATGTCGCGTTTGCCCGCATGGAAGGGCCGATCGTGACGGCTCTGGGCGACATGCGCAACATAGGCGCGGTGGTCGCCGCCGAGCTCGTTGCGGCAGGCATCTCCGACGGCGAGGCGCTGATGACCGCGGGCTCGGTCGGCGCCGCCGCTCGCCTCCGAGAAGCCGGCTTCGACGTGTGCAAGAGCAAGCTCGGAAGCCGCGAGGGCGCGATACGCGGCATCAGATGGAATCTCGTGCCGGTCCGCGAGCGCGCGGCCCTATGGCGCGATCTCGAGGAAATCGCCGGCCATGCTTGACCAAGGCAGGCCTCCGTCAGATTATTCCAGGTGCCGCGCGATCCGGGAAGGGACGATGCGGCGCCAAGGAGAACACATGGAACCGGTCCGCTGGGGAATCATGTCCGTGTCGAGCCATTACGCCCTCCGCATCCATCAACCACTTTCGCGCCTGGGAGAGGCGCGCATCGTCGCAATAGCCAGTCGTGGGAAGGGAAGGGCCGCCGAAGCCGCATCCCGACTCGGCATAGCGAAGAGCCACGGCTCTTATGCCGAGCTCGTGGCCGACCCCGAAGTCGAGGCGGTATACCTGCCCCTGCCCAACAGCCTCCACGCCGAATGGGCGATCGCCGCGCTCGAGGCGGGGAAGCACGTCCTTTGCGAAAAGCCCCTAGCGATGGATGCCGCCCAGGCCAAGGCCATGGCCGCCAAGGCGAAAGAGAAGGGACTCCTCCTCATGGAAGCCTTCATGTACCGATTCCACCCGCAGTGGGTCAGGGCGAGGGAGATCGTCGCCTCGGGCGAGCTCGGACGGCTTCGGGCCATCCATTGCTGGTTCTCGTACGGCAACACCGATGCGGCGAACATCCGCAACAAGCCCGAGATCGGCGGCGGCGCCCTGTACGACATCGGCTGCTACGCAATTTCCAGCGCGCGCTTCCTGGCCAGCGCCAGTCCCGGTTCTCCGAGCGAGCCGGAAAGGGGGCTGTTCGTCGCGGAGCGGGACGCGGCCTTCGGAACCGACATTCTCGGCACCGGCTTCCTGGATTTTGGGCAAGTCGGTCCCAAGGCGAGCTTCCACGTTTCGACGCAAGCCTTCCCCGTCCAGCGCGTCGAGGCCATGGGCGAGCAAGGGTCCCTAGCGGTCGTCCTGCCCTTCAACGCCTATGCCGACACGCCCCTCGCGATCGAGGTCTCCACCGGTCTGGGCACCAGGCGCGTCGAATCCGGCCCGGTCGACCAGTATGGCCTCATGTTCGCGGCTTTCTCGAATGCCATCCGCGCCAAGGCGCCCGCCCCCACCCCGCCCGAGGACGGAATCGCCAACATGGCCGCCATCGATGCCCTTTTCCGATCCGAGAAGAGCGGGAAGTGGGAGAGGATCTGATTCCGTGGCCTGGCCTGGCGCCCTTCGCTAGGCGAATCCCTTCCGGGCGCGGCGGAGACATTTTCTTCTTCGACTCGGGCTCGTCGAAGGCGAGCCCGGACGGGGGGGGAGCCGACCTTCGTCCTCGTCCACGGCCTTGGGGATGAGGCCGACAGCTGGCGCCGCCTATTCCCTCTCCTCGCCGACGGGTCGCGGGTTCTCGCGCTCGATCTGCCGGGCTTCGGGCGCTCCGTCGCCGCGGGACGCGTTACCCTCGCATCGTGCGCGGCGGCTGTAACCGAGCTTCTCGAAACCGAGAAGGTCGGAGGAGCCGTGGCGGTCGGCTCATCGCTCGGAGCCGTAGTGGCCCAGCTCGCGGCATCGCGTGCCCAGAGCCGAATCGCGGCCCTGGCATTGGTCGACGGAGGCCTGCCGGGCCTCGAGGCGGCGCCGGGGGCCTGGTGGACGCTCCTGCCGGTCTTCGGCGAACGCGGATACGCGAGGCTCCGCGGCCGACCCGACGAGGCCTACGGCACTCTCGAGCGCTATTACGCCGACCTTGGCGCCCTGCCCGAGGAAGACCGCGCCTTCCTGCGTACCCGCGTCGTGAGGCGCGTCGAGAGCGCCACGCAGATGCGTGCGTATTTCTCGCTGCTCCGAAGCCTGGCCCTCTGGACGGCATTCCGCCAGGGCTATTTCAGAAGATCGCTCGCCGCCTTCGAGGGCCCCGTCCTCGTCGCTTGGGGAGCCGCGGACCGGATCGTACCTCCCCGTTCGGCCGAGGCCTTGGCGGGCATCGCGCGCCGCGCTACGAGTGCGATCCTGGAAGGGTCCGGCCATCTGCCGCAGCAGGAGAGCCCCGAAGAGCTGGCGCGCAGGCTGATGAAGCTTGCAAGCGGACTGTAGTCCGGATGCGGGGCCGCCCACTTGGCAGACCCCGGCCGTTCGGGCGAACATATGCACGCATGAGAATCGAGGTCGACACCCATACGCATACGGTGGCTTCGGGCCACGCCTATTCGACGGTCTATGAGCTTGCCATGGGAGCGCGCAGGCGACGCCTCAAAGGCTTCGTGCTCACCGACCACGGCCCCGCCCTGGCGGGGGGAACCCATCCCTACCACTTCGGCAACATGCGGATCCTTCCCGAGCGAATACGCGGGGTCCGCTTCTACCGGGGAGTCGAGGCCGATATACTGGACCTTGAGGGGACCCTCGACCTCGGCGACGAGTATCTGGAGCAGCTGCATTTCGCCTATGCAGGACTCCATGAGACCTGTTTCCCGCCCAGGGGCGAGGCCGAGAATACGCGCGCCCTCGTCGCGGCCCTCGGCAAGCCCCTCGTAGACGCGGTCTCCCACCCGGGCAACCCTATCTATCCCGTCGAAGTGCAAAGCGTTGTCCGGGCGGCGAAGGGATACGGCAAGGCGATCGAGATAAACAACAGCTCCTTCAAAGTCAGGGAGGGAAGCCGCGAGAGCTGCTTCGAGTTCGCTAAGGCCTGCGCGGAGACCGGCACCTTCGTGGTCTGCGGGAGCGATGCCCATTATTGGAGCGACGTCGGAGGCTTCGATCAGGCGCGCGCCCTCCTGAAGGAGGCGCACGTGCCGCGCGAGCTCGTGATAAACGCGACCTCGGCATCCTTCGAGGCCTTCCTCGAGCGGCGAGCCTTGGAGAAGAAGGCCCGTCACGCGAGTCGGTCCTTTCTCGAGTGACCCAATTTTGGTATATTATCAGCTAGAGGAGCAAGCATGAGCGTCGAGATCAATGTCACCGGGGCGAATTTTCAGAAAGAGGTACTCGAATCCCCCATTCCCGTGCTCCTCGATTTTTGGGCCGAGTGGTGCAATCCCTGCAAGATGATCGGCCCATCGATTGAGCAGCTCGCCGAAGTCTACAAGGGCAAGGTAACCGTCGGAAAAGTGAACGTCGACGCGGAGGCGGAACTCGCTGCCGAATTCAACATCATATCCATCCCCACGCTCATGGTCTTCAAGGGAGGCCAGGTGGCCTCCCAAAAAGTCGGGGCGTTCCCCAAGACCGACATCGAGGCGCTCATAAAGGCCGCCTTGTAGGCCTCTTCTTCTAGCGTCCTTTCGCCGAAGCCCGCTTGAAGGATTTCTTGCCGAGGCCCCCGAGGGCCTTGGATGCGCTGTCGGCCTCGGGGGCGGTGTTGGAAGCGCCTGGGCTCTGTCCGCCCGCCGCCGATACGTACCATGATTCCGGTCCGTTGCCCGGTCCCGAGCGGCAGATTGATCTGGCCGTCGAACTCTTCCATCGAAATCCGTCCTCCCACGCAGGGTTCTCGCCCGATATAGGCCAGACTCCCGCCGAGGCTAGGCTCGACAGGCTCGTCGCGAGCTTGCCTTCGGGCAAGGCACCTGCCTTACCCTCGGCGGCATAGAATAGGCCGTCGAATGGAGGATCGCCGGGCCGTTGCGATATGGATATGACCCCGCTCTCGTCGGGCAGGGGCATCGCCGGGCACCAGAGGTCGCGCCCGGTAGTGCTAGCGTCCGCGCCGCCCGAAGCCGAGAGATCATCCCCCAGCTCGTCGATTTCCTCGGGCAGGCCCTCCGGCGCGAGATGGAGCACGATATACCCGCCCTTACGCACTTCGATACCGGGGAACCTATAGGTCGCGCTCTTGACCGAGCTTGCCCACGAGATTTCCTCGCCCCCGACATTCCCGTCAGCCAGGACCTCGAGCTCTATGAAATCGCGGTGCGGCTTCGTCTTCGAGCCGTTCTTCCCCGTCTGGACTTCCGAGATCCGCATGCGCGGAGGCCTCTCGTTCCACCCTGCGAACTTCAGGAGAAAGCGCGTCCGGTTGCCATGCGCGTCGTCGACCTCTCCTGTCAAGGCATAGTCGACCCCGGGAGATTGGTCCGAGGCGAATGTGACTATCAGATCCTGGTCCCGGGCGAGGAAGCCGAGATCGACCCTGGGCTCGACGGCGAAGCTGCCCTTCACCGGATTTACCTCCTCGTCGAAACGTACGGTTACGCTCCTCGCGTCCGTCGGGCCGGCCGCGAGGAGGGCGGGAGGGCGAAGATCGGCCGCCGGATATACGGCGGACGTCGACTCCTGCGAGCAGCCTGCGGCCGCGAGGACGAAGGCCGTCGCCGCGCAGAGGATCGGCGCACGAAATCGGGGCATGGCTTGTACCTCCGGCCTCCCCACGTATGCGACCGGTCTAGCCGATTGAGGGCCCTCTCGCGTATTATCTGTGTATGCGCATTCTAATCGGGAACGACCATGGGGCCGTCTCGCTCAAGAAAGAGCTCGTAACCTGGCTGGAAGCCCAGGGACACGAAGTCGCGAACCTCGGAGTCGACGCTGATGACAAGGTCGATTATCCCGATATAGCGGCTTTGGCGTGCGCGGAGTACAAGAAGGGCGGCTACGATTTCGGCATTCTGCTCTGCGGAACGGGCATAGGTATATCGATCGCCGCCAACAAGATCGACGGCATCCGCTGCGCCCTCATCCACGATCGTCTGACCGCCGCGATGGCGCGAGAGCATAACGATGCGAACTTCGTAGCGATGGGAGGCAGGGTCGAATACGCGGTCCCGCCGACCGAGTTGCTCTACGCATTCATGAGCGCGGAGTTCCAAGGCGGGCGACATGCCGAACGCGTGGCGAAGATAGCGGATCTGGAGGCCAGGCGGGCGGCTCGGCCCGCCGCGGCCTCAGTCCTCCGCTAGGCGGCGGTAGAGCTTGAAGTCGACGAACCTCTGCGCGGCAAGGAGGATGAAGGTCGCCTGAGCGAGTACTACGCAGGCTGCGAAGTACCATTCGGCCTTGCCTATCGCCGCGAAAACGAGGAAGTACAGGACGTGGGCGCTCGGCCCCGTGAAGCTCCAGGCATTCAGCAGGGGAAGCATGGAATCGACGTAGTCTCGCTTCGGAAGGGTACCCGCCTCGCCGACCGGCGCGGTGCAAGTATCGCGCCCACCGGCCAGCCGCGCGTATTGCGAATAGACCCGCCAGAAAATCCGCCTTGCGCCGAGAGCCTGGGCCGCCATCCTGCCGGCGCTCTCGACCTCGCTCTCAACGTCTTTGGCTCCCTCTCTCATCATATCCGAGAAGCGAGAGATGGCTCGGTCGTACTGCATGTTGCAGAATGCGGTCGTCACCGCGCCCGCGACAAAAAGCGATACAGCCGCGAGGCGCGCGTGGCCGGAGTGCACGAGCCCGAGCAGGACGCCCAAGTAGACGAATATGTATACCAGGTAATCCGCGAAGCCGTCGATCACCCGTCCTTCCGGCGATTGGCGGCCGGTCAGGCGCGCGAGCTGGCCGTCGGCGCAATCGAGGAAATTGGAGACCTGGAAGAGAAGGCCGCAGAGCAGGAAGGCCGCGGGCGAGCCGCCGAGGGCGCAAATGCCGGCGGCAAGTCCAAGGACCGCGCTCAACGCCGTAACGGCATTCGGACTCACCCCGGTGAAGGATAGGACCCAGGCAATCGCGAAGCCGACAGGGCGGTATATGAAGAGGTCAAACGGGCCGTCCATTCCTCGCGGTTTCATCGATCGTCTATATGCGCTTGCAAGCCGGCTCTCTCGTCGCGATGACATGCGGACCCCTCGGGAACTTTGCTTTTTTCACTATAATGAATACTATGGAACCCGAAAAGTCTTCGACGCGATTGTAAGAAAAACGAAATCCGGACTTTCGCGGGACGGATCGCCGGGCGTCGACCGAATAGCCCTTTCGAGGCCCCGGCCCCTTATCTACGAACCTCGAAGTTCCTGAATTGGACGCCTGCCCCCAGGGTCCTGAGCGACATCGTCACTCCGGCGCCGATACCGAAGTATGTCCTATAAGCCGCGCGAATGGTCCCGTTGACCGCGAGGACGATGAACTCGTTCGCCGGCTCGTAGAGCACATCGATACGGTTCCATCCGTCCAACTTCTCCTTTATCTTCGCGTCGAGGACACGCTCCATGCTCACGTCGCTGTCCGAACGGTAGACTTGGAGGTAGCTGCCATCGTTGCCTCGAACCTTTGAGTCCCGCGTAAGCCAGACTAGGAGGCTCTTACCCTCGCCGAAGCCTTTGGGCTTCTTGACTCCCTCCGCGAAAAGGTGGATGCCCGTTCCCACCCAGCCCCTGGAGCCAGTCATGGTCTCGAAGGAATAGAGGACAGGCTTGGCGGATTGAACGAGGGGGAAGGTCAAACGCGAGAAGTACTGATTCTTGTCGACCTGCGAGAGGACGCTGCCCGCGAGTTTCCAAGTACCGAGCCTGGTCTTGCCGTCCGCGAAGCCGGACCGCAGGAGCTCCGGGAAAGAGTCCGGATCGATTCGCAAAGTGCCGAAAGAGGCGAGCTTGCCGTAAAGAGCGTCGCGGCCCGACTCGAGAGTCGCGATCTTCGCCTCTAGCTCGGCGACCCTCGCCTTGAGTCTTTCCGCATCGGCGGCTAGGGCATCGGCTTTGGCCGCAGCCGCCTCCGCTTCCTTCCTCTGCTCGTCCGCCGCATCGGCTATCGCCTGGGCGGCAGCAGCCTTCTTTTCCGAAGCCGCGGCATTCTGATCGGCCTTGTCCGCCTCGTCGCGCGCGGCCTTCGCCCGTGCTTCGGCGTCCTGGGCTTGGTTCTTGAGATCGTAGGATTCCGTACGAAGCTCGTCGATGACGCCATTGGCTTCTTCCAGCTTGGCCGAGAGCCTCGTGATCTCGGCGAGAATGTCGGCCTCGCTCCGAGGCTTTTCCTCCGCCCCGGAGCTGGTCGCGGGAGTTTCCGGGCTAGCAGCGGGGGCTTCCGGACTCGGCGCGGCCGGCTCTGAAGTTGTCGAGGGAACCGTCGGACTAGGCGCGGCGGATTCCGAAGTAGCCGCGGGGGTTTGAGGACTCGCAGCGGCAGGCTCTGGGCTTGGCGCAGGGGCTTCCTCGCTCGGCGCCGAAATCTCGGGGCTCGTCGCCTCGGGCTGCGGGCTCGGCGCAGGGGCCTCGGAGCCGGCTGCGGGAGCTTCCGGACTCGGGACGGAGGTCTCGGAGCCGGCCGCCTCAGGCTGCGGATTCGGCGCAGGGGCTTCGGGAGCGGCAGCGGGGGCTGCCGCAGCTTGGGCGCTCGCGGTAGGGGCCTCCGAAATCGGCGCCGGCGTTTCGGCGCTTGTCGCCGCAGGTTGGGAGTTCGGCGAAGGAGTTTCGGTGCCGGCCGCTGCCTGGTCGGAGGAGGCCGCGTCGCTCTGCGCGAAGGCCGTTACAGCTCCGCATATCATGAAAGCAAGTATGATTGTCCTGCGCATCTGCAATGTTTCCTCTCTCGTCGGGCGACTACACCTGCGACTTATCAGAATATCGGCAGGACTTTGCGACTACATGAGGAAGGGAAAGGCCCTCGGCGCTTCCAATCGGCACCCGCGATCGGGAGGACGCCATGGCGACGGCGTCTTCGTCGCCTGGGAGACGAGAAGTGGACAGTCCGTCGCGTTCGTGGTAAGCCTGTTGAGGATGTCTCGAAAAGCCGGGAGGCCATGCTGAATGTACCGCTATCAGGGAAATATGGCTTTGGGTCATATAGCATGGGAGACGCGATCTCGTCCTCGTCGTCGACAGCGAGCACGGCGAATGCGTCCTCAATGCGGTGAAAAATGAGTGGAGGCACGGGCGAAATTCGGCCGAAGGGAAAGTATCTCCTCGGCCTCTACGAGAAAAGCATGCCCGGCGATATCGACTTACGGGATAAGCTGACCGAGGCCGGGGCGGCCGGCTATGACTACTTGGAGCTCTCGATCGACGAGACCGAGGAAAAACTGGCGCGGCTAAAATGGAGCAATAGCGAGATCCGAGCATTGATCGATGCGCAGGATGCCGCCGGGATCCCGATAAAATCGATCTGCCTGAGCGGGCACCGACGCTTCCCCCTGGGGCATCCCGAGCCCGAAATCCGCGGGAAAAGCCTCGAGATCATGACCGACGCTATCCGGCTCTCCGCGAGACTCGGCGCGCGCATCGTCCAGATCGCGGGATACGATGTATACTACGAGCCTTCCTCCGGCTCCACCCGTAGCCTCTTCGCCGCGAACCTCGCCCTTTCCGTCGAAGCGGCGGCCAGGGAGGGAGTCATCCTCGCGTTCGAGACCATGGAGACCGAGTTCATCGATACGGTGGCCAAGGCGATGCGCTGGATCGACGAGGTCGGCTCCCCCTTCCTGCAGGCATATCCGGACATCGGCAATATCACTAACGCGAGCCTCAGGTACTCTACCGATGCCATTGCCGACTTAGAGAGCGGTCGCGGCCATCTGGTCGCCCTTCACCTCAAGGAGACGAAGCCGGGCATATTCCGGGAAGTACCCTACGGCCAAGGGCATGTCGACTTCGAGGCGGCCACCGCGTCGGCGCTGGAGCTGGGCGTACGCATGTTCGTGGGAGAATTTTGGTACGACGGCGGGGATGATTGGAGAGAGACGCTGAGGGGCAACAACGCATTCCTCCGCCGCGCGCTGGCCCGAGGAGGGGCTCGGGCTCCCCGCGCGACCATCGCCGCGGGATCGCCTAGGGTCAGATAGCGGCGCCGTCGCGAATCGGTCGAACGCGCAGCGCCTCGACCGCCCTGCCCGCCAGCGCGAGCAGCCCCTCGCGGTCGAGCCTGGTCGAGGCGCCGTAGAGCGCCGCGCCGAAAAGGCCCGACTCGGAGCCGAGAAGAGCGCCCTCGAAGCTGACGCCCGCACTCGCGGCCTCGTAGACATAAAGCGGCGCGAGCCGGGACACGTCGTCGACGAGACTTGTCGCTCCGGCCAGCACGCCGCCGCCGAGCACGACGGTATCGGGCGCGAGGAAGGCCAGGGCCTGGCCGACGACTCGGGATAGGGCGTCGGACGCGATTGCGTGGACGGCCGCCGCGAGGGTGTCGCCCTTCGCGAGCGCATCGTAGACCTCGCGCGCGTTAATGGCGGCGCCTCCGCCAAGACTCGAGCGGGACAGGCGCGCCAGGGGCGTGTCGAAGCCGCCTGCCATCTCGATCGCCATGCGCCCTATGGACGGACCCGAGGCGTAGGCCTCGACGCAGCCAGCGCGACCGCAGGCGCACATCCTCCCCCCGGGGTGGACGATGACGTGGCCGATCTCCAAGGCCATGTCGTCTACTCCGCCGAGGATTCGCCCATCCTCGACGTAGCCGCCCCCTATGCCCGTGCCCAGACCGACGAAGAGGAGAGCGCGCGCGGATTCGCCCCCTACTCCCCTCGCGGCCCACTCGGCGTACGCCGCGAGGTTGCCGTCGTTGCGCACGAAGGCGGGTGCACCCGTGGCTCGCGAGATCGCCGATCGGAGGTCGACGCCCGGCCAACCCGGGATGTTGGCGGCCTCGCCTACGACCCTGCCGCTCAAGTCCACGCCGCCCGGCGTCCCGGCGCCGACTGCCTCGACGGCTCCCGACTCGCAGAGCTCGGCTAAGACGGCGGACACGACGGTCAGCACGGCCTCCACGCCCGAAGAGGCGGGCGTGGCGACGGCCGCTCGCCTGGATACGCGGCCGTCGCCCTCGAGGCGGATTCCCCTGACGCTCTGGCCGCCGATATCGAGGCCGAGATAGGATCTATGGTCGCTCATGCCGGCGGCTCACAGCTCGTAGCGCTCGCCCTTTCGCACGATCTGCACGTCCTTGACCCCTTTCTCGCGAAGGTACTTATCGAGGTGCGCAAGGCCCGAGGCTTCGCCATGCACGAGGAAGACCTTCTTGAGCCTCGAGAGGTCGAGGCCCGACATCCATTCCCAAGCCTCATGGTAATCGGCGTGGGCCGAGAACGCGTTGATCTCCTCGACGCGAGCCCGCACCTTGAAGATGTCGCCGTGGATGCGGACCTCGCCTTCCCGGTCGCGTATGCGCCTTCCCAGAGTGTCGGCCGCCATGTAGCCGACGATGAGGATCGTCGAATTCGGATCCGAGATCGTATGGATCAGATGGTGCTGGATCCTGCCCGCCTCGCACATACCATCGGCGGAGATTATCACGGCGGGCCCCTGGTAGTCGTTGAGGCGCTTCGAGTCCTGGACACTGGAGGAGAAGTGGAGGCTGTTGAAGCCGAAGGGATTCTCGTGGTGCTTGACGAAGGCCTCGTGGGTCTCTTCGTCGTAGCATTCCGGATGGATCTGGAAGATCGACGTCGCGTTGATCGCCATGGGCGAGTCGACCCAAATCGGAATCTCGGGAATTCGCTTCTGGTCGACCAGAAGGTGGAAGTAGAACACGAGTTCCTGAGTGCGTTCGATCGCGAAGGCCGGGATGACGACCTTGCCTCCGCGCGCGGCGGCATGCTTGACGATGTCGGCCAGCTTGTCCATCGCGTCCTCGTTCGACTCGTGGAGCCTGTCGCCATAGGTCGCTTCGAGCATGAGATAGTCCATCGCGGGTATGGCCGCTGGGTCCCGGATGATGGGCTTGCCTTTGCGCCCGAGATCCCCGGTGAAGGCAATCGTAACCTCCCTACCCGAGCGGTCGCGCGCGTAGGTGTACGCCATCGCCGAGCCGAGGATGTGCCCCGCGTCGTAGAGCTCCACCTTGATGCCGTCGCCTATGGGCATTGGGCGGTTGTACGATACCGTGACGAATTGGCCCGTGGTCTTTATCACGTCCTCCTCGTCGTATAGCGGCTTCCATTCGAACTTCGAGCCCTTCTTGGCCGCCTGCTTTCCCAGGTACTCGGCGTCGCGGGCCTGTATCGCCGCCGAGTCCATCATTACGACGCCCGCGAGGTCGCGCGTCGCCGGAGTCGCGTAGATATTGCCGCGGTAGCCGCGCTTGGCGAGGAGGGGCAGCATCCCGCAGTGGTCGAAATGCGCGTGCGTGAGGATCACCGACGAGATCGATTCGGGATCGGGCACCAGGTTGCGGTTCTTCTCCTCGGCCTCGTCTCTCTTGCCCTGGAACGCCCCGCAGTCGATCAGGCAACGTGCTCCGTCGATGCTGAGTACATGCTTCGAACCGGTGACTTCACCGGCCCCTCCCTCGGAATGAATGCGTATGCTCATGGCTTCGATAGTAGCGCCTATCGGGGAAGGATGCAAATATAAAGGGAGAGCGCGTACCCCCGAAAATTACCCCTCCAGCGAATCGAATTTCCCTCGACGCATGGAGTCCCGAGCGCCGAGCGGAATGGATCGTAAGCCCGCGGGAGCGTCGTCGACTTGAGGCCCGCTCTCGGGCACCCGTCTCTCCGCGCCTCGAAGTCCCCTGAATCGCGCGTTGCGCGATTCCATCGGGCTTCTGCGCTTCTCGGCGCTCTCCCGCCGTCGACCGCGACCGATTGCTACGTTGCGCGGCACTAGCGAAAATCCGCTTCATTTCCCTTTCGCTATTTAGCCTTTCCTGCATTTGACTTCGCGGTATAAGCGTCGTAGAGTTGTCATCGGGAACCAAGGAGGGAATCATGGCAATCATCACCATCGCGCGCGAGCTCGCCGCCCTCGGAGAAGAGGTAGCCAGGGAGCTCTCCCGCATTACGAATTACAAGCTCATCGATCGCGAATATCTCGAGAAGCGCCTCAGCGACTATGGCCTCGACTCCCAGAAGAGGGAGAAGTACGACGAGAAGAAGCCCGGCTTCTGGGCCTCCCTATCCCAGGAAAGGGACGATTACCTCCATTTTCTCAAGGCGGCTCTCTTCGAGGAAACCATCGGCGGCGATTGCATCATCGTGGGCAGAGGCGGATCGGCGATCTACAAGACCGTCCAGAGCCACGTCGCCGTCAAACTCGTCTCACCTATGGCCCAGCGCGTCGAACGCGTCATGAAATCCTACGGCTGCGACGAGCGCCACGCCCTGCAGATCGTCGAGGAGAGCGATCACGATCGGAAAGGCTTCCATAAGTACTTCTTCTCGGTCGATTGGGCGGACCCCCGGGACTACGACCTGACCATCAACTCCACCAAGGCCGAACCAGTCCAGTCGGCGAGGGCCATCGACGACTTCCGCAAGATCGTCATCGACGCGGCCAGGGAAGAGGCGGGCCAGAGGCGCCTCGCCGAGCTCCTTCTCGGCCAGCGAGTCGTTACGGAGATCGTCTACGCCAAGAAGGTTCCCGTGCACTTCCTGGAGGCGGCGGCCGACGAGAGCCGGATCACGCTTCACGGGGTGGCCAACACGCAGTCCGCCATCGACGCGGCCCTGGCCGCGGCCCGCGAAGTGCCCGGCGTCTCGGAGGCCGAGAGCGCGATACAGATTGTCCAAGAGTTCACCGTGATGCCTTGACCATTGATCATTTCCGACGCCGCGGTCTATGCTTCCCGCGTGCGGCGAATGACGGGCTTCCATGCGATCGAGGAATTCCTCCGTTCCCGCAAAGGCGCGCCCGCGCTCAGGGCGCGCGTCCTCGTCTCAGGATCGGGGCCGCGCATCAAGGAGATACTGGCCCTAGCCGCGGAGCTCGGGCTCGAGATCGAGCGGGCTTCCAGGGCCGAGCTCGACCGCCTCGCCCCGGGCAACCGCGGAGTGGCGCTCGAGGCGGAGGAAGACTACGAGCGAGACGAGCCCGACCTGGACAGCTTCCTCCTGGAAGTCCCGCAAAGGTCGCTCGTCCTCGTCCTCGACCATGTGGAGGATCCGCAAAACCTCGGAGCCATCCTGCGGTCCGCGGACGTTTTCGCGGCCGACATGGTGGTTGCGCCGCGCAGGCGATCCGCCCCGCTCACCGATGCGGCGGTCAAAGCCTCGGCGGGGGCGGCCGCCTATGCGCCCCTCGCCCTCGTGCCTAATCTCGCCGAGTCGCTGCGCAAGCTCAAGAAGGCGGGCTATTGGCTCTATGCCGCCGACTCGGGCGGGGCGAGCCTGCCCGGGACCGACGTATCCGCCCGCGCCGTCGTCGTACTGGGCAACGAAGGCGCCGGGGTCTCGCGACTCCTGAGGGACGAGTGCGACTTCGCCTTGTCGATACCGATGGCGGGCCATGTCGACTCGCTCAACGTGTCCGCTGCCGCCGCTGTCCTGATGTACGATTACCGCCGGAGGTGGCCAGCCTAGACGACGCGGGGCGCCAATAGCCTCCGCGACGGCCGCGCCTTCGGACTCTCACGCCCCGCCTCCTCCCCACTGCCCGGCGAGCGCGGCGGATACCGCCTTGTGCCTTTCGAACTTGCGCCGATAGATGGCCGAGTCGGCCGCCGTGGGGTCGAAGCGCCGGCCGATCCGAACCATATGCCTCGCCGCTTCCTCGAGATCGCGGTAGAAACCCGAAGCGACCGCCGCGGCCATCGCGCAGCCGAGGGCGCCGAGCTCGTTTGCGTCGACGGTCTCCACGGGCAGCTCGAGCACGTCCGCGAACATCTGGGCCCACAGCGGCGACTTCGCGGCGCCTCCCGCCAGTCGGACCGCCCGCGGCGCCTTCCTGCCCGCGAGGAGCTTGTCGACGTGGACCCTATGGCCGAGGGCGATGCCTTCGTATACCGACCGGATGAGCCGGGCCCTCGTCGCCGAGGAGTCCATGCCCACGAAGCAGGCCTTCGCGCGGGGATCGTACTGCGAGCCGAATACGTAGGGCAGGAAGACGATGTCCTGGCCGTCGGCCGGAACCGTCGAGGCGAGCTCGCCGGCGAACTCGTGCAGGCCGATGCCCCGAGCCTCGGCCTCGCGCCTCTCCTCGCCGAGGAACAGCTTCGCGAACCACTCGTTGTTCCCCGCCGAAGTAGGGCTGCACTCCTCGACGAGGTAGTAGCCGGGGACGCAGAAGAGCGAGTTCATCAGGACCGAACCATCCACGACCGGGTCGCGAGAGACATACTCGTTGATGCTCCAGGTCCCGGCTATGACGCAGACGTTCTCCTCGCCGAGAACGTCCATAGCCACCGCGCAGGCGTCGATGTCGAACATCCCGCCTGCCACGGGAAGCCCCGCGGGCAGTCCGGTCGCCCGCGCCGCCTCCTCGCTCACCTCTCCGCACGGATCCGTCGAACCCCGGATCGGCGGCAGACGGTCGGCGAGGCCGCCGATGCCGAAAAGCCCCAGGACCTCGTCGTCGAAGCGCCGCTCGCGGAGATTCATGAGTGAGGAGCCGGAGTAGTCGGTGATCTCGGCGAAGGCCTCTCCCGTGAAGCGGAAGCGGATATAATCTTTGACCTCAAAGATCCAGCGCGTCGAGTCCAGAATCCCCGGCTCGTTGTCCTTGATCCACCGCAGCAATGTCGCGGGCTGGCAGGCGAGAACACTCTGGCAAGTCCTTTGGAAGGCCTTGCGCGCCGTTCCGTCGCGCTGCCAGGCTTCGACCAGGGCCGCCCCCCGCGAATCGGTCGAGACGATGCCCGCTCGGGCGGGGCGACCGTCCCTTCCCCAGAGGTACAGCCCCTTGCCGTGTCCCGTGCAGGCGAGGCCGCGCAAGTCGCCCGGCTCGACGCCCGAGCCCGCCATGGCCTCGCGAACTGCCTCGCAGTTGGCCGCCCAGAGAGCCTCCATATCGCGCTCGGTGAAGCCCGGGCGGGGCATGGACATCGGGACGGCTCGGGACGCGCTCGAGACCTCCCGGCCTAGCTCGTCGAAGACGCAGGCCTTCGTGAGCGTTCCGCCATTGTCTATGCCCATGAAGTAGCTCGGCATAGTCTATACCTCCGTTCCGGACGCCCGGCCCTTCACCGCAACGCCGGGTCGCCGGCGTTCGGACCGAAGTGCTTGAGCATGACCAAAGGTTCCATCCCGCTTTGGTTGACTACGCGGACGCCCTCCCTCGCCGCTTTCTCTCCGACGAAGTACTCGTCCGCGCTCGGGGCCCCGAAACGGAGCATCATGGCCGCCTCGGCCTCGTGCAGCCCGACAGTGCCGTGGCCCTGCGTGAGGATGCAGCCATAGGCGGCGCGATCCTTGACCACGACCCTCTTTCCAGGGTGGACGGTTAGCTCCTTGGCGGCGATGTAGCCCGTATCGTAGACGACCCACTTCTCGATGTGACTCTCGTCCTCGGAGGCGACGATGGGCGGCCGGAAGTAGTGCTTACGGTAGTGCGGGTCGACGTTTTTCTCCCAATCCATCAGGCTCATGACGTAGTCTACATCGTGCTTGCGATCGTCGGGGCAGTTTTCGACCAGGAATTCGTAGGGGTAGACCTCGCCGGCGACGACGTTCTCGTACACCGAATTGACGTCGGAATTCCACTGAGGTTCGTAGGTCAGGTATGAGCCCGGCGCGTGGACTACGCCGGTGGGTGTGTACCAGCCGGTGCCCAGCTCGATCCTGTAGGCTCGAGAGAGTTCGGTTATCCGATTGTCGCCTTTCTCGTAGGCGAGGAGGCGCTCGCGGACCTCTGCCTTGGTGACGTCCGGATCGAAGCCGAAATAGGTATGGGGGAAGGACCCCGGGTGATTGTTCAGCTGGGGCGGGAAGTAGTAGGCCTCGGGCTTGCCGATTCGCCCGACGCGCCTCGCGTCCTCTTCTTTCAGGTGGAGATGGTGGAAGAGCGGCGCGTGGAAGTCGAAGAACTTCGAGTACATCGGCCAGGTCCCGAACTTGGACTGCAGCTCCTCGCCGATGAGCTCCGAGCCGAGCTCCGCGACCGCATCGCGGAAGAGGAAGCGATCCTCCATCCTGCCACTGGGATCCACGTAGCTCATGCCTTCGTCCACAGGCGCGAGGGGGCCGTTCATCGCCGCGATGACCGACGAGAACCACCGCTCCTTTATGGATCCTCTGGCGGTGCCCAGAGCGTAATAGTCGTCCGGGTGAAGCCGCAGGCGCTTTCCTGCGGAGGAAAAACGCCGCGGTACGAATACCGGGGCCAGGCGGAAGATGCCCTCGTTTCTCTTATAGGTCTCTCTGATGCTGGTGGCGCCGTTCATACGATTCTCCTTCCATGACACCGAAATTCGCCGCTTCCCTGAACCCGAAACGCTTTCTTTTTTATTCCACCCGGGGATAGTCGTGCTCAGCGCCTCATCACCGAATCGCGGATCACGAGCTCGGGGGCGATGATAACGCTCCGCGGCTCGGCGTCGGGTCGCTCCATGCGTTGAAGGAGGAGATCGACGGCCGCGTCGCAAATCTCACTATAAGGCTGTCGTACCGTGGTCAGGGCCGGCAGCACCATCTGTGTCGTCTTGATATCGTCCATGCCGATGATGGAGATATCTTCGGGGACCTTCATCCCCAGCCGCTTAAGCTCGCGCATGGCCCCGATCGCCATCAGGTCGTTCTCAGCCCAGATTCCCGTGAACTCGATGCCGCGCTCGAGTATCCGGCGCATGCACTTGGGTCCGGTCTCGAACTCGAAATCTTCGCCGGCGATATGGCTGATCTCGACGCCCCTCTCGGCCAGGAAGCCGCGAAACCCTTCGAGGCGTTCCCTGCTGAGGCGGATGGACTCCGGTCCGCTTATGCATACGAGCTTGCGGTGGCCCATGGACCAGAGGTATTTCGCCGCGATTACGCCGGCTTCTCGGTTGTCCACCAGCACATGATCGGTCCTCTCGTCGTCGAGGGCGCGGTCGATCCCCACGACCGCTATGCCTGAGGATTCGAGGGCGCTCATGACCGCGCTCGAGTCGGAGACGCGGGAAATGATGATACCGTCGACGTTCATCCCTACGAGCTTGCTCACCACCCTATCCTCGGTAACGGGATCCTCGTGGGTATTGCCCAGTATCATCGTGAAGCCGCGCTTGACGCAGGCCTCTTCGACGTGGGAAATGAAGGCGGCGAAGGTCTCGTGCATGATCTCCGGAACCATCAGGCCGATGAGCTTTCCGCTGCGATTGCGCAGGCCTCGCGCGATCAGATTGGGTTTATATTTAAGCTCCTCGACGGCTTCCAGCACCCGCTTCTTGGTCGCGCCATCCACATTGATGGTGCCGGTTATGACCCGGGATACCGTCGAAGGCGAGACGCCGGCGAGCTTCGAGACGTCTTTAAGCGATGCCATTGCCGCCCCCGCGCGCGTGTTCGGGCGTGCCGTGGAGTTTGCGCCCTCCCTCGCTCATATTTTACCGGCCGCATCGATGAGCTCGTTTAGGCGGGTCCTGTAATAGGTGAAATTCTCGAGACTGACGTCGGGCGGGATGAAATGGTCGCAGAAAGGAATATAGCCGCCGGTCTTGAGAACGGCCTCGACCGGCTCAAGTATCTCATCTATGCGCTTCTTGCCGTACACAAGTTCGGATTTTTGTACGCCGCCCATGAAAATCAGGTCGGGGAAGGCCTTCCTGACCTTGACGATGTCCATGCCGCAGCTCGCCTCCATCGGGTACATGGCGGTGATGCCCCCCTCCAGGAAGAGCGGGATGAGATCGAAGCAATCGCCGTCGGTATCGACGAATATCAAGTCGACCCCGTGCTCCTTCAGGAAGGAAGTGAACCTCTTGTAATACGGGATCATAAACTCCTCGATCACCGCCGGCGACACCATCGAGCCGGTGCCGGCCGAAATATCCTCCCATATCTGAACATGATCGATATCGGTCTGGGAAAGCACCTCCTCGTAGATACCAATCCAAGTCTCGGTAAAGGTACTCACCATGTCGTGGATGAGTTCAGGGTCCTGATAGTAATTGACGAAGGTCTCCTCGTAGCCCATGAGATGCACGAGGGTCCCGAAAAAACCGTGCGGATAGCCCCCGAGCGCCAAAGGATAGGTCCTAATCTTGTATCCCTCAACCTGAGACTTCCAGTTCGAAGGCAAACGCGCCGAGACGTCATCGAGGTTGAATCGCTCATGCTTCAATCTATCCCAGGTAGCGCGATCCTTGACGGGATACTCGACGGCGGTAGGGATAGTGGCCGAGTCCTTGAGGAAGAGCCGCCTGACCCCGTCCACGTCGTAGTAATCGAGGCTCCTTTCATCCTCCCGCACGATCCGCGGATCGAACTCCGGACTGAGGAGGAGGTTGACATTGACCAGGCGCTGCGACTCGTCCAGGCCGAAGCGCTCGCGTACATCGCTGTCGAGCGGGAAGCCCTGAGTCGGCCAGTACAGGCCGCCCGCCATGATGGCGATTCCGTCGGGCAGGCTTCCCGGGCGGACGCTGTTCCACGCGGTCGAATAGAGGTGGGAGGTCGGCGTCCTGCCTTCGTCATCCGGACGCGGGAGGCGCGGATAGCCCTTCTTCGGCAAGCCGTCCGCGTACCAGTTCTCCAAAGTCTTCCCCCAATAGCCGAATTCCCACTTCAAGCTGCGGGCCCGGACGTCTCGCTCCGTTATTCGGCGCAACCTTTCCCTGGCGTTCATTGGCCTTCTCCCTATTTGCAGCCGACGATGACGCGTGTCAGCTCTTCGGCGTCCGTGTCGGCTCTCAGCGTATCTTCGATCTTCTCCCCGTGCGAGAGGATGACGAACCTGTCGGCGACTTGGTACGCATGATACAGGTTGTGGGTTACGATTACCACCGAAAGGCCCTCGGAACGAAGCTTGGTAATATGGTCGAGGAACGCCTGAGTCTCCCGAACCGAGAGCGCGCTCGTAGGCTCGTCGAGGAGAAGAACCTGGTTTTTGAAGAACATCGCCCTGGCGATCGCCACCGCCTGTTTCTGGCCGCCGGATAGGTTGCCTACCAATTGCTTCGGCGATCTGATCCCTTCGATGGTTATCTCCTTCTCGAGGATATCCATCGCCTTTTTCTTCATGCTCTTGATCTTCAGGAATCCGAGAGGGTAAGTCTCCTCCCGGCCAAAAAAGATATTTCGCATGATGTCCATGACGTCTATCAGGTTCATGTCCTGGTATATCGTCTCCATGCCGCATTGCATCGCATCGCGGGCCGAATCGAAGATCTTCTTCTTGCCCTCGATGAATATCTCACCGCCGGTCGGATGCAGGACGCCCGATAGGATCTTGATCAGCGTCGACTTGCCTGCTCCGTTATCGCCGACCAGACCTACGATTTCCGCCCTATGGACCTTGAAATCCACATTATTGAGCGCCAGGATGGGCCCGTATTGGTGCGTGATCCCTTTGAGCTCGATGAATGGTACATCGGTACGCGCCTCCGCGCCCGCTTGGTCGTTTGCCATGAGCCTGCTCCTATTCCTTTCTCATCGCTTCGTTGAGTACGGCGGCGATGACGATGACGATTCCGACGAACATCTGAAGGTAATGCCCGGGAGCCCTGAGGAGGAGGAGTACGTCCTGAATCGTGTACATGAGCGCCGCGCCCAGGAAGGCGCCGAGGATGGTCCCCTTCCCCCCGTTGAGCAAAGTGCCGCCTATGACGCAGGCGGCTATGGCCTGAAGCTCCAGTCCCTGCCCCTGGATGGGAGAAATGGAATTGATGCGAACAGTGCTCATTATGCCGGCGATCGCAGTAAGGAAGCCCGTAATGCAGAACGCGACGACCTTGATTTTCCTCGTATCGATCCCGAGGGCAGCGGCGGCTTTTCTGTTGCCTCCGATGCCCAGGAAGTAGTTGCCCAGACTATGACGGTCGAGTATAAGCCATCCTATGACCGCGATCGCGAGCGCCCAGATGAATTGCACTTGAACCGGACCCACGTTCACGGTGAACAGCTTCGTGAAAAAATCGCTAGGGTAGAAGCTTTCGGTTATCGAACTGGAGATGATCAGGATAATTCCGCGCCAAAACCACATGGCGCCGAGCGTGACGATGAAGGACGGGACATTGGACTTCACAACGATGAAGCCATTGATCAATCCCATCAGGACTCCGCAGGCGAGCCCGGCTAGGACTGACGTCCACAATGGGATACCGGCATTGAAGAGCTTCGCCATGACTAGGGCCGTAAGCGTGAAAATGGCCCCGACGCTCAGGTCGAACTCGCCTGCGATCATCAGGAGGTTGACGCCTATCACGATGATGACGAGCGATGGGATCGCCTTGAGCATTAGCTGAATATTCCCCATGCTGAGGTAGCGAAAATCTTCCGGGAATATGATAGCTGCTGCTATGGCGACCAATTGGACGATGATGAACAAAAGGACAATGTTCCCGGAATTTCCGCGCCTCATCCGCCTGAATACATCACCGGCGGATTCCCTACGCAAGACAGATTCAGCCATCGCGATCGCTCCTTGGTCGATTGGTTAAAGGCGCGCGCCGTCATCGAAGGCTCGGGGGCGGCGCGCGGAATGGCGTCAGCGGTAGGTCCCGGACAGGGCGAGGACCTGGGCGGCGGTCGACTTGTCGACGATCGCCCCGCCAGTATTGATCTCGCAGGGGAGCAGCGCGTACTTCTTGTAAAGGAACAGCTGCATGACCGGGAAGGATCCCTGGTAATAAGGCTGTTGATCGACGGCGGCGATAACCTTGCCATCGATGATATCCTGAACTATCGGCTTGCTGAGGTCGAAACCCGCGATCGGGATATTCACGCCGGCGTCGGCAGTGGCCTTCGCCGCCACCGTGAGGGGCATTCCTCCCATTGCAAGTATGCCGTTCGCATTCTTGTGCCCGAGAAGATATTGGGTGAGCTTGGTGAGCGTGTCCTCGAGAGAGACTGCGCCGGTTTCAAGCACTTCGGATTTCACGCCAGCCTCATCCAATGCTTTCTTCACGCCCTCGTAGCGCTGTTTTGCGTAGGTCGCCTCGGGATGCTCGACAGGGCATACGACGAGATTGCCGGCCTTTAGCTTGCCGTCCGTCACAAGTCGCTTCCCGATCAGATAGCCGGCTACGCGGAAGTCCTGACCCATAAAGGCCATTCTTTGAACGCCATCGGCTCCTTTGGGATCGTCGATGTTGAATGCGACTACGGGGATGCCGACGGCGCGAGCCTTGGCGACGTTCTTGGTATACGCGTCGGTAACGTTGAAAGCGACGACGATACCGTCGACCTTGTTGGCTATGGCTGTTTCGAGAAGGTCATTTTGCTTGGACGGGTCGTTCTCGGCGAACTGGATATCCACCTTGGCGCCGAGCGAAGCGGCCATTTCATTCGCGCCGTTTATGAGCGGCTTCCAGAAAGGATTGCCCGCGGTATCGTAGATGAGGAACGAGAACTTGTAGACAGGCGCCGCGAACCCGGCGATACCAAG
>CAYOIX010000030.1:0-62710 GCA_964404145.1 uncultured Treponemataceae bacterium
GGGCGAAGGCGCTGAAGGCGGGGTCGAGGCCGCCGATGGGCGCGGAGTCGTTCAGTCGGTCGATATACAGCGATTCGAGCCCATAGATGATCAGCGAGAAGCCGAGGGTAGTTATGAAGGCCTCGACCTTGAGCTTGGTCACGATGAGGGCGATCGCGATCAGGAACAAGGAGCAGAGGGCCATGACCAGGAGGATGGGCAGGATCACGGGCAGCCTGGGCAGATGGGGATAGATGCGCTGGGCGTAGCCGACCGCCTGGAGGAGGGAGCAGGATACTATCGCGGCCATGCCTACGTTCCTGCCCAGCGAAAGGTCGACGCATCCCAGGATGATGATGCCGGCGACGCCGAGGGCCATGATGATCCGCGTGGAGGACTGCGTGACGATGAAGACGAAATTCTGCATCCTGAAGAAGCCGGGATCGATGGCGATGATTATCCCGAGCAGCGCTATCAGGAAGAAGTACAGGCCGTTCTGCAGGAGGAATGCGGAGATCCGCCTCCGAGTTCGAGTACGCTTCGCGTCCGGATCCGTCGACATGTTCAGCCACCCCCCGCTCTATAAGTACTTGGCCGCCAGCTCGAGCATCTCTTCCTGGTCGGTCTCCGAAGCCTCGACGATTCCCGCGACGCTTCCGTTGCTCATCACGAGGATGCGGTCGGCGACGCCGAGCAGCTCGGGCATTTCGGAGGAGACGAACAGTATGCTGTTCCCCGCCTTCGCGAGGTCGATCATGAGCTGGTAGATCTCGTATTTGGCGCCTACGTCGATGCCCCGCGTGGGCTCGTCCATGAGGAGGATTTCCGGCTTGGTGAGGAGCCACCTGCCGAGGATGACCTTCTGCTGGTTGCCGCCGGACAGGTTGCCGACCTGAGCCTTCTGCGAGGGCGTCTTCACCGAAAGCCGGTCGATCACCCACTGCGCGTCACTGGCGGCGGCCTTGCGGCGCAGGATCCCCAGACGATCGCAGTAGGCGCCGACGTTGGCGATTATCGCGTTGAACTGCACGCTGAGCAGGGCGAAGATGCCGGTGGCGCGCCGCTCTTCCGTCAGGAGGCCGAGGCCGTTGGAGATCGACATCTTCGGGTAGGGCGCGAAGACCGATTTCCGTCCCACGACTATCTCGCCCCCCGCCATCTTCCTGATGCCGAATATGGTCTCGACGAGCTCCGTCCTCCTCGACCCCACGAGCCCCCCGATGCCGAGGATCTCGCCCCGACGCAGGTCGAAGGAGACGTCGACGATCGACGGCTGGTAGGCGGCCGTGAGATTGCGCACGCTCATCGCGATCTCGCGCGACGGCAGGTTGTCCTTGGGCGGGAAGAGGTGGGTCAGGTCGCGGCCCACCATGAGGGAGATGATCCTCCCCCTGTCGATGTCCGCGACGAGCTCGGTGGCTATCCATTTGCCGTCGCGCATCACCGTCACCTCGTCCGAGATCATCTGGATCTCGTCCATCTTGTGGGAGATGTAGATGACGGCGACCCTCTCCTCCTTCAGCTTCCTGATGATGCGGAAGAGGTGCTCGACTTCGGTCTCCGTCAGGGACGACGTCGGCTCGTCGAGGACGATAATCTTGGCGCCGCAGGAGACCGCCTTGGCTATCTCGACCATCTGCCTCTCCGCCACGGAGAGGGTCCCGATCTTCTGCCTCGGATTCAACTGGATACTCAAGTCGCCGAAGGTCCGCAGGGTATCGGCGAGCATCTTCCGCTCGTCCACGACCACGCCCTTCGTCGGGAAGCGTCCCAGCCAGATGTTGTCGACGACGCTCCGCTCCAGCACCTGGTTCAGTTCCTGATGGACCATCGACACGCCCGAGTCCAGCGCCTGGCGCGGGGACTCGAACGAGACCTGCCTGCCGCCTAAGAGGATCTCGCCCGAATCCGCGCGGTAGATGCCGAAGAGGCATTTCATCAGCGTGGATTTTCCCGCGCCGTTCTCGCCCACGAGGGCGTGCACGGAGCCGGGGCGGAGCAGCAGCCGGGCCCCGTCGAGGGCCTTCACCCCCGGGAATTCCTTGCAGATGCCCCGCATCTCGAGAACGTAGTCGGAGATCACTTCACTTCGGTCTTGGCGTAGGCGTCCAGGGCCACTTGGACATTGTCCTTGGTGATCTCGACATAGGGCATGCGCACGTCGCGGAAGCCGCCGACCTTGCCCTTCTTGACGCCCGCGAGAGGGTCGCCTCCCCGGACGAGATTGACCGCCATCGTCAGGATGGCCTGGCCTTCGTTGTTGGGATCGGAGAGCACGGATCCGAGCATGATGTCGTCCTTGATGAGGGGCACGACGGTGGAGAGGGCGTTGATGCCCACGACGCCCATGTACTTGTTCCCGGTGAAGTAGCCGGCGGCCTTGAGCGCCTCGACCGCGCCGAGGGCCATGGCGTCGTTGTTGCAGATCACCATCTCGATCCTGTCGCCGAACTTCGCCAGCCAGGTCTCCATGATGTTCTTCGCCTGCATCGTGTCGAAATTGGCGGGCTGGACGGCCAGCTCCTCCATCGGGAAGCCGGCGTTCTTCATCGTCTCGACGACGGTCTTGGTGCGGGCTTCGGCGTCGGGATGGCCGGGGTTTCCCCGGAGGATGACGTACTGCATCTTCCCGTCCTTGTTCTTGTCGAGGGAGGGCCTGTCCTTCCAGGCTTTCATGATCATCCGGGCCTGGATCACGCCGGATTCCTCCGGAGTCGTCCCCACGTACCAGTCCTTGTCGTAGCTGAGGATGTCCTCCTTGGACGGGCAGCGGTTGAAGAATACGATGGGCATGTTCTTCGCCTTAGCCTTCGCGATCATGGTGACTGCGGCGGTCGGGTCCACGGGATTGATCGCCAGCGCATCGACGCCTCGGGCGATCAGCGTGTCGATCTGGTCGTTCTGCGTCACTTGGCTGTTCTTGGCGTCGACGTACTCGACGGTGACGTTCGGCCCCAGGCTCTTCTCGAAGGCCTTCATGCCGCCGCGCATGTACGACAGATAGGTGTTGGAGAAATCGAAAAAGTCCACGCCGATCCTGACCGGCTTGCTCGACTGAGGCCAGGTCGGGAAGGCGGACAGCAGCATCGTCGCCATCAGCAGGGGCATCCAGGCTTTCTTCATCATCTCCCTCCTCGAAACGAACATTGAGCCGCGCGCTGCGGCCGACTCTATACGATGCGCGTGTCCTCCGTCGCGGCGATCCGGGCGACGAAGGCCCCCACTTCGCTCTCGTCGCGCCAGTCCTTTGGCGCCTGCGCGGCGAAGAGCTCCCAGCTCTCGCTGTGCTCCACCGAGTCGCCCGGCGCGACGAGGGCCAGGGGCGAGAGGCTTTCCATCTCGAGCATCCTATCGTGCGTGTAGGTCTCGTAGGATACGCCGAAATCCGGGTACTCGGCGCCCTCGCGGTGGGGATGCCGGCATACGAAGCAGGTGCCGGAATTCACGTAGCAGGCCCATCCGTCGACGTTGTTGATCCCGAGCTTCAGGGGCTTCTCGTCTCGAGGATCCTGTCTGACGGCGATATAGCCGTCGCCCCAGTAGATTCGCGCGTCCCGCATGGCCGTGTAGTCCCAGAGGGCGATGCGACGGTTGGGCAGGACTCCCGTGGACAGGGTGGGCTGCGGAATTATCTCGAGGCCGCCGGGGGCCATGGCCGTCACCGACCACGCGCCCATGCGCTTGGGCGACTTCCCGACATTCGTCACGCGGAAGCGCAGCGAGACCTTCCCGCCGCAGCCGTCCATGCGGATCTCCACCTCGTTCCGCACCTCGTTCACCTTCTGCGGCGGGGAGCGGAATATCGCCCCGTCGGGGAGGAGCTCGGCCTCCACCGGCTCATTGTCCGGATAGAAGGCCCGCGGAAAGGAATGAGGGGAGACCCAGAGCCGGTTGCCGCCGTAGATGTTCCAGTACGCGCCGGGATAGAAGACTTCGTCGAAGGCCTCGCCCTTCTTCAGGTTGCCGGGATCGCGATTGTTGAATAGCACGTTCCGCCCGCCGGCGAGGGAATATGCCATGACGCGGGGCCCATAATCGACGGCTACGAGGAGCTCGGCGACGCCGTCGCCCAATCGTACGCAATTGCCGTATTCGGAGTGCGGTACCCGCTCCGGGCCGGTAACGAGCCTGCCCTTCATGCGAGCTTTTCGCCTTCCGGCCCATTGGGCTCTATGACGACCTTGATGGCCCCTTCCTTGCGGCCCACGAAGGTATCCAGAGCCGCGGCGAACTCGTCCAGGGGAAAGACATGGGTTATAAGGTCTCCGACGACCAGGGAGCCGGAGGCGATGGATTCCAGGATCTTCCATGAGACATTCGGATTGGCCCTCGACCCGAAGATAGCCAGCTCGTTGTGGACTATGTACTTATAGGGAAGTTTCTCGAGAACCTTGTCATTCGGCACGCCGAGGAGGGCCACGCTCCCGCCCTTGCGGAGCATGCGTATCGCCTGCGCGAAGGTCCCCTCGGCGCCCGAGCACTCGAAGGCCTGGTCGACCCCCTCCCCTCCCGTGGCCTTCCTGACGGCCTCGACCGGATCTTCCTTCTCGAAGTTCACGACCGAGTCGGCGCCCATCCGCCGCGCCGATTCGAGCCGCAATCCGCGCCCTACCACGATCACCTTCGCCGCCCCCAGGACCTTGGCGTAACGCATCGCTATGAGGCCGATGGGGCCGGGACCGATGACGGCTACCGCGCCCCCCGCCGTGATTCCGGTCTGTTCCATGCCGTGGAGCGTCACCCCCGCCGTATCCACGAGGGCGCCTTCCCTGAAGGAGACGCGGTCCGGCATTTTCTTGACGCTCTTGACCGAATACGAGTTGTACTGGGCATAGGCGCCCGGGGAGATGAATCCGTAGTGCCTGTGCCCGGTTTCCGGCTTTCCGTAGTTCAGGCAGATGGTGTAACGGCCGTTGAGACAGTTCCTGCATATGCCGCAGCCCTTGTGAGCCTCGCCGGCCACCCTGTCTCCCACCGCGAATCCGACGGCGTCCTGCCCAAGGGCGGCCACTTCGCCCGACCATTCATGACCCGGCGTAAATGGGTAGGTCGGCGGCCAGGTGCCGGCGAGGTCCCCGCGGATGATCTCGGGATCGCTACCGCATATCGCTACGGCGCGGATTCGGCACAGGACCTCGCCGGGGCCGGGCCGGGGTACCGGTAGCTGCCGGATCTCGAACTTCCCGGGAGAGGTCAGGACCAAAGCCTTCATCGCTGCAGGAATGGGAGAAAGCATGAGAACAACCTCCACGTGGTCACTATGTTGGATCCAGTATCCAGAATTCAACATCATGGCCAAGCTGTCAAGGGAAAAGCGCGATTGCCGGGAATTGACAAAGCGATGCTCGCCGCTATAAGGAAATTGTCTATGCTCGGATGGGCATTTTCCCGTATATTGACGCAGTATGCTCAGGAGGCTATCTCGTGAAGAACTTCTTTCGAATGCTCATGGTGGCAATGGCCCTGGCTCTAGCTCCCGCTGTCTACGCCCAGGCGATGCATCCGGCCTATCTCCATGCCCTCTCGGACCTGAGGGCCGCGCGGTGGCTCCTTCAGCACGTCCCGGGAAACTGGGTCCGCGTGAACGACGAATCGAACGCGATCCGCAAGATCGACGACGCGATCGCCGAAATCCGAAGATCGTCCATCGACGATGGGAGGGACCTCAACTTCAACCCCAAAGTGGAGGAGAAGCCCGATCGTCCAGGCCGGCTTCGCGACGCCGAGGCCTTCCTCAGGAGAGCCCGCGCCGACATCGAGCAGGAGGCCGATGCGGGAGCCATCCAGGGCTTGCGCGGCAGGGCGGCCGCGCACATCGAAGCGGCTATCCAATTCGTCGGTAACGCCGAGAGGGCGGGGCCCCCGCAAAACGCGAACGCTCCCGCGCCGATGGCACCCGCGCCGATGGGAGGGCAGCACCCCGCCTACATGGGCGCGCTTGCGGATCTTCGCGCCGCCCGCTGGCTCCTGCAGCACGTCCCGGGGGACTGGGTCCGGGTCAACGACGAACTCAATGCGATCCAGAGGATCGACGATGCGATCAACGAAATTCGGCGAGCGGCCATCGACGACGGCAGGGACGTCAACTACAATCCCGGCATCGCCGAGAGGCCCGACCATTACGGGAGGCTCTACGACGCCGACTCCTTCCTGCGGAGGGCGCGGGCCGACATCGATAGGGAGGAGGACAACGGGGCCATCCTGGGTCTTCGGGGCAGGGCGGCCGGGCACATAGAAGGGGCTATAATATTCACCGAGAACGCCATCAGGGCAGTCGCCCCTGGCCGACCCGCAGCTCCGCCGATCGCGAACCAGGGATATGCGCCCCAGCCCGCGCCGATGGCTCCCGCGCCGGTATCCAACGTGGCCATGACGAATAGCGCCGATTGGGTCACTATCATTCCCAGCACGGGGGCCGTGCCGGTCGGGGCTTTCAAGGCCGGGGTCGACAATGGCGGTGGTCCCCTCTACATCGTCCGGGCCTCGTATCAGGGCAGCGTCGTGGTGGGGAAGTACAATCCGCTTTTCGGCAAGGCCTTCATCTCCTACGGCGGGCAGGAAATCCAAATCGACGGCAGCCCGGTGGACATCTTCGTGGGCTACGGCTTCTGGGTATTCAGCCGCGACGGGAATCCCCCCGGCAACGCCATCATCGCCGGCAACGAGGCGGACGGCAGTCCCCTACTCATCATCCACGGCAAATGGCTGGGCAACGTGACCTGCGGAAAGTATTCGATGAAATACCGCAGCGGCTTCATCCCTTATGCCGGAAGGGAGATACAGGTCACCACGAATATCTCCTTCTTGGTACCCGACGACCTTCCGGATTCCCGGTAACGCGCAGCCCGAGCGGGGACGGTCCTCGAGGGGCCGGGGACACCCGGCCCCTCGTCGAGGATCGACCTACATCTTCGTCAAGAACGCGTATCCTCCGGCGCTGCTCGTCAGTGTCAGATAGTTGCCGCTTATGCTATAGGTATAAGTAGAGGTAGTGGTACCTTGAGGTGCCGCATTGGCGGCGTATGTAAGATATATCGTCGAACTTGTAGAGGTATAGCTACCAGAATAACCCTGTTCCGGTTCCGAGAAGGTCCCGTCGCTGTTGAAAACCCAAAGCTTCGTGCCGCCTTGACCCCAGGTCCCGATCAAGGACGCGTTCGCTTGGTTGATCGAGCAGGAGGCCAGGGTCAATCCCAAGGCCAGGGCCGCTATCATGGAGAGTTTCATCCGATCCTCCGCAGGGCCACTATAAGCTTCGGCTTCAAACCGGTAAACACGAAAGGCCCTTGGAGGGTTCAACGTAATCGAATCGTAAGTTCTCCCTCGACGACGGGATATGCGTCCGCGAGGTAGTAGGCCCGCAGCGATCTGCTCCTCAGAACGACTCGAAATCGGCGTCCGAGGCGTCTGGGACCGGCCTTATGGCGGTCATGGCGGCCTCCCTCCTGGGCCTGGGGGCGGCGGGCGGCTTCGCCAGGGTCGGTCGCGGCTTGCGGGGACCCTCGGATCCCGAAGGCGCATGGACCATCCTCTCCTCGTCCTTCTTCGCCCTTCTCGCCCTCTTTCCGCCCTCGGAGCCGGCGAGCGTCTCCGACGGGAGCTTGAAGTAGGTCAAGGTCTCGGACAAAGACTCCGCCTGGCCGCTCAGCTCCTCGGCCATCGACGCGAGCTCCTCCGACGCCGACGCATTCCGCTGGATGACAGTGTCCAGCTGGGTCACCGCGCGCCCAATCTGGTCCACCCCCGAGCTCTGCTCCCTGCTCGCCGCCGTTATCTCCTGCACCACCTCGGCCGTGCGCTTTATATCGGGAACGATGGTCTGGATCAGCCTTCCCGCCTCCTCGGCCACCGTCACGCTCGTGCCGGACAGCTCCGATATTTCCTTGGCCGCGCCCTGGGACCGCTCGGCCAGCTTGCGGACCTCGCTGGCCACGACCGCGAAGCCCGTGCCGGCGTCACCGGCCCGGGCCGCCTCGATAGCGGCATTCAGGGCCAGGAGGTTGGTCTGCCGGGCTATCTCCTCGATGATGCCGATCTTCCCCGCGATGTGCTTCATCGCGGAGACCGTCTCGACCACCGAGCTCCCTCCGGATTCCGCGTCCCCCGCGCTCCTCCGAGCTATGCCCTCCGCTGCGATCGAGTTGTCCGCGTTCTGCTTGATAGTCGAGCCCATCTCCTCGACGGAAGAGCTCACTTGCTCCGCCGCGGCCGCCTGCTCCGCGGCTCCCTGCGAAAGCTCCTGCGCAGTGGCGCTGATCTCGCCCGATCCTTTGCTCACGTTCGCGGCCGAGTCCTTGACGGAGCCGACTATGCTCCGCAGGTTCACCGACATGACGTCGAAGGCCCTCGCCAGGTCGCCGATCTCGTCCCGCCTGGAGAGGAAGACGGGCGGAACGTCCGCGCTGAGGTCGCCTTCGGCGATTTTCGACGCATGGGCCGTGGCCAGGCCGAGGGGGAAAGATATCGAACGGGAGAAGAGCATCCCGATGAGGAGCGAGCCGAGCAAGGAAAGCGAGAGGACGATCGTCATGACCAGCCCGGTGCCGGAGGCGAGGGCGGCGTTCCCGCTCGCGGCCTCTTGGGCCAGGTCGAGCTTCGCCTCGACGAGGGCGTCTATCGCCTTGAGCTCGGCTTGCGCCAGCGATCGTCCCTCGCCTTCTACGAGGGCCTGCGCCTCGGCGCTTTTATGCTGGGCAGCGAGCTCGAAAGCCTCGTCGACGCTGCGCAGGTAATCGGCATGCGCCTTGTTGAAATCGGCAAAAAGCTTTCGCCCGTTCTCCGTCAGCAGGGTCTTCTCGAAGAGCGCGGCCTCGGTCGCGACCTCCTTCCGAAAGTCGCTATCCGCCTGCCTGGCCGTCGCCATCCCTTCGGCCGTGTTAGTGGTCACCGCATCGCGGACGTTGATGCGGATGAGCTGGCAATTTTCGGTCATTTTCAGGAGCTGGCCCAGAGGCACCGTCATGAGCCTATTCAGGCGCGTATCCGCAGCGGCTATAGCCTTTACATTTACAATGCCGAAGATGCCGAGAGCCGCTGCGATCAGGGCGATGAGAAGGAAAGCGACGACGAGTTTCATTCCGATCTTCATGCCATTCTCCTTATTTTATGGCCCGAAAGAGTTCTTGGGCTGCTTTGAAGTACAGGAGAAAGAATCAGTCGCCTTGCATCATGATAAAGTCGGTCCTTCAATTACTAAAAAATATCAATAACCGTATTTTACGTTACTTAGTCCAAGTGTCAAGTTGGTTTTATCAAAATTGGTATAAATATGATAAACCCTACATTCAGTAAAGAACTCCAAAAGAGTTATCTCGCCGCGTCGATCAGGCGATAATACTGGTCCCACCTGGCCCCGAAGCGCTTCTCGACGAGCTTCCGGGTGTTCGCCCGGAAGGCATCGATGTCGAGTCCCTCGGCGGGTCCGATTACCTTCATGCCCTTGGCTTTCAGGGCGGCCAGATCGCCCGCCTCTTTTTCGAGGGTGAGCTTGGTGGCATAGACGCTCGTCTCCGCCGCCGCCCGAGCGATTCCGTCGCGCTCGGCGCCCGAGAGCCTGCGCCACGAGGCCTCGTTGACGACCACGCTGTCGGCGGCCAGGATATGATTCGTCAGCATCAGATAGGGCTGCGATTCGTAGAGCTTCGAATCGAGGATGATACCAAAGGGATTCTCCTGCCCATTCACTACCTTGGCCTTGAGGGCGGTAGGCGTCAGGACCCAGTCGATCGGCGTGGCTATGGCGCCCAGTCCCTCAATCGCCGTCGTGTAGATCGGGAAGGGAATCGAGCGGACCTTCAGCGATTTGAGGTCCTCGGGCCTCCTGATCGGGCGATCGCAGGTCAGCTCGCGGGCGCCGAAATAGAAAGTATAGAGGAGCCGCACACCGCTCTTCTTGAGGAGACCCGCGCTCAGCTTCGTCATGAGAGGCGAGGCCGGATCGGTGACCCTGAGGAGATGGGCGACGTCGCGATAGATGTAGGGCGTATCGAGCACCGAGTAGTCCTCGAAGAGTTCCCCTATCGTGCCGGCGGTATTGTGATGGAAGGCGACCACCCCGGAAGATACTTCATCGGCCATCTCCTTGAGCGTGCCGAGCTGCGAGTCGGGGTATACCTCGACCTTCACCGAGCCGCCGGTATAGAGGCCGACCTTCTCAGCGAAGAATGCCGCCTGGAGGCCGGGGACGCTCTCCGGCGTATTCATGTGCGCGTAGCGGAGAGTGACTATGCTCGGCTGGGCCGCAGCTCTCGGCATCGAGCCCGGAACGAGGGCCAGGGCCGCGCACATCGCGGCGAAAGGGGCTCCGGCCCTCATGTCGCCTCCTCTGCCGTCCGGCCCCGCACCGTCGCGGGGAAGCTGAGCACGGCGCGCGTTCCCACCCCGGCCGACCCCGCCCCCCACGCGATTTCGCCTTCCAGCTGGGCGGAGAGGGCCGCGATCAGGGATAGGCCTATCGAGCCGGGCTTCGCGTCGCCATCGAAGGCCCCGGCCGGTATGCCGGGGCCCGAGTCCTCGACCACAAACAGGGCGAAGCTTCGGTCCGGGCTCGGCTCGAAGGCTATGCGCACCGGCGAGGCCTGCGAGGGCCTCGCGTACTTGAAGGCGTTGGACACGAGCTCGTTCAGGACGAGGCCGAAGGGAATGGCTCTCTCGAGCTCGAGCTTCATAGGACGGAGCGCGGACAGGACCGAGCCTTCAGGGACGGCGTAGGCCGTCTGGAGATTGGCTATGAGCTGCTCGGCGTAATCCGAGGCCTCGATATACGCGAGGTCCGGGACCTGGTACACGAGCTCGTGGGCGAGGGACATCGCGTAGACCCTGTCCTGGGCCAGACGGAGCGCCCGGAGGGCCGTCGCCTCCTCGAGCCCCTCGGCCTGGAGGTTGAGGAGGCTGGAGACGATCTGAAGGTTGTTCTTGACGCGGTGGTAGACCTCGCGGAGGAGGAGGGTCCTCTCCTTGAGGGCCTTGGCCATGCTCTCCTCCGCGAGCCGTCTCTGGGTGACGTCGAAGACGATGCAGTACAAGTCGGCCTCGCCCTGGATCTCGACGAGACTCATGTACAGCTCGACGTCGCGGACCTCGCCCGATCTGAGCAGATGCCTCGAGAGGATATGCCCTTCGCCGCCGCCGGCCGCCGCGCTCAGCTTCGACTTGAGCTCGTCCGCCGGCAGCTGGTCGATATCCCAGAGCGCGAGGGTCGCTAGCTCTCGCAGGGCGTAGCCGTAGTACGAGAGCGCCGCGCCGTTGGCGTCGCGGATAGCGCCGCCGCGGGGATCGACTATCAGGGCAGGCACCCGATTGCGATTGAAGAGGAGGCGATATCGCTCCTCGCTGCGCTGGAGCTCGCGATCCCGCTTCCCGATGGAGTCGGCCATGGCGTTGAAGGCACGGCCTATCTCCTTGAACTCGAGGGAGAACTCGCCTTCCACGCGTTCGGCGTAATGCCCCTCCGCGATGCGGTCGATCCTGTTCACCAGCGAGGACAGAGGCGTCGAGATGTTCTTCCAGGCGAAGAAGGCGATGATCGCGGTGCAGACGAGGGCCGAGGCCAGGATGCCGAGGATACTGCCGATGAAAGTGCTCATCGGCGCATCGGCGTCGGCCGCGGCGCGCAGGTAGAGGACGCGCCACGCCGTGCCTTGCAGCGCCCTGGACGAGGCGTAGTACTCGTGGCCCTCGGACTTTACCCGCGCCGGTCCGGGTACGAGGCAGGAAGCGTCCACCTTCTCGCGCCGCTGGGCCCGCGAGGGATCGCTGCAGGCCAGGTAGCGACCTTGGCTGTCCACTATGCCGAGCCGATCCGAGGGCGACTGGGCGATGAGGACGAGCTTCGAGGATATCTCCCCGAGGTCGAGGAGGGCCATGGCCGTCCTGTGGCCGTTCGAGTAGGCGGCCTCGACTGATACCGCGCGCGTCAGGTCAGTATAGAAGGGATCGGAGAAGGAGACTTGGCCCGGCTCGAGGATCGAGCGAAAGGCGTAGTCGCGTCCGGCCGCTCCGGATTCCGGCGGGTCGACCGCCTCGATCCGGCCCGTGGCATCGTCCCGGATGGCGAGCAAGGTGTACTCCGCGTGGGGCAGTCGGAAGGAGTTCAGCATGACAGCCTCATGGACGCGGCCGCCGGACGACTCCGCGAGAAGGAGGAGGGCGGGCAGGTCCCGCTGCGCCCCGTCGAGGAGGCTCGAGCCTGCCTGGGCGGCTAGGGACCTCAGCATGGCCTGAGAGAAGGCGCGCGTGTCGCCCGCGATCTGTCTGCCGAGCGCGACGCTGAACGCGAGCCCGAAGACGAGCAGGGGCAGCCCTCCTGCGGCGACGAGCGCGAAAGTCAGGAAGCGTTTAACGCTCATGCGGGACACCGCCGTTCCGGAAGCGATCGAGATTTTCCGAATGGCCGGTTAAGCCGGCCATTCTCGCGGAGCTTCCCTCTCCGATATCAATCTTACTGCGTCCCGGCACAGCGTCAAGGATGCCGTCGGTCGGCGCCGCTTCCGCCCTTCAGACGATCTTGCAGGGAATTACGGCATCTTCATTGTAGGAATAGACGGCGCAGAGGCGATGATAGCCGTCGGCGATCACCACTCTACCGTTGCGGGGATCCCTTACCAACAGCAATGGCGACAATTCGCGGCCGGATTGAATTTTGCGCTGATCCTTCTCGACGTGGGCGTTGCTGACGCCGAGCAAGGACAGGCCCGAGGCTCGGAAAATGTCCTTCGCCTTGTACCTCGATACGGGGGCCGATCTCAATTTGCCGATCAGCGTCTTGACGGCATCCTCATCGACAAGCAGCGACAAATACGATTCGGCCGCCGGGTAATCGTGTTCCTCCGGCTCGCTCGACCATTTGATCTCGTATTCCTTGGACATGCTCGCCCTCCGAATCGATCAGGATTTCTCATGGTACCTGCATTAAGCGCGGATTGGAACCGCGTCCAGGTCGCGAAGGGCGGCGCGACGGAGAGCTCCCGAGCGCGCCGCTCATTCCCTCCAAGTCGGCCAAGGCCGCTTCGCCAGATTCGAATTGGAATAGCGGCGATCGGCGGAGACTTCCTTCGATACCCAGGGAGGAAGCTCGACCTTCGCGCCTTCATCCTCGAGCTCGATCTCCGCGACGACGAGACCTTCGTTATCGCCGTGGAAGACGTCGATTTCCCAGGTCCTGCCGGCGAATGCCTCGAGGTAGCGCGTCTTGTCGACGAAAGGCCGCTCGCAGAGTCTCTCCAGCATTTCGCGCGCGTCTTCGGGCGGAATGGGGTATTCGTACTCGGCGCGCGCGTTGCCTTCGGCCGGGCCCTTGATCGTCAGCCGCGCCTCCCCGCCCGAGAGCCGTACGCGCACTACGCGCTCCGTCCTCGAGCTGAGGTAGCCCTGCACGATCCGCGTCCCGGAATCCGCCGCCGCCCATTTCGAAGCGTCGACCAGGAACTTCCGCTCAATCTCGATGCCCATCGAGCGATACTATCGCCCGCGTCGCGGGCGCGCAAGAACCGCGGGATCGGGATAAATCGACCTTTCCGAGTTCATGCATCGCAATACTATATTATCTTTCTCATATGTATCGCGCCCCGAGCGCGATATCATGACGGGAAGGAGATGATGGAATGCTCAAGACATCGATGTTCGTCCTTTTAGTATCCATATGCGCGATGGGGTTCGCTCAGAAATACTCGGCGATGGATCTCGGAAAAGTTCCAATGCTCGACAAAGTCGAGATGCTCGTGACCGTTGACTCCGCCGGGACGATCATCCTGTCCACGCCGGCGCACAGCATCTACATCGACCGCCCCATCGCGGCCACCTTCGGGAACACTCTCGACGCGATCCTCGCCGGGATGCGCGAGATCGAGACCAAGGACATCACGGTCGTCGATCACCGGATGATCGGCAGGATCACGCACGATGGCTCCCACGATAACACCTTGGACGGGATAGCTTTCCATCTGGAGTTCAACTCCACGAAGGACGACAAGGTCCTCCTGCTCCTGTACTCGACCCGGGACATGGAGAACATGGTGTTCACCACCGATGGCGTCGCCCAGTTGGACGAACTCGTCAAGAAGGCGCTCAAATCCGTCGTCGATTACGGCGATCAGTACGCCTATATCCAATCGATCATCGAGAAGATCGACCAGACGGCCTTTAGGTGAAAGGTCCCAAGGATCGTCCGCCCACGCCAGGGATCCTCCTGAAACGGAGAGGGAGAGCCGGTCGAAGCATGAGGATTCCGGCGAAGACCTCGTCGCCCGTCTTGAGTCTCGCGGCAAACGGAGGGTCGCGCCTGAGATCTGCCGTCTTATCGCGCCGTCCATCCTCCGTCGACCAGGAGGAGGGAGCCGGAAACCATGTCGGACGCGGCCGATTCCTCTGCTCGCTCCGGTGACCATCGCGACTTGCCCGGAAATATCGAAAGCCGATTTTCCCGTCGTTTCACCCTTCCTTCCTCCGCCTCTCGCGACCCCGAAGTATGACCCGATGCCTGATAATGGTTTCACTTTGCGGCATCTTGATGTTACCTTGTAGTTTGGCTTTGCGAATCAACTTGGAAAGACGCCGCGACGAGGATCGATCAAGGTCGATATTGAGAATAAAAGGAGAAGCGAGCAATGGCAAGACAGTCGACGCACAGGGGATTCAGGTTCGCGATTACGGCGGTCGTCCTGGCGGCCTTCCTTCCGATGGTGGGGTGCTGGAGCATGCGCGGCGCTTTCAATGCGGCGATGGGAAAGCCGGCGACGTCCAGCGCGCAACCTGCCTCGCAGACCGCCGTCGCGCAGGCCCCGGCGACTCAGGCGCAGGCGGCCCCGGCTCCCGCCCCCGCCCAGACTCAGGCGGGGGGCAGCCCTTCGGTGGCCTATCAGTATCAATTCAACGGCTTCTATACCGGCATGTGGAGCATGGGGTGGTTCGGCTTCGGGGATGCCAACTACACTCCCGGACAGGGAACCGTATGGTCCTTTATCGGCTCCGGCGGCAACTCCTCGAAGCCCCTGACCTTCGAGCGCGCCCTTCTGAAGGTCAACGCCGATTCGTCGCAATGGTGGCGCTTCAGGCTGGATACGGACAAGCACAGCATCGTCTATGAGTTCCTCATCGGGCCCGATTCCGTCCTCCAGAAGGTCCGCTACAAGGACCCCGATAACGGAGCTATAGGGGAATTCGTTCCCGGCCAGACCTCGCAGCAGCCCGGCCAGGGTCAGCCCGGCATGCCCAAGAGCCGCGCCGAAATGGCCAGCTATCTCGTCGGGTCGCAGCAAGTGTCGGTCAAGGGTGGCAGCTTCACGGCGGATCACTATCTCTACAGTGATCCCTACGGCAGCGGCACCGCGGAGATGTGGATAAGCGAGAAGGTGCCTGGGTACATGATCAAGACCATATTCACCTCGAAGAAGGACAACAAGACCGCCACGGGCGAGCTCGTGCAGATCGAGAGCGGATTGACGACCGAGCTGTCCTCGTTCTGATTCCGGTCGATCTACCGCATTCTGGCGCCGTTCACGAAGACGGCCTCGACGCCTTCCGAGTTGGCCCGCCACACGACGTCATGGGCCAGCTCGAGGCCCGTCGAGGCGTCCAGAAGGCGTGAAACAGTCTCGGAGAAAGCGCCCGAGACTCGGGTCCTGACGATTAGGCAGTGTGTGGCGCCAATCTCCGCCGCCTTCCCCTTTATTGCGGCGGCATCCGGCGGCGCGCCGGCGCTCGTATCCGACGCGGCGCCGAGACGCAGGAAGTCCACCTTGGGACCCGCGGAGAGAGCGGCGGATACTTTATCCTCCAGGAGGATCTGCGCCGTCGGAGAGGGCTCCGCGGATGGAGCGCTCCCTCCCGCTCCGGGCGTGACCGGACTGTCGGCAAGGACGAAGAGGCGCAGGGGGGTCCCGCTCGCGGAGAGGGACGCGAGGCACTTCATCTCGTTCTCGAACTCGGGATGATCGGGATTGGGCGGAGAGGGCATCTTCGTCGGCTCGGTCACGGCGTCGAGCTCTATGCGCTTCGCCTTCGCCTCGGCCGCCACTTCGTCGAAGAGGATCTTGCCGCGAGGGTCGGGATGGGGCGGGGCGTCGGTGAGCACGATGATCTGCCTGCGGTCGGCGCCCCATTCGAACTCCGTAGCCGCCGCGTAGAGCGCCTCGATCTCGGCTTCGGGAATGTCTCCGCCGCCGTACACAGCCGCCCCCTTCACGATCCCCTCGATGACCGAGATGTCCGACGTGTAGGGATAGTTCCGGGTTATATACTCGTCGGGCCAATAGTCCTTGTAGAGTACGACGCCTATGCGGAAGCGGGAGAAGCCCGAGACCCGCTGGCGCAGCATGGGTCCGATGTTCTTCCGGATATCGTCGAAATAGGGTTCCATGCTCGCGGTCGTGTCCAGGCAGAGGACCAGGTCCAGGCTCTTCCCCGGGCTCGACTCGATGAGCTCGACAATATTGGACGACGGGCGGTCGTCCTTCGGAGGCGGAGGGGCGACGACCTGCTCCTGAAGCTGGGGCGCGGTGGAGACCGTCGCCGGCTCGGCAGGCGGCGGGACCGGCTTCGCGGATATCGCGATCATGTAGGGATTGTCTCGGAAGGCGCCGCCGTAGTCGGCGTAGCGCCTCTCGAAGGCCCGGATGTTCACGTACGTCCCCTGTCCCACGGCGACGGTGCCGGAACGGCTCCAGGGGTAGCCGTAAATCAGGACCGGGGGGATGAGGATGCGGAAGGCCTGGCCGAAGGCGGGGTCGGGCGACGGCGTCGAGGAAATCAGGGAATAGAGCTTGCTCGAGGCCGGGATGGGCTTGCCGTTGAGGAGCCGCGTCTCGCCGCCGTTCACGTCGTTGCGCTCCATGGCGCGATAGGCGAAATTGTCGGCCTTCATCGCGGGGTCCTTGGTGCTCTCGGTGATCAGGATGGAGGCTATGCCCGGCTTGGCGCGAACGTAGAGATCGTAGCCGCCGTCGTCCCGCGCCTCGATGCGGACGTCTCCGGGGCCGACGGATAGGGCGGAGGAGGCCTCAGCGCCGTCCTGGGCCGATATCGCAAGGGGGAGTGACAGGGCCACGATGGCCGAAGCGAGGATCGCGCGGCCCCTCCGTCTCGGATATTCCACGACCATGCCTCCATTCCGCGGCCCGCGCGATCGATCCGCTTCGCCTCGGCGATATTCTAATACGGAATGCTAACGGATGCCATTCTTTCGCACGATCGCCCTTCCCTTCCTACCGTCCATCACGATCTCCAGCGGCCCCGGCAGGCGCGCGCGCGCGCAATGGGCCGTGCGCCGCTCCGGGGAGAAGGAGGACAGCCAGGTCCAGTCCACGAAGCTCGCGCCGCCGCCGGGGATGGTGAGGTAGCCGACGTTCATGCTGGTCACGTTATGGAAGAAATGGGATCCGAACGAGAAATCGACGGCGAAGCCCGGCATCTCCGTCTCGACGATGACTCGGGCGTTCGCGATTTGGGAATAGGCCACCGGGATCCCGAGCCAGCGGTCCCGCGTGCCCCAGCGCCCCGGGCCCACGAGGACGTAGCGCCGCCCGAGATCGCGCAGCTCGCGGTCCAGCTCCTCGATCTCCTTCGCCGCGGACTCCGTCGCCGAGCGGTCGAAGGAGGAGGGATCGACCCAGACTACGTCGCATATCGTCCCGTCGCGGCCGTTGCCCATGCTCTTTTCGGAGAGGATGAAGGCCTCGCTGGGTTCCCCGCACTCGAAATCGAAGCTCGAGCCCTGCTCGGGATGGATGAGGGGCTTCATCTGGAGAAGGTAGAGGGCCGGCTTGCCCGAAGATTCATCCAGATTGAGAGCGTACTCTATCTCGACGGGCGTCCCCATCGAGCGGGAACCCACGTCGAGCACGATCTCGACGGCCCGCGCGAAGGGAAGGGCCTCGAACCGGAGGATGCTGGACAGATCGACGATACGCATGCCCCGCTGCGCGGTGCCCGGGACGAGACGGTCGTTCTGGGCATCCCAGGTCGAGGCGAGGAGGGAGAAGGAAGGGTCGGCCTCGGCGACGGAGAGCTCGAGGTCGGCCAGGTCGGCGTCCCCTCCCCGCCTGAGGTCCGGCTCGGCCGTCTCCATGTCGAGGGCGCGGAACAGACGCTGCGAGTCCGCGCGGAGCCTTTCGGGCGGCATGGCCTCCAGCTTCGGGTACCGGGGGCAGAACCTATAGGCGGGGAGCCCCTCTACGACGTAGGAGCCCAGGCCCAGGGCGGCGACGCAGAGTCCGTCCTCGGGCTTGGCGTAGGATAGGGGATAGTAGTTGAAGGACTGCGCCGTGCCCGAGACATGGGGATAGAACCATCTGCCCCGCCGGCTCCCGACAAGCTCCTGGAGGACGACGGCCATTCTCTCCTCCTCGAGGTTGTACTTGGCCATCTCGAAGTAGGAGCGCGACCGCGAGGAGAACAGGCTCGCGTAGATCAGCTTGATCGCGGCCTCCAGCTGACCCAGGCGCTCCGAGGCGTCGGGATGGCTGTTGGGCATGAGGTAGGTGTCGTAGACGCCCGAGAAAGGCACCATCATCATGTCCTCGAAGAGGCCGGAGGAGCGCACCGCGAGGGGGCCGCGCGCCGCCCCGACGAAGCGCTCCAACCTCCGGGAGAAGGCCTCGTCGAGGGGAGCGGCGAGGAAGCGCTCCCTCAGCTCCTCCTCCGACTCGGCTTCGTAGAAGGCGTAGGACCACAGCCCGTTCGACTCGAGGAAGCGCTCGAACTCGTCTATGCCGACGAAGGCGCTCCGCGGCGCTTTCACGTCCAGCCCGCCGAGGTATCGCCCGAAATCCAGGTTGTCCAGGAGGCTGCGGATGAAGAGGATTCCCCGGCCTTTGCCGCCCACCGACCCGTCGCCGAGGCGCGTCAGGCTGTCCTCGTCGCGGAAGGCCGCCTCGTCGAAGTAGGGAATCGTGCCCCGCGAGCTGTCCTTCCGCGCGTCGACGAGGAGGCGGATGATGAAGCTCCGTATCTCGGCCGGCGTACCGAAGTCGGCGATCTCGTAGTCCCGCAGGACCTTCGCGAACTCGACCTCGCCCCTGGCGAGGAGCCAGGCGGAGAAGTGGTTGCGCTCGGCGTGGTAGAGAAGGGAGTCGGCGGGCAGGTCCGCCAGGGCCGCGATGAATTCGTCCATCGTGGCCGCCTGGGCCAGCGGGGCTCCGTCGGGAGAGCGGAAGCGGAAGGGCCCGAACCCGAGGCTGTCGCGGAGGTAGTCGCCGAGCTCCCGCTCGAGGGACTCGGAATTCTTGTCGGCGTAGGCGGCGCCGAGCTCCTCGGCCTTCTCGCGGCTGCTGGCCTCGCTCGACTGGATCATGACCGGGAGGTCCTTGATCCTGCCCTTGGCCATGCGCAGGAAGTCGAGCCCGGCCGTCGGATCGGCCTTGCCCCCCCGGGGAAAACTCAGGTCCGTGATCACGGTGAGGATATAGGACTGGTAGCGCTCGAAGAGGGAGCAGGCCTCCTCCCAGCTCGAGGCGAGGAGGACCTTGGGCCTCGCTCGCGCTCGGAGGAGCTTGTAGGTCTCCCCTCCCTTCTCTCCCTCGATGAGGCCCTGGGTCTGGCGCATCGCGACCTGATAGAGGAGGGGGAGGTAGCGGGAGTAGTAGCGGACGGAGTCTTCGATGAGGAGGACGACGCGGATGAGGCCCGTCTTCGTGTCCGCCGCCGCGTTCCGCGCATCCTCGATGTACTTCAGCATCCCGACGAATAGCTTGGAGTAGCCGTTCCAGACGAAGACTCTGTCTACTGCCGCCAGCTCGGGCCTCGCGAGGTCGAGGCGCTCGAGGCTCGAGTTGTTGGTGACCATGAGGAGGACCGGGACCGAGGGCCAGGCCTCCTTCATGGCTCGGGCGAGCGCCAGGGGCCCGTCGAAGTCCAGGCCGGCCATCAGGATCGCCAGGTCGAAGCTACCCGATCGGAAAAGCTCGAGCGCGGCCTCGGCGGTATAGGCCGAGGTGATTCGGGGCACGTTGTTGAGGTTGAGCCGATAGTACTCGCCGTAGATCTGCTCGTTGAGGATGCCGTCGGACTCGACGACGAAGGAGTCGTAGAGGCTCGCCACGAGGAGGACCTCGCGAACCCGCCAGCCCATGAGGTCGTGGAATACGTCGCGCTCCCGGCGCGACGCCTCGTAGGAGCCGACGAGCTCTTCGAAATACATCGAGCCTCCCGGCGCCCCGATCCTTCCCCTCGGGGGCCCCTCGAGGTCCCCTCGGGGGCCCCTCGGGGGCGCCGGCGAGATTATAGCCTAGAAATAGATGTCCCGCTCCCCCTTGACGATCCGCGCGCGGTCCTCGAGGAGCTGGGAGACGATGGCGTGTCCGAAGTCGCCGTCGCGGGCCTTGATCTCGGCGATCTCCCTCTCGATGATCCCCTCTCCTATGCGCTTCGTCTCCGGCGAAGCGAAATCCTCGAGCCACTCCTGGAAGGTGAGCACGGCGTTGAGCTTGCAGAAGCAGCCTTCGCGTCCGCTCTTCAGCAGACCCATGATCTTCTTCCCGGTCCTCCCGCAGCGGTACCCCGCCGTGCAGAACGACGTGATGTAGCCCATCGACGCGAGCTCGCGGATCACCTCGTCGAGCGAGCGCGTGTCGCCCAGCATGAATTGCTGGCGCTCCTCCTTCTGATTCTTCGAGGAGTCCTCGTAGGCGCCGACCCCGATGCGGCTCGAGGCGTCGCGTTGCGTGCACATCGGTATGACGTCCCGCATCATCGCCGGGCTCTCCCGGCAGGTCACGATGAGGCCCGCGTAGGGAATGGCGAGCCTCAGGGCCGCGATGAGACGCTTGAAGTCGCGGTCGGAGACCCGGTTCGTAAGCCAGCCGAAGTCCGTATCGGCGGCCGGCTCGATCCTCGGGACCGAGACCGTGTGAGGGCCCAGGGCGAACTGGCGCTCCAGGTCCTTGGCGTGGTAGAGCATTCCCATGACCTCGAAGCGCCAGTCGGCCAGGCCGAAGAGCGCGCCGATGGCCACGTCGTCGATGCCCGCGTCCATGGCGCGGTGCAGGGAGTACAGCCGCCAGTCGTAGTCGGCCTTGATGGTTCCCGCCGGGTGGACCGAGCGGTAGACGGCGTGGTCGTATGTCTCCTGGAAGACCTGGAAAGTGCCGATGCCCGCGTCCTGCAGCTTGCGCAGATCGGCGATCGACATGGGGGCGGCGTTGATGTTGACGCGGCGTATCTCGCCGGTGCCGACGCGCGCCTTTACCTTTACGCCGTAGATCCTGCGCATGCTCTCGGCGATGTAGTCGGCGTCGGTCTCGGGATGCTCCCCGTAGACGGCCACGATCCGCTTGTGTCCGAGCCTTCCCGCGAGGATCCGCGTCTCCGCCTCGATCTCTTCGTAGGAGAGGGCCCGGCGCTCGATGGCCCTGTTGCTCGCGCGGAAGCCGCAGTAGATGCAGTCGTTCACGCACTTGCTGCCCAGGTAGAGCGGCGCGAAGGTAACGACGCGGTTGTCGTACACCTTGGTCTTGACGGCCGCCGCGGCCTCGAACAGCTCTTCCCAGAGTCCCTCGTCGCGGACGTTGAGGAGCGCCGCCAGATCCTCGGGGTCGAGCGACTCGATCGCCGCCGCCTTCGCGAGGATGTCCCGCACCCGGGCCGGGGCGGGCTCCGCGTTGCGCGCGAGCTGCTCCATGATGAGAGCGTCGTCGATGAAATCCCGGCCGCCCACGAGGTACTTGTCGATCTCGTCCCGGCGGATGACGCCATCCTTCCATGACCTTGCGTTCGAACCGATGTCGAGCATGTCTCTCCCCCTTGTCGTCGGGCCTTCCCGTCGCGAACGACTTGAGAATGATGATTCCTGACGGATGGGGGGCTCCCTGCGCCTCCCGGCGAAGACCAATGTCGACGACGGGATCGGAGAGATGGATGACCGCAACCCCTTGGCTTCAGAAACTATCCTCACCGCAGGTGAGGCCAGTATACACGTGGCCGCGCTTTTATCAAGGGAGTATCGCCCATTTTTTACCGAAATACATTCGCGGTCTGGAAGTGCACTTCCACCACATTTCCTCAGCGCGGCCGGCTAGGGTGCTCGCCAGGCGAGGACGCTGGAGCCGGGGAGAGCCGCGACATCCTGTCGCGGCCGGGCGGCACGACCGCGGGACTCCCCCGTGGCGAAGGAGCGCATCTCACTTTTGAGGAGGACGCGGCGGGGATCGGGCGTAACCAGGACTCCGCGGTTACCGAGGGAGAGCGTCGCGTCCCATGAAAGAACGCGGCGTGGACCGGTCTAGGGCTGTGATGCTTTCCGTGATTGCAGCGGGCAGGCGGGTGTCACGCGAACCTACGGGCCCAGCGGAGCCGGGTACGTGGATTCGCGTGACAGGCCCCGCCCAGAACAGTCAATAGAACTGTTCTCTCGCCGCGTGCCGATCGAAAGCGGAGGAGCCCTGTCTAACGGGCGACAGCGGCTCCCCCCTTTTACAGACTACACCACCCCCTGGTCCAGCATCGCGTCGGCCACCTTGAGGAAGCCGGCGATGTTGGCGCCCGCGACGTAGTTGCCGGGCATGCCGTAGGCGGCCGCGGCCTCCACGCAGGAATGGTGGATGTTCTTCATGATGGTCTGCAGGTGACCGTCGACTTCCTCCCGGCTCCAATTCATGCGCAGGCTGTTCTGCGACATCTCGAGGCCGGAGGTCGCGACGCCTCCGGCGTTCGCCGCCTTGCCCGGCGCGTAGAGTATCTTTTTCTGGACGAAGAGCTCGGCGCCCTCGGGGACGGTGGGCATGTTAGATCCTTCGCTCACCACGTAGACTCCGTTCTTGAGCAGGTTCTGCGCGTCCGCGAGGTTGATCTCGTTCTGGGTGGCGCTGGGGAAGGCGCAAGCGGCCTTGTGGTCCCATATCGGGTTGTGGCCCTTGGAGGCGTCGTAGGGAGTGTAGACTGCGGTCTTGTACTTGGCGGCGTATTCGGAGATCCGCCCGCGCCGGTTGTTCTTGAGGTCGAGCACGAAGGCGAGCTTCTCGGCGTCGATGCCGGCCTCGTCGAAGATATGGCCGTCGGAATCGGAAAGGGTCAAGGGCTTGGCCCCGAGCTGGAGGAGCTTTTCGACAGTGTACTGGGCCACGTTGCCCGATCCCGATACGAGGCAGGTCTTGCCCTTGAAGCTCTCGCCGCGCGTGGCGAGCATTTCCTGGGCGAAGTACACGCAGCCGTAGCCCGTGGCCTCGGGCCTGATGAGGGAGCCGCCCCACTTGATGCCCTTGCCGGTGAGGACGCCGACGAACTCGTTGCGGATCCTCTTGTACTGCCCGAACATGTAGCCGATCTCCCGGCCACCGACGCCGATGTCGCCGGCGGGCACGTCGGTGAACTGGCCGATGTGCCGGCAGAGCTCGGTCATGAAGCTCTGGCAGAATTTCATGACCTCCATATCGCTCTTGCCGTGGGGATCGAAGTCGGAGCCGCCCTTGCCTCCGCCCATGGGGAGGGTGGTCAGCGAATTCTTGAAGACCTGCTCGAAGGCGAGGAACTTGAGCAGGCCGAGATAGACGGTGGGGTGGAAGCGCAGGCCTCCCTTGTAGGGGCCGATCGCGCTGTTCATCTCGATGCGGTAGCCGCGGTTGATCTGAATCTCGCCCTTGTCGTCGATCCAGGGCACGCGGAAGCTTACGGTGCGCTCGGGCACGCAGATGCGCTCGAGGACTTTGGCCTTTCGGTAATGGGGGCTCTTTTCGAAGACCGGCACCAGGGACTCGACCACTTCTTGCACGGCTTGATGGAACTCCGGCTCTCCCGGGTTCTTAGCCTTGATCTCGGACATGAAATCGATCGCGTAGCTCACGAACGCCTCCTTCTTCCTACGCCTAGATGGTAGCCGGACCTCCGGCATCTAGCAAGGGAGAAGACGCATTCATTCTCGCGCATAAATATGCGCTCGAGCCGCGGCCGATTCTATTCGGAGAACCGCGCCGGGGCGGGTCGTCGGCGCTTGCGTATGGCGGCGACGCTCTTGCGTCCGTCCATCAATATCTCGAGCGCCTCGGGCAGTCCCGTCCTGCGGCAATGCGCCGTCTCGCGCGCCGGGGGGACGGAGTAGAGCCAGTCCCAATCGACGCTGCCGCCTCCGTTCCACGGAACCGTGAAGTAGCCGATGTTCATGCTCGTCACGTTGTGGAAGAAATGCGATCCCAGCGAGGACTCGACTTTGAATTCGGGAAGGTCGGCCTCGACGATGACGCGGGCCATCGAGATCTGGGTGAACGCGACCGGCACGCCCAGCCATCGGTCGCGGGTGCCCCAGCGGCCGGGGCCCACGAGGACGTAGCGGCGCCCGAGCGCCCGCATCTCCTTGTCCAGCTCCTCTATCTCCGCGGCGATGGCCATCGTCTCGGATCGCTCGAAGCGCCGCGGGTCCACCCACACGATGTCCGACACCGTGGCGTCGCGGCCGTTGCCCATGCTCCTGTCGGAATAGATGAAGCATTCCGCGCGGTCGATGCCTTCGATGTCCACGGAGGCCTTGCCCTCGCTTCGGATCAGGGGCTTGAGCTGGAGGAGGTAGAGGGCCGGCGTCCCCGACGGCTCGTCGACGTTGAGGGCGTACTCGATCTCGACGGGCGTGCCCATCGACCTCGAGCCCATGTCGAGAATCATGTCGACCGCCTGGGCGAAGGGGAGGGCCTCGTGCTTGAGGATGTTCGCGAAGTCAATGATCCGGGGCCCGCGGGCGCCGAGGCCGGCCGAGAGCCTGTCGTTCTCCGCGTCCCAGGTCGATGCGAGGAGGCCGAAGCGGGGATCGGCCTCCGCCTCCCCGATGTCGAGCTCCCGCAGGGCCGCCTCCTCGCCGGAAAGGATGTCGGGCTCCTCGTCCTCCATGTCGAGGGCGCGGAAGCTCCGCTGGGAGGCTTCGCGGAGGCGCTCCGGCGGGACCACGTCGAGCTTGGGGTACTTGGGGCAAAAGCGATAGGCGGGGCCGCCGCCCACGACGTAGGAGCCCAGGCCCAGGGCGGCGACGCAGAGCCCGTCCTCGGGCTTGAGGTAGGATACGGGATAGTAGTTGTACGATTGCGCGGTACCCGAGACGTGGGGATAGTACCGCGAGCCGCGCCTGCTGCCCACGAGCTCCTGGACGACCACGGCCATCCTCTCCTCCTCCAGGGCGTAGCCGGCCAGGTCGAAGTAGGCCCGAGTCTTCTGCGAGAAGAGGCTCGCGTAGATGAGCTTGACGGCCTCGCGGAGCTGGCGTGCCCGGACGGCCCTGTCGGGATGGGAGTTGGGAATCATGTAGGTTTCGTAGATGCCCGAGAAAGGCACCTGGAGCATGTCCTCGAAGAGGCCCGAGGATCGCACCGCAAGGGGGCGATCGGTATCGGCCGCGAAGCGCTCGAGCCTCTCCTCCAGGCTATCGGAGAGCCTGGTCCCGAGGAAGCGCTCGCGCAGCTGGGCGTCCTTCGCCTTGCCCTCCGAGGGCGACTCCCCGGCCGACTCGTAGAAGGCGTAGGACCACATCCCGTTCGACTCGAGAAAGAGCTCGAACTCGTCGATCCCGATGAAGGCCGTGCGGGGGATCTTGACGTCCAGGCCCTGGACGTAGCGCGGGAAGCTCACATTGTCGAGGAGGCTCTTGATGAAGACGAGCCCCCGTCCCTTGCCGCCCACCGATCCGTCGCCGAGCCTCGAGAGGCAGTTCTCGCCCCGGCAGGAGGTCGAGTCGTAGTACGGGATCGCGCCCCGCGCCCTCTCGGCCCGCGCCTCGCGGAGGAGGCCGAGGATGAAGTCGCGCATCGCGCCGGTGCTGCCGAAATCCCCGATCCGATAGGGCTTGAGGCGCTCGGCGAAGCGGAGCTCGCCCCGAGCGGTGAGCCATGTCGAGAAGTCGTTGCGGCCCGCGTGGTACACCAGGCATTCCTCCGGGACCTCTTCCAGGAGGCCCATGAACTCGTCGATGTCCCGGGCCTCGGATACGGGAGCGCCGTCGGGCATCCGGAACATGAAGGGCCCGAAGCCGAGGCTGTCCTGGAGGAAGCTCGCGAGCTCGTGCTCGAGCGACTCGGAGTTCTTGTCCGCGAAGGCAGCGCCGAGGGCGAGGGCGCGCTCGCGGACGCCCTCTTCGCTCGATTGGATCATCACGGGGAGGTCCGCGATCCGGGTCTTGGCCATGCGCATGAAGTCGAACCCGGCCTCGGGGTCGGGTTTCCCGCCGCGGGGGAAGCGGACGTCGGTGATGACCGTCATGATGTAGGGCTCGTATCGCTCGAAGAGGGCGACGGCCTCCTCGTAGCTCGATGCGAGGAGGATCTTCGGCCTGGCCCTCGCTCGGAGGAGCTTGTGCGTCTCGATGCCCTTCTCGGCCTCGATGAGGGCCTGGGCCTGGCGCTGGACGACCTGGAAGAGGAGGGGCAGGTAGCGCGAGTAGTAGCGCACCGAGTCCTCGATGAGAAGTATCACGCGCACGAGACCAGTACGCGTATCGGAGTCGACGTTACGGAGGTCCTCGACTTGCTTGAGCATCCCTATGAAGAGCTTCGAATAGCCGTTCCACACGAAGACCCTGTCCACGGCCTCGAGGCCGGGCCTGTCGGGCCCGAGGGCGGCGAGGCTCGTGTTGTTGGTGACCATCAGGAGGACGGGAATCCCCGGCCATTCGTCCTTCATGGCCCGGGCCAGGCCCAGGGGCTGGTCGAAATCGAGGCCGGCGATGAGCACGACGAGGTCGAAGCGCCCCTCGCGGAAGAGCTCGAGGGCCGACTCGGCGGTATACGCGCAGGTTATCCTCGGGACGGTGTTGAGGTGGAGCTTGTAGTATTCGCCATAGATCTGCTCCGTCAGCACCCCGTCGGACTCCACGACGAAGGACTCGTAGAGGCTGGCCACCAGGAGGACCTCGCGCACGTGGTAGCGCATGAGGTCGTGGAAGGCGTTGCGCTCCACTCGCGACTTGTCGTAGGCCTCGACGAGATCGTTGAAGTACATGGGAAGAGTATGCAGCGGGCCGGCGCGCCCGGCAAGGCGGGCTTCAGGCGACGGCGCCGATCCCGCGGCTGGCGCGCGGCTCGGCGAAGAGGCGGGATATCAGCATCGCGGCGGCCCCGTAGGCGACGACGCTGTCGCTGAGGGAGGAAAAGGCGATCTCGCAGCGCGCCTCGCCGGGGTACGCGGTGTTCGCCTCGATCTCTTCCGCGAGGATGGCCGAGAGGGTCGGGCGCCATCGCTCGAAGCTCCCCCCTATGATCACGCGCCTCAGGTCGAGGAGGTTGACGATCAGGCCGACGTTCATGCCGAGCTCGCGCGCGACCCGGACGAAGGCCACGTCCTCCGTCGCGGCGCGCCGGATCACTTCGTTGGGCAGCGAGAATTGGCTCCTCGTGTCTTCTCGCCTGAAGACGGAGCGGAACTCCCCCGCGGTGCCGTCCGTGCCCCGATGCACGGCGCCTTCGATCACCAGGCCCATGCCGACGCCGAGGCCAGCAGGCAGCTCGCCCGCCCTCTCCTGTCGGAATTCGCCCAGGAGGAACATGAAATCCTCGGTGAGGACGCCTCGGTTCCTGACGAGCTCCGCCCAGCAACAGCAGCGCGCGTCGTTCTCGATTCGAAGCGGCGGGGCTGCCGGCCCGCCGGACGAGGCGAGGACATTCACGGGCTCCCCGACGCCGAGGGGCAGGCTCCTGCGGACGATTCCTCGCTCGGCGTCGACGATTCCGGAAAGCCCCAGGCCGATGCCGAGCGGCGGCGGACCCGGAAAGGCCATCCGCTTCCTCGCGTCCGCGATCGACTCCATGACGACCGAAGGCAGCTCCCCGCCCGAAAAGGACAATGCGGACTCCGCCTCGGAGAGGATGTCGCCCGCCGGATCGAGGAGGCAGGCGCGGTAGCGATCGGTCTGGATTTCGATGCCGAGGAAGGTGCCGAAGTCCCCGCGTATCCTGAGCTCGACGGGCTTGCGCCCGCCAAGGGGCTTCGCCTCTCCCTCGGCTCCCTCGTGGACTATCCCCGCCTCGATGAGCTGGGCGACTATCTTGGTGATGGTCGATTTGTCGAGCCCGAGGCTCTGGGCGAGATCGATTCGGGGGATTCCCTCCCGCTTCCATATGTACCGAAGAACTCTGCGGATATTGGAATCCCGAGTGACCGGGCCGGTCAGCAGGCCTTGCGCGAAGGCGTTCGTCCCATCCACCTACACCAGCCCTTGGTCTATCATGGCGTCGGCGACCTTCTTGAAGCCGGCGATGTTGGCGCCCACCACGTAATTGCCCTCGAAGCCGTACTTCCCGGCGCTCTCGACGCATGAGCGGTGGATGCTCCTCATGATCTCCCGGAGGCGGCGGTCCACCTCCTCGGCGCTCCAGGCAAGCCGCATCGAGTTCTGGCTCATCTCGAGGCCCGAAGTCGCGACGCCTCCCGCGTTGGCCGCCTTGCCCGGGGCGAAGGGGATCCCGCTGTCGACGAACAGCTTCCAGGCCTCGGCGGTGCAGCCCATGTTGGAGGTCTCTACGACGGCGGCGACTCCGTTGGAGATCAGCCTGCGCGCGTCTTCGCCGTCGAGCTCGTTCTGGATGGCGCAAGGCATCGCGATGTCGACTTTCAGCTCCCAGGGCTTGCGCCCGGCGAAGAATTCGGCCTTGGGGAATTTTCGGGCGTAGGTCTCGACCTTCTCGCGGTCGATGACGAGCATCTGCGTCAGGTAGTCCCACTTCTCCTTCGTCCCGATACCCTCCGGGTCGTAGACGTAGCCGTCTGGGCCGGAGATCGTGACGACTTTGGCGCCGAGCTGGCTGCCCTTCATGCAGGCGCCCCAGGCGACGTTCCCGAAGCCCGAGACCGCGATCGTCTTCCCCGCCAGGCTCCCGCCCCGCTCCGCGAGCATCTCCTCGGCGAAGTAGATCGCGCCGAAGCCGGTCGCCTCGGGCCTGACGAGGGACCCGCCGAAGCCGAGGCCCTTGCCCGTGAGCACGCCGTCGAACTGATTCGCGAGCCGCTTGTACTGGCCGAACATGTAACCGACCTCGCGGCCGCCTACGCCGATATCGCCCGCGGGCACGTCGGTGTCGGCGCCGACGTGCCGGAAGAGCTCGGACATGAAGCTCTGGCAGAAGCGCATGACCTCGTTCTCGCTCTTGCCGTTGGGGTCGAAGTCGGAGCCTCCCTTGCCGCCCCCCATGGGCAGGCCCGTGAGGGAGTTCTTGAATACCTGCTCGAACCCGAGGAATTTGAGGGTCGAGAGCGAAACCTTGGGATGGAAGCGGATGCCGCCCTTGTAGGGGCCGATCGCCGAGTTGAACTGGACGCGGTAGCCGCGATTGACGCGGTAGGCGCCTCGGTCGTCCATCCAGGGCACCCGGAACATCACGCTCCGCTCCGGCTCGGTGATGCGCTCGAGTATGCGCTGCGACTTGTATTTGGGCTCGGCGTCGACGAGAGGCGAGATGGACTCGAGGACCTCGTCGGCCGCCTGGAGGAATTCGGTCTCCCAAGGGTATCGGGCCTTGAGCTCGTCGAGGACCTGCTTGACGTAGGGGTTCATGCGCCTCCCTCTCGGGCATTGTATATCGCGGCCCCGGTCCGGGCAAGCGAGGGCTCAGCGAAGGACGCGCACGGCTGCGAAGAGCCCGGGCCATTCCCTCTGCGGCTCGGCGGTCGGGGAGCCCGCTCCCGCGGCCGCTCCCTGGGCGCCCGTCCCTCCGGGGGCGAGGAGTACCTCGTCGCCTATGTTGATCGTATCGAAGAAGCCCGCGGTCTTGAGGGCGCCCTCGCTGACCTCCTCGCCGATCGAGGTCAGCGAGACGTCGCCCAGCACGGAGGATTGAGGATAGCTTAGGCCCAGGCCCTCGGGCTTGGGCTGCGCGGCCCCCTTCTTCACGACGACGAGCTTGGCGCCCCCGGCGATGCCGTCGGCTTTGCCCAGGTCCACGAGGACCCTTTCCTGACTGCGCTTGAGGAGGGAGCCGAGCGGCGGCAGCGCGGATACGAGGAGGTCGGCCGCGCGCGCCGCGCTGTCCTTCACCCTATCGTTGCCGGTCCTGTAGGACTTGAAGGAGGTCGCCGGACTCCCCGTCCGCGCCACGCGAAGGTCGATGTCCATCTCGACGTCTCGCTCGGTCTCCTTGAAGGATACTATCGCGAAGTAGTCGGCCTCGGCCTCGCGCGCCGTCCTGAAGGCGTCGGCGAAGGAGGCGGCCTTGGGGGCCACCGGCAGGATCGCGGCGCGCGACGAGGAGGCCAGGATGTCCGCGAGGTAGCGGAGCGCGAGCTCCTGCCCGGAGGCATGGATCGCCGAGTCCGGGCGGCCCAGGTACATCAGCGCGATCCTGAAAGGCCGCTTGGGCAGGGCTTCCTCGTCTACCCCCCAGTTCCTGCCGAGCGCGTCGACGAGGAGGGAGTCGTAGGTCTCGATGGAATCGAGGACGGCCTGGTCCGCCGCGCCGTTGGCCTTGAGGAACTGGAGCTCGGAGAGGTATCTCCCTGGGAAGCCCCTTGCCTTGAGCATCCCCGCGTAGAGGAGTCTCGCCTGCTTTGAGTAGGGATATATCCGCAGCGCGCGCCGGTATTCGAAGATGGCCTGGTCGTAGGAGCTGCGGTCCTCGAATTCCCTGCCGCGGACCACGTGCCAGTCGGCGTAGGGGGCCCGGGACGCGTCCTCGGCGCTCGAGGAGTCGGCGACGGCCAGCTCGAGCGCTATGCGCGCCAGCTCGTCGTCCGGGCGAAGCGCGGCGGCGGTCTTGAGGCTGTACACGGCCTCCGGGCGCTTGCCCGCGCTCTCCTGCGCCAGACCCAGCGTGTACCAGGCCATCCCGTCCTTGCGGTCGCGCGCCACGGCCTCACGCATGAGCGCTATGGCCTGGTCGAAGGAGCCGGCCCGGTACATGAGAGAGCCGAGGAGGAGCCTCGCCTCGGAGTAGCTCGGCTTAAGGTCCAGGGCATTGCGCGCGTGGAAGGCGGCCTGGTCGAAGTCGCCGGCCGCGGCCGCGATGCTCGCGGCGACGTATTGAGTCTTGGGCTCGCTGCCGTGGTAGCGGAGGGCCTCTTCGACGAGGGCCCGGGCCTCGGCCTCCCTCCCTTGGTCGGCGGCGATGAGGGCGAGCGAGAGCAGCGCTCGTGCGTTTTGCGGCGAGATGCGGAGGCTGTCCTCGAGGCGGGCGCGGGCCTCGCTCTTCTTGCCGGCCGACAGGTCGAGGAGAGAGAGCCCGAAGCGCGCGTCGAGATCGTTCGGGAGAGCCGCGGCCACGGAAGAGAAGGCCTTGCGCGCGCCGCCGAGGTCGCCGAGGCCGACGCGCACGAAGCCCTCTAGGTTGGCCAATCCCGAGTCGCCCTTGCGGAAGGGCGCCGCTTTCGCGATGTATGAGAGCGCCTGATCATACTCGCCGAGCTCGTAGTAGCACTCCGCGAGCCCCGAGTAGGCCTCTCCGTAGGACGGGTTCAGGGCGACCGCGGCCAGGTAGTCGTCAATCGCCGGATACCAGTCCTCCGAGAAGCGCAGCCTCTCCGCGTCGGCGACCAGGGCCCTCGGGTCGCGGAGGGCCGAAGGGTCCGAGGAGGCGGGATCGCTCGCGGCCAGGGCGGCCGGGACGTAGCCTGCCCCCAGCGCGAGGGCGAGGGCGACGAGCGGGGCCAGGCGGGCATGTATCTCCTTCCGGAATCTCGGGGGCACTTCCCTACTCCTCATCGGCCGCGGGTCTGCGGCGGGCGATCTTGACCGACGTTATGCGATGCCCTTCCATTTCCTGGACGGTGAAGTCCAGGCCGCCCGAGCTCGCGCGCTCGTAGCGGGCGGGTATCTTCTCGAAGAGGGCGAAGACGTAGCCTCCCAGGGTATCGAATTCCTCCGCCGGGAGCGAGAGCCCGGTCTCCCGGTTCACGACGTCGAGGTCGGCCCTCGCGTCGCAGAGCCACGCGGAATCGCCGAGCACCACGACGTCCTCCCTCTCGTCGTCGAATTCGTCCTGGATCTCGCCGACGATCTCCTCGATGATGTCCTCGAGGCAGACTATGCCCGAGACTCCGCCGTACTCGTCGACGACGACGGCGATATGGACGCGCCGGCGCCTGAACTCCTTCAGCAGCGAGTCGATCCGCTTCGATTCGGGCACGAAGAAGGGTCTGCGGACCAGGTCGGCGAGGGCGAAATCGCCGCCTTTGACGAGGGCGCGGAGAAGATCCTTCGCGTAGAGGACGCCTACTATCGAGTCGATGCCGTCGCCGTAGACCGGGATGCGCGAGTGGCCGCAGGCTACGACCTTCTCGAGGAGCTCCTCCCGGCCCGAGTCGATGGGGAGGAATACCGTATCGATGCGGGGCACCATGACTTCCTTCACCGTGGTCTCGCCGAGCTCCTGCACTCCCTGGATCATCTCCAGCTTGTCGGCGGCGCGCTCGGCCTCCCGCGCGGCCGCGTGATCGGTCTCGGCCTCGGCCTCGCGCTCCTCGCCCGAATCGGCCCTCCCCGGGCCGAAGAGCTTCCCGAGGAGCCCCGTCACGGTATGATCCACTTCCGGCCCCGCGCCTCGCCGGGCGCGACTAGGTCGCGCAGCAGCTCCTCCTGCCGCAGGAGCATGGGACGCGAGGGATCGTTGTCCTCGTGGTCCATCCCGGAGAGGTGCAGCACGCCGTGCGCGATGAGGCGGCGGAGCTCCTCGTCGCGCGAGATGCCGAATTCCTCGGCGCTCCGCGCGAGGGCGTCGAGCGAGATCACGATGTCGCCGGCGAGGTAGCGCTCGGAACCCTGCGGATCGCGGTACAGGTCGCCCTGCTCGAACGAGAGAACGTCGGTGGCCTCGTCCTTGTCCCGATATTGCCGGTTCAAGCCCCGGATGAAGGGGTCGTCGCAGATCAATATGGAGAGATCCCACCCGTCCTTGCCCAGGCGCGAGAGGACGGCCAGGGCGAAGTCCCTCGCCCCCTCGAGCCAGGCCGGGGTCCCGATGCCCTCGACCGATATCTCGACGACGTTCATCTAGGCTGCTCCTTGAGCCTGGGGTAGCCGATCCGCGAGTGGAAGTGCCCGGCGAGGATCCGCGTGAAGCTGTCGCGGACGGTATCGATGTCCTTGAAGGTGAGGTCGCTGCGGTCGAGCTGGCCGTCCTGCACCTTGTCCATGATGATCTCGCGAATGAAGTCCTCGAGCCGGGACGCGGTCGGCCTCTTGAGCGTGCGCGTTGCTGCCTCCACCGAGTCGGCCAGCATGACCACAGCGGCCTCCCTGGACGCGGGAGGCTGCCCCGGATAGGAGAAATCGTCCGGGTCGACCTCGCCGCCCCCCTTCTTCGCCTGATCGAAGAACCAGGCGATGACGGCGTTGCCGTGATGCTGGGAGATGATGTCGACGACCCCCTCGGGCAAGCCGAGGGCTCGCGCCTTCTCGGCGCCCAGCTTGACATGGCTGCGTATGACGGTGGCCGATAGCCGGGGGTTGAGCTCGTCGTGCTTGTTGTATCCGGCCTGGTTCTCGACGAAGTACTCGGGCTGCTCGATCTTGCCGATGTCGTGGTAGTAGGCGCCGACTCGGGCGAGGAGGGGATCGGCCCCTATCTCGCGGCACGCCGACTCGGCGAGGTGAGCCACCGTCACCGAGTGGCTGTAGGTTCCCGGCGCCACGGTGAGCAGGCGCTTGAGTATCGGCGCGTTGAGGTCGGAGAGCTCCATGAGCCTGAAGCGCGTCGGCGCGTTGAGCGCCTGCTCGAGCACGGGAAGGATCGCGAGGGCGAGGAGCGCGCAGGCGAATCCGTTTCCCGCGCCCCAGAGGGCGGCGAGCAGGGACTCCGAGGCATCCCTCGCCCCGGGCGCGGCGAGGGCCGCGCTCAACGCGCCCTCGAGGATCGAGAGGACGGCGCCGGCCCTCACCAGGTCGATCCGCGACGAGGCGTTGCGGACCGAGAAGGCCCCCGCGACGCCCGAGAGGACGCAGAAGGCGAAGAGCCTGCCGTCGAGTCCGTAGGCGGCCTGGGCGAGGGCGGCGAGGACGAGCCCGAAGAGGACCGCGAAGCGCTGTCCTTCGAGGATAGTGGCGATGATGGCGAACAGGGCGCTCGGCAGCATGAAGGCGAGTTCCAGGGGAGGCGGCTTCGCGAAACGACCCAGGAGGACGGCCGCCGCGAAATAGGCGAAAGCCGAGAGCGAGACCAGCCCCACGGAGGAGCGCCGCGCCGCCGAGCCGGAGACGCCCTTCCCGAGGAGGAATCCGCAGAGGCAGAGCGAGGCGGCGAGGAGGCCGAAGGCGCCGGCCGCCGCGCCCCAATCCATGCGCGTCACCGCGCCTTTGGCGGCGCTCAGCTTGGCGGCGTCGAGCGGGCTCACGATCGCGCCCTTACGGACGATGCGCTCGCCCTTGGCTATCGTGCGGATGACGGGCTCCACTTCGGCCTTCGCCGCCGCCAGCTTGCGGCTGCTCTGTTCCGGGTCGAAGAAGGCGTCCTCAACGGCGAAGCTCATGACGAGACCGAAGGCAAGGGACGCGAGCGGCCTCGCGAGGCGGCTCCCCGCTATCTCGGCGTCCACGGCATCCTTCAGAGTCTTGAGCGTCACGAGGCGATTCGCCGGTATCTCGTCGGCCACGGGCTTGCCTTCGCTCAGTGAGCGCAGCTCGACGTAATCGGCATTATAGGTCTCGAGCCCCGACGCGGGCAGAGCGGCTATGCCTTGGTCGAGGAGGCGCTTTAGTATGGCGTCCGAGAAGGCGAGGGCTTGGGGCCTGAAGGGAGACCGGGCGAGCGCGAGGACCTCCTCCTCCGAAAGCAGTCCCGGAAACGCGCTCTGCACCTGGAGGTAGAGGGTACGACCCGCGACCTTGCGCGAGGCCTGGTCGTCCAGGAGATCCTGGAAGTCCCTGAAGCGCTCGAGGGCGCGGGAGGCGGGCTTCTCGTCCACGACGAAGACGGGGAGGACAAGGCGCTCCTCGGCCTCTATCCTGAGCCGGGTGGCGTTCTCGTCGACGTAGCTGATCTCGCGGTCGGCGGTGATGTCCTTGTCGGCTACCCGGCCCTCCTCGATCGCGTCCGGCCCGCCCCGCGAGTCCACGGCGCCGGGGCCGAAGGCGAGGAGGAGGAGGACGGAGGCGGCCGAGCAGGCGGCCACCAGGGCGAGGGAGCCGCCGTCCAGGCCGCGGCGCCTCGAGCGCTCGCGCCCGAGGCGCCCGATTCCCGCGCGGCGGAAGATCGACAGGAATTTCGCCTCGAGTGGGCCGGGCGCGGAATCCTCCGCGTTCGGCCGGCTATTCGGCTTCATAGGCTTCGATGATGCGCCGTACCAGGCCCGAGCGGACGACGTCGCGCGAATCGAGGCGGCAGACGAAGACATCCTCGACCCTCGAGAGCAGCTGCAAGGCGTGCACGAGGCCGGACTCGCCCTTGCGAGGCAGGTCGATCTGGGTAACGTCGCCCGTCACTACGGCCTTCGCGTTCTCGCCGAGCCTGGTCAGGAACATCTTCATCTGCTCCTTCGTGGTGTTCTGCGCCTCGTCGAGTATGACGACGCAATTGGAGAGGTTGCGCCCCCTCATGTAGGCGAGGGGGGCTATCTCGATGGCTCTGCTCTCCTCCAGCCTCCGCACGACCTCGAAGGGCACGAGGGCCTCCATCGCGTCGTACAGGGGCCGGAGGTAGGGGCTGATCTTCTGGGCCAGGTCGCCGGGGAGGAAGCCGAGGCTCTCCCCCGCCTCGACCACGGGTCGCGTGAGGATCAGCTTGCGCTTGGACTTCGTAAGCAGCTCCCGAAGCGCCCATGCCACGGCCAGGAAGGTCTTGCCGGTGCCCGCCGGGCCGACCGCGAAGGCGAGATCGTGGGTCGCGAGGCCCCGGAGGTAAAGGGACTGCGATTTCCCCCTCGGGAATACCTTTGTGAAGCCCCCCGGAATCTGGAGGCAGGAGTCCAGGAACTCCGCGCGACTACCGCTATCGCTGCAGGACTGGGAATCTCCCCCGGGAGTCAGGTCGGCGTGGATCGCGATGATGAGGTCGGGGCTGGGCGCGAGACCCTCGGCCATGGACTCGAGGAGGCGCTCGACAAGGAGGCGGAACAGCTCGCGGGAGGACTCTTCCTCCGTTTCAAGGAAGAGCTCGTTGCCGCGGCAGAAGATACGGCTCCCGACGAGGCGCTCCATTATGCGGAGATTGTAGTCGTTTGCCCCGCACAGATCCGCTAGCTCGCTCGTCTTCTCTAGGACTATACCGACGGTTCCGTCCACGGACGCCCCTCGTCCTACTCTATCCGCGCGATTGGAAAAATGCAACTCCGCCGCCGAGCCGACCCCCGCGCTTCAGTAGGTAATCGAAGTCAGGGGTGAGATCGGGTTGCTGTCGTAGTTGATCGTCGACTTGACCGCCGAGATGTCCTTCCAGGCGAGTATGATCGAGATCTTCGTATCCAGGTTGTAGGTGTTGCCCGTGGGGTTGTACAGAGGGCTCGTAGAGACCTGGGCGGAGAGGGTCCAGTCCTCGAGGTCCCTGACGACGGCGACGGAGAGGCTCTTCAGTTTGAAGAGGCTCTTCCGGAGGTCGTCGGCGTTCCATATGGACAATGAATCCCAGATGTCGGCGAGGGGGCTGACCTGGAACGCCGTCGGCGAAGCCACCTGCGCGCCGCTGCTGTCGACGATGGGGGTCGACGCGAAGAGGCCGGTGTAGTACTGCCAGGCCGAGGTGTTCTGGGATAGGCTCGAGATCGACACCGTGAGCTCGTGCCCGATTTTGAGCGAGGCGGTGAGCCCGAACGAGAGAGTCGACTGGGTGAACTGCACGAGGCTCTGCGAGAGTTCGAGGTCGGGCGCGATCGACCATTGCACGTCGGCTCCGTCCTGGGACTTGAATACGGGCTTGAGCCCCAGGGAGAAGTTGCTGTACCAATCGAAGGCCTCGTCGTTGTTGGCGACCCAGCCCGAACCGAGGTTGAGGGTATAGGTCGGTGTCTGCTGACCCTGGATGGAGACGCTGAACGGGCCCCAGCTCAGGCCGGCGGCGTTCGAGACCGGGCCGATGATCGACCCGCCGTAAACGAGATTCTCGGAAAGCGCGGGACCGGGCGAGTTTCCGATCGTCAGGGTCGTGGAGACAGGGTCGAAGGAGTATTCCGCGCCCGGGGCGCTCCTGTACATCCTCGACTGGGCCTTCAAGGTGGCCAGGCCCGCGTTCAGGCTCAGCTGGGCCGAGTAGGAATCGAGGGTCGGGGGAAGGTTGGCGATGAAGGAGAGACTCTGGGTGAGCCCCTCCGGGCGCGCCGCGAGGTTGAGCGACAGATTGTGGGCGGTTATCGACGAGGGGTCCCACGAGAGCCAGCTCTCCGTGAAGGCGGGCGTCGCCAAGGTGCTGTCGTACTTCATCCCGTACAGCGTCGAGTCGAACTCCCAGCCCAGGCTCGTCGCCGACCAGAGCCAAGAGGCCGTAAAGGGCTTGTAAGCCACTTTGGCCGTCTCGTCGACGCTTCGGGTCATGTAGAGATCGTCGGCTTGCGCGTACGAGGCGGCGGTGACCGGGTCGGCGGTATCGATCGGCCGCTTCTGCTCCTGATCAAGGAAGGACAGGCTCAGCGAAGTGGCGATGGAGTCGCCGTAGGCGGCGCTCGCGTCGATGGAGGAGGCGATGCGAAAGGAGAGAAGTCCGTAGAGGAGGCTATTGAAGTTTATCTGCGCCGGGCTGGTCCACTGGTAGGAATTGCCGGAGGCGTCCAGCCAATCGCTCCTGTAGCGATCCTCGTAATACAGGGAAGGCGAAATCGTCCAGGTCGCCGATTCCGTCCAGGAGGGGGCCTTGGCCTCGGCCGTGCTCGGAACGCTCGAGGGAAGGCGGAAGGCCGTCGCGGTGGCGCCCGAGACCGTGGCGGATGCCGCACCACCCGCTGTCGAACCCGAGGATGGCTTCTCCTCGTCGGAGCCCTCCTCCCAGGGATCGCGCAATTCGACTGGGGCCGTGCCGGTATTGGGTTTTTCGCCGGCCACGGGCGTCGCGCTGCTGGCCGCGGGCGTCGCGCCAGCCGCGGGCGCTGTGCTGCCGGTCGCGGGCGTCGTGTTGTTGGCCGCGGGCGCTGATGGCGCCTGGCTTCCGAATAAGCTTCCGTGGAATGTGGCAGTGGTATCTATCGGGCGGAATACCGATGGGTAGAAGAATTGCTGCTTCGGGTCGACGCTGGCCAGGGTGGATTGGTACGGGGAACTCGCATAGAGAGTCTGGTCGCTCTTGGTGAGGAGAGTCATCGAGGCGCCGAAGTGGGTGATGTCTATCGACTGTAGCCAGGGATCGAGAGCCTTCGGCTTCAACGACAGGGAAAGGTCGAGCTTGGGCAGGAGCTGCGTCACGAGGGCGGGAGCGAGAGTGGGGTCATCGGTGCTGGAGCTTAGCAGCTTGAACCAGTCCATATCTTCGGAGCGGTAGCGGAAATCCTGGCTGAAATAGGGGTCGGAGTAGATCGGGAGGGCGAGGTTCGCGGAGAAGCCGCCGAGGCGCATGGAGGTCGTGAGGTCGAAGGCGTAGCGGAAGGGCAGGGATACGTTGAGGAAATCCGTGCCGTTCCAGACGCTGCTCCAATTGCCGGCCGCGTCGAAGGGCGAGTAGAAGCCGTCCGCTTCGGGGAAGAGGGAGCGGCTGAGACCGATGCCCGTGAAGAGATCGGTCTTGTCCAGGAAGGACAGCTTGGGGTAGGAAGCCTGGATGCCTGCCATGCCCCCGAGGCTCGAGTAGACGTCGAGGATGGTCTTCAGCGATCCCGTGTCCTTCGGAGCCGGACCGGGAACCGCCCTCAGGAACAGGCCCCTGAGCTCCGTAGGCTGGGCGGAGCCGTTGTTCGTCATGCTGAACGTCGAAGTCGTATCGGAGGGCGGCGGCTTGCGGCCTTCCAGGTAGACGGTCGTCTGGACGTAGGTCCCTTCGCGAGTGCGATAGCCGATCACGGGATGGAAGACGATCTCGTCGCCGGGGTAATAGAAGAAGGGCAACCAGAGGACCGGAACGTTCCCCAGCGAGAAGACCGCGTTCGAGAGCGCCATTTCCTTGTCTCCGAGGATCCAGACGCGCTTGGCCCTGATCGCGTAATGCGGATCTTCGGCGCTGCTGGAGCTGATCACGCCGTCCTTGAGGATCATGATGTCCGAGGATCTGCTGATTATGGTATCCGCCGAGATCACGAGGCCCCGATCGCCCGGCGACGCGACGCCCCCCGCCGTGCGCATCTTGCCGTCGATGAAGACTCCCGACCAGTCGTCGAGGTTCGCGCTCAATGCCTCGCCGGCGAAGACCTCGGTGCTCGTTCCCGATTTCCGCTCGTAGCGCACCTTGCCCCTCGCGGTCAAGCTGGAGCGGGCCCGATCGTAGGCGATGCTGTCGGCTTCGATGCGATGGGTATCGCCGTTCGTCTCGACAAGGGTAAGGATTACGCCTCCGGACGCCCTGACGATCCCCCCCTCTTCTTCTTCGACCTTCGCGTAGCTGGCATGCGCCGCCCGCTCGATCGTCACGACCCTTCCTTTCCCGGGAGCGGCGGGCGCCTCGAGGCTGTAATGCTTGTAGAGGCTGGCGCGGATCTCCTCCGCTCCGCCTTTATCCGATAGGCCCAGCTCGCGGGCCCGCGCGACGAGCTCGTAATAGCCGGCGGTGGAGATCTCGACGCGGAGGGCGTCGCTCCGGGTATCCGATTCCTGCGCAGGGGCGGCGCCTCCGCTCGTAGGGGAGCCTTCGGTCGGGGCGCCTCCCGACTCGGGCGCAGCCGTGGGCTCGGTCGCCTGGGGGGCGGGCTCCACGGGCGGCGCGTCCGCGGCCGACAGCGGCGCTGCCAGGACGGGGAGGAAGGCGAGGACGCATAGGCATGAGGCTATCGCCCGGCGAAGCGGCATTAGCCCGAATACTATACGGCCTTCGCCGCGGTAGTAAAGTCTTATGCCATGATGCGCCCAAGCGAAGGCCGAACTATACGAGGACCTTTTTCAGGTATTTGCCCGTATACGAGGCTTTGACCTTCGCGAGCTTCTCGGGGCTGCCCGCCGCGACGATCTCACCCCCGCGGTCGCCTCCCTCGGGACCGAGGTCGAGTATCCAGTCGGCCTGCTTTATAACGTCGAGATTGTGCTCGATCATCACGACGCTGTTGCCCGTATCGACGAGGCGCTGTATCACTTCCATAAGTTGCTTCACGTCGGCGAAGTGGAGGCCCGTCGTCGGCTCGTCCATGAAGTACAGCGTCTTCCCCGTGCTCCGCTTGGAGAGCTCGAAGGCGAGCTTGACGCGCTGGGCCTCGCCTCCCGACAGCGTCAGGGCGGATTGCCCGAGCTTGATGTATCCCAGGCCCACCGACAGCAGGGTGTTCATCTTGTGCGAGATCTGCGGGATGTGCGCGAAGAAGTCGCTCGCCTCCTCGATGGTCATGTCGAGGACCTCGGATATGTTCTTCCCTTTGTACCTGATGCCGAGGGTATCCGAGTTGAAGCGGCGCCCGTGGCAGACGTCGCAGGTGATGTAGACGTCGGGAAGGAAGTTCATCTCGATCTTTATCGTGCCGTCGCCCTGGCAATTCTCGCACCTGCCGCCCTTCACGTTGAAGGAGAAGCGGCCCGGCTTCCAGCCCCTGGCCTTCGACTCGGGCAGGGAGGAGAAGAGGTCGCGGATAGCCGCGAAGACGCCGACGTAGGTCGCGGGGTTCGATCGGGGCGTGCGCCCGATCGGGCTCTGGTCGATGTTGATGATCTTGTCGATGTTCTCCAGGCCCTCGATCTCGTCGTAATCGCCCTCCTGCCACGCTGTGCCCATTACCTCGTTGGAGATGATGGGATAGAGGAGGTCGGAGAGGAGAGTCGACTTGCCCGAGCCGGAAACGCCGGTTATGCAGGCGAAAAGGCCGAGGGGGAGCTCGACGTCTATGCCCTTCAGATTGTGCTCCCGGCAGCCGCGGATCGAGATGCTCGCCCCGTTCCCCTTCCTGCGCTCGGGCGGCACCGGGATCGTGAGGGCGCCGGACAGGTACTGCCCCGTGACGCTCTTGCGGCTCTTCATCACCTCCTCGGGAGTGCCCTGGGCGACGACGTGGCCGCCGTGCGCGCCTGCTCCCGGCCCTAGGTCCACGATCCAATCGGCGGTGCGCAGGGTCTGCTCGTCGTGCTCCACGACTATGAGCGTGTTGCCGATGTCGCGGAGGTAGGTGAGCGTGTCGATCAGGCGCTGGTTGTCGCGCTGGTGCAGCCCGATCGAGGGCTCGTCGAGTATGTAGAGGACGCCGACGAGGGAGGCGCCTATCTGCGTCGCCAGGCGGATTCGCTGGGCCTCGCCTCCCGACAGCGTCGCCGCCTTGCGCTCGAGGGTCAGGTATTCGAGGCCCACGTTGCGCATGAAGCTCAGTCGCGCGGTGATCTCCTTGAGTATCTGCTTGGCGATCTGCCTCTCCGTGTCGCTCAGCTCGAGCCTGGAGACGAAGGACAGGGTCTCCTCGACCGATTTCCCGGCGATCTCGTCTATGCCGATGCCGCCGACGGTCACGGCGAGCGCTTCGGGCCTGAGGCGCCGGCCTCCGCAGGCCTCGCAGGGCTTCTCGCTCATGTAGCGCTCGAGCCACTGCTTGATGCCGTCGCTCTGGGTCTCGAGGTAGCGGCGCTTGAGATCGGCGAGTATCCCGGGGAAGCGCGATTCGTACTCGAAACGCCCCGTGCCCTCGCGGTTCTCATACTTGATCTTGACGGCTTCGTCCGTCCCGTAGAGGATCGCGTCGAGGACCTTCTTCGGCAGCTTCCCGAAGGCCGTGTCGAGGCTGAAGCCGAAATGCTTGGCGAGAGCCTCGAAGCGGCTGCGGTTCCAGGCCGCGTCCGGGTTGTAGGGGATGCAGCCTCCCTCGTCGAAGGAGAGCGACCGGTCCGGGATCACGAGATCGGGATCGAACTCGAGCTTCTGGCCGAGCCCCGAGCAGACCGGGCAGGCCCCCTGGGGCGCGTTGAAGGAGAAGAGCCGGGGCTCCATCTCGGGCAGGGAGATGCCGCATTCGGGACAGGCGCCCTTCTGGGAAAAAAACTCCTCGACCGGAGGGCCGCCGCCTTCCGGCGTCGAAGGGGAGTCCCGTAGCGCGATCACAGTACCGTCGGCTATCTCGAGGGCCGTCTCCACGGACTCGGCCAGGCGCTTGCGCGATTCCTCGGTCAGCTTGAGGCGGTCCACCACGATCTCGACGCTGTGCTTCTTCTGCTTGTCGAGCCTGTACACGGCCGCGGACTCGGCCGCCAGCTCCCGCATCTCGCCGTCTATCCTCGCCCGGACGAAGCCTTGCTTGGCCGCGTCCTCCAGCACCTTCCTGTGCTCGCCCTTCTGGGCGCGCACGATCGGGGCCAGGATCTGCAGCCTCGTGCCCTCGGGCCAGGAGAGGATGGTGTCGAGGATCTGGTCGACACTCTGCTCGCGGATGACGCGGCCGCATTTGGGGCAATGCGGAATCCCGATCCTCGCGTAGAGGAGACGGTAGTAGTCGTATATTTCCGTCACAGTTCCCACTGTCGATCGGGGATTGCGGTGGGTGGTCTTCTGCTCGATCGAGATGGCCGGGGAAAGGCCCTCGATATAGTCGACGTCCGGCTTGTCCATGCGTCCGAGGAACTGGCGGGCATAGGCCGACAAGGATTCCACGTAGCGCCGCTGTCCCTCCGCGAAGATCGTATCGAAGGCGAGCGAGCTCTTGCCCGAGCCCGAAAGCCCGGAGATGACTATCAGCTTATCTCTGGGAAGCTCGAGATCTATGTTCTTCAGATTATGTTCGCGGGCGCCTTTGATGATCAGCTTGTCCATAATGCGGCTAAGATACCGCCTGCAGGTTCGAGACGCAAGTGTTTAGCTACATTTTTGTGTAGTTAACCAGCCAATATTTCGATCCGGAGGCTGCAGGATGCACAGAGTCTTGAGTAGAGACCTCCCCGATCTGCACTGCCTGCGCCTAGTCAGGCAAGTTGGTGTTTGCATATGCCTAACTTAGCCGGAAGTAGCGGCCAAGTTAGGTAAGAATCGTGACTAAGTTGGCAATTTAACAAGACAAACTTGGATAGTTATCACTCCCAACTTGGTGAGGCCCCATCTCCAACTTCAAAGTTGGCCATTAACCAGACATTTTCTAAGGTCCTTTAAGTGGTGATTAATGCGAAAATTACAGAACAGTGGCTCAACCTTGCCGCAAAACGGAAAGCTTGACAATCTATCAATATGATATCATATTGATATTGAGCTGGTAAAACACGGAGGTAAAGCTATGAACGATTTGGTCGAACGAAGGATGCCGAGAATAAACGGTTTCATCGCGCTGGCTATCGAGATCGGCGCCTACGCCGCGGCCGTCAATATGTTTATCCAATCCAAGCCCGGACTCGAGAGCTCCGGCCCCGGACTAGCCTTTTGGTGGGCTATGGTCCTCCTCCTGGCCGCTTCCGTCGCCATCGGGGGCTTCTTCGTGGTCCAGCCCAACGAGGCGAAGGTTTCGACCTTCTTCGGGCGATATGCGGGCTCGGCCCGCGAAAGCGGCTTCTCCTGGACCAATCCCCTCGTAAAGAGGAAAAGCGTATCGCTCAAGGTTAAGAATTTCGGCTCCCAGGTGCTCAAGGTCAACGATGCCCAGGGAAACCCGATCGAGATAGGCGCAATCGTGGTTTGGCGCGTCACCGACTCGGCGAAGGCCCTCTTCAACGTCGAGGACTACCAGAGCTTCGTGACCGTGCAGAGCGAGACCGCCCTTCGGGTCCTCGCGGGCAGGTTTCCCTACGACTCGGGCGTCGAGGAGCCGGCTAGGGTATCGCTTCGCGCCAACCAGGACGAGATCGCGCGGGAGCTGAAAAACGAACTGCATTCCCGTCTCGAGGTAGCCGGCGTGACGGTGGACGACGCCCGCCTATCGCACCTGGCCTACTCCCCGGAAATAGCCCAGGCCATGCTCAGACGCCAGCAGGCGTCTGCCATCATCGCGGCCAGGCGCCTCATCGTGGACGGGGCAGTCGGCATGGTGAAGCTCGCTCTCGACGACCTGGAGGCGCAGGGCGTGGTCAAGCTCGACAACGAGCGCAGGGCCGCGATGGTCAACAATCTCCTCGTGGCTCTCGTCTCCGAGTCCCAGGCCCAGCCGGTCCTGAATACCGGGACGCTGTACTCCTAGGCGCCGGATGGAAGAGAGGAAGCGCTTCCTCCTCAGGCTCGATCCCGCAGACTACGCCGCCCTGGAGAAGTGGTCGGCCGACGAGCTGCGCAGCGTAAACTCGCAGATCGAGTTCATCCTGCGGGAGGCGCTGAAGCGGGCGGGCCGGATCGGAAGCGGGGAGAGCTAGCGCCACGCTGGATTCGGAAAGGGTGACGGCCGAGACTGCAGGCGAAAGTAGGCTTTGCCCTTCTCGCCCATCATATGGTGAGGTGAACTATGGTAGCGGGCAAAACTATGGTACTGAGCATACTAAGAGGTATCGCTATCGGCGGTGGTCTGGCGTTTATCTCGTCACCGGCCCCGGTTGGAGTGGGTCAGTCCAGTGCCTGTAGCCTGTCGAAGCAGATAACACTCACGCCGCCCGAACCCTGATTTATCTACGATTCGAGGAATTAAATAGCCTGTCAGAAGGCCCCGTCGACGTTCGGAGATTCGGCCGGGATCGCCTGCCCGCAATCCCACATTTCGACGATCTTCCCGTCTTCGAAGCGGAATAGGTGGACCGCGATGATGCCCGGTTCGCCGTCGCCCAGCTCGACATGCGAATGCACGGCCACGAGGTCGCCGTCGCTCAAGACGTTCTTTACGGTCATGCGTTTGTTGGGGAACTGGACCTGGTTCTCTTTCATGGCCTCCCGCAAAGCCGCGAAGCCGGCGGCAAAGTATACGTTATGTTGTTTACCGCCCGCGCGCACGTAAGTCCGGTAGGCTTCGTCGATCTCGCCGCCGATTACGAGCTTCAAGAATCCAAGGGCCGCTTCCCGGTTGTCCGCGAATCGCTGCATGAGGATAAAGATAGCGAGTTCCCGCCGTCAATCCAATATCGTGATCTCCACGCGGCGGTTCTTGGCCCTCCCCTCCTCGCTGTCGTTGGATGCGAGGGGGCGAGCTGAGCCGAAGCCTTGGTAAAGGAGCCGGGAGGCTTCGATGCCCCGCGCGACCAGCTCCGCGGTCACACGCTTCGCGCGCTCGATCGATAGCTCGAGCTCGCCGGCGACCTTCCCCACGGCAGCGCTGTGGCCGGCCACGAGAAAGGACCTGTTCGGCAGGGCCTTCAGGGCCGCGGCGATCGCGTCGAGGCGCCAGAGCTCGGAAGGCAGGATGGCGTCGCCGTCCGCGACGAAGCGCAGATCCTTGACGCGGAGAACCATTCCCTCGGGGCTCGAGTCGAGTTCGAGGCCGGCCGCGGCGAACTCGCCGCCATCGGCCAAGGGTGTGCCTTCTCCCGCGTCGAGCTTTCCCGGCCCCGCGCCCGGAGGGAGCCCCGGGCCCGAGTCGGGACCCCGCATCGGTTTCGCGGCCTCCGCGGCGGCCGTCATCGCCTCGCCGGCGGCCTTGCGATCGACCGGGACAGCGCCTTCGAAGAAATACAGACAGAAGCCCGAGCGCCGCTCGCTGCTCCCGGCCCCGCCATCGGCGAGGTCGAAAGTCTCGTCGAAGTGGTCCCGAATGAAGAGGGTCGACAAAGTTTCGGCATCGACGAGGATTTCCAAGTCATGGGTCCCCATCGCGCCCCTGATCCTGTCCGAGGCCGTTCCGGCTTTCCATCTTGTCGCGAATTTAGCCGACAGACCGAGAGCTCTCCTGCCGCGGTACTCCGACCTTCCCAGGTATCGGTATTCGGCCAGAAAGGGCAAGACCACGAAGGATCCGGGACCATCAAAATCGAGGGCCCTGGATCCGGCGGACGTCCAGGTCGCGCCCGGCTCAAGCTCGTCGATCCGCCCGGGATGAGAACCTTCGGGAAAGGAGGGAATCCCGCGCAGGCTGGGGTAGCCGGAATCCTCCAGCACCTCGATCGAGCCCCCGCGAGTAAGGGACAGCCGGGCGGGGGCCGTCCTGTCGACCCGGCGCGCGGCGTCGCGGGCGTCGTGAAGCGTCTCCTCGAGGACCAGGAACTCTCCTTCGTAGCTCCCCGCGCCGGCCTCGGTCGCGGGGCGAAGAGCGCCCCGCGATTCGCGGTAGACGTGGCCCAGGTAGCGGCCGTCGACGTAGCGCGAGAAGTCGCTCCTCTCGGTGAGCCGGAAAGCGCCGCCAGGCGCCTCTCCGTCGGGCTTGTCCTCGGCGAGCACCCCCTCGGCGGCGACCCGGGTCGATGCCAGGGCCAAGAAGAAGGCCACAGCCGCAACATCGCGCCTCAGGGCTCCCCCTCCGGCATAATGCCGAGGGCGCGGGGGGAGCGTCCGCAGACCGCCAACATCCTGGTGAATGAGGCGCCGCCCTGACGGCGGTACGAGCCCAGCCTGTCGTCGCAGGAAGTGCAGGCCGAGAAGGACAGGACTCGCCCGACGCCCAGGTTTTCGGCCATCGAAAGATTCGCGGCGCGAAGATCGAGATAGAAGGCGCCTTCGCTTCTCCGGACGCAGGCGAAGCCGAATTCCGCCGAAAACCGAGCCGCCCTCTCCTCGGGCACCGCGTAGCAGCAAGGCCCGATGGCCGGGCCGAGGATCAGGGCGATCGAAGAAGGATCCGAGCCGAGACGAGCCGTCATGGCGCGTACCGCGGCGGCGAGGATGCCCGTACCGCGCCAACCGGAGTGAACGAGTCCGAAGGCCCCGGAGCCGCGGTCGAGGATCCAGATCGGCATGCAATCCGCGACGGTGATGGACGCGGCGGAATCCTCGTCGTGCAGGACGATGCCGTCGGCTCCGCCCGACTCGCGGGCGAGCTCGGACGCGGCCTCGCCGCGGGATGGGAAGAGGACCCTTCGCGAGTGGGCGAGCGCCATTCCGTGGACGCGCGCCGGATCCATGCCGGAGCCTCGCAGGAAGCGTTCGCGGTTGGAGGCGCTCCCCGGCTCGCCGAATTTCATGTCTCCCGCCGAGGCGAAGGACAGAAGGGCCTTCGGATCCGCTCCGTCGGAGCCTCCGGGGAAAGCCGCGGCGAAGCCCATTCCGGGTCCGTCGGGCAAGGGAGCCTCTGTAAGGACCACGGCTCAGTCCTCCTGCGCCAGATCGAGTTCCGAGAGCTCGGACAGGAGGGCGAGCGCCTTTTCGCAGCGATCCTTGGCTCGGTCGAGGATGTGGAGGAATTCCTTGTTCGACTTCCCATCGATGTAGGAGAGGTTCGCGAGCGAGTCGTAGCGGCCTCCCGCCTCGCCCTTGAGAAAGCCGCGCAGCACTTCGACCATCGTTTTGAGCGCGGCTCCTTCGCGCCTGATGATGCGCTCGGCCTCTTCCTCGGCCGACCTGACCGCGGATTGCGTCCTGCGCCGCTTCGTCGCGCCCGATCCGAGCTCGTTCGCGGCGGCGATCCAGGAGGCGCCGATCTCGCCTTCAGGGCCCAGCTTGGCATCGAGGGCCGAAAGCTGCTCGGGCAGGTGCAGAAAGGCGTCGTAGGCGTCCGTGAACTCGACCCTGTTGTCTTTGCGGTAGAACTCGCCGTCTACGAGGACGATCTTCAGGGGCCGATTGAGCTCGCGAAGGAATGGGCCCCGGTAGAAGGCGTCGAGGAAGACCAGGGCGACCGCGAAGCGGAGAGGGGGCGAGCCGGCCTTTTCCTCGCGGGAGATGTTGGCGAAGCCTCCGGGGCCCGGCTCCCCGACGAAGGCGGCGATCTCCTCCACGAGCTCCTTGTTCCGATGCTCGGCCTTCCATTCGTCGAGGGACCTCTCGATACGCTCGCGCCAGAAGGCCCGGTAGATCGCGAGCCAATCCTCGCCGCCGGGAAGCTCGCGCGGCAGGTAGCCGGGATCCCCCGAGACGAGCCGCATCAGGTCCCCCAGAGGAACGCGGGAGTTGAAGGACCGGATCCGCCCCAGCGCGGCGTCGGCCTTCGCCATGTCGCCTCCGAGCGCCGTAGCGGCCTCCTCCTCGCCCTTCCCGATCTCCTCGCGATCGGCGAAGAAGAAGATCGCCTCCATGAGCTCGGCCGAGGGCGCCTCGGACATCGAGAAGAGGATATCGCCGAGGTCCAGGAGGAGCTCGCGCACTTCGAAGTACGAGGCGGAAATCCTCTCTTCGGGCAGGGCTCCCTGCCGGAAGGCGCCGAGGAGCCGATCGAAGAGGAAACCCGAGAGGCGCTTGAGGAAGAGGACGCTCCGCAGGTCCTGGTACATCGCCCGCCTGCCCTTGTCCGACAGATCTGAGAAGATCCCCTCGAAGGCGGCGATCACGGCGCTGCGCACCTCGGAATCCTCGGCCCGGCCCTTGACCTCCGCGATCGAGGCTGCGATCGCCGCCGGATCGGCTTCCGAGCCGAGACGGTCGTGGGTCAGGGGCAGCTCGACGGAGCCGAGGAAGGCGTAAAACTCCGCCTTGTCCCTCTCGACACTGAGGTCGAGGGCGTCGTAGAAGAAGCGCGCCGCGTCCCGGAGACCCTTCAGCTCCTCGGCGACGAGCCCCAGGATGAGGCCTCTCCGCCTCTCGATTATCCCCGGGTACCGTACCTCGACCCTGCGGCCGATCTCCTTGAGGGCGTCGTCGCGCAGGAGCTCCTCCCGGCTCTTCCCGCTGAAAAGGCCCCGCAAGAAGAGGAGGATCCTGGTCATCAGACCGAGCTCGTCCGTCCTCTGCGTCGCCGAGCCCGCGGCGCCGGGCGCCGAGGAGGCGGGGTAGAGCGGCTCCTCCGAGACGGGCATGGCGACCTTGATGCGATCGAGGAGAAGGCCGCGCTCCTCCGCGGAAAGCTCGGCGACGAGGTTGTCGAAGGAAAAAGCTGAGGACATCGCATTAAACCTATCGGAGTTGCGCCCCAAAAGCAACGTCGCGAGCGATCTAGGGGTCGATCGTCAGGTACTGAGTCCTTCCAGTCTCGGGATGCTCGAAACGGAGCCCGATTGCGTAGAGGCGGAGGCGATCGTCCGGAAGGCCCCCGTAGATCGGGTCGCCGGAAATCGGGAGGCCGATCCAGGCCAGGTGGGCCCTCACCTGGTGGCGGAATCCCCGGGACAGGGCCACCCGGATCTCCAGTCGGGAGGTTCCCGGGCCGCCGACCTGCCCGGGCCGCGCCGCCGAGCAGGCGAGGATATCGCTCGAGTAGCACGACCCAGTGGGGCGGCCCGCCGGGTCCATACAGGCGACGCGCGAGCCTTTGGGGCCGTAGGCCCTGAAATATGACGCTACACCGAGTCCACCCCCTGCCGCCGCGTCACTCGCCATAGCCGCGAGGGCCCCGCCGTCGAGGCTTTCGCGGGCATCGGCCCAGGCCTTCCGTTCGAGGCCCGACGGAACGGCCTTTGGAGGAGCGGAGCCGGCCGGCAGGGCCTCCCGCGAGGGGGTGGAGTAGGCCAGGTATTCCTTGCTGAAGGCTCCTCGCTCCTGTTGCCGGAGCAAGGCCGCAAAGGCCTCCGAATTCCTAGCAAACAGCACGATCCCCGATGTCTCGTAGTCGAGCCTGTGTAGGAGCCCGCCCTCCGCCTGCGGACGGCGGCCGGCGCCCTCCCCTGCCCTCCCGGCATCGGGAAAGCGCTCGAACACCCAGGCGCAGAGGTCGCCGGCTCCGACCCCTGGGGCGCTATGCATACGAGACGGTTTGCGGACGGCGACGAGGCTCCGGTCCTCGTAGACGACACTGGGTTGGCTGCCGGAATCGTCCATCGTTAATTTATACCTGCGTCGAGCCTAAGGGGGGAAGCTCCATCGGCCGATATTCTCAAGCGGGGGGCCGCGGGATGAGATCCGAGAGCAAGGGGAGGAATCGTCCTGCGACCGCCGAGCGCGGCGAAGGAAGGCTCGGGGACCTCGCGAAGAGAGGCTCGCTCCTGTGGGCCGATATACGTCACTCGAGCCTCGTCGGCATCTTCGGCTCCTTCGCGGCCGCCGTCTTCACCTCCGCCATGGTCGTATGGCTCGTCGAGCGCCGTCCAGGAGAGGGCATGTTCCGCAGCTTCTTCGACGGGATCTGGTGGGCGGTGGTCACCCTCTCGACCGTCGGTTACGGCGACAAGTATCCCGTCACGGTGGGAGGCAAGGTCGCGGGCATCGCGACAATCCTGTCGGGGATGGTCATCACCTCGCTCATTTCGGGAACCGTCGCGTCGATATTCGTCGAGCGCAGGATACGGGAGGGAAAGGGATTGCAGGACCTCAGACTGAAGAACCACCTCATCATCTGCGGCTGGAATCCCAACGCCGCCTCGGTGCTCTCCGACCTGGAGACCATGGAAGGCGCGAAGACTATCCCTATCGTCCTCGTCGACTGGATGGAGGCCGAGGCCTTCGACGCGGAGAAGGCCCGCTTCCCCGACCTCGATCTCCGCTTCGTCCGCGGCGACTTCACCCAGGAGGCCGTGCTGAAGAGGGCCTCGGCCGGCGGCGCCAAGGCTTGCATCGTCGTCCCCGATTCAACGGGCGGAAACTCGCTGAACAACGCCGACGAGCGCACGATCCTCGGCTGCCTCGCAATTCGCTCCCTCAATCCCGACATCGAGGTGAGCGCGGAGATCCTACATCCCGAGAGCGAGCAGCACCTGAGCAGAGCCAAGGTCGACAATATCGTCGTCGGGGGCGAGTACTCGGGGTACCTCCTCTCCTCGGCCTCCGTGGCGAAGGGCCTGCCGAGGGCCGCCCGCAGGCTCCTCACGTCGGGGGCCGGCCCCCACCTCAGGGAATCGGCTTTGCCCTCCTCCCTCGTCGGCAAGACCTTCGCCGAGGCCTCCGCCTGGTTCCTATCCAATGGCCGGGGCGTCCTGGTGGGAGTCCTTTCCGAGGAGAAGGGAGTCTCGCTGGACGACCTGCTCGGCGACAGCTCGAGCGCGATAGACGGGTTCATCAAGAGGAAGTTCATGGAAGCCGAGATCAACCTCGCCGCCGAGACCTCGGCGGGCAGCGATGTACGCCTCGCACCCGGGCCGGACTACGTGCTGAGGGAAGGCGACCTGGCCTTCGTCGTGGCTTAGGCGGGCGGCATGGCGACGAGAAAAGTCGAAGAGGCGGTACTCCTGCGCAAGGTAGGCATCCTCGAGGATCTCGACGTGGCCGACCTGGCCAAGGTCCTCGCGATCTCCCGCCGCGTCGCGTTCAAGTCGGGCGAGACGATAATGCGCGAGGGCGAGCAGGGAGAGACCATGTATTTCTTCGTCGAGGGCCAGGTCGACGTGACCAAGAATCTCACCCTGAAGCTCGGCGACAAGGACTTCGCGAGCGCCGAGAAGTCGATGAACAAGCTTTCGGCCGACAAGGTTTCGATCTTCGGCGAAATGTCGGTTTTCGGGCCCGAGCCCCGAAGCGCGACCATTACGGCGAGCAGCGACTGCGTGCTCTACAGCGTGAACCGGACTGAGTTCGCGAGACTCTGCGACGAGAATCCCAGGATCGGGCTCTCGATCGTCAGGCGAATAGCGGCGGTGCTGTGCGCGAGAGTCCGCAAGGGCAACGAGGACGTGCTCAAACTCTCGACCGCCCTCAGCATCGCCCTCTCGAGGTAGGCGGACCATGAGCGGAGCCCGATTCGCCCAGGCGGTCCTCCCCGCGTTGCTCCTGGCCTTTTTCGGCGCCTTCTCAGCCATGGCCCAGGTCGCATCCCCCCCGCCGACCGAGGGCCAGGCCCAGACCGGAGCGCCGCCGGGGAGCGCCGCAGCCCCTTCCGGCCCGCCGGCCCCCGCGGGCAGCGCGGCGCCGGCCCGATCCTTCCGCGGCGTCGAGCTAGGGATGGACCGCGACGCGGTCATCGCTGCCCTCGAGAAGGATCCCATCTTCGCCTACCGCGGGCCCGAGGATCTTTCCCTCCTGCCTTCGCCCAATCAGAGCCTGATCGAGGTCGCGGGCCTTTCCTTCGTCAGGCGCGGCTATTTCCAATTCTACGAAGGCAAGCTCTGGGTGATGATCCTCGTATTGGATTCGGACAAAGTCGACCATTTTTCGGTCTATACGAGCCTCGTCGCGAAATACGGCGAGCCAGAGGCCCTCGATCCCCGGGAGGCGCGCTGGGAGGACAAGGCCACGCGGATGGCCCTGGAGCGTCCCTTGAGCCTTCGGTACATGGACATGACCGTCTACGGCAAGCTTCGCGAGGGCGCGAACGCCAAGGAATCGACCCAGGAGCTGGACCGACAGGGCTTTCTGGGCGGACTGTAGCGATACGAGCCCCCGGCCCTCGTGCGAATCGGGTTGCGATTCGGGCTCCGTCATAGCATACTGGGCGACATGAGCTCTCTCCGACTTGCGGCGGCCGCGGCGGCGGCCGTCGTTCTCTTCGGGTCCTGCGCGGTCCTCCGGGCGGCGTCCAAGGTTCAGACGGTTCTGACCGGCGAGGAAGATCCCGAGATAGCCGCCGGCGCCCTGCCCACCTTCATCATGGCCGAGGAGGCCCTCCTCGAGGCGGATCCGGATAACCAGGACAAGGTGGTCGCGACCGCCTCCCTCTATATCATGTACGCGAACGCCTTCGTCCAGGGCCCCGCCTCCTCCCTCCCCGACGACCGCTTCGAGGAGAGGCAGGCGGCCGACGACCGGGCCGGCGCCCTCTACCGCCGGGCCTTCCGCCTGCTCTCGGCCGCCCTCGAGCGGCGTTCCCCTGGGATCGTCGCGGCCGCGGTCGACGGCAAGGCGGACTTCTCGCGCATGCGCAGATCGGACGTCCCGCTCCTCTATTGGAGCGGCGTCTCGGTGCTCGCCGGATTCGGCCTCAATCCCCTCGACTTCAAGAGCGCGCACTATCTCGGAGCGGCCCCGCTCTTCCTCGCCCGGGCGGCGGAGCTCGACCCGGGCTGGAACGGCGGCGCGATCTACGGCGTCTATCTTTCCTACTACGGGGGCATGCCGGGCTACCTGGGCGGCGATCCCGCCAAGGCGGAAGACGCCTACAGGAAGGCCCTGAGCTACTCCAAAGGCGGCACTGCCTCGCTTTTCGTCTCCTACGCGACCTACGTATGCATCCCCAAGGACGATTACCCGGGCTTCAAGGCCACGCTCGAGAAGGCCTTGGCCATCGACCCGGACGCGGTTCCCGGGAATCGCCTCGAGACCGTGCTCGCCCAGCGGAACGCGCGGCGGCTCCTGGCCGACGCGAGCAAGTACTTCATACTCCCCGAAGGAGAGAAAACTCCATGACTCGTCGCGACGCGGCTCTCGCTCTCCTCCTGACTGTCCTCGCCCCCGTCGCGGGGCTCTCGACCCGGGCGGGCGCCCAGACGCTGACGCTCAGGATGGCGGCCAACGTGCCCGCGAACAGCCCCTGGGACCTCGGGCTCAGGCGCCTCGCGGCGGAGTTCGACCGGGTGTCCGCCGGGCGGGTCAAGCTGGCCTTCCCGCAGAGCGCCCACGTGGCCTCGGAGTCGGACATCATCCAGAAGATGCGGCTGGGCGTGGACGGAGCCCTCCTCACCACCGACGGCATGGCGGAGCTCTACCCGGACAGCCTCGCCCTCTCGATGCCCAGCTACATGCGCGACGACGCCGAGTTCGACGCCGTGCTCGACGCCGTAGAGCCGCTGATCGAATCTAAGCTCGGGGACCGCTATATCGTGCTGGCGCTCTCGAAGGGAGGCTGGGCGCGGTACTTCTCCAGGTCGCCGATCGTCTATCCCGCCGACTTCTCCAAGCTCCGCATCTCCATCAGCCCGATAGAGGACCAGGAGATGCAGCTCATGGAGAGCGTCGGGGCGAGGACGATCAAGGGAAGCACCGCCGATTTCCTCCTGCAGATCAACTCCAATACCGTGGACGCGGCCTGCGTGAGCCCGATCTACATCGCGAGCCTATGGTCGCAGTTGCGGGGAAAGATCGCGTACATGTCGGGCTTCAAGGTCGCCCCTTTCATCGGCGCCCTGGTCCTGAACAAGTCGAGCTGGGACAGGGTGCCCGCGGACCTGAAGCCGCCGCTCGAGCAGGTCGTCCGGGACATGGCCAGGAAGATCAGCCTCGACAGCGCCAAGCTAGAGGCCGATGCCATCGCCTCGCTGGACGGAATCAAAGTTCCTCCCGAGCCGGCCGAAGCCGCGGCGAAGTGGGCCGAAGTGTTCGCCCAGAGGCGGAACGGCCTGATCTCCCAGCTTTTCTCCAGCGACATGCTCGAGGCCATAGACGCCGCGCTCGCGAAGGTCCGGAAATCCAAATGAGCGGAGGGAAGCGGGGCGGCGGCCTCGATCAGGACAACGAGGGCCCGGCGGTCCGCGCGCTCCGCGGAGCGCTGGTTGCGGTCGCGACCCTCGCCGTGGCCGCGATAATCACCCTCCCGATCGCCGACCTCGCCCTCGCGCGGATCTTCTGGAGGGGGATAGCCCCCGCGGGCGCGATCGCGGACCATGCCACCCTGGTCCTGGCCTTCGCCGCCGCCGCCCTCGCCTCCCTCGACAAAAGGCACATCTCGCTCGCCGGCGGCGAGGCGACCTCCGGCAAGGGAAAGCTCCGGAGCGCAATGGCCTACCTCGGCGACGCCGTGGCGATCGGATCCCAGACGTGCCTGTTCTGGGCCACCCTCTCTTTCATGCTCACCGGCTTCGATCCGGCGGCCCGCGTTTGGATAATGCCCACGCGGGATATCGCCGCGATCATGCCGATCAGCGCGGCTCTCATGACCGCGTTCTCCATCCGCTCGGCGGTCCGTGGCAGGCCCGGCCGCAAGGGATCCGTCGCCGTCGCGGCCCTGAGCGTCGCGCTGGGCAGCCTCCTCGCGATCTCCTCGATCCGAAATTTCGCGATCGCAGCCGCAGGCTCGGCGCCGGCCTTCCTGGTCTCCCTCTCCACCTCGGCGGGGGCCTTCGTCGGCGCCTACGGCCTCCTCCTCGGCGTCCTCGTCGTACTGGCAGTCCCCTTCGGCGCGCCGATCTTCACCGTGCTGAGCGGAGTGGCGGCGATCCTCTTCGTCGGGAACGGCGCCTTCATCGAGCTCGCGCCCAGCGAGGCCTACTCCCTCCTGAAGGGAGGGTCGATCTCCGCCCTCCCCCTCTTCGGCATCGCGGGTATCCTCCTTGCCGAGTCGGGGGCCGGCAAGCGCTTCGTGGCCGTGTTCCGGGAGCTCTTCGGCTGGTTCCGGGGGGGAGAGGCGATCGCGGCCGTGCTCGCCTGCGCCGTATTCAGCACCTTCACCGGCATCAACGGCGTCACCATAGTCGCCCTGGGCGGCATACTCGCCACCGTCCTGTCCCAATCCGGAGGGCTCTCCGAGGAGAGGAGCAGGGGCCTCATCACCGCGAGCGGAGACATAGGCCTCCTCATCCCGCCGAGCGCCGCCGTCATAGTGTACGGAGTGAACGCGCAGTTCCTTTACGGTTCCTCGGAGGGATTCAGCATCGTCTCGCTCTTCAAGGGGGCCCTCGTGCCCGGCGTCATCCTCATCGCCGCGATGTGCGCCGCCGGCGTCCTCATGTCGCCGAAGAGGGAGGCGCGCGAGCGCTCTTTCAGCCTCCGCGCCTCGGTCGGCGCGCTGAAGCCGGCGGCGCTGGAGCTACTGGTCCCGGTCGCCGCGATCCTCCTCTATTTCACCGGCCTCGCCGACCTGCGGGAGATAGGCGCCCTGGCCGTCCTCTATATCGCGATAGTCGAATCCGTCGTAAAGCGGGAGCTCAGGCCGCGGAAGCTCGTCGCGGCCCTCGGCAAGGCCTTCCCCATCGTCGGCGGCACCCTGATGGTGATAGCCGCCGCCAGGGGACTCTCGTTCTACCTCATAGACGCCAACGTCCCCGCGGCCTTCACGGCCTGGATCCAGGCCTTCGTGAGCTCGAAATTCGTATTCCTCCTCCTGCTCAACCTCTTCCTCATCGTGGTCGGCTGCCTCATGGACATCTTCTCGGCGATCCTCGTCGTCTCGCCCTTCCTCATCCCGCTGGGCGCCGCCTTCGGCGTCCCCCCGGTACAGTTCGGCGTCATCTTCATCATGAATCTCCTCCTCGGCTTCCTCACGCCGACGGTGGGGATGAACATCTTCCTCGCCAGCTACACTTTCCGGAAGCCCGTGCCGCGCATCGTGCGCGACATCTGGCCCTTCCTCATCGTCCAGGCGGCGGTCCTGATCCTCGTGACATACGTACCCGCCCTCTCGACCATCCTCAGATAATCGGGGATACTCCGCCTGATGGACGACGCGATCATCTACACCGACGGCGGCTGCTCGGGAAACCCGGGGCCTGGGGGCTGGGCCTTCGTCCTCCGCCTGCCGGCGGAGGGAGGGCTCGAGACCAGGGAGATACTCGGCTCGGGAGGCGAGGCCGAGACGACCAATAACCGGATGGAGCTCAGGGCGGTAATAGCCTCGCTCGAGGAGGCGGAGCGGAGGGCGCCCGGCGCCGCCGTCGTCGTCTATACCGACTCGCAGTACGTGAAGAACGGCATGGGCTCTTGGATCGCTTCCTGGAAACGCAACGGATGGCGCACATCCGACAGGAAGCCCGTCAAGAACCGGGAGCTCTGGGAGGAGCTCGACTCCGTCGCGGACCGCGTCAAGCCCAAGTTCCGATGGGTCGAGGGACATGCGGGGGTCGAAGGCAACGAGCGATGCGACGCCATGGTGCAGGTGGAGATCGCGAAACTCAGGTAGAGGAGAGCCCAACCTATCGAAGACGCGGAATTCCCGGACTATCGATCGACTTCGCGGCAATCTCGCGGAAGGTTACCGCCTTCCCCTTCCGGGAATCCCGCGACAAAATGAACGACCTCGCAGCAGCTGCGAGGTATCGTTCGCTCGGTAAGGAAATTTTTTGTATGAGGGCCTCATACCCCTGTACCTTGAAGCGTATTACGCAGCGAGCTGCGGGGTATGAGTCCCTCCTCCGAATCATCGTATTCGCTGAAGGTCCAGCGGCTCCCTTTGCGTCGCCCCCAGCCCGGCCGGTGATTCTATCTACAGCAACTTGACTGTCCAGTCGGCGGCGTGGTAATTTCTAGGCGGTGGACATCGTCGGCATGGACGAATCGGGCGGCGCCTTCTCCGGGGTCGCTTCGCAGACAGAGGGCCGGGGCCTCTTCGCCCCCTCCAGCCTTTCCTTCAGCTATTCCCGCCTCTCCTTCTACTTTTATTCCTATCGCCGCTCCTTCGCCGTCCGGCCTGGCGAAGCGAGCGCGTAGAACCCCTAGGCCGGCAACACTCGCCGGCCTACGGCCGGCGGAAGCGCAGCCGGCCGAGGGCGAGGCTCACGTCGGCTCCGATCGGCGCCACGAAAAATACATTACGCGGAAGGACGCAGCGCGATGAGCGATACCGATCCGTCAGTCGAGGGAACGCAAAGCCGAGGCTATCCTATCGAGGGCCGCCGCGAGCCTCTCGTCGGCGCAGGCGAAGGATATCCGTACGCATCGGTCATCCCCGAAGGCCGAGCCGGGAACCACCGCGACCCGAGCCTCCTCGAGGAGGAATTCCGAGAAGTCGTCCGAAGAGGCGATCGTCCGCGCGCCGGCAAGGAAGCTCGCCCTGCGCCCATAGTGCGCGGAGACGTCGGGGAATATGTAGAAGGCGCCTTCCGGCTCCCCGAGCGACAGTCCCGGCAGCGCCGAGGCGCCGGCTACCACGAGGGAACGCCTGCGGCGGAAGGCGGCGAGCATGTCCCCGAGGAGCGTGGTGCCGGACTCGAGGGCGGCGAAGGCTGCGCGTTGGGCGATAGAAGAGGCGTTCGTGGTCATTTGGCCCTGGAGGTCGATGCATGCCGATACGAGGGCTTCGGGTCCCGCGAGGTAGCCGATCCGCCAGCCGGTCATCGCGTAGGCCTTCGACACGCCGTTGACGAGGACCGTCCTCTCCGTGAGGGAGGGGATCGACGCGACGCTCGCGTGCGCGCCGACGTAATTGATGTGCTCGTAGACTTCGTCGCTGACGACCCAGACGCGGGGGCGGCGCTCGAGGACGGCCGCGAGGGACTCGAGCTCGCGCCGGGTGTATACGGCGCCCGTGGGATTGGAGGGAGAACAAAGTACCAGGGCCTTCGTCCTCCGGCCGGTAGCCGCCTCGAGGGCCGCGGCCCGGAGCTTGTAGCCTTCAGAGGCGAGGGTCGGCACCGAGACAGGTATCCCCCCCGCGAGCTTCACCAATTCGGAGTAGCTCACCCAGTGCGGAGCGGGAATGACGACTTCGTCTCCCGGGTCGACGAGGGCGAGGAGGGCATTGGCTATGCAATGCTTGGCGCCGTTGGAGACCATCACGCGCGAGGCGGGGTAGTCGAGGCCGTTCTCCCGCGCGAGCTTGCGCGAGACGGCCTCGCGGAGATCGGCGTAGCCCGCGACGGGAGTATAGAAATTGTTCCCTTCGTCGATGGCCCGCTTGGCCGCCTCGCGCACGGGCTCGGGAGTGGGGAAGTCGGGCTCGCCGACGGTGAGGTCGACGACGTCGACTCCGGCCTCGCGAAGGCGGCGCGCCCTCTGGTTCATGGCGATGGTGCGGGACGGCGAGAGACCGCGAACGCGAGCGGAGAGCTGCTGCACGGAAGGAACCTCCAACTTGACCGGCCGCGCCGCGGCCGATATCATGGCGAGCCTCGTATTTATAGGCTCAAAACAAGAATCGACGCAATACGGGGCGCGATGCCGCCTTCCGCGCCGGTGCGGCCCATGTACGGAGCGAGGTCGGCATGAACAACTTGAAATTGACCGGCAAGAAGCCCGGCGGCGCCAGGAGCGTGGTGGAAGTCGGAGGAGTCCGGATCGGCGAAGAGTTCGTCGTCATCGCGGGTCCTTGTTCCGTAGAGACGGAAGAGCAGACGCTGCGGACGGCCGTGGCCGTCCGCGACGCCGGGGCGAAGATGCTCCGCGGAGGCGCGTTCAAGCCCAGGACCTCGCCCTATGCCTTCCAGGGCCTGGGACTGAAGGGCCTCAAGATACTCGACAAGGCCAAGAAAGAGACCGGCCTGCCCATAGTGACCGAGGTCGTCGATACGCGCGACGTCTCCTGGGTCGGCGAGTACGCCGACATCCTCCAGATCGGCGCGCGCAATATGCAGAACTTCTCCCTGCTCCGCGAGGCGGGAAAGTCGGGCAAACCCATCCTCCTCAAGCGGGGAATGTACTCGACGCTCGAGGAATGGCTCAACTGCGCCGAGTACATCCTCGCGGAAGGCAACGACAAGGTGATCCTCTGCGAGCGGGGCATCCGAACTTTCGAGACCTACACGCGCAATACGCTCGACCTCAGCATGGTCCCGGCCGTCCACGCCGAGAGCCACCTGCCGATACTCGTGGATCCCTCGCACGGGACGGGCATCCGGTACATGATCGCGCCTATGAGTCTGTCGGCGGTCTCCGCCGGCGCGGACGGCCTCGAGATCGAGGTGCACATCGATCCAAAGACCGCGTTGAGCGATAAGGACCAGCAGCTGACCCCCGAGGCCTTCAAAGTCCTGATGGGGCGCATCGCCGGCCTGCGCGAGTTCATGGCCGAATGCGCCATGGAGGCGCAGGCCGCGGAGGCGCGGGGCGACCCGCCGGGCGGGAACGCATCCGAGGAACGCTTCGCGGATGCCGACGGAGCCGCGACGCGGGCGCCCGATCCGGCTCGAAGCCCCTCTCCGTCGCGAGCCTCCGGCTCGCGAGATCCCTTCGCGGACGCGATGGACTAGAGGAGGGGGCCCCATGGAGCTAGTCCTTCGCGGTCAGGGCGGGCGGGTCTCGCGCATCTCCTTCGGCCCGCTCTCCGGCATCGGCGGGACCATCGACGCCGCCAAGACGGTCGTCGTCACCGACCGCCTGATCCGCCGCGTCTACGGACAGGCCTTCCCGACCTGTCCCGTGATAGAAGTCGAGCGCGGGGAGGCCGCCAAGTCCCTCGCGTCGCTGGAGGCGCTCTACGGCTCCTTCCTGGAGAATTCCCTGGGGCGCGACGGTCTCGTCCTCGCGATAGGCGGAGGGGCGATTTCCGACCTGGCCGGCTTCGCCGCCTCGACTTGGCTGCGGGGCATCGATTTCGGCTTCGCGCCGACCACCCTCCTCGCGATGGTGGACGCCTCGATCGGCGGGAAGAACGGCCTGGACTTCCGAGGGGTCAAGAACCTCGTCGGCTCCTTCGCCCAGCCCCGCTTCGTGACGATGGACGTCGGCCTTCTCGCGACTTTGCCCGATGTCGAGTTCGCTTCGGGAATGGCGGAGGTGGTCAAGCATGCGGTCCTTGCCGGAGGGGACTACTTCGACCTCGTCGAGCGATCTTCCGCTCTGGGCGCGCGACCCCACCCCGAGGCGCCGTTCCGCCCATCCGACGAGACGCTCGAGCGCATAGTGGCCGGCTCGGTCGAGCTGAAGGCGGGCGTAGTCGAGCGCGACGAGCGCGAGTCCGGGGAGAGGCGGAAGCTCAACCTCGGCCACAGCGTCGGGCACGGCATAGAGGCGACGGCCGGCCTGCCCCACGGCCACTCTGTCGCGGCCGGCCTGGGGGCGGCCTGCCGGCTGGCCTTCCGCATCGGCCGCCTATGCTCCGGCGATTGCGAGCGCATACTGCGCCTTATCGAGGCCCACGCGCTCCCCTCCACCATCGCGGCCGCGGCGCAGCTCGCCGCCATCCCCGACGGCCCGGTATTCCGGAAGGCGGTCGGCGACGCCGTGCTCGCGGACAAGAAGAGGCTGGGCTCGGACATCCTCATGGCCCTGCCGGTGGCCATCGGCTCGGTGGTCGTCGAGCCGGTGCCCCTGGCCGACCTTCAAGCTTTCATCATGGAGGCTCCATGAACTCCTTCGGACGCTGCTTCCGCGTCGAGATCTTCGGTGAGTCCCACGGCCCCGCCGTCGGGATTCTCGTCGACGGATGCCCCGCCGGAATCGCGCTATCCCTCACGGACCTCGAGCGCGACCTCGCGCGGCGCCGATCCGGCGCGGCGGGCACCACCGAGCGACGCGAGACCGACTCGCCCGAGATCCTCTCGGGCCTGTACGAGGGGCGCTCGACCGGCTCGCCGATCTGCGTCGTGCTGCGCAACGCGGATACGCGTTCGTCGGACTACGAGGCCTTCAGGCGCGTCCTTCGGCCGGGGCACGCCGACTTCACCTCGCGTTACAAGTATGGCGGCTTCTCGGATCCGCGCGGCTCGGGGCACTTCTCGGGCCGGGTCACGGCCGGCCTCGTCGCGGCGGGGGCCATCGCCAAACGCGTGCTCGGGGGGGAATTCTCCGGTGGCGTCCGCTTCGACACGCGCGTCGTCGAGGCGGGAGGCCGTCCCGACGTCGAGGCCGCGGCCGCCGAGGCCAAGGCCGCGGGGGATTCCGTGGGGGGCCTCGTCGAAATGCGAGTGAACGGCCTGCCTCCAGGCCTCGGCGAGCCCTTCTTCGACGCGGCCGAGTCCCTCATCGCGCACGTCCTCTTCGCCGTTCCCGCCGTGCGCGGAGTGGAATTCGGCGACGGCTTCGCCGCGGCCCGCATGCGCGGCAGCCAACACAACGACCCCTTCGTCGAGCGCTCCGGAAAGACCGCGAAGAACGGGGCGGGCGGGATCAACGGCGGCATCACCAACGGCAACGAGCTCGTCGTCCGGGTAGCCGTCAAGCCCGCCTCCACCATATCCGCCCCCCAGCGGACCCTCGATTTCGAATCCGGCGAGGAGGCCATTCTCGCCCCGGGAGGCCGCCACGACGCCTGCATTGCCCTGCGCGCGGCCGTGGCCCTCGAGGCGGCCTGCGCGATCGCGCTCGCCGACCTGACGCTATCCGCGCGGCAGGCGCCGACCAGGACGTCGCCAGCGGCGGCCGCGAAGGCCGTGGAGGAAGCATGACGCTCAAGGACTTACGGGACGACATCGACCGCATCGACGCGCGGATTCTTTCGCTGCTCGACGAGAGGATGGAGAAGGCGCTGCTCTCGCGATCCTTGAAGCCCGACACCTCGGATCCGGAGCGGGAGAAGGCTGTGCTCGAGCGCATAACCCGCTCGTCCCGCTGCCTGGCCGGGCCCGGGTTCACGGGCGAGCTGTGGAAGCGGATCATGGCCGAGGCCAAGGCCATCCAGGAGCGCAGGCCCAAAACGGTCGGATTCCAGGGCGAGCACGGAGCCAACAGCGAGGTCGCCGCCCGCGCCTGGGACGGCTCGGCGGCGGCGATGCCCTGCCGAGACTTCTCGGACGTCTTCGATTCGGTCCGCGACGGCTACTTCGACTTCGGGATCGTGCCCGTCGAGAACAGCCTGGGCGGCATCGTGGGTCCCGTCAACTCGATACTGATCGACACCGACCTCAAGATCGTCGCCGCGATAGACATGCCGGTGTCGCACTGTCTCCTCGCCGTTCCCGGGACCGACCACCGCGAGATACGCTCGGCCTACTCCCATTCGCAGGCCCTCGCGCAGTGCCGCAGCTTCCTCGCCCGCAACAAGCTCGAGCCCAGGCCCTATTATGATACCGCGGGCGCGGCCCGCATGATCGCGCAGGAGAGGCCGCGGGACGCCGCGGCGATCGCCAACCGCTTCGCCGCCGAGATCTACGACCTCGAGATCATAAAGGACGAGATCCAGGACGCCGAGAACAACCGCACGCGCTTCCTGATCCTGGCCAGGAGCGACGGCCGCGAGGGCGGCAACAAGTGCTCGGCGGTCTTCTCCACCGAGGACAAGGCGGGCGCCCTCTTCAAGACCCTCGAGATATTCGCCCGCGCCGGCATCAACCTCACGCGCATCGAATCGGTGCCCAGCAAGCCCGGCGACTACGCCATCTTCCTCGACTTCGACGGATCCGCGCGGGACGAGCGGGTTTCCCTCGCGATCGCCGAGGCCGGCGGGATCGCGAGGGACTTCCGCCTCCTCGGCTGCTACATCGAGCGGAGGATCTGATCGTGCGCATCCAGATAATCGGCACGGGGCGGATGGGCGCCTGGCTCACCGAGGAGCTCTGCCTCGACCACGAGGTCTGCGTCTA
>CAYOIX010000031.1:0-62709 GCA_964404145.1 uncultured Treponemataceae bacterium
TGTGCGTGTCAGGAAAGCGCGCGAAGATATGTCAGGGCAATGTGCGAAGCGACACAAAGGCTAAATGAGAAGTTGAATTTCTGGAAATAGCTATACCCGTATTGGTGACACATAGAAAGCATACGTGGGTAGAGGTGAGAGTTGCTGACGCAGAGCTCCGAAAACATACTGGTACACCGGAACGACTTCCTCTAGAGCATTGCGATGATCGTGAGGGGACATACCGGTGCGCTGCTGGTCGACCCGGGAATACACGGCAACGAGCTGGCCGCGCTTGCGGATGAGCTCATTGAACATGGCGACGCCGTGTCGGTCGGGTTCTCGACCCATCCGCATTGGGACCACCTGCTTTGGCACCCCGGCTCGGTTCGGCGACCCGCTACGGCATAGCCAGTGTGCGGCCACCGTCCAGGCCCGGCTGAAAATCGGACGCCGCATGGCCGAGGGGAGCGCTCAGCACGTGTCGCTGGATCTGTTCGGCGCGATCACCGCCTTACTACTAGGGACGGAGTACATCCCTTGGGACGGTCCGCGAGTCCGCATCGTCGAGCACTAGGCTCATGCTCCTGGCCAAGCAGCTATCCTGATCGAGAACGACCGGGTACTCGTTGCCGGCAACATACTCTCCTACGTCTTGGTCCCACTACTCCATCTACACGGCGGACTCAAGCCGGTGCAGGACCATCTCGACGCGTTGCGCCGCTTGGCGGACATGAGCTCTCCAAGTTACGTAACAGGTTCGACCAAACACTCGATAATTGGGGAGTTTATCACTTGTAATGATGGTTTTCGAATTAGCCTAATTCATTTTTAAATAACAAAATCCAATCGATGGGCGATACTGGATTTGAACCAGTGACTTCTACCGTGTGAAGGTAGCACTCTCCCACTGAGTTAATCGCCCCGGAACGAACTTGACAAGAAGCTAGCATCCGCGAATGCCGCTGTCAAGGACCGCGAATCGCCGGGAATACTCGAAATGGGCTCCCAAAGTGTCGACATTATCATACAACGCCAAATTCCTTATGTATTACGAATGTACAAGTAATTATTATGAAAAGAATTAAATGTTTATTTTAGATCTTGCAAATATGGCATGTTTATTGCGATAATAGAGAGCGGTACCTAATGATGGAATACCTTCCTACAGCTCCGAGCAAAACTAGTCCACGAGTATTAGGCCTAGCATCGCAAGAGATACGCACAGAACTCCTCAGGAAGGGAATCCATCTCCTCATCGCATTCGTTCCCGGGATAGCGTCCTTGAACCTGGGCTTGGCGATGGGGCTCCTATCGGGAGGGGTGCTTTTCTACGCAGCCTGCGAGCGCCTGCGCATGCAAGGCTACTATTTCCCGATAATCTCGCCCATCACCGCTCTCGCCGACAGGAGACGCGACGGGAAGCGCTTCGTGCTCGGTCCCGTGACGCTCGGTATCGGCGCTCTTTTGGCCCTCATCCTCTATCCGAACCCTGCGGCCTCGATCGCGATCTACGCCCTCGCCTTCGGCGATGGCCTCTCGAGTCTCGTCGGCAAGGCTTATGGCAGCGTCCGCCTTCCCTTCACCGGGGGCAAATCGCTGGAAGGCAGCCTCGCCTGCCTTTTGGCCGTATTTGTCGCCTCCATCGCCATCACCGGCGACGCGAAGCGCTCCCTCATCGTAGCCGTATCGGCCGCGCTCATCGAAGCGGCGCCGACGAAGGACTTCGACAATATCGTGTTGCCCGTGGCCGTCGGAGTCATAGCGACCCTTCTCTTCTGAACACCGTCACCCGCCAGGCCGCATTTGCGCCTTCGCTATTGCCAGAGGTAGTAGGAATGGAGGCGCGATACGAAGAGCCAGGAGCCAGCGACGAGAAGGACGAAGCCCGCTATCATCCCAAACGGGTTCCATTCCGTCATGAGGAGGCGGTGCCCTACGAGGAAGATCGCTACTCCCAGCGCGACCGCGCGATAGGCAGCCTCTCCGGTCGAATGCGCGGCGTAAAGGAAATCAGCCACAGTGACCAGGGCTACGACGATCACGAGGATGGAATTGATCCCCAAATAGCCCGCCCGGAGCTCGAGCGTAGGGGCGAACGCTCCGGTGTCGACGGGCATGGCCGTCGCCAGGCCGAAGGAGATCGCCACTATGACGGCCTCGGAGGCTCCGAGCTTCTCGTTGCGAAAGCCAGCGGCGTAGAGGCCCGACGCGAAAAGCGAGAGATAGCCGGCATAGCGCGCGCAAAGCAGGGCCTTGGTCGCGGCGGTCTGCCAGTACACCGAGCCTCCGCCCGCCGCCAGATCGAACACCGAGAGCCGCAAGACTTCGAGCCCCACCGTAAGTACCCAAAAGGAGAAGAAATAGATCTCCGAGGAAACGGTCTTGCGGAAGGAGTAGAGTATGAAGCCGAGGACGAGGGCCGAGTAGAGGGCGCAGAGTCCTATCCCGGCCGCAGCCAGGTAATGAGAGGGAAACACCGTCGTCCCGATGCGAAAGCTCCCGAATGCATTCGCCTTCACGAGAAAGGCCGGCGTCCTCGAACCCTGCGACAATCGCAGGTATAAAAGGAAGAAAAGGACGAGACAGGCGCAGGATCCGAGGAATAAGGCCCAATATGTCCTGCGTCGCGCCGCTATCGTCACCGTATCAGGATACTACGAGATCCCCGCATTTAAAAGACCGGCCCGATGGACTTGCCTTTCCTCCTCAATTCCTTTTCCCCGGAATCGGCCGGCCTCTCCCAACCTGACGCTTCGCCACGAGGCGCTGGCCGACAAGGTCCAATAGCGAGCGGCTCCCGGGACCGCAGGGGCGGCAATTCCGATAAAGTCGCCATCCCCCGCGGCCGATATTGTGGAAAGGAGAGCGCCATGAAGAAACGTAGCCTGTTCGCGGCGGCCTTTTTCCTCGCAGCCTTCGCCCCGGCCTTCGCGGGCGATGTCGCTACGTTCGTGAACCTCGGCTTCTCCCCCGATTCGGCCTACTTCATGTTCGGCCAGTACGGAATGGACCAGACCGCGGGCAAGCCCTACGCCGAGACCTACCTCGTCGACGACAGGCGCAACGACTTCGTAGACAAGGGAATCGCGCGCAAGACCTTCGATGCGGCCCTGGAGCCCGGCCAGGACGCGTCCGGGGCCCTCTTCGCCCTGGTGGGCGACGAGCAGGCCCTCGTGAAGAAGTACAAGATCGACCACGTGAGGCCGGGGCGCCTGCTCTACGTCCTCATGGACGGCCAGGAGCCACCGGCGAGCCTCTCGTTCCGGGACTTCAAGACGGGCGCGGCCCTCGAAGTCTCGCTCAACCAGAGCTCCTCCGAGGTCAAAGGGACCACATCCTCTTCCTTCGGAATCGCCGTGTCCTACACCGCGAAGGACGGCGCCCTGAAGCGAGTCGTGGGAGGCAATCCCGATATCAAGCGGCAGGGCGTAAGGCAATACGTGATCCGCAGGATCATCGCCGCGCCAGACGAGAGGACTTTGGTCTTCATCGTCGAGAAGCGGATGGTCGACAAAGGCGATCCGGCCGTCCGCTACATGGTCGAGGCGCTCAAGCTGCCCTGACCGCTGAATTACCTTCGTTGGTAGGCCCCGAACCCAGGACCCGCGCAAGCGGGTTCCGGGGGAGGGGCTAGTTTTTCCCGCTCTTCCTCCCCTTTTTCCTTCCCATTTTCCCGCCCTCGGCCTTCGGCGGCGGGGCAACGGTCGGCGCCGCTCCTTCGACCGCTCCCGGGTAGATCCGCGGTATCCACTTCTGGCTGTCGATGGGCGGCCTGGCGTAATTGCCGGCCTTCTGCCGGGGCGGCAGCTCGATGGGCTCCGGCGTGAGGTCCTCGTAGGGGACGCTCTTGAGCAGGTGCGCGATGACATTGAGCCTGGCGCAAAACTTGTCGTCGGCGTCCACTACGTGCCAGGGACTGTCGGGAGTGTCCGAGAACTCGAGCATCTCGTCCTTGGCGCGCGAGTAGTCCACCCATTTCGACCTGGCCGTCATGTCCATGGGGGAGAGCTTCCAGCGCTTGGCCGGGTCCTCGAGCCTATCCCTGAAGCGGGTCTCCTGGACCTCGTCGCTGACGCTGAACCAGTACTTCAGGAGGATTATGCCAGAGCGGATGAGCATGCGCTCGAACTCGGGCACGGAGCGCGCGAACTCCCGGTATTCGGCCTCGGTGCAGAAGCCCATGACCCTCTCGACGCCTGCGCGGTTGTACCAGCTGCGGTCGAAGAAGACCATCTCGCCGCCGGAGGGAAGCTCGGCGACATAGCGCTGGAAATACCACTGCGTCCTCTCCTTCTCCGTGGGCACGCCCAGGGCGGCTATCCTGGCGGATCGCGGGTTTAGTCCTCCCGTGATGGCCTTGATCACGCCGCCCTTGCCCGCCGCGTCGCGGCCTTCGAAGAGGGCCACGACCTTGAGGCCCTTCGCCTTCACCCATTGCTGCAGCTTGACGAGCTCGACCGTGAGCCTGTCGAGCTCGTCGAGGTAGTCCTTCTTCCTGATCGCCGACGATTCGCCCATGCTTCCCCCCCGCTACATGCTCGCCTCGGCCGCCTCCGATCCTATCAGCTCCAGCACCTTCGCCGCCACCTGCTCGGGGCTGTCGATGCCGGGGGCCCCCGAGCCGGAGGGGCCTGCGAAGGAGGGTCGAGCTCCTATGGCGTTCTCGCCGAAGCGGGTCGCCGTCATCTTCGGCTGCATGACACAGACGATGATCCCGTCCTTGGCCAGCTCCGCCCGCGCGGTGAAGGACAGCGCGTTCAGGGCGTACTTGGTGGACGCGTAGGCGCCAAGCGATGGAAAGGCGTTCTTGGACACCATGGAGCCGATGTTGACGATCATCCCGCCGCCGGCCGCGCGCATGTGGGGAATCACGAGCTGCATGGCCCGCAAGGGGGCGTAGACGTTGAGCTCCATCATGGTCCTGTAGGATTCGAGATCCACGCTCTCGACGGGTCCGTACATGCCCTGTCCTGCGTTGTTCACCAGGACGTCCACGCGCCCGTGCTCGCGCATCGCCGCCGAGACTACGGCCCCGATGTCCTGGGCCTTCCGCATATCCGCTCGCAGAGCCAGGGCGCCCGGCAGCTTCGCCGCGAGGGCCCTGAGCCTGTCTTCGGAGCGCGCCGCGAGGACGAGCTTCGCGCCCTTGGAGGCGAGGGCCTCCGCGAGCGCCTTGCCGATGCCCTCCGAGGCTCCCGTAACGATAACGACCTTGTCTTGGATGTTCATGGTATCGAAGATACTCACGGGGGCCCGGATTCGGTAGGCGGTCGGAGGCCTTTGAAAAGCCCCGGAGCGCGGCAGTATATTGGATCGATGAGCGCCGAACCGGCCACGCCGGACCAACGCGACCGCAGCCTCGACGCCTTCCGAGGGCTCGCCGTCGTCACCATGGTCATCGCGAATTTCCTGGCCGACAAGGCGGTCGTTCCCGGCTATTTGAAGCACGCCCCGGACATCGGGCTCACGGTCATCGACCTCATCGCGCCGCTCTTCGTGGTCGCGATGGCGGTGCCCTTCAGGGATTCCTACGAGAGGAAGCTCAGGCGCGCCGGCAGGAGCGCCGCGGCCTGGGAGACGGCGGGTCGATACTTGGCCCTGATCGGAATCGGGGCTATCCTCTCCGCCGGTCAATCCTTCGCCCTCCCCGCCGGAGGTACGATCGACTGGGGAGTCCTCCAAGCCCTCGGGGTTGCAGGGCTAGGCCTCCTGTGCGTAGTCGGCCTCCCTCCCCTCGCTCGGCTGGCCATCGGCGGCGCGTTCATGGCGGCCTACCAGCTCCTTATACCCTCGACCGCCGGGCTCATCCTCTCGCGCAGCCACGGCGGGATGCTGGGCTCCGTCTCGTGGGCCTCCATGATCCTCGTCGGGGAAGCGGTGACGGAGCTCGCGCGGCGACGCCCCCGTGGCTTCCTCCTGTCCGCGGGCGCGCTCATCGGCCTGTCGGGCTTCCTCCTCTCCTTCGTCGCGCCGATCTCGAAGAATCGGGTTTCGGCCAGCTACGTGCTGATCAGTCTCGGCCTCTCCCTCTTCGTCATTGCCCTCTTCAGGCTGGCATTCGGCGCCAGGACCGCCCGGCCGGGGCCCTTGGAGATATGGGGCCGCAGGCCCCTCGCCCTCTATCTGGCCCACCAATTGGCGCTGGCGCTTTTTGTGCTCCCCGACTCCGCCTGGTGGCACGAGGCCTCGCCACCCTGGCTCCTCCTGGCCCAACTGGCGGTCCTCCTCGCGGGACTGACCGTCCTGGCCTACGCCATGGACCGAAGATCGGTCCGATTCAGGCTCTGAGCCCCATGTCGATCTGGACCGCTCTCGTCCTCGTGACCCTCTGCGCGATCCTGTGGGACATAGGGATTGTCCTCCAAAAGCTGGCCGTCGACGAACTCCCGCGGATCCGTTTCGGCCGCTCCCTGCCGGCGGCCCTGGCCACGCTCCTGCGGTCGGGCCCTTGGCTCGCGGGGCTCGCGGCCTCGGCCCTCGGCTGGGGCCTCTTCGCCTTCGCCCTGGTCTTCATCCCCGTGTCGATAGCGCGCGCCATCCAAGGCTCGGGATTTGTCGTTCTCGCCGCCTTCTCGCTCATCTTCCTGCGCCACCGACTCTCGACCCGGGAATGGATCGGCGTAGCTCTGGTGGCGGCGGGGATCCTGGCCTTGGGAATATCGGAGAATCCCCCGGAAGGAGCGCGGCAGGCCCTGCTCTCCGCGCTCCTGGGGCCTGAGATCGCGGCCAGCCTCCTCGTCTGCTCCCTCGCCTATATCCTGCCGAGCGCTCTGAAGGTCCGCGTGCCCTGGGCCGTCTCCTTCGCCGTCATGGCCGGTATCCTTCTGGGGCTCGGCGACGTCTCGACGAAGATCCTGATCGAGCTCCTGCAGCGGGGCGGTTCGGGCTTCGCGGTCGCCGGCGCGGGCGCAGGCCTGATCGCCGCCTACGTGGCCGGCTTCCTTATCCTCTCGCGCTCCTATCAGCACGGCCGCGCGATCCTCGTCACCGCGGTATCGGACCTCTGCTCTCGTCTGGTCGCGATCTGCGTGGGCATCGGCGCGCTCGGCGAGACGCCGGCGGAGGATCCCTTCCTGCGCGCCCTCGCCGTCGCCGGCTTCGTCGGAATAATCGCGGGTGCGGTCCTGCTCGCCCGCTTTTCGGGAGAGGAGATCGCCGACGGATTCGCGAGGTCCCGGGCATCTTCCCGCTCAGGAAAGCCCCAAGTCCTTGGTCAATCGAAAAAAGCCGAAGGCGCCCCGGCGCCCGAGATCGATGCCGATCCTTGAGTCGAGACGATAGCCCAGGCGGGCGTAGAAGGCGAGAGCGCCTTCGGCGCCTTCCTCTACGTCGAGGACCATGCGACGCGCCCCTCCCCGGAAGGCTCGCTCCTCCCCGGCCAGGAGGAGCTCCCTCCCCGCCCCCCGCCCGCGATGCTCGGGCAGGACGGCGATATGCGAAAGATAGAAGTCGCGGTCCCGAAGATCGTCCAGCGCCTTTCCCGCCCGCGCGAGCCGGGGGAGCCGGGCGATGACAGCGGGGCCGTACCAAGCGAGAAGGAGAGCCGCTGTCCGCAGCCGCTCGGCGCGCGTCGTCGCGACGGGAGAGCCGACGAGGGCGCCGCGGACCTCCGCGGGCTCGAGCCCGGCGGCGATGACCAGCGTCTTCTCGGAAGAGTAGGGATTGGAGGGAGCCGCCTGGAGACGGCGAAGGAGCGAGGCCGCGCCGTCGCCGAAAAGCGCGGGAAGGAGCCCGCAATCCGATTGGAGGATGAGCTCGGATACGACGCCGCTTTCCGCCGGCCATGGACGACGAAGCTCGTGCATCCTCGTCCTCATACCTCCACGATATCGCGAATCGCTGTCCGCCGCCAAGGACGATCGGCCCCGAGTCCGGTTTGACTCGAGCGATGACCGGAAGTAAATTCGTCTCCGGTATCGATCGTCGCCCTGGCGCGGCGGCCTGCCGCGAGAGGATGGCAAGATGGCTAGCAAGGCTGAATACATTCCCGGCGTCTGCAATATCGGACCGGCCGAGATCGGGATGCGCAGACGGGGCGGCTGGCTCGGTCTGGTAGCGACTATCGTCCTCTGGGCCGCGTTCTGGCTCTTCCGGGTCGCCGCCCCGTGGAGACTGTTTCTCTTCCTCCCCGCGGCGATGGGGGCGACCGGCTTCCTCCAGGCGGCGATGCACTTCTGCGCGGGCTTCGGGATGAAGGGAGTGTTCAACTTCGGATCCCAGCTGGGGAAGACCGACAGCGTGGAGCAGGCCGATTTCAGGGCGAAGGATCGGAGGAAGGCCCGGTTGATCGGCCTGTACTCGATCCTGATCGGAATCGCCGTAGCGATCGCCGGGCTGTTCGCGGTTTTCCCGGGCTAATATAGCCACTCGAGGAATTCGCTAAACTTTACGCTTTCCGCTCATCTCGTCTACCGACAGTCTCAGTACCGTCGTCGCAGCCAAGGTCGAGGGCGAATAGCCGCCTTCGCCGCCCCAGCCGTAATGCCGCATGACGCGGTCGAGCCCAGCGCGGCGCTCGGCCTCGACGGTCAGCTCGCTCAGGATGCCGTAGCCGACAAGGCTCGAGTAGCTCATGCCCCAGTTGCAGGGCGCGGGACCGGTCCGGAGGGCATGCCCGCAATCCAGCTCGAAGCAGACCCGGGGATTCGAGCGCATCATCTCGAGCTTACGGCCCTCGCGGGCGCAGTGGAAGTAGAAAGCGGGAAGCCGGCCCTCCCATTCGTAGCCGAAGTTCATGGTCACGATATAGGGAGTGTCGCCCGAGGCAAAGGCCAGGCGGCAGGCGTCCGCGTCCTCGATTATCGCGATCAAGCCCTCGCGGTCGCCGACCGCCCTGTCCGCGCGTCTCATATCCGGTCCGCCTTCCGCTTCGCTTCCGGCTATTCCAGCACGTAGACCGGCAGGGGCGGGAAGCCGTTGAAATTGACCGAGGAATAGCTCTGAGTATAGGCGCCCGCAGTGAAGATATAGACGCGGTCCCCGATCCTCGCGCTCTTCGGCATCTGATAGGTCCACTTCTCGTAGAGGATGTCCATGGAATCGCAGGTGGGACCGGCGATTATGGTATCGATCGCATCCCCCGAGCCCTCGAAGCAGATAGGGTACTTAATGGCTTCGTCGAGGGTTTCGATCAGCCCTCCGAACTTGCCGATGTCCAGGAAGACCCAAGTATAGCGCTCATGGACCGATTTCTTGGCGATGTTGACGATCTCGGCCACGATGATCCCGGCATCGCCGGCCAGGGAGCGCCCCGGCTCGATGACGATCTCCTCGGGCCAGCCTTCCTTGAAGCTGTTGTCCATGAAGCGCTTGATGTTCTCGGCGTAGGACACGATCGAGTCCGTCGGCTCCAGGTAATTGGCCGGGAAGCCCCCGCCCATGTTCACCATCTTGAGGCCGACGTGTATCTCCTCGCGTATCGACCTGAAGAGCTGGCCTACCGTCGTGAGCGCCGAGGACCACTGGCCCACATCCCGTTGTTGGGAGCCGGGATGGAAGGAAATGCCGTAGGGCTCGAGCCCGAAGCGGACCGCGGTCTTGACGAGCTGGCGCGCGAGGTCGGGGTGGCAGCCGAACTTCTTCGACAGCGGCCAGTCGGCTCCGAGGCCGTCAGTCAGGAGGCGAAAGCAGACTCTGGATCCGGGAGCGGCGTCCGAAATGGTGTTCAGATCCGTGATGGAATCCGTAGTGTAGAGGCGGACTCCCCGCTCGTAGAAGTACGCGATATCCTTCTTCTTCTTGATCGTGTTCCCGTAGCTCATGCGCTCAGGCGCGATGCCCAGCCGGATCAGTTGATCGAGTTCGTAGCGGCTGGCGACATCGAAGCAGGAGCCCAGATCGCGGAGCAGCTCCAGGACCCGGTCGTCGGGATTGGCCTTCACGGCGTAGTAGATCTTGGCGAAGGGCAGGTTCTCCCTGAGTTCCTCGTACCTGGCCCGGATCACGTCGAGGTCGAGGATGAGGCAAGGCGTCTCCTTGCCCGCGGCGAAGGCCTTGATCCTTTCGAATTTTTCCGTCGAGATGAAGTTCTCGAGAGGGAAGCTGTATCGCGGGATCGCCGCGCCGGTCCTGGGCATTCGCCGCTCCTTCCCCGGACCGATGCCGCCCCTGGGGCCCGTCGAGTCCGGTAGAGCCCATTCTACAGGATAGAGCCCGGCGCGCCTATTCTTCCGGCGGCGCGGAGTCCCGCGCGAAGCGCTCGATGAAATGGCTCTCCGCCAGGCCGATGAATTTCCTCTTCGATTCCAAAAGCTTCGCGTCGCGATAGCAGAGTCCGAGGATAATCGTCTCGGATAGGGGGATCGACTCGCCCCCCCCCCGCTACCCCGGTCTCCTCGTACTCGAGGTTCGGCTCGCTCGAGATTGCGCTCGACCTCGACTTTGAGGTACTCGCCGGCCTTCGTCAGGGCGGTCCTGTGGCTCCTGCGGTCGAAAAGCGGCGTGCCGATCTCCTCCTCGAACTCCTGGATCTGCCTGCTCAAGGGGGGCTGGGAGATATGGAGGGAGTCCGCGGCCTTGACGAAGCTCAGGTTCTTCGCGACCGCGAGGAAGTACCGCAGGTGCCTGAGCTCCATCTCGTCAGGTTATGGCAAACGACGCAGGGGCGCAAGCGTTCCCGAGCGGTCAGGCCCGCATTCAGTAGAGCCCCGGGACGATCCTCCTCGGGACGCGGCGAACGTACTCCTTCCAGAGCTCTCCGTACTTGGCCTCGCATCGGCGCTCGTCGGCGCGCTCCCGGGGAAAGAGCAGGACCACGTAATAGAGGGGATAGAGCCATGCGGCCCAGACGGAGGGCCAGCCCAAGGCCAGCGTGAGGCCGGTGGCCATCAGGATCTCGCCGAGGTAGTTGATATGCCGCGACACCCCCCAGAACCCGCTGCACAGGAGGGCGTACTTTCCGTCGGAGACGGTCCTCGGCTTGAGGATGCCGAGGAGGGCGCGCTCGGGGCTGGTCTTGAAGATGTACTTCTGCAAATTGGCGCCCCGCGACAGTATCCAGCCCGCGAAGAAGACGCACCTGCAGGCAATGAGGAGCCAGGGCGCCGCATGGGGATCGGGCAGCTCGGCCGTAGCCCATAGGCCAACCGCGTAGAAATAGGGATAGAAGGCGAGACAGCCCCAGCCGAGCTTGAAGCCCACGCGCTCGGCGAAGATGTCGTAGGTGTAGAGGTGGACTCGCTCGAAGACCAGGTAGTCGATCACGAACCAGATGAAGAGGAAGCAATATAGCGCGATGCCCGGCGACGCGGCCGAGCCGAAGGCCATCAGGTGATGGGCGAAGGAGGCCAGGAGATTCAGGCAGAGCATGACCGCGCCCGCGAGGTAGAGGAACATCTTGGCGTCCACTCGGCCCCCGAAGAAGCGCGGATTCTCCAGGCGGCCAAAGTAGAGGTCGGCGAGAAAGGGCCGTCCCCCGGCCCTGGCGGGCAGGAGCATGGCGAAGCTGAAAAGGAGGCCGATCGCGCAGGCCCCCGCGAGGGCCGACCATCGGTGGTTGTAGAGCCAGTCCCAGGGTAGGAGGCGCGAGCGCCCCGCGAGCGCCCACAGCGCGACCGCTGCGACCAGGACGAGGGGTCCGTTGAGCCGGTACCGCAGCGGCTCGCCGCTGCGCGGATCCCGAACGTATCCTTCGACCGCGCGGGCAGGGAGGACAAGGTGTAGCGCCATGAGCAGCGCGTAGATCAGCCAGGGAGCGAAGAATCCCGCTATGAGTTCCGTCATGACGCCGCCTTTCCCTTTCCTTTCCGACTCAGTCCGCTCGTCGATCCCGCCATGACGCCGATGGCCGCGCGTCTGGGCAGGAGCCGGACCAGGAGCCAGGCGGCCAGCCCGTTCACGAAGCCGGGAACCGCCACCGGCCCCCTCCCCAGGGCGCGCAGGGCCTTCCGGGCCACGATCTCGGGATCGAGGGTGCCGGGCGCATCCCCGGCGGAGGCCTGCGCGAAGCCGGGCGTGCGGATAGCTCCGGCACAGCAGACGATCACATCGATCCCCCGGCCCCTGAGCTCGCTCCACAGGCCCTCGGCCAGCACCCGGTTGAAGGCCTTGCTGGCGGCGTAGGCGGCGATGCCCGGGGATCCTTGATTGCCCGCCAGGGAAGACATGAGTATCGCCGCGCCGCGCCCGCGCGCGACCATGGCCGGCAGGAGCGTCCGCAGCAGCGTCGTCGGCCCGCGCACGTTGACGTCTATCACCCGGGCGAGGTCGGCGGGATCCGCGTCGGCGAAATCGCCGACCGGCGCATAAGCGGCATTGTATACGACTATCCCGATCTCGAGCCCCGAAACCGCGCCCAGCAGCCTCTCGGCGATGCCCGGCGCGCCGAGATCGCCCTCGAGGCATCGCGCCTCGACGCCGAATCGCCCGCGGCAATCTTCGGCGACCCCTTCCAGCAAGTCCATCCGCCTGGCCACGAGCAGTACGTTCATGCCGCGGCTCGCCAGGGCCACGGCGAAGGCCGCTCCGAGTCCTTCCGACGCGCCGGCGACGAGGGCCCACGCGCCATAGCGATCAGCCAACCGATTCCCCATCATTCCTCTAGGACCGGTGCCATCCATACTCCATCTCCTCGACGACCGTCGCCTTCGCCTTCTCCCCGAGCAGCTTCTCGACGACGAAGAGCGCCATGTCGATGCCGGCGGAGATGCCGCCCGAGGTGATGATGCGCTTCGAGGACTCGACGAAGCGCTCGTCCAAGACTATCTCTGTAGTGGGCGAGAGCAGGGACAGGTGCTCGAAGGCCCCGTGGTGCGTCGTCGCGCGCTTGCCCGCGAGGAGGCCAGCCTTGGCGAGGAGGAGGGCGCCGGTGCACACGGAAAGGAGGAGCTCTACCTTCACTGAGCGCTCGGCGATCCACGCGATCAGCCTCTCGTCCTTCAACAGCGGCCGGACGCCCATCCCTCCGGGCACGACCAGGATGTCGGGATCGGGACAGGTGTCGATGGTGTAGCGCGGGGTCGCCAGGAGTCGGCCACGCGCTACGACGGGCCCGGTGGTCAAGCCCACCTCGTAGGCGTAGAAAGGCTGTGGCCGGATCATGTCCCCCGCGACGCTGAAGACCTCGTGCGGACCGGCGAAGTCGAGGACCTCGACGTCGTCGAAGATCAGGATGGCTACGTTGCGCGGATTCACGATAGCGGGATTCATGGCCGGCTCCGCCTCCCCCGCTACTTGAGATCGGCCAGGAGCTTCGAGGCGTCGCCGCTGCCCATCGAGGCGGCCTTCTGAAGATCGGCCCGGGCCTCGTCCTTCCTCCCCGTGTCCTTGTAGAGCTGGCCGCGGAAGTACCACGCGTCCTTGTTCGCGTCCTTGCTGGCGCCGTAGAGCGAGACGTACTCGTCGAGGAGCTGCTCGGCCTTCTTCAGGTCGCGGCCCGCGATCCCGGGGAGCACCTGCCAGAAGCGCCCGAGGGCGAGGATCGGACCGCCGGTGTCGAAGGTCTTGTCGGTCGCGTAGGCCGTCTCGAAGCCCTTCTGCGTCTTGCCCTTGAGCCCCTCGGTGAGGGCGGTGACGATGCTGACTCCGTCGGAGTAGGTCCCCACCGAGAGCCCGTAGTAATACCAGCCCTCGATGCCGACGGGATTGAGCTTGGTCGCGATATCGCCGAACTTCATCCCATCCTTGCCCGCGCTCTTCGCGATATCCTTCCAGCCCTGGACTTTCTGGGTCACCGCCTCGTCGCCCCAGAGTCGGAGGGCCTTGGCGGCCTTCCAATTGGCGGCGTAGTCCCCGGGGGCGGCTGCCGCCGCCTGAACGGCGGCGTCGGCGTCCGCCTTGAGCGCGGCCACGTTCCCCGCGGCAAAGACGGCCGAAGCGGCCAGGGCCATGGAGAGCGCGAGGACCGCGATGCTGAATCTGGTCATTGGCTGTTCCTCCTCGAAGCGAGATGCCTCGCGGGGAAAGCCTAGCCGCGCGGGGCCGCCGGGTCAAGGTCGCGCCCGGACATATCGGAAAATCGGACTCGACCTCAGGCTCGGACGCAGTGGAATCGCCGCGAAGCTTCGGGATCGACGTAGCCGAGGGCGGCGGCGGCCATGGTGTCGTGGGCCTGCTGCGAGGCGGGAGGAGCGGTGCACCTCCGAATTCAGGTCCCTAAGGGGCGATCGAAGTACGTAATCCTGGCGCTGTTCTTCGCAGCCTGGTGCCTGGGCAACATGGACCGCATGTTGATGAGCTTCGCGGCGGTGCAGATCGGCAAGGAATTCAATCTCAGCGCGTCGCTCATCGGCCTTGCCTTCAGCAGCTTCTTTATCGACTATGCGATCATGCAGGTACCGGGAGGCTGGCTGACCGCTTCGGATCGCCTTCGGACGGGCCGGGCCATCTCGATATACCTCTGCGCAAACGGCCGGTCTCTATTCGCGATTGCGCGAGGAAACGCAGCGCTTCGACACCGATGCCGCGCTGGACACCTTGCGGCGCTTAAGAGATGAGCTGTCGCTGTAGGGGAACGTGAAGGTGCCGACCGTTGCTCGGCTCGTCAGGTTGTCTGCTTCTCTCGCGTTCCCCAGGCCACCTTTTCCGTGCCCAGTCGGGCGGAGATCGTGACGGCGAGGCCGCGGCGATTCGTGATTTCAATCTTTCCGCGCAGTTGGTTTACCAGGTCGTTCACCAGTTTCAAACCGAATCCCGCGCTCGATTTCCAGTCGCTGCTTTCGGGTAGACCGACTCCGTCGTCGCGGACGCTCAAAAGCGCCTCAGATTCCGTTTTTCGCAATTCTATCGTGACCGTACCGCCCTGCCCCGAGGGAAAGGCATACTTCAGCGCGTTGCTCAGCAGTTCGTTGATGATCAATCCCATGGGCAGGCAAAACCTGGAATCCACTTCGAAGGAGTCGACAAGCTCCCGCATGCGCACATCGTTCCTGCCGTAAATATAAGTTTCCTTAAGCAGCTGGATTAGATCGTGGACATAGTCGGCGCTGTTTACCCGATCGTAGGTGGCGGAGTGAGAGAGATAATCGTACAGAAGCGAAACGGATCGAATGCGCGCCTCCGCCATGACGACGATATGCTTGGCGGATTCGTCCGTCAAGCGCTGCGCGTCCAGGCTCAGAAGGCTCATGATGATGTTAAGGCTGTTTTTTACGCGGTGCTCGAGTTCGCGCAGGAGGACCTTCTCTTCGATATCGCGTTCGTCCCGAGCGTTTTCGGTTTCCCGTTGCTCCGAGATTTCCTTGAACACCGCGATGGCTGCCGTGAGGTGATGCTTCGAGTCGAACTCAGGGACGATCCTCAGTTGCAGCTTCCTGGCGATTCCATCCGCGCCGACAATATCTTGAATGACATCCTCCTCCAGGGCCTTTGCCTTATGCGCAAGTCTCCCTAGCTCGCCCAAATGCTCGTTGGTGATGAACATCGAAAGAGGCTTGCCTACCAGCTCTCCAGGCCCGACTCCGAAGATCGATTCGGCCACCGAATTGCAAAAGACGAACCGATCCCCATCGTCCGTAATGCAGATTCCTTCGTGTACGCTGTCGATCAGGTTCTTGAACCTGACTTCCCGCATCTCGATTTGCTTGTGGGCCTGGTGCAGCTTAAATGCCATCTTTATCGTGGCGAACAGCATCGTGTAACCGAGATTCTTCACCACGAAGCCGTAGGCGTTTATCCTTTCGGCCTTCTGCAAGTTGAAAGCGTCGATGTGCGAGGAGAGGAAGACTATGGGAATGTCATGGCGCCTCAATATCTCCTGAGCGGCCTCCGTGCCGTCTATCCCGTCCCCGAGATTGATGTCCATGAGAATCAGGTCGATCGACTGGCCGTTGGAGTTTACGGCATGCAAGGCCGCTTCGCCCGTGAGGACATGGGTGACCGAATAGCCTTCCCGCTCGAGTGCCCTCGACTCGGCTAGGCCGATGAGAGCCTCGTCCTCGACAAGAAGCAAGTTCATTTTTACGGATTCCATCAAACTACATCCTTCGAATCTTCGTCGGTTGAGGTAGCGACCGACAGGACGGTCAGGTTCAGGTTCCAAATCCGGTTTAGCAGGCCCTGAAGCGCGCTCTGATCCGCCACTGTCCCGATGAGGTCCGTCACCGTTCCGCTCTCGACGGTCGCGCGGTAGGAAGGCCGCAGGTCCCCCAGCCATCGAGACCAGTGAGGGGCTACGCGCCCCCTGACGGTGATGCGACATCGGATCGGTAGGCTGATCATCGGACTCCTCGAGACGAAGATAACCTGATCGGGGGAGATGGGGGCCCCGACTTTGGTCCAGTTGCAAGACGGTCCCTACTCGGGAAGAATCCCGAGTCGTCGCGCCTTGGCGATTGCCTGCGTCCTGCTCGAGACGGCCAGTTTCGCGTAAATGTTCGAGGTGTACCACTTTACCGTTCGGACCGACAGGAAGAGTGCGGCGGCCGCCTCTTTGTTCGACAGCCCCTGGGAGAGCAAGGTCAGCACCTCAACCTCGCGGGCCGTCAGGGGCTCGACGGAAGGGGGCTGCGTCTCGGCAGCGGCTCCGCTCTGCTGATCCAGAGGGAAGGCCGCCAGCAGTTCCCCGATGAAAGGGACGTTCAGTCCCGATGCTCTCGCGCGATAGAGAATGCGGGCCAACTCGGGACCCTCATCGATGAAGGGCTGCGCGATCCCACGCTCGGAGGCAAACGACAGCCCGCGTTCCAGGATGGGCAAAGCCTCGTCGATCTCTTCCATCTGCCAATGGGCCTGCACCATGAGTATATCAGCATCGAGGGCATGCAGCTCCCTTTTCTGGTTCCGCGCCCGCGCCGCGGCCGGAATCGCCAGGTCGATGCACTCCCGAGGTTTCTTTTCGAGCAGGGCCAGCCGCGCTTGGGCCAAAATCTCCAGATCCGATACCATCCCCTCAACGTAGGAATCGTCCGCGCTCGGGTCATCGCGCGGCGATAGCTCTTTCATGCGCGCTCGGGCATCCTGCAGCCGCCCGCACCGCAGCAATATGAGAGTTCGATGGGCTTCCACCAAACGATTGAAATAGAGGGGGATGGTGGACCTACGGGCAAGTTTTTCGGCGGACAGCAAGGCCTCGAGCGCATCGACTGCCCGGCCTTTGGCCAGGAGGGCATGGGCGACGCTGAGGCCCGTGGAGAATGCGTTCAGATCGGGCCAATTCGCCAAGGTCTCCATCCCTTCGCCAAAAAGCTCCAGGGCTCCTTCGATGTTGCCACGAAGCCTATTGACTTCTCCCAGGCCGATCAGGGCCCAGGCCACGTACCCGCTGCGGGAGCCGCCGGGCCGCATCGCGAGGTCAAGGGCCCGCTGGTAAGTCAGCTCTCCGCCGTCGATGTTCCCGCGAGAGACCATGGCCCGCGCCTTATGGGCGAGAGCCGTCACTGTCATCAGGAGATTCCCCGCCTGCAGCGATTCTTCGGCCGCCGACTCGAGCAATTCGATCGCATCGCCGACGTCGCCCGAGGCGAGCCGCGCCACCGCCACCCTGAACTTCGCATGCCCGCGGACAAACAAGTCCTGTCCGTCGGTCATTCGGCTGGCCTTCTCGGACAATTCCAAGGCCCGCCCGTTCTTGCCTTGAAGTCCCGCGAGGTAGCTGCGTATGCACAGCACCTGCGCCTCGTACCAAGGGGCCCCTCCTATCGAATCCAACTCCCGCTCGATTTTTTCCAGCGGATGTCCCTCTTCTATCCCCGACCATATGCGAAGGAGCGCGACCGCGGGATGCTTGGCGCAGATCTCGTCCGGCAACGAGGCGATCCACTTCTTGGCGACCATCAGCTCGCCCTGCTTCAGCAGCCACTCGGCGCGCTCATTGATGAGCTCCGCGGCGATCTCCATGTCGCCGGCCGCGAGGCGGTGATCGATAGCCTCAAGAGGCTGATCATGGTCGGCGAACCATTGGGCCGCCAACCGGTGAAGAGCCGGAAGCTCGTCGGCGCGCTTGTCCTGCAGGCGAGCCGACAACAGCTCGGCAAAGAGATGGTGCATGCCGAACCAGCGGCGCTCTTCATCCTGAGAGCTCACGAACAAGTGCTGCCTATCCATCGAGGCCAGCAGCTCGCGCGAGTCCCTGCGGCCCGTCACCGCGTCGCAGAGCTCGGCCGACAAGCGTTCCAGGATCGAACAGCGTTCCAGGAACTCCAGCGTCGGCGGATCCAGTCCGGCGAGCACTTCCTCGACCAGGTAGTCGCGCAGGTAGCGCTGCCGATTGCCGGGCTCCCCGACGAGGCGGAACGGATCGGCCCCGTCCTTGAGCGAGGATGTCAGGATTTGCAGCCCCGCGACCCAGCCCTCGGTGGCCCGATGCAAGGACTGCGCCGCCTCCTTCGCCAATTCGATTCCGCTTACTTCCTTTAGGAAGGCCTCTATTTCCTCGAGGGTGAGGGCGAGATCGGACTGGCGGATCTCGACCAACTCGCCCTGGCCCCGAAGCCTCGCCACGCGCAGCGCAGGGTCCGCCCTGGTGACGATTACGAGGTGAGACGCGGGCGGCAGGCGCTCGATCAGCAGCATCACGAGGTCGTTCACCTCCGCGCTCTCGGCAAGGTGGTAGTCGTCCAGGATCACGACCGTTTCCCGCCGCCGAGCGGCGAGCGCGTTGAGGAGCTCGGTCCATCGATTCGAGCGCGACGCGTTTTGCCGCTCCTCAAGCCGGTCGAGCGCGGCCCCGATGTACGTCGTCACCTGCTGGGCCGAGCCGTCCAGCCGGTCGAGGTTGACCCAGCAGCAGTCGAGGGAGCGCTCTCCCAGCCAGGATGCGACTAGGGTGGTCTTCCCGTACCCCGCCGGAGCGGAGACGATCGTGAGTTTGCGTTGGGCGCCGCTGTCAAGCAATTCGTAAAGACGAGGGCGGCGGACGATGTTCCGGACCGGAGGACGGGCGATCTTGGTCTGGAGAATGGATGCGTAAATATATCCACCGCCCATAGAGCGGAATAATAGCCCGGTCGCGCTCGGCGGGCAAGATCGTCGGGTCGGCCGGAAATCCCTACCAGAACCGAACTTTCGTACAGTTACAGTAGAGTCGCTTTTCGGAGATATTCGTGGAATAAGAAGGCGGAGTTATGAAACGATATTTCGTCGCCGAATTTAAGTCGGACATTGTCTCGTACTTGGTCATCCTCCCGCTCCTTTTGTATTTTTTGGTCGTCTTTTTCCCCGACATCGGCAGCAGTTTCGGCTACTACATCGAATTGGTCGTCGCGGTAAGCGTAGCCTATATGATTTTTGTCACCTTGCTGCGCAACTTCCTTTTTCGGGACATCATGGCTTGGGCCAGGACGGGGAAAGTCGATTCGGCGGAGGAGCTCGGCCGCTCTCTCGGAAGGATCATGTGGTACGATGCGGCGGCCAAGTTCATCCAATGGACGCTGATCTCCAACGTAATAAACTTTGTCCTTATCGCGACGACCAAACTGCCCTCGCTGTTCTCCGCGAATTTCGCCGAGATCGCAAGCGGGATCCACATCTTTCCCCTCGCATACCTTTATTCCGACGAGCAGTTCGGCCGCCTCCTTGCGGAGCGCCCGGTCCCCGGGATCCGGATACGGCGGCTCGGGATCGCGGGCAAGAACGGCCTTGGCCTCGTTGCCCTGGTGGCGGGCGCCATCCTCGATTTCGTGCAGTTGAAGTTTTTCGAGGACGTGACCCATATTTCGGCGAGCTGGGGAGTCGTCGCCCTCGTTGGGGCGGTCGTGCTCATCTTCGCGCTTCTCATAGTCGTCGCGATCTTCCAGTCGATTTCAAGGTATTTCACCGATTATCGACGGATGGTCGATGCCCTCGATTCCGGGACCGGTAACCTGACCCTGAGGCTCACCGATACCTACCGGGACGAGCTCGGTGAGATCGCCAAGCGGATTAACAATTTCCTCGCGGATCTCCAGAAAGGTATCGGGACCTTCAAGGCCGAGATCGCGCCCCTCGACCAAGTGAGCCAAAACCTCGCGGCCGTCGGCACGGAAACCGCCGCTGCGATCGCCGAAACGCAGGCGACGGTCAACAACATCCGCAGGGAGAGCGACGCCCTCGACGTCCAGGTACAGGATTCGACCGGCGCGGTCGCGCGGGCCGCCGAGGCCGCGGCCGGCGTCAGCTCGAGAATCGGCGGCCAGATCCGATCTCTTTCGCAGGCGTCGAGCGCCATGGAAGAAATTTCCGCCAACATCGAAAGCGCCACCGGCATCGCCCGGTCGCGTTCGCAAGCGGCTGAGGAGCTGAAAAAACGGGCCGACGCCGGCCAATCACAGATGACCGACACGCTCCAGGCGATCCAGTCAATCTCCCAGGCGGCGCAGGCGATCCAGGAGCTCATCGCGGTCATCAACGGCATCGCGAGCCAGACCAACCTGCTCGCAATGAACGCGGCCATCGAGGCGGCGCATGCCGGCGAGGCGGGCAGAGGCTTTTCCGTCGTCGCCGACGAGATACGAAAGCTCGCGGAGCAGTCGGCGAGAAACGCCAAGGAAGTCGGAGCCAATCTTCGCAAGATAGCGGATTCCATCACCTCGACGAAGAATGTCGCCGACGAGACGGGGAAGACCTTCGGTACCATCGTACGCGAGGTTTCGAATCTCACGAACGGGCTGACGGAGATACTCCAAGCGATGGAGGAGATCACTATCGGCTCGAACCAGGTGATGGGGTCGCTTCTCGACCTCAAGCGGGACGGCGAGGACGTGACCGAAAAGGCCGACGCGATCGCCGAGCAGGTGGGGAGCTTCCGCTCGACGATCGACCAAACCGCCGACCTCACGAGAGAGACCAGGGCGGGCATCTCGGACATAGCCGATGCTATGTCCGAAATCAGCTCGAGCCTCGTGCTCGTCGCCGAGGCCGGGGAGCGAAACAAGGACCTCGTCTCGATCCTCAAGGAAGGCCTGGATCGGTACAAGGCCAGCTAACGCTGCAGCTCGCTTTGGCCATGAATGTCAGAGTCCGATATAACGCAAGATAAGGCGTTTCGAGGATTATCGGGCAGAGGATAGAAGTCGTAAGTTGAATGGATCTTGCCCGTCAACTCATCGAGTGGTATGGGCCCGTAGCGCACGGGACGCGCGGTTTCCTCGGCGACTCACAGGGACTTAGGGGCCAATATCTACTCGTTCAAGGTAGAATCGATTTCTGAGGCGTTGTGGCGTTGTTGTACTATCCTTCCAGGTCGTCCCGCCTTGATCACTGCTCAAACTAGTGTTATCTGGTTTTTGGGCTGCTACAAATATAGCCTGAAAATGTATACCGTTTCATTGGCAGTCCAGTGTTTACGGCCGCTCATGCCTCTCTAGCCACGGACTGGACCTCGAGGTTGTTGCAAGTAGAAGGTATTGCTCGAGCGATATCGGCTCATTTTGGGCCGCCCATGCCTCTGTGGCCGCGTACTGGACCTCGAGATTGTTGAAATCAAAGAGAAGAAAGCTCCCCTTGAAATCGGGCTTCCAGACAAAGGTACGCGCCGCCGATTCGGGCGACTGCTTAGCATAGGCCCTGAGATTCCGTGCTAGCCTTCGGCTCGCTATCGAATCTATAGAAATGCCGAGTTTATCGAAGACTCCCTTGTCGTCCACTCCGAGCGCGCGAAGCTCCTCACTAATCTCGGGAACCGCGTCATCCTTTTTGCTGATGATGTAGACGCGATCCAAAGCCTGTCCTCTGACCCGCTCGAACTCAAGGAGAGCCTTAAATGGCACGCAATCCTCTCCCGCCCCTCCGTCGACGTAGTCGGTGTTCGGGATAGTGGTCGCATTCCTGATCCTAGCCGAGGGAAAAACGATGGGATAGGCCGTGGAGGCCATGAGGATATCGACAAGGGAGAGCGATGGGTCGGATTCGGCGTTGATCTTTTCGCTGCACATCCTGTAGGCGGTCTCCGAAAGACCAAGAGCAGAGATCCTAGTAATGGTTATCGCCGTCGGAATAGAAAGGTCGCCGATCCGCGTATAGCCCATCTCTCCTTCAATGACGCGGGTAAGAAGGGCCCGGAGGGGAGAGGTATCCACGGGAATTCTTTTACCGGTCTGGACGAAAATATCCTCGTTGCGCAGGCCTGACAGGATCTCCCTGTAGCGCTTCCAGCTCATCCGGCCGCTTCGTATGGCGTTGTAAGCGACCGCGTTTAGGGCACCGGAACTGTCGCCTGAAATGAATACGAGGTCCTTTAGGAGACCCCGTTCGTCAAGAGCTTGAATGAGCGCTGCTTCTTGGGGTATTCGAGCGGCGGCTCCTGTAATAATAAGGGCGACCCCGCTCCGTGGCTGTGTGTTAAGGGCTTGGTCGTAATTCGATACGGCCTTTTCCGTCGCAAAAACGAATACAGCTACGCAGAGAGCAAGCGGTAGTGGTAATATCGTTCGCAGATTCATGGTTCAGCAGTCCTGTTTGTCAGAGGGGAGTCCGCGGACCTCCCCATTGTGAATACGCCTGATTGCACGCGGAAGCCCGCATCGACCGAATATATCTGATCCTGGGACCGCGATGCCGATTCTGGGGTGACTTCTCCGATCGCGGTAAAAATATCTGACTAATTCCGCCAGATCCGGAAGCTACGTATTCAAGCGCTCGAGGCAGTTTCCCTCGATGCGACAGCCTCAAATAGGCTCGGGATGGCGAAACCGAGGCCGACAATACCGCCGCTTTCCGAGGCGATCCAAGTGTTGATGGCCACAACCTCGCCGTGAATGTTCACTAGCGCCCCACCCGAATTGCCGCGATTGATCGCCGCGTCCGTCTGGATGAAATCAGAAATGTTGCCATCGGGCCCGCCTGTGCGGCCGAGGGCGCTGACGATGCCGGCGGTGACCGAAGAGACCAGTCCATACGGGCTGCCGATAGCGATTGCCCAGTCCCCGACACGAAGGGCGGAAGAATCGCCGAGGGTAGCTACGGCGATATCATGGCTGCTGCTGAACTTGACCAGGGCCAAGTCCTTGCGTTCGTCCTTGCCTACGAGACTTCCCGTATGTTGCTTTCCATCGTAGGTTCGAACGGTGATTTTGTCTGCAGACCCCGCCACATGGTTATTGGTCAGCACGTAATAGGTGTCGCCGTCTCGCCGGACGATGATACCCGAACCGAGGCCGTGTTCTTGGCGAGGCTTGGGCTTCTGATCGGGAGTATTCCCGAAGAAAAATTGCCAAGGGAAATCGTCCTGGGGATCCTCCTGGACAGGCTGCGTGATGGTCACGTTGATTTCAACAATGGCGGGCTGGACTGTTTCGGCGACAAAACGGAATGCGTTCTGGACGGAGACAGCCTGGGCCAGATCGGCCTTGGTAGAGGCCGGCGCAGAATCTGCGGGCGATTCGGCCCAAGTTAGCGAGGACATTGCAAATACCAAAAATGAATAAACAAGGACAAGCGAATTCCGAGCTTGAATCTTCGTAAGCGAGAGCATAGTAGTCACCTCGTATTGTGGGCCCTATGTGCATTAAAAACCGCGGAAGAATAAGAGAGTTACTCAAGCCTGTAGCCCTAAGTCTATGTAAATGACATGGCCCGAGATCGATTGATCGGGCTATATTCTATGGCCGCAAGGCTGATCCTTCTGCTCCTTTCTTAATCTCCGCCTTCTCGAAAAGTATCTGACTGAGACCGCTCGATCCGGGAGCCCCGTGGTCAAGCTGCTGCAGCACATATCCTTCCGAAACAAAGTCCTCTATCAAGCTTGGGAGGGAAGGATAGGTTTTCTGAGAAAACACCCCGTCACCACGATCAATGAATGCTTCCACGGAGGTAGGCACTTTATCTTGGCTATATGAGGGAAGCGGTAAAGCAATTTTCAGCCAATCCGCGTATTGAAAATACACTATGCAATATTTGTTCTGTTTGGAGTCTTGGGCAAAAATGTTCGCCGAGGTCAGAAGAGCGACTGTAACAATCAATAATCCTACTGCTTTCCTATTCATAGTATGCCTCCCAATTTCATCGGCCAGCCACTTATGAATCGTCGCTGAGTTGTTGAGTCGCGCAACCTGACCAACGAGGCCGGCCATCTCCGACACAAGCGCCTTGTAGGAGTATTGCATGCGCTTGCTATTGATGTCGGTCAATGCGTCGATGATCGATATGATATTCGCGAGAGAGTGGACCATTCGTGGATTTGGATTAATATCCGCCTCGACGCGCCAGTTTTGAAAGCCTATCACCGCCTGATCGAGCAGTCTGGCGATCTCGGCATTGCTCGGGTCGATGTCGATCCCAGCTCCATCCGGCATTCCCGTTTCGGCTTTCTCGGTCCGAGGGAGGCGGCGAAAGTGCGTGGACGGCGCAGCATCGCAGCCGCCTTCCACGCACCCTCCGCGCCATCAGGCGATCTCGACTCGCCGAGGCTTTGCCGCCTCCTTTATTTTCAGTTTAAGCGTCAGAATACCATCCGCGAGAGCGGCGTCGACATCGTCGCGCGAGATCGTATCGTCCAAGGTGAATAATTTCTTGAAGGCCTCGGCCCGTCTCTCTTTCAGGATATAGTGCCCGCGCGGGTTATTCAGGCTCCGCTTCCCCGACACCGACAGTTCGTTGCCTTCGATCTTTATCTCCAGGGCTTCCTTTGACACCCCGGGCATCTCGACCTTCACCGTTACCAAGCCAGCGTCCTCCGAGATGGAGCAGGCGGGAATGGCGGTTCTCCAATTTCCGTTCATGTCCTTAACTTCCATAGCGCGCCTCCTACTCTGCTACTACAGTGATAAGCTTCGTCTTGGCTTCTTCTCGCTTGGCTATGCACACTGTCAAGACGCCGTCCTTGAGTTCGGCCGTTATTTTGCCCGCATCGATCTGAGCGGGCAGGTCGATCGTGCGGCTGAATGAGCCGACCCAAGTTTCCTTCCTAAAGATTTTGCGTTTTTCGGAGTCTAGCTCTCCCTTCTTGTTTCCCTTGATTGAAAGTAGGGAACCGGTGACGCTTACCTCCAGATCGCGCTTGTCGACTCCAGGCAGGTCGGCCATGACGAGGTATTCGTCTTCGGTCTCGAGGACGTCGACAGCCGGCGCTGTCGTTCGATCGAGGAGACCCGCGGCCGAAGGAATCCTGAATGGATCGAGTGCTCGATCCAATTCCCCGCGCAAGCCATCGAAGGCGTCCCAAAGATCCTTCGGCGCGGGGTTGTCCCATTTTACGAGATCCATAACTATCCCCCTTGAGCTGAGGTTCGCGAATCAGAACCGTTCGCGATGAACCACAAGGTTCTGGAAACTTTCTATCAAAAAGTGTGCCAACCTCAAGTTATAAAGGGAGTAGTAATTAATTATAATACCTTGATTTATTAACGAATATTCCAGCTAAGAAAACTTCGGCCCATTCGTGAAAAATTTCCCTGTTTCTTGGAGAAACAATGCGACTAAACCAGCGGGAAGATACTGTGTGTTTTCGCGCCAGGGGATGACGTATAAATAGCGGATCTTGGGCTTCGATGGTCGCATATATGAGCGAAGAGTCAGGGCAAAGCGGTCGCTTTTAGCATCGCAGCTTGCGGCAAGGCCGTCTCCGGCTCCATGCGGAAGCAATTGGGCAGTTGTTCCTCATCGATGGAATAAGTGAGCTCCGCCTCAGATTCGATTGCGTTGCCTACTAGCTCGAGTGTCGGGACATTGGGCGTGGTCCCTATGCCTTTGGCAACCGCCTTATCTTTTGCGTCCATGGCATCAGGAGACATCATTCGATTCTTGGTGGGGGTAGACGGTGTGGCTCGCTTGGCCTTTGCGGCATCGGCAGCCCGATGGATGGTCCTCTTCCTTTGGCGGACTGGTTCAGCTTCGACAGGGTCAGAAAGCACACTACGTTCTCGCTCCTATTTTCGCGCAGAAACCCCGATAGCGTCAGCAGTTATCTCAGCCTTGTTAAAGACGCCGCGAAAGAAAGGGATGGCATAGTTGGTGAGCTTGGCTTGTTCATTCCGAAGGTGCGCGGTCGAGGTATCCTTTCTCCGCAGCCGCTGGTTGCCTAAGGAGTCGCTCGCATCGACGAAAAACCCGCTGCGAAAGCATCGAAGGTGACCCGCGCCCGAATCACGATGTTTCCAGCTCCGAGGTACCCGTCGGCCCAGGCACCTGCCCCGGCCTTGCTCGACTGGCCGCCGCTCCTTGCTGCCGCATAACGTCCTTCGCCCTCGAGCCGGAAGCGGACGTACTAAACGAGCTCAGCTGCGGTGTTTCGATGGGCTAATGGGGAATACGGGCTGCTGGATTCCTCCCGCGTAGATGGCAGGCCCTCGGAGTACCAGCAGACCGCCTTCGTCTCCCGGCCTCAAAAAAAGTCATACTCGTCCGTCGCAAAAAAGTGCCATTAAATAAAAAACTCGCCACCCATTACGGAGTAGCGAGTTACGCTTGGTCGGGCAACCCAGACTCGAACTGGGAACCCCGAGTCCCCCAGACTCGTACGCTAACCACTTGCGCTATTGCCCGAGCGCTTCGTCAGAAGCGGAACGAATCTAGCACGCCTGGGAGCGAGGGTCAAGCTCCGAGCCGACCGCGGGTCAGGCGCAGCCGAAGCGACCGTCCCCGGGGAAGGGATCGATCCCCGGGCGAGTAAGGGCGAAGTCGTACTTCACCGGGTCTTCCGGCGCGTAGAGCCTGAAGGCCGAAGTCGCGTCGAGCGCGTTCCGCAGGCTCGCGTAGCCGCTCGTCATGAATCCCAGCCTCCCGTAGCAGACGCGCGCCATGTGCAGGTCCAGCGGGACGACTAGCCTGGCGCGGTCGACACGGGGCCACCCGCCAGGGTCCACATCGTCCTCCCGCGACAGCCAGCGCAGGGAGAGGAAGAGCCTCTTGCAGGCGCTGCCGCGCGCCGGGTCCGGGAGGAGACTCTCGCTGAAGGCCCTGCCGTCCTCCCGGCCCAGGCTCCCCATGGCGCGGGCGAAGGCGCTCGACGCGCCGACGATATCGGGTCCGCCCGGGTCCCCGCGCAGGAACAGCTCCTCGAGAGATCCGTATCGCTCTCGGCCCCGCTTTATCGCGCGCATGATGGCGGTCATGTCTCCGGCCAGGCAGAAGCGATATCGGAAGGTCCCCCACGCCTCGCCAAGCTCCGCCTCGCCCATCCGCGCGAGCGTGGCCGCCGGCCTATCGCCCAACGGCCCGAGGGCCAGCGAGCAGGCCCGCATGATGAGGTCGACGGAGCCGAAGGCGAGGGTCGAGCAGACCAGGGCCGCGACTTCGCGGTCGGCCGGATCGGCGAAGGGCTTCACGAGGGCGAGAGGGTCGCGCCTCAGGCGGCCCGGGACGTTGCAGGCCGAGTAGATGTCCTCGAGGAAGGCTGCCGTCTCGGGATCGCGGGCGAGGCGCGGAGCGCCGGGCCTCATGGCGGGGAAGCGGCGTCGAGTTGCCGCTGGCGCTCCTCGAGCTCGGGATCGCCGGGATCGATGGCGATGGCCTGCCTCAGGTAGAAGCGCGCCTTCGCGTAGTCCTTTCGCCGCAGCTGGATGTCGGAGACCGCCGCGAGCGCCTCCGGATCGTCGGCGTCCTCGACGAGGGCCGCGTGGAGGAGAGTCAACGCGGCCTCGTCGGATCTCTGGAGCTTGGACTGGAGGAGGTAGAGGACGGAGCGGAAGGGGGGCGAGGAGGCGCCCGGCATGATTCGGGCTATCGCCTCCTGGGCCGACTTCTCGTCGCCCGAGTCGACGAGGGCGCGGACATAGGCCTCCGCCGCGCCTTCCGAGCCGGGCTCGTCCCGATACCAGGCCCAGGCGTAGTCAAGTTCGGCTCGGGCGTCCCCGGCCCCGCGGAGGATGCGCGCGGCCAGGGCCTTGTCCGGGAAGGAGGGGCCCGAACGGGCGAGATAGGACGCGGCGTCGGTCCACTTGAAGCGCGATGCGGCGTCCAGGGCCAGGAGGCGGGAGGCCTCGACGGCCGCGGCCTGTCTAGAGGCGAGGAGGACGGCGCCGGTCTCGTCGTCGGTGTCGGCGGGGGCGGGCGCGCCAGGGACGACGACTTCGCAGACTCGGAGCGCCAAGGTTCTCGCCTCCCCGCGACCGAAGGCGGGACCCGCGAAGAGGAGTCGGGAGGCCGCCGCGAGGAGCTCCGGATCGTCGGGGTAGGATGCCAGTCCGCGGCGCGCCCACTTGAGCGCCTCCTCCCTGGCCCTGAGGGCCTCGGACTCGAGACAGCGGAGCAGGATGTAGAGCCGTCCGGCGGGATCCACCGTACCGTAGGCGTCGAGAAGGGGCAGGGCCTGCTGATAGGACTTGGCCCGGATGAGGAGCCTCGCCCGGATCAGGATGAACTTCGAGTCCTGAGGATCGCGCGTGAGGACGCGGGAGACATAGGGATCGGCGTCCGCATAGCGCCCGTTCGCGTACAGAGCCAGGGCGAAGACCCTGTCGAAGGCGAACAGTCCGGAGCGGGCCTGCGCCAGGGGCGAGAGCACTGCCAGGGCATCGCCGCTTCTATGCAGCGCCAACAGGGCGCGGCCCGAACCGAGCGCCGCGGTCCAGGCGTCCGGGGCGATGGCGAGCGCGGAGCGATAGAGCCCGAGCGCCCCCTGCCAATCGCCGCGCCGCTCCGCGTCCACGCCCCGGAGGATGCTCGGCATGATCGAGGGCACGCCGAACTTGGCGAAGCGCTCGAGGGCGTCGAAGGCTCGACGCGAATTGTCGCTCGAGTCCGAGACGAAGAGTACGAGGGCCGGGATCAGCTCGCCGAGGGGGCTGCCCGCGGCGTCGAGGGGGACCTCGGGGGAATGACCCGCGGCGGCCTGGCTCAGGGCTCCCGGGAGGCCCTGAGCCGAATCCGGCGCGATGGCGGTGCCGCCCGCCGTATCAGAAGAGCCCGCGGCCTCGGGATAGGCCAGCGCCGAGATGCCCTTCGCCAGCGAGTCGAGGACCGATGCGTCCTCGGCCTTGATAGCCGTGGCCTTCGACGCGAGGTCCCGCGCCTTCGCGAGGGAGGAAGGCGAGCCGAAGACGATCGAGGACTCGATTTCCTCGCGCTCTTCGCGGCTTCGCGCCAGGGACGCGGGATCCGCGGTCTTTAGCGCCGTGCCGGCGCTAGCAGCGCCGGCGCTGGCAGTGGACGGGGCCGATATGGGCAGGGCGGTCCCTGCGGCGGCAGGGGGAGGCGGGGACGAAATCTCCGGCGCGGGCGCGGCAGGCGCGGCAGGCGCGGCTGTCGTCGCGGGCGCGGCAGGCGCGGCTGTCGCCGCAGCGGCCGGTCCGGGGAGGGCCTGCGCGGGAGGAGGGACCGCCTTGGGCTTCGAGGCGCAGGAGGCGAGCGCGATGAGGGCGAACGCGGCCAGCGTCGCAGCGCGGAGCTTGCCGGGAGGCTTCCCGCGGCTCATGGCCCCGACGAGGAGCCGCGCTTGCGCTTCGGGCTATCGGCTCGAGCGGCGCCCGAGCGCGTCCTCGCGCGACCCTCACCTCCTTCGGCGCGATCGTGAGTGGCACAGGATCGCCGCGAAAGGCCATAGGCCACGAAGAGGGATATACCGCCGGCGATGAGAAGGCTGGGCCACCAGACCTCGATGAAGCTCCGGAAATTTATCCTGATGAGGCCGAACGAGAAGGCCGAGAATATGATTCCGAGGCAGGCGAAACTGATCGAGGGGACGGCGAGCAGGGGACCGAGCCTCTTCCGGGCCACGAGGCCGGAAAGGAGTCCCGTCGCGCCCGCGATGGCCATGCCGAGGGGCCAGGCCTTCGCGAGCTTCCAATCGAGGAGGACGGCGGCCAGGAAGAAGGCCCCCTCCAGCACGAAAAGGAAGCCGCCGAAGAGGAAATAGAAGGATGCGCCGCGGACGAGGGCGAAATAGAGCAGGGCGCCGCCCGCGGCCATCACCACTACCGGCCAGGCATGGGGAACCCCGACGAAGGTATGCGTAGTATAGAGCAGGAAGGCGACCCCGAGCAGCACGGCCGCGAGGGCCGAGATGAAGAGCACGTCGTCGGACCGCTGTCTGCGCTTTTTCATTCGTGATTGAATTGTACAGAATGCGGCCGATCTTGCCAATGGAAAAGGCAGGGCGCGATCCCGACCCGAACCGACGCTCGGCCTATTCAAACATCGGGGGCCGGGCCGATATGATAGTCGAATGCAAAGACCGCTTCCGCCGGGCGCCTTCCCCCGCCCTCCTCGGGGAAAGCCTCCGATGAATCGAGCGAATTGCCCGGGCGCGGCGACCCTCCGCCTGGCCGCCGCGGTCGCCTTCGCGGTCCTCGCGCTGGCCGCCCGGGCCGAGAGCCCGCCGGCGCAGGACTCGGCACCTTTGGGCTCCAGGGAGCCGCAGCGGGGCTGCGCACCCGGCGACGCCGCGGCTTCGTGGGGAGAGGCGGGCCCGCCCGTCCAGGGCCACGCGGCCGAAGCGGACTATGGGATCGCCATGCCCTGGTCCCAGACGAGCTTCGAGGCTCTGAGGGCGACCTATCTGACGCAGGACGGGAGGAAATGGCTCGCGGCGATCATGGACAGGGCCAAGCCCTTCCTCCCCTACATCGAGGAGCGTGTCCGCTTCTATGGGCTGCCCGACGAGCTCGCCTTCCTTCCCGTGATCGAATCGGAGTTCTCTCCACGCAACGTCTCGAGGAGCGGGGCCGCCGGGCTCTGGCAATTCATGCGCAACTCCATTTCGGGCTACGGGATGAGGATCGACGACTGGGTGGACGAGAGGCGCGACTTCATGAAGAGCACCGACGGCGCGCTCCGCAAGCTCGCGGACAATTTCTCGGCCTTCGGCGATTGGCCCCTCGCCATCGCGGCCTACAACTGCGGCGACGGCGCCATGGCCAGGGCCATCGCCGCCGCCAAGCGGGATGGCGCGAGCGCGCCCGACTACTGGGAGCTGCGCAAGCGGGGCCTCCTGAGCCCCGAGACCTCGGACTACGTGCCCAGATTCCTCGCCGTCGCGTCGATCCTCCGCTACCCCGGGCGCAACGGCCTCGAGCAGTCCTGGGACGAGCCCGCCTCCTGGGAGGCTATCGCCCCGCGGCGCCCCGTGGACCTCAAGCTCCTGTCCGAGCAGGCGGGCGTATCCCTCGCCCTCCTCCGGGAGGCGAATCCCGAGCTGCTCTATGGCGTGACCCCGCCGGGCGCCGGCTACGCGCTCAAAGTGCCCGCCGCCGCCGCGGACGCCGTCCGGGCCGTGATCGAGGACCCGACGAGGAAGCTCGTGCGGTACTACCTGCACACTGTCCGCTCCGGAGACACGCTCTCGGGCCTCGCGCGCCGCTACGGGGCCCCCATGACCGCCATCGTCGACTCGAACCCCGGGCTCAAGGCCGACCGCATATTGCTGGGCCAGGTCATCGTCGTGCCCGCCCTCCGGGACGCGCCGCCCCCGGAGCCGGAGGCGGCCGAGGGGGACGCGCCGAGCTTCGCCTCGAGCTACGTCGTGGCCAAGGGCGATACCCTCTGGAGCATCTCCCTCCGCTACGAGGTCCAGCCGGAGCTCCTCGCCGAGCGCAACGGCCTCGCCCTCTCGAGCGTGATCCGCGAAGGTCTGACGCTCCGCGTGCCGATACTCAGAGCGATGCCATGATGAAGCTAGCGAACTCCCCGTCCCGCCCCCCTCGCGGCGCCTGCCTGTGCGCCGTCCTGGCCTTGGCCGCCGCCCTTCCCGTCCTCGCCGAGACCGGCGATGCGCACATATACGCCACCCGATCGAGCGTCGACTGGAAGGCGCGCGTCCTCCGGGTCGAGGTCTCGCTCGACCTCGCCGCCGCGGGCCTCAGGCTGCCGGAGGGAAGGCTCGCCGCCGAGCGGATGATCGAGCACGACCTGCCGTCCCTCGCGAAGGACGCGGTCTTCTCGCTTCAGGCCGATTCGCACCGCAGGATCGAGGATGCCGTGGCCGACGGCACTATCGATCCCGAGGCCCTCGTCGCCCTGACGGGCCTCGCCCATCTCGAGACTTCGTCCTTCTCGAAGGACATGAGGCGGTTCGGATCGACCTATACCCTCCGATTGGACGAGGTGGCCTCGCTCTTCCTCTCGGGAGCGGCGCCCTCCCCCATCCGCTCGCCCCTCGAGACGAGACCCACCAGGGACTACACCGGCATCGTCATCTACGCGAAGGGAAGCCTGCCCGTCCACGGCGAGGAGGTCGAGGACGAAGCCCAGCCCTGTCTCTTCCCGAGGGTCTACGATTCCGAGATGGAGCTGGTGCTCGACAGGAGCCTCGTCCTGCCCGAGGTGCTTTCCGGCGAGACCGGCGGCGCCGACGGCGGAGTCCTCGGCTACGCGTCGGCCGTCGGCGTCGAGGCGGGCGAGCGCGTGGGACCGGATCCGATGCGGGTGATGGCGATCGGGCTCTTCGGGGACCGGCGGACCGACTACATCATCTCCCGGGAAGACGCGCTCCGCATCCTCTCGAGCGCCGGCAACCGCGAGCTCCTACGTCGGGGCAGAGTCGTCGTAGTATACTAGCCCAGCATCAGGGACGCGAAGACCTTCGCGTCGCCGACGATGTTCGCGATGTACGCGTACTCGTTCGGCTGATGCGCGGTATCGTCCATTCGGGCCCAGACGACGCAGTCGAAGCCGGCGTTGCGCAGGTAGGCTCCGACTGTCCCGCCGCCGACCCCAACCGGCCTGGCGTCGACGCCGTACACCTCCTTGACCGCGCCCGCGAGGAGTCCCACGACCGGCGCGTCGCTCGGGGTGGGCCTGGACTCGTTGCGCTGCACCGCCTCGAAGGACATCTTCACCCCGTACTCGGCCTCGACCTCGCGCATCTTCCCCGATATCGCGGCGAGCACCTCGTCGATCGAGTAGCGGGGCAGGATGCGCATGTCCATGTAGAAGACGTCCTCGCCCGGGATCGTGTTCACGTTGGGCACGTTCGCTTCCTTCTTAGTGGGCGAGATCGTCGTGCGGTCGGGCTGGAAGAGCGGGTCGCGGGCGTCGAACGCGGTCTTCTCGAGCGCGTGGGCGCGGAGGGCGAGGTCCGAGGCGGCGAGGAAGGCGTTGGCCCCCTCGTCGGGTCTCGATCCGTGGCACTGTTTGCCCTTCGTCGCCACCTTGAGCCAGCAGATATGCTTCTCGGCGATCTCTATCTCGCTGCCGTCCGCGTTCCCCCCGTCGGGCACGAGGATGATGTCTTCCTTCCTGAACAGCTTCTGCGTCTTCAGGAGGTATTGGATGCCGTAGGCCGAGCCGACCTCCTCGTCCGCGACGAAGAGGAGCTTGACGGTGCGCGCGGGAGCGGCTCCCGACGCGAGGATAGCGAGGACGGCGAAGACCGACGCGACGAGGCCCTGCTGGTTGTCCTCGACGCCGCGGCCGTATACGCGCCCGTCGGCCTGCAGCACCGTGAAGGGATCGGTCTTCCACATGGACCTGTCGCCCTCGGGCACGACGTCGAGATGGCTCATGATCCAGATCCTGCCGTCGGCTTCGGGGCCGGTGCCGGGGATGGTGGCGACGACGTTGGGCCGCTTTCCCCCCGGGACGCGCGGGTCGGGCGCATCGTAGCGCTCGATGCCGCGGATCCCCTTCGAGGCCAGCCATGCGACGAGGGCATCGGCCTTCTTCGTCTCTCCCTCGCCGCCCGATTCGGGAGCGATCGCGGGGATGGAGGAGAGGAGGGACTCGAGCTCGACTATGCCCGCCTCGGAAGCCTCGAGCCAGCCGAAGACCTCGTCTTTCGTTGCCATGCGGTACCCCTTTCGATCAGGCGCGCTTCTTGTAGGCGGCCCAGGTCGACGCGACCAGAGTGGAGAGGTCGGAGTCGCGCGCCTTCCAGCCCAGGAGCTCGGCGGCGAGGGCCGACGATGCGACGAGACCCGCCGGGTCCCCGGGCCTGCGGTCGACCATCTCGGCCGGGATGCTCTTGCCCGTCACCCGGCGCGCCTCCTCGAGGAGCTCGAGGACGGAGAGCCCCACGTCCGACCCGAGGTTCACGACGAGACTCTTGTCGTTCCGCGAGATCCAGTCGAGGGCGGCGACGTGTCCGCGCGCGAGATCGCTGACGTGGACGTAGTCGCGCACCCCGGTGCCGTCCTTGGTGGGATAGTCGGTGCCGAAAACCTTGAGCGAAGGCCTCATCCCGGCGGCGACTTCCATGATGACCGGGATCAGGTTGGCCGGCCTTTTCTCGAGGCCGGAGATCCTTCCCCTCGTATCGTAGCCCGCCGCGTTGAAATATCGCAGAGCGGCGTAGCGCAGGCCCTTGAGCCGGTCGTACCACGCGAGGATGCGCTCGATCTCGAGCTTTGTGAAACCGTAGTAGTTCTCCGGCGCGGTCGGATGCCTCTCGTCGATGGGCAGGTACTTGGGCTCGCCGTAGGTAGCCGCCGAGCTGGAGAACACGAGCTTGCCCACTCCCGCCTCGACGGCGGCGTTGATGATATTCACCGAGCCGCAGAGGTTCTGGACGGAGTATTTCTCGGGTTTCTGCATGGACTCGCCGGCGGCCTTGGCCGCGGCGAGGTGGACGACGGCGTCGGCGCCGCGCATCGCCTTCAGGATGGCCGGGTAGTCGTGGATGTCGCCCTCAACGAAGAGCGCCTCGGGGAAGAGATTACCTCTCGAGCCGGTGGAGAGATCGTCGAACACGACGACCTCGTGGCCCGAGTCCAGGAACTCGCGGGCGACGTGGCTACCGATGTAGCCCGCCCCGCCGACGACGATTATCCGCATTGACGCAGTATATCGAGGCCGCAGGCCTGCGAAAAGGCCGACCCTCGCGGGTCGGCCTCGTGCCGCCGAACAGAATTGAACTGTTGACACATGGATTTTCAGTCCATTGCTCTACCAACTGAGCTACAGCGGCATCGAACGGGTAGTTTTATACCCGGATACCGGGGCCGCGTCAAGACCTGGGGCCGCCTCGAGCCCGGCGCCCGCGGACTCACTCGCCGATGATCTTCACGAGGACCCGCTTCCGCCTGCGGCCGTCGAACTCGCCGTAGAAGATCCTCTCCCAGGGCCCGAAGTGGAGGCGGCCGCGCGTGATCGCGACCACGACCTCGCGCCCGAAGATCTGCCGCTTTATATGGGCGTCCGCGTTGTCCTCCCCGACGTTGTGGCGATACCGTCCCACCGGCTCGTGGGGAGCCGCCTTCTCCAGCCATTCCAGGAAGTCGGCATGCAGCCCCGACTCGGCGTCGTTGATGAAGACGCTGGCCGTGATGTGCATGGCGTTGACCAGGCAGAGACCCTCGTCGACGCCCGAGTCCGCCAGCGCCGCCTCGACCTGGTCCGTGATGTCGATGAACTCGTAGCGCTTCGCCGTCTCGAACCAGAGCTCCTTCGCGTAGGATTTCATGATCCGAGCATAGCGGCCGCCCGCCGCGCGATCAACGGCTTGACAAACCGTGTAATGAGCATTATATGTATCCTACATATGTCAACGACCCGAGCGAAGACTACTTGCCCCGGCTCGCCGGTACGGGCCTTCCGGCGCTCCCTCCGGGCCCTGGAGCGGGAGGTCGAGCTTTCCCTGGCCTCGCAGACCGAGTGCTGCGGTGTCACGAGCGCGCAATGCCACCTCCTCCTCGAAATCGCGGACCGCCCCGGAGCCAGCATAGGCGAGCTCGCCGAAGCGCTCGAGCTCGACCCGAGCACCTTGAGCCGGACCGCGGATTCCCTCGTCCGCGCCGGCCTGGTCTCGAGGGCCGACGACCCGGACAATCGGCGGAAGCAGATCCTCAAGCTCCTGCCCGCGGGCGAGGACAAGGTCGAGCTCATCAACGGCCTCTGCGACGAATACTACGAGAGCGTGCTCGCCGGGGCCGGGGGAACCAAACGGGACGCGCTCGTCGACTCCGTCGCCTATCTCGCGCGTACCATCCGCGCGAAGAGGCTCGGCGGAGTCTCCTGCTGCGCGCCGCGAGCGGGAAAGGGGGCCTAGATCATGAAGCTGACGCCGATCCGCAACGAACCGAAGGAAACGCTGCCCGGCTACGCGAAGCTACCCGGCCACCTGCCAAACTACGCGACGGGTTACAAGGAAATCGCCGGCCGCCACGTGCCGGTCGTGTCGCCCCGGCTCTCCGCAGTGGACCGGCTGGCCGACTGGGGCGTCCGCTGGGACCTCGGGCGGAACGACTACAGGGTGGCGCCGGGACTCTACGCGATCGGCGATCCCGGACCCGCCTCGCCGATCCTCGTGACCGCGAACTACAAACTGACCTTCGACAGGCTCCGCGTCGAGCTGGGGGGCGTCGATGCGTGGATCGCGGTCCTCGATACGAAGGGCGTCAACGTGTGGTGCGCGGCGGGCAAGGGGACCTTCGGGACGGCCGAGCTCCTCGAGAAGATGGCGAGGCTCAGGCTGGGCGACATCGTCTCGCACAGGACGCTGATCCTGCCCCAGCTGGGCGCGCCCGGCGTCTCGGCGCCGGAGATCGCCAGGGTCTCGGGCTTCCGCGTAGTCTGGGGCCCGGTCCGGGCTTCGGACATCCCGGTCTTCCTCGCCGACGGCATGAGGAAGACCGGCGACATGATGCGCGTGAGATTCCGCCTCGCGGACAGGATGGCCGTGGCGCCGGTCGAGCTCGCCCACGCCTGGCCCTTCGCCCTCGGGGCCGTCGCGGTCTCCTTCCTGCGCGCCCTTCCCCGCGACGCCGGGTTCGGCCACCGCCTCGCCTGGATCGCGGCCGCGACGGTCGGCTCCGTCCTCGCGGGCTCGCTGGCCTTCCCCGCGCTGCTGCCGATCCTTCCGACGAGGGCCTTCTCCGCCAAGGGCGCATTCCTCGGCGCGCTCTGGGGCCTGGCCTGTTCCCTCTTCGGGGGACTGGGCATCGCCCTCGGCGCGGCCCTGGTCCTCTCGAGCGCCGCCGTCGTCTCGTTCATCGGCCTGAACTTCACGGGTTCCTCGACCTTCACCTGCCAGCCCGGAGCGAACGCGGAAGTGGAGAAGTCCATAATCCCGATCGTCGCATCGCTCGCCGCGGGCATCGTGCTGGGAGCCTTCTCGCGCATATTCGGTTTGCGATAAAGGATGAGGAGGATGGGCGTGACCGATTTCAGCTATATCAAGAACGGCGAGACACTGTCGATCCGCGGCGAAGCCTGCACGGGCTGCGGGGCCTGTCTGGAAGTCTGCCCCCACGGGGTCCTGGAGATGGTGTCGGGCAAGGCCGTGATAGGAGCGCGGGACCGTTGCATGGAGTGCGGCGCCTGCGCGCGCAACTGCCCCTCGGGCGCCATTTCCGTATCCTCAGGCGTCGGATGCGCCGCCGCGATCATCGCGGGCAAGCTCACCGGGAAGACGCCCTCCTGCGGCTGCGGCCCCGAGAGCTCCTGCTGCTGAGGCCTCCTTTCCCGTCGAGTCTCCGTTTGCCTCGCGGCCATAAAATAAATATCCTGAAAGACAAGGAGCCCCGAATGAAAAGAACTCTCGCGATCCTGATAGCAGCTCTCGCCCTCACGGCTTCGCTCGAGGCCCAGGCCGCGCTCACCGCGAGCGACTCGATCCCCGTCCAGGACGGGACTCTCGCAGCGGGCAAGTACCAGTACGGCGCCACGGTCTCGGGGATGACGATAGGCGCCACGCTCGGCACGGACGGAAATGTCTACCTGGCGATCCAGGCGCGGACCGCAGGCTGGGTCGCGCTCGGCGTCGGCGGAAAGAGGATGAACGGCTCGCGCCTCTTCCTCGGCTGCGATACGGGCTCGGCGAAATCCTTCAGCGAGCAGCGGGGCGCCGGGCATTCCCACGGCGACGTCAAGGACCCGGTGGTCTCGAAGTGGGCGGTCAAGCAGGCGGACGGGACGATGACTCTCGAGGTCGCCCTCCCCGAGAGCGCCGCCGCGACCGACGGGAGCCTCGATCTCCTCTTCGCCTATTCCGGCTCCTCTTCCTTCTCCTCGTACCACAGGGCCAGGGGCTCGGTCAGCATCGCGATCCATTGACGACGCCGAGGGGGGCCGGAAGCTATACTGAGCCCATGAAGGCCCTCCTCGTCCAGCCGCCCTTCGTCCAGCTGAACTCGCCCTATCCGGCGGTCCACTACCTCGAGTCCTTCCTGCGCGCCCGGGGCGCCCAGGCCCGCGCGGTCGACCACTCGATAGAGCTGTTCCGCGCCGTCTTCTCGCGCGAGGGAATGGCGCCCGCCTTCGAGGCCGCGAGGCGCGTGCTCGGGGGCGCGCCGCCAGCCGGGGGAGGGGCGGCCGATCCTACGGCCCTCTCCCAGCTCGAGCGCTATCTCTCCTACGAGCCGCTCTACCTGGGATGGATAGACGGCCTCGTCGCCTTCCTCTCGGGGAACGACCCCGCCTTCGCGCACCGCCTCGCGCAGGCCGTCGAGCTCCCGCGCGGCATGCGGGCCGAAGCCTACCTCGAGGCCCGCGGCGGGAGGATCGCCTCGCACGAGGCGCGGGGGCTCGCGACGGCGGTCCTCGAGGATCTCGGCGACCTGGTCTCCTACGCCCTCGACCCTTCCTTCGAGACCGTCCGATACGGCGAGCGCATAGCGGCGAGCGCGGCCCACTTCGCCCCGATACGAGCGACCCTCGATTCCTCTCCGCTGTTGCGCTCGGCCTACGGCCCCCTCCTCGCCGCGGAATGGGAAAAGGCAGGAGGCGCGCCCGACCTCCTCCTCGTCTCCATCCCCTTCCCGGGCTGCCTCCTCGGCGCTCTCGCCTGCGCCGGATCCGCGCGCAAGGCCTTCGGCCGGCGGACCAGGATCCTTTTCGGCGGCGGCTACGTCTCGACCGAGCTGCGGGGCCTCGTCGACGGGGGCATCTTCGATTTCTGCGACTACCTCTGCTTCGACGCGGGCTACGGCTCCATCGATTCCATCCTCGAGGTCGAGTCGGGCGCGCCGCTCGAGCGGCTGTACAAGACCATGTACAGAAACGAGGAGAGCCGCGTCGTGGCCGCGGGCTTCGCCGAGTCGGACCACGCCTCATCGGCGGATCGCCCGGGGCCCAGGACCGACTGCGACCAGGAAGACAGACTGCGCGCCTCCGAGGCCAAAGCCATCGTCTCGATCGCGCCCGACTACGCGAGCTGCTCGCCCGGCCGCTACCTCCAGGTCGTCGATTCGGAGAATCCCATGCACCGGCTCTGGTCGGACGCGCCCTGGCTGAAGTACGGCCTGGCGCGGGGCTGCTATTGGCGGCGCTGCTCCTTCTGCGACACCAATCTCGAGTACGTCTCGGTCTTCGCGCCGGCCGACATCGCCTCCCTCGTCGCCGCGGCCGACTCGGCGTCGGCGCGGACGGGGCTGTACGGCATACATTTCGTCGACGAGGCCATGCCCATGGCGAGTCTCCTGGCCTTCGCCCGCGAGAACGGGATCCGGGCCTCGACGGGCACGAGGCCCTTCCATTTCTGGGGCAATGTCCGCTTCGATTCGTCCTGGACCGAGGACCGGTGCGAGTATCTCGCCGCCTCGGGGCTCGTCGCGGTCTCGGGAGGAATCGAGATCGCCACCGAGGCCGGCCTCGAGATGACAGCCAAGGGCTTCGATCTCGCGGGACTGGCGAGGACCCTCGTCGCGATGAAGCGGAGCGGACTCCTCGTCCACGCCTATCTCATCTACGGATTCCCGGGGCAAACGAGGAAGGACATCGTCGAATCAGCCGAGATCTGCCGGCAGCTCCTGGCCTCAGGTCTCGTGGATTCCGCGTTCTGGCACCGTTTCGTCCTCACAAGGCACTCCAGGATGTACGGCCAGTGGCGGGAAGGCAGGCTCCCCGGCGAGGGCCGGGGCCCCTGGCCGGACCTGGAGCCCGTCGAGGCTCCCCGGGACTTCGCGGACAACGACCTCGGCTTTGCGGGCGAGGCCCAATTCGACGATTTCGACGCTCCCCTGGCCTCGACTCTCGAGTCCTGGATGAGGGGAGAGGGACTCGAGACGGGATCGCGTCGAGGCGCGGAGCGCCAGCTCGAGGAGGCGGGGCTCGGACGGGGGAGCGACGGCGAGCCCCTCGCCGGACGCGAGCCTGCCTCCGACCTGGTCGAAAGGCTCATCTCGAAGGCGGAGGCGGAGCTCGGCGAGTCGAAAAAGAAGCGCGAAGGGCAGGCTCGTTGGGTCGCGGGCCTCCCGGTCGCGCGGCCCCTGGACGGAGACAGGTCCCGCCTCGCCTGGATCTATCGGGGAGAGGCGCGCGAATTGACACTTCCGCGGGGAGCCGCGGACGTGGTGGTCAGGCTCCTCGGCGGGCTCGCCGCCTCGCCCGACGGCGAGCCCTTCGCCCGGCTCGCGGCGGAGCTTTCCGGCGGCGGCATCGGCCTGGGCCCCGGTTCGATGGACGAGTTGCGCTCGGCGGGACTTGTGGTAATATAGAGGCAAAATCTGGACGGCGGCGAAGCCGAAGCTTAGTATAAAATGATCGGAGAAACTCATGGCGCGACGGACTGTGACGTTTAGGCTGATAGTGGCGGTGTCGGGAATCGCGTTCGTCGCGATAGTCGCATTGGCCATCGCGGTATTCCGCGATCCGGGCGCGGCGGCGCCGCTGGCTTGGGAGGCGATCTGGATCGCCGGCCCGATCTTCATCCTCTCGAGCTCGATCGTGGTCGGGCGGAAGTCCGGGATCTACAGTCTCGATTTCGTCGCCAGCCAGGAGAAGCCCGAGCGCTACAAGGCGGCCCTCACGACCCTGGGGGCGGTCCCGCTCAGCTCGCTCTCGATCTTCATGGGCTTCATACTGGCCTACCTCCTGGCCCTCTTCCTCCTCGGAGGCGCGATCGGGCTCCAGGCGGCGGCGCGCCTGCCCTTCTTCTTCTTCCTCCTCTCCACGGGCATGCTCGACGCGGCCTTCATGTTCATCCTGTCGGACAGGCAGGTCAGCGGTTTCCTCAGCGATCTGCACCTCGTACGCTATCCCATCGACCTCCGCGAGTCGCGGCAGCAGCGGAAGAACTTCATCATCCCGACCTTCATGAGCCTCATGACCTTCCTCTTCGCCGTCTCCGTGGCCCTCTTCGTCATCGGCTCGTTCGAGAAGGGGCAGGGATCGATCGCGTCCGGCGCCCTCATCGCGGCCGTCGGGGCTTCCTGCGCCTTCTTCGCGATCTCCGTCCTCCTCGTGGCGCTGTGGACGGCGAATACGGGCCTCATCTATAAGTCGGTCATGGCCCAGCTCGAGCAGCTCTCGGCCGCGGAGAAGGACCTCCGGGGCAGGATATCCATCATATCGATCGACGAGCTCGGGTCGGTATCAGGCATGGTCAACGCCTTCTGCTTCGCCCTGTCGACGAGCGTGGCCGGGCTCAAGTCGGCCCAGGGCAGCCTCAGCGGACTCGGGGAGGAGCTCAGGAAGACCGCGGACGACTCGGCCGGAGCCGTCGCCCAGATATCGGCGAACGTCGGGCGCGCGAGGGAGAAGACCCGCTTCCAGTCGGAGAGCGTCATCCAATCGTCGAGCGCCGTGGAAGAGATCGCCAAGAACATCGAATCCCTGGAGGGCCTCATCGCGAGCCAGGCCTCGAGCGTCGCCGAGGCCTCGGCCTCCATCGAGGAGATGGTGGGCAATATCGGCTCGGTCACCGCCTCCATCGACAGGATGGCCGAGCAGTTCGGCGAGCTGCTCGCCGCGGCCGAGGAAGGCCGGGCAACCCAGGCTGCGTCCAGGAGCCGCATCGAGCAGATCTCGGCGCGGTCCGAGGCCCTGCTCGAGGCGAACAAGGTGATATCGACCATCGCGTCGCAGACCAACCTCCTCGCCATGAACGCCGCGATAGAGGCGGCGCACGCGGGCGACGCCGGGCGGGGCTTCTCGGTCGTCGCCGACGAGATCCGGAGACTGGCGGAGACTTCGGCCGGGCAGTCCAAGACGATACGGAACGAGCTGGCCCAGGTGCAGAAGGCCATACAGGAAGTGGTCGCCTCCTCGAGCGACTCCGAGAGGTCCTTCGAGCGCGTCGCCGAGCGGATCGGAGAGACGGACGCCCTGGTCCACGAGATTCAGCAGGCGATGCTCGAGCAGAAGGAGGGCTCCGCCCAGGTCCTCGAGGCGCTCAGATCGATGAACGACATCAGCGCCCAGGTCAAGACCGGATCCGCGGAGATGAGCGCCGGGAACCGGACGGTGCTCGAGGAGATCGAGCGGCTCCGGGAAGCGACAGCCGACATCAAAGGCAGCATGGAGGAGATGACTATCGGCGCCTTCGGCATCGCCGACAGCGCGAGGAAGGTCTCGGAGATGGCGAAGGGCACGATGGAGACCATCGACACGATGGACGAGGCGCTCGGCTTCTTCAAGACCGAATGAGGGCGGGTCGGTTCAGTGCCGTTACGACGCTGGCCGCGACGAGGCAGAAAACCGCGGCGATGACGAACATCGCGCGGAGGCCGACCGCGTCGGCGAGGATCCCGCCGATCCAGGGGCCCGTGAACATCCCGACCGCGTAGATCGCCTGGTGGATGCCCATCGCCGTGCTGCGGTGCGCCCTATCCACGCCCTGGATCGAGAGGCCGAGGAGTATGGGGAAGAAGATCCCGTTGGCCAGGCCCATGATCGCCGTCGAGACGAGGAGGGAGGGGACCGACCGGCCGAGCGCGGCCAGGAGGGCCCCGCCCGCGAAGACCGCGAAGCTTCCGTAGAGGAGCCGCCGCCTGCCGCCCCCGCCCGCGATGAAGGTGGCGAAAAGATTGGCCGCGGTGTTCGCGGCGATGTTCAGCGTCATGATCAGCCCGGTCGCCGCCGCGCTCGCCCCCATCCGGCGGGCCAGCAGAGGCATGAACCCGAAGGTCAGGGCCCAGACCCCGAACTGGCATATCGCGTTCGCGACCGAGGGCAAGAGGACGTCGCGCCTCCGGAAGATCGCGAGGATCGATCGCGCCGTCACCGGATCGCCGCGCTCGGCGCCGCCCTCGGGCAGCCGCACGAAAGCCACGATGAGGCTCGCGCATACGGAAAAGCCGGCGGCCGAGTAGAAGGCGAGACCGTAGCCGCCCAGCCTCACCGCGAGCCCCGTCAGGCTCGTGCCTATCATCTGCCCGAGCGAGGACGCGAAGGAGAGGAGGGAGGTGGCGAAGACCGTGAGCCTCGGCGGGAAATAGCCGGCGAACACGACCATCATGGGCACCCAAGTGGCGGCGGCGACGCCGGTGAGCGCTCGACCGAAGGCCAGGGCGCCCAGCGATCGCCCCGAGGCCATGACCAGGGCGCCGACCCCGGCCATGAGGGTCCCGCAGACCAGATAGGGTTTGTTCCGACCCGTCGCGTCCGCGGCGACGCCCAAGGGAACCCGCAGCACGGCGGTCCAAAGACCGTACATCGAAAGCACCAGGCCCACATCCGCCAGTCTGGCCGAGCGCTCCGAGACGAAGGCCGGCAGGATCGGCACGTAGGAATACAGCGAGACGAAGTACAGGACTGCCGCGCCGATGAAGGCGGCGACGCGCATGCGGTTCATGAAGGTCGACAGTGTAGCGACCTCGGAGCCCTTGGTCCATGATCTCCTTCGGACGAAGAATATCGGTATCATAAACGGGAAGGAGAGGACATGAGCTCATACACCTCGCCCGTCTACCGGAGCCTCCTCGAGAACACGATAGTCGCCATAGGGGCCCGCAGAATCGCGGCCGAGCTCGCCTCATCCTCGTGAACGAGGCGCCGGGGTTCTAACCCTAGCTTGCGACGATCGAGAGTTTCTATTAAAATTCGCGCTATGCAAGGACTATTAAAATGAAAAGACCTGGCACGCGCTGTCGGCGAATGCGACTCGATCCGAGATCCGCCCTGGCCTCCTTGCTCGCGTTGCTCTCCTTCGGGGCCTTCGCCGATATAGTGGTCGGGAACGGGAAGATCGAAACGGAGAGGCGCGAGCTACCGGCCTTCAGCGCCATCAACGTCGGCGGCGCCGCGACGCTCAAGGTCCATCGCGGCGCGCAAAAAGTCGAGATAAGCTGCGATTCCAACATCCTGCCCTACATAACCACGACCGTATCGGGCGGCGAACTGACGATCGGCTTCAAGCAGTTTACGAGCATAAGAAGCTTGACTGCGATGCAGTTCGAAATCGCCGTACCGGAGCTCGCGGGGATAAGGCTGTCGGGCTCGGGCGAAGCCTATATCGATTCCTTCAAAGGCGATTCCTTCTCCGGGTTCGTCTCCGGCTCCTGCAACTTGAAAGCCGCCGGTCTCGATTATTCGACAGCCTCTCTCGCTTTCTCCGGATCGGGCGGGCTCGACGCGAAGGTGAATGCCGAACGGCTGGACCTTCGATGCTCAGGCTCCTGCGGCGTATCCGTCTCGGGAAGGGCGGTCCGCGGCGAGATAGCGGTCTCCGGCTCCTCTATTATCGGGGCGCGCGACTTCGCCGTGAGCGAGGCGCGCATCGCGGTCACCGGGTCGGGCAGCGTCGAGATAAAGGCTCTAAAAAGTCTCGACGCGACGATCAGCGGATCGGGGACGATCAGGTATTGGGGCAGTCCCGATGTCTCGCAACGGATCAGCGGATCGGGCCGGATCACGAAAGTCGACAGCTAGCGCCTTTCCCCGGACGCTCGCTTTTGTCTCGACATATTGATTTCAGTATATTGTCCTCGTTTAGTCTATCCCGCGAAAAGGGAGGAGCCATGGAAATCGTGATGAGATGCAGGCGATATGCGCCACACCAAAGGAGACTCGAGCTCGACTCGTCCGAAGAGGCGAAATCGCCCAAGGAGGGTGTCGCGGTCCAGGATTGGGAATCGTGTCCATATCACAAGACCTGCATGTATACCGGGCAATGCTCTCTGGTAGTGGGAAACTGACCAGGAATCGATTGGGGAGCGCTCCGAAGATTCCGCTAGCCCCGGAGAGCCCTATCAGGGAGCGTACAGGCACTTCAATTTCCGGACTTCATATGACATACTGCTCCAGGAAGGAGACTTCGGCATGAGAAGAGCCCTGATCCTCACAATGGTCGTCCTCGCCCTCGGAGCCTGCGTTTCGCTGCCGCACGGCAGCGTATACCTGGCGGAGCAATCGGTACCATTCAAAGGTCAGCACGGGACCGTCGCCATCGGCGACTACGATGGCTGGTTCAGGGCTCTCTTCTTCAAGGTCGAGCGGAACGACATCGAGATCTTTAATATGGTCATTACCTACGGCAATGGCGAGCGAGAGAAAATCGATACTCGCCTCGCGTTCAGCGAAGGCTCGAGGTCGCGTCTCATCAATCTGGAAGGCGGCATACGGCATATCCGTTCGGTCGAGTTCTATTACAAAACAGTCGGAAGCTGGCTCGACGGCAAGGCCCTCATCCGCATCTACGGGGTGCACTGATAGCCACGCGCCTCCGATAGGTCGGTCCGGGGGCGGGATCACCTATTGATAAAATAAAATAATGGAGAGTCGAGCTCCTGCGCGGTCCGCTTCGAGCGCCCGCGGCGGTCCCGGTCACTTCCCGGGATATCCCGGCGGGAGTAGTATGTCGCCGTGAAAGCCTTCCCCGCCTTGCGGATGCGCAGCAAGGTCCTCGCGCTCTGCGTCTCGTGCACCCTGCTGGCGCTCGGCCTCCAGGCCCTCTTCTTCCAATCCTCGGCTTCCTCGATCCTCTACCAAAGGGAGAGGGAGGCGGGCCGCAAATCGCTCGAAAGCATGCAGGGCGAGCTCTACATGTGGATCAAATCCTACGAGAACGACCTCATCAAGATATACAACAAGACGGACTTCATCGGCGACCTCTCGAGCTCAGGCGGGGCGGCCGGCGCCATGGCCGTCCTCCGCGACCGGTACCGGCGGATCGCGTACGACCTCGCCCTCACGGTATTCGACGCCTCGCAGCAGGTGAGCGCGCTGTACGTGTACGGCGCGGACGGCGAGCTCCTGAGCTCCTACCGGAGCACCTCGACGCCGCTGTCGAACTACCCCGAGGACATCTTCTCCGACCGGGCGGCCTACAACGCGAACGCGGTCTCTTCCTACATACTGTCCGACAGGAGGGCGATGCTCGTCTCGAGCTACTTCAACCAGAGCAGGAAGCGGGAGATCGTGCGGCTCGCGCTCAAGGTCTACGCGAAGGACGCCTCCCGCAAAATCGGCTGCGTGGTCTGCGACGTCGACGCCGAAAGCTTCAGGTCCATCGTCAGGAAGTACCTGCTCTCGGACGACCAGATCGTCTGGCTCCAACCCGTGGGGGACCGGCCCGTCCTCGGCTACGGCGAATCGGCGGGGAGGCAGAAGCGCTACTACGACGAGGCGACGGCGGCGATCGGGAGCGGCAGGCGGCCCGACGATGGGATCGCGCAGTTTCGGGACAGCGTCCTGTTCGGGATCCCGCAGGAGAAGTACGACCTGACGCCCTTCTCGCTCACCCCCAACCGCATCCTGGAAGAGAGCCAGCGCGCGCTCGCGCGCAACCTCCTTCTCATCGCCCTCCTCGTCGTCGCGGTGGCGGTCTTCGGGGCGGCCGCCGTGGCGGTTTCGCTCACGCGCCCCCTGACCCGCATCTGCGGGACGCTCAAGAGGATACGGGACGGGGAGACGGGTCTCAGGCTCGAGGGCCTGAAGGACGACGAGGTGGGCGAGCTCGGGCGGGCGGCCAACGAGATGCTCGACAGGATCCAGGCCCTGATCGCCGAGGAGTACGACGCGAAGCTCCTCCTCAAACAGGCCGAGTACAGGGCCCTCCAGGCCCAGGTGAACCCCCATTTCCTGTACAACACCCTCGACACGATGGCCGGCATCGCCCTGGCGGGCGGATGTCCCGAAGTCGGCGACATCTGTCGGGCGCTCTCGAACATGTTCCGCTACGCCATCGACGCGAAGGAGAGCCTGGCCACGGTCCGGAGCGAGATAGTGAGCGTAAAGAACTACATGCGCGTCATGAACGCGCGCATGAAGGGGGGCGTCGACCTCGAGATCCGCGTCGATCGCGGCATTCTCGGGGAGCGGGTGCCGCGGCTCTGCCTCCAGCCTCTCGTCGAGAATTCCCTGCTCCACGGCCTCCGGGACAAACGCGGCGCGAAGAGGCTCGCCATCGTCGGCGAGGAGGCGGGCGGAGGCATCGTCCTCTCCGTCGAGGACAACGGAGTAGGCATGGAGGAGCGCGAGATCGAAGCCGCGCTCGCGGGAAGCGCGGACGAGGCGCTGGAGGGGGGAAGCTCCATAGGTCTCCGCAACATCGACTCTCGGATCAAGATCCTCTTCGGCGAGGGATATGGAGTCAGGATCAGAAGCAGTCCGGGAGAGGGCTGCACCGTATCCATCGCCGTCCCGCGGGTCCCGGTCTCGGCGGAGGAAGGCGAGCCGGCATGAGCGCGGCGGCTCGATACAGGCTTCTCATGGCCGACGACGAGCCATGGGTCCTGGAGAGCCTTCGGGGTCTGGTGGATTGGGATAGTCTGGCCATCGACCTCCTCCCCCCTGCCTTCGACGGCGAGGAAGCTCTCGCCAGGCTCGCTTCCGACCGGCCCGACATACTCATTACGGATATCAATATGCCCTTCGTCGACGGCAACGCGCTCATACGAGCCGCCAAGGGGCGATTCCCCGAGCTCCAGATCGTCGTGCTCAGCGGCTACAGCGATTTCGGCTTCGTTCGCGATGCCCTCCTCGACGGAGCTGTGGACTATCTGCTCAAGCCGATCGCGAGGAGCTCGCTCGTCGAAGTCCTCGACAAGGCTGTACGCCTCCTCGGATCGGGCAAGGCGAGGGAACGCGAGGAGGCCGAGCTTCGCGAGAGACTCCACGCCGCCTCCTCGATACTCAGGGACGCCGAGATGAGCGACGCGATCTTCGAGGAGTCCAATGGGGCTTCGAGGGCGACGCTCGATCTCGATCTGGAGTTCGCCTCGTTCACGCTCGTGCTCGCGAAGCTGGCCGCGGGGCGCGGCGGCTATTCGGCCCTGAGCGGCCGGAAGAGGGAGGAGATCAAGTCCGTCCTCGCAGGGGCCGCGCGGGGCGCGAGACAGGTCGCCTTCCACAATCTCTACGCCCGCAGCGAGTTCGTCCTCGTCTCGGACCTCGACTCGATAGCCTTGGCGCGCGCGCTCGAGGAGCTGCCCGACCGCATCGCCCGACGCATAGGCCTCCGCGCCGGAGTCGCGGCGAGCGGCTGCTACTATTCCTTCGACAGGCTCCGCGCGGCCTATCAAGAGGCGCGCGCAGCCCTCATGGGAAGACCGCTCGGATCGAGCCGCCCGGGCGGCCTCGCCGCGGCGGGCTCTCCCGAGGTCCGCCGGCGCGTGACCCCCGAGCTCGAGAACCGCCTGGCCTTCGCCCTCGAGTCGCGCAACAGGCCGATGGCCCTGGAGGTCATCTTCCGCGAGATAGGCTTGCGCGGCTGCGAGGACGCGGGCTGGCTCATCATAGAGGCGAAGCAGACCGCGGAGTACGTGGCCGGGATGATCTACCACCGGGCCGATCCCGGCCCGTCGGCGGCTCCCCGCTCGATGCTGGCCATGGACAACTTGACCGACCATCTGGCCATGGCCCTCGAGGAAGAGGACATGGCCGAGGCCTCTAGCGCGCTCGAGCAGCTCCTAGACGAGGCCTTCGGGGAGTCGGCCCCGCCCGGAGCCGGCGATAGCATGACGGGCGTCGCCAGGCGCGCGCGGGAATACGTCTCGGAGCACTACTTCGAGGACATCTCGCTGACTTCGGTGGCGGCCTTCTTCCGCGTCGACCGTTCCTACCTATGCAGGGCCTTCAAGCAGGTGACCGGATGCAATATCATGCTCGCCATCGCGAAGATGCGCATCGAGAAGGCGAAGGAATACATGAGACAGCGGGACTTGAATCTCACCGATGTCGCCGACCTCGTCGGCTATCCGGAGTACGCCTACTTCAACCGGGTGTTCAGGAAAATCGCGGGCATGAGCCCGAGCGAGTACAAGCTCTCCATCGGGAGCCGCGCGCCATGAGACTCCGCGCGCGCCGGCCGGGCGACCTCGCGGGCTTCCTGGCTGTCGCCCTGGGATGGTGCCTCTCGCTCGCGTCGGGCTGCTCCCGGAAGGCGGAGGCGCCGGCCGACGGCCGGGGTACCGAGACCCGCAAGACCGTCCACTTGTCGGTCCTGGCCGGCCAGTCGACCTCCGATGCCGGCATCGAGGAGATGATCGACGTTCAGCTCGAGCGGACGAATCCGGGGACGGAGCTCGATTGGGAGAGGGTCGACTGGGGGGACAAGTTCCAGTCCCAGATGCAGGCCAAGTTCGCGGCCGGGGAGGTGCCCGACATCATGATCGGGAAGGCGCAGGACGTGGCCACCTATCTGCCGTCGGGGAACCTGGCGCCGATACCGCCCACGGCGCTCCGCTTCGTGCGCGACGACGCCCTCGGCTCCGTGTCGTCGGGCGGCGCCGCCTACGGGATCCCCTACAACGCCTTCTACCAAGGGGTCCTCTACGACAAGGGCATCTTCGAGCGGCTCGGACTCACGCCGCCGCGCACGCTCGAGGAGCTGGCCGCCGCGGTCCGCAAGCTTCGATCAGCGGGAATAACGCCCTTCGCCTCGCATTTCGAGGAGAGCTGGTACGCCGGGAACATCGTGATGCAGTTCGCGCTCGGCGAAGTCTTCGAGCGCCTCCCGGAATGGGGCGACCTGTTCCGCTCGGGAAAGCGATCCTTCTCGGGATCGACGGCCTTTCGCCGCTGTTTCCGGGAGGCGCGGGCCGTGGCCGGCGAGAGCTGGCCCGACGCCTTCGCGATCGGCCAGGCCGAGTGCGACGAACGCTTCGCCAAAGGGCGCGCCGCGATGTACGTCTCCGGGACCTGGAGCCTGCAAACCATCGCGGCGGTGAATCCGGGCATGAAGGTCGGCATCTTCCCCTATCCGAACTCGACCGGCGATGCGAAGCTCGTCTTCGAGCCGAACATGACCTTCATGAAGAGCTCGAAGACCTCGCACGCCGCCGAAGTCGACGCCGTCCTCGAAGCCATCCTCGGCTCGAACGAGCTGGCGACGGAGATCCTCGATTTCACCAAGACCTCCTCCCTCCTCAAGGCGGCCCACCCCGACGCGGACCTCCCCATCCAGGCGGACATCGACCGCTACGGAGCCGAGTCCCGAATTGTGGACGCCACCATAGGCAACACTCAGTTGATCTGGTCCTTCCAGGACGAAGTGGCGAACCGCCTCAGGGACTGGCTCCAGGGCAAGGCGAGTCTCGAGTCCGTGCTAGAGTTCGCCGACAGCCATCGGGCCCTCTCGGGTCCCCGGTAAGGCCCGCCCTGACGCGTCGGGCCCGGCGCGCGTTTTCCCATTTCGTGCTAGTCGATTCCGCAAAATAGTCCTAACCGCTTTCGCGGGGACGGGCCTAGGCTCGACCAGGGACGAGAGAGCGGCCGCCGGCCGGCTCAAGTCCCGCAATCGCGCATTCCAAGGAGGATGAGCATGGTACGAGCACGCGTTCTCGCCATCGCGCTGATCGCCGCCCTGGCCCTGGCGGCCCCGGGCGCCTTCGCGCAGACAGCGGTGACGGTCAAGATCCTGGCCGGGCAGTCCACGACGGACGCCGGGATCGAGAATTTCATCTCGGATGCCGTCTCCGCCAAGTACCCAGAGGTCAAGCTGGATTGGGAAGTCGTCGGCTGGCCCGACTTGCCGGCCAAGATCCAGGAGTACATGAAGTCCGGGCTGCCCGACATCATAGTCGGGAAGGGGCAGGATATCGCGACCTTCGCGTCGAGGAATATCCTCGGGAGCATCAGCGGCAAGCCCTACCTCAAGAACGTGGTCGCCGCGGCCGTGGGCTCGGGCTCGTACAAGGGCAAGGATTACGGCATCGTGTACAACGCCCTTTACCAGGGCGTGTACTACAACCGCAAGCTCTTCAAGGACAACGGCATCGCCGTGCCCAGGACCCAGGCGGAGCTGAAAGCGGTCATCGACAAGTTCAAGTCGCTCGGCATCACGCCCTTCGAGACGCACTTCGTCGACCTCTGGAGCATCGGCAATATCACGATGCAGTTCATGATCAACGACGTCTTCAACAAGACGCCCGACTGGGGCGATCGGTTCCGCGCGGGCAAGGCGGGCTTCGCGTCCTCGCCGATCGCGAAGACCGTTTTCGGCTACGACAAGCTCATCTACGACAATACCTGGAAGGACGAGACCTTCTCGCTCCAGCAGACGAACGCCGACGGCAGACTGGTCCAGGGAAAGGCGGCGATGAAGGTCTCGGGCTCCTGGTCCATCCAGAACTTCCTCGACGTCGACCCCGGCTTCGACTTCGGGATCTTCCCCTTCCCCAATCAGACGGGCGACGCGAAGCTCATCTTCGAGCCGAACATCACCTTCATGAAGAGCGCCACCACGGACAAGTCGGACGCCATCGACAAGGTCTTCACGGTCCTGACCACCGACAAGGACTTGGGCCAGAAGATCTTCGACCAGACGAAGACGGCTTCCACGATAAAGGGGATCGGGCCGACCTTCAACAATCCGAGCCAAAAGGACATCGACGTCTATGTCGCCAAGAACCAGATCGTCGATGCCAACTCGGGGAACCTCCAGCTCGTGTGGGGAGGCTTTCAGGACGAGAACGCGAAGGATATAGCCGCCTGGCTCCAGGGGACCGAGACGCTCGATCAGGCCCTGCAGGCGGCCGACTCGAGAAGGGCCAACAGCAAACCATAGTCGGACCAAGGCCCGGCCCGGCCGCGCGCGAGAGGATCGCCGATCTTCCGCGCGCGGCCCGCTTCGGGGCCTTCCGGGAGGAAAGGATCGAATGCGCCAGTCCTCGCTGGGACGAATCGCTCAGCTCGAGTCCGCCTCGCTCGTGATCCCGGGCATGCTCGTCTTCACGATGGGCGTGATCATTCCGATGGGGCTCGGCTTCTTCTATTCGCTCACGAGCTGGGACGGGTATACGAAAGAGCTGCCCTGGGCGGGCCTGTCGAATTACGTCAATATCTTCCGCGACGCGAATACCATGAAGGCCTGGTGGTTCACGATCGAGTTCACCGTCTTCAATACGATCGCCCAGAACATCCTGGCCCTGGTCTTCGCCGTCGCGCTCGACGGCGGCATCAAGGGCAAGACGATTTACCGCACGATCATGTTCGTTCCCTGCCTGATCGCCCCGGTGGTCGCGGGCTACATCTGGCTGCGCATGTACTCCGACGTGCTGCCCGCGCTGAGCGCCGCGCTGGGTCTCAAGACCGACTTCAGGCTCTTCGGGTCCGGCCGCACGGTCCTGTCGGGCCTCCTCGTCGTCAACCAATGGCAGTGGGTCGGCTATTGGATGCTCATCTACCTCGCCGGCCTCCAATCCGTTCCCGTCGAGCTGTACGAGGCGGCCAGAGTGGACGGGGCCTCCCGGATCAGGCAATTCTTCAAGATCACGATCCCCATGCTCGCGCCGGCCTTCACCATCTGCATCGTCGGGATAAGCATCGGCTCGCTGCGGGTCTACGATCTCATGGTGTCGTCCACGGGCGGAGGGCCGGGCCGCTCATCCACCTCCATCATCTATCAGATCTACAACACCGCGATCGGGGGTCGGCAATACGGCTACGGCTCGGCCATCTCCATGACCCTGATCTTCGTGCTCCTCCTCATCGCGGCGGCCCAGCTCGGGATCCTCCGTCGGCGGGAGGTCCAGCTTTGACCGAGGCCGCGGGCAGAAGCCCCAAGGCGAAGCCGGGTTCGGGGATCGGACGAATCGCCGTCCAGATTCTCCTGACCCTCGTCGCCGCGCTGGAGGTCATCCCGGTACTCGAGGTGGTCAACCTGTCCTTGAAGACGAGACGGGAGCTCTATGTCGGCAATCCCCTCGCCCTGCCCGAGCGCCTCATATGGGAGAACTATCGGACCGCCTTCGCCCGCCTCAAGGTCGGCACGACCTTCTTCAACACCTTCTTCTACACGGCGGCGTCCGTGGCCGCGATAGCCCTCCTCTCGAGCGCCGCGGCCTGGGCCATTGCCCGCAACAGGGGCAGGTTCTTCAAGCTCGCTTACGGCTACTTCATCGTCGGCATCCTGATCCCCTTCCAGGCCCTCTTCCTTCCGATCTACGTGATAGGCTACTCCTTCCACCTCACCAACACGAGGTACGGAATCATCCTGATGTACATCGCCGTGGGCATGTCGTTCTCGGTCTTCCTGATGACCAGCTTCATGACCCAGGTGCCCGTGGAGCTGGAGGAGGCGGCCCGGATCGACGGCTGCTCGATCTACCGGACCTATTTCAGCGTGGTGCTGCCCCTGCTCCAGCCGGCGATGGCCACGCTCGTCATCCTCCAGTCCTTCGGGACCTGGAACGACTATCTCATGGCGAGCCTCTTCGTCAGCGACACGAGGCTCAAGACCATGACGGTGTTCCTTCAGCAATTGTTCTCGGCCACCTCCCAGGACTACACGTCGGCCATGGCGGCCATCGTGATCCTCTTCGTGCCGATAGTCGCGCTCTTCGTCGCGCTGCAGCGATACTTCATCAAGGGAATCACGGTCGGAGCCGTGAAAGGATGAGCGAGTCATGAGCCATCGCGATTGGGCGAGGAAGCCGCCTTTGGGCTGGAACAGCTGGGACTGCTACGGAGCCGCCGTCCGCGAGGACGAAGTCAGGGCCAACGCCGCCTACATGGCGGCCAAGATGCGGAGCAGCGGCTGGGAGTACGTCGTCGTGGACATCCAGTGGTACGAGCCCGGCGCCGATTCGTCGCGGTACCGCAAGTACGCGCCGCTGGAGATGGACGCCTGGTCGCGGCTCGTGCCCGCGCCGAACCGCTTCCCCTCCTCGGCCGGGGGGGCGGGCTTCGGGCCCCTGGCCGACTACGTGCACGGGCTGGGACTCAAGTTCGGCATCCACATCATGCGCGGCATCCCCCGCCAGGCCGTCCACGCCGCCGCGCCGATACTCGGGTCCGAGGCCACCGCGCGCGAGGTCGCCCATCCCAACTCCATCTGTCCCTGGAACACCGATATGTACGGGGTCGATCCGGAGACGGCGGGCGCCCGCGCCTATTACGCCTCACTCTTCGCCCTCTACGCCCAGTGGGGCGTCGACTTCGTCAAGGTCGACGACATCTGCGCATCGAGACTCTACGGCACCCACCAGGGCGAGATCGCCCTCATCCGCGAAGCCATCGATTCCTGCGGCAGGCCCATGGTCCTCAGCCTCTCGCCCGGGCCGGCTCCGCTGGACCATGCAGCCGCCTTCGCGGCGCGCGCCAACATGTGGCGCATCACCGACGACTTCTGGGACAAGTGGGAGCTCCTCGCCGACATGTTCGACCGATGCGAGCGCTGGTACCCCTACGCCGACGACGGGCACTGGCCCGATTGCGACATGCTCCCCCTGGGCCATATCGGCATCCGATCGGTCGACGGAGGCGCGTCGGATCGGCGGACCCGCTTCACGCGGGAAGAGCAGCGCACCATGATGACCCTCTGGGCGATCTTTCGATCGCCCCTCGTCATGGGCGGCGAGCTGCGCGACAACGACGAATGGACGCTCTCCCTCCTCACGAACACGGAAATGCTCGAGGTCAACCAGGAAGGATCGCGGCCCAGGCTGATCTCTCGCGACGGGGCCAGCGTCGTATGGGCCTCCGATGCGCCGCGGGGAGAGCTGAACGCGGCCCTCTTCAATATCGGTGAATCCCCGCTGAGGGTCGGGGCGACATGGAAGGATCTCGGCCTCGACGGCGCCAGGGAGGTCAGGGACCTCTGGGAGCGGAAGGTCCTGACCCGGGCAGAATCGAGCATCGAGATCGATCTGCCGCCCCATGGCTCGTCCTTGCTCAGGCTGAGTCGAGGCTGAACCTCCCCCCATGGCTGCGTCCGATAGCCGAGGCCATGGGGACGCCATCTGCGAGACGGCCCGATCGCCAGCGATATTTTAATACTCGGTTATTCCGCGACAATCTCCTTGACCCCGGATGCAGACTATGTAATTTTGAGACGGAAGCTGGCGGGGACGCGGCAAGTGCCGCGTCGAGGAGAATCCGGTGATAATAACGATCTTGTTGTGGGGTGCTGTCGCTGGCGTCGTCCATTTCGTCCTGATCGCGTTCCTGTACGGGAACCCGATCGTCGAGCGCATTTCCGCCAAAGCCGAAACGGAAAGCCCGGCCGTGAAACGCTGGCCGGCAAAGGGAAAATATTATTTGACCCAATTTCTCGGGACTCAGATTGAAGTCTATATCCTGACCCTCGCCTTCGTCTGGTTGCGACCTTTGGTAGGCCTCAATGGGTACGGCGGGGCGCTTCTCCTGGGATCCCTCCTCGCCGCCATTCGGGTCTACCCGAGGTTTTGGAACATGTGGATTCAGACGACCTATCCTCCCCGGCTTCTGGTCGTCGAATTGGTGAACGGCTCGATCGGCACGCTGGCGATCTCGATTTTCCTACAGGCCGTCACTCAGTAATCAGCGGCCGCGAGCGAGCCGCCATTTGCATGGAGCGCCCGCGCCTTAAAAGCCGATTCGTTTGGACTTGTTGAGGACGATTCTGACCGCGTCCGCGACCGCCCACACCCAATAGACCACGCTCCACAGCGATGCCACGTCGTGGACTACTCTCGGAATGAAGTAGGCCCAGATGCTTCTCGCGTCGGGGGCCCCTATCGGGATGGTCGGATTGGCCACCGAGATCAGCGGGAGGATTATGATGTTCAGATTGGCGATCACTATCGCGCCGAAGACTATCGCTCCGCCCTTGTTGCTCTCGCCTCCATAAATCTGCCCCAAACCCGGAACCAATAACGAGAGAAGACCGGCAAGAACCGGATTGCGTTTCATCCTGACCTCCTGGGTTTTTTCTCCGCCGATTTCCCGAGCGAATCCAGTCTGCCGAGCCCGAGCCCCGCGAGTACGAACCAGAGGGGCAAGAGGATGCCGTACAGACCGTACGCGGGTCCTATATAATCCCTCAATGCCTCCGAAACGATGCCGAGAGCCCCGGTCGCGATGCCGAGGATGGCCGTGACCTTGCGAAAGACGGACTCGCCCATCGCGAGGGAAAGGATCAAAATACCGAGAGCGGTGAGGATGCCGGCGCTCGAGACGGCGTTGGCGCCCGCCGCGAGGGCATCGGCAGCGGAAGCCAACGTCGGGCGCAGGGTCTCGCCCGCGGCGGAATATTGTCCGCTCAGGACGATCAGGCCGCCGTTCAGCGAAGGCGGGCTCGAGCCGAGAGCGAGCGCCACCACTTCGGAGACGACTCCGATCAAGGCTCCCAGAGAGACAAGGCTGGGACTGCGACGGAACAGGGCGACGCCCAGCGCGAAAAAGACGATCACGGCAGGAACGCTGAGACCGACGAAGCAGACGAGCTCGACGAGATAGATGGCTCTATGCGCCGCGATGTACTGCAGGATTGCCGCTCCGTCACGCAGAGGAGGCTGGGGCGCCGCGACAAGAAGCACGAGCGGAACGAGGATCATGAAGACATAGACAAAGGCGGAGACGGCCCCGACGCGGTAGAGCTGCCTCCATGCCCCTGGCTCCAAGGGCTTGGCGAAGGCCGATTCTTCAATATTGTCCATGTTCTTCCCGCTTCCCCAGAATGCGCTTGGTTTGCCGGCCGGAGAGATCTCCTCGCCTTTGCCCCATTTTATATGATCCGGACCTGCCGTCAAGGGAGTCGGGTCCCTCCATTCCTGAATCGGGCCCGAGTGCGGCGAACAGGCTATGCGCCCCTTTGACGCAAGGCTCGGACGAGGTAGAATGAACCATGCGCTTCATCCTCCTCCCCCTGGCCATCATCTTGATCTCGGGGCTCCCCCTAGCCGCGGAGAACGGAGACAAAAAAGTTGCTCTCGTGATCGGCAACTCGGACTACAGCGCCGGTCCCCTGCGCAACCCCGCGAACGACGCCGCCGATATGAGCCTCGCTCTCAGACGCCTCGGATTTACCGTCTATTCAGGCACGGACGCGAGTCGCAAGACTATGTACTCTCTCATCGATCGGTTCGGGGACGACATCCGCGGAGCCGACATCGCCCTGTTCTACTATTCCGGTCATGGAATCCAGATGGAGGGAGAGAACTATCTCATCCCGGTCGGCGCCGCGGTGAGCATCGCCGAAGACGTCGAGACCGAGGGTGTTCAGCTGCAAAGGATCATCGGAAGGATGAACGCCGGAGGCGCGGGCACCAATATCGTCATCCTCGACGCCTGCCGGGACAATCCCTTCCCTTCTGCGGCAAAGGGAATGGAGCGGGGACTCGCCGTGGTCGGGCAGAAGCCTCCGCAGAGCGTCATCGTCTACGCGACGGAGGCAGGCGAGACCGCGGCGGACGGCGGCGGGCGTAATGGGGTCTTCACCGCGGCCCTGCTCAAGCACATCGGAGAGAATGTCGAGCTTACGACGGTCCTCCACGAGGTGAGCGCAGACGTTCGCGAGGCGACGGGTCAGAAGCAGAAGCCGGCGAGGTACGACAACCTCGACCACGAGGTCTGGCTCGCCGGAAGAGCCCGCGCGGTCGCGGCGCCTCCGCCTTCCGAGGGTAGGGCCGCATCGGCAGCGGAGCCGACGGTGACGATCACGCGTTCCTACGGGAGCCTCGTGGTGAGTTCGGCGACGGCGGGCAGCCTCTACCTCGACGGAGCGGCGATGGGCGATTTCCCGGCCGGAGCCGAGACAAGGCTCGACAACGTGGAAGCGGGGAACCACAGCCTCGAGCTTCGTTACTCCGCGGACGACAAGGAGACGAAGAGCGTATCGGTCAAGAAGGGACAGAGTACCAGCGTGAGCTTCGCGATGAAGATTTCCCCCAAGGGAATTCAATCCTCTCAAGCCTATAAAAAAACCTCGGCCACGGACTCGGGAATACCGAGGGACGGACTCGTGGGGGAATGGCTTTTCTCGGGGAGCGCGAAGGACTCGAGCGGCAACGGGAACGATGGTGCGGTACACGAGGCCAAACTGGCGGCGGACAGATTCGGGAAGCCCGAAAGCGCGTATCTGTTCAACGGAAAATCCAGCTTCATCGATGTCATGGACTCGAATACATTGGGCATCAATACCGGCTTCTCCGCATGTTTTTGGGTCTTCCAGAATACCGACGACTCTTCCGCAGGCATCATCGATAAGGAGACGCCGGGCATCGGAGACGGATACATGGTTGATTTCTACACGAACAGAGTCCGCTTCTGCACCGACTATTACAGTTTCTCCAATACGGTCATGTCCACCATGATCAGGAAATGGTGCTTTGTCGCTATTTCCTGGGATGGACAGACTATCAGGTATTATATCAACGGGAAAGCGGATGGCAGCTCGGGAAAAACGACTCGGATAAACATCAATACGCTCGGTTTGCGAATCGGGGCACGATATTCCGGTATCTTTTTCGGCGGCCTCATCGACGACATCCGTCTCTACGACCGAGCCCTCTCCGCCGAAGAGATCCAAGCACTCTACCATGAAGGCGGCTGGACGGGAAATTGAGGCTCGTAGGACTCGAGGGGAGGCGCCATGGCGGCGACCCCGGACGCCGCTTCGCCGCCATGGAATTTTATTGTGGATTTTACGAGATCATAGGCCATATACTTAAGATCGATGAAAAACCTCGAGGATCTCGTCCAGTGGGGTCCCGAATTCGAATTGGGAATCCCCGAGCTGGACGCGCAACATAGGGCTCTTATCGGACTCGCCAATCGCCTCTTCGTCGAGCTCAAGAAAAAGAGACATGGCAAAGAAGCCAAGCGGGCCGTTGCCGAGCTTTTCAGATATTCCGCCACGCACTTCGCCGACGAGGAAGCCTACTTCAAGACATTCAGTATCCCGAATATCGAAGAGCATAGGGTTTCGCACGCGGCCTTCATGGCTCGCGCATCGGATTTCGAGGACCGTCTCTCTTCGGGCAAACCCGCCGAGACGGCGGAGCTCCTGTCCTTCCTCGCCGCCTGGATAAAACATCATATAGGCAGCGAGGACAGGGAACTCGTGCGAATAGCGCGGCGGGTCGGTTTTCCCGAGTGACTGGACCGGATCCGAAAATGTTTACGGCGGGAATGTCGGGCATGAACGACCTGGTGGCGAACTGCAGGGGATCATTCGCTCGGCAAGGGAATTTATTGTGGGAGGGCCTCAAGCCCCTACCCCTCGAAGCGGCGTACTCAACTGCGGGGTATGAGTCCCGCCAGCGAATGAACTGAACGACGTCCAGGATGGTTTCCATTCCCCAGAAGAGGAGGGAGAGGCAGATCCTGGCCGCGAACTTCCTCACCTGCACCCTGCTGTATGCCCTGCGGAGAATGCTGAGCTGTCTTCGGGCGGGAGGTTGTAGTCGTCCTTGTTATTAATTCTGGCATCGCGGCCGAGCCAAGCCTGCCGTTTGAGGGCCGGGGCAGACCGAATGTCTCGAAGTTTGGCTCCCAGGCACGAGAGTCTCAACCTTGCGGATATTGTTTCTGATCAGTGCGACTCTACTTGCCACGATTGCCTTCCGAGCTTTATACGCCAATGGTGGGATCCGGCGATTGAGACTCGAAATGAAAGATATTGAGACTGAATACGAGAAAATTCCAGGCTGAAAACAATACAAACTGAATTGAATACGGACCATCCTCTGCCTCATAATGGTCCCGAAATAAGCTTGTCCAGAGTTCTTGTTCGATTGCAGGGCGAAGTGGATCAAGCGGCTGGACACATGAATTCTATCTTCTCGGGGAGCCATGAGCCCGCAAGTCCGAAATCGATCCTAGCTCGGAGCTCCTGTTCGCTAAAAAACATGCGAAGGATGTTTCGCCGCCCTTTCGGAAGCGTCGAATATTCGCCCAACACCGCCCGCGCAACCCGATTCCACGCCACGACCTCTCATTTGGCGGTCCTCACATAAACGGGGCTCGGTTCCAAGGCGTCGAGGACTCGTTGGCCTTTTGCGCCACCTCTTCCCGCCGCAGGCCGGGAGTGCGCCGCCTGGTCATGGAATAGCCCAAGCTCGCCGCGTCGAGTTTGGCGCGGCGGCCCTTGAGAAAATTCCCAGGCGGATTGTCGTCCTGTGTCGCCACGGTCAGCCTCTTAGTCCTTATACCAGTATATTGCCACTACTTTTCGCGAACCAAACGAATCAATACCTTAGATCTCGAGAGCTTGCGCAGCGACAAATGGCGCGTCAGGAGTTGGAGGACATGAGCGAAACAAGCATGGATATAAAAGACGGGGTGTTCCATATTCCGTTTCAACCAATACGGCGACCTCGAGGGCACCCTACCAGACTGCAGCATGGAGCCGCAATCGCCGGGAGATTGACCTATGACGAAGCAGATTCATAGGCCAAATGAGTGATTTCGATTAAGTAGGGCGGTCGAAAGTCCCGACTGAAAAGGAGAATAAGGATGATTGACACAGGAATGTCCCTCGCGGGAAAGCGAGTGCTTGTCATTGGGGGCGCATCGGGAATCGGCTTCGCCGTTGCCGAACTCGCGCGCGCTCAGGGCGCCGCAGTTATTGTCGCCTCGCGTGCCGAGGCGAATGTCAGCGCGGCCGTCGAGCGCCTGAAAGACGCGACCGGGAGCACTGTCGATCTACGCGACGAGGCGAGCGTTGCCGACTTCTTCGGAAAACTCGGCGCGTTCGATCATCTGGCGATAACGGCCGGCGACTGGGGCGGGCCGATGTTCGGTTCCGCCCGAGACCTCGACCTGGCACAGTCGCGGGAGCTTTTAGCGGTCCGTTTCTGGGGCGTACTCGCGGTGGTCAAACACGGTTGCCGTACAATCGCCCAGGACGGCTCGATCACTCTGACGAGCGGCATGATCGCGCATCGTCCGAGAAAAGGCACAGTGATGGCCGCCGCCGTGGCGGGCGCGGTTGAACACCTGACTCTCGGACTCGCAATGGATCTCGCCCCGGTGCGGGTCAACGCGGTGTGTCCGGGAATCATCCTCACCGATATCGTGAAACAGAGGCCCGAGGCAGCACTGCAGTCGCTTGTGGCGCCCCTGCCGGTGCCCCGTGGCGCGTCGCCGGCGGAGGCCGCAAAGGCATATATCTACCTTATGCTCAACGGCTACACAACAGGACAGATTCTGCCCGTGGATGGCGGCGGTATGGTGGTCTGACATGCCGTGTCGGGAAGGTAGGGTTAACATTTTGCGCAATCCAGCTTTACATCCTGTCTTGCCGTTATCGCTCGGAAGGTGCTTTCGCCGAAGATTGGAGGGAGAAAGCGAATGAACATCGTCATGACCGGTGGAACGTCCGGAATCGGGAAGTTCGCGCTCGCTTCTTTAGCGCGCGAAGGCGCGAGGATAGTGCTGGGAGCCAGGCGAAGTGGTCCCCAAAACGTCGAAACCATCGATCTCGATTTAGCCCGATTGTCGTCGGTAAGGGCCTTTGCCTCCGTCGTGCACGACCGCCTGGGCGGAAACGGCATCGACGCGCTTATACTGAATGCGGGAATCCAGTCGAGGAGCATAGATGAAAGGACTGCGGATGGATTTGAGACTACCTTCGCGGTGAATCATCTCGCGCACTATTTGCTTTTGAGACTGCTTCAGCCGGATCTCGCGCAAGGCGCCACGGTGGTGCTGACCACCAGCGGGACTCATGATCCCGAGGAGAAAACCCTTGTGCCGCCGCCGCGCCACGCTCGAGCGCCTCTACTCGCGCACCCGGAAGTCGACCCCGAAAAGGACAAGTCTCCCACCGCGGCGGCGGGCAGAGCATATTCGTCTTCAAAGCTCTGCAACCTCCTCACCGCGCGGGCATTCGCGGCGCGTCCCGAAATCCTGGCGAGGGGGATAGGGGTCATAGCCTTCGACCCGGGACCGACCCCCGGGACCGGACTCCTGCGGAACGGCGGCCCTGTTTTAGCGGCTGTCTGGCGCTCCTTCGGATTCCTGCTGCGCCCGGCATTTTCGGGTTCAAACCGTCCAGAAACCGCGGGGCGCGTCTTAAGCGATCTCGCGCGCGGCGCAATAGAGCGGCCGGAAGGTCGGCTTTATGCCACCCTTCGCAGCGGCCGCCTAAGCTGGCCCGAACCATCGCTCCTCGCCCGTCGCGATGAGGTGGCGGAAGCCTTATGGATCGACAGCGCCGAATTAGTAGGGCTTACCGACCCGGCAATCGAATAGCCGCCATCGCGGCGTCCGCTAGGGAATGTCTCACCCTGCTTTACGTTTGTAGGTCCGCATTGCGAATACATACGCAAGCACGAGAATACCGAGGCACCAGGCGAGCGCAATCCAAATGCTATTGCTGACAGGCCGACCTGACAATAGCGCGCGGATGGCTCCCACTATCGAAGTCACGGGTTGGTTTTCGGCGAAGGCGCGAACGACCGGCGGCATCGATTTGGTCGGCACGAACGCCGAACTGATAAACGGCAGGTAAATAATCGGGTAGGCAAATGCGCCTGCGCCGTCCACCGATTTTGCGGACAATCCGGCAATCGCCGCGATCCAGGTCAAGGCCAGCGTAAACAGCGCGAGCATGCCGGCTACGGCGAGCCATGACAGCGGCCCCGCCGACGAGCGGAAGCCCATGATGAGCGCGACGAGAATGATGACGACGACCGAGATCGCGTTGGATACCAGAGAAGTCAGCACATGCCCCCACAGCGCGGCCGAACGCGCAATCGGCATGGAGTGGAAACGTTCGAAGATGCCGCTTTGCATATCCATAAAAAGACGGTACGACGTATATGCGATGCCGCTTGCGATCGCAATCAGCAGGATGCCGGGCAACAGGTAATTCACATAGTTATCCGTGCCGCTTTGAATGGCGCCGCCGAGCACATAGACGAACAGCAGCATCATCGCAATCGGCATGATGGTTACCGTGATGATGGTGTCCATACTGCGGAAAATATGGCGCATGGAACGCCCGAGCATGACGCCCATATCGCTGAAGTAGCGTCTCTTTATGGCTTCCATCTACTTTTCCTCCTTTTTCCCGACGATCGCGAGGAATATTTCCTCCAAAGTCGGCTCTTTTTCCACATACTCCACCTTTGCGGGCGGGAACAGCTTTTTCAGCTGGGCGAGCGTGCCGCCGGCGATGATCCTTCCCTCATGCAGAATGACGATTCGATCGGCAAGCTGCTCGGCTTCCTCCAACTGCTGCGTGGTAAGGAATACCGTCGT
>CAYOIX010000032.1:0-56602 GCA_964404145.1 uncultured Treponemataceae bacterium
GTCTCGTGATTCTGGAAGACCAGGTAGGGGGTGTCGATGAAGAGACTCGACATGATTCCATCCTTTCTCAGCGAAGGTCGCTCTTGTTCCTCATGCAGTCCACCATGACCGCGAGGAAAATGATGATTCCGCGGACCACCGTATATAGATATACGTTGGCATTAACCATTACGAGCCCGTTCTCTATGCTCATGACGATGAGGACCCCGATGAACGCTCCGGGAAGTACCTTGCCTTTGCCGCCGAAGAGGCTCACGCCCCCGAGCACGCATGCGCTGATGACGAGGAATTCCTGGCCGGAGCCGTAGGTCGTGGTGACGCCGCCGACCTGCGCTCCTCCGATCAAACCCGCGAGCCCCGCGAGGCTTCCGCTGATGACGTAGGTAATGAAGGTTTTGAGATCGAGAGCGATACCCGATTTGCGCGCCGCGACGGGATTGTTGCCGATGGCATAGAGATGCCTGCCGAAGGCGGTATACTTGAGAGTCAGCTGTCCGGCAATCACCACGACGGCCATGGCTATTACGATGACCGGCAGGATGCCGAAGACTCGATACCGCGCGATGAAATCTCCGACGGGATTCATAAAGTATTGCATTTTTATTTCGGTGAGCGCCATCGTCAGACCTCGAACGATGAACATCATCGCGAGCGTGACGATTATGGGCACCAGCTTGAATCTGGCTATCATGACTCCGTTGATCACCCCGACCGCGGCTCCGATGCCGATCGATACGACAAGCGCAGGAAGGATGCCCAGCCCAGCGTTGGTCATCATGACGACCACGGCCGCGGAAAGATAGATAATCGACCCGATCGTAAGATCGATGCCTCCCGTCAACATCACGCAGACCATTCCTGTCGCCGCTATGCTTGCGGAAGAAGATTGCTGCAGGAGGTTCACGATGTTCGCGGCGCTGATGAACGTGGCGTTGAGGGCCGTGAACACCGCTATCAAAGCGACGAACACCATATAGAGACCGTATTTATAGAAAAAATCCACGGCGGAGTAATCCTGCCCTCCTGCGGCGGCTTTCATGTCACATCGCTCCTTCGATCGCCAGCTTGAGTATCGTTTCCTGGTCGAATTTCCCGCGATCGAGCTCTCCGGCGATTCGTCCCCTGCACATCACGCATATGCGGTCGCATACGCCCATAAGCTCCTCCATTTCCGACGATATAAAGAGAATGGCCGTCTTATCGAGGGCGAGATCGTTGAAGTGATTATACAACTCGTATTTTGCGCCCACATCGATGCCCCGAGTCGGCTCATCCAACAGGAATACCTTGGGCTTGGTAAGGAGCCATTTCCCGATTACGGTCTTCTGCTGATTCCCTCCGCTGAGCATGACGGCCTGCTGCTCGTTCTTGTCGTAGGTACGGATGCGAAGCTGTTCTATGACGCGATCGCTCGCGCTGTTCTCGCTCCTGACTCTGATCGAATTCAATGGTCCCTTGATTTGATTGAGATGAGCCAGGACCAGATTGTCCTTTATGGATTTGGGCAAGAGGAGGCCTTCCTCCCTGCGGTTTTCCGTGATCAGCGCGACTCCGTTCTCGATCCAGGTCGAGGGGTCGAAGCGCTTGACCTTTTCTCCCTTGAAAAAGACTTCCCCGGAATCGAATTTATCGACGCCGAATATCGCCTTTACGAACTCGCTCCTCCCGGCTCCCATCAATCCGAACAGGCCGACGATCTCGCCCTCTCTGAGGGCGAGCCCGATATTATGCAGCGTCTTGCCTTGGCTGATGTCCTCGAAGCGCAAGACCTCTTTGCCGGGCGACTTCTCGACGTAAGGGAAAAGCTTGCTCAGTTCTCGACCTACCATCAAGGAAATCACCTGATCCTTCGAAAGGTCCCGTGTCGCTTTCTGGGTGATCATCCGCCCGTCCCTGAGCACCGCGATCTCGTCGCAAAGGCGAAAGACGTCGTCCAGCATGTGCGAAATATAGATTATCGAGACTTCCTGCGAAGACAGATCCTTGATGATCGCGAAAAGCCTCTCTTTTTCCTTCGTGGATAGAGAAGTCGTCGGCTCGTCGAATATGATTATCTTGGCGTCTTCCTTGAGCGCCTTGCTTATCTCGATCATCTGGCGCGTGCCCATGGGAAGATCGGCGACGAGCGCGCGGGGGCTTACGGTTTCCCCGAGGGCTCTCAGCATCCTCTGAGCCTCCGAGTACATCGACTTGTACGCTATGCCTCCCGCGATGCCTCTGGGGTATTTCTCGAGGAACATGTTCTCGGCAACCGACAGGTTCGTGAAGAGATTCAACTCCTGGTGGATGAATACGATACCCTTTCGAGCCGCCTCGATCGGGCCGTTCGGCGAATACTCGCTTCCCGCGAGGCTCATCGAGCCATTGTCCCGAGGGACGATTCCCCCCAGAATATTCATCAGCGTCGATTTTCCGGCCCCATTCTCGCCGACAAGCCCCAGCACCGAGCCTTTTTTCAGCTTCATCGAAACGCATTCGAGAACGGCTACGCCGGAGAAACTCTTCTCTATGTCCTCGATGGAAAGCAAGACCTCACTCACAGCTGGCACCTCTTCTCCCATGGCTTCGATGACCGCGCCTGCCGACGAAGTCCAGGAACGCAACGACCAGGACCAGGACCCCTTTGAAGACGTTGATGATGTACCATTGAATTCCAAGCAGTTTCAGGCTGTTGTTGAGGACTATGATAAATACGGCCCCTATCAAGGTCCCGATCATGCTTCCTCTCCCGCCCGCGATGCTCGTGCCGCCGATGATTACGGCCGCGACGATATCGAGGAGCATCTCTCGGGCCAGGGCGGGCATGCCCGCGCCGACCCGCGATGTCATGATCGTCCCGCCGAGCGCGGCCAAGAAGCCGCTGAGAAGGAAAAGCGTGAACACCGTCCGCTTCACATGGATGCCGGATATATACGAGACCTTATGGCTGGTTCCTATCGCGAATACATGCCGGCCGAACACCGTATGATGAAGCAGATAATAGCTGAAAGCCACGACCGCGATGGTCATGAGAATCGGGATGGGGACGTATGCGATGCTCCCTTCGGCAATACCCGTAAACGAATCCGGCAGATCGCCGATGGTCACCGATTGAGTGTAGACGAGCGCCAGGCCGCTGAACACCAGCTGCGTGCCCATCGTGGCTATGAAAGAAGGCATTTTCAGCTTGACCACGGCGATGCCGTTTACCGCGCCTATCAGGAGGCCGACGATCAGCATGACCAGTATGGCGACCGCCCAACCATAGGGACTGGATCCGAGCATCCCTCCGTCGCGCGTCATCACGGACGCTCCGACGATGCTGCCGAGATTGATGACGGCGACGACGGAGAAGTCGATTCCCCCGTTCATGATGACGAAAGTCATTCCGCAGGCGATGATGCTGAGGTCCGCGGATTGGACCAGGATGTTCACGAGATTCTGCCATCTGCCGAAGCCGGGAATGAATATGAGGGAAAGGACCACGAAAGGCAAGAACACGAGATTGATCGGCTTCTCCTGCAGATACCTCCGCAGATTCGACATGATCATATCCGGATACCCCGCCTCGCCGGCCGCCCTCGCGCTACCCCTCGGATGCATCCTGGGAAAAGCCTCATTTCAGACTCCTTTATACAGCGACCCGGCCCCTATCATGGGGGCGTCTTCGCCAAGGCTCGCCTTAACTACGCGGAAGGTTTCGTTCCGAATCGCGAGCGGGTAGGCCTTCCGCATGACGTAGTCCTGCACGGGGCGAAGCAGGAGCTCCTCCTGCTCGCACATCCCGCCGCTTATGACGACGACGTTGGGGGACAGCATATTCACGACATTGACCAGGGCGCTGCCCAGGTAACGGGCCGCGTCGCGTATGATTCTCGCGGCTTCGCCGTCGCCGTCCCGGGCCCTGTCGAACACCATTTTCGCGCCGTCGATCCCGCTCCCGCCCTCCAATTTCCCGGCAGCCTTCATGATGGCCGTCCCCGAGGCATAGGTCTCGAGGCAGCCTCTCTGCCCGCAGCCGCATTGGATGCCGTCTTCCTGGACGACGACGTGGCCGATTTCGCCCGCAGTATTGAAGGCGCCGCTGTATATCTTGCCGTCGATTATTATCCCCGAGCCGATGCCCGTACCCATGGTGACGCAGATGATGACGGACTCCCCCTTGCCGGTTCCGTGCAGGTATTCCGCCAGGGCCGCCGCGCTCCCGTCCTGGATAAGTCGGACATGGACCTTGAAGCGCTCGTAGACGAGATCGTGGACGCGAAAGTCCTTCCATCCGAGGTTCGGCGCCAGGAGGATTTGCCTGCCCTCGCGGTCCACGGTGCCGGGAACTCCCATTCCGATGAAGCCGATGTCCCCCAGCCCGATCCCCAGACCATGCAATAGCCTCTCGGCCTCCTTGAAGATCAGCTCGATAGTGACGACGCGGTCGCCCCTTTTCTCGCGCATATCCAGTCTGCTTTTCCGGACGACTTCGCCTGTCGCGTCGAGCAATCCGATAATAGCCTTGCTGGCGCCTAAATCTATCCCGATGCTGTAGTGCCCAGCGAGTGGTTCAGACATATGGACTCATTCCTTCGATTGGTCTATCTCGATCGCTTCGATCATCGAGATCCTTTTCGAATGGCGACCCGCCTCGAATTCGGCATTCAGCCACTCGTCGACGATCATCTTCGCCAGATCGACGCCGACGACCCTCGACCCGAGGCAGAGGATATTGGTATTGTTGTGAACCTTCGATAGCTTCGCGGAATAGGGCTCGCTGCATACGGCTGCGCGGATTCCCCTGACCTTGTTCGCCGCGATGCTGATTCCTATGCCGGTTCCGCAGAACAGGATTCCCCTGCCGCATCGACCGTCCATGACCGCCCTTCCGACTTCCAGGGCATACTTCGGATAATCCGTTCTTTCGCCGGAGAAGCATCCGAAATCCGACACTTCAAGGTTTATGCTCTCGAGATATTCCTTGATGGGTTCCTTCAGCGAAAGCCCAACATGGTCGCACCCTAACGCTATCACGCTCATCTCCCTCAAGCCGAAATCGATTTCGCTTTGCTGTCGGCCTTCCCCTGGCCGACGAAACGCCCCCATCCGCGTTTCGTCGGCCTTCTGTCCCGGTCGGGGAAAAACCGATTCGTCCCGCGATGGTCTTTCCCCGCCCCGATATCTACTTTTCCCAGTGCCCGTACGCCGTCTCTCCGAGCTTTGCCACATTGGTCTTATCGATGATGAAGCCCGGATCGCCCGCCGGCTTTCCTAGCGACTTGCCGTTGACGGCGTCGACGGCCCCTCCCACGCAGAGCTGGCCTTCACCGTAGATGTTCATTCCCAGGCACATCTCGAACCAGCCGCCCATGACGCCGTCGAGCGAGTTCTTGGAACCGCCGAAGGGCATGACGATCACGTGGCCCGGCTCGCCGATCTTGTTGTACCTGTTCGCCTGCTTCAGGGCCTGGACCGTCGGCTCGAGCAGATAGTCGGAATGCATATATATGACGTTGATATCCTTGTTGGCCTGGAGCGCGTTCGTCGTGCCGGCCAGGGACTTGTCGAGATTCCATTCCGTCGGAACGCTCGCGACGAGCTGAACGATATCCTTGTTTGCGGCCATGACGTCCTTGAAGCCTCTCGACCTATCGAGCACATTGTTGTCGGCCAGATCGCCTACGAGTTCGAGGACCTTCAGCTTGAGATTCTTCGCCCTAGCATACTTGACCATCCACTCCCATCCGGCCTTCGCGAGCAGATAATTGTCGGTCCCGGCGCCCCACGTCACCTTCGCGCCGTCGGTGCTTGAAATGGCCCTATCATTGAAAACGAAGGGAACGTTCTTGCCGTTGCACTTCTTGACCGCCTGGAGGATCGCCTTGCTATCCTTGGCGGCGCAGACGATCGCTGCGTCGCCGTTCGCGAGCATGTCGTCGATTTGCTTGTTCTGTACATTCGCATCGCCTTGCGCGACCTGGACATCGAGCGTGACGCCCAACTCCTTCGCCTTGTCTTTCATTCCTGCAAGGTCGGCCTGCCAGAAGGGATGGTCAACGGTATCCAACGCGACACCGATCACGATCGGTTTGGTACTCTGCGCGAAGGCAGTGTTGACTATCAAGAGCGCCATGACGAACAACCAGGAACCCAATTTCCTAAACATTGTGGTTCCCCCCTTTTTCAGAGATTTATCTGCACTTCCAACGGAAGTTTCGCAGACTAGACGACAGGAAAACACCAGAAAAGGGAAACGTTTCCATTCCTTTTTTCAATATCCAGCCGAAACCCGCAAACACATCTACCCTTTCACTACAGGGGGAAACCTCCTAGCATACGAAGATGTCTCGCAAAGTACCAAAGCCAGAAAGAACTCAGGTATGGAAACGTTTCTATCATTGGTCTTATATATTGTCAAGTTTTATTTTTTGCTTTTTTTTCGGATTCGAGAATTGCTTATCGGTATGCCAACTGGATACATCGGTCGGAAGGGTGGATGGCATGGAAACGATTCCCGGGAAATGCTATAGTGAGGCAGTCATGGACAAGGAGAGTGAGTATATGCAGGTCGACATCCGGAAGGTCGCAGAACTGGCCAAGGTATCGATCTCGACGGTCTCTCGCGTGTTGAACAGTTCGGGATATGTCAGCGATGCGACCAGGACGCGCGTTTTGGCCATCACCAAAGAGCTCGGGTTCAGGCAAAACAGCATCGCTCGGTCATTGCGCAGCAAGAACTCGAGCTTCGTCGGCCTTCTCGTGCCCGACATAACGAACGAGTTTTTCGCTTCTCTCGCACGGGCCATCGAGCAGAACTTGCATCATCTGGGGTTCAGCCTCTTCCTCTGCAATACGATGGAAGACCCTGAAGCCGAGAGCCGCTACATCGAATCGCTTCTGAGGAATCAGGTAATGGGAATAGTGCTCGTATCCGTAGGCCTGAAACGGCATCCGAGAATACAGCGAAACGATACCCCTATCGTTTTGGTCGATAGGGTGGAATCCGATACCGACATCAGTCAGATGGTGATCATAGAGAGCGACAACGAGCGGGGAGGCGCCCTGGCTGCGCAAGAATTGCTGAAACGCGGGGTCCAGAGCTTCGTGTTCCTGGGCGATGAGCGCAATATGCATCATATGCGCAAACGCGAGCACGGCTTCCAGGATACCCTGCTGGCAAACGGCGTACCCGGCTCGCGGTATCTAAAAGAGTCCGTTCCCGTATTATCGATAAAAGCAAGGGACAAGATCAAAGATATCTATAGGGCGTTTCCGTTCGACGGTATTTTCTGCGGAACCGATACTATAGCGATCGGAGCCATGCGCGGACTGGAAGAGATGGGGTTGGCCATTCCGGCCTCCGTGCAGGTAGTCGGCTTCGATGGGATATCCATCGGAGAGTTCACATCACCGCCTCTATCGACGATCCGACAGGATACCGATCGGATGGGAAAGAGCGCCGCGGAGAATATAGTCGGCATGATCAAGGGAGCCCAAGGCGGGGAGACAATCGTCCTCCCGGTAGATTTTCTGCCGAGAAGCTCTACTGCAATGTTTCACGACTGATCAGGGGCAGACGCGATCGGATTGGATTGCCCCTCCCCCGCTCGCCGGAAACTACTCACCGTTTGTAAATCGCCGAAATGCCCACGTTCCCTTCTGCCATCTCGATGGGCAACTTGCGCCGCAGTATAACTAGACGATCAGCGCCGCGAAGGCGATCGAGGCGGCGGCAAGCGCGAGGTCGACTGCGCGGAGCGGAAGGTCCGGCAGACAGCGCCCCGGGGAATAGCCGCGCGCCTCGAGCGCCTCCGCCGTGGAGAGAGCCCCCTTGATGCTCGATGCGACGAAGGATTCGAGGACGAGGAGCGACGAGCGGAACTTGGGGCGCCGTCCGCGCCTCCCGCCGTAGCCGCGGACGAGAGCCGCTTCCCTGGACCGGCCGTAGGCATCGAAGCAGCGCGGGATGAAGCAAACGGCGAGGCTCAGGAAGAGACCGGGATCGAGGTCCTTGCGGCCAGTCAGTCGGCGAAATGCCTGCGTCGCGGCGGCGGAGAGCTCCTGGGCGCTCGTGGAGCGGAAGTAGGCTTCCGCGAGGGCGAAGAGAACGCCGAGTCGCGCGACGTAGAGCATCGCGTACGGAAGCTCATCGGGATGGAAAAGAGATTTGCTCCAGGGATCGAGTACGCGGAAAGCGACGACGAAAAAACCCAGGGGAAGGAGAAAGCGCCCACCGCGGCCCAAAGCGAGGAGGCCTTCGCGGATGCCCGAGCGGAAGGCCCCCGCGGAGACGAGCGCGCCGATGGCGGCGGCGGCGACGAAGGGGAACAGAGGAGCGCGCGCGGCAGTGGCGGCGGACGAGAGCGAAAGGAGGGCCACGAGCTTCGAGATAGGGTGGAGACTGCGCGCGGGGTAGTCGCCCCAATCGAAGCCGAAGGGGCCGGCTACCGCAGCCATGTGAGATCCTCGAGCCGCGCGCCATTCCGAAAGGGATCCCGAAGACCAAAGGCCTCGAAACGCCCTCGCTCCAGGTCTCTCGGCGCGCCGTCGTAGGCGACGCGCCCGGCCTCCATGACTGCGAGGCGCGTCGCGTGGGCGAGAACCTTGTCGAGCTCGTGCGTGATCACGACTATCGCGTGTCCTCCTGCGTGCAGCGCGACGACTAGCGAGAGGACGCTCCGGATCGCCGGGTAATCGAGGTTGGCGAAGGGCTCGTCGAGGAGTAGACAGGCCGGGCGCATGGCGAGGACGCCGGCTATCGCGAGCCGTCGCCTCTCGCCTCCAGAGAGGCTGTCGGGGCGACGGCGCTCGAGGCCGGCGAGGCCTACCAGCGAAAGGGACTCGCGGGCGCGAGCCTCGACTTCGTCGCGGGGAAGACAGAGGTTCGATGGCCCGAAGGCCGCATCCTCGAGAAGAGTCTGCCCCACGATCTGCGCGTCGGAATCCTGGAAGACGAGGCCGATGTCCCGACGGGCGGTGAAGGGGTCGGCGGAGACCGGGCGGCCGCGATGGAGGACGATTCCAGAGCTCGGCACGGCGAGACCGACAATGTGCCGCGCAAGTAGGCTCTTCCCCGAGCCGTTGCGTCCCGCGAGGACGAGAAAGTCCCCTTCTTCCACGCGTAGGGCCGCTCCGTCGAGACCCAGGCCACCGTCCGGGAAGCGATGCACGAGGCCCTCGATCCTCGCGATATCAGCCACGGGATCCATCATCGCCGGTCGCCGATGCTCTGCGACGAGGGCGGACGCGCTCCACGACGGGCGCGAGCCTCCCCGCGATGAAGAAGGCGAGCGCGGCCTTTATCGCGTCGCCGGGCAGGAATGGAAGGAGGCCGACGACGATCGCCTTCTCCCAACTGCCCTTGACGACCATCTTGAGCCAAGGCAGACCGCAGGCGTAGACGATCGCGCTTCCGAGGGCGACGGCGAGACAATCGCGCCACCAGCGCCGTTCGGCGCCTAGGCGGGATACGAGGCCCATGACGAGGACGGCTGGGATATAGCCGACGAGGTAGCCGCCCGTCGGTCCGAGAAAACGCGCGAAGCCGCCCGCGCCTCCCGCGAAGACGGGTAGGCCGAGAGCGCCGAGGCAGAGGTACAGGAGGACCGAAGCGAGCCCCCACGCAGGGCCGATGAGAAGGGCGGCGAGCATGATGAAGAAGTTCTGGAAAACGATGGGGACCGGCGTTCCGGGAAGGGGCAGAGCGATGTATGCCCCCACGGATATGAGTGCCGCGAAGAGACAGGAGAGGGCGGGCATGCCGAGGTTTCGATTTTCCTTCATGCGCGCGTCCCCTTCCTTTCGACGAAAGCTTCGGATGGCCGCAGCGAGACCCGTGCGCCCCCGTCAAGCTCGACCTCGATGCGTCCCTCCGCATCGATACCGGCGGCGCGGCCGATGCGCTTCCCGGTGTCGGCCGAGAGAACGAGCCTCCCGCGCGTCGAAGAGAGGCTGTTCCACGCGGCGGGAAGCGTTTCGCGCTCGAGGTCCAGGGACTCGAAGCGATCGAGGAACGCGATGAGCACCCGGCATCTTGATGGGGTCCGGCCAGGCAATTCCGACAGGGAAATGGCTCCGGGCGACGGCGCCCGGTTCGAGACGTTGACGCCTACTCCGAGATCGATCAGTTTGAGTTCCTCCCCCTCTACTAGGTATTCGATGAGGATGCCGGCGGCCTTGCGCCCTCCCAGATAGAGATCGTTCGGCCACTCGAGCGAAAATGGCTCGTCCATGAGCTCTCTGAGGGCGCCGCAGAGGGCGACGCCTCCCGCCATCGCGACGCGCTCGGCGCGCCATGGCCGTATCTCCGGACACAGCGCAAGGGTCGCGAAAAGACCCCCGCGCCGCGAGTTCCAGCGCCGCCCGCGACGTCCCCTACCCTTGGTTTGGGACTCGGCCACGACGATGGCCCCGCCTCGCGGTTCGCGGAGCGCGAGCTCGAAGGCCCTGTCCATAGTGGAGTCCGTCCGCTCCCAGTACTTGATGCGACATTCACGGTCGGAGAATTCCCAGGGGAAGAGAAAGTCCCCTTCCGAGGCGAGGCGGTAACCGGAGCGATCGGTCTCGAGATCGTAGCCGGCTTCCCGGAGAGCCTCGAGGTGTTTCCATACCGCCACGCGGCTCATCCCGAGCTCAAGCGCGAGATCGCTGCCCGAGACGGGGCATCCCTCCGCCCGGAGCCTCGCGAGTATGCGTCCCTTGGCGCCCGAATTTTGGTTAACCATAACGAAAAGACAGGTTAACGAGGATTGCGAGCGAAGTCAATATCGGGGTCGGTAGCACCATGGGACGGATATCATTCCCACGCCTACCGCTTCGAGCGTGCCTGAGACGGGAGCGAGCCGGTCCAAAGCCGAACTATCGCACTGCTCCCAAGTCCACGATACACGTTATGCGAAAATAGAGATATTCGATAATTGACACCGTTATAGAGCGAGTATACACTACAAATAAATAAGTGCACAGCTCTGTTGATTTGATGGATGGAGCCTTATGGTGTGTCGGAAGCTTCGCTCATCTAGCCGAATATCGAGATATAGCATTATGAGCAAATCAGGAAAGGCGAGATAGCATGGAGCGATCTTGGCTGAACTATACGGTTAACCTGGACTTTGAGGTCATCAAGCTGCCGCCGGTCACCGATATCCTCGTTTTGGGCAAAAAAGTGCCGCAGGGCAAGCAGGGGATACTGCATTCCTTCGAGCTGATCCTTCCCGATACCTTCGCCATGTTCGAGATCAACGATTCCGAGTTTCGCCAGATCGACGCGATAATCGTCAATAAGACCATTCTGGCCAAGATGCCGATGAACGAGATCGTGAAGATTCTGGGCGAGAGCGTATTCCCCTATATTTCGCAGGGTGAGACTATAAAAGTGAACTTCAGCGTGCATATCTACCAAAAAAACATCACAGGAGAAATCCCCGATGAAGATTCTTGAGCTCGTGAACCGCAGCGAGGCGATAGTCCACCCCTACGCGAGCATCGCTTCCATCGAGGATATGCTGATCCATAACGCCTATCTCGTCATCAAGGAGGAAGGCAAGTTCGTCGGATTGCTGACGCCCTCGGATGTGCTCGCCCGCGGGCACAATCTCGTCATCGACTGCTATACGGAAAAGCCGACGGTCAACGGGAACGAGGACGCCGAGAGCGTGATGAACCTGATGCTGAAGAAAGGCATTCTGGTCCTGCCGGTCGTCGATGACCAGGGCGATTATCTCGGCAGCATCCAGATAAACACCATGCTGCAGAAAATCTGGGACATAACCAAGCAGAATGTCAGCATAAATTGGGTCAACGTGATGGATCACGGGGAGATCGACGCGAGCAAACAGCGATTCTCGGCGGAGCTGTTCCACAATACGAGGAATCCCGTGCAGTCCATCTTGAGCGCGGTCGAATTGCTCCGAAGCGCCACCGGGACTTTCGACACCAAGATGCTGCAAAACTCTATCGAAGCGAACGCCAAATTGCTGGATACGCTGATAACCAAGCTCTACTCCTTCCATTTCGAGAAGGAGCCGAGCGATTGCATATGAGCACCATCCCTAGTTGCCGCAGGCCAGGACCCGGTCGAATCTCCCGCGCATCGTCGGATCCGCGCGCTTTCCCGCGACGAGGGTGTCGACCGGTCCCGATATCCACGGACGGGGCGATGCGCATGCCGGTCGCGCCTCGAATACCGCGGTCGCGAGCTTTCAGGACTCCAGCACGTAGCGGGAGAATACGAGCGCGTCCCGCGCGTCCCTGTCCAGCTTGCTCTCGTCCGCGCCGCGGCTGACGTCGTGCCATATCTTGATGTCGGACCCGACCTTGCCGCCCATCGTGACGAAGGGCTCCATGACGACGCTCCCCTTGTAGCCTATGTCGCGCAGGGCGCCGCCGACCTCGCCCCAGGGTATGCGGCCCTTGCCGGGAACCTTCCGGTTGCACTCCCCGGTATGCAGGTGCCCCAGACGGGCTCCGGCTTTCCTGATCGCGCCCCCTATGCTGTCCTCCTCGATATTCATATGGAAGGTGTCGAGCATGACCTTCACGCTCGGGCTGCCGACCTCCTCGACGAAGGAAACCCCCTCCTCGGCCGTATTGAGCATGTGGTTCTCGAAGCGGTTCAGCACCTCAAGGCAATAGTCCACGCCGCAGTCCTCGGCGACCTTGGCCACCTCCCGGACGCCCGCGACGCTTCTCGCCCAGTCGCCCGGTTTGTCTATCGGCTTCGAGTAGTCGACCGGCCAGTAGGAATACAGGGCCCCGCCGATCAGATGGATGTCCATCTTGCCCAGCCGCCTGAGCAGGTCCGTGAAGAAGGCCCTGGCTGCCGCGGAGACCCGCGGATCCGGCGAGGCCAGGTTCTGCTCGGGCGTCGGGCCGTGCCCGGCGGTGAGGGTGATGCCGTGGTCGGCGGCGCAGGCCTTCAGGTCGGCCATCTCCTTCTCGCTGTAGCTCGCTATGGGCGTAGCGGCGATCTCGAGGATGTCGAAGCCGAGCCTCGCGACTTTCTCGATATAGTACTTATAGTCCGCCGCCCATTCCCGTTCCCAATACGCATAGAAAATACCGTACTTCATCGCTTCCGCCTTAATCCCGGGATTCGCGCAGAGGCGGGGCCAAGGCCCCGCCGGCGCCGCTACCAGACGCAGTATCCGCCGTCGATTATAACATCGGAGCCCGTCATGTAATCCGAGGCCTCGCTGGCCAGGTACACGACGGCGCCCTGGAGGTCGGTGACCTCGGCCATGCGGCGCATCGGGATCATCGGGATCCAGGCGTCGGCCATTTTCTTGCCTTCCGAAGTCGCGATCAGGTTGTCGACGAGGGCCGTCTTCGTGTACCCGGGGCTGATGGAGTTGACTCGGATGCCGTACTGAGCCCATTCGGCGGCCAGGCTCCTGGTCAGGTGGAGGACCCCCGCCTTGGACACGTTGTACGGAACCTGATTCTGCGGCGTATTGACGATATGGCCCGACATGGACGCCGTGTTGACGATCTTCCCGTACGAATTCCGCTTCATCGCCGCGGCCTCGGCCTGGGAGCAGTACAGGACGGCGTCGAGGTTGAGCTTCATGATCTTGCGCCAGATCTCGTCGGTGATGTCCTCCGCGTCGACCCACTGGCCCATTCCCGCGTTGTTGACGCCGATCGTGAGCCGGCCCCACTTTTTCACGATCGTATCGATCATGCGGCCGATATCGGCGCGATCGGTCGCGTCCGTGCGGATGGCGAGGGCATCCACTCCCTTCGACTTGAGCTCCTCCGCCACCTGGCCGATGGTATCGGCGGCGATGTCGACCAAGGCCACCGCGGCGCCAGCCTCGCCCAGGGCGTGCGCGTAGGCCCGGCCGATGCCCTGCCCCGCTCCCGTCACGAGGGCGACCTTTCCGTTCAGGCGGAACCTGTCCAGGATGGGCGCGGCCTTCGTTACTTGATCCATCATGTCCTCCTATCGCGATTCTTCGTCGAAGACGACGGCGACCTTGCCGCAGCGGCCCGCGGCCATCAGGCGGTAGGCCTCGTCCGCCCTCTCGAGCGGGAAGCGATCCGTAACCAGGTCCTCCGGATGCAGCTTCCACTCCACGAGCCTCTCGACCAGGTCCTCCATCAGCCAGATGCTCGTCACCCACGAGCCGTACAGGGTCTTCTGCTCGTGGAGCATATCGGGGCTCGGGTCGAATTTGACGCTGCCGCCTTCGCCTACGAGGGCTATCTTTCCCCATTTCCTGGTCGCCTGTATCGCGAGACGGCGCGCGTCCCCGTTCCCGGAGCAGTCTACGGCCCGCTCGCAGCCCCTGCCGCCGGTCAGGTCCCTCACGCCGGCGAGGGCATGCTCGTCGAAGGGAAGGGCGTGGTCGACCAGGCCCATTCTCTTGGCGATCTCGACGCGCTCCGGCACCACGTCGACGCCGATGAGGGTCCGCGCGCCGAGAGCCTTCGCGAGCATCAGCGTGGCCAAGCCCACGGGGCCCAGCCCCGTGACGAGGACCGCGTCGTTGCCCGAGACGCCGATCTTCTCGAGGGCTTCGTAGCAGGTGCCGAAACCGCAGGCTACTTGCGCCCCGTCCGTATAGGAGAGGAAGGCGGGCAGCGGCAGCAGATCCTTCTCGTCGGCGAGGAGGTATTCCGCCATGCCGCCGTCGCGCTGCCAGCCGTAGGCGGCGCGCAGGGGGCTCGTGCAGCTGATCATGAAGCCCCTGCGGCAGTCGTAGCACAGGCCGCAGCCCGAGATATGGTAGACGATGACGTGATCGCCCTCGGCGAAGCGCCTCATGCCCGGGCCGCAGCGCTCGATCCGCCCGCAGGGTTCGTGCCCGGCGATCACTCCCTGGTAGCCTTCCGGTCCCTTGCCCAGATGCTCGCGATAGATGGCCCTGATGTCGCTCCCGCATATGGTCGAGGACTTCATGCGAACGAGGACCTGTCCGAAGCCGGGCTCCGGTATCGGGTACTCCCTCAGCTCGACCGTGCTGTTCCCGGGAAGAATCGCGCCCTTCATCCAATCCTCCTCAGCTTGTTACAGGTCCACGAAGATCTTCATGGCCTTGTCGCCCTGCTCGTCGATGTAGCGATACGCGTCCGCGTAGTCTTCCAGCGGGAAATGCCGCGAATACAGGGGCTCGGTCTTCACGGACCCGTCGGCGATCCAGTCGACCGCCGTCTCGTAGTCTCCCCGCCAGTACATCATGGACCCGATCATGAGGAGCTCGTGCTCGCCGACGCGCGCCATGTCAATGGCCGGCTTGCTCCCGAAGACCCCTACCACGACGATGGTCCCGCCTTTGTCGATGGCGCCTATTGCCTGGCCCATGGCGGCCTCGCTGCCGACGGCCTCGTAGGCAAGGTCGAATCCTTCGCCGCCGAAGGCCCTCGACGAGGCCTCCGCGAGGGACTCGGTCCTCGCGTTGGATGTCGCCTCGATGCCCACCGCCCGAGCGACGCCAAGCCGGAAATCGCTCAAGTCGGTGACCAGGACCTTCCTCGCTCCGCGGCGCCTGCAGGCCTGGGCGACCAGGTTGCCGATGGGGCCGGCCCCGAGTACCACGACGTTGCGGCCCGCCAGGTCCCCCCCGCGGGCGCTCGCGTGGACGGCTACCGCGACGGGCTCGACGATCGCGCCTTCTTCGGGCGTGAAGGAGTCGGGCAGGACGACAATCTTGTCGGCCTCCGTCACCTGGAGGTCCTGGGCCACGCCGGGTGCCTTGAAGCCGCGCACGATGAGGTTCTCGCAGACGTTGTAGCGGCCCTTCCTGCAGGGCCGGCAGGTCCCGCATACGACCTGGGGGGTCGCGGTGACCTTCATGCCCGGCTCGATGCCGGCGACGCCCGCGCCGACCGCCTCCACGACGGCCGAGAACTCGTGTCCCTGCACGACCGGATAGTCGACGAAGGGATGCTTGCCGTGGTTCACGTGCACGTCGCTGCCGCATATCCCGATCCGCCTGATCCTCATCAACACCTGCCCGGGCCCGGCCGCGGCGTCCGCGACGCTTCGCAGCTCGATCTTGCCGGGCGAGGTCATTATTGCCTGTCTCATCCGCAGCTCCTCATCGCCAAAGCTCGACCCTAGAGGTCGGGCCGCATCAGCACCTTGAGCGCGCCTTCCCTGCCTTCTTCTATCAGCTCGATCCCGTGCCGGAAGTCCTTCAGGGGCAACTCGTGCGATACCAGGGACGACACGTCGATCCTGCCGGTCTCGAGCAGGCGCACGGCCTGGATCGAGTTGCGGACCGAGGTGTAGGACGAGAGGATGGTCAGCCCCTTCTGGAAAATGGCGAAGGCGTCGAGGGATATCCTGCTCTTGGCGGGAGGCACGCCGAAGAGCAGCACGCTTCCCCCCTTGCGCGCGAAGGCCAGTGTCCTTTCCATGACCGCCGGAACCCCCGTCGCGTCGACCACGACGTCGTAGGCTTCCGCCGCGAGGGAGTCGAAGGAGGAGAAGACCGCGGCCGCCCCCGACTTCTTCGCCAGGGCCAGTCGAGCCTCGTTCTTGTCCACCACGTCGATAGCGCTCGCCCCCTCGAGCGCTATCGCCTTGAGCAGGAGAGTCCCGATGGGCCCGGCGCCCAGGATCAGCACGCGGTCGGCGAGCGCGAAGGCCACCCGTTGCACGCCGTGGAGCACGCAGGACAGGGGCTCGACGAAGGCACCCGAGCCGAAGGGGAGGGCGCCGATGTCGAAGGCGGCCTTCTCGGGCACGGCGACGTACTCGGCCATGCCTCCGGGCAGGGTGACGCCCACGCCCTTCCAGTTCTCGCAGAAATTCTGGCGGTTGGACAGACAGGCCGGGCAGTTGTCGCAGGCTATGTTGGGCTCGACCGCGACGCGGTCCCCGACCTTGAAGCGCGTCACCTTCGCGCCGATCCCTTTCACGATGCCTGAGAACTCGTGGCCGGGGATGACGGGATAGGAGCCGAGGTACTCGCCGTGGAAGATGTGGATATCGGTGCCGCAGATCCCGCTCGCCCTCACCTCGATGAGGACCTCGCTCTCCTTGGCGACGGGGACGGGAATGTCCTTGAGGACTATCTGTCCCGGACTTTCGATGAAAGCTGCCTTCATGAGACTCTCCTGTGTCAGCCTTTGACCGCTCCGGCCGTGAGGCCCCGGACCAGCGATTTTTGCGTCATCCATCCGAGCACGATGGCCGGCAGGATGGCTATAGTCGAAGACGCCGAAAGCTGCGCGATGAACATGCCCTGTTGCTCCCTGAACCTCGACATGTAGACCGGCAAGGTCGCGTGATCGATTCCAGTGAGGTTGAAAGCCAGGAAGAATTCGTTCCAGACGAAGACCGCCACCAGGAGGCCGGCCGCGATGATGCCGGTCCTCACGAGCGGCATCGCGATCTTGAACAACTGTTGCATCCGCGTGCAGCCGTCGATCTCTGCGGCCTCGATGATCTCCGGGGGCACGTCGGAGAAGAAGGAGTGCACCATCCACACGACGATCGGGATATTGAAGCCGACGTAGGCGATGAGCAGGCCCACCGGCGTCTTGTCGAGGCTGAATTTTTGGTACCACGTATAGAGGGGGATGAGCACGGCGACGGGAGGAAGCAATATCGTGGTGATGAACCAGGCGTGCATGCTGCCGTTGGTGCTGCGTTTCCGGAACTTCCCGAAGACCAGGACGAAGGCCGCGGGCACCCCTAGGGCGAGCGACAGCGCCGTGGCTCCCAGGACCTGGAATAGCGAGTTCTTGAGGTATCGCCACATGCTGGCGTCGCTGAGCACTTTCTGGTAAGTCCCCAGGGTCGGGCCGAAGAAGAGTCCCGGATTGACGGCCTGATACTCGGTCTTGAACCCGGACAGGAACATGTACAGGATGGGAAAGACGTAGAGGATGGCGATGGCGAAAATGACCACCGAGAGGACGATCGTCTTTATCTTCCTCCTCGTCATCACTCGCTGATGGAGTACGTGGGCTGAAGGCGCTTGTGCCATGCTGCTCTCCTTCGTCAAGCGACGGCTTCGCCGCGTTTCTTGAGCGATCGGTACAGGACGTTGACGGTGATCAGCACGAGGAGGACCGTGATGGTCGCCAAGGCGCCCGCCCTACCGACATTGGAGGCGTTGAATACCTGCATATATACCGCATACGGCAGGGTATAGGAGCGCGTCCCCGGGCCGCCCGCCGTCGTGACGAGGATGAGCCCGAACTCCTTGATGATAAAGACCAAGCCGAGCATTATCGCGACCTGCATGTGGTTCGTGATCAAGGGAAGCTTTACCAGGAAGGTCGACTGCAGCCAGTTGGTCCCATCGATGCGCATGCTGTCGTTCAGCTCGACCGGGATACCCTGCAAGCCCGCGAGGATCACCAGGACGAAGAAGGGCATCCACTGCCACCAGAAGAGGAAGATGATCACGAACAGCGGATGGTAGCTGACCAGGTCGACGGGAGTCATGCCGAGAGCCTTGAAGATGACACCGTACCAGCCGAAGGTCGTATTGAAGACGGTGGTCTTCCAGATGACGCCGCTCGCGGTGGACATCACGAAGAAGGGACCCAGCATCAGGGTTCGCGCGAAATTCACGCCCGGGACCTTGTTGTCGAGGAGGATGGACACGAGGAAGCCGGTGACCGTGCATAGGACGAGCGAGAGTCCCGTGATGAGGATCGTCTGCCACACGATGCTGTAGAACTCGGGGACCGCGGGAAAGTGCGGGATATTGAGAAAGAACAAGTAATTATCGAGACCAACGAATTTGATCGGCAGATCGGGGCGGGCGAGGTTCCACCTGAGAGTCGAGTAGACGATCGTAAGCAGGAAGGGGATCTGAGTCATCAGCGCGACCACGATGATGGCCGGAAGCGCGAAAGGTATGTCCGATTTCTTTCTCATCCCATGTGCTTTCACGGATTGCTCCCCGGGCGGATGATCATCGGTCCGGCGGCCCTCGCGGGCCCGCCGGACCGGGCCATACTGGCTGGAACGGTTCTTTACTTCTGGTAGCCGTCGTCCTTCGCGACCTGGTTGAACAGATCATTGGTCTTCGTGATCGCCTCGTCAAGGGTGATCTTGTCGACCACGTAATCCGCGAGCCATTGGGTCATCTGCGTGCCCATGTCGGCGAACTCGGGGATCGCGATGTACTGCAGTCCCGTGTAGGGAACCGGCTGCAGGGTCGGATGGGTGAAATCGGTGGACTGGAGGGTCTTGAGCGTCATGGCCGCGTAGGGAGCGTTCTTGTACGCGGCGAGCTTGTAGGTGGAGGAGCGGGAAGCGGGCGGCGTGCTCGAGCCGGTGGGATCGGTGTCGACCGTCATCTTGATGAAATCCTTCGAGGTAGCCCACAGCATGAAGTCGAAGACCGCCTTCTTCTTGTCGTCGGAGCTCTTGGGATTGATGCCCATGGACCAGTTCCACAGCCAGGCCGTATTGGTCGTCATCTTCTCGTGGGGAGGCATGGCGTAGCCGACCTTGCCCTTGACCAATGAGCCCGCCGACTCGAGGGGCGGGGCGATGGAGGTCGCGTCGTAGTAGATGCCGCACTTGCCCGACTGCATGAGGGCGATGCACTCGTTGTAGGTATAGGAGAGGATGTCCTTCTGGCCCGCGTCGCGGAGGATGTTCTTGTACATCTTCCAGGCGGCCCTCTGCTCGGGAGTGTCGACCGTCGCCTTCCAGTTCATGTCGTAGAAGCGGCCGCCGAAGGCGTTGACGATGGTGACGAAGGGCGCTCCGCTCATGCCCCAGCCGGGGGCCCCGCGCATCGTCATGCCGACGATTCCCTTCGCCGGGTCGTTGATCTTCTTGGCGAGGTCGTAGATCTGGTCCCAGGTCGGCTGATCGGGCATCTTCAGGCCCTTGGCGGCGAAGAGCGCCTTGTTGTACATGATGAAGGAGCTCTCCCCGTAGAAGGGGATCGCGTAGGCGTCGCCCTTGAGGGAGACGGAGCCGACCATGCCTTGGATGAGGTCCGCGCGGTCGTACCAGGCCAGGGTCTTGGCGGGAAGAGCCTTGAAGTAGGGCTCGAGGTCCTCGAGCCACCCGTTCTTCGCCCAATTGCTCGCCTCGTAGGGGCCGATGAAGAACATGTCGTAGGTCGTACCGCCCGTGGAGGCCTCGGTCGTGAGCTTCTGCCGGAGGTCGTTTTCGGGGAGAACGGCGATATTGACCGTCACGCCCGCGGCCTTGTAATTGTCCGCCGCCAACTTGGACAGGGCCTGGGAGATGGGGTTGTTGGCCAGCGCGATGTTGATCGTGACGTCCGCGAAGACTTGGCTGCCTGCCAGCACGAGCGCCAGCAGAGCCCCGAATACAAAGACTCTCTTCATAGGATCCCCCTATCGCGTGATTTCAGGCTACTACGTAGCCGTTGGAGCCATCGCTTTGGTGGTATCGCGCTGTATGAACTCTACCGGAACTACCGTGCGCGGGGGGAACTCTTCCCCGCGTATCAAGGTCAGCATCGCTTCGGCCGCGACGATTCCGATCCGGGAGATATCCTGCTTTATGGTGGACAGGGGTCGACAGAGGTAGTCGCCGATGTCGAGGCCGTCGAATCCCAGCACCTGAATATCGTCGGGAATGGGAATGCCGGCTCCCGACAGCGCCTTCATCACCCCGACCGCGATGAGGTCCTGGGTGCAGAAGACGGCGTCGAATTCCTCCTTCTTCAGCATCTCGTTCGTTTGAATCTCAGCCTCTTTTATCGAAAACCTGATCTTGTGATGGATATACTCGACGCCCAGATCATCCGCCGTCGTCTTGAATCCTTTAAGGCGCTCCAGCAAGGCGCTGCTCGTCCCGTGCCGATCGCTGACCACCAATACTCTCTTCGCCCCCCTGAGCGCGAGCTCTCGCGCCGCGATTTCTCCTCCATGCCGATTGTCGCTGGTCACGACCGCGAGCTGCTTGCTCCGCAATCCCGGTATCTCGCGATCCGCGAAGACGAAGGGAATCCCGCTTTTCGCCAGGCGATCGTTCACCGCCTTCGTGCACGGCGTTATGATGACCGCCTCCACTCGATTTTCCAGCAGAGTCTTGATATAGAAATCCTCGATATCCGCGTTCCCCTCGCTATTGCACAGGAACAGGCCGTAATTGTTCTTCATGAAGAACAATTCGATTTCCCGCGCCAATTTCGCGAAGAACTCGTTGGAAATATCGGGAATGATCAGTCCGATGAAATTGGATTTATTGGTCCGGAATTTCTGAGCCAACATGTTCCGGTTGTAGCCCAGCTTGTTCACGACTTCATATATCTGCTCGCGGATCTCCTTCGAGACGTATCCGTCGTTGAGCGCCCGGGAAACCGTCGATCGCGATACGCCGACGATTTTTGCGATCTCCCGGATATTGATTGAATCCATTCTTTCCCTTCGATCCGCGCCCTTGGGCATTTACCGCTAGTCGACTGGTGCTGCCCTAGAGCATGAAAATGTGGGACCGGTCCCACAACCCAAGATGATGCTAGCCCTGTTTTCAGTGCTTGTCAACAAAAATGTTTCCCGGGCAAACGAGCGCGGCGCCGCCGCCCCGGCGATGCGCCTCGGGAGCAAAAGCCTCGGCCTCCAGACTGTTTCCTTTTTTATAAGAATGAATATCTTATATGAAGGAAGCAGGTGTAGGTTTGGGTCGAAAGGACGCTCGGGGAATGAAGTATCGCGGATTTAGGGAGGAAACCCTGCTCACGGCCGTCCAGCAGCTCGAAGGCCTCGGCTTGACGCCTTCCGAGATCCACGCGGTCCTCAATCTCGCGGGAGCCAAATGGAGATCGGTCCAGATCCGCGAGGGGCGGGGCAACGAGGTCCAGGAGGAGGAGGACAGCCACGTCTTCCACGAGGCCACGGTCGCGCTCATGAACTCCACGATGACCGAGAACCAGGAACTCGCCGAGCTCGGCCACGCGGTCGAGGGCGAGCGCTTCATGCTCCTGGCCATAAGCCTGACTATCGGCAAGCTCTTCTCGCGCGGCGGCCCCGCGTCGATCCGGCGATGGCTGCGCGCGGGAGACCGGAAGACAAGGGAAATCATCCTCTCGTTCGCGATGGGGTCGAGCATCCTGATCGAGTCCGCGGCGATCGACACCCTCATGTACCGCATCGTCAAGTTCCGGTACGGAGCGCAGCTGGACGAGAACAGGGACATCAGCGACTCCGTCATCCAAATCATCGAGAAGCTCGGGAACGCGGGCTATCAGTGCCTGAAGCCTATCGCCGAAGACCGCGCCTGAGCCCGAAAGTCCCCTCTCCCGGGAAAACGCTTTCCCGATTTTTCCCATAACGAGAAAATCCATTCTCGCCTTCGCGAACCCAGGCCGGGCAGTCGGGGATTTCCCCCCGCAATCCGGGACTTCCGTTCCTGGCATGAATCGTGCATAAGCCTTAGGGATCGATACTACCCTGTCCCGAGAGGAGACTGGTCGATGGTCCCCCTTGTCTCGATGCGCGGCATCACGAAGCTCTTCGGACCCGTCAAGGTCCTCGACCAGGTGGACTTCTCCATCTACCCGGGAGAGGTGCACATCCTGGCCGGGGAGAACGGCGCAGGCAAGAGCACCCTCATGAACATCCTGGCCGGCGTTTACGCCGACTACCAAGGTCGCATCCTGATGCAGGGCCGGGAGATCCGCCCCGCCAGCCCCCTCGACGCGAACCGGCACGGGATAGCGGCCATACATCAGGAGCTGTCCCTCATCCCCTCGATGACCGTCTACGACAATCTCTTTCTCGGCCACCCGATGACGAGGGCCGGCTTCATCAGGGAAAAGGCCCACCGGCGCAGCGCGGAGTCGGCCTTGGCCGACGCGGGAGTGGCCGCGAGCGTCGGCTCCCTCGTGGAGGAGCTCCCCATCTCGGTCCAGCAGCTCATCGAAATCACCAAAGCTATCCGGCTGAACGCCAATGTCCTTATAATGGACGAGCCGTCCAGCGCCCTGAACGTGCACGACGTCGAGACTCTCTTCGCCGTGGTGAGAAAGCTGAAGAGCGAGAACAAGGGCATCGTGTACATCACCCATCGGCTCGAGGAGATCCAAAGGCTCGCCGACAGGATCACGGTCCTTCGCGACGGACGGCTCGTCGGCAGCGCCCTTGCCTCGGAGATGCCGGAGAAGAGGCTCATCCACCTGATGGTGGGCCGGGAGATGGAGGATCACTTCCCGCGCCACACCCCCCGGATCTCCACGGAAGCCCTGCGGGTGGAGGAGCTCACCGTCCACCGGGCGAACAGAGCCCGCCGGCCCCTCGTGGACAAGGTCTCCTTTTCCGCCGCCCGGGGCGAGATCGTTGGGCTCGGGGGACTCCAGGGCTCGGGCGCGAGCGAGCTCTTCCTCGGCCTCTTCGGCGCGATGCCCAAGAGGACGGAAGGACGGGTATCCTTGGCTGGCAGAGCCCTGCGCATACGATCGCCCCGGGACGCCATCGCGAGCGGGATCGCCCTACTCACGAACGATCGGAAGGCGACGGGCCTCATCTCCTCCATGTCGGTGACGGCGAACATCTGCGCGGCGAGCATGATGCGCCTCGCGCCCCGGGGATGGCGCCGTCCGCGCGAGGAGGCCCGGGTCGCCTCCGAGATGGGACGTGCCCTCCATCTCCGCGCGGCCTCGCTCGAGATGGAGGTCGGCAACCTGTCGGGGGGCAACCAGCAGAAGGTGGCCATCGGCAAATGGCTGAGCACCGATCCGCGGATCATGCTGCTCGACGAGCCGACCCGGGGAATCGATGTCGGGGCGAAGCACGAGATATACCAGCTCATGAACGAGTGGACCGCGAAGGGGATATGCATCCTCCTGGTGACCTCCGAGATGCCCGAGCTTCTCGCGATGAGCGACAGAATCATCGTCATGCACCGCGGGAAGATCACGGCGGAGTTTCCCCAAGGGGAGGCGACCGCGGAAAGGGTACTGGAAGCCGCCATGGGCAGGACGAACGGGGGGGAAGATGATCGCTGAGGCGCGAAAGCCGATTCGAGGGGACGCGGATGCGGAATCGAGGGCCGGGGGCCTGCGCGGCCTGGGGCGCGCCGTCGCGAGGGCGCTGGCCAGCTCGGCGGGGAGGGCCTGCCTCGAGCTGCTGCTCGTGCTGGTCCTGGGCGCAGTCTTCAACGCCGACGGCGCGTTCTTCAAGGAAGGGACGCACCGGGATACGCTTCGCCAGGCCTCGGTCTACGGCATCCTCGCCTGCGGGATGACGCTGGTCATCATCACCGGCGGGATCGACCTCTCCGTCGGGAGCGTCCTCGCGGTCTCGTCGGTGTCCTTCTCCCTCCTCACCATGCACATGGACTGGCCTTGGTGGACGGCGATCGTCGCCTGCCTCGCGCTGGGCTCCATCCTCGGCTCGGCCTCGGGCGCCCTCGTGTCGAGCGCGAAGCTCCAGCCCTTCATAGCCACGCTGGCGATGATGACCTTCGCCCGGGGCTTCGCCAAGTACATCACCGGCGGGCAGAAGATCTCGACCTACGTCACCCAGGGCGACAAGGTCGTCATCAAGGAGCTCCCCCCGATCTTCAAGGTGATCGACTCGCGCATCTTGGGAGGCAACCTCGCGATCGTGAGCGTGATCTTCATCGTCTGCTTCATCCTGTCCTGGACCTTCCTGGCTCGCCACAAGTGGGGGCGGGAGCTGTACTCGATCGGCGGCAACGAGGAGGCGGCCAGGCTCTCGGGGGTCCCCGTGCGCCTCGCGAAATTCGTCGCCTACTCATTCTCGGGCCTCATGTGCGCCGTGGCGGGCATCTGCCAGGCCGCGCAGGAGACGCAGGGCGATCCGGAGACGGGGGCCGGCTACGAGCTCACCGCCATCGCCATGGTAGTCATCGGGGGCACGAGCCTCGCGGGAGGGCGCGGGAGCATGGGGCTCACCCTCCTGGGCATCCTCACGATCGGCTATCTGCAGAAGATCCTCAGCATCAACGCGGTCCCGGAGGCCGGCCGGCTCATGATCACCGGGATCATCATCGTGCTCGCAGTCCTGACGCAGAAGCGGAGGACCCGGTAGCGGTCCGTCCGGAAGAGGAGGCAATCGGCAGGTTTAGCTCGAGGAGGGGTCCATGAAATCGCGAAAGTTCGAAAGGAGAGCAACCATGAAGACTATCTCTAGGTATGTCCTGTGCATCGCGTTCCTGTGCTCGCTGGCCTTCCTGCCCGCGTTCGCGGCGCCGAAGTACGTCATCGGCATGAGCCAGTGCAATCTCGGCGAGCCCTGGCGCGTCCAGATGAACGCCGACGTCAAGGCCGAGGCCGACAAGCATCCCGAAATCCAGGTGATCTTCAAGGACGCGCAGAACGATGTCCTCCAGCAGCGCGCCCAGGTCGAGGAGTTCGTCGACGCCAAGATCAACCTCCTCATCATCAGCCCCAAGGAGGCCCAGCCCCTGGCCGAGCCCGTGTCCAAGGCCATGGCGGCCGGCATCCCCGTCATCGTGCTCGACCGGGACATCATCGGCCAGAACTACAGCGAGTTCATCGGCGCCGACAACGTGAAGATCGGGCGCGCGGTCGGGAAATGGCTCGTGGCGAACTACGGCGGAAAGCGCGCCAGGCTCGTCGAGATCATGGGCCTCCAGACCTCCACGCCGGGCCAGGACCGGCACAACGGCTTCCTGGACGCGATCAAGGGCTCCGACCTGAACGTGATCTTCCGCGCCGACGCGAAGTGGCTCGAGCCGGACGCCCGCAAGGAGATGGAATCCGCCCTCGCGCGCTTCGACAAGATCGACATCGTCTACGGCCACAACGATCCCTCGGCGCACGGCGCCTACCTCGCGGCCCAGGCCGCCGGCCGGGAGAAGGAGATGGTCTTCGTCGGGATCGACTCCCTGCCCCAGGAAGGCGTCGCCTACGTCAAGCAGGGCATCCTTACGGCTACCTTCCAGTATCCCACCGGCGGAGACATCGCCATAAAGCAGGCGCTCAAGATCTTCGGCGGCCAGAAGGTCGAGAAGAGGATCGTCCTGGGCTCTCGCATGTTCACCAAGGACAACGTCGACGCGGGAGGCGAGGCCATCCAATAAGGGGATCCCCGGATGCGCCCGGGGCCGGTCGGCATCCGCCGGCCGGCGCCCGCCGGCGCGGCCCCGCGGGGCCTTCCTCCCCGGGCTGTGCTATACTCGCGGGGAAAGCCGTATCGCGATTCGAGGCCGGCCGTGGATTACCGCATCCTGATAGTCGACGACGAGACAGAGCTCTGCAATTCCCTCTCGGAGATCCTCGCCCAGGAAGGTTACCGCACGCTCTTCACGAGCGAGCCCCGCGAGACCGCCTCGATCCTGGCGCGGACCCCGGTCGACCTCATCATCCTGGACATCCGGATGCCCGGCATCGGGGGGATCGACCTCCTCCGGATGGTCCGCAAGACCAATCCGAACATCAAGGTGATCATCCTGACGGGCCATCCCAGCATCGAGAACGCGGTCCTCTCTATGAAGTACGGGGCCACGAACTTCTACGAGAAGCCGCCCGACCTCAAGAAGCTCCTCAACGAGATCCGCGAGTTCGCCTCGCGCGAATCCTCGACGCGGGGGCCCGAGCTGCCGCTCGAGCGCCGCATCGTGACGAACGAGGCTCGGATGCTGAAGATCCTCCAATCCGCGAGGAAGGCCGCGGCGACCCAGGCCCCCGTGCTCATCACCGGCGAGAGCGGCACGGGCAAGGAGCTCATCGCCAATCTCGTGCACGCGGCGGGGCCGCGGGCCGACAGGCCCTTCGTCAAGGTGAACTGCGCCGCCATCCCCGAGACCCTCCTCGAGACCGAGCTCTTCGGGCACGAGCGGGGCGCCTTCACCAACGCCCTGTCCCAGAGGAAGGGCAAGTTCGAGCTCGCCCACGAAGGCACCATCTTCCTGGACGAGATCGGGGACATGAGCCCGGCCACGCAGGCCAAGATCCTGCGGGTGCTGCAGGAACAGGAGTTCGAGCGGGTGGGCGGGTCCCGGACGATCCGCGCCGATATCCGCGTCATCGCGGCCACCAACAAGGACCTGAGGCGCCTGATCGAGGAGGGCGCCTTCCGGGAGGACTTGTACTATCGGCTCTGCGTGATCACCCTCCACATCCCTCCCCTGCGCGAGCGGCCCGGGGACGTGGAGCTCCTCACCGAGCACTTCCTCGGGATGTTCAGCGCGCGGTACGCGAAGCGGATCCTGGGCTTGGACGACCGGACCCGCGAGCTCCTCCTCGCCCACGACTGGCCGGGCAATGTCCGGGAGCTCAAGAACTGCATCGAGCGGGCCACCATCTTCTGCGAGGGCGAGTACGTCGCCCTCGAGGACCTACCCTCCCAGTACATGGAGCTGGAGGGCGCGCAGCTCGGCCGGAAGCTCCGGACAGGCTTCGAGCAGCTCAACCGCTCGATGATCCTGGAGGCCCTGGAGCGGGCCAAAGGCAAGAAGTCGAAGGCCGCGGACATGCTGAACATAAACCGCCGCACGCTGTACAACCGCATGAGGAAGCTGGGGCTGGACTGAGGATGCACAAGCCAGTCGGCCCCCCGATCGTCTCCATGAGGAACATCCACGTCAGCTACGACAGCGTGCAGGCGCTGCGGGGCGTCGACTTCGACCTCTCGGCCGGGGAGATCCACGGCCTCTTGGGCGAGCATCGGGCAGGCAAGTCCACGCTGGTGAAGCTCCTCTCGGGGGCCGTGGCCAAGGAGCGCGGGAGCATCCGGCTCCATGGGCAGGAAGTGCAGTACTTCACGCCGAAGTCCGCGAAGCAGAACCGCATCGCGATCGTGTACCAGAACATGAACGTGATCCCGAGCATCAGCGCGATCGAGAACATCTTCACCGGGCAGCGCATCGCCTCGCGGCTGGGCTTCCTGGACCGAAAGAGCATGGAGGAGGCCGCGGTGCGGCTGTTCCAGGCCCTTCGCGTCGACATCGATCCCCACGCCCGCCTCGAGGACCTGACGGAAGCCGAGCAGCTGATGGTGGAGATCGCCAAGGCGCTGTCCATCGACCCCGAGATCCTGATCTTCGACGAGATCTCGAGCAAGCTGACCCCCCGGGAGATGGAGACGATCTACAGGCTCCTCTTCGATTTCAAAAGCCGCGGGAGGGCCATGATCTACATCTCGCACGACATGGACGAGATCTTCCAGCTCGCGGACCGGGTCACCATCCTGAAGAACGGCCTGCGCCAGGGAACCGAGGAGATCCGGGACATCGACAAGCTCAAGCTGATCAAGATGACCTATTCCTTCGTGCTGAGCCGGGAGGAGCTCGAGCAGGACAACCGGGAGCTCTTCCTCCTGAAAAAGTACAACGAGAACATCATCCGCAATCTCCCGATCGGCGTCGTCATCCTCGACCTGAGGAAGCGGATCTCCGTCGTCAATTTCGCCGCCGTCAGGATCCTCGCGCTCGGCGACGAGGAGCTCATCGGGCTGCCCGTCGGGACCCTCTTCGCGCGCTGCGCGATGGAGCGGGCCAAGGAGATCGAGGAGACGATCTCGCCCGAGGACGAGCATGGCTGGGAGGAGCTGCATTGCGGGGACAAGGCCCTGATCAGGTTGCGGGCCTTCCCCTTCAAGGACGACGACTACAAGCACCTGGGCACTATCCTCGTGATCGAGGACATCTCCCGGGACCGCTACTTCCAGGACTACCTCCTGCGCTCCGAGAAGATCGCGTCGATTGCCGAGCTGGCCACGGGAGTCGCCCACGAGATCTCGAACCCCCTGAGCGTCGTGCTCAACTACGTGGACCTGCTCAAGCGCGGCCACGCGAGCGGCACCGACGCGGAGAGGCTGTCCAAGATCGAGCGCGAGCTCCACCGTATCGGGGAGTTCATCGGCAGCCTCCTGTCATTCTCGAAGGTCAGGAAGATCCCCATGGAGCCCCTGAGCGTAGCCCGCCTGATCTCTGACGTCGTCCTCCTCGTGGAGCACAGGGTCCGCGAGAAGTGCGTCGACCTGCGGGTCCGGGCGGCGCCCGAGGACATCCTGGTGTACGGGGACGAGAACAGCCTGAAGCAGGTCTTCGTCAACCTCCTCATCAACAGCGTGGAGGCCGTCCTCGAGCGCGGCTCGGTGGAGGTAGCGGTGGATCGCATCGAAGAGGGCGACTGCGTCGAGATCTCGGTCATCGACGACGGCTGCGGGATCCCGCCCGATATAAAGGATAGGATCTTCGATCCCTTCTTCAGCACGAAAGCGGGGAAGAAGAACACCGGGCTCGGCCTGTCCATCTGCCAGCACATCGTCGAGTCGCACGAGGGCGTCATCCTGTGCTCCTCCGGCGAAAAGACGGTCATGAGCGTCCGCCTGCCGATATACGGTCCTGTCGTCGAAGGGCGCGGCTGAACGGACCCCGGGTTGCCCTTTGCGCTCGAAGGCCGCGAGCGGCAGTACAAAGGTCAATCGGAGAACCAGGGCTCAAGCCGTTAATGGACAAGGGAAAGGCAGAGCGTAGAATGTCGAGCGGGTCCTTGATGCCTTCCTGAAGGATTTCGGGGCGCCGCGGAGGCCTTGTTTGAGGGAAAAGAGAGGCGATGCCAAACGATTTCTCATCGTCATCGTCCTTGGAATTGTCGTGCTCGCGCTTTTGTTCCGAAGATTTTATCAATTGCTTCGCTAGACTGATCGAGGATTTTTTCCAGACTGGAAATGTTTCGTATTCAGCCTGAAATTTTTTTATTTTGAACTCAAAACATTTCGTTTCCAGCTGAAAATGTTCCATATCGAGTCTGAATCGCCCGCAAAAATAATCGGCTGCAGCTTTGTCCGAAGCAAGGGGAAAAGACCGGCTAAACCAGCTTTCATGACGATACTGCCTCCGCATTGGCCCCTCCGCGATGTCTCATCTCAAGAATCCGATACTACGTGCGCCGCTCTTCCAGAGGGGAAATAATTCCTGGTTAATTTACTCAGTAATCCTTTGACATTCATCCTCCATGCGCTAAAGCTATGGTAAGAGAGATTGTGGAGGTTTTCATGAGAACAGTGATTTCCTGTGCATCGACAACTTCGGTCGGGAAGGGTCGTCGCCCAAAGTATATACTCTTCTTCCTTTTTGTATCTTTAGTGAGTAGTGCGGCGTTATTGGCTGCCTGCAGTACTGCGACTGGTCCCGGCGGGGCCACGGTGAAGGCGAAGGCCAGCCTCGTCTCGCTCAATCCCGCCACGGCTGCGGCCAGCGGGACCGGGCTCATGACGGCTTCGATAATCGCCCGCGGCCCCAGTTCTCCCCTCTCCGGCCCGAAGGCTGTTGCCGGCAAATCGGCGAAATCGATATTCGCCGCCGCCTTCACCCCCTTCACGGGGACAGTTCCAGCCAATTACACCGGGGTCACGAATCCAGGGGGCGCGGGCTACATCATCTCGGGGCCGCCCAACTACATCGAGATGACCCTGACACAGATCGCCTTGACGGGTTCCTTTTCCGACGGTTCCGCCCACGCGATCGCCTGGACGGGGAGTCAGGTCCTGAAGATCGACGGCGTCACGCCGGTGGATACCAGTGGGATCACTATGACCATCCCCACGGGAACGGTGACTTCCGTCGGTCTGACCTTCGCCAATCCAGGAGTCATAAACGGTCAGCTCACGGGAACAATCAACACGGGGTCGGGGACCTCCACTTCGGTGACGGTCTACACCAACGGCACTTACCCCTACTTTTCGGATACCGGGCTGGGGGGAGCGTCTAGCTATGCGTCCTTCACCTCGCCCACCATTTCGGCGCCGACGGATATGCAGATCGACTTCGGCACATCGGTCATCACGCAGTGCTCCCCGCCCCTGACGGTAGCCGTGGGCGACACGCCCACCCTCACCCTCCTCTTCGATCTCAGCAGGATGCTTCGCTTCTACGACGGACTCAATACCAGTGGCGTGAATCCCGGCGACTCGGTCAACAACGCCTACTTCTTCGCCCATACGCTGTTCGGTGGGGTCAATGTCGGGGGCGTGATACAGAACGTCGCGCCCATCGCGGCCTTCTTCGGCACTCCCGGGTCGATTCAGGGCTATTCGAGCGTCTATTCCGGGCTGGGCTCCAACGGCACCGTCACGGGCTGGATGACCCTCGTCTTCGACTCGGCCAGTCCCCCGAACATACTGTCCGGAGTCCAGCTTCCCGACGACGACAACGGCCCTCTCATGTGCAAGGGCACTATCGGCTACAACGCGCCCACAGGGGGCCTCTACAATTTCAACTACTACCTCGGCAGCTACACCTTCAATCTGACGGGTTTCACGCAGCAGACGGTGCCAGGCAGCTCGACGCCCACGGTCACCTTCAACGCCATGCCCTATGCCACGGGCGTTGCCTATTACACTCTACAGGTGGTGGAGACGAAATAGCAGCTAGTCGACGACGACCGGCGAGCCGCATATCCTCCCGATAGCGACTGCGCGATATTCAGGTGAAATCCCTTGTACGCGCGAGTCCCGAGGATTAGCCTTGTCCCTGGATCCTTGTGCATCCGTATGAGGAGGTCGGCGATGGAAGGGAGCGGTCTGCAGGTCCTGTCCGGCGTTCAGCATATCAAGTTCCTGATCTTCGACTGGTCGGTCCCGAACCTCGTAATGGGGGCTATCATCGTGCTCGTCTTCTTCGCGGCCGCCCTCGTCGTCGTCCTCGCCCTCGCCTCCCTGAAGACCGCCGTCGACCTCCTCTCGGGCGAGAGCGCCCTGTAGAGCTACGGCCCCGTGCCGGTCATGATGGCGGGCATGCTCGACCTCGGCCTCCCCTTCGCCCAGGATGCACGGCTCCATGCTCTTCTTCGCCAAGTCGATGCCTACGAACCTAGGCTTTGACTGTTCCATTCGCTCCCTCCTGGAAATAAAATGAGGGATGGGAGTCCTGCACTCTTAGCGGGGTACGCCGAGATCCTATTCGCGGTGGTGCCGCCCTGAGCGGCACCCCGCACTTTTTTGTTCGGCGGCCGGTTTATATTTCTCTTGCTGCCGAGGTCCTCTCGTTCGAGACCTTGCCTCACCGCTGCGGGCCAACCGGTCACCGGCTCCCAAATCCCGTCGGATCTAGGATACCCTGCTTCCGAGCGCATGCAATAATCATAGAGCCTCGCTGCGAGGTCGTTCATTTCTGCACTCGAGAGGCGGGAGCCCTTGATTCCTTTGGCGGAATATGTATATTTACCGGCAAAGTAATGTAGTCGAAAAACTATATACTGCGCCGGATCGGGAGGATTCCTGTGAAGAAGAGATGGGTGCTGTTGTCCCTGCTGTTCATCGCGACTTCCTTCGGCTTTGCGCAGGAATGGGATTCCAAGGTCCCGGCGACTCTCGACTCGCTCGTGGCGAGCTACTCCAAGCCCTATCTTCAGACCGCGTTCGGCACCTTCACCTACGCGTACCAGGATCTGCCGACTCCCTTCTCGCGCTGGCTCGAGGAGAGCCTCGCGGCCTCGATAGCCAAATGCGCGAACCTCAAGCTCTTCAATCGCGAGGCCGCGGCGGCGATGGACCCGGCGTTCCGCTCCATCTACGGCGACTACTTCAAGACCAACGGCGTGGATGCGCTCCTCGCCGGGCGGTACTTCGACGAAGGCGGGACAATCCGGGCCCATCTCGAGCTGACCAGTCTCTCGGACGGAATCCTCGTGGGAACGGTCGACCTGACCATACCGAAGGCGACGCTGCCGGAAGGGCTCGAGGTCGAGCCGGCGGCTTCCACCGCGGCGACCGCCTCCAGCATCGGGAACCTGGTGTCCGAGACCGAGAAGGGCGCTCTCGGCGTCTCGGTGAGCACGGAGCGGGGCGAAGGGGCCGTCTACCGCCAGGGCGAGGACATGGTCGTCCTGGTCACCGTGAGCAAGGAGGCGTGGATCAAGGTCTATCATATAGACGTGGACGGCAAGATCCAGCTCATCCTGCCGAACCGGTTCTCGCCGGGCGCGGCGATCGAGCCGGGCAGGATCGTGCGCATACCCGGGTCGGGAGACCCCTTCGCCTTCAAGATGACTCCTCCCTACGGCACCGAGTTCATCAAGGTCATCGCCTCGACCCGGCCCTTCGCCTCGGACGAGGCGGATTTCGAGGAGCTCGGCGACGATGCGAGGGGCGTGATCACGCGCGGCCTGGTCGTCACGGGAAGCGACAAGCCGGAGCGGGCCGAGGCCATGGCGAGCTACGTCATCATGCCGGCGAAGTGAGATCGGCACCCTATGGCGTGATTGAATCGCTCCCCCGCTTTCCCCTACAATGGCCGGCAGCAATCGACGATCACGGAGCGACTACATGGCCAAGAACCCTGCAACAGGAGCCCAGCCCGCGGAAGAGGCCGACCAGGCGGCGATAGAGCGCGATCTCTCGGAGCAGCAGCGTGTGCGGCGCGAGAAGCTCCAGAGGCTCCAGGCCGAGGGCCGCGATCCCTTCGCGGTCGTCGCATTCGACCAGAGCCATCACTCCGCCCAGATAAAGTCTGCCTTCGAAGCCTTCGAGAACCAGGAGGTATCGGTGGCGGGAAGGATGATGTCCTTCCGCGACATCGGCAAGGCCTCCTTCGTCGACCTCCAGGACCGGGACGGCCGCATCCAGGTCTACGTCAACGCCGACGAGCTCGGAGGCGAGGAGTACGCGCGGGTCAAGACCTACGACCACGGCGACCTCATCGGTGTCGCCGGCACCGTGTTCAAGACCCGCCGGGGCGAGATCTCCGTGCACGCCAAGAAGGTCAGCCTCCTCGCGAAGTCGCTCGAGCCCCTGCCCGAGAAGTACCACGGCCTCAAGGACCCCGAGCTCCGCTACCGGCGCCGCTACCTCGATCTCGTGATGAATCCCGAGGTGATGGAGACCTTCAAGAAGCGCACCCTGATAATCCGCGCCGTGCGCGAGTACCTCGACGAGCGGGGCTATCTCGAGGTCGAGACGCCCGTCCTCTCCACGATAGCCTCGGGCGCGGCGGCGCGACCTTTCGTCACGAAGTCCAACGCCCTCAATCTCCAGCTCTTCCTCCGGATAGCCACCGAGCTCCACCTCAAGCGCTGCATCGTCGGCGGCATGGAGCGGGTCTACGACATGGGCAAGAACTTCCGCAACGAGGGCATCGACATCAGGCACAACCCCGAGTTCACCATGATCGAGATGTACCAGGCCTACACCGACTACAAGGGTATGATGGAGCTCTGCGAGGGCCTGGTGTCCCACGCGGCGCAGAGGGCGACGGGGGGCACCAAGGTGAGCTACCAGGGCACCGAGCTCGAGTTCGCGGCCCCCTGGAGGCGCCTCACCATGGTCGAGGCGGTGAAGACCTACGGCGGACCCGACTTCGACTCGGTGAAGGGCGACGAGGAGGCCCGGGCTCTCGCGAAGGAGCTCGGCCTCGACGAGGAGCTCAAGAAGAAACTCGAGAATTGCACGAAGGGCGACATCCTGAGCGCGGCCTTCGAGAAGTACGCCGAGAAGAATCTCATCCAGCCGACCTTCGTCATGGACTACCCGACCGACATCTCGCCCCTCACCAAGCAGAAGCCCGGCGACCCCACGATGACCGAGCGCTTCGAGTGCTTCGTCTACGGCCGGGAGCTCGGCAACGCCTACTCCGAGCTCAACGACCCCATAGTCCAGCTCGAGCGCTTCCGCCAGCAGGAGCGCGAGAAGGAGCTCGGCGACGACGAGGCCTACGCCCTCGACGAGGACTTCGTGTCGAGCCTCGAGGTCGGGATGCCCCCGACGGGCGGCATGGGCATCGGGGTCGACCGCCTCGTGATGTACCTCACCGACTCCTTCTCGATCCGCGACGTCATCCTCTTCCCGACGATGAAGCCGGACCTGCAGTAGGCTGCCTAGAGTCTGTCGATGAAGCCCGTCTCCAGGAAGACGTCGGTGGCGATCTTCTTCCTCTCCTCGGGGTGGAGGATCATGCGCACGAGGATGTCGATCGCGGTGTACCCGATCTCCGAGGTCGGCTGGGTGATCACGGAGACGGGGAATTTGAGGTAGTCGAGCCACTTGTTGTCGTCGTAGGTCACGATCTTGATCTGCTCCGGGATGGAGATGCCCATCTCGTCGAGGCTCCCGATCAGCTGGTAGCAGATGTCGGAGGTCGCGCAGATGACGCCGTCGGGACGCACGCTCTCGACGAACTCCCTGATGAGCTTGTTGGAGTCCTCCTGGCGGTAGTTCAGCTTGAGGACCCTCGGCTGGCAATCGGGAAGGCGCTCCGAAAGGCAGTCGCGATACCCGATCGCCCTCTGGTGGGCGGTGTAGACGGTCTCGGGGTAGCCGATGAAGGCGATGGTGGAGCAGCCTTTCGACGCCAGGTAGCCGGTCCCGAAGTAGCCCGACTCGAAGTTGTTGATGCCGACGAAGACCTTGTCGTGCTTCTCGTACTTCCGGTCGACGAAGACCACAGGGATCTCCGCTTCGCGTATCTCCTTCGGGTACTTCTCCGAGTTGATCGGGGAGATGATGAGGCCGCCGATGTCGCGGTCGAGGATGTTCCTGATGTTGCGCTTCTCCTTCTCCACGTCGTCCTCGGAGTCGCACAGGAGGATGGAGAAGGACTGCTCGGAGGCGTAGGTCTCGATCGCCTTCACTATGGAGATGTAGTAGTCCTCGGTGATGTCCGCGACCACCACGCCGATGAACTTGGAGACGCTCGGCCTCGCCTTCGGCTTCTTGATGTCGTAGTTCATCTCCTCGAGGGTCCGGAGCACGAGCTCGCGCGTCTCCTGCTTCACGTACCTCGTCTTGTTGATCACGTGGGAGACGGTCGTGATGGAGACTCCGGCCTTGTGGGCGATATCCTCGAGCCGAACGAGCTTGTTCTGCATTGCGCTTCCAGGGTCTGTTGCTGCGATATCCTAGTCGGGGGTCATCGCGAAGTCAAGCCGAGAGAGGGGCCGATTCGGAGGCGGCGCCCATCCGGAGGGCGCCGTCCCCGCCTCTATTTCGCCGTCCTCTTCACTAGGCTCCTCGTCCTGCGGTTCTTGGTCCAGATGTCGTAGATCACCGCCAGCGCGATGATCGCTCCGCGGGCTATCTGCTGGGTGTAGGAGTTGACGTTGGCGAGGTTCATGATGTTGTTGAGGAAGCCCACGATGAAGGCGCCGACGACCGTGCCGCCCGCCGTGCCTATCCCGCCGGAGAAGCTCGTGCCGCCGATGATCGAGGAGGTGAGTCCCTGGAACTCGTAGTTGATCGCTCCGTTCGGCAGGCCCGCGTTGACCCTCGACATGAAGAGGACCCCGGCTATCCCGACCAGGAGGCCGTTGACCGCGAAGGCCAGGACCTTGTTGGAATTCACGTTGATCCCCGAGGCCTTGGCGGCTTCCTGGTTCCCGCCGATGGCGTAGAGGGACCTGCCGAAGCGCGTGTTCTTGAGGATGTACCAGGTCAGGACGAAGAGACCGATCAGGAACAGGAGGGGAATCGGCATGAAGCCGATCGATCCCTGCCCCACCTTCGTGTAGTCCCCGATCTGGTAGATGTTCTGCCCCCTGGAAAAGAGGAGGGCGCTGCCCCTCGCCATCTCCTGCATCGCGAGGGTCGCGATGAATGAAGGCGCGGCGAACTTCGTCACCATCGCCGCGCTCACGAGATTGCAGAGCACCGCCACTCCGATCGCGACCGCGAAGGCCAGCGCCATCGATCCGGTCGCCTTGTAGCTCGCGACGGAGAGGAGCCCCGATAGCGCCAGCACGGAGCCCGACGACAGATCGAGGAGGCCGCAGATGATCAGGATCGTCTCGCCGAAGGCGAGGATCGTCGTCACGGATATCTGGCGGGTGACGTTGGAGATGTTCTCGCCCGAGAAGAAGTTCGGGTTGATGATCGAGCTCAGCGCGATCAGGGCGGCGAGGACGAAATAGATGCTGTAGCTCCTGCTTATGCTGGACCACGCGGCGCGGGCCTTTCCGATTCCGCTCACGATGCCGCCCTCTCCCTCTTCTCGAGCCCAGTCGCCAATCGCATTATCGCCTCCTGCGTGAAATCGTCCCGGGCCAGCTCGCCCGCGATCTCGCCCTTGCACATGACGTAGATCCTGTCGCACATCCCGATAAGCTCCGGCAGCTCCGACGAGACCAGCACGAGAGCCCGCCTCTCGGCGGCGAGGTCCCCCATCAGCTTATAGATCTCGAACTTGGCGCCGACGTCGATCCCGCGCGTCGGCTCGTCCATGATGAGGATGTCCGGCTCGTTCAGCATCCACTTCGCCAGCACGACCTTCTGCTGGTTCCCGCCGCTCAGGGCCTCCACGACCGTGGCCAGCGAAGGGGCCTTCACGTTCATCCTCGCGCAGATGTCCGAGACGATCTTCGTCTCCTTCGCGCCGTGGAGGCGTCCGCGGTAGATGAATCTTCGCAGACTCGAGAGCGAGACGTTCTCCCGGAGGCTCCGGACCGGCACTAGGCCGTACCTGCGACGGTCCTCCGAGAGCATGGCCAGCCTCGAGACGATGCTGTCCTTGACCGACCGGATGGCGACCCGTTTGCCGCGGACGAATATCTCGCCCGAGGAATGGGGGTCGAGGCCGAACACCGCGCGCATCACCTCGGTCCGGCCGGCGCCCATGAGGCCGGCGAAGCCGACTATCTCGCCCGCCCTCGCATGGAAGCTGATGTCCTTGAAGACGCCCGGGGCGGTCAGCCCCTCGACGCGGAGAGTCTCCTCCCCGAGCTCGATTCGGCGCTTCGGGAAGTTGCTCTCGAGCTTGCGCCCCACCATCAGGGAGATGACCCTATCGATGTCGAGCTCGTCCCTCGGCTTCGAGTCGACCACCCTCCCGTCGCGGAGTATGGCTATGTCGTCGGCGATGCGGAATATCTCGTCCATCTTGTGCGAGATGTAGATGATGCTCGTCCCGCGCGCCTTGATCTCGGCTATCTTCTGGAAAAGGCGGTCGACCTCGCGCTGGGTGATGGCCGAAGTCGGCTCGTCCATGATGAGGATGCCCGCGTCCATCGAGACGGCCTTCAGTATCTCCAGCATCTGTATGTCCGAGACGGAGAGCTCCTTCATCCTCGTCGACGGCGAATAGGGAAGGCTCTCCCGCTCGAGGAGCTCGAGGGTCCGCCTCCGGACGGCCTTCCAGTCCACCCTCCCCGCGACGACCGGGAGGCGGCCGCAGAAGAGACTCTCCTCCACAGTCAGCTCCGGGATGTAGTTCAGTTCCTGGAAGATCATGGATATGCCGAGGCCGCGCGCCTGGATGGGGCTGCGGATGAGGACTTTCTTCCCGTCGATCCGGATCTCGCCCCGATCGGGCTGGTAGACCCCGTTGATTATCTTCATCAGCGTGGACTTGCCCGCCCCGTTCTCGCCCGAGAGCACGAGGACCGAGCCTTTCCGAACGCCCAGGCTGATATCGTCCAAAGCCAGGACTCCAGGGAAGGACTTGCTGATATTCAGGACCTGGAGCTTGTAGCTTTCCATGCCGACCCCTGTTCGATGTAGACGTTGAAGGGCACGTCCCTCCGGACATGCCCTTCGCCGCGATTCCGCGAAAGCTTCCTTTACTTTATCGCACCGGCCTTCTTGTGCATGGCGATGTAGGTATCGACATTGGCCTTGGTGACGAGAGGACAGTCGATGTCCACGTTGATCTGCCCGGACTGACCGGTGACCAGCTTGTTGGCCGTGTCGAGGATCTTGGTGGCCAGGTCGTAGGCGTTCTGGAGGCAGGTGGAGGTCATGACACCCGACTTGATGAGGAGGCATGCCTCGGCGGTCCCGTCCACGCCGTAGGAGAGGATGCCCTTGTAGGCGGGCTTGTCCTTCACGACTTCGAGCGCGCCGGCGGCCATGTTGTCGTTCATGGAGATGATGGCGTCGATCTTGGGATTGGCCTGGACCCAGTCCTCCATGTAGGTCATCGCCTCGTCCTTGTTCCAATGGGCGATCTGCTCTCCGACGATCTTGACGTCGGGGCGCTTGGCGAAGAACTCGTTCTGCCAGCTCACCCTGCGGGAATCGGCGTGGAAGTTGCCGGGCGGGCCGTCTATAACGACGACATTGGCGTTCTTCGGCACCTGCTTGAGGGCCATTCGGGCGTTCACCGCGGCCTGCAGGTAGGGATCTGCGTCCACAGAGGAAGCCCCGGCTATGCCGGCGATGCGGGCGTTCGTCGTGATGAGGAAGATGCCCGCCTGAATGACCTTCACGGCGTAGGGCCGCTGCGACTCGCCGTTGTTGGGCTGGATGACGATGACGTCGAACTTGTTGGTGATGGCGTTCTCGATGAGCGAATTCTCGGTGTCGTCGTTGGCCTGGCCGTCGAAGACCTTGAGATCGATGTTCTTGTACTTCTTGGCCTCATCGACCACGGAATTGGCCAACCATGCCGCGAAGGAATCCGCCTGCGCGCGGGCGATGTAGGCGACCTTGTACACCTTCGCCTGGGCGGAGAGCCCGGCCGCCAGCGCCAAGGCGATGAGCATTGCAAGACCCAGTTTCTTCAGCATCCTCAACCTCCTGTTTCTGTGTCGAACGGTAACGTAGACTACTACAAAAGCTTGTCTTTGCCATCGAGAGATTTTGCCGCAAATACCTCCTTCGCTCGCGTCGGTATTGCGTCAATATAGGACCAATCTCCGATTTGTCAAGCTATTTTTTTCGCAATTATTCGCAGGCGCTTTATATATCATCGGCGACCATGCGATTGCTGATGCAGTAATGTGCAAATCTTGACACGCTACTTCCCAATGATCAAAATACAAATTAAAACATTATTATATATACTATTACTCGAAGCTGTCCAATAGCCTTACTCTTCCGCCCCAGCCACTTCGGCGGGGTTCTCCACTTGTGCGGCCCAGCCGAGACTTTGCGGCGAAGACAAAAGACGGTCAAATTGTATCGATATATTTTGCGCAAATAGATCACAAATCTATAGATTTTGGCTTGACATATTTGCGTTATTATGCGGGAATTTGCCCAGGAATCCTTCTGCGCGAGAGAGGGAAAGTGCACAAACATCGGAGGCGAGGATGCGGGCAGTCGTGCTAAAGGAAAAGAAGAAGATAGCCATCGAGGAATTCCGGGTCGAGGAATCCCTATCGCCCGACGATGTCAGGATAGGGATAAAAAACGTCGGGATATGCGGAAGCGACGTCCACTACTACATGCACGGAAGGATCGGCGACTTCGTCGTCGAGGGGCCGATGGTCCTCGGCCACGAGGCGAGCGGCGTGGTGGTAGAGGTCGGGTCCGACGTCAGGCATCTGAAAATCGGCGACCGTGTATGCATGGAGCCGGGAATTCCCTCGCCCGGGAGTCCGGCAGTCCTCGCGGGGCTCTACAACCTCGATCCGGGGGTCAGGTTCTGGGCCACGCCGCCCATCCACGGCTGCATGCGCGAGAGCGTCGTGCACCCCGCCAATTTCACTTTCAAGCTCCCCGACGCGGTGTCGCTCGAGGAGGGGGCCCTGGTAGAGCCCCTGGCCATCGGCGTCTACTCGGCGACCACCGCGGCGGTTCAGCCCGGAGACGTCGCCATCGTCTTCGGGGCCGGGACGATAGGTATCGTGACCGCCCTTGCCGCCCTGGCTTCGGGCTGCTCCAAGGTCATCCTCGCCGATATAAAGGAGAAAAAACTCGAGATTGTCCGCAGGATTTTCCCCGGCGGCATCGTGTGCGTGGATTCGGGGAGGGAATCCCTGGACGACGCGGTCTTCGCGCTGGCACCCGAGGGTGCGGACATCATCTTCGAGGCCAGCGGGAGCCCGGCCGTCATCGGCAGTTTCGTCCGCTATCTCCGACCCAACGGCCGCGCGGTGCTGATCGGGATGCCCGCCGCTCCCGCCCCCTTCGACGTCGTCGCGGCGCAGGTGAAGGAGATCAGGATCATGCACATCTTCCGCTATCGGAACATGTACCCCCGGACTATCAAGATGATCGCCTCGGGAGCGATGAAGGTCAAACAGCTCATCACCCACAGCTACGGCTTCGAGGACTCGATCGAGGCCTTCGACTTCGCCGCCTCGATGCCCGACGACGCGATCAAGATCATGGTGAGGATGTAGTCACCGCCGCATCCCGGCTTCCGAGGCCCGCGCCCATGGCGGCGAGGTACTCCTCGAGGAACTGCAGGGGCTCGGCGCGCCGGTCGAGGATGCGGTTCACCCCGCCCATGATCGGCAGCTCCAGCCTGCGCTCGGCCGCGATGGCCGCGACGTGCTTGCAGGCGACCGCGCCCTCGGGGAGGTAGCCCAGCTCGGATATCCGGGCCAGGAGATCGTCGAGGTCGCGGAAGGGAGCGAGTATCCTCTTCTCGACGATCTCGCGGCCGAATCGGCGATTGCGTCCGTGGATCGATCGGCAGGTGACGTCGAGGTCGCCCACCCCCGCGATCGAGGTGAAGGTCTCGGGGTGGGTCGCGCCCAGGGCCGTCCCGAGGGCCTGCATCTCGTTGAGCCCGGCCGCGAGGAGGAGCGACTCGGTGTTGTCGCCGAACTCGGCGGGAGCGGGCATGCCGCTCCCCGCCCCCGCGATCGCGTCGAGCATCCCGAAGGCGATGGCGACGACGTTCTTGGAGGCCGCGCAGACCTGGACCCCCACGGTGTCGAGCGAGGGGAAGACGAGGACCCGGCTGCCGCGGAAGAGCTCCCGGACGCGGATGGCGTTGCGGCCGTTCCGGCTCGCGGCGGCCAGCCCCGTGATCATGCCCCGCGCCACCTCCTCGGCGTGGCTGGGGCCCGAGAGGTAGACGGTGTTGTCCCGGTAGAAACCGGGCAGGTGATCCTCGAGGGCCTCGAGTATGAGCCGCGGGACCGCCTGTCCCGCGGGACCGCGGGGGCCGGGCACGAAGCCCTTAGTCACCACCACCACGAGACTCTCGCCGTCCATGACATTGGGCGCGCTCAGCATCCTCCTCGCCACCCCCATCAGGAATTGCGAGGGCACGGCCAGGAGGATCACGTCCTTGCCCGCCGCGACGGCGGCCGGGTCCGTGCCCGCCCCGATGCCGCGGGGAAGCCGCACGCCGGGGAGGAAGCGATCGTTGCGCCCTTCCTCGAGTATCCCCGCCGCCACCTCCGCCTCGTTGCACCAGACGGCGACCTCGTGGCCGCACTCGGCCAGGGTCTTGGCGAGCGCGGTGCCCCAGGCCCCCGCGCCGATCACGCCTATGCGCTCGGCCACGGCGACCTCCCGAGCTCCTCGATCCGGCGCGCGAATACCGCGAGGCCCTCGCGCCAGAAGGCGGGCTTCTCGATGTCGAATCCCGCCTTCGCGGTTACCTCGACGGCGGTCGCCCTTCCCGTGTCCTCGAGGATGGCGCGATAGGATCCGGCGAAGCCGGGGCCTTCCTCCTCGTACCGCGCGTAGAGGGCGGCGCCGAAGAGCTGGCCGAAGGCGTAGGGGTAGTTGTAGAAGGCGAGGTCGGGGGAGTAGTAGTGCCCCTTGACCAGCCACATGTAGGGATGGAGGCTCTCCCCGTCCAGGGCCTCCCCGTAGGTCCTCCTCTGCGCGTCGAGCATGAGCTCGCAGAGCTCCTCGGGAGCGAGCTCGGATCGGCGCCGGCGCTCGAAGAGGGCCCGCTCGAAATAGAAGCGGAAAAGTATGTCGACGATGACCTGGCAGGCGTCCTGGAGATGGAGCTCGAGGAGGGCGGCGCGGCGCCCGGGGGCCACGGTCGACAGCGCGCTCTCGAAGACGAGGGTCTCGGAGAAGATGGAGGCCGTCTCGGCCAGAGTCATGGGGTACTGTGTATACACGTAGGGAAGCCCCCGGACCAGCTGGGCGTGCCAGGCGTGGCCCAGCTCGTGGGCTATCGTGGTGACCGAGTTGAAGGAGCCGTCGAAATTGCAGAGCACCCGGCAGGCCTTGGCCGCGGGGAAATCGATGCAGTAGGCGCCGCCCACCTTGCCCGCCCGGGGCTCGGCGTCTATCCAGAGCGACGAGAACGCGCGCGCCGCGAAATCGCCCATGGCGGGATCGAAGGAGGAGAATTTCTCGATGATGAAATCGCGGGCCTCGGGAAAGGAGAAGCGCGCGCCCTCCCCGCCCAGGGGGGCGAAGAGGTCGTAGAAGGCGCAGGTGCCCAGCCCGAGCATGCGGGCCTTGGCGCCGAGGTAGCGGCGCCAGGAGGGGAGGGCCTCCTCCATCGCGCAGATCATCGAATCCAGGGTCTCGCGGGTGATCCGCGCCTGTCGAAGGGACTTCTCGAGGGCCCCGTCCCAGCCTCGCCGCGCGTTGAGCGAAACCATCCAGCCCTTCACGCCGTTCAGCGCGGCCGCCACGGGGATCTCGTTGGCCTCGCAGAGCCGGAGCTCGAGGCGGTAGGCCTTCTCCCGCACCGCCCTGTCGGCGTCGTAGGCGAGATTGCGCAGCTGGACGAGGGTCTTCCGCTCGCCGTCCTCCCAGAGCGCGCCGGCCGCGGAGGTCACCGATTCCTGGAGCCTGCCCCAGGCGCCGCCGCCCGAGCGCTCGAGGTCGGCGGCGAGCTCCTCGAGCTCGGGAGCCATCTGCCTGGACTGCCAGAGGAGCTCCTCGCGGAGGTGGAAGGCGAAGGGCGCGACGCGGGGGTCGCCCGAGAGGAGGTTCTCGACCTCGGCTCTCCGCTCGGCGAGGGCGTTGCGGAAGAGGACCTCGCCCTTCCGCAGGGGGAGCCCGAGCTCCTCGATCGCGTTGATCTGGGCGACGGCCTCGGAGTCGCCGGTCGCGGTCGAGAAGCTCGCGTAGGCGAAGGCGGAGAGGGTCTCGTAGAGGGCGCCGGCGGCCTCCTCGAGGGTTAGGGCCTTGAAGAGCCAGTCGCCCAATCCTTCCGCCCTGGCGGCCCCTATCGCGGCGGGCGCGGCCTGGAGGTGGGCCAGGAGCTCCCGGGCGAGCTCGGCTATCCTCGTCTTGGCGGCGGCGTACTCGGCCGAGGCGAGGGAGGGATAGATCCCGGCGAGATCCCAGCGCGGGATCCCGGTTTCCCGCCCGGGCGGGGAGGCGTCAGATCCAGGCATCGTTGCCGTCGGTCCAGGCGAAGATCTCCGAGGGGTCGAAGAAAAGGCCTATCTCGCGCTCGGCGCTCGCGCTCGAGTCGGAGGCGTGGATGATATTGAGGCCCGTATGCAGGGCGTAGTCCCCGCGGATCGTTCCCGGCGCGGCCTCCTCGGCCTTGGTGGCGCCGCAGAGCCTGCGCACCTGGGCCACCGCTCCCTCGCCTTCGATCACCATGGCCACCGCCGGACCGGAGGTGATGAAGGCGACCAGCTCGGCGAAGAAGCTCCTCTCGCGGTGCTCGGCGTAGTGAGTCTCGGCGAGGCTCCGCGACACGGTCGTCATCTTCAGCGCGACGATCTTGAGTCCCTTGGCCTCGATCCGCGAGATGATCTCGCCCGCGATCCGCCTGGGCACGACCCCCGGCTTGAGCATGGAAAATGTCCTTTCGATGGCCATTCTGTCCTCCGTCGGCCGATTCTAGCACGACACTCCGCGGCTTGTCGCGATCGGCTCGTATTGACATGCGCTGGCTCCTGAAGACTATAGTTCATTTACCATGTCGAGGCGGCTCCGAGTCGGCATCGACTTCGATCCCGGGGCCTCGGCGGCCCGCATGCGCGGAAACCAGGAGGAAGCGGTTTGAACGCCGAGTTCCACTACTACTCCCTGTATTTCCTCTGTCGCCGCGCGGGGATGCCCGCGAAGCGCTGCGCCGACATATCCTTCTCCTCCCAATACGTCGACAATGCCATCCTCGCCTACGAGATCGAGGACGGCGGCTTCGCCTATCGCAGCCAAGTGACCCAGAACTACCTGTTCTGGGACGAGGAGACGCTGCGCGGCATCTATCTGCCCTTCCACTTCATCCCCGGCGACATCGATGCGGCCCGGCGCGAGCGCGTCGACGACTCCGCCTCGCGCTGGACGGTCACGCCCGACTCTCCTCTCGCCAAGGAGCTCCTCGTCGCGGCGCTCAGGACCGGCGACGACTTCCGGATCGGCATAGCCCTCCACGCCTACGCCGATACCTGGGCCCACCAGCATTTCTCGGGGAGGATCGAGAGGGGCAACGTGGTCGACCCCTCCTCGCCGCTGCCGCCCGCCGGCCACCTCCAGGCCCTCCGCTCGCCCGACGACGCCTCGGGGCGCTGGACGGACTCCCGTCTGATCCCGGAGCTCTCGCGCATCGACAACGGCGCGCGGTTCCGCGCGGCGGCGCGCAAAATCTACCGTTATCTCAGGACCTACCTCCGCGCCGGATTCGAGGAAGAGGAACTGGTGCTGGACGAGCTCGCCAAGGCCTGGGCTTCCTACCCCGGCGACATGAAGGCTCGAATCGCCTGCTTCACCGTCGACCTCGACGTGCCTCCCTACGACAGGCATGCCTACCTGGAGCGCGCGGGGTTCGGCGCGGAGCGCTCCGAGGACTCTTCGTCCTCGGGCTACGACAAGCTCGACTGGCTCCGCGGCGAGATCGCGCGCCGATCGGGCTCCGGAACCGGAGCGAGGCGCATCGAGACGAGGGGCCGCTTTCGCGGCTCGGAGCTCCACCGCTGGAACGAGGCGGCCCGCGAGCACCGCGAGCTGGCCCTTTCCCTTCTCTCCAAAGCAGGGTTGCTGTGAGATCCTTCGCCCTCTGGGCCGGCGCCGTCCTCGCCCTGTCGGCGGCGGGCTGCGCCTCCCCCCTCAGGTTCGACGCCTCGGCCGATCCCCTCGCGGTCCTCGAGCCCGGATCCCTGGCCTACGCCCGCCTCGACGGCGCCGTCGCCAGGGAGCTCCTGGGCTCCGCCCTGCCGCCCGACGCGGCGAAATCCTTGGCGCCGGTGATGGCGAGGACGAGGCTCGTAGCCATAGGCTTCGGCGGATCCGCCCTGCAGGCCTGTCTGATCGGGGATTATCCCTTCCGCGCGGCCTCCCTCTCCCTCGGCGCGGACCCGGGATGGAAGCGCGAGAAGACAGGCTACTTCAACGCCCGCCTCGGCTTGAGGGCCGCGATTCCCGGCCCCAATCTGGTCCTGGCTTCGACGGGCCGACTCGAGCCCCTCATAGTTGCCGCGAGGGAGCCCGGTCCATCCCCGATTCCCGCGAGGCTATCGACGTACGCCTCCCGCGAACTCGTGATCTGGGTCCCCGATCCGTTCTCGCGACTCGCCGCCGCCGTCCTCGGCGACTCGATGGACGTACCCGCGCGGGGAATGCTCATAGCTGCCGCGCCCGGTGGGCCGGAAGGGAGCTATGACGCGACGATCGTCTTCCTTATGAAGGACGCGAACTCGGCGCGAGTCTATGGACCGGCGCTGCGACTCGTCTGGTACGGCATCGCGCGAGGTCTCCTCGGCGGGGAGGCGGATTCCGCCCTGGGCGCCGCCTTCACCCTCGAGGGGGAGCTGTACCGAGCCTCGGGAATACGTCTATCTCGCGGAGCCCTCGCCCGCATCCTGGGCGCCCTGAGGGGCGGCCTCTTCGGCCCGGGCGGGAACGAGGGCGCCTGAGTCGGCCGAGGTCTCGCGCGGATCCGCGCCCGGCAAGGGCTTCCCCTCGGCGAAAGCCTCCACGATATCGACGAGACCCTCGGCCAGAGGGAAGGTGGGATCTGTGAAGGACGCGTAATTGGCTTCATCGTCCCCCCCTGCCTCCTTGAGCGCGTGGCTCATGCCCGGAACGACGCGATACGCGGCGTCGGGCCTGGCCGATGCCAGGAGCTCTGACTCTCCCGTCGGGACCTGCAAATCCCCCCCTCCGGCTATCACCAAGACCGGCTCGGGCAGCTGGGCTCCCGCAAGTGCGGCCGCGAAGGCCTCGCGAATGTCGTATCGGAAGAGGGAAGCCAGGTAGGGCTGGGCGCTCGGCCTGAAGAAATCCGCGAAGTAGGGACTCGGATTCGGATAGCTGGCGCCGGCTTCGAGCGCGGACATGATGGCATCGGCCTCGGCCTTATCCTCCTGGGGCGTCGAGGAGAGGGCATCCTCCACGGCCTCGATCTCCGTCTTGCCCGAAGCGCAGAGGGCCGCCAATCCGCAAACGCCTTTCTCGCCGCCCGGCCGGAGCTCGGAGCCGTCCAAGGCCGCCGCTCCTACGAGGGCGCCTTCGCCGTAGCCGAGGACGACTAGGCGGGAAAAGCGCGGATCTCCGGCCAAGGCCGATATCGCCGCCCGGGCGTCCGCCACGTGGTGGTCGAAGCGGAGCTCCTCCTCCCTCGACGCCAGCCTATAGGCCCCGCCAGTGCCGCGCTTGTCGAAACGCAGCGAAGCTATGCCGCGGTCGCGGAGCGCGACTGCGAGCTCGGCCAGGGCGTCGCTTCGGCCCGGAACGGAATAGTTGTCGCCGTCCCTGTCCTCGGCCGCGCCCGAGAGGATGAGGACGATAGGGGGAGTCCCGACGCCTTCGGGTACGAGGAGGCTCCCGGGCAGGCGTCCCCGACCGGTATCTACGATGTACTCTTCGCCGTACTCGGGTCCGCGCGACGCGGCTCCCGAGTAGGAAAGCGTGAAGGCGCCCTCAGAAGGGGTTCCTCCTCCTCCACCCCAATCCGGCAGTCGCCGCAGAATCCCGCCCACGAGGAAGGGGCTGCCAGCATCCGCCGAAGAAGAGGATCCTTCGAGCTCGAAGAGGCCGCCGAAGGGCGCGCCGCCCAGGAGGCTGAAAGCTATTCCCCCCGAATCCCGCTCGACGACATCAAGGGGGTAGCCGAAAAGGCTCCTCGCGGGGAGGTCGATAAGCCCCCCCGCGGCCTGTCCCGCTTCGGGGTCGGCGGGGAAGAGGCGGAGGACCATGGGCTCGGGTCCATCTCCGAGATCCGCGCTGCCTTCCCACCGGCCGTCGAGGAATACGCCGCTCTCGGAGGCGGCGTCGCTCCGAGCGGGGTCGAGACCCTGCGCGGGGACTGGCACGAAGGAGCACGCGACCACGACGGCGAGGACGAAGAGGCGCGGCATCGGATTCATTTCGCTTCCCGGCTCAATACGGTGAAGCGCCTCGAGACGCTCCGTCCCGACCCGTCGACCACCGTGAGAACGTGGTCCCCGGGGCCGGGCCTCGCCTCGAAGGCGTGGACCCCTCTCGTCGAGCCGAGGTAGGCGCCGTCGAGCTGCCAGAACACGACGGCTCCCGGATCGCGGTGGGCGACGGTGAACACGGTTGCTCCCGGCCGCCCGGTGATCTCCACCGGTATGTAGAGGGAGGCTCCTTCCTCGGGCGTCACGATGGCGAGGCTCCTGTCGCCGGCGTTCTGAGCGGAGCCGGGCTTCCACGGCGGAAGGCTCCTGTAGCCGAGGCTGCGCGCATAGTACTTCTCCATCGCCGGAGGGAGGACGAAACGCTTCTCGATGCGAACGTTCGAGGGTTCCTCCTCCTCGGCCCTGACCCTGTAGCGGCCATCCGCGCTCAGGGCCACAGTCGTGCAGTAGGGGCAGAGGGGCAGACTCTTGACCCCCGCGGGCACGAGGACAGTCTCGACGCGGGGACAGTTCGGCCCTGCCGCCCAGCCGGAATCGGCGCAGACTTCGATCTCGCGAAGGGCCGGCGAGTAAGCCGCCGGGGCGGCACCCACGCGAGGCCTATCCTCGCCGCGCGTATCCTCGCGAACGTCGAGAAGCCCGAAAAGATCGAAAAGGATGGGCGCCGCGGCAGCCGTCCCCTTGAGCGAGGGTCTGCCCTCCCCGCTCGCATTGCCGACCCATACTCCGACGACGAAGGTCCCGTCGACCCCGATCGCCCAGGCGTCGCGGTTGCCGAAGCTCGTGCCCGTCTTCCACGCGATGCGGCGCGCCGAGGCGTAGTCTTCCCAGGCCGCCTCCTCGTCCGGTCTCGCAACTTTCGTGAGCGCGTCCAGGGTGAGGATGGCCGAGCCCGCGGAGAAGGGATCCGGCCGCCTCGGCCTCGCCGCGAGCTCTTCGCTCGTGAGGCCGAGGTCGAAGACCTGGCTCGCGCCGGCTCGGGATCCGGACGACGCGGAGCGGGCGAGGGCCGCGAAGCGACCGGCCATCTCCCAGAGGTCGGTCTCGGCCCCTCCCAGGATGAGGGTGAGGCCGTAGTCCTCCGCCCTCCGGCGCAGGGTGCTCATGCCCGTCGAGGCGAGGAGGTCCCTGAACCGCTCGACTCCGAAGGACTTCAGGAGGCGGACGAAGGGAACGTTGAGCGATCTCGCAAGGGCCTCGTCCGCGCGGACGGCGCCCGAATAGGTGCCCAGGTTGTTCTCGGGCTCGTAGGAGCCGTATCGCGTCGGGAGGTCGGGCAGGAGGCTTCTCGGCCCGAGCTCGCCGGCCTCCAGGGCGGCTGCGTACAGAAACGGCTTGAAGAGACTGCCGGAGCTCCGCTCGGAGCGGATCAAGTCCACGGAGTAGCCCCTCGAGTCCCTCCCGCCGCCCGAGCCCGCGGGGGGAGGCACATTGGCGACATAGGCGAGGACCGCGCCCGAGCTCACGCGCGCGATTATGCAGGCGCCGTTGTAGACGCCTCCCCCCGCGAGGCGCTCCACCCTGCGCGCGAGTATGTCCGTCGCCCTTTCCTGTACGGAGGCGTCGATCGTCGTGGCGACTCGGGCGGGCGGGCCGCCGGGTTTGCCCGCCCCGGCAGCGGCGAAGCGGTCGACGAGCTGGGGAGCCAGCCTGGGTAGGTCGAAGGGCGAAGGCGGCAAAGGCTCGGCGAGGGCGAGCGCCAGGTCCTCCCCGCTCATCCTCCCCGAGCCGGCGATGGAGCGCAGGAGGCGGTCGCGCTTGGCCTGAAGGAGCTCCCTATTCTTCCCCGGATGGGCCGCGGAGGGGGCGTTCGGCAGGACCGCGAGGGTGGCGGCCTCCGCCCAGGAGAGGGAGTCAGGCTCGCGTCCGAAGAAGCGGAAGCTGGCGGCCTCGAGCCCGATGACGTTGCCGCCGAAAGGGGCGTTCTCGGCGTAGAGATCGAGGATGCCCTCCTTGCCGCGCAGGAGCTCGAGGCGCACGGCCATGAGGGCCTCGACGGCCTTCTCGCCGATCGCCCGCTCCCTGCCGGGTCTCCCGAGGCGGGCGACCTGCATGCTGATCGTCGAACCGCCGGAGACCACCCTGCGGGCGCGGGCGTTCTGCAGGAGAGCCCGAAGCAGCGCGGCCGGATCCACCCCGGAGTGGGAGTAGAAGCGCTTATCCTCGTAGCAGGTCAGAGCCTCGGCGAAGCGCCGCGGCACGGCGGGGCCGGCGGGCAGGCGCCATTGGCCCGTATCCGAGACCGCGGCGCCCAGGAGCTCGCCGCGCCGCGCGTACACGGCGACCGAGAGGCCGACGGGAAAGCTCGCGGGCGGAATCGCGATGAAGAAGGAGAGCGCGAGGAGGGCGGCGGAGACTGCGCAGGGGGCCGGGGCCCATCGCGCCGCGCGGGCGCAATAGTCCCGGGCTCGCGCGGCTGCCGTCTTCGCCAGCGATGCGGCGGGAGGGGCCAGAGAGGCGGCGCGCCGGCGAAGGCCCCGAAACATGTCTCCAGGCGTCACGCGTCGACTAATGCCCCGGAGAGGGAAGCAGCCACTTCCCCGGCACCAGGGCCTGGAATCGCTGATCGTACATCGCGGCCACCGAAGCGGCAGGCAGGAAGAAACTCCCTTCGTAGGCCTTCGTCACGTAGATCTTGAAGACCTTGGGCTCCTTCGCGCCCATGGAGAAGTAGGTGAGGACGCGATCGTCCCTGACATCCTGGTAGTCGTAGAGCGGCGGAGGCGGCGGAGCCTCGGCGACGGCCTCTTCGGTATCGTCCCCTTGATCCTTGGGCTTGGGCAGCTCGGCGCCGACGCGGAAGTTCGCGATCTCCCACCCGGAGGGCAGAAGCTGGGTGAGGGCGAGGTTCTTGAGGGCCTGCCCAGAGCGGTTCCGCACCGTGGCCTCGACGATGAAGTCCGCGCCCGCCTCGGCCTTGGCGGGATCGACGTTCTTGCCGTCCATGCCGAGATAGCGGAGGGAGAGCGAGAGGCCGTTGGCCATCGGCCTTTCTGTCCCCGCGACGGGCGTCCCCCGGGCCAGGACCCTCGCGAAGATGGGCGAGCCGCCCGTGTTGGTCACGGTTACGGAAGCCTGCTCTCCCCCGGGCGGCGGAAGGTCGATGCGGGCCATCGGCTTGTCGAGCCTGACGTCGGAGCTCTTTCCCGATCCGTCGAGAGAGACGCTGGCGGTCGGCGCCTCGGAGGAGGCCGCGAGGATGGCGTAGGGCAGGGCCGCCCCGAGGGCGGCTCCGAGGTCCTGCGTCGACAGCCATCGCCTCGAGTCGAGATCGTCCGCCAGCTGGTCGTAGACCGGCAAGGCGCGGTCCGCGTCGCCCAGGGCGTTCAGGGCGTCGAGGACGACCGCCCTGTCCCGGATTTCCGTGCCGTAGGTGTAGTCGACCATCCCGGGGTAGGCGGCGACCTCGTCCGAGAGGCCGCGGATCAGGTCGGACGCGGCATCCCGCATGCCGGCCATCGCGTAGGCGGCCGCGAGGCGGAAGCGCGCCGCCGTCGGCAGCCCCGGGAAGTCGCGGAAGCGGTTCATCGCCGCGATCTCGGGCGCGCCCGCGAGCGCGAGGTCGTAGAGCCTGTAGGCCTGAGTCGACTGGGACCAGGCCTCGCTCGAATTCCAGCCGCGGCTCGAGCGGGCGAGGTAGTCGAGCGCGGGCCCGATGAGCCCCTGCGGGACGTCGAAGCCCTCCCTGCGCGAGGCGAGGAGGAAATGGGCGACATAGGCCGTGATCCACTCGTCCTCGTCGCCGTTGCCGGGCCACATCGCGAAGCCGCCCCGCGCGGTCTGGAAGCCGCGAAGCTTGTCGATGGCCGCTGCCACGTCGTCGCGCGCGGCCGCGGCCTTGTCGGCGGCCAAGGCCACGGCCTTCGGCAGGTAGAGCTGGGGGAAGGCGGCGGAGGTGGTCTGCTCCGCGCAGCCGTGCGGGTACTGGATCAGCCAATCCGCGCGCTCGGCGAGGTCGATGGGCTTCAGGCGCGAGAGCTCCACCGAAACCGAGTTCGTGCCCTTCTCTCCCGGCAAGTCCAGCGGGGCCGTCCAGGTCTTGCCTCCGTCCACGACGGCGCCGGTCACGCTCGATACGGGCGCGCCCACCGGCCGCACCTGGAGCGAGATGGACTGCTCGGCCGTCTTGCCTTCGATGGCGGCGACGAGCTTGATGCTTCCGATGCCAGGCGAGGCGGCGGCCTTGACGCGGAACATCGCGGACATGTCGCCGTCCTGTTTGAAGTCGAGGGTCTGGGTGTCGCTGCCGACGAGGGCGAGGGCGCCGGAGGCCCTCAATGTGACGGTCGCCCGCTTCGCGCCCATGAAGGCGAACACGGTGGCGGGAATCGAGGCCTCCTCGCCGGGCGAAAGCACGCGCGGCGCGGTGATCTGGCCCATGATGTCGGCGCGCACCGGCACCGATCGCTCCGCGGCGCCGAAGGCCGCGCCGGCGGGGGAGCCGCCGCCCGAGGCGGCCATCTGCGAGGGCATCGTCGCCGCGACCACCATGAAGCGCAGCGCGCCGATGTAGGTCCCGAGCTTGAAGCTCTCTTCGGCCGTCTCGCCGGGCTTGAGCTCGCGCGGGGGAAAATAGTAGACGACGGCCGGGAAGCGGCTGGGCTTGCGGTTCCCTCCGCCCAGGGCCTCGTCGGAGCCTCCGACCGCGAGCAGAGTCTCGAGCTTGCCCGTGAAGGCGCCGGCCACGTATTGGTAGAGGTCCCAGGCGGAAAGCGAGCTCGCCTCCTTCTTGTAGAACTCGTTCCAGGGGTCGGGAGTCTGGTAGCGGGTGATCCCCAGGAGCCCCTCGTCGACGACCGCGACCGTGTAGGTCATCGGCCGTCCCCTTTCCTCGCGGACCGTGAAGCTCGCGTCGCCGCCGGGAGAGAGACTCGGGGGAGTGTCCAGGATCGGCTTGACGCGGGTCGCGGGGTCCTCGACCATCACCGGCACTATGCCGTAGAGGCGTATGGGAAGGTCGTTGGCCGTCTGCAGGTGGGGCTGGACGAAGGTCACGTGGACGTAGACATTGGGCGCCATGTCGGGCGTGACGGCGAAGGCGTAGGCGGTCGTCTCCTTCTTCGTGGGGACCCATTCCTCGCGGAGTATGCGGCCCGCGCGCTCGATCTGGACGAGGGCGCTCCCGTTCTCGTTCGAGGGGAAGGAGACCGAAGCCTGGTCGCCGGGTGCGTACTTGGGCAGGCCCACGGTGAGCTCCAGCATAGCGTCGGCCCCGCCTGAGTCCCGGCCCCTCCCGGCCCAGCCGGGCCAGTCGATGTATACGATCTTTCCCGCGGCGTGGCCCGCGTCGGGACCGGCCGAGCTCGACCTGTCCACCGCGCGGACGAGGTAGCGCCCCCAGCTCGGATACTTCACCTGGAAGGTCCAGGAGCCTCGCCCGTCCGCTCCGATCGTCGCGGTGCCCTTCTGTATCGGGCGCTGGAACAGTTCGTCCGCCCGTTGCGCCAGGCTCTCGTCGCCCTTCTCCCACCACCAGCGCCAATCGAGCTGGTAGAGGGCGACGTCGACCTGGCCGCCCCCCTTCACGAGCTTCCCGTCCCGGTCCACGAGGGCGAGGTCGACGCGCTGGTCCTTGTCCACCAGGAGCATGCCGCGCGCCGCGTCGCCCTTGGGCAGGCGCAGCCCCACGTAGCGCTCGTAGGGGTGGAAGTCCACGCTCGCCGTCTCGCTCGAGAATATTCCCGAGGGCTCGAACACGCGGGTGAGTAGGTTGGCCGTGAGCTTGCCGGGGGGCAGACTCTTGTCGGAGGAGAAGTCGACGCCGAAGCTCGCGCCGCCGTCCGCGTCGAGGCGATCGTCGAAGAGGACGACGCGGTCCGACGAGACCGTCCTCGTGGGGTCGTCGAAGCTGTAGTCCGGAAGACTGGTAAAGGTCGTTCCGGCGGCCGCGAAGGTGGCCGATACGTCGGCCTTGAGGGCGCCGGCCTTCGCCCCGGTCAGCCAGGCAGCGCGCAGGGTGATATTGTCGGTATCCGTCGATATGTACGGACTCCCTCCCCATCCGAGGTCGATCTTCAGGCGATTGGGCATCACCGTCTCGACCTTGAGGATCTTGGTGAAGGTCCTGCCGCCGGCCGTCACCCGCGCGGTGTAGGATCCCGTCGGCGCATCCTGCGTCGTGCCCGTCTCTATGGAGTAGAAGCCGTTGACCGAGTCGGCATAGCTGCCCGTGCGCACGATGCGCCCGAGGGGATCCTCGAGCTCGAAGGCTATCGGGTACTTGGCGGGCAGTTTCCCGCTCCGGTCGTAGAGGATGAAGGCGAGATGCATCGCGTCGCCCGGCCTCCAGACTCCGCGCTCTCCGTAGATGAAGCCCTTCAGGCCCGAATCGGCCTTCTCGCCGCCGATGTCGAAGTGGCCGGCGGCGAGGGTCGAGCCCTCGTCGACCTTGAGCCAGCTCGTCTGGGCGCCGGCCTGGACCGTCGCGAAATAGGGATCGCCTTCGGTCCTGAGCGTGACGATTCCCGAGCTTCCCGTCTGGGCGCTGACGAGGCTCCGCCGCTGATAGTTGTAGAGCGTCACGGTGGCCCCCGCCAGGGGCTTGGCGCTGCGAAGGTCGCTGGCCGCAGCGTGCCAGGTCCCGTCGGACTCGCGCTTGAGGGCCGCGCCGATGTCCGAAACGACGACGTTGCGCCGGATCGTGATGTCGTGCTCCTCGGAGGGAATGTAGTAGGCGGGGTGGAGGGGATCGTCCTTGTACTTGTCGTAGTCGTCGTAGCCGCCCGCCCACTCCTGGATGTAATCCCAGAAGCTCGATTCGCCGTCGTCGCTGTCCGCGACCTTGTCGTCGGGGAAGCGCAGGTCCTTGAAGTCCTGGTTGGTCGGGCTGACATAGCGGATGTCCCCTACGCGGAAGGTCACCCGTATCTGGAACATCCCCTCCTTCTGCGCCGCGAGGAGGGGCCCGAGGTCGAGGCCCTGCCTGACCCAGCGGTTCTTCCAGTCGTCCTTCCAGTCGAGATCGAAGCGTTTGTGCCACACGACCTCGCCGACGCGCTTGAGTTCCCGCGACGAATCCAGGTCGTTCACCTGGAGAAATTGGAGCATATTGTCGCCGTAGACGCGGAGGGCTTCGACGATCACTCCCGAGAGATTCATCGTCTCGATGGGCAGCACGAGTCCCTGGCTCGTCGGGAGGATGTTGCCCTTGGTGAGGAAGCGGACGAGGGGCTTCTGCCAATCGAAGGCGACCGTCGCCACCGCGGGGGTCGCGAGCAGGGCGCCGCCCGAGTCCTTGAGCCCCTTCTCCACGCGCACCTTGGCCGAGGCGGGCCAGAGGTCGGAGTACAGCGAGACGGTCGATCCCGTCACGGTGTAGCGGAGATCCTGGACGCCCTCGACGGAGACGAGGCCGCGGAGATCCTGGCCTCGGTCCACGGGCCTCGAGAACGCCAGCTCGATGCCCTTGGACCCGGACTCGTCGTCCAGCCGCCTGGTCGCGATGAGCTCGAAGGATGAGGCCGAGGGCAGTCTGACGACAGTCCTGCCGCGGCCGCCCGAGGCGAAATCCCAGCGCAGCGTGATCGCGCGCGTCCGGCCCCCGGCAGCGATGCCGGACACGGTGAATCTATGGAGCCGGTCGCTCTCGTGGGTCCAGGTCAAGGATCCCGAGGAGGAGGAGAGCGCCTTCTCGACGGCCGCGCCGGCCAAGCCGTTCGCGAGCGCCACGCTGCCATCGACGAGTACGCTTCCGTCCCGGGAGACGCGGGGAGGCAGGGTCTCGACGGCCACGCGCTGGGCCGAGGCCAGGATATCGAAGCTGAAGTAGTCGGTCCCCGAAGGGGCGATGGCTCCGCCGATTCGACCAAGGTCGACCTCGACCCGGTATTTCCTGCCCTTTGCGAGGGGTCTGTCGGGCGAGAAGCTCAGCGTGCGTTCGTCTTCCCAGCTCGCCTTGCCGGAAACGGCAGGAAAGAAGCGGAAAACGCCCGCCGGAACCGCGGCGCCGGCCTCGCCGGCGGCGCGGGTCAGCACTACCCGTATCGGCGAGCCCGCGGGGACCAGGCCAGCCGAATGCGCCTCCACCCGTGAGGGATCCGGCGCCTTGGCTTCGCGCTCGCGGCCCGAGCAGGCCGCCGCGAGAATGGCGGCGCAGGCCGCGATGAGCATCAAGGTCCGCGATATCGGCATTCGGCGCATGGGAACCTCCGGATTCGAGGAGCTTAGCAAACAATACTCCGGGGGCGCGGCGTCTTCAAGCTTGAGGAAGAAGCGATTTTCGGGGAGTGCCGGGATTTCGCCGCACTAAGATTCGGCCGCCGATCCGCGAAAGGGGCCGCATGCCAGGGCGACCCGACCGCGGGGGCGGCGGGGCGGGCGTTCTTTCCCCCTGTGGGACTGCCCCCCGCCGCCGCCGTCTCCCCGCCGGCCCTATTTCTCGATGGCTTTCTGGAATCGACCGAGGACATCGACGGGGGCTCCGACTCCGTCTATCGTGAGGAGCTTGCCCTTCTTGCCGTACCAGTCGATGAGGGGAGCCGTCTGCTTGCGGTAAGTGTCGAGCCTCACCTTGATGGCGGCCTCCTTATCGTCGTCGCGGATGTACAGCTCCCCTCCGTCGACGTCGCAGACGCCTTCCTTCCTGGGGGGCATGTTCTTGACGTGGTAGATCTTGCCGCAGCTCTTGCAGACGCGACGCCCGGAGAGGCGCCCGACGACGATCTCGTCCGCCACATCGAAGTTGACGGCCGAGTCGGCCGACGCAATCCCCTCGAGGGCTTCGGCCTGGGGGATGGTGCGCGGGAATCCGTCGAGGACCCAGCCTTTCGCGGTGTCCCTCTCGGCGAGTCTCTCCTTGACGAGGGCGATGGTGAGCTCGTCCGGTACGAGGCCGCCGGCCGCCATGATGTCCTTGACCTTGAGCCCGAGGGGAGTGCCGTTCTTGACCGCGGCGC
>CAYOIX010000033.1:0-51005 GCA_964404145.1 uncultured Treponemataceae bacterium
CCCGTCTATCTCGCCGACGGCCAGTCTCTCCTCAATCTGCCGATATACTCGTCAGTCCTCCAGTCCAATCTCCAAGCCGGCCAGCTCGGAAGCTTTACGCTCAATGAGGCACCCACGAGCATGACTCGCTACAACCGCGTGTACTACGCCCAGTACACTATCAACCTCAAGCCGGGCGCGCCGCCTACACTCTCGATGCAGAGCCAGTTCGCACAGGAGCTCCGAGCCAAAGCTGTGCTTACCGACGACCTTCAGGTCAGCGCGGGAAGCAGCATGGGCGCGGCGGGTCTCGCCTCCCAGCTCCAGACCCAGGTCCCGATGCTCTTCCTCCTGGCCATATTCCTCGCCTATCTGGTCATGGGTGCCCAGTTCAATTCCTGGCGCTATCCTATATACCTCCTCCTGCCCGTACCCCTCGCCTTGATCGGAGCCCTGTGGGTGGTCTTCCTCAAGGGCGGCGGACTCGACGTGTTCGGTATCCTCGGCATGCTCATGCTCATAGGACTGTCGGCCAAGAACGCGATCCTCTATCTCGACTTCGTCGTAGAGCGTATCGGCAAGATGCCCCTCGAGGAGGCGCTCATAGAGTCGGGGGGCCTGCGCTTCAGGCCCATCGTCATGACCACGCTGACCGTCCTCGTGACAAGTTTCCCCCTCGTTTTCGGCAGCGGCCAAGGTTCGGAGTTCGGCAGGGGCTTGGGTCTCGTGACCTTCGGCGGTATCCTCTTTTCCGCGGTCCTCACCTTCTTTGTGGTTCCCGCCGCCTTCTATCAATTCGAGCGGAAACGGTTGGTGAGGGCAGAAGCGGTCGAGCGGGCCCCTAAGCCGGAGCCGTCTGCCCAGACCGACGGCCAGGAGGATGCCGTTCAGGCCACGGACGAGGAGCGCGGACTATAAAGAGAAGCTCAAATAGAATGCTTGAAAGACGGTCACCAAGTGAGCTCCGCGAGATAGTTGATGACATATTAATTTCCTTTTCGCTTGCGGAGAACTACTTCGCCAAAGTCATACGCATGGCCCATCGCTCGAGAATCTACCCTCGAACATCCTTGTACAAAGGGCCCAGTCTAGCTCGGAGGATCGAAAGCACGATATCCCACTCCATATCTGGAAGATGGGATCGCTTAATTAATGCCTTTCATCGGGCCAGAGCCGCTTCGGAGCTCGCAAAGGATGAAGAAAGCACGATTGGCTCTGCCGGTGTCGGCGTGCCCCTCTTCTGAAAGGTTGCTCGTCACGGCATCGCCGAACCCGATGTCGACCTGGATTATATTGCGGATGTTCTCGAGATAGCAGGTTATGCGGATTCATGTGCCGTGGTATTCGTTGTCTTCGGCGATGGCCCCGACTTCCAAAGAGTCTTGATCGAAGCGAAGGGCGTCCTCCCCGTCACGAGAGCGCCTCGAGATAGCCGCGCATCGAGCCTTCCATGCGAAGGAGTTTCGCGTATTCGAGGAGCCGTGGGATATCCCTGCTAGGCCCCTTGAGGTATTCCCGCAGAGCTTCCATCGCGATATCCAGGCCAAGGGCATTCCGGAAGCGGACGACGTCGCAGATGGTCTTCTCGCGGTCGTAGACACGGACGATGCCCGCTTCGGTTGTCTTCTCGACGACTCCTAGCTCGAACCGGGCACCCGAGAATGAGAATAGTCTGATCGGAGAAAAATCAGGCAGGGCGATGCGGCAATCTCGACGGATGGCGAGCTGGACTTCTGGCGGTTCCCAGGTGCCGATCTCGTGCATCGAGAGAGCTGTACCAAGACAGAAAACCCCGCCAGGGATAGCCTTCTGAATATCGACAAGCTCAGAGCGCTCTAGCCCCTCGGCAAGGGTCTAGAGGCCGCGCTTTAGGCGCACGAGATCGCCCGATTCGACGAGGTCGGTTAGTTGGCTGGAATGGATGCCCTCGGCCCTAAGCGCTTCCGCCTTGGTATAACCGCCCTTGGCGGAGATGGTGGAAAGGATCTTTTGCTTAGTCTCACGGGTCACGATAACCTATGTTAAAACACACCACAATATTTGGCAAGTGTGGTGTGTTTTAATAGACCCTTCTGGACTGAACCCTTTACATTTCGCTCATGTTGCTGAAAATCTTCGTACGCCGGGGCATCAGTCTACGGGGTGGGCGACCCTGACAACCGTATGATCAGACTGCCCGTGAATATACGCTTGCATCCTTCTCTGGATAGTTCTCGTACACATGCTCGAAAAGGGCGGAACACTTCTGCCTATAAACTTCGGGGCCGTAGGCGCGCGGGAGTCCGGTATCCAGGGCATCCTCGATGGCGAGCTTGAGCTGAGAGCGAGCGGCGGACTTCTGCCTCCAGTTTAGGACGAGTAGCTCCTTTAAGCGCTGTAGGAGGTCACGGGCGACTTTCTTCACCTCGCTTCGCTCCTCGGAGCTCAGCTCCGGCGCGGGTCGCGTGAGAATATCGAAGATAACAAGTTCTTCCTCCGTCATGTTTTCGCGGACATGCCGTTCCTGTTCATCGTCCAGATTGCGACTCAGCCTCATGAGCTCCTCGAAGAGTTCCTCGATACTCCTGCTCCCGGCGTTGTAGCTCTCGATGAGCTCCTCGAATTTCCCGGCGAAGTCGGTGCGGGTGTTGTTCAATCGGACGAGCCTGTCCAGTCGGGCGCGGATGGCCGCCTTGAGAAGTTCCAGATCGGTGTTCTTGTGTCTGGATTGGCGGAAGCGCTCGGCCAGGGCTTCGAAGTTGATCTTCGAAAGGTCCAGGGGTGGCGGGCCCTCCTCCCGGATCGTCATCCCGGTGATGGAATCGTCGAGCAAGGCGTTGATGCCGTGCATAAGAGCCGAAATGTCCGGCGGATTCGGTCTCAGCTTTGCGCGAATGGCATCCGCGAGAGTCGCAAGGCAGGCGATCCGGCCGGCGAATTCCAGGGCAGCGGGATCGGGTTTGACCGCGCGGTAGAGCGTAATGACCAGGCGTTCGTGAGCGATAAACTCGTGGCGCAGCGGGTCGGGCGAGATGAGGGCGTCGAGGCCGTCTTCGATGCATTGCAAGCGCTCTAGGCCGCCCAGGGGGAGGCGCTCGAGCCCTGAGAGCGACACCCCATGCCTGGCGCAGAAGCCAGTCGCATCCTCCACCGCCCTGCGGAGCTCCTCGACGAGCTCCCGTTTATCCTTGACCGGACTCTCGCCGTTCGCGCCCGCGCCGTATATGGCCAGCGCCTTTTCGAGCGAAGCGAAGACGTTGGCGTAGTCTACGATCATGCCGGAGTGCTTGCCGGGGAAGACGCGATTTGCGCGCGCGATGGTCTGCATCAGGCTATGGTTCCGCATCGGCTTGTCCAGGTATACCGTAGAGCAACTCGGCGCGTCGAAGCCCGTCAGCCACATGGCGCAGACGAAGACCAGGCGCAGCGGATCCTGGGTGTCCTTGAACTTCTCGTCCAGGGCTGGCTGCGACTCGTTCATCCGTCTGCGATGCGGCTCGATGTCGAGGCCGAGCTTCCTCATCCGGGGAATTTCGTTCTGGCTGGGCGAGACGATCAAAGCCATGTCCGTCGTCCTGAGCACGTCCAGGCGCCGGACTAGCTCGGCCTCAATAGGCAGGTTCTCGGCCGATCTGCGCTCGTCCTTCGTCAGGTAGCCTCGGCGTCCCAGCTCCTTCTCGACCCTTTCGGTCTCGGCCGTCCAGTGCTTGCGCACCTTGTTATACATTTTGAGAGCAGTGGCCTTGTCGATGGACACGACCATCGCCTTGCCGATGAAGCCCCGCCCGAGGAAATGCCTGACGATGTCCTCGGCCACCGTCTCCAGCCGGTCCTCGCGGGTGATGAGATGGTATTGCCGGCTGAGCTCCCCCTCGAGCTTCGCCTCCTCATCCAGATCCAGGTCAGCCTCCTCGATGAGGCGGTACAGGTCGTCGTTCAGGTCAGGGTTGACGAGCTGGAGCTCAGGCGTTCGGTTCTCGTAGAAGAGGGGTAGGGTTGCCCCGTCCTCGATCGATTGCTGAAAGTCGTAGATCGAAACGTAGTCGCCGAAGACTTCCTTGGTGCGCTCCTCGCCGGCGATGAGGGGGGTGCCGGTAAATGCCAGGAACATCGCCTTGGGCAGGCTGGCGCGCATGTTGAGCGCCAGGGTGTCGTATTGGCTGCGGTGGGCCTCGTCCGTGAGCACGACGACGTCGGACCGATCGCAGAGGATCTGAGGAGTCTGAAACTTCTGTATGAGGGTAAAGACATATCGGTGATTGCCGCGCAAGAGCTCCCGCAGCTGCGCGCCGCTGGCGGCGTGGCATTGGTCGCCCTCGGCCTGGCTCACCGCGCCCGCAGCCTTGAAGGTCGTAGCGATCTGCTCGTCGAGCTCCACGCGGTCGGTGACGATCACGAAGGTCCAGTTACCCGTCACTTTGCGCAGCACCTTCTGCGCGAAGAATACCATCGAGAAGCTCTTGCCCGAGCCCTGGGTCTGCCAGAAGACCCCCGCCCGACCGTGACCCCGTTTGCGCGCTTCGAGCATCGAGGCGATGGCGTTGTTCACGCCCAGGTATTGGTGGTTCTGACCGATGACCTTCACGAGCCCGGCCTTGTGCTCGGAGAAGAGGGTGAAGTTCTCCACTATGTCGAGGAGGCGCACAGGGTCGCAGGTGCCGCGCAGCATCACTTCGAGGGACACGCGGCGCGGCTCGTCCTCGCGCTCGATGCGCTTCCACTCGAAATAGCGCTCCCAATCGGCGGTGAGAGAGCCTACCCGGCTCTCCGTGCCGTTCGAGGCGATGAGAAAGGCGTTGTACCAGAACAGGGCAGGTATCTGCGCTTTGTAATGCGTCAGGTTATCGTCGAAGGCCGAGCGAGCGCTCACACCGGGCTTCTTGAGCTCGATGACCACGAAGGGCAGTCCATTGACGAAGCCGACCAGGTCGGGCCGGCAGGTGTAGAGTTCGCCGGTGGCGCTGAACTGACTGACGAGGAGGAAGTCATTGTTCGTCGCCTTCTCCCAGTCCACGACGCGCAGCCGCTCTGTCTTCTGCCCTCCGCGCTCGCGATCGGGCACCGAGACCTTGATGCCCTCTTTGAAAAGCTGGTAGATCTCGCGGTTCGCAGCCTCGAGGCTCATCGCCGAGCGGTCTCGGGTCAGCTCGGCGACGGCGGCGGCGATTGCCTCGGGTGGAAGCGTAGGATTGAGCCGCGCGAGGGCCGCCCTTACGCGGGCGACGAGGACTACCTCTCCTTTAGTCTCGCGCTGTAGCGTCCCCGACTCGCCGAAGCTTTCATCCATTGCCGATAGAGTCTGCCAGCCGAGCTCGGCAAAGAGAGCGACGGCGGGCTGCTCGACGAGGCTGTCTTCGGTGTAGGGATGGGCGCTCATCTAACCTCAATTTCGAAATCGATTTTCCTTATCGAAGCAATTCGAGAATATAACGGCTAGGAGTACCGGGCAAGATGGAGATAATGCCTACTGGCACCGCTACATCCGTAGCCCCTACGATACCCAGCCCGATTGGGTGGCTGTCTGCGAAAATGGGGATATTATGTGATACATTCACATTTTATTTCAAAAATTATTGCGTTCCTTGATAATCTACTGTATTTTATGTGACGGAGGCTACTATGCTGATCAGATTCTCCGTCCAGAACCTCTATTCTTTCGACGATAAAATCGATTTCAGCATGGTAGCCGGGAAAACCCAGGCTCACAAAAACCATATCGCGGAAGCGTATAGACGTTCCGATCCCAAGCTACTCAAATCCGCCGTCGTCTACGGGGCGAACGCGGCGGGCAAATCCAATCTGGCCAAGGCAATATTTCTTGCGCAGCAGCTTATCCTGGGAGGTATGAGAATCGGCTCAGAGCTGCCTCGTCTTCCCTTCAAGCTGCGCGAGGAAAGCTTATCGAGCCTCTCCAGGATCGAGTTCGACCTACTGCTCGAAGACTCGGCCTATGCCTACGGCTTTTCCTTCCTGAGTACGCATATAGTCGAGGAATGGCTCGTCAAGATCGGCCCCTCGTCCGAAAAAGATATATTCCGTCGTAAGGGAAGCGTCTCTGAAACAAAAATCGATTTTGGCTCTTCCTTCATCGACGGCGCCAAGGAGCGACAGTTCTTCGAATTCCTGGAACGAGGGACAAGACCCAACCAGCTATTCTTGACCGAGGCGGTAGCCAGAAACGTCGCAGCTCCCTATAAAACCGTGTTCGAATGGTTTGCAACTAAATTAACTGTGATATTCCCCTATACTGTGTTCAGTCAGCGCGAATCCCTCATCCGATCGGATGCCGGACTCAGGTCGAACTACGATACATACTTCAAAGCCTTCGATCTCGGCTTGGTCGGATTGCAGGTGATCGAGACCGAGATCGAGCAGGTGCTGCCGAGTCTTCCCGAGCAGACGAAAAACGATCTACGGGCTCAGCTGGGACCGGACAAGGCCATTCAGATGCTCGCTCCCGGGACCGGTGCGCGGCTCATCATCACCAAGAAAGAAAACGGCGATCTCGTCGCGCTTCGCCTGCTCACCTTGCACGAGGACGACCGACAGCGGAAAGTAGGCTTCGATATCCAAGAGGAATCCGACGGCACCCAGCGCCTCGTCGATCTCATCCCCGCCCTCGTGCAATTCCAGGGAAGCGATAAGGTATTCGTTATCGACGAGATCGATCGGAGCCTGCATCCGACGCTTTCTCGGACTTTCTTCGAGGTGTTCTACGAAAAGTCCGATCGGCGGGCGCAGCTCATCGCCACCACCCACGATCTCGATCTTCTTAACCTCGACCTCCTTCGCAAGGATGAGATTTGGTTCGTGGAAAAGGACAAGCATGGCGCTTCCCGCGTCTATTCGCTCGAGGAGTTCAAACCCCGCTTCGACAACGACATCCGCAAGGGCTATCTCCTCGGGCGATTCGGAGGGATACCCGTAGTCAGGAAACCTCATAGATTAGGTTGGTAGCCGTGTCCAGACGCAGTTTTACGAGGCCGAGCGGTTTCCGCGATTCTCGTCTCATCGTGATCGCGAGCGAGGGAAGCAGCACGGAGCCGGTATACTTCGAAGCGGTCCGCGACTATCTTCTGGCGAGCCCGAGTCGGGTGCACGTCGAGGTGCTGCGCAGGGAGGCCGGACCTTCGGCGCCGGAGTACGTCATCGGCCAGCTGGATGATTTTCGGAAAAACTGGAAGCTGTCGGGCGATGACGAGCTATGGGCCGTAATCGACTACGATCGATGGGGCGAGGGGAAACTCTCTTCGATAGCGACATCGGCAGTCCAAAAGCGATATGGGCTTGCGGTCTCTCGGCCCTGTTTCGAGGTATGGCGGCTTCTGCATTTTGAAGACCTTAGTACCATACCGCAACCCGAACAGAGTGTGCTTGATCAAGGCGGCTGCAGGGCCGTTATAGATCGTGTCAGGCAGGCCTGCGGATCGTGCAGCAAGAACATGAACGATGTAGCAGAGTATCTGCCTCTCATCGATACGGCCGTTGAAAGAGCGGAACGTCTCGATTCAAATCCGCAGGAACGCTGGCCATCAGGCGTCGGAACGAGGGTCTATCATATACTCAATTCAATAAAGGAAAGGTGAAGGTTCAGGCGCCTCAAGTCCTTCTAAGATATAGGACGTTCGGACGCGCCCATTCTTGAACAGCACCGTCGTACGGAGTAGGGAGGCCACGCAGCGTTCGTTGAAGAACTTTCTGTTGAGCTTGATAACCTCCTCCTCGGTAAGGCTCTCGTCGATTCTGCCGCCTATTCCCCTCTCCTCGTCCTCGATGAAATCGAATTTCCATGATTCCAGCAGGAGCCCTTTGAAAATGCCCCGGATCTTGATCGGCTCCTCGGTGGTACGTGTGCCGGCGGCGCGGCCATAGGCCTCGTTTGCCTGCGCCGGATCCATGACGCAGCGGAAATCGCCGCTTTCCAGACGAAGCCCGGCCTTACCTTTAGATACTGCTTCGAGAAAGGATCGGAGATTCTGGATAACGCGAGGCGCAACGTCGTCAAGGCTTGCCGCGAAGTCCTCGTCGCTTCTTCCGGCAGCGTCGACAAGACGGGTCACATGGGCCAGAGTATCCGCCAATTGCCCTTCGGAGAAAAGCTCGTTAGGGTCGGCCTGCTGCAGTTCCAATCCGAAGGAGCCACGTGGAAGCCCCGTGAGCAGAAGCCGGGATTCGGCTTCTCTGGAACGTCGTCCACGGTTGCCGACCTTGCCATGCCAGCGGTCCGCGTAATCGGCCATGACCATGCCCTGAAATGGATCGAGTACACGGCCGACGAAGCCCGCGTCGATCCCGGCGGAGCCCTGGACGGGCTCACCTGAGAAAAACAGCACGACGCGGGCTTCTTGGTCTCCCAAGGGCAGGGCTTGTATCTGTTCCTGGAGTTCTTGTTCTCGTTCGCCTAAAGAAAGGGCCATGAGCGGATCGTCCTCTGCCATTCTTCGGAGACGCTGCGTTTCGAGGAGTTGAACCTTGAGGAAATCCCGTTGTGCGCGGGTGCTCATGGCTGCACCCCCAGCTCCTGCCGAGCCTGGGCGTCTTCGACAGGAGTATTCAGCTCTATCCTAAGCATGCCTTTCCAGACTCCCTGCCGATTGTGCGAGAAGAGAAGGACCCAATACCTCGTCTCCTCAAGGGTGAGGGCCGGATGGAGACCCGCATTGAAGGGATAGTGGTCCAGGCGATAAGCGGCTTTGGCCAGGCGGGGACTCGCAAACTCGATGAAGCTGGCTTTGACCGCGTCCAAAAACGCTCGATCATAGCCCCAGTATACCGTGACCAGATCGAGGTCGTTAGGGGGTCGCCCTTCGCGCGTCTCCACATCCTCGAGGAAGCTGCCGTCCAGCCATTGAAAGCCATTCACTATCCCCGCGTTCCGAATCCGTTCGCGGAACTCCAGATACTTCCCGAGTATTGCCCGACGCTCGGGCGTCCTTCCGAGCTGCCGGCAGAGCTCCGTCGTCGTGCAGGGATAGGGGGACAGCTGGCTAGGGTCCGCGGGGTTCCCGGCATGCGGAGGGAGTACCAGGTTGTGATCGAATGCAGGGATCGTATTTATCATCGCGTAATTGTATTCTCTCCAGGTTTGCGCTGTCCAGCATGTTCATGGAATGGTGAATGTTTACGATCGTGTGAACATGGCTATATTCGTGAATACACCCCAATGCATTCCCCAGCTTAATAAAGGCTTATGGCAACGCTAACCAAGATGGACGATATAAGGAGTCGTAAAACAATGGGTCGGAATAAGGGCTGAGCGACAAGGTGGATTTGGGCATAGGGATATGGTGGCTCTAGGGGGCAACATCCTGATCCCTCCACGATTTCAAGACCTTTGCGAAATCAACATCCTTCGGTGATTCATTCCATGATTTAAAAAAAGAAACGTCATCACTTACTGGAGCTGGACTCGGTTGGTCGATTTTAATACGGGTCGGCATCATTACCGAGTCTCCGAGGAGGATACACTCGCCACGTCGCAGTGTGGAAAACATACTCGCAATCCCGCGCACGGAATCCGGCAGAAGGCTTTTTACATATGACTGGTCATCAGGATTTGATATTCGCAGACAAAGGAAACTGTTACACTGCGAAAGGATCGTAGCTGACACCTCACGCGGGCGCTGACTAATGGCGGTTAGGCTGATGCCATACTTACGCCCTTCCTTGGCAATTCTTTCGGCGGAATGTTTTGCGGCGTCGGTTGCGGGATCAGTGTCGTTTAAGTAAATATGGGCTTCGTCTGCGAAAACTGAAATCGGGAAACGTGTCTTGTGGGCACGACGATGCCAATAAGCAAAATCAAACAGGCAGCGAAGAATAAGTGAAATAACAGACGATCGAACGTCGAACGGTACAGGGCTCAAATCGACGACAACCACCTTCTTCCTGGCTCCAGTTGTTTCACCGAGCAGCCTCCTGAACAAAATCTCCATCGATGCGCTAGTATTGTAAGTCTTCGGATTAAAGATCAGATCATAGCGTTTATCGTTCAATCGAGAGTCAATGCGCATCAGCAAGCGAGTAAAATCTCCAAAAAGCGGGCCCTGCTTCGGACCTTTTGCTCCAGCAATCATTTCAGTGTCAAGATGCCGAAATTCATTCAATATTGAATTAAAATCGAAAAACACTGGCGTATCAATCGTGATTTTCTTTATGCCAAGGGCTTTATTTTCGGGATCATTCTCTTTTGCTTTTTGTAGTAGTTCCTTGAATTTCGCGATTTGATTCGGAGCGGCAGATTCGCTGCGGTCAACCATGAGACCGAGCAATTCTTCAGAATTCATCAACCAATATGGCAACTCAAGGTCCGTTGCAGTTATCACATCAGCAGAAGTCCCAAAAGTCGTCGTATATTCGCCATGTAAATCGAAGAGCACGATTGTGGCTTGCTGAAAACAGCACATCTTTTGAATAAACGATGCAACAGTCCATGACTTACCACCACCGGTCTGGCCAAGGATAGCCGCATGACGTGTTAGAAAAGCATCTAGGTTTATTTTTGCATGCTGACTTGGGACAAGGGACAATTTACCAATTGCGAAGTCGCCTTCAGCATAGCTTGAATATACCATATCGATGAGTTCGGGCGGGACAGCGAATACTAGAGCATTCACCGTAGGAAGAACATCAGAGCCTCGCTCAAACCGCCCGGTTGTATCCAACGTGCCAACGGCTATAGTTACAAGAGAGCGCGTTGCTCGGTCGATAACGAAAGCTCCAGCTGAATCTGCTTCGCGAAGCTCAGAAACTGTTTCTTTCGCCTCTCGCATTTCAACGCTGATGACCATGCAAAGCAGCCTCCCAGTCGGTAAGGCGATCGTCACAAATGTTCCTGGCTGGCCAATCAGGACAGGAATCGGTCCTGCAGCATTGGGAAGATGAACAGTCATGGACTCAGGTACACCCATTTCTGCTCCAACTGACTGATCATAGCCAAGTAGTGATACGATGATGCTTTCACCAGAAACCGCAATAACTTTGCCAATCTGGTAGGCACCCATGGAACCCCCTAAAACAATTTTACGAATTCGCTAAATTTCCAAAGATCAGTCCCCGCCATTGCTGGCATTCCAGGGATAATGATAGCATTTGAATACCCACAGCTAAACGACGGCAGACTCTTGAAGTCAGCGACCCCGTCAGGTTCAAATTCGTTGAAGGTGAAAAGTCGAATTCGTCCTGATTGAAGCACGGGTAATAGAAGGTGTTGGTTTATATGTTCGTCTCCAAAACTAAATCCACAACAAAGCAAGTATTTACATTCTCCGCCAAGTGCACGACTCATATAGGTAAAAAGTGCTCCATGGGGTGGAACGAGCGTTTCCATGATTTTTTTCTTACGCGGCAAGACCATAACTCTATTTGCAGCGCCGGTAATGGCATCGGGATGCCGTTCGATAATCTGGCTGTCTTCTGTTGTCCATGAGATAGATCCATGAAGTTTAATCAGCTTAATAGTGAGCTGGCTACTGGGGATAAAACGGCTACCCGCGATCTCCCCTGATGTCGACATAAATTGGCTAGGATTAAAGAACCGTTCTATAGTCCCAGAAAAGCCATTTTCTACCAACACACCAGCCTTCGCAGCAGCGATCTCAAATAGCAGATCATAATTCGTTGTAAATATCCAGATTGAACAAGAACGACCGAAAGTTCGATTGGATAGGGCCCGGATGAACTGAATATGATTGTCTAGTTGTGGATTCCGAACCGAAAGGACCTCCTGAACCAACAATTCCCGCAATCGTGATTCAAGGGCCACGCATCGTGCGTCTCTTGAGTTGATAGCGTGGGCGATGACCAAATCAGCTAACTCCTCGATGTTCGGCTTTGCGTCATTCTCGTTGTAAGTCAATCCAACTCTATCGAGCACTTCATCCAGCTCTGTTCGTTCTGCTGGTGCAAGCGCTTCAACGACTTTTTGAGTCAAACCCATCATCATGGGGTATCCCGCCTCGACGGATGTTCCTGCCCCAAAGAGGAAGCCTGTACCATCAATCGTGTGTTTGATATTGGGCAGGATAGTTTCAATGTTCATGCTCACACCCTCGCCTCATAATGGCGCGACAGCAATCGTGGCAGCAGCAGGTTGCGCGTGCGGCAAAGATTTTTGATCTGGCTAGTGCGGATACCGATTTCTGTATGGATAGGGACAAATTGTCCCTCGGCTTTGACGACCAATGGGTGGGGAGGACAAAGGATTTCAATGCCTTGCATATCGTCTTTCGTTACCGCCGCAAAAATTGCTCCATTTCCCATCATGTCGTCCTCAGTGAAGCGATTGCGCAACTGCTCCCAGAGAAACGCTTGATATCCTTCTTTGTGCCGAATCGCTGAGAGTCCACGGCCAATGATGATTTTCTTGTCGGCAATGTTCATGCGACCGACTGGAGCACGCACGCTGAACAGAATATCTCCGGCTTCAGCGATTCGGCCCTCAGCAGAGCAAAACAGTCGATCGGAGGGGAACCTGTCACCAAAATCAGTTATGCCCTGATGGAAGGGTTGTCCCTCTCCTGTCTCGTTGTAGAACTCTGATCTGGGCGATTGACCCATCGTGAGGTAACATGCGTCTTTTAGCTTCTTTACTTCCCACCCCTCCGGCATCTCCCCCAGCGGCGAGCTCACCATCTTGACCTTCTCATACCCCGGGAAGCGGAACCGCACAAACCACTCGTGGTAGAGGGTGCGGGCCATCTCTTCCAGAATCCGGATGCGCCGCTGACTGTTCTCGATCAGCTCGTCGTACGCCGCGAGGATGCCGGCGATTCGCTGTTGCATAGGAAGAGAAGGAATATTGACCTTGACTACTGCTATTCGAGACGGAGCGGTATGTCGAATCTTTACGCCAGTAGCTGAGGCCCGAATTTGCTGCCGAACAGGTCTTGAGTTGAATAAATAGTAGATGAAATGCTTATCTGCCTGCGCCCGATCGAGAATCTGAACTAAGCCAAGACGCTGATTATGAAGATAAAGTCCGCTCCGTGGAATGATAGCACTACTACCTAGCAATCCTTCTGCTTGTTCAGTCATTGCTATGATGAGGTCACCTTCGTTCAGAATATAATCATCAGGAATCGGCCCGTTATACCATTTTGCTTTATCGATTTTTTCTTTAAAACCGCCTTCCTCAAAAAAATTACCGGGAGTCAAGACGATGTGTGTACCGGTGCTGGCGAAGTGCTCACCGAGGAAAGCAAAGCCATGTTTGATGTGGAGAAGGTCGCCAAGTTTACATTCGCGCCAAGCAGACATCTTTATATCTCCAGAATCTCAGCCACATTATCGGCAATAGTCTTCTCCAGTCCTCGCGCTTGTTCGTTGAGCGTCTCGAGTTCCTCGTTCAGCGCCTCGAGCTGCTCCTTGAAGTCCTCGTCGCTCACCTCGTCGCCGGCGGCTACGCCCACATAGCGACCGGGGTTGAGAGACCAGCCCTGCGTTTCGATCTCCTTAAGTGTGGCGGCGCGACAAAGACCTGCCACGTCGGCATACCTGGGTTTTTTGCCGAAGACCTCCCGGATTTTCGCTTCAGCTTCGTCGCCGCTGAGGGTAAAGTCGAGGGTCTCGCCTCGGTAAAGGCGGACGAGGTTGGCGAGGAAGCTGATCTGCGCTTCCGTCCATTCGCGATGGGCGCGGTCTACTTGGCGATAGATATGGCGGGCGTCGATAAAGAGGACAGTATCGGCTCGGGACGTCGTGGCCTTGCCCCTGTTGAAGAACCAGAGCGTGCAAGGCAGGGTCACCGTATAGAACATGTTCGGGCCGACAGCGACCATCACATCTACGGCCTGGTCCTGGATGAGTTTCTGCCTGAGCTCCTGTTCGGAGGAGCGGGCGTCGGAGGCGGAGTTGGCCATGACGAAGCCGGCCCGCCCGGTGGCGTTCAGCGCGGAGTAGAAGAGTTGGATCCAGAGATAGTTGGCGTTATCCGAGCGCGGTAGCCCGAAGGGGTAGCGCCGGCCTGCGCCGACGGAGTCCTTAAGCCTTTCCTTGTCCACAGCATTGACGTTGAAGGGCGGATTGGCGAGTACGAAGTCGAAGCGTCCGGTGGCGTCGTGCGGGTCGTCGTAGTAGCTGTTGATGTTCCCGCCGTGGCGGATTTCGCCTTCGAGGCCGTGGACGGCCAGATTCATTCGGCAGAGGCGACCGGTCTCGTCGGTCTTTTCGACGCCATAGATAGAGAGTTCGGCAGCGGGGTTCTTCCTGTGCGCCGACACGAAACGCGCCGATTGGACGAACATGCCACCCGAACCGCAGGCGGGGTCGAGGATGAGTCCGTGATAGGGTTCGATGACTTCCGAGAGCAGACGAACGATAGAGCTCGGGGTGTAGAACTCACCCCCGCCCTGGCCTTCGCTCATCGCGAACTCGCCGAGGAAGTACTCATAGATGCGCCCGAAGGCATCATAATCGAGCGAAGCGGGGATCTCGGAGACTTTTTTCAAGAGCTCCTTCAAGAGAGTGCTGGTGAACAGGTTGTAGGTCTTGGGCAAAACCCCGGCCAGCTGGGGATTCTGCTTTTCGATATCCCTCATCGCCACATTGACCTTCGCTCCGATGTCCTTGGATTCGGGGAGCCCCAGCAGGTAGTCGAAGCGCGCCTCGGGCGGCAGGTAGAGGATACCCTCAGCATGGTAAGCGTCGGGCTCGTCCACGCGCGAACCGCGCCGGGACGAGCTGCCGGCCTTTTCCAGTTTCTTGTGTTGAGCGGCGAATTGTAGCTCGGCGAAGCGTAAGAATATGAGGCCGAGGACGGGGGAAGAGTATTCCTGAGACTTGAGTCCGGAGTTGGCGCGGAACTGGTCGGCAGCGTCCCAAAGGTTCTTTTCGAGTGTCGCGGTAGCGCTGTCTTTCTCGAAGGGGGCGATCCACTGCATTTACTAATGACTCCACTTCAGCTTCTGGGGCGAGCTATATTGGATTTTCTTGCCCCGTAAGGATGTCATCGATGGCAGGCGCAGTCAATGGCATTCATACTGCTCACCGCACGGCCCTAGTTTTCCTTTAGCAACCGATCGCCGCCAGGAGTGATTCATCCGCCCAATGCTCTGGATCGACCTCGGCGAAAACAACCCCGCATCTGCGCCGTGAACCGTTGATTTCCTTTTCGTATATCCCGACGCTCGTCCCTATAGCCGATACACGAGGATAGATAAGAAAGCCGTCGAGCGCATCCCAGAGTGCATCGTAAGTGAAGACCTGCTTGAGGTCCTGGTCGCTCGGTATTGTCGTGTAAAGTGCCTTCCATTTCGTATCCAGAATCGTTCGGCTTCCACCGTCCCGCTCCAGGACAATATCCGGTCGGACCTTCTTTTTGAGTCCAGTATCCGAGCGCCAGAAGACCTTGCTCTTCTGAGCGGAAACCGAGAGACCGCTCTTGGTCGCGGACTCTCGCCGTAGTCGTGCGAAGAGAGCTTTTTCCCAGAGGTCGTTCATGTCGAAGAGCAGCGAGAATACTCGCTCATGACCGCCGGTGAAATCCGGATTTCGCTTTTCCAGGATGAGTTTTGCGAGGCCGATCGGACGACGATAGCCTTCGGTCTTCCGATTTATTCGGATGGCGATAAAATCGGCCGAAGAGATCACCTTATCGGGCCAGTCGGCGAAATACAGTCCGAGGTTTCGCGCCCGGCTTCGTGCATAGCCTGTGGGCGCGAAAAGAGCGCTGGCTTCCGTGGCCGCCTTCAGTATCAGATTTAGGCGGTTTATCCGATCGTACTCGTAGGCCATGGTACTGATACGCTCGGCATGGACGAGGTTGTTCCTGATGTTCGCGGCATGGTCTATTCTGCCTTTAATCGAGTTTCGATCCTTCAGGACTGGGCGGTAGCGCTTGACGAGCCCCGCGCGAAGCAGCTGCTCTAGGGAATCGAGATACTGAGAGAAGAGGATGTCGAGCAGAGTGCTCCCCTGAAACCTGAGGCTTGCGGCATCGACCGCGCGGACATCCATATAGCCTGCTACTTTGAGCAAGGAGAGGAGGATGCGCTGCCATTTCGCCGCTGCGGCATCCGCATCACTCACATCGCGCTTTGTCTCGGCTTTGGGCAAAATCTCTATCACCAAACCCTCGATCTCGATGACGCCGACCCACTGCAAGAAGCGCACCGAGCCCGCCCAAACCTCGAGGTACTTCTCTTCCTGCCGCTCGGCCCATCTCGCTATGGCCTCCCAGTGGCGCTGTTCGAAGCCTCTCTCCCCTATCCTGAGGCGCTCGTATTCGAATACCCTGATGAGGTCTTTTTTACTCATAGACCGAGATGAAAGCCGCCGCATCCCAGCTTTCCGGGGCGGTAATGGTCCATGACTCTGAGGCCGCGGCATCGCCCTCACCTTCGAAGCCCTTGGGCCAGTTAATGCTCGCTGCTTTGAGCTTTACGAAGCTCGATCCCAAGACCATGCCTATCCGCGCCCAGTCGCCGTAGAAATACTCCTGGAGCAAAGGGATAATCCTGTCCGTAAAAGCGGCCCGCAAAGAAGTAATGCTGCCGAGGCCCATCAAATAGACGTCTCCGATCCGGTGATCCCTGTCCCTGAGCGCTTCCAGCCGACTATTGATCGCCTCAAGCAGCTTAGAGAGGTCCACACTATCGACCTCGCCTAGCTTTTCCGGTAGTGGCGGCATCTCGACGAACGAAAAGCGCCGGCGAAGCGCGGTATCGAGAGCCTCGACGCTCCTGTCTGCTGAGTTCATCGTACCTATGACGTAGAGGTTAGCGGGGACGACGAAGGCTTCGCGGGAATAGGGGAGAACCGCGGAGAGCGAGTTCATGGCCCCAGCCCGCTTGTCGTCTTCAATAAGGGATATGAGTTCGCCAAAGACTCCGGCGACGTTACCCCGATTTATCTCGTCGATGAAAATCGCGTATTCCGCTCGAGGGTTGAGTCGAGCGCGTTTGCAGATCTGCTTGAAGATCCCGTCCTTTACTTTATAGGATAAGCCCTGCTCGGATAGTCCCTCGCCGAGTTTCGGCTTTATCCCTTCGATGAAATCCTCGTAGCTCATGGATTGATGAAAGGTTACGAACTCGAAGTTCTTTTCGGCGCTCTGCCCCTTGTCGGAGTAGTTCCTGGCCTTGGAGGCGAAGTCCGCCACATCGGGGACCGCCTCTTTTACCGCGGCGTTGTCGACGGACCAGACGCTGCCGGCATCCTTTCGGAACAGGGGCGGATCGGCTCGCCTCGAGTATTTGACAAAGGCGCAGTCATCGAAGGTATGCTGCTGTAGCATCGACCAGATCATGGCTCGCGGGCTGGCCTGGTCGGTCGTCGCGATCTTGGCTCGGATGAACTCGTGGTCCGCGGTCGCCGGTACGGTAGAAGGTCCAGAATCGAGGAGAGCGGCGGCGACAACTTTCCACCAGGACAGCTTGTCGGCCTCCTCGATCAGCCATCTCTCCCTGTTTTTACCCGCCGACACTTTCGTGAAGCGGTCGAAGAGGGTAGAGCGAAGGTAATAGGTCTTCCCCGTCCCGGGCGGACCGTAATAAATGATGTTCTTAGAAGGGAGTAAAGCGATGTCGGTGTCGGGTTGGGCTGTCTCAGTATAATCGACAATATCGCCGCGCATGCTTACGAATGGCTGAAGGTTATCTTGGGTCGGCGGCGAGAAGCCATTCCAATACTCGAAATCAGAGGGTTTCAATGTCCCATCGAGCCTGACCATCTCATCAATAAGGAAGGCTACGACCGCCGACTTGTCATCGCCAGTATAGTCATCCCAGTTTTCCTCGAAATCAGCGGCATTGACCCATCGAGCTTTCTTCGCGTCGTAATCGGCGGCATAAGCGACATCGACGACCCGCGCGCGATGCGTTACGACTCCGTTCCGCGTGAGATAGAAGGGGAAGCTGCCTTTTTCGGCGACGAGTTTCTTGAGTCTATTTTTTACGATCTCTCTTCCGGAAGCATTCTTGCTCCACCAAATCACCGCTTCCTTTGCGGTTTTTACCTTTTCGACTACATCGTCCTTCCATGGATTGCCGTCGCTCGCGATTAGGCCCGCGACAGAGCCCTCGAAGGCCACCCATCTCGCCCATTCGATTTTCCCATACTCATGAATATCCGAACCCTTCGGTTTTCGATCGGTCAATGCCGCCTGGGCTTCGCTGATTGTTCTCTTGGCCGAAGGATCGCCGAAGGCTAGGTATTTCAATGCAGAGTCGTAATAAATAGGGACTACGCAGGGGCTCACCTGGTCCTGGTACATGAAAGATGTCTTCCATTTCAGCGTGGGAGGAAGATCGACCTTTTCTATCACCGTTAAATTACCCTGCGCCGCCGCATCGGCGACCTCTACAAGCCCAGCTTTTATTGTCCCGAATGCTTCGTCAGCAGTACTTCCGTATTTCTTTACCCAGGCATAGACCCCGTCTGTCCCGTAGGTGGAATCGGCAGCCTCCTCTTTCGCGGCCTTTCGCTTGAACACGCCGAATTTATATGCCGATCCGCCACCGATGCCTCCGAGAGCATCGGTCTTGAACTCCAGCCAATACGAGAAGGCATCGTCGTTGCCGACGGAGCAATAGTCTTCTATAGTCATTGCCCTGAGCCGATCCATTGGCCATGCTTTAATGAAAGTATGTAGTGTTTCCTCTTCTATAGACATTATTCACTCCTTCTATCTTAACTTTTGATAATTCTTACTTAGCATCGGACATTGATTTAACCTGCAAGGGCCATAATGGCCCGAGTCACGTCATAATCGTTGTTAGACGGTTTTTCGTTTTTTCTTCGGATAATACCTTGTTTGTTTTTTTGCACCAGCCGTTGAAAATTCTTTGTCCATAATGGGTTTCAAAGCTACTTTAATCAAATCAGTGCTTACTCCTAATGCTTCTGATAAATCTATTACACGCAACCCGTCAGATTGATTTATTAGGTTTCGAACATTAGTTCGTAATTTGTCAATGAAGTTCTCTGATTCAGGATCAATCTTGGGAGGGATTTCTTGTCCAACTAATTTTGTTAACTTCTCTTCAAGTTCAGAATATGATTTGTATTCAATTCTATCTACGCCCCTAAGGTCTGAAGGTACATCTGTTGTTTCTGTTTTCGACGGATCAAGAGCAATAAACACCTTCTCACTCATACCAAGGGCTAGCCCAAGTTCAAGGGTAACATTGGGATTCCAAGCTGAAATATCATAAATTCCAAATCTACATTCACGAATCAGATTGACAATTTTTTGCATAATGTGAAGGCTTGATATTTTTTCATCAGCAAATATAAATTCAACACTAAATGCCTTTCCTACAGTTTTAAAAACTTTCCGATAGTCAGGTGTACCATACAATCTATAGGAATATGCAATAAAAATCTTGTTTCTCGATTTATTAGGATTAGGTAATGATACATCAATAAAGCTATCAATTTCTTCCATCTTTCCACTCCTAAAAATTCTCGTGTTCCGCGTCCGTTTAACGCTGGCTTGACCTGCGTTTTGGTCGGCGCGAGCCTTGCTTTGCAAGGATCGTGACGACCAAATAAGTCAGGTCGAAGCCAATGTTAGAATGCTGTAACTTCAAAACAGAGGTTAATTGGTTTGTATATCGACAATGAAACCCTCTTTCCAAGAACCCAACGCCAGCAACTTCCCATTGGGGGAATAGCATACAGCACAAGGAAAATCGAGTTCAAATGACCTCCGCCTAGTTCCTGTCTCGCCCTCAAACACAACTACGCCGTTGCTCACTGTCAATGCAAGGTAGTTTGCGTCTGGGGACCAGCAAAGTCCAGTCCCCGACCCACCTTGATCTATCTGAGTTGTCCAGATGGTATGACTGTCACCCAGGTCTAGAACTGCCAATGTACGAGGTGGCGCACCATATACCACGGCTACCCGATCGCCTTTTGGACTAACCTGTGATTTCCGAAGAAATGGAACTCCCAAAACTACCTTCTCGGGACTTGGTTCGCCGATCGGCCAGATCCATTTCATTAAATAAGAATCAGCTGGCGAGTCATACCGACCAATTGCCTTCGGATTATGTTCCGTGAAGACGTACCTGCGAGTCGAATCCGAATCTACCCAACAAATCATTTCATGTGAGAATTCCCGGTGCCAAGCCACTTCACCGGTGCTAGCATTCCTACAGGCGAGAACTCCACCCCAAGATCCATCAAGAATGAATTGAGAATCCGAACTGAAATAGAGATTGCTTCCTTCCCCCAATGCGACAGTTGAAAAGGTGTCGATCAAAGCACCGTTCAGCGGGTCGAGCAATACAATTTTCCCTGAAGTATTCTTCACAGCTATCTTAGTGCCATCAGGAGAAATGGTACAACGACTCGGATGTGACAGTGGATGGCAGGACCAGTTTTTAGTTCTTTTGTTGATGCTCCAAAAACTGACATCTCGACCTAGTGTGACAATCGTTTCACTATCCGGACTGAAGGCGACGTCATAGCTCTTTTTAATCTTGATAGCTTTCAATTCTAGCTGCCTCATCTCAAAATTTTCTGCCAACTACTTAATGGCTTTCTCAGTCATTCTAACTATGTGATTAGCCTGATCAGTCTAAGATATCTCTGCTTTGCTGTAGCTTGGATGACGCATGAAAATTTAATTCAGAAATCCACCAAGGAAGACCGTCTGTGCCATGCTCATATAATTTCAGAAGCCGAAGAACTTAACAAGAATACCAATACTAGCTATTTCAGGATTCTCGCAGACGGTAAATACTTGTGTGGAATACTCAGGAACAATTGCCTCCTTTGGAAGAGACATGACGCGTTGCCGTATTCCAAATCCGGATATAGAGAATTTAATTGTATTAGACTACACCGCATTACTGTAACTGACAACTATAGTTTTTTGCCAAGAAAAGCGACTACGTTGGTTAAGCTAATAAAACTCGACAATGACCGGCTTTATCCAAGTTAAACCAGAGATTTAAATGTAATCATTTGCAAAATAAGGAATTGAATTGACTCTCGATCTATCGGCCAGAAATCTAAATGCCGGGTCCTTGATCTTCTGACTGGCCATGCCAATACCTGTCATAGTAGAAATACAAAAAAGGGCTACCTAAGAATTCCTCCTAGGTAGCCCAAATGCTATGACCTGTATCCTACGGCGATAGACTGTCCACCCTCCGCCACGCCCATTCCTCCACAACCCACCAAATACCCGCCGCTACCGCACCCCCCACCCCGCCGAACACAGCCCCCCGCCCGCCGTCAGCCAAAGCTCCCGTCCCCGCGCCCGAGGCGATCAACGCCGCAGTCCGCCAATTCCGCGCCTGCCTCCGAAAAGCCTCGGCCGCAGCCCTATCCAGGACCTGCTGTGCCGCCAGCTTTCCCCTCTCCTCGGCCATAGCCGCCTGCACGGCGAGCGGAATGGCCGCATCGACCGCCGCCTCAGCCGCCGCCCGGGCTGCCGCCAGCGCCTCCTCTTCGGTGTAGAGCAATCCGGGCTGCGCCGAGACCTGCTTCGACTCCTGTGACTCCGGCTCGTTCGATCCTTGCGCGAGTATCGGGCCTGAGACTAGCAAGGACATCGCGAGGATCGGCACCCAGCACCTTATCGCGGGCAGCCTTTTCGGCCGCCTCCTCTTCCTTTTGTAGATCATCCTCCCCCCTTGTATTAGCCTTCGCGCCGCCGAGCAGAAATGCCAGGATTGCGATGATGGCGCCAAAGACGATCGCCGCGACGCCCTTCAAGACGCACTTCATGGCGCGCCCAGTGGCGAAGCTTTGGCCGCGTGCCGCTTCTTCTCGCGCTTCTCCCCGTGGGCGCTCAGGATGTAGGCGAAGCCCCACTCCATCCCGAAACTCACGGCCAGGAGGGCCGCGAAATACAGAATCGCCCGCTTGAGACCTTTATTGACCATTTGTCGCCTCCTTGGAGGGCGCTGCCGCGCCCTGTTCGTTGACGCCGAGACCGGCGCCCTGGCCCTTCAGGAGGGCTACGAGTTGGACCACGTTCTGGATGGTGACCATGCCCCAGAAGAGGAGGGAGAAGCAGAGGGCCACCACCGCCGGCACTACCTTGGCCTGGATGCCCGCCGCCGGGGGAATGAAGGTCCCCTGGACAAGGAGGGCAATGCCCAGGAAAAAGCAGATCCAGGCCGCGAGCTTCCTCCCCTGCACCCTCCCGTCCGCCCCGCGGAGAATGCTCTCTCCGTTCGTGACGATAGCCTTGTTCATGCCCTCCTCCCTCACGAGTACACGAGGCAGAGCGGCTTCAGGTTCGTCTCGAAGTCCGAGCGCGAGAAGCGCTTGCAGAAACCGTCCCCGTCGGGCCAGCGGCTGGCCCAGCCGTCCTTCAGGATGAACTCCGCCTTATCCTCGTCGTAGGCCACGAGGGCGATGAAGTGCCCGGGCGAGCGCAGACAGACCTGGATAGTCCGCCCCTCGCGGATGAGCCCTGCCGCCTTCTCGAAGCCCAGCTCCCCGACGAACTCGCAGGGATTGCCGAAGACCTCGCGCACCGCGAGGGGGTACCACTGCGCGACCTCGTTGCCGGGAAGCTCGCGGGGATCGAGACCCGGCCACGCCTTGCGCATCGCGTAGAAATTGTTAGGATCGTTGAACCAGGCGGCGAGGACATCCTCGGGCTGGGGGCTGTAGCCTCCCCTGGTCTTGATACCGACCTCCCGGCCGAGCGAAGCTTGGCAGTTGAGCGACGCGGTGGGCCCGCAGGTCTCGAGCCAGGATGCCCCAGCCGGGCCTCCCGAATCTCCCGCTTTCTTACATCAGGCCGAGACCGTCACCCCCTCGAAGCGGCCCTCGGTGAGGTCCTTGTCGTTCACCGCGGCGCGTAGGACCACCGCGTAGCTTCCTGGAACGAGGCTGTCGGGTACGCTCGCCAGGACTTTTCCGGGCAGTATCATGGGATAGAAGGACGAGCGGACCTCGACTCCAGCCGCGTCGGCGAAGAAGACCCTCTGCTCGGCTGCCTTCGGATCGAAGCGGAGCCTGAGGCCCTTGATGTCGACCTGCCGCTCGCCCGGATGAGCCCCGAGTCCTCGCCCGCGGCCAGGACGGCGAGCAGGTTCGGGATGCCCAGCTTCGGCCTCTCCTCGCGCACGATTATCAGGGAGGCGCGGATCGAATCCTCGAAGGCGCTCTCGGGCTTGTGGTGGAGCCGCAGCTCGTGGTTCTTTGTCTTGACGTCGGCCGCTATGATTTCGACGAAGCGCTCGTACTCGACCACGTCCGAGCTGTTCGAGCGTACGATGAAGGGGCTCGGGCAGGTCTTCAGGGAATTCTTCAGTACTGCGATCTTGAGAGCCATGGAGGTACTCCTTCGCGGCCGGCGTACGCGCCCACCGGCGCGTCCCGATTCGGTTTACCCCCGCCAAGGGGGCCGGATCGACCCGGAATGATCCTTTCTAAAAGTCATTTCGCCCGCAAGGCGCGTCCGGACATGAGGGAAAGGCATAGGCTTTTGTCGCCTCCAGCTTGACTAGACATTTGTCTATGCGCGTGGGGAGGCTCAATTTGAGGAGGAGGAATTCTTCAGTGGTCGCGGAGGAATTTACCACTGATCCAGCCGGCCGGGACCACTGGTAAATTCTCCCGCGACCACTGATAAATTCCTCCGCGACCAATGGTAAATTCCTCCATTTCCAACTGGTCGAATTATTTCCTAGTGAGCCGGTAATATTTAAGGGTACAGACCGAAGCTGTCCGTGGCTGCTTTTACAACGGCGATGAGCGAAGAGTTGCGGTTATTCGGGGACAGCCTGCGTCTCGATATTGTATTGCTATTGCAATACAATAGCTCATGGACATCCGCTGGATCTCTGAAAGGAGCGACCAATGACAACCGATAAGGTCCAGTTCACGAAAGAAAAAGAGACGATGCTCATGACCTTGAACAGCCGAGCCATCCAGAGTCAATGGAAGAATCCCATCTTGCGCGACCCGTGGGCGGAAGAAGCGATGCGTCATATCGATTACGACATCGGCAAGAGCTACAAGGGAGTGGGATCGTGGAACCTGTGGAACAAGATTGGATGTACCATCGTCGCCACGCGAGCCGCGACCTTTGATCTGCTCGCGAACCGCTATCTGGCCGTTCACCCGGATGCGACCGTGCTCCACGTGGGCTGCGGCATGGACAGCCGCGTTTTCCGAGTCGATCCGCCTGCCGGTGTCCAGTGGTTCGACGTGGATTACCCCGACGTGATCGAACTGCGCCGCCGACTGTTCCCCGAAAGGGCTGCCTATCACCTGATCGGCGCGCCGCTGGAGGATTTGCGCTGGCTGGACGAGGTCCCGCGGGACCGGCCAGGGCTGCTTATCGCCGAGGGAGTGCTGCACTACCTGAGCGAAGCGGAGGTGAAGGCCCTCCTCAATGCGGTGGCCTCTCATTTCCCCGGCGGTCAGGCGATCTTCGATATCTGCAATCAATGGATTGTGAAAAGAGCGGGCTCGAACGTCGGGGGCACGGGCGCAAGCTACAAATGGGGTCTTGACGATCCCCAGGACATCAAGCGGCTCGAGCCGAAACTTGAACTGATCAAGGAATTCAGGACAAGCGAACTGGTCGCGTTTTCCCGATTCCCGCTATTGGCGCGGGTCCTTCTCCGCGCTCAGGAAGTCAACCTCACGATGCGTAGGATGGAACGTACAATAGTTTACGGATATTAACGCAAGCTCGGAATCACGGACCGAATCATGGAATAAATCTCCTTACTTAGATAGGAAGGTAAGCCTATGGGTGCTAATTCCGAACTGCCCGGCCTCGTGTTGACAAGCACGGGGCCGGGCAACGCCGCCACCCAGGCTATTTAATCGTAATGACACTTCGGCTGCCGCCATCGCTCACATAGAGATATGTGCCATCCGTTGTAATGCCCATTGGAAAAGACGAGGGACCCAATGCTGAAATGAAGGTGGAAACCGTGCCCGTGGAAATTGTAACCTTACATAGCTCGGCGCCACTGTCAAATACGTAAAGATTGGTGCCATCGGTCATTAAACCAAGAGGGCCATGGCCGTTGAATCCCGAGGATGATGCGAGGGAAGAGACTGTACCCGTGAGAATCGTAACTTTGGAGATCGCTTTGGCTCCATAGTCGGCGACGTATAGGAAAGTACCATCAGTCGATATGCCACAGGGGGAATTTAATCCTGAGGATGCGAGGGTAGAGACCGTCCCCGTGGCGATCGAGACCTTGTAGATAGCATTGGCAATAGCGTCGGCAACATAGAGGTAGCTACCATCCGTAGTAATGCCGACGGGGCTACTGAATCCCGAAGATGCAAGGGTCGAGACCGCCCCTGTGGATATCGAGACCTTGTAGATAGCATTGGCACTATCATCGGCGACATAGAGGTAGCTGCCGTCCGTAGTAATGCCGACGGGGCCGCTAAATCCCGAAGATGCAAGGGTCGAGACCGCCCCTGTGGATATCGAGACCTTGTAGATAGCATTGGCAGTATCGTCGGCGACATAGAGGTAGCTGCCGTCCGTAGTAATGCTAGAGGGGTGACTAAATCCCGAAGATGCAATGGTTGAGACCGTCCCACTCAGGCTCAAGGCGGAACTCGGGGTAATCGAAACGGTCTTGGTGCTCACCGTGGAGTTCGTCCCGGAGCCTACCGCCATAGCATTGATCGTCTTCGACAGGTAGTAACCGGCGACCGTGATAGCGGAGCTGTAGACCGTGGAGCTTGTCGTAGGCGTCGTGCCGTCGAGGGTGTAGTAGATCGTCGCCCCGGAAGTCGTCGTACTCAAAGTGACTGACCGGGCGACGCCGGAGCCTGAAACGGCTATCGTCGGTGCAACGACCGTCTCCGTTTGCGGCGAAGAGCTTGCAGGATTGGTGCATCCGAGACTGAAAGTAGAAACCACGGCAAGGACGGCGCAGAATCGGAGAATCGCGCGGGCATTCATTAATTGGCCTCCTAAATGCGGCAAGGGGTCCCCTCTGCCATTGCAACAGGAATATGCCACTTTGCCTGAAGCGCATCCGCCGAAAAATTATTGAGTTTGGACGAAAAATGATTGCCTTAGCGGAGATGTTTGGACTATTGCCTCATGATGCGCAGATATTCCTCGGGACTCGAGCCGACTACTGACTTGAATGCTGACCTAAAGCCCGAGGCTGAGGAAAAGCCGACCGTTAATCCAGCTTCTATGACTTCGAGGCCGCTCGCCAGAAGGCGCTGGGCATTGTCGACCCGGACGCGCCTCAAAAACTGGTGGGGAGTCTCGCCGGTCTCCTGCTTGAAGACGGCGATGAACTGGGCCACCGAGAGATTGGCGATACGAGCCAGCTCCGCGACGCCGAGATCGGAACGATACTCGCGCAGGATGGTCCTGCGGGCTTGGACGATGCCTGGATGTCTCCTGCTTGGCCCAAGGGGGCCCTTCGAGACGCGGCGGGGCCAGAGGCTCCTCTGGAAGTCCACGATAATCAGGGTGGCCAGGCTCTTGGCGGCGAGACGAGCATCATCATCCTGGGAGGACCCTTCGGCCATGAAGCGAGTGAATAGTCCGCCGAGGCCCGCGGGTGCCGCGATAGCCCTACTATCGAGATCGATTCGCCCCATCTCGAAAAGTTCTTCGGCAATCTCCTCCATGTAGCCGCGCTGGATGACAGCGCTATGGATAGGCGTCTTGATAGGCATGGTTGTGTCGGCTCGAAAGGACATGCCCATTCCCATAGGAATCAGCGTGGGGCCTCGAGCCTCGCGAAAATCTACGTGTTGCCCGCCGATGATGCCGGTGAAATCCAACGCTCGTGTTTGGAGATGGAATGCATATGACCCGAAGGTTACACTTGCGGTGGAAACTGCCCGGCACGTGCAGGCGGATAGTTCCGGCGTTATTATTGGGGTGACTAGGGAAGCGATATCAGCAGGAGGAGACACGCCAAAGGCATTTCTCACAGAATAGTCTGTTGCAGACATGGCTACCTCTCAGCGAATGTGTCTCTGCCTATCGGTCGATTGAATCGATATATCCGAGATTGTCATTATACCCTAAATCCTCAGCGGCCCAAGGCTGAGTCCAATGCTTCAAGTAAACGAGGGCGATGGCGTAGTCGAATCGCTGGAGGAAACTCTCGAGTCCGGGAACGGGATAGAGGTCCTTGACGGGGATGGCCAGGTCGAGGGGCGTGAGGAAACGCCGTCAGTGGCTCGCTGGCCGGCACGTGTGCAGCTGTCAACGCCCCACTTTCTGATTCGCCTTATGAAGCTGTTCAATTCATTTTTGTCTTTCATTCCCTGGGTAATCTCTATAGTTGTCAATCTATATTGCAGCCTGATCCTCCGCCCCGTCCTCGCGGCTTGCCCGGCGGTCCGACTCCGCCGGCGGGTATCCGGGCCCTTATGGCTCGCAGATGAAGGTGCCTGAAACGAAGAGTCCTGTGCTATAATTCATCGTTGCCAAAAGGGAAATCCCAGTCGAGAGGAGAGTAGCAGTGGTAGCGGTCACCGGCGCGACGGGCCACCTGGGTGCGGCGCTCGTCAGGGAGCTCCTCGCCGCAGGAGAGAAGGTGAGGGCGATCGTCAGAGAAGGGAGCGACCTTCGAGGCGTCGAGGGTCTCTCCGTGGAGCTGTGGCGCGCCGAGCTCGGCGGCGCTTCCGGCGGCAAGGAGGACGGTGCCGGCGGCCTCGAGCACGCCTTCGCATCCTGCGACATCGTCTATCATGCCGCTGCCCGCATCTCCTTCGGCCCCGAGGGCGGCAAGGCGCTCCACGCGACGAACGTGGAGGGGACGCGTGCGGCCCTCCGCGCCGCCCGGGTGGCGGGAGTGCCGCGCTTCGTCTACGTGAGTTCCATCGAGGCCTTCCCTCTCGCCTCGGCGGCCGGGGCCGTGGCCGAGGTCATGGGGCTCGACGAGTCTGGAGGGGGCTTAGAGTACGGGCTGACCAAGGCCTTGGCGACGAGAGCCGTCCTGGACGCGGCCGCCGAGGGCTACGACGCCGTCGTGGCCTACCCGACGGCCATCGTCGGGCCCTACGACTTCAGGCTCTCCCCCATGGGCCGTCTGGTCCGCGACTTCGCCCGCCGCGCCCTCCCGGCATACGTGGACGGAGGCTTCGACTTCGTCGACGTGCGCGATGTCGCGGCCGGCCTCCTTCTCGTCGCCCGGAGAGGGAAGCGGGGCGAGGGCTACTTACTCTCGGGCCATTACATCGAGATCGCCGACCTCATGGAGCTCCTCGAGGAGATCACCGGCGTCCGGAAGCCGCGGCTCGACATCCCGGCGGGGCTGCTTCGGCCCTTTGTGCCCCTCGTCGAGTTCTACTACGGCGCCACGGGGAGGCCCCCGCGCTTTACGCGTGCATCCCTCGATATTCTCTCCCGCCGCACCCACGTGGACTCGGGCAAGGCCCGGCGCGAGCTCGGCTACGAGTCGAGGCCGCTCGAGGAGAGCTTCCGGGACGCAGTGGCTTGGTTCAAGGAGCACGGCCTTCTGTCTTAGCCCCGATCCTTCGCCATCTCAATGGAGAACGATCGGCGCATCGTAGAATTGAGCTATAGTCGCGAGCCATACAGGAAATCTAGGGCTATCTAAGCTTATTGGACGGAGGTTCGCATGGCTACATTCCGCAAGCAGACTCGCGTTATCGTCGCTGTGGCCCTCTCGCTCGCGCTGGGTACGCGAGTCTCGGGCCAAGTAGGCGGCCCGCGCTACGCCCTCGTTATCGGCAATGCCGACTACGCTTACTTCGGCAAGCTCGCTAACCCGACCAGCGATGCGACCGACATCGCAGCCGCCCTCGAGGGCCTGGGCTTTTCGGTTAGGCTTTTAACCGACGCGAGCCGGAAGCAGATGAACCAGTCGCTCAATGATTTCCGCGATCAGCTTGCTTCAGACAGCTCAAGCGCGGGCTTTTTCTGGTACGCCGGGCACGGAATCCAGTCGAAGGGCGAGAACTACCTCCTCCCCGTCGGAGCTTCGATCAATCGCGAGGCCGACCTCGAGGACGAGGCTGTCAGTACCCATAAGATCATGAGCCTCCTGGATGACGCTCGCAATCGCGTAAACGTCGTGGTTCTGGACGCTTGCCGGAACAATCCGATCCCGAGCATGGGGCGGAGCGGCATGAGGGGGCTCACGGTAGTCAGCTCGGCCCCGGCGGAGAGCATCATCATGTACTCGACCGGCGCGGGACAGGTCGCGCAGGACGGCGACGGGAAGCGCAATAGTCCCTTTGCTCAGGCGTTTTTAAAGTACATAGCCCAGGGCGGCGACATTACCGCGACGATCAAGGCCGTGACTGCCGAGACCAAGCGCCTGACCAACGGGGCTCAAATACCTTATCTCTACTCGAGCCTAACCCAGGATTTCGCGCTAAACTCAAAGCCCCGGGCCGCAGTCGCAAGCACGACCGGAAACTCGGAGCCGCCTAAGGAACCGACGGTTACAATAGCGCGCGATTATGGGAGCATCGAAGCAAGGGCCTTGACGGCAGGCGAACTTTATCTCGACGATGTAAAGATGGCGGACTTGGCGGAGGGAACGAAAGCGACACTCAACAACATTGAAGTTGGAGCGCGAAGTCTCGAAATGCGATACAAAGACGGGAAGACCGAGCGACAGGAAGTACTCATTAGCCTCGGTAAAATTACGATAGTCGCCTTCAGGTACCAGAAGACGCTTCCTCCAGGGTCTATCGCTCCTTCGTTGACGCTCAACTATAATGGATACAGCACGCAAATCGGCCAAGAGCCGGCGAACACCCCTGAATCGCTGCAACTCATCGCCACGGCATCCCCGCCGAACGAAGGTCAAATGCTGACATGGACTTCGTCGAATCCCAGGATAGCCACGGTTTCGGCGACCGGCCTGGTTAAGTGTATTTCCGTCGGAACTGTCGTCATAACGGCGACCTCTTCCGGGCAGAAGACCACTGCCGCATGCGCCATCGCTATCTGGCAGATAGGTAGCGACGGATTCCTCCGCTATTTCTGCGACGATCCCATGTGCTATGGCCATTGGTTCATACGTGGCCTGGCAAGCTCTTCCGATACGCGCGATTTGACCGCTACGAAGGTCAGCCCCATCACGGTACAAGTCAAGAAAGTCTCCGGTTCGATCGGCGAGGGCTTCGGGATTGTATTTTTTGAACATGAAGCGAATCAAAAGGCCATAAGCTTCTATAGATTCATGATATCCGCGAACGGGCAATATCGCTTCCAGAAATGCGTCGACGGGGAGATTACGAATCTAGTCCGATGGTCGACTAGCAGCGCTATCATATGCGGTTACGATAAAGTTAATACTCTTTCGGTTTGGCAGCCGGACGTCGGCAAGATTTCGGCATCGATCAATGGGACTACCGTCGTCGATGCGCTTCCCGATGCTTCTTTTTCCGACGGTCTGCTTCTCTGCTACGCTTCGTCCGCGTCCGCGACGAGTTCGATTCCCGATAACTATCCTGGTACGCCGGAAGACATCAGGTACAAGGTTATCAGCCCGTTTAGCTATCCCTCCGTTTCGAATGACTGAGGATCCGTAAGTCCAGTAACACCTTGGATTATGAATACATAACCACCGGGGAACGGCGGAGCAGATGATCAAAGAAAGAAAGATTTTCCCTTGCATAGATTATGGATTGTGATAGAATCCTCAATTATCGATATTGGAAGGTTCGTCAATGGAGAAGTTCATTTTTGAACAGCTTCTTGGCTTACCGGCTCTGCCTATTAGTAAAGCTCAAGCAACCGTAGCCGCCCAGGATTCCCCCTCGCCGCGGGCACCGATTCGACCATGGTCGCGGTAACGATCACGGACACGACCAGCGGAGCCACTATCCGGTACACGACCGACGGGAGCGCGCCGAGCGAAAGCGCCGGTACAGTGTACACTAATTCTTTTACCGTCATCTCCAGCTGTACGATTACCGCGATCGCGTTCAAGGAAGGGATGACTGATTCCAAGCCCTCCTCCGTCGCATACGTGGTCACACCCAAGATCTCCGGATTCAGGCTAACCTTAGGCCAGGGAACCTACTGGCAATTCGAGTGGAAGCGAAGTACGAGCACTTTCGCCGAGACTGGAAGCGGAACGACCACGACCAGCGGCATAGGAAAGATCACGCTCGGAGCGCCGACCACGATCCAAGGGATCACCGCGTACGCGGTCGCGGTCTCGGGGACCTTCCCCCCGGATCATACGCCCGCCTGGAAGTACATCGCCGACTCGAATAGCCGACTGCTCAAGTCCACGGACGGCTCTACCCTGGTGGATATCTTCAACGCCTGGACAGGGACGAACCAGGGCGGGGGATTCTTCATACCCTTCGGCTCGGCGAATGCCTCCGGAGCCTATCAGAGCGCCATGTCTGACGCATTTTACGTCAATCCGCAGACCTACGCCCTCGGCCAGATAACGAACACAGGAGGGAACCTCTATATCCCGGGCATGGGAACCTTCTATTCGGAGCAGCCAAGCGTCAGTAAGAACTCGATAGAATACTTCGCCCCGGGCATCGGTCCGGTCGGATATCACTATTTCTTCAGCTATACAGACGACTCGGATCCTGAAGCGTACTTCTCTACATCGACTACCGAGGACCTGGGACTGATCGCCACATCCTTCCCGCAGACCGCGCAGGGCGGCTCAGTCACCGGCGTGACGATCAACCCGACGACCCTGCTTCTGGGGGTCCGCGCGACCGGTCAATTGAGCGCCTTCCTGCAGCCGAGCGACGCGGCCAACCAGGGAGTCACGTGGTCGAGCGGCGATACGGCGATAGCCTCGGTCGATCAAACTGGATTGGTCACTGGCGTCGGCCCCGGAGGGACAAGCATCAAGGTGACGACCGCCGATGGAGGGAAGACGGCTACTTGCGCGGTAACGGTCCAAGCAACGGGCGAACGCGCGCTTGGCAAACGCTAGCGATATGCCAAGTTCTTGTAGGCGTAAAAACAACCGCGGCTACGAAGGCTTTCGAGATGGCAATCGGGTCAAAGCGCATCGACGAATGGCGTTTAGCCGCTGGAATAAAGGCAGATAGAGCGGATAATCCTATGGTGAAACAAATTCACGTATCAAACGGGAAATTCCGGACTATCGGAAGGTAATAGGGACACTGGTTACCTGCGGAAGAAGTCTATAGTATGATGAGGGCCTGATGGCTAGACAAATCCTTAAGCTTTGGACCTCGAAGCTGTAATTCAAAAAGAAGGCATCCCAGTATGATTTTAGAACGGGAAATTCTTCCGTACGCGATCTTGAGCGCCATAAAGATGGTCCCTCGCGCGCGGCACCGAAAGCGAGGTGCCCCCTATGGCTGGCGCGAGTCACAAGTCATTTGGGAAATCTCCGTAAATAGGAAATCTCGGGTTAAGGAGACGGCAATTAATGGTACGGCGATAGAGATGAGTTTATTCAAGCCCGGAGGCGATATATGGATGCATCAACTTCCAAAGTAAGAATGATTCGCTTTGGAGGCATCGCATTATTGTTCAGTTCATTTCTCATGCTTGGACGGGTGTGTTTCTTTCTCGTGATTCCGGCGCCGCCCGGTAATGGCGGAAGTATTATCAATTGGGCGGCTTATTCCCATTTCGGATTGGCAATGTCAAATGAGCTGCTGTTTTTCGCTGTCATTGCCATGTTGCCGGCCTCTGTCGCTCTTTTCTCATTGTTTAAAGAACAAAATCTGACGAAAGCCGTTTTCGGCTGCGGGATCATTCTGATTTCCGTACCGATCGTGTCTTTATTGAACATCATACATGGCAGGTTGGTTTATCCGGTGTTTGGGGTTCTCTTGTCCGAAGAATCGGCCAGGTACACTATCAGCGTTTTTTCAGGAGGCATGCATGCCATCAACCTGATGTATGCTGTCGCACTGGTGACCCTGGGCTTGGCCATGCAAGAACAGCAATGGGGAAGTCAATATCTCATATTGAGCATTATTGTCGCTATATCGGAAATCGCCGGGGCCTATCCCTGGGTAATAGGTCACCTCGTCGATGGGATAACACAGGCTATGTATGTCGTATGGCTCGCTATTATCGGAATTAAGGTAGTCACTGATGCAAAAAAGCGGTGACGATGCGACTCTCCGAATCTACAATAGCGGGGCTTAGGGCTAAGTAAGAGGTCGAAGCCATCCTGTTAGTCCTCCTCCTACTATAAGGTCACATCTTTTCCGCCCCTCCTTGAGACACTAAATTAGGACTCGGCGCGAAGCAAGGAGAAACATGATGAAGGTCTTTGTCACGGGAGCCACGGGATTCATCGGCTCGGCCGTCGTCCAGGAACTGTTGCAGGCCGGCCACAAGGTGACCGGCTTGGCCCGTAGCGATCAGGGAGCCGCCCAGCTGCGCGCCGCCGGAGCCAGCGTCCACCGGGGAACCTTGGAGGATCTCGCCACCCTGAAGGCCGGGGCTGCCGCTGCCGACGGTGTCATCCACCTCGCCTTTGTCCACACCTTCCCCGGTTTCCTCCTTGCGCCAGGCAAGGATGCCAAAGCCATAGGAGCCCTGGGCTCGGCCCTCGCGGGGACAGGCAAACCGCTCGTTGTGGCCGGGGCCGTCCACGGCCTCCGGCCCGGCCAAATCTTGACCGAAGACTACATCCCCGATTACCGCAAAGTGCCGCGGAAGTCCGAACAGGCCGTCTTGGCTTGGGCCGACCGAGGGGTGAGGGCCTCGGTGATCCGGCTGCCGCCTTCAGTCCACGGAAAGGGCGACAAAGGCTTCGCGGCCTGGCTCGTCGCCCGGGCCCGGAAGAATAAGGCTGCCGTTTTCGTTCGCGACGGGCGGCAACATTGGGCCGCCGTTCATCGACTCGACGCCGCCCGGCTTTTCCGCCTGGCCCTCGAGAAGGGGCTCGCGGGGGCTATCTACCACGGGGTCGGAGACGAGGGCCTGGCCTTCGGCGACCTTGCCGCGGCTATCGGCAGGGGTGTCGGGGTCCCCGCGGTGTCGAAGTCATCGTGGGGCGCAGTCCGCTCCCTGGGTCCCTTCTTGGGACTCTTGGCTGGGATGGACTGCCCGGCCACGAGCCGCCTGACTCAAGAAGCGCTGAACTGGTCCCCCACCCAAGGGGGATTGCTGGAAGACCTGGCCTCGGGCGGATATTTCGGCTTCCCGTCATAGGCGCGTCTTCAAGAGCCGCACGGCTCGGGGGGCGGCCTCTTACCTGTGAGGAATGCCAGCTCGGTTTTCCATGTGCTCATATCCGGTTCTTCGGCCGGATCGGACCGCCACATGCGGCTGGCGCTCACGATGGACCAGAACAGGTTCGGGTATCGTCATAGTCGTAAACTACCATCGTGGCGGCCTCCGCAGGGCCTAATCTCCGCTCCGGAAATCATCGCGAACTTGTCCTTCAGTGTCATTTCTGGCTTTCCGCGAAGGCGTCCGGTTGAGCCTTGCCGGTGGTGATCAACTTTCGCAGGTTGCCGCGCACGAGGGTGCTCCACGCGGTCGAGCAGTCGCCGTAGCACTGGAATGCGGGGACGAGGCCTGCATGCGTGAAGCGGACTTCCGTCTGGTCGCCATTTTTCACGATCTCGAAGATGATGTCCGTGCCGATCCATTCGTCTTTCTTGTCGAAGCTGAGCTTCGCATCGGTCACGTGCCAGACGACCTTCTTGCCCGGAACGAGCTCCGTCACTTTGTGCTTGGAGAAGTGCGCGTCTCCGTAGCGGTAGGTGAACTCGGCGCCAAGCTCGTCGACGCTACCGAGGATCTCACCCGACCACCACCCACGGACATTATTTATCGCATCGAAGACCTCTTTCGGAGACTGGTCTACCGAAAAGGTCGCCGTGAAGTCTTTGGATTCCATTTGCCCCATGCTTCCGCTCCTTCCGAAGCAAAGGTATGGATGGAGCTTGCGAAAGGCAATACTTTCTGCTTTGACCCCGTTCCACGGGTGGGGCCTGGCGCGCTCACTCCCTTGTCTTGAAGCGGCCGAGTTCCAGGCCGAGCGAGGCTATCGTCTCGCGGTTCTCCCGCGACGTGGACCCGATCGAGGTGACCGCGCCATTGATGTCGGAAGCGCCGCGAGACATCTCGTCCATGCCGCCGGCTAGGGAGCCGATCTCATCTCTTGAGCGGATCCCGAGCCTCTTGGCGAGGTCGCCTTCACCCTTGGAGATGCCCTTGAGCGTGCCCGTTCGCTGGCAAGAGGATCCAGGAGCCTTCGGACCTGGAGGAGCGAGAAGACGCAGGCGCCGAGGCAAACGACCGTCACGGCTCAGAGCGATCGATGGTGTCCAGATATGCCGACGGGGAATAATCGCCTTGACATACGATCCGGACGATGTAAAATCTCGGTTAGAATATTGTTCTATCTCTTTCCTTGCGATCCGTGCGAGCGTCTGCCCGGCTCGAAGAAGAGGTTGCCAGATGGCCCAACTCGGAAACAACGAAATCGTTCCGGGCTTCGACGATGGGAGAGACGGCGGGATATCGATCATTCTCGAGCGGACTGAAGTAGAAGCGCGCTGCCTGAAAGTCCATCTCGCCGGGCGCATCGACAACTATAATTCGTCGTATTTCAAAAACTCGGCGGACAAGCTGATCACCTCCGGGTTTCCCTATCTCGTGTTCTGCTGCGCGGGCCTGAGCTACGTATCGTCGGCCGGCATCGGCGCGTTTTCGAAAATACGCGAAGCGGTCAAGGCTCAAGGCGGCGAGATGTTCATGGTCGACCTGCAACCCCAAGTCTACGAAGTGTTCAAAATTCTCGGATACACGAATTTCTTCTCTTTCAGCGATACCGCCGATGACGCCATCGAGCATCTCCGGAAATACGCCGAGCGGCCCCCTTCGGCATCGGGACGGTTCCCCGTCACTTTCCTCTGTCCCAGCTGCTCGACGAAGCTGAAAACGAAGAAGCCGGGGAAGTTCATATGCTCGTCGTGCAAGACTCGCCTCGTCGTGGACGAGAACGGAGGGGTGAGGATATGGTCGGTGGACGATGACGTCGGCGGAACGTACTTCCCGGGGTGAGGGCGCGCCTAATTTTATGCCTAAAGCCAAATAACTTCGAGCCCGGCTTCACACCTGGTCCGAAACTCTATAGGGTCTCCAACACTTTGCCTCCTCAAATCCGCCGAGTTCAGCTCTCGGCTTCGGTTTCTCATTTGGGGGGCGCCGCCGTTCCAAGCAGCGCGGGTTTCAATTCGGAGGGGATATCGATCGATTTCCGACGTTTTCGCTTTACCGGCGGCCGAGACCATGGCATATTTTTAAGTGCCGGCATATCTGAAAGATCCGCCTTGTCAGCGCGGGAAAAGGAGGTTGTCGATGAATGAACACTCTATGAGGGCTTGGGACCTGTAGAAAGTCGAGAACTTCCGAGGGCCTCGGGCCCTTGAAAAAGGACGTGTCCTAACGCGATCTTCCGGCCGGCCTTATCAGCCGGCCGGTTTCTTTGTGTGCGCCCGGCAAGGCGGGCAAAACGTGGATCCGAGTATCTTTATTCTGGAGTTGATTTAGTATGAAACATCCAAGCCATCAAAGTTTTGATCCAAATGAGATTGCCGGGCTGAGCCGGAAATAAACCAGGCTGACCGAGTCGCCGTTCTGAATTGATATGGCATTCATATAATTGAGGTCGTCCTGGTTCAGGAATTTGAACTCTCCAAGCACGCTGAGTCGCAGGTAGGCGGATGAAGATGTCGGTACATCGATTCCAGCTCCGAAGTCGAACCAAATCTCGTTCAAATCGCTCAAGCTCTGCGCGGTCATGCTTTGCCGAACGTCGTTACCCCCGGCGTCGGTATAGCTTATGTTTTGATCATATTCGGCGCCAACCATCGGGAATATGAGGATTCTACCTAGGTGGATCGGCAATTTCAGCATGGCCGAGTAGCAGATCCATCCACCGCAAAATCCATTGTTGAATTGAATGGTATTATCATAACCAGACCCGTCGGCCTCCGTGTTCAAGTAAAATGGTCCGGTTCCGAGATAACCGACTGATAGCTGAATATACGTCGCATCCAGAAAAATCCTTGCATCGATACAGGAGGGAGACGAATCGGCGGAAGATGCCCACGCGGCTCCTAATGTCTGCCGAGTGGTGGTCCAATACGGATCCCATCCAAGGCCTGCGCCCATGCTCAAGCCAAGAGAATAGGCTTCGGCAAGACAAAATGAAAGAACGATGCAGAGAAATTGCTTTTTCATGATACCCCGCTTTTTATCGGATAGTGCTGCTCAGCCGCATTATCGCTTGCCCTTCAAGAGTGGTTCGCTGGACATGTACGGCGCATGACTCGCAGCTCGCATGGATGCGTTGGGGACTGTCGTGGGCGACGTCAGTTGAAACCTGACATCTTCCGGGTCGAAAGGGAAGTTCTCTTCGGTCGAATCGCCGATGGTAAGATAGAATCCTGAATATCCGGAATTGGGCAGAGAGGTGTCCTGGAATGTCCAGATCGGCTGGCTGTCGATAGTAAGGGAGTAGGAGTTGGCGGATGACTGTGAAACCTGTATCGAATGCAAGGTGTTCAATCCTTGAAGCGATTGGTAGAGATTGCCGTACTGGAGCCAATCTTCTATCGTTTCATAGTTCCCGGAAACCTTTTTGTCGATTCGGATATAGCCAGTTTCGCTGCAAATCAAGACTCTGTAGAAATCGTTCGTGTCCTGGCAGCAGAATATCATGCCGTAGGCAGACTCGGAAGCGCCACTCGCCTTTTTGAGGTTGACGGCGACCGTGGCGCCCGGAAACGAAGATGGAGCGGCTTGGTATGATTCGGAATAATAGATGAATTCGCCATAACCTAGCTTGCTGGAATCATTTGTCGCATATTTAATGTAGCCGTTCCCGTCCGGTTGCCAAGCAATCGTCACATCGGGCGTTTTGCTGATCAAGAGGTTGCACGACACCAGCAAACTAGAAAGAAAAACGGGAACGATCAAGATATGGGCTTTGCTTCTCATTTTTTTCCCTCTAGACCGGGATTCCCCAAATGACTCGTGATTCGTGCCAGAGCCATAGGGAAGGCCTCAGCTTTTGGACCCATTTTACTAGGTCTGGGCCTTGAGTCAAGCCGGTTTAGGATCATTGTCATCTCGAAAATCTTCTTCGAAGCTTTTGGGAGCAAATAAGGTCTATAAAGTTTCGCGCATTTTTTAGGCGTCCCTCGGCCGGATCGCGCCTAGGTCGGGCGAAAGGCATAGCTTGCTTTCTTGAAGGGCGCGGAATAATGTAAAGGGCTGAGGAGTACCTATGAGCGAGGAAAACTTCGAACTCATCGACAAGTACTGGCGAGCCGCGAACTACCTTTCCGTTGGCCAGATTTACCTCTACGATAACCCCCTCCTAAAAAAGCCCATAACCATAGAGCATATAAAGCCGCGCCTCCTCGGCCACTGGGGCACGACCCCGGGCCTCAACTTCATCTATGTCCATCTCAACAGGATCATCCGCGAACGCCGGCTCAAGATGATCTACATCGCCGGTCCAGGTCACGGAGGGCCCGGCCTCGTCGCCAATGCCTACCTCGAAGGGACCTACAGCGAAGTCTACCCCAACATCGCCCAGAGCGAAGAGGGCATGAAGCGGCTCTTTACGCAGTTCTCCTTCCCCGGCGGCATCCCGAGCCACGTCGCGCCCGAGACGCCCGGCTCCATCCACGAGGGCGGCGAGCTCGGCTATTCCCTGGCCCACGCCTACGGCGCGGTCTTCGATAATCCGGACCTCGTCGCGGCCTGCGTGGTCGGCGACGGCGAGGCCGAGACCGGCCCCTTGGCCACGAGCTGGCACTCCAACAAGTTCCTGAACCCCGTCGGCGACGGCGCGGTCCTTCCCATCCTCCACTTGAACGGCTACAAGATCGCGAATCCGACCGTGCTCGCCCGCGTGAGCGAAGAGGAGCTGAAGAGCCTCTTTTCCGGCTACGGCTACAAACCCTACTTCGTGGAGGGCGACGACCCGGCCACGATGCACCCCCTCATGGCCTCGACCCTGGACAAGGCGATGGACGACATCGCGGCCATCCAGAAGAAGGCGAGGACGGAGGGCTTCGACCCGAACCATCGTCCTGCCTGGCCGATTATCGTCCTCCGCACGCCCAAGGGTTGGACCGGCCCCAAGACGGTGGACGGCAAACGGACCGAAGGCTCATGGAGATCGCACCAGGTGCCCTTCTCGGAGCTGGCGGAGAAGCCCGAGCACGTAAAGCTCCTCGAGACCTGGCTCAAGAGCTACCGGGCCGAGGAGCTCTTCGACGAATCGGGGAAGCTCAAGGCCGAGATCGCGGCGATGGCGCCCGAGGGCGAGCTGCGCATGAGCGCGAGCCCCTACGCGAACGGAGGCCTCCTCCTCAAGGAGCTGGACCTGGGCGACTTCACGAAGTTCGCGGTGGAGGTCGAGAAGCCCGGCACGAGCCTCGCCGAGGCCACGCGCGTCATGGGAGCCTACCTGGCCGACGTGATGAGGCGTAGCGCCGCGAGCCGCAACTTCAGGATCGTCGGCCCGGACGAAACGAACTCGAACCGGCTGGGCGCCGTGATCGATGCCGTGCCGCGCGCCTGGGACGCCGAGACACTCCCCGGCGACGATCGGCTCTCGCCCGACGGCCGGGTCATGGAGGTCCTCTCCGAGCACCTCTGCCAGGGCTGGCTCGAAGGCTACCTCCTCACGGGACGGCACGGCCTCTTCTCCTGCTACGAGGCCTTCATCCACATAGTGGACTCGATGGTGAACCAGCACGCGAAATGGCTGAAGACGACGAGGGGCATTCCCTGGCGGCGGCCCATCGCCTCGCTCAACTACCTCCTCACGAGCCATGTCTGGAGGCAGGACCACAACGGCTTCAGCCATCAGGACCCCGGCTTCATCGACCACATCGTGAATAAGAAGTCGGATGTCGTGCGCGTCTATCTGCCTCCCGACGCCAACACCCTCCTGTCGGTCACGGAGCACTGCCTCGCGAGCAAGAACTACATCAACGTGATCGTGGCCGGGAAGCAACCGGCCCTCCAGTACATGGACATGGACGCGGCCATCAAGCACTGCACCCGCGGCATCAGCATCTGGGATTGGGCCTCGACCGACCGGGGCGGAGAGCCCGACGTGGTCATGGCCTCGGCGGGCGACGTCCCGACCATGGAGACCCTCGCGGCCGCGGACATCCTGAGGCAGAAGTTCCCGGACCTCCGGGTCCGCGTGATCAACGTCGTGGACCTCATGAAGCTCCAGCCCTCGAGCGAGCATCCGCACGGGCTGTCCGACCGCGACTTCGACATGCTCTTCACGACCGACAAGCCGGTCGTCTTCGCCTTCCACGGCTATCCCTGGCTCATACATCGCCTGACCTACCGCCGGCACGGGCACGACAATATCCATGTGCGCGGCTACAAGGAGGAGGGGACCACGACGACACCCTTCGACATGACGGTGCTGAACGAGCTGGACCGCTTCCATCTGGCGGGCGACGTGATCGACCGCGTGCCCAGGCTGGGGACGGAGGGCGCCTACGTCAAGCAGTGGCTCGGCGACAAGCTCATCGAGCACAAGGCCTATATCCGCAAGCACGGCGACGACATGCCGGACATCCGCGACTGGAAGTGGCCATACTAGGCGAAAGCCGAAACCGGACGCGAATCGCGGACCTGCTACCGCCTTCATAATGTATCGGCGATATTCGTCAGCGGAACTCCTTACGAAGTAACTGCATGATTCAGGCAGCCGTCAAGGTCATTATTGGAATCTTGGCATGTGCGGCATCATGGACCCACTGCTACGGAGAATGCTTTCCCGTATGTGTTAGCCGCACCACTGTTTGATCCCAGGGGAAGCTGAAACGGATTCCCCTCGTTTTTCCAATAGACAGGGATTCCAGTATCGTTGGAAGCCTCGGCCGACGAGTTCGCCAGCGCTCCGGCAACAATATAGTCGCCTCCGGCATCTACTCCGCCATTATACCAAGTATACCAATAGGTGTATCCACTTAACAGAGCTACGGCTGTCGGTGCGTTCGAAATCCCCTTCCAACAAATCAAGGTTGCGGCGAGAGTCCCGGAAGAACTGTAGTAGCGGTTTGTATTGCTTGGTGTGGTACCTGCGATGGTTTCCATGCAGTCGACGGTTCCTGCCCCATCGACGGCTATTCCAACCGCTGGTCCCCACCACTGGATGCTGCTACTATATGCGCCTTCATTCATCGGAGTTGGGTTTCCCCATATGCCGCCGATTTCCTTCCAGTAAACGGGCATGCCTATTATCGCCGACCATTGTTGCCCACAGACGTAGACGCTCCCCGAGGCGTCCAATGCCAAGCTATGCGGAACCCCGTATATATTTGCTCCGGTGAGCGGCAAAGCGCTTGCGCTGGTCCCATTTTTCCACACAGTAGGAGTCCAATTATTGTTATATGGCGTAGCGTTGGAGCTGGCTCCTCCAGTCGTTCCCAGGAAGTAGACATTCCCCGAAGTATCCGCTCCCACGCTTATTACGTTGGTGGCGTTGGGCAGAGAATTCGGATATCCCGAGTTAAGCCAGTAGGCAGGGATTGTGGGGGGACTCGAGCTGCCCACCGTGTACGCGAGCCAGACATTTCCCGATGTGTCTACCGCTATGCCGGTTTCAGCCATGGCGGTATTCGCATATGGCAGAGTCAAAGCGGTAAATGTGGATCCCTTCCAATAGCCGTAGATTATATTGGAGGTGTTGCCGACAAATTGCCCCCCTTGGACATATACAGTACCTGCCGTATCGACAGCGATGCCGAATGCGTACCCATTGGTATACGGAGGGCTCAGTTGAAGGTAGTTGATGACTCCGTCTTTCCAGTAGACGGGCAGAATGCCATTTGTTGAGCTCCCCACTTCACCTGAGATGTACACATGAGTCGAGGTACTTTTACCAGATGGCGGAGTTCCCGGCTGGCTGCAGGTGATGAATGTAAGGCTCCATAGCATCGCAAAGGCTCCTTTCAGATTTCGCCTACGCATACCATCCTCCTCTCTAGGGACCGACGACAATGCCATTTGCCTGACCGAAACTGTTACCGGTGCCCATAGGCAAGGGAACTGGATTCCCTCCGTTTTCCCAATAGACCGGTATGGTCGTCGTGTTCGACGATCCCAAGGACTGTACGATGAAGAAGTTTCCCATAGCATCTACAGCACACAGGCCATCAGACCCACTATCGAAGTATGCCGCGTTGTTGAGGTATAGCTCAGTGGGATTGGAAGATGCGCCTTTCCAGTAGACCAGCGCTGTTGCGGAGCTGGAAGGGCCTATACACGCATAAAAATCGAGATTGCCCAAACTATCAACCGATACCCCCCGTACATCCCAAAGGTCATTTGAACCGAACGCGCCTTTTGGCAACAGAATTGGCGCCTCCCACGTGCCTCCGACAGTTTCCCAGTACAACGGCACAGCCGGCGTAACTCCGTAGCTCCACTCACTTCCCGTAATGTAACAGTTCCCTGAAGTATCAAATGCGAAGTCCTGCGCGTATCCATTGGGGTATCCACTGAGCAACGGAAGCGCGGTTGGGGTCGCTCCGTTTTTCCAGAAGTACGGCACATATTTGGAAGCAGAGTCTCCCTCAGCTTGAGTGAAAAATACATTCCCCGAAGCATCGGCGCGCAGGTTACCGAGCCCTCCCGAGCCAGCATTTGCGAGCGGGGTGGGACCAGCCCCAGGGGTCCAGTAAACGGTCGTCGGCGGGGGACTCGAGTTTCCAACCATCCCGCCAACCCAAACATTTCCGCTGGTGTCGACTGAAATCGCATAATTCCAGACGACGGAGTATCCTCCTTGCGAGATGGTGGTGAAAGTCGAATTTTCCCAATAGCCATATATGGTAGTCCCGGTCTTATGCTGGCCCCCCACGATATAGATATTCCCCGAGCTGTCTTCGGCGATGCGGCCTACCCACCCATTTGTAAACCCCGCGGTCAATTGAAGAGCGTTCAGGGTACCATCCTTCCAATAGACAGGCACTGTGTTCCCGCTCGAAGGGCCAACCTCTCCTGAAATGTAGACATGGGTGGTTGATGGTGTCGTCGATATCGCATAGGTCGCCCAGGCAATTGGGCTCAAACGCATTTGCGCCTCAGCCGCAATCGCCTTGACAGCCTTCACGATGCCGTTGCCGGCAACGGAGATCGCTCCCGCATACTTGGTCGAAAGAGTCGTCGGAGTTGTTCTATCCGTCGTGTAATAGATGGTCGCACCGGGTGTCGCACAGGTTATCGTCACAATTTGATCAGAACTGTATGTTCCGCCTGCGAGATTGAACTGTGGTGTAGAGACTTGACTATATGTGATCGTATAAGTCGCTACGACAAGTGATGAGTCTGTCATCCCAGCTTTTATGGCTATCGCCTTAATAGTTTTCGTCGTACCGTCGCCGGCCACGGAAAGCGGTCCGTCGTATGCGGTCGTCGACACGCTCGGGGTAGAGCCATCGGTCGTATAATGGATCGTCGCCCCGCTTGTCGGACAGGTGATCGTGACACCGAGGTCCGAAGACGAGGTATAGATGCCGGTGGATGACGGAGCAGGGCTGAAGATCGGCGCGATAACCGTCCCTCCACCCTTTGCGTTCACCACTTTCGCTTGCACATCCGTGAGGAGGGAGTTTGCCGAGCATGTTGCCAGCATTGCGACGGCCACTATGGCCGCCCCCGCTATTTCAAACCTTTTCGCTTTCATAGCTTCTTCTCACGGCACTTATATATTGGTAAGCAGCTGCGCTGCCGATTTCCCCAGATCGCTGTCGGCTGATATCGCCACGACCTTCGAAAAACTCGCCTTCTCGCTCGGAACATCCCCAATCCCGCGGTATCCGATCCCTAGCAGGAAGTAATAAAGTGGGGCCCGCATTCCGTCTCCCGACAAGTCATTCCCGGTCTGGGATAGCCATGCAAGCTCTTGCGAAAAAGCGAGATTGTCCAATTCAAGCTTCGCCTTGAGCAAGATGTAATCGCCTGCCCAAGAGACCCCGCCAGGTGTTCGGATGTCGTCGAGTTCCTTGTTCGCGTTGTCCGTGTCCCCATTCTGCGAATAGGCGAAGGCGAGGTAGTAGTGAAGCTCGGGAAGATTCTCGGTAGTCGCCTCATCCTCGGCACTTGAAAGCTTGATGATGGCTTCTCCGTACTTCTCCGCCTCGATGGAATCCATAGCCTCCTGAATTGCGTCCTGTGTCCCGCTCTCTACCCAACCGGACTCGTCGCTCTTGCTTTCATTGGCTCCGCGGACACCGGCAACCGAGCTCTGGCCGGTCGACGACCCATTGAGCAGCAGCCGCATTTTCCCTGCGATTGCCGCGGCGACATCGGCGGAGCCCAGCGTCTGTCGGGCGGAGAGTACGGCGTGGAGGTCGTAGGTCCCCTTCTGCCTCAATGAAATCGTCGCCCCCATTCCGCTCAGTTTCAGGGAGGCACCCGCGTCGAGTCGTATTGTCGCTGTCGCTGGAACCGAATCCCCTATCGACAGCTCCTTCCAGGCGGAGCCGCTCTGCAGATAGACGGATCCGTCGACATAGGCAGCGAGCAGGTCGGGAGCCGCCAAAGCCGTGACAGCCGTCATCAGCGACAGGACACAGGCGCATAGAATAGATTTCATCCTCACTCCTCATTCTCCCAGAGAATCGTCTTGCGCTCGGTCTCGACGTCCGTCGCTCGGGAGCCGGTCTCCTTGCCTTCGCCCAGGAAGGCGAACTGCTCCGCGAGAGTCGGGTCCATCTTCTTCAACTTCTCGTAATTCAGCTTCGCATCGTCAAAGTTCCGCATCTCCTGGCTCACTCGAGCTAGGGCCAGCACTATATGGGCGTTGCTCGGATCCATCTCGTCGGCCTGCCGATAAAAGGTCAGGGCGTTCTTCCAATCGCCCCGAGTGAAGTACAGGTGCCCGAGGTTCAAGATCGTGGGCAGATAGGGCTTCTTGGCTAAAGCTTGCTTGAACTCCTGCTCGGCCGTGTCGCTCTGTCCATACTTAGCGTACAGAACCCCGAGGCTGTTCATCGCCGGCACGCTCCCGCTCTCTTTTATCTGGTCCTGCAGTTTCGCAAGTATCGGCGCCAGAGCGTTGTCGAGGTATTTTTGCGCCTCCGCCTGGTAAGCTCGGAGGATGCTGTCCGACTGTGGCATCGCGACGGCTATATCCGAGCCGGGCAAGCCCACGGGCGGATAGACCGCCCAGGCCTCCGAGATGGGGTAGAAGCCCGCCTGCCCCGAAGCTTTGTTCTGGATCCACTCCGTGGCGCCCAGCTGCCAGGAGCGCATAAAGCCGTCGTGGATGGCCGTGATCTCGATCGGTATCCAGGCGCGGCCCTTATAGGCGATGAACTGCCCCTCCGGAATCAACTCCTTGGGCGCCTGGGCGGGAGATAAGCCTGTGTCCATCCCGATGAAGATGTGCCCGGGAATGGTTATAAAGGCCGCGTCGATGCCCACTGCCTGGAACAGAGCGCCATAGAGGATCGACAGGTCGCTGCAGTCCCCCGCCTTGTACTGGAAGGTCTCCTTGGGGAACTGGAGGAAGTCGATCGCGTCCTTCTGTTTGGATACTTCTTCGTAGGGCGTCTTGGGGTTGGGCGTGTAGTTGAGGCCATAGAGGTTGAGCGCCTCGTGGAAGGCTATGGCCGCCTGGAGGTTGTCGCAGATCGAGCGGTTCTCCTTGCTGCGGATGTAGCTCGAGACGCTGCGCGCGAAATTGAGGACGCCGGGATCTTTGGATGTCACGTAGGCCGCTGCCTTTCGGTTGTCGTCCCAGGTCATCGCGTTCCGGCCCCAGAGGGTCAGCGTCTCGATTTTCCGGTCTTGGTAGGTCTGTCCATCGACCTTGTAGGACACCGAGATCTCTGTGGCGACCTTGGTGCCCTCGGTGATGGACAGCAGCTTGTCCGTGAAGAGGGCGAAAAGATCGACCTTCCTGCTCGCGCCTGGCGCCAGTGTGCCCGGAACTTCGGCGACCTTGGGCGAGTCCATGTACTCCTTTATGAAGACCTGGGCCTGGACATCGCTGGCGGGAACTTTCAGGTTGCTCTTGATCTCGAGCGTCCCGATGGGGTGGTCATCGTAGTACTTGTAGAAGACCGGGAAGGCGGGACGTAAGTCCACCGCCGGCACGTCGATGCTCCCGCCGAGGTTCCCTAGCGCGATGTCGACGCCGATGCCTGCGCTCACCCCCTCGTAGAGCCCGAAGTAATCCTTGTACTGGGCCCCCACCTCGAGCGTGAAAGTCGGGGCGAGGGCGAACTTGAGCCCGAGTCCGGCGGATACGTACGGATCCGTAACCGAGGCGGATGCGTCGTTGTACATGGCGTAGTAGTACCCGGCCATGCCGTAGCCGAAGACCGAGATTCCCCCTGTGATAGGAAGCTGGATGCCGCCGCCAATTCGAGGCGCGGCCATAGAAAGGCTCGTCGCAGCCTGGACTGGCGTGTATGAGTACTCGAGCCCGCCTGAAAGGTAGAAGATCGTCCCGGGGAAGCGATAGTTCAGGCCGATGTCCATAGCGCCGCCGCCTGAGAACCACGACGCGCTGTCGCCGAGGGGCATGTCGTAGCTGGGGCGTAGCTCTAGCGAGAGGGGGGAGGGAATCTGGGCTATCGTCGGGGTTCCCATCTCGATGGTAGGCGTGGTTTGAGCAAAAACGGCAGTGAGACCGAACAGCACGACGATTGCGATACAGGCAAGAACGGCGACGAGCTTTCCCATAGCCACCCCCAAGAACATTCCCGCCTCGTTCAGATTTTTGGGAAATTTCACACTACCAAATAGCACACGTGGGGGCTCGAAACACCCGTAGATATTACGGGTTTTTATTAAGATTTTTTCCCTTATCCATCGGTTTCGGCGATATAATCGGAGCACACTAGGTTCACTACAATGCGCAATTATGAAGAAGTCCCCTGGCGGGCCATACACGACTACCTATTAGATATCGAATCAGCCAAGACAAAGAACGAGTTTATCATTCGCGCGATGTCGGGGCTCCTTCGGCTGATCCCTGTCGATGTCGGGGCAATTATGGCCGACGATTCGGGAAGAGTGGTTCTAGGTGACGGATTTGGCGATGCTTTGATCAGATCTTTCAACGAATACTATCGCTTCCGTGTACCCTTTATTCCGGATGTGCATCGCTTCAAAATATCCGCTTTGTCATCGCGCTATAGCGTAGACCACTGTTTTATTACCGTATGGAATGATTACAAAAACACCGAATTCGTGACAGACTTCACGCGGCCCGCGGGGAATGCCGTGACTCTTACGCATATCGCTCAGAGTAATCCACTACACTACTCGCTCCATCGTTCCTCCCGCGGCTTGCCTTTTTCAGAGACGGATCGCGCCACCCTGGCGGTTTTGGTCCCTCACATCAACAATCTCCATGCCTGTTTCGAGAAGCTCCAGCAAATGGCGCGGTATGCGGTTTGCGAAGATGAAGTCCGCGAGCGATTCCCCCGAGTCTCCTGGCGCGAGGCGGAAATAGCGGTCCTTCTCTGTCGGGGGCTATCTGCCTCGGAAATCGCGTCGAAGCTCTTTATCGGCAGACGCACCGTCGAATGGCACCTTGAGAAGCTGTATTTTCGACTAGGCGTACGAACCAGGAGAGATGCGATATCACGCCTGACGAAGACTTCAGGAGGGGAGAACTGAGCAAGCTCTCGTACCGGACTGCCCTTCGCAATGACCAACACCCAGGGGAGGGGTAGGTACCGGGCACAACTAGCTAGAATTACAATTCCGCAGAATAAGAAAGGAGATTCTGCTCCCGCACTTTCGCGTAGAGCTCGCGCGTCGAGAATACCGCGCCCGGGTTCCGGAAGAGGAAGGAAAAGAGCTCGATCTCGAGTCCCCGCTGCCAACCGTCGGCGAGAACGGCTCCATCCGGTTCCGCCGACGGTGCTTCGGCTCGTACAAGAACGGACTTGTCTCTTTGCTTGCCAATTGCCTCCATGTCGGATACCTTGGTGACCAAGGTATTGAACCAGACATACAGCGGAGGAAACGGCGCATGATCCCTTATATTTTCGACCCCGAGGTGATCGACGAATGTGCGAGGGCCGGCCTCGGTCAGCCCAAGCCGGCGATGTTCGACATGATAGCGAAAGAGATCGAGAAACGCTATCCGGGGCGCATCTACCATGATCAGCCGTGGATTTACAGCATTGCCGGCGGCGCCATGATCCAGATGAAGCTCTACTTCGCTTCGCTTTTCGAATACGTCATGATCTGGGGAACCCCGATAGGCTCGGAAGGACACTCCGGACGCCACCGGGTCGCGTTCTGGGATACGGTCATCGACGGCGAGGCCTGGTATTTCGCCGAAGGACAATTCGAAAAGCGCGTCTATCGACCCGGCGACCGCATCTTCGTGGGAAAGGGTCAGGCCTGCGGGATGAACTTCACCGACGGGGTTTGGGCCGTGGAATACGCGCGCGGTCCCCTCATGTTGAGCCTTCCCTTCGGGCTGGCCGACGAGCTGTTAAGCACCCTCGACTATACGGCGGCTTTGCAGACCGTCTCCATCTACACCACGCTCATCGGACGGCACTGGGCCGCTCGCTACAACCGCGACTATCCTCTGCTCATACCCTTCAAGAAGCTCGCGGCTCTCGTGATGAATCTCATCGGCCCGGCGATTACGAAGGCGCTCGCCCCTCCCCCACCCATCGAGATCAAGGCCCCGAAACAGTCATAATGGATTCCCCTGTTCCGAGCGACTGTACATCGCGCTGGTGCCCCGGCTGGCGAGGGCAATGGCCAATCTTCGCGGCAGGAGGCGTTGCGTAAACCAGACAGCGACTTTGTTCGAAGTCCCAGGCACGACGATCGGCTTCCGGCCGAGCGCCCGGAGCGTCTGCCTGACGACAGGTCGACAGTCCATCAGCGGGGAGGCCAGCCAGCGGGGTCGGACAGGCCCTTCGCGTCGGAATGTCGGAGTGTCCACGATTCCGGGGCAGCAGGCCAACACGTGCACGCCCTTCCCGCGGAGCTCGTTCCACAAGCCCTCGGCGAGAACGCGGATGTAGGCCTTCGACGCCGCATAATGCGCGACGCAGCCGGTGCCCTGGAAGCCGGCCATCGAAGAAACGAGGATGATACCGCCCCGTCCTTGCAGCGACATTCTTCGGCCGAATTCCCAGGCGAGCAAGGCTGGCGTCCGGCAATTCACTTCGAGCAAGCGGTCGTGCGTCGCCCGCGCATGTCCGATAAACGGCCCGATGGGAGCGGAAGCCGCATTGCAGATCAGCAATCCGACTTGCAGGCCGGAGCTTCGCTCCACGATCGAATCGACGGAGCGGGGATCCGCCAAGTCCAGCGTGAGGGTCAGGACCTGCACGCCGAAACGCCGGGTGAGTTCGTCGGCGAACCGTTCCAGCAGATCGGGCCGCCTGGCCGCCAGCGCGAGATTCAAGCCTTGCGAGGCCAGCTGTCGGGCAAACTCCGCGCCTAGGCCGTCCGAACCGCCGACGATGAGGGCCCATGGACCATATCTAGTTTGAAATGTGGATTTATTCGGCTGCATATGGCATTCTACTATAGAAAGAGCCGTCCCGTGAGTAAGGTTGAAAAACTTCTTAGACGGCTCACCTACCAATAACCATGGCTATTTTTGCGAGGATGAGTTTCGCAACAAATACGAAAGGAAAACCAGGATAGCTTGGTATGTCATCGGAAAGAACTGCGTTCTCGGGTTTGTACTTTGTCTGAACGCGCATTTGAACAGGTGGGGCATGACCTTCAAATCTATCTCGATAGAGTGACAACCAATGCCCCTTTTCGAAGTCGAGGAACATGGCTGAGTTGCAGCAGGAGGCTACAACCCTTTTCGTAAACGATTCGCCCTCGAGTCTATGTTCCTCCAAGAACTGCTGGCCCCGTAGACAGGTAACCCGATCCTTGCGGTAAAGGACGTAGGACGTTCCCCGGTCCTCGCCCAGGATACGGGGGGCATGCGGGAGCGATTCGATCCGAAGAGATGCCTTTTGACAATCGTCGCAATAACAGACACTCGTCAGAATTGGCCTAGCTCGCGCTTCGAACTCGACACTTCCGCATGAGCAGCGAACCCTGGTGCTCTCCACTGGTTTATGACTCATGTGTCGAGTCCTCTCCTGTGGATTCCGACTTGTCGTTCAAACGAATTTCCACTGTATCGCCTGCCTGTTTTCCGATGACTTTCATGATTGCCGCTCTGATAGGTAACATATGCGTACCGTCGCCCCAGGGCAGAAAGGTGGCCTGAAAGACGTGACCGTCCCGTTTATCATGAAACATCCTCCAAAATGCGTCCGATACCTTCCAACTCGTCTGTCACTCCCGCCAATCGCTTTGGGTCGAGTTTCGTCATGACTCGCCCTGACCATTCCTCATTTCGCCGGTACATGGCGGCAAGAACATTTTCGCCCGAAGACGTCAGTTCGAGCAGTTGGGTCCGCTGGTCGGACGGATTGTCCTTGTAAATGACCAATCCTTCTTTATCGAGTAGGTCGGCGACGCCTGCACGCTCTGCCGCGCCTGGCCCATGTCGCGGGCCATCTGGGCGACTGTTTGCGGCCTATAGCCGATTCGCCCAAGCACCTGCCATCCGGCGCTCCTGTCGACTCTGTGAACACAAAATAAGCATTTGACAGCATGCTGTCAAATGCTAAGCCCGCAGAGGCCGCATCACGCTTGCTAAACCTGCAACGCGAAGCGTCGTCAGGTTTAGCAGATGTTGGTTTTCAGATTTTCTCAAATACATCTTTTGCTCAATTCATGGCATTAATTGCCTTTGGAAATCCACAATATACGCATAACTGGAGCAAAGTCTCGATGATCTCAAAATGCACAACCGGATCAGCCATAGGTCCTCACCTCAACCGTTTTATTGCCGGGTCAGCAAATGCACACGTAAGTGTGCACTTACTCCTATTATTGTCAAATTATATCGATACCCTCACGTGATAGAAGTGTGGCGGAACTGATGATTCGGTCAGGACGCGGCTCGCTCGCTAGCCAGACGGCGGCGCAAGCTGGTTTGGCTGAGCGCGGGCGGCACATAGTTGGCCGCGTCGATTCCGACGTCGGTTCCGGGAGGGACGATCCGGTCGATCGCGTCCAGGACCTCGTCGGAAAGAACCACCTCGGCGCCCGCGAGCAGATCGTCGAGCTGTTCCATCGTGCGCGGGCCGAGAATCGCCGA
>CAYOIX010000034.1:0-49637 GCA_964404145.1 uncultured Treponemataceae bacterium
CCTCGACAAAATAACGGACGGGAAACTTCTCGCACGTTATCCGTCCATAGACTGGCCGGCAAGAGCCGATCATACGGCTCCTTTCCATTGGCCTTGGCAGTTTCAATACGAGCTTGATGCTTTGGCCATTCGCGATCGGCCGCGAAAACTTGGCGATTTCGGGTTCCCCCGCGGCGATTTCGCCAGCACTATCCTTTACTCATCCGTCGAGACTGCGAAGATCCGCTGACTCGAGCCGTATTATTACCTTCGGTACGTCCTTACTAAACTCCCGACGACGGCGCCTGATAAGATCGCTGACCTTTTACCCTCCTGGCACGGACAGGCCGCCTCGGGGCGGTGAAAATCGGCAGCCGGTGGATGACGACAAGGGAGGCTTTGGAGGAATACAAGGCGAAAGTTGAAAAGGAGCCGGACTGAGCCCAGATGGCTTAGCTTAAATTAGTCCACCTATTCGAGAAAAATCCGCATTGCTATCCGAGGATTCTTGCCATACTATTTGCTGTTCGAAATCGAGAGGAGCGATCGTGCCCATCATCCGCGAGCTGGAAGCCGGATTCGTTCACGAAGAGGATCATGAGATCCTGCGGATCGAGGCCTGGGGGCCGGACTCGCTGCGAGTCAGGGCCACCAAGGGCCCCGAGATGCCCCTCGAAGATTGGGCTCTCCTGCCCGCCGCCGGAAACGAGGCGCGCATCGCCGTCGACGGCGATCACGCCTCGATTGCGAACGGGTCGATTCGCGCCGAGCTCTCGCGCTCGGGCAAGCTCACGTTTTTCGGCGCGCGAGGGCAGAAGATCCTCGAGGAGTCGCGGCGGACGCGGAAGGACGTCCTCTCGGAGGATTGCTCCGCGCTCGAGCTCGAGGCTCGAGAGTTCCGGCCGATCATCGGCGGCGACTACGCGCTTACGGCGCGCTTCGAGTCGCTCGATCCCCGCGAGAGGATCTACGGAATGGGTCAGTATCAGCAGCCCTGCCTGGACCTCAAAGGGACGGAGCTCGAGCTCGCTCACCGCAACTCCCAGGCGAGCGTGCCCTTCTGCCTCTCGAGTCTCGGCTACGGCTTCCTGTGGAACAATCCCTCGATCGGAAGGACGACGTTCGCGAAGAACGGCACGACCTGGCGCGCCTCCTCTACCAAGGCCCTCGACTATTGGATCGTCGCCGCGGACGAGCCGGCCGAGATACTGGAGCGATACACCGGCGCGACGGGACGAACGCCCGTGATGCCGGATTTCGCGATGGGATTCTGGCAATGCAAGCTTCGCTACCAGACTCAGGAAGAGCTCCTCGGCGTGGCGCGCGAGTACAAACGCAGGGGGGTCCCGCTTTCCGTCATTGTGATCGACTTTTTCCATTGGCCGACCCAGGGCGATTGGCGCTTCGACCCGGTCTATTGGCCCGACCCCGAGGCCATGGTCTCGGAACTCCGGGACATGGGCATCGAACTCATGGTCTCGATCTGGCCTACGGTCGACTATCGCAGCGAGAACTTCGCCGAGATGCGGCAGCTCGGTCATCTCATCCGAACCGAGCGGGGCATCCGCATCTCGATGGACTTCCAAGGCAACTCGCTGCACTTCGACGCCACCAAGCCCGAGGCGCGCGATTACGTGTGGGGGAAGGTCAAGGAGAACTACTTCGACAAGGGAATCAGGGTCTTCTGGCTCGACGAGGCCGAGCCCGAGTATGCCGCCTACGACTTCGACAACTATCGCTACCATCTCGGCTCGGATCTCGCGATCGGCAACATCTATCCTTTCATGTACGCGAAGACTTTCTACGAGGGGATGTCCGCGGCCGGACAGGAGAAGGTGATCAACCTCATCCGGTGCGCCTGGGCCGGAAGCCAGCGCTTCGGCTCGCTGGTATGGTCGGGCGATATCGCCTCGAGCTGGAAAAGCCTCAGATGCCAGGTCGCCGCGGGGCTCAACATGGGGATAGCCGGCATCCCCTGGTGGACGACCGACATCGGAGGCTTCCACGGCGGCGATCCGAGCGACCCCGGATTCCGCGAGCTTTTCGCGCGCTGGTTCGAGTACGGCACCTTCTGCCCGGTCATGCGGCTCCACGGCGACCGCGAGCCGCGCCAGCCCCAGGTCGGGACGACGGGCGGCGCCATCTGCCGATCCGGCGCGCCCAACGAGATCTGGTGCTACGGCGAGGAGGTCTACGGCATCTGCACGAAGCACATCGAACTCCGCGAGCGGCTCCGCTCCCGGATCGCGGAGGCCATGGGCGCCGCGCACGAACGAGGCATGCCGCCCATGCGCCCGCTCTTCTTCGACTATCCCGGGGATTCGCGGGCGTGGGAGATCGAGGACCAGTACCTCTTCTGCGACCTGCTCGTCGCCCCCGTCCTTTATCCGGGTCTCCGGCGCAGGGAGGTCTATCTTCCCGAGGGACGGTGGAGCAGCCTTCACGATGGATCGATTCGCGATGGCGGCGGGTCCGTCGAGTGCGAAGCGCCGATCGGGCGCATACCCGTCTTCGAGCGAGTCTCCCGATAGCGTCGGGACGCGTCATCCGCGCCTTTTCCTTTGGAGGACATACTATAAACGGTTCAAAGAGAAGAGAATCGCCGAGGCGGATTTTCCGCAACAAGCGAAGTATCAAGTATCGCCTCATCGTCTCGTTTTGCGTCCTGTCGATTTTACCGGTAATCGTCGCCCAGGTGGCGGCGTACTACAATATGGCCGGGATCCTGCAGAGGAAATTCGACGCCCTGGAGAACACCAACCTGGTCCAGACCCGCAAGATCATCGGCACGAAGTTGGATTTCTACGATGACCTCCTGTACCAGATGTACACGGACGATCACCTCATAGACTTGATGAAGGAACTGAACGCGGGAGAGAATATCGAATTCACCTCGGGCCAATTGCGCAGGGCGCTCCATACCTACATCTACACCATGCCCTACATCCAATCGATCGCCGTTCTTACCAGCAGCGGGAGGATGGTCTTCGACGATATCCTCACGGGATACAACACCAAGACTTCCTGGCTCGACGCATCGACGGACCGGCCGGCCAAGCTTTTCGATTCGATCGCGAATGGCATGGGCACCCGGTTCTTTCCCTCCGAGCTCGCCTCGCTCTACGCGGTGAAGAAGCACTACCTCTTCCACCTGGGGCACCGCTTCGTGGAGACGCGGGATGCCTGGCGCAGAAGCGGCGTGATCATCCTTTCGATCGACGAGCGCATGCTCAGCGAGATATGCGACGAGAGTAGCGTGAATGGCTCCGGAGCCGCCTCGGAGGGCTCCATCTGCCTCATCTCCGGCGACGGGACGATAGTGTCGCATCCCGACGAGTCGCTGATCGGCAAAAAGATCGACCTTCCCTCGGCCCCGGCCGCGCGCGACGACGCCATCAAACGGATCGTCCGCGGCGGCGAGGCGGACAAGGCCCGCAGACTGTCGGTCTACGAGCTGCAGGAGCCGAAGACCGGCTGGTACATCATCGCCGCGCGGGACCTCGGCGTCACCTACCGCGAGCTGTCGAAACAACAGAGGATCGCTATCGCCGTGAGCCTCTCGACCGTCGCGATCCTGCTCGCGATCATTCTCTACATCACGGACCGGCTGACGCGGTCGATGGGCGCCATCGTCGCGGCCATGAACTCGGCCGCGGCAGGGGAATTATCGACGAGGATATCGATCGGCGAGGACATGCCTCTCGAAGTCGAGCGGATCGCGGAGAATTTCAACTCCATGATCGAGAAGATCGGCGACCTGCTCCGCGAGGTCCAGGCGGCCTTGACGAAGCAGAGGAACGCGGAGATCGCCGCCTTGGAAGCCCAGGTCAACCCGCATTTCATCTTCAACACGCTCGACACGATCAATTGGATGGCCATCGACCGGGAGGAGTTCGAGATCAGCAACGCGATAGGCGCCCTGGCCGATATCCTGCGCTACGGCATCGACGACAGCAACGGGGAAGTGGAGATTCGCCGGGAGGTCGAATGGCTGAAGAAGTACGTCTTCCTGCAACAGACTCGGCTCAAGGGCGCCTTCGACTTCCGGTTGGACCTGGCCATCTCGGTCCTCGACCTCCGCATCCATAAACTGCTATTCCAGCCCTTCGTGGAGAACTCGATCGTCCACGGCTTCAGAGGGACGGCGAAAGCGCACGAGCTGTCGATCTCCATCGGGAGGGACGATGATCGTCTGTTGGTGGCGATCGCGGACAACGGATGCGGTATCGATTCGGCGATGCTCCGGGAAATCGAGGCTGGCGCGCTAGCCGAGACGGGCCGCGGGAGCCATATCGGGATGCGCAACGCGATCGAGCGAATAAAGATGTACTACGGCTCCGAGGCCGCGGTCGACGTGGACAGCGCGCCCGGCGAGGGCACGCGGATCCGCATAGGTCTGCCCGTATCGGAGCTCCGGTAGGCCGGTTCGATGAGGATCGTAATCGTCGAGGATGAGCCGCGGATCCGCGAGGGTTTGGCGAGGCTCATCGGCAAGATCAAGCCCGACTATAAGATCGTCGGCGAGGCCAGGGACGGGTTGGAAGGCTTGCGGATCGTCGCCGAGCTTCGGCCGGAATTGGTGGTCACCGATGTCCGGATGCCCGACCTCGACGGGCTCGAGATGCTCGAGAGGCTCCGCGGCGAATCTATAGAAGCGAAGGCAATCGTACTGAGCGCGTACTCGGAGTTCTCGTACGCGCGCGAGGCGATCAAGCTCGGCGTCAGCGAGTACCTCCTCAAGCCGATCAGCGTCGGCGACCTGACGCAGGCGCTCAAGAACATCGAGGACCAGATCGAGAACGAGCGGCTTTCGCGGAAGAAGAAAGGGGGCACGACCCTCGAGGGTGCCCTCTATTCGATCATGCTCGGCGGGACGAAGGTCGACGAGAGCCTACGCTCATCGCTCTCGAGTTGCTGCCGAATGGACATCGAAGGCCATTTCGCCCTCGCCACAGTGCATTTGGGGCGCAGGTACGGGATCGACGCGCCGAGGGTCATCGAGCTGACCGCCGCGACGCTCTCGAGCCGCGCCGGCCTTGAATGGCGGATCGTCGAGATTCCCCGCGGCGATCGCTTCTCGATAGTCGCTTTCAACATAGAGGACGTCGGGTCGATCCGCCATTGGTTCGAATCCTGTTTTATGACTCGGATTATGAAAGCCGGGGTTCCCGAGCTCTGCGTGGGCTGGGGTCGCTTCGACGGCCTAGAAGCGCTCAGGGCCGTCTCGCAGGGCGTAGATGGGGCGCTCGACTGGAACATCCCGCTCGGCGGCGGTTCCTTGCTCGTCTGGCCCGAGGTCGAGGGAACGCAGTTCGCTCCGCTGTCCTATCCGATCGCGGCGGAGATTAAGGCGCGCGCCGCCCTTTGCGCGGCCGATCGGGCGCTCTACGAATCGTGCATCGGCGAATTCATGGGGCGGCTGCGCGCGGGGCTCGTCCATTCTCCGAAGGAAATCAAGAACGCAATCATCCGTTTTTCCTGGAGCCTGCTCAACACCGCCCGCGAGGTATGCTGCAAAGGCTGCGCAGAGCTTTCGCAGCAGGGTATCCTCGAGAAGATCGAACTCGCCGTCTCCTGGACGGAGCTCGAGGAGGCAGCCGCGATTCTGTCGCGGCTGTTCCCCCAGGCCGAGGAATCCTCGCCGAGCGACGGCTTGATAGTCGCGAGGGCCAAGAACATAGTACGGGAGTTCTACGCGCAGGGAATCACGCTCAACGAGGTCGCGTCGCAGGTCGACGTGACCCCGGAGTACCTGAGCGCCCGTTTCCATCGCGAGACGGGAACGACCTTCAGCTCCTTCATCCGCGATCTTCGGATCCAGAAGGCGAAGGAACTCCTGATCGGCACCAGACTCAAGCTCTATGAGATAGGGGAGCGGGCGGGCTACCGGGACTCGAAGTACTTTTGCCGGGTCTTCAAGGAGGCAACCGGACAAAAGCCTTCCGCCTTCCGGAAGGCCAACCGGTGAGCATGGCCGGCGACCCCAATTAAATCCACCTTTATTAGAATATTCCGCGTTGCGGGATATGGCATCCGGTCTCAGGATAGCCCATGTTCGCGCGGCGGACGCGAGAATCCTCCGATCGCGCTGAACAAAGGAGATCGCAAATGAAGAGAATCCTCTCGTCGGCGCTCGTGATGCTGCTGGCCTGCACGATCTTCACCGCTGGCGCGTTCGCCCAGTCGAAGAAGACCGTGACGATCTGGAACTACTGGGAGACGGCGAAGCATCAGGAGACCCTCGCCAGGGTCTGCGAGGACTTCAACTCCTCGCAGGGCCGGATCGAGGTCGTAACCAAGTACATCCCCTTCGCGGACTTCAAGAAGCAGCTCTCCATCGGCGCGGCCGCGGCCGAGCTTCCCGATATCGTGATCATCGACAATCCCGACCACGCTTCCTACGCCGCGATGGGTATCTTCGCGGATATCACCGACAAGCTCGCCTCGTGGCCCGACCTCAAGCAATACTACCCCGGCCCGCTCAATTCCTGCAAGCTCGATGGTCGTCTCTACGGCATTCCCTTCGGGAGCAACTGCCTCTCGCTGTACTACAACGAAGATATGCTGAAGGCCGCCGGCGTCAAGCCCCCGAAGAACTGGGACGAGCTCAAGAGCGTCGCCCTGAAGACTACCAAGGGCAACGTCCACGGCTTCGGCATCAGCTCGGTCCAGAACGAGGAAGGCACCTTCGGCTTCCTCTGCTTCCTCTGGGGCTCCGGCAACACCTCCTTCCAGATCGATAACGCCAACGGCATCAAGGCCCTCTCGCTGGTCCGCGACCTCGTAAAGAGCGGCGCGATGCCCAAGGAGGTCATCAACTGGACCCAGGGCGACGTGATGAACCAGTTCATCTCCGGCAACCTCGCGACGATGGTCAATGGCCCCTGGCAGGTGCCCACCATGCGCCAGCAGGCCCCGAACCTGAAGTGGAATGTCGTCCAGCTGCCCATCGGCAACAAGGCCGCCTCCGATCTCGGCGGCGAGAACTTCGCCGTGGTCAAGGGCAACAAGGTCGACGAAGCCGTCGCCTTCCTCAAGTTCGCCGCCAGCCCGGCCGAGATGAAGACCTACATCGACGACTTCGGATATATCGCCTCGCGCAAGGATGTCGCCGCCACTCAGTTCTCGGACGATCCCGTCATGAGGGTGTTCTCGGCCCAGATGGCCTCCGCCCAGCCCCGCGGTCCGCATCCGCGCTGGCCCGAGATCTCCGACGCCCTGTCCCTCGCCATGAACGAGAGCATCACCGGTGTCGCGACTCCCGAAGCTGCCGCCGCGAAGGCCCAAAAATCCATCGACGGTATACTCGCCGCGAAGTGACGAAGACCGGCGGAACGGCCCGCTATGACGGAGGCGGGGAAGCGCATCGCCGCAGCGCGCGCGGCCTTCCCCGCCTTTTCGGACGCTCATCGACTCGTAAGGACCTGCATGAATCGCATTAGGCGCTTTTTCAGGTACGGGAATATCGGGTACCTCTTCGCGCTTCCGGCGATCATCTACATGGTCGCGCTCGTCGGGTATCCGATCGTCAGCAACTTCATCCTCAGTTTCCAAGACGTCACCGTCACGACCCTCAACAAGGCGTCGAAACCGTTCGTAGGCCTGGGCAATTACGCGGTCCTGCTCGGCGAAAGCGTGCTCCGGACCGCGCTCGTCAACACCTTCGCCTTCACGGTTTCCTGCATCGTCTTCCAGTTCGTCATCGGCTTCGCTCTCGCCACGTTCTTCAATCGCGATTTTTCCTCCGCGAAGCAGATTCGCGGTCTCCTGATGATCCCGTGGATGATTCCGATGACCGTCACCGCGCTGATATTCAAGTTCATGTTCAGTTCGAACGTCGGGATAATCAACCAAGCCCTCCAGGCCTGCGGCCTGATAGCGCGACCGATCGAATGGCTCCTGCAGCCGCGCCTGGCGCTGCTGTCCATCATCGTCGCGAACATCTGGATCGGGATACCCTTCAACATGATTCTCCTGTCGACGGGATTGACGACGATCCCGCGGGAGCTGCTCGAAGCCGCGTCCATCGACGGCGCGAGCAAGCGCCAGGCCTTCTTCCGGATCGTCATGCCCATGCTCAAGCCGGTGATCGAGTCCGTCTTGATCCTGGGCTTCATATACACCTTCAAGGTCTTCGACCTCGTGTTCGTCATGACCAACGGGGGCCCTGTCAATTCCACCCACCTGCTCTCGACCTACTCCTACAAGCTCTCCTTCTCCCTGTTCAAATACAGCCAAGGGGCCGCGACCGCGAATATCCTATTCGTGATCTTGTTCGTCGTGAGCATCCTATATCTGCGTTTCGTGTATGACGATAAGGAGACGAGCTGATGGGCGATCGGAAAGCTTCCGACAAGCGCGTCGATTTTGCGTTGTGCTGCCTGTCCATCGTCGTCTTCGCGGTCATCATGTTCCCGCTCTATTGGATGATCGCCACCTCGCTCAAGAAGGAGATCGAGGTATTCCATGTGCCGCCGACGCTCGTCCCCCAGGCATGGAACGCAGATTCCTACTTCGCGCAACTCAAGCGCGGCGATTTCAATATGTTTCGATCTTTCGAGAACAGCCTCGCGATATCCTCGGCCGCCATGCTCATCGCGCTCGTATTGGCGATACCCGCCTCCTATGGCATCGCCAGATACAAGTTCAAGGGCAAAAGGCTGTTCATTCTCAGCTTCCTCGTTACGCAGATGCTGCCAGTCTCGGTGCTGCTGACGCCGATGTTCATCCTCTTCAAGAACGCGCATATACTGAATACCCGGCTCTCGGCGATACTGGCGGACGCCACGATCGGCATCCCCTTCTCGGTGTTGATCTTGATCGGCTATTTCGCCTCCATTCCCAAGGAGCTCGAGGATGCGTCACGCATCGACGGCTGCAATCGGTTCACCGCCTTCCTTTCCGTATTTTTGCCGATCGCATCGCCGGGCGTCATCGTGTGCGCGGTCTTCTCCTTCCTCTACGGATGGGGTGATCTCGCGTATGGGATGACCTTCCTCCAAGACCAGACGATGCGTCCGATCACGGCGGGGATCTTTAATTTCATGGGACAGTACGGGACCAAATGGAGCTACCTGATGGCCTTCGCCGTCGTGACTGTCATCCCGGTGGCGCTGATCTTCGTCTTCATGCAGAGGTACATCATCAGCGGTCTGACGAGCGGCGCGGTGAAGGGATAGACGCGCCGCGCGAGCAGAGCCCCGGTCAAACGAAAAATCGGGGGGCCCTAAGAACTGTGTTCTTGGGCCTCGTCATATCAGCAGCTCTCCCTGAGCACGAGGGTCGGCAAGATGGACTCGACGACGCGGGGGAGCCTGATCTCGCTGTCGATGAGGTACTTCAAGCGGGCGCAGACGGAATAGGCAATCTGCTCGCGCGGCTGGTGCATCGTCGTGAGGCGCGGCTGGAAGTAGCTCGCTATGGTGGCGTCGTCGAATCCCACTATGCGGATATCCTTCGGCACCGAAATTTCCCTTTCGCGCAGCGCCGAGACCAGTCCCAGGGCGAGCAAATCGGCCTGGGCGAAGATGCCGTCCACGCGGAGATCCCTGATCAAGGAAAGGCTGGCCGCGGCGAAGGCGTAGCCCGTCTCGAAGGCGGCGCCGCGAGGCAGAACGACCACCCTGCCCTCGTAGGTCAGGCCGTGGTTGCGGGCGGATTCCCGAAAACCTCTGCTACGGTCTTCGAAGACATAGTCCCCGGGACCCATCGAGACAGTCAGGATGGAAACGCAATGGCCGCGCTCGATGAGGCAGTCGGTGGCCATGCGGGCGCCCGCGAAATTGTTGGTCTCGTAAATGTCCAAGTCATGGTCGGCGGCCGGAGCATCCACGAGCACGAGGGGAATGCCGGACTCCTCGAGATCACGCTGTTCCTCCGGCGTCGGAATGGCGTTTATGAGGATGAGACCATCGACCTTGCGGCAGGCGATGAGTCTTCGAATGTTGCTTTGACTGCTACCACGGTCGCTTTTCGAGCTCATGAGGGCGTCGTAGCCGCGATCGGCGAGATTTTCCTGCAGATCGTGGAGGAGGAGCTTTGTGTACTGGAGATTTCTGGGGTCGTTGAAGATTTCAGTATAGAGTATACCGACAGTACCGGTCTTCTGCGAAACCAGGGCTCGAGCGTTAGCGTTGAACTGAAAATTCATGTCCTTCGCTATAGCCTCTACGAGGGCCTTGGTTTTTTCCGAAACAAGAGGGCTATCGTTGAGGCAGCGAGAAACCGTCGAGTGGCTGACTCCCGCGATCTTGGCGATATCGCGGATTGTCACCGAATGCCTGCCTTCATCTTGCACACGTTGACATTAGCATGACAAGTTAGTAATGGCAATTCAATTTAATTCATTATTATATAAATAATAAATTGATTGACTTACTGATTGACAATAGGATGAACTGTGGTAATAATTGCACACGTGTGCAAATTTAGCTTGCACACATGTCTTTTTTACCTGACAAGGGGGTCGCGATGTCCAGCAGATTGATTCGGTTCGTCCTCGCCCTGACCTTGGTTGGAGCTCTTTCCCTAATGGGCGCCGGGGCGCAGGATGCCTCCAAAGGCTTCGCCGCGCCTCCGGGAAAGATGGTGATGTGGGCCTTCGGGCAGCCTAAATACTGGCAACTCCAGATAGACGATTATTTCAAGGCCAATCCTTCGGAAGTCCAGGGCGTAACCGCGGAAGTCGTGGCTACCAAGGGCGAAGAAGAGGTCAGGCAGAAGACCATGCTGGCCCTGGCCTCTCAGACCTGGGACGACATGGCCGACGTGGTCTCGACCTTCCCGGTGAGCATGCAGGCCATGGCGGAGGCGGGCGTATTGCTCGATCTCACCTCCTACCTCGAACCTTTCAAGGACAAGTTCGTGGCGGGCACCTACGATCAGCTGTCCTACAAAGGAAGGCTTTGGGCTCTACCGCGCTCGCTGCGACCGCAGCTGCTCTTCTATAATAAGGAGATCTTCGACAAATACGGCATCGACCCCAAAGAGATGTCGACCTTCGAAGGCTATCTCGAGGTCGGACGAAAACTCAAGAGCCTGAGCAAGGGACAGGTCTTCCTCTCGTACGAGGACCCGGGCTCGAGGACCTGGCGGTACTGGGGAAGGCGCGGCCTCATGCCCCAGGCGGGAGCGCGGATCTGGGACGACGACGGCAATGTGGTGATCGACAAGGATCCGGGCTCTCTCAAGGCCTTCCAATACTTCGACACTCTCCACAAAGAGGGCCTGCTGTACAACTCGATCATTCTCCAGCCTCCCCTCTATCAGGCCATGAGGGAGGGCAAAGTCGCGACCTTCTATATCGGCGCCTTCTACGACGAATTCCTGAAGGCCAACGACCAGGACATGGCCGGCAAATGGCGCGTGATGGCGGCCCCCGTATTCTCGGGCCTCAAGCTCGGAGGGGCGCCGGTAGTCGACATCGTCGGTATAATCGCGAAGCCCCATGCGCCCTATGCCGAGCTGTACAAGCGCATCTGGTACGACTACAACTTCGATAGCCCGGCCCGCCAGGCCTACACGCTGGAAGTCCTGAAATTGAACGGTCCGGTCCAGAATCCCCTTTCCAAGGCCATGCTCGACGAGCCGTTCTGGAAGGAAGCGGATCCCTATTACGGAGGCCAATCCTTCAAGCAGATGGAGGGATTGGGGCTTCGCAACGTCTCCAAGAACCTGCGCGTGACCACCGCCGACGCCGAAGCCGATACGATAATCTCGGCCGAGCTCGAAAAATACATCGCGAACGCCCAGACGATGGATGAAGCCATCAAGAACATGGGCATCGTCCTGCGGGACAAGATCGGCAAGGCTCCGGCCAATCTGGACAAGTAGGGAGGGAAGATGCCCCGGACCGGAACGCTGAGAAGAATGTGGACGATGCGCCACGCCTATGGCTTCATCGCCCCCTTCTATCTGCTGTTCCTGGTGTTCGGGGCCTTCCCTCTGGGTTGGTCGCTGTTCCTGGCCTTCCAGGATTGGGACGGCCTGAAGCCCATGAGATACGTGGGTCTGAGCAATTTCGCCAAGCTCCTGCGCGACCAGAGGTTCCTGGACTCGCTGGCAAACACCACGGCGTACTGGCTCGTCGACACCGTCTTCATCCTGGGCTTCGCCCTCCTCATGGCAGTCCTGCTGAACACGCCGCGCCTCTCGAAGCAGCGCTTCTACCGGCTGGTCCTGTTTCTGCCCAATGTCACCGCCACGGTCGCGATCGGCCTGGTCTTCGGCATGCTCTTCGATTACAACAGCGGCTTGGTCAATTGGCTTCTGCAATCGGCGGGACTGCAGCGCCTACCCTGGATGAACAGCACGGGGCTTTCGAAGATCCCGGTGATGGTCTTGTCGGTCTGGCGGAACGTCCCGTGGTTCATGCTCATCATCCTCTCCGGCCTGCAGGCTATCAGCCCCGAGCTGTACCAGGCTGCCACCGTCGATGGAGCCAGTCGGACCCAGAAGCTGCTGCACATCACCATACCGGGGCTATCGACCGTGCTGTTCTTCTGTTTCCTGACGGAGACCATCGACTCGTTCAGGATTTTCACCGAACCCTATATCCTGACGGGTGGGGGACCGGGAGCCTCCTCTCTCGCCATCGTCCAATATCTCTATGAGAGCGGATTCACCACCTTCAAATTGGGCTATGCCTCGGCCATGGGCTACGCGCTCACCATCCTCCTCCTTGTGATATCCGCGGCCCAGGTGATTTCGCTTCGCAGAGGCGGAAGCGAGATAGGCAACAAAGAATGAAGACGAGCATCGCGCGCAGGGACAGGGCCCTGGTCCACGTTCCCCTCATCCTCTGGTGTTGCCTCTCGGTCTTCCCGCTGATATGGATGCTGGGTATGTCGCTCAAGCCGGTGACCGAAGGCATAGGCGGGCTCGGTTCCATGATTCCCCATGCGCCCACTCTCGCCAATTTCGAGAAAGTCGCCGGTCTCATGCCCCTCGCGCGCAATACGGCGAACAGCTTCATCGTCGCGGTCTTCGGGACCTTGACCACGGTCTTTTTCTGCTCGCTGGCCGGCTTCGCCTTCGCCAAGTATCGCTTTCCCGGGCGCGACTGGCTCTTCCTCTTCCTTCTCGCGACGATGATGATTCCGCCCGAAGTCGGAATCGTGCCCACCTTTCTCATCATGAGACGTCTGCACTGGATCAACAACTATCTGGCCCTCATCGTCCCGAGAGCCGCCACCGCGATAGGCATTTTCTACATGCGCCAGTACATCATCGACTTTCCCGCCGAGCTCATGGAGCAGGGTCGACTGGACGGCTGCCGCGAGTTCGGAATCTTCTGGCGGATCGTCCTGCCGACCATCTCGCCGGCCCTCGCCGCCTGGGCGACCATTTCCTTCATCGCCCGATGGAACGATTTCATGTGGCCCCTGCTCTTGATGCGCTCGAAGGAGATGTACACCCTCATGGTGTCCATAGCCATTCTCCCGGTGAGCGAGGGCCTGTCGACGCCGTGGCCTGTCGTGATGGCGGGCTCGGTAATCGCGGTATTTCCGCTCATCTGCGTATATTTCATCCTGCAGCGCTTTCAGGTCTCCGGCCTGATGCTGGGCGCGGTAAAAGGTTAGGGAGTGTCAATATGAACAGACGCGATGAAATGATGAGGCTGCTCGATTCCGCGTACGAACCGGCTTCCGTACCCGCGGCATTCTTCCTGCATTTCGACCCTGCCTACCACCGCGGCCGGGCGGCCGTGGACAAGCACCTGGAGTTTTTCCGGTTCACCGGCATGGACTTCGTGAAGATCCAATTCGAGCACCACATGCCCGCCGCGGATATTCGAAGGCCGGAGGACTGGGCCAAACTGCCCCGCTTCGGCTCCGACTTCTGGGAGGAGCCTCTGGCGGTCGTGAAGGGAATCGTGGAGGCGGCGCGAAAGGAAGCTCTCGTCGTCCTCACGCTGTATTCTCCCTTCATGTTCGCGACCCAGATTGCCGCACCGGAGACGGTCGGCCGGCACATGGAGGAGAATCCCGAGGCTTTCAAGCTGGGAATCGAAATCATCACCGAGGGGCTGCTGGGTTTCGTGAGGGACTGCATCGGCCTGGGCCTCGACGGCTTTTATTCCTCGACCCAAGGCGGCGAGAGCGGGCGCCTCTCGAAAGCCGGTACCTTCGACGAATGCGTCAAGCCCTACGATCTCCGAATCCTCGAGGAGATCGACCGCTCCTGCGCCTTCAACATTCTCCACGTCTGCGATTACCACCTGCCCTACGCCGATCTTTCGCCCTTCGTCGCCTATCCGGGGCATGTCGTCAATACGAGTCTGAAACTCACTGGTAGGGAACTCGACGCGAAGGAAGTCGCGAAGATGTTCGGCAGGCCCTTCATGGGCGGTTTGGAACGCAAGGGTGTCATCGCCCGCGGCACTCCGGAAACCATACGAAGCGCCGTCCGCGAGGCGATCGAATCCGCGCCAGCGCGCTTCATCCTGGGCGCCGACTGCACCGTCCCCCCGGACACTCCCTGGGAGAACCTGCGGATCGCCATTCAGGCCGCCCACGACTACCGTCGCTAGAATGGCGGAGTCCGGGCGGCAGGGAGCTCCGCTCGGCCTTCCCGAGGAGACCATATGAGCCTGGAATCGCATTTCGCGCCTTACCGAGAGCGCATCGTCGGCGTCGACGCCGAGATGCCGCTGACCCCGGGCGGCAGCCATCGAATCGTCTATTCCGATTGGACGGCCTCGGGCAGGCTCTACCGACCCATCGAGGATTTCATGCGGGACACTGTCGGTCCCCTCGTCGCGAATACGCATACCGAGACGACCTACACCGGCGTCGCCATGACCCGGGCCTACCACCGCGCCCGCGAGATCATCAAGCGGCGGGTCGGGGCGGGCGCCGAGGACTCGCTCTTCTTTTCGGGTTTCGGCATGACCTCGGCGATCAACAAGCTGCAGCGCATGCTCGGCCTCAGGTCGCCGAAGGGCCTGTCCGCGTCGAGAGCGGGGCCGAGGCCTCTCGTCCTGGTGACCCACATGGAGCACCACTCCAACCAGATCACCTGGGAGGAGTGCGATGTCGACGTCCGGATAGTGCCGCGGGACGAGGCGACGGGCCTGCCCGACCTGGCCTGGCAGGAGCGCATGCTCGAGGAAAACCGGGATCGTCCTCTTCTCATCGGTGCCTTCACCGCCTGTTCCAACGTGACCGGCCTCTTGACGCCCTATCGCGGGATGGCCGAGATCATGCACCGCTACGGCGGGTATTGCTTCGTGGATTTTGCCGCATCGGCACCCTACGTCGAGATGGACATGCATCCGCCCGGACGCGAAGAGAGTCTCGACGCGATAACCTTCTCCCCGCACAAATTCCTCGGCGGGCCCGGGGCCTCGGGCATCCTCGTGCTGTCGAACTCGCTCTACGAAAGCGGCGTCCCCGACCAGCCGGGCGGCGGTACGGTCAAATGGACGACACCCTTCGGTACGCACCGCTACGTCGAGGAGATCGAGGCCCGCGAGGACGGCGGCACGCCGGGTTTCCTCCAAGCTATCCGGGCGGCGCTCGCGATGGAGCTCAAGATCGCCATGGGGGTCGAGCGGATGAGGGCGCGCGAGGAGGAGCTGATCGCCATCCTGCTCGACGAGCTCAGGTCGGAGCCGGCCGTAATGCTCCTCGAGGGCGGGAACTTGGAGCGCCTAGCGATTCTCTCGTTCTATGCGCCCGGTGAGCACCACAACCTCATCGTGCGCCTGCTCAACGATCGTTATGGCATCCAATCGCGCGGCGGCTGCAGTTGCGCGGGCACCTATGGCCATATTCTGTTCGACATCAAGAAGAGCAAGTCCCACGAGATCACCGATATGATCGACGCCGGAGACCTTTCGGACAAGCCGGGTTGGGTGCGTGTTTCCCTTCACCCGACGATGACGGACGAAGAGACCCGCTATGTCGGCCGGGCCGTCGTCGAGGTCATTCGAAACTACAGGGAGTGGGGCTCTTCCTACGAGTTCCGCAAGGAAACGGGAGAGTTCGAGCCCAGAAACGGGCCTTCACCGGCTCCCGATCTCCTGTCCCGATTCTCGCCGCTGTAAACGGCAGGGCTGTCCTAGGGGAGCCGTCTCGACCGCGGATCGAAGGGCCCGATTCATGTTATCCTGGAATTCCTCATCGGCTATCCGGGCCTCGCCCCGCCGCCGATGTCGACCATGAAGATCGTGTGAGGCCTCATTGGATGCGATTATCCTAACCGAGGAGATGAAGACGGCCATCGCCCTGCTGGAGGACGAGAAAGAGCGCTTCGTCTGGATTTCAGGGCGAGCCGGCACGGGAAAGTCGACTTTCCTCCAGTATCTCAAGACCGAGATCCGGCCGCGAAACCCCGTCTACCTCGCTCCCACCGCCGTGGCGGCCCTCGCCATAGGCGGGCAGACGATCCACAGTTTCTTCTGGATCGACCCCGGCGAGAAGACCTACCTCGAGACCGCTCTCGATCCCGATCGCGAAGATCGGCTCTATCCCCTCCTCGCCATGGTCGAGACGATCGTCGTCGACGAGATCTCCATGGTCCGCGCGGACCTCCTCGACGAGATGGACCGGCGGATGCGGAGGGCGAAGCGGCAGCCGCGCCTTTCCTTCGGAGGGGCCCGTCTCGTGCTCTTCGGCGACCCATACCAGCTTCCGCCGGTCGAGCCCGATCCCGACACCATCGCCGGCGAGCTTTTCGAGGCGCGCTACAAGAGTCCCTTCTTCTTCTCGTCCCAGGTCCTCCGCGCGCGGGCGCGGAGGATCAGGCGGGTGGAGTTCACGCGGGTCTTCCGCCAGAACGAGGCGGACTTCCTCGCCACCCTCGACCGCTGCCGCTCGGGGCTCGTGACCGAGGCCGACCTCGAGCTCCTTCAATCGCGAGTCCTTCCCGAAGGCAAGAAGCCGCCGCCCGACCACCTCGTCCTGACGGCGAAAAAGGACGAAGCCAGGCGCCTGAACCGCTATCGCCTCGACGCCCTGCAGGGTCCTGGCCGCCTCTACGCCGCGGTCGCCTCCGGGCACTTCGCGAAGGCGCTCGACGACGAGGAACTCCCCGCGCCGCGCGAGCTCGAGCTCAAAGTCGGAACCCGCGTCATGCTCACGGTCAACGGCCCGGAACTCCGATGGGCCAATGGGACGCTCGCGACGGTCGCCGGACTGGAGGCCGAACGGGTCGTACTTCGGGACGAAACGGGCGAGTTCCGCGTCGAGCCCCATGTCTGGAAAAAGGTCCGATTCGCGCTCCGTTCGGGCCGTCTCGCGGAAGAGACAACCGACGAATACAGGCAATACCCCTTCGTGCTCGGCTGGGCCGTCACCATCCACCGCGCGCAAGGACGAACCCTCGAAAAGGTATTCGTGGACCTCTCCCGCGGCGCCTTCGCCGCGGGTCAAGCCTATGTCGCGATCTCGAGAGTCACCCGACTCGATGGCCTGCTGCTCCGTACTCGCCCCCGCGCGCGCGACTTCTTCGTCCACGAGCGGGTGAGCGCCTTCCTGGATTACATCGGGAGCGCCACGGAAGCGGCGGTTCCGGATGGGGAATGAAGCCTCGATAGGGGCCGTGCAAGACCGCCGATATCATGAGAGGGCCTCCATATAGGGCCGGATGATATTCGTTATGCGATCGACCTTTCAGAAACGCTCCGGTTGGCGACTGTACGAGCCTCCCTCATCGATGAACTTGAGCGAGGGAACTATTATTTCAAATCCCAATGCTATTGACTGGCGAACGGGAAGCGCAATTCGTATTTTAGACCAGGAGTGCTATCCCTTGTTATGGTGCCGCCGAGTTGGAGGGTGAGGCTGTGGATGAAGGTCATGCCGAGACTATTGTATGTTATCTTATCCACGGGAGCAGGGAGTCCTACGCCGTCGTCCATGAAGGTGTAGACATATTGGTCGGATGGCTTGTCGAGGGCCATGGTTATCGAGATTATCCCCGAGTCTCTTCCGGGGAAGGCGTATTTCATGGAATTGGTCAGCATTTCATTCGTTAAAAGACCTAGGGGGACCATTCGGTTCAGATCGAGTCGCAGGTCGCCGGCATCGACTTCTACCCTGACGAGACAACCGGGTATGGAATACATCTCGGAGAGGTTGCGCCATATTTCACGCAGGTATTCCGCGACGGCGATCTCCGCAAGATCATCTTTGATATACAGCATCTCGTGGATGATGGAAATGGAGGAGATGCGCGATACCGTATCTTTTACGAATTTTTCGATCTCGGCGTTCTTTGACCCGTCCGATTCCAGCCTGATCATGGCGCTTATAAGCTGGAGGTTGTTCTTTACGCGGTGATTGATTTCCCGAAGGAGAATTTCTTTTTCCTCACAGGCGCGTTCCTGCTCTTTTTCCAGTCGTAATCGCTCGGATACGTCCCAGAAAATCCCGATGACGCCAATGACCTTCCCATTCTCGTCCCATATGGGGCTTTTTACCGTATTGATCCACGTCTCTCCGCTGGGGCCTGACCATTTCTCGATGAAATCCACCACGGTTCCGGATTTCATCACTGACTGATCGTCCGCCCTGTATTTTTCGGCCAACCCGCGGGGATAAAACGCAAAATCATCCTTACCGACGATGTCGTCCGGGCGTATACCCAGTGCGGTCGCATAGCGACCGTTGCAGGAAAGATAAACGGATTCCCGGCCCTTGACGAATATCATTTGCGGTAGGTTTTCCGCCAAGGTGCGGTACTTGCGCTCGCTATTTTCCAGCACCTCCTTGGCTCGGGCGCGTTCGGTTATGTCGATGATGCTGGCTCTCACAAGGCGCCGGTCGCGGGAGGGCAGCCGCACGAGCCGTATCTCGCAGGTCATTTCCGAGCCGCTCTCACTGCGGATCGAACGCTCGAATATCACCTCTTCCCCCGCCAATGCGCGAGTGTCATGCGTCTTCATGCTCGCGGCGACCTCCAGTCCGTCAGGTTGCCCGGGAGGATAGAATCGGTCGGGCCCGCCTTCCAAGAGCCGTTCGCGGCTACAACCAAAGAGTTTCTCGGCCCCGAGATTCGCGTCGACGATCCGCCTTTCGTCGGTGTCGTAGACGATGATCGACTCGGGGGCGCGCTCGATCATTACCCTGAATCGGGCCTCGCTTTCGCTTGCGGCGGCTCGGAGTCGCGACAGGCGGCGATTCATCGCGGACAATGCCCCGATCATGGCTGCCAATGAGAGGAAGGAGAATGCGGCCGCGACGACAGCCACCCTGTATTGCCCCCACAGCGTGAGGGGGCGGTTAATGACGACGCTGCCCACGGGGAGCACCGACAAATTCGCCTTCCACCTGACGAGTTCATGCCAATCGAACATCGCTTGGCTCGGCGTATCGAAATCCATCACCGAAGCGGCAAGTTGGAGCCTCCCGTCGAGGTAGTCGATCGCGAGTTTCCCGGCTCGTTCGCCGATGGTTTCGGTCCTATACAGGACCCCGCCGACGATTCCGTGCCCCAGAAAATCGCCAAGCAAGGCAAAGACGGGAGCGTTGGCGGTTCTCGCTACGACATCGACCACTTCAATCGGAGCGAAGGCGCGGCCGGTCGTATCCGAGAAATACGAGGAGTAGAGGACTATGGACGCGGGGGGAAGATTGGAAATCCGCCTGAGCATCTCTTCGTAGGGTAACTCATTCAAGAACTCGAAAGCCAGCTCGTCCTTCCATGGGGCCAAGGACTTGCGCGCGTCGTCCAGGAAGGGGAGGATGCCGTCGTGCGCTCCCGTTACCACGAACACCTTGCGCGTAGCGGGGAAAAGGGCAAGGGCGGCGCGGAGCGTATCGGCGGTTTGCACTCTCCACCTGATGTTCATGACCTTGCGCGGGCCATCGGCCAAGGCCCCGATGCTAGGCGAAATCGTGGAGAGCGCTGCGGCTCCCGGGAACAGGTCCTTGCACTCGACGGTCAGGAAATCGATAGCGGGAAGCCCTTCGGTTATCACGATGCCTATGCGCTTGCCGTAGAACCTATGGCGAACTTGAATCGCCAAGTCATTTCGATAGCCGAGACCGTAATCGCGCGAGAAATCCAGGTGCTCGAAGTAAATGTCTTTGAGGGCGACGCCACCTGCCTGCAGCGCCGTAAGGAGACCCTTGTTGACGCCGTCGGGGATCGGCAATCCGAATTGAAAGCTGTCAAGGACCAGAATCTGTCGAGGCTCGGATTTCGTTATCCGTTCCGACGTACCGGCGACATGGACTTGGCCAGCCAAGGCCATTGAACATGCCAGTATGACGACCATCGCCCCCGCCCGCCGATACATGGGAACCTCCCGTTTCGTTGCTTTCTTGGGGCTGTATGCTAGTCCCCGTATTAAAGATAGTTTACCGCATGGGATAAAGTGTCCTAAATCATTGCCTAGGCCGGAGTACTCTCCTCGAAAAATCGCTAATGCTGTAGTGGTAGGCTACCCATTTCTCCATATACGTATTTTTTATCAACTGCGGCAAAATCTCCAATCTCGCGCTAACAATCCGATATTAAGCGGAGCGGGCAGGCAGGGACTTCCTCGGGCAGCGAGAAAAAGCTTGCGCGGCGTAGAAATCAGTTATAGAATGAACTCATCAGATGAGTTGAGGTGTTTGGATGAACCAACCCCTTCGGATCAAGAAGACCTCGGTGGTCCAGCAGGCGATAGAGAGGCTCAAGAGCTATGTCTCCGAGCTTAGCCTCGCCGGAGTCTCGCGGCTTCCTTCCGAGGCTGAGCTCACTGGGTTCCTGGGCATCAGCCGTCTGACTGTGCGCGAGGCCCTGGTCGTACTCGAGCGCGATGGGTTCGTGACGAGGTCGCACGGTAAGTCGACGATTATCAATGGATTCATCCAGCGTCTGCGTTGCAGGATCGACATCAATCGGGATATCGATGCCTTCCTCGAATCTAAAGGGCATAGAACCCATTCAGAAGTGCTGAGTCACGCATGGCGAGCGGCTGGGCCTGAGGAGGCTGAGCGTCTCGGCATAGTAGAGGGGGCCGAGCTGCTCGTCGTGAAGAAGGTCTTCATGGCTGATGAAATAGCCGTGGCCCTCTATATCGACCGAGTACCTCGCTCGTTGTTTCGACACGAGCGCTTTAATCCGGACGATTTCGTGAAATCCATGTTCCCCCTCGTAGAGGAAACCTGCGGTTGCCGTATTACGCACGATGTAGTCGAGATAGCGCCGACTACCGCTGATAAAAAGCTTTCAGAGCTGTTCGCCGTTCCGCCCAGGTCCCCGATTCTCCGCGCCGACGTGCTCGAATACACCGACGAGGGCATCGCGGTCATGTATAATACCGAATTCTACCACGATAAATTCATACGCTTCACACTCTGCCGCACCATTCAATACGCAACCACATGAGGTTCCCCAAAGGAGCCGAATTCGTCAAGAGGAGAGGCATCGGTCGATGGGCTTAAATCGGGCGAAAGCCTTGGAGAGAACGATCAGAGTTCGAAGGAGGAGAAGAGCATGATCAAGGTACGACGGACATTTCTCGCGGCGGTAGTCACGGTTCTTGCATTAGCCGCAATCGGGTTTGCGCCACCCGCGGATGCCCAGACCACGGCCCCGCTCAAAGTTGGACTGCTGACGGGAGTCGGCGGTCTCGGCGATAAGTCCTTCAACGACCTCGCCTACGATGGCGCGAAGCAGGCAGAATCCAGTCTCGGCATTGCCCTCAAGGTCGTCGAGCCGCCCGATCTCGCCTCGGAAGAGAGCCTCCTGAGAAGCCTCGCCAAAGCGGGAAATGATTTAGTCATCGGTGTCGGCTTCGATATGGCGGATCCGATCAAGAAGGTCGCGGACGAGTTCCCCAATATCAATTTCGCGGTAGTCGACGCGGTCGTCGACAAGCCGAACATCGCGTCGCTCGTATTCCAGGAGCACGAGGGCTCTTTCCTCGTGGGTGCTGTTGCGGCAATGATGAGCAAGTCGAACAAAGTCGGCGCAATTCCGGCAATGGATATCCCTTTCCTTAATCGGTTCACCAAGGCCTTTGAGCAGGGAGCTAAGTTCGTGAAGCCCGGCATTCAGGTCGTCGTCCAGCCGATCGGCTCCGACTTCGGGGCCTTCAACGACCCTGCGCGCTGCAAGACGATCGCGCTTTCTATGTACAATCAAGGAGTCGACGTCATCTACCATGCCGCGGGCGGCTCCGGCTCTGGTCTCTTCGAGGCTGCGAAGCAAGTTAAGAAGTATGCGATCGGATGCAATTCCGACCAGGATTACATGGCGGAAGGTCTAGTGCTCACCTCGATGATGAAACGCGTCGATGTCGCGGTCTTCGACGCAATCAAGAGCGCCAAGGATAAGAGCTTCAAAGCCGGCATCCGTTCGTACGGCGTCGCCAATGGAGGCATTGGCGTGAGCGAGATGAAGTACACCAAGAACCTCATCGGACCCGGGAACATTTTCAAGATTGAAGAATTGAAGCGGGGCATCATCAGCGGCAAGATCAAGGTCATCGATATTCTGGCACAACCCGGGCAATGACGGCCACGCACCCGGCAAGAGACGACGCAACGGGGCTGGCCCTTGAAGTTCGCGAGCTCCGCAAGCATTACGGCCCCGTTCAGGCGAATGACGGTATTTCGCTGTCAGTTCGAAGAGCGACCGTCCATGCGATAGTCGGTGAGAACGGCGCAGGGAAGACGACTCTCGTTCGTTGTCTCTTCGGCCTCGTGCGGCCTGACAGCGGAGAGATCCGCCTCTGGGGAGAAAGCGTGCGCTTCGCGTCTCCCCAAGGGGCATTGGAGCGGGGCATGGGGATGGTGCACCAGCACTTCATGCTCGTCGACGCTTTGAGGGTATGGGAGAACGTAGTGCTGGGCGCCGAACGTGGACAAGGCCCATGGCTCTCCACCCTTGAAAACCACAGAGCAGTCGGGGAAGTGAGCTTAAACTATGGACTCGAAGTCGACCTCGATGCGATCACGGGCGATCTGCCGGTCGGGCTGCAGCAGCGCGTCGAGATTCTCAAGGTGCTTTATAGAGGAGCACGACTCATCATCCTCGACGAGCCGACCGCGGTACTCACGCCGCAAGAGACCATACGCCTTTTCGAGGTTCTTCGAGCCTTGCGCACCAATGGGTGCACCATCGTATTCATTACGCACAAGCTCACGGAGGTCATGGACGTCGCTGATGAGGTGACTGTCGTACGCAGCGGCAGAACCATCGGATCTTGGCCAATCGCCGAGGTTACCGAGCGCAAGCTCGCGCGCGAAATGGTCGGCCGAGAAGTGAACCTTGTTCCGCAGAAGCACGATGTCGCGGCCGGCGAGCCGGTACTTGAAGCGGAAGGGCTTTGCGTCGAAGCTGTCCTCGGCGATCAGCCCCTCGGAGGGGTCGCGTTCGAGCTCAGAGTCGGGCGAATCCTGGGTGTAGCCGGAGTCGCGGGCAACGGGCAAGAGGCCCTCGTAGAAGGGATTCTCGGTCTGCGGCGCATCACGGCAGGCACCATTCGGTTATACGGCGCGGGCATACGCGGACTACGGACGCACGAGATCAGGGAGATGGGGGTGGGCTGCATCCCCTCCGACAGGCTGAAAATGGGCCTTGTTGCAGAACTCTCGATCTCGGAAAATGCGATTCTCGGGTTTGACCGACTGAAGGAACTACGCTCGGGCCCTTTTTTAAGAAAGTCGGCGCTTCGGGCGCGGGCTAACGAAATCGTCGATGGCTTCAGTGTCAAAGCCGATTCCATCGAGGGCTCAGTAAGCCGCCTATCGGGCGGCAACCAGCAAAAGCTCATTTTAGGGAGAGAGCTTCGCGGCAGACCCGGCCTCATCATCGCAGTCCAACCGACGCGCGGAGTCGACATCGGCGCCATCGAGTTCATCGATTCCCTGCTATTGAAGCGTTGCAGAGAGGGAGCGGCTGTCCTCCTCGTGTCCAACGAGCTCGATGAAATCCTCGCCCTTTCGGACGATATCCTCGTTCTTTATCGGGGCAAAGTCTCGGGGGGTGGACTGGCGCGCGAACTCACGCGTGAGGATATCGGCCTCCTTATGGCGGGCCTTAGGATGGAGCAGGTCCCATGATTCAATCCAGCATAGGCCGCATAGTGAAGTCTGTCTCATTGGCGCTACCGCCCATCGCGGCCGTTACGGGCGCTCTCGGCGCGGGCGCCTTCCTCATCCTTGTCATAGGGGAGAACCCCCTCGCCGCTTACGGCGCGATGTTCGCGGGAGCATTCGGCGACCGCTCAGCGTGGGCGGATACTCTGGAAAAAGCCACCCCCTATCTCTTTGGAGGAATGTCCTTTCTTCTGGCGGCCCGAGCGGGCCTCTTCAATATAGGGATTGAGGGCCAAATGTACACCGGGGCCATCGTTGCAGGCATATTAGGTTTCCTCGTGAAAGGGTTGCCGGCCTTCCTGCACCTGCCTCTGGCTCTTATCGGAGCGGCCGCCGCGGGAGCTGTTTTCGCCTATTTGCCGGCAGTCTTGAAGTTCGGCAGAAATGTCCACGAGGTAGTCTCTACGACAATGCTCAATTACATCGCATACGCCGGCGCGGCTTTCCTAACCGTACACGTCTTTGCCGACCCCGGCGCCGCCGCCCAAACCTTTAAAATCCTTCCGACCGCCGCCCTTTCGTCCCTTGCGCCTCCATCCAAACTGAATATGGGGATGCCTATCGCTTTGGCTCTATCAGTAGTCCTTTGGCTCTACTTGTACAAGACACCGGGAGGATTCCGTTTGCGGGTGACGGGAATAAACCGAAGCGCGGCCGCCTACGCCGGCATAGACGCACGCAGAGTGAGCATCAATGCATTTATCGCCAGCGGAGCCATGGCCGGGCTCATGGGTGCCGAACGAGTGCTCGGAGTTTATGGCCGCTATATACACTCATTCTCGCCCGGCTATGGATTCACCTCGATCGCGGTGGCTCTCCTTGCCGCCAACAACCCTCTCGCCATCGTTCCGGCGGCTATCCTCTTCGGCGCCCTCGAGAACGGCGGTTCCGCGATGGCGATCATGGTCAATGTTCCACGCGAACTCGGGCTCATCCTCGAGGCTCTGATAATCGTCTTCATCGCCGGAGAGAGCTTTCTCAAAAAGTGGTCGAGGTCCCTGGCCGTCGGGAAAAGCTTATGATCCAATTCCTCTCTGCGAGCATTCTACAATCGGCGGTGGCCATAGCATCGCCCCTATTCATCGGGGCTCTCGGGGGTCTTTATTGTGAACGCGCCGGAATAGTCAACGTCGGCCTCGATGGGATCATGCTCATGGGGGCATTCGCCGCGGCCGTGGTCGCCTACTTCACGGGATCGCCCTGGATCGGCGTGGGAGCCGCTCTCGCGACAGGCGCATTATTGGGTGCGCTGCACGCGGTCATCTGCATCCGCTTCAAGGCCGACCATGTGATATCCGGCGTGGCTATCAACATTATGGCCTCGAGCGCGACTATTTTCCTGCTCCAGTATCTGTTCCACAACAAGGGACAATCTCCGGCCGCGCCGCAAGTCGGCGCGATAGGAGATCTCGTCCTTCCCATCCCCTTCATCGGCGCGCTCTTTCATAATATGAGCTACATTACTCTTATCGGCCTCGTTCTCGTGGGAGGGAGCCAAGCGTTCATCTACCACACCAAGTGGGGGCTCAGACTGCGCTCGGTTGGCGAGAACCCCTATGCGGCTCAGTCCCTCGGCATTCCTGTAAAGAAGTATATGTATGTAAGTGTGATGGCGGGCTGCGCCATGACTGGACTCGCGGGTGCGTTCTTATCAATCGGTATGCTCGATGTCTTCACTCGCAACATGACCGCAGGCCGTGGTTACATAGCTCTCGCAGCCATGATTTTCGGCCGTTGGAAGCCCTTAGGCCTTCTCGCCGCGGCGATCTTCTTTGGCTATATCTCAGCTTGGCAGATGAGTCTGGAGGGCTTTGCGGTACCCGCCCAATTCATCGAGGCGATACCCTACGCGGCCGCCCTAGTCATGCTCGCGCTCGTTTCGCGCAGGGCCTTCGGACCTGCCCATTCCGGTAAATCCTACTCCGAAAACGCGGAGTAGAACACATTTGGAGGATATATGGCCATACTCGACAAAAAAGAAATCACTTTAGGTAGACCCCAGTACCACATCCGGCTAAAGCCCAATGACGTAGGGAAATACGTTCTGCTTCCCGGTGACCCCGCAAGAAGCGATCGAGTCGCGAAGTACATCGATGACCCGGTCTTGATTGCCAATAACCGCGAGTACCGGACATATACCGGCTCCTACAAAGGCGTCAAAATATCGGTAACGTCCACCGGTATCGGCTGCCCGTCGGCTTCGATCGCCGTCGAAGAACTCGCCAATATCGGCGCCGAGTGCTTCATCCGGATCGGCAGCTCCGGCGCGCTCAGAGAAGGCATATCCATTGGAGACCTTCTCATTTCCATGGGTTCCATGAAGAACGAGGGCACTTCTAAATACTACGTGCCCGACTCGTTTCCCGCCGTACCTGATTTCGAACTTACGCGAGCACTCGTGGACACCGCTCGGCGCATGCAGCCGGATCTTGGCGTCTCCGTCCACCTCGGCATTGGCGCCTCCGACGATAGCTTCTACGGCGAGACGAAAGAATGGATCGAAAACCTGGCACGAATCGGCGTCATGAACGTGGAGATGGAAGCTTCGGCCATATTTACGGTCGCCTTCCAGCGCCATCTCCGAGCCGCCTCCATCTGCGCCGTATCGGGAAATCTCATTACGGGCGAAGTCGTCTACGAGACTGAGAATACTCGCCTAGCGGATGGATGGGACAAAGAGATAAAAGTCGTCCTCGAGGCTATAGTCGAGTTCGAAAAAAGCCAGGAATCGCATTAACGGCTTCCGAGCGCTTGAGTGCGCCCTCCCCGCCGATGAACACGCGGGACTCTTCCCGGCGCCGTTTATCCGCATTCTCGCGCTTTTTATCCCCACCCAGGCCAAGCTGCGACCAATACTATTGCCCAAGGATAGTTGAAGGAGCCGCATCTTGGCCAAAGCTATTGGCGCCGGTTGGCAAAAATCCGAGGGCACTCCTATCTTTGGAGGGGCGTTCGGGACCCGCTTCGATCTTCGCCTCCTCGCCGAAAATGGCGCTAATGGATTCATTTCTCGCGGCGGCCGAAGGAATCCGTGGCCTCGACCGGTAGCGCCGACGGCCTATACTGGAGCGATCCGTGTTCAGGAGCGGCCCGCGGATACATTCAGGGCGTCGGCGTACTTCCGAATGAGTCTCGTAAACGTGTCGATGTCGCTCGATTTCCAGGTCTCCCAGATGCTTCGGGTCATCCTCTCTCGCGCGGCGTCGATAAGCTCCGTCATCTTCCTGCCTTTCGGGGCGATGACTGCCTTGCGGACCCGACGATCCGTGGCGCTTCCCTCGCGCTCGACCAGGCCGAGGCTTTCGAGCTTTGCGACTTGACGGCTGACGGTAGTGTAGTCGCGTCCCGCGCGGTCGGCCAGCTCCACTACGCCCATCGGCCCGAACCGCTCGATTCCGACGAGCAGCGGGAACAGGGCCCGGTCGAGCGGGATCCCCGCCTCCTTGATGAGGGCCTCGTCGCGCTGCGGCCGGTTCATCGCGCTGACTATGTCGACGATCGCCCAATGAAGCTGGCGAAACCTATCGCTGGTATGTGCATTTTGCACCTTTTTCCTTGACGGCACTCATGGCTCCCGATATACTTGCATTATACACTCATAAGCGGATACCGAAAAGAGGGGGAGAAGCGCCATGAAAGCCGCTATCGTCCGGGGAGCCGGACAAGCCCCCGTCTATGGGGATTTCGCGGAGCCGGTTCCGTCCCCCGGCGAGAGGCGCATCGCGGTCACGGCCGCCGCCATCAGCAACGTAGTCAAAGCCCGGGCCTCCGGCGCGCATTACAGCTCGTCGGGCAATTTCCCCTTCGTCGTCGGGATCGACGGCGTGGGGCGGCTCGACGACGGAAGCCGGGTTTATTTCATCCTGCCGCGCGCTCCTCACGGCAGCATGGCGGAGCGAAGCGTGGCGCCGGCGTCCCAGTGCCTGCCCCTTCCCGACGGACTGGACGATATAACCGTAGCGGCCATAGCCAATCCCGGCATGTCCTCCTGGGCGGCCTACACCGAGCGCGCCAAGCTCAAAGCCGGAGAAACCGTGCTGGTCAACGGCGCCACGGGAACCGCGGGCCGTCTAGCCGTGCAGATTGCCAAGCATCTCGGGGCGAAGAGGGTAATCGCGACCGGCCGCAATGTCGACGCCCTGCGTTCCGTAGCCGGCCTCGGCGCCGACATGACGATCCCCCTCGTCGAGGACGAGACGAGCCTCGAGGACAGCTTCATGGAACAGTTCGCGGAAGGGGTGGATGTCGTCATCGATTATTTGTGGGGAAAGAGCGCGGAATGTCTTCTCGCCGCCGGCGCCAAGGCCGGGCCGGAGGCCAGGCCCATCCGCTTTATCCAGATCGGCTCGGTCAGCGCCTCGAGCATAACGCTGCCGAGCGCCGCGCTGCGCTCCTCGGCGATCCAATTGATGGGCAGCGGTGTCGGCAGCATCCCCTTGAGCCGCTTGGTCGACGCGGTCGGCGAACTCCTGAAGGCCACCGGGCCCGGCGGCTTCAGGATCGCGACGAAAACCGTCCCGCTGTCCGAAGTCGAACAAGCATGGCCCGACGACGACAGCACTCGGCGCACCGTGCTCACCGTAGAGATGCGCTGACCCGGACCGGTCGAGATCCCAGGGGCCGATGAATCGCCCGAATAGGCTCGGCTACCCGAACATGAAGGCCGTCGCGTCGTCGATCAGCTTATCGAAAGCGGCGTGCACCGCCTCACCACCTATGGGGTTGAAGGGCGCGATGTGCGTGCAGGTCCGCGGAAGCTCGAAAAAGGTCGGCGCCACGCCCGTGCCCTCGAAGAAGTCGATGATCGCCGGCATCGGCATCACGTCGTCGCCGGTCAACGAGGCTACCTTCGTGGCGCCATCTGAGAAAACGGAGCGGCGATTCATCTGCGGGTGGCGCGGATCGACCATGGCGCAGTAGGCCCTCCCCTCAGGAGTATCGACGAGTGCGGCGAGCTCGGGGTCGCGGCGCAGCTCAGTCTCGAGGTCGTAGACCCAGAAATCGAGGATCCGTTTGTGCGCGCGGGAGTCTATGATGTACTTAGACACCGGAGTCATGGCGGAGAGGAAGGGGCCGCCGCAGAAGAGATAGCGCTTGCCCGTCCTCGCGAAACGATCATCCGCGAGAGAGAGGCACTGCAGGAGATAGGCGCCAATCGAGTAGCCGAAGAAGCCCAAGCTTGCGTCGGATGCTATCAAGGGCAGTTCTCCCGAGCGGATGGCCGCGACGAGGTCGCCGAGATCCCGCGCCGCCATGAGGCCCGAGAGATATAAGCGGCTTGGTGCCTCGTCGAGGCGCTCCGAGATGGCGGCGTTGGCCATCGATGACTGTTTGAGCCCGGGATAGCGGGCGATGCGATCCTTCGAGACGCCGCGCATGATGCTGAAGTTCGCCCAGCTCGCGGGCGACCGGTCCATGTGGAAGGCGATGGGAAAGAGGATGACGACGCAGCGCGCCTCATCGGCGATAGCCTGGGCCCAGCCGAAGTATTTGTCCCAGCCGCGCTCGTTGAGCCCGTGGAGGAGGATGCAGGCCTTATCGAGGATTTCTCCGTTCCGGACGCCGACTGGGCGCGCTATCGGGCAGCGGACTTGCTTGTTCTCGGCCACCGACCTGTCCGGCCTAGCGAGCGCGGCGAAGCCCTCGGAGGACGATGCCTCGCGCGACCCACCCGGGGGTATGCTGGGTTTGTATGGAGATAGGATGTCGCTATGGACAGACTCCCAGCTTAGCTCGGTCTCGGTCTCGGTGAACGCGGGCAATGTCTGAACCATGTACGGCCCTCCACGCGAATCGAGGTTTCGACCTGGATGGCCCGTTTATGGTTGCAGCGGCTCGGCGGCGAGCTCCCGGCAGGCCGTCGTGCATGCTGCGAAAATGGCGATTTTTCCCGTCGACCCGCCGGTGACCACGATGCCGCGATTTTCGGCCAGATCGCGGCCGACCGTTACATATCCTACACCCTAAGCGATGACAGCCAGAGCATAGCCTTAGGCCTCTTCTTTTCGCTTTCGGTAGTTTTCCCGTGCCCTCGCGCGGTTCATGCACTCGGCGCGACACCAACGCCGGGTCCCGCTCTTCGTTTGGTCATAGAACAAGGCCAGACATTGATCGTTCCGACAGCCATGGAATCGAGTGCGGTCGACCGTGGCGAGAAAGTCGGCAGCGTCGAGAGCTATCTCGAGAAGCGCATCGCGTTCGCCTTCGCGCGAGAGGTACTTCCGCGTGACCGTCGAGCCCTCGGTCCCTACGACGAAACTTCCTCGCTTGAGGATTCGATTCAGCATCGGGACCGGGGGCGAGTCCTCGCGCTTTCCGATCATCGACTCGAAGAGGGACCGAAGTTCGGCCCTCAGGCCGAGGAGAAGAGAAAAGTTTTCTTCGGGCCACGTATAGCCTTCGTAGCCCTGCAGTCCGTGCTGGTCGCAGGCCATGCGCCACCAAAGCTCCACTCTGGAGAGATCCCAGAAGAGGTCGAAACGGAGGCTCCGCCTTGAACCGGGAACCCGCCGTTTTCGCCAGGTATTCACGAGGTTTATGGCGAGATTTCCCCCGATGAACAGAAAATCGAGCGTGAGAAGTCCGCTTCCGGCCTCCGCATTGGTATCCATAGCACCAATCTATATGTCATTACCTGTATTGACAAGTAGAATGGTAATAGTTAGGTTTATACAGGTCAATAGCATGATAGACATATAGATGATCTGAGCCAGAGGAGGAACCATGAGAGCGATCGGCATCAACGGGTTCGGGCGGATCGGAAGAACCTTCTTGCGCGCGGCGTTGGGACGCGACGAACTAGAAATCAAGGCGGTCAACGACCTCACGGATGCGAAAACGCTCGCGCATCTGCTCAAGCACGACTCTCTATGGGGAGCCTTTCCGGGAGAAGTGGGGACCGAAGGCCAGGCGCTGATCGTGAACGGGAGACCTATCGAGGTGCTGGCAGAAAGGGATCCGGCTCAAATTCCCTGGGCTGCGCTCGGCGTCGATATGGTCGTCGAATCCACGGGACTCTTCACCGACAAAGAGAAGGCCATGGTTCACATCGCCTCGGGCGGGGCCAAGAAAGTCCTGATTTCGGCCCCGGCCAAAGGCGACGACCTCACGATCGTCATGGGAGTGAACCACTCGAGCTACGATCCGCAACGCCACCATGTCATCTCAAACGGATCCTGCACGACGAACGGTCTTGCGCCGCTGGCTTACGTCCTCCATCGCAGCTTCGGAATCACGAACGGACTCATGGTGACGACTCACGCCTATACGAACAGCCAGGCCCTCCATGATCAGCCCGAGAAGGATGTCCGTGGGGCCCGATCCGCCGCGCTTTCGATCGTGCCCTACCCGACCGGGGCCGCCAAGGCGATCGGCAAGGTCATCCCCGAACTCGAAGGCAGGCTCAACGGTTTCTCGTTCCGAGTGCCGGTCCCGTCGTGTCCGTAGTCGATCTCACCGTCAACGTGGCGCGGCCCACCACCGTCGCGGAAGTGAATGCCGCGCTCATGGAAGCGTCGGAAGGCTACTTGAAAGGCATCCTGGGCTACAGCGAGGAGCCTCTGGTCTCCCGAGACTATCAGGGCGACGACTGGTCGAGCATCGTGGACGCCCTCTCGACCCTCGTGATGGGCGGGAATCTCGTGAAAGTTCTGGGCTGGTACGACAACGAGTGGGGATTCTCGAAGAGGCTCGTGGACCTCGCAGCCTTCGTCGGCTCGAAGTGATTGTCGATGCCCACGCCGCGAGGAGGAGCCCCGTCGCTTCCAGGCCTGTGAAGTCCCGCATGTATTCTTCAGCGAACCGCAGGTCCGAGCCCGAATCCCCACTGGGATAGCGTCGCCCGCGCCATGGTCGAGAAAATCCGAGCCGAAACAGCGAGGACCGGCGCCATCGCGCACGCCAGGGCTTTGGCCGGTGGATCGGGCCTGTCGTATCCGGAGTTAAAGGACTACGGCGCCACATTGAACTTCTCGACTTCTGCGTAAAGATCGGAAATATTGCTCCTAGTGTCCTGGGTGATTTTGTTGACATTCTGCACCGCCGCGTTTATCTGTTCGGCGCCTGCCGCCATTTCATCCATTCCGTTGCTGATTTCCAGCGTGATGTCGGTAAGATGTCCCATCTCCTCGTGGACTTCGGCGCTTCCGACCAGCATCTGCTTCGAGCCGTCCTTGACCAGCGCCGTGATGTCATGGATATCGCCGATCGCCTTCAGGATCTGCGAGCTGCCTTCGTCCTGGGATTCCATGGCGGTCTTTATCGCGGATTCCTGATCCCGCACCCGGACCAGGAGATCGAAGATTCGGGAAAACTGTCTCTGCGATTTGTCCGACAGGACGACGACCTGGTCGATCCGGGCCTTGAGGCCCTCGAGATCGCGGGAGATGGCCCCTCCCTGGGAGGAGGAGTCTTCGGCCAGCTTCCGTATTTCATCGGCGACCACGGCGAAGCCCTTCCCCGACTCGCCCGCGTGGGCGGCCTCGATCGCGGCGTTCATCCCCAGGAGCTTCGTCTGTTCCGCCAGGTTCTGGATCATCGCGCTCGCCTCGAAGAGTCCTTCGGAATCCCGCTCTACGGTCCTGACGATGCCCATCACTTCCTCCAGCCCGAATTTCCCGATCTCGGAAATCTTGAGCAGCTCTTCCACGGACACGAAATTGCCCTGGAGGATTTCGGTTACGGATTGAATACTGGCGACCATCTCCTCGATCGCGGCGGAGGAGGCCTCGACCGACGCGGCCTGTTTCTCGATCAGCGAGTCCAGCCGCTCCGAGTGGTCCTTTATCGCGACCATGGTCGAGTTCGTCTGCGTCACCGACGCGGACTGATCGAGCGCCCTATGCTTGATGCTCGAGATATTGGCGGCGATCTGATCCATGGACGAGGCGGTCTCCGTCATATTGGCGGACAGGTCGTTTACAATATCGCTCAACTTCTCCGAGGACTTCTTGGTCGTCGACACCATTCGGGCGAGGCTACCGATGGAAGTATTGAATTTACGGGCCACCAGCCCCAGCTCGTCCCCGGAATCGATCGTCAATCGACCCGTAAGGTCCCCGTTCGAGATGGTCTCGAGCACGGGAAGCATCTTGGTCAAGGGGCCGGATACGGACCTGCCGATGATCACGGCGACGGCGATCCCCAAGGCCAGGAACAGCAAGGTCCCCAGAATGACCACGCCGCTCAAGAAGTATATTCCCGCCATAAGCTCCCTTTTGTCCATGGCGACCGCGAGCAGCCAGTCGGGGTCTCTGACCGGCTCGAATCCGCATAGGAAATCGGTGCCGGCGTCAGAGTAGTCCGCTATGCCCTTCTTGTCCGAGATCATGGTATTGAAGGCGTCCGCCATGGACGAGTAGGCCTTGTTCGTCCTAGCGGCCTCGTTCGGGGCGAATTGCCGCATGACGAGCGACCTGTCCCTGTGGGCGATCATCGCGCCTTTCCTGTTGATCAGGTAGGCGAATCCCGTCTTGCCGAAGCCCATTGTGTCGGTGATGTCGCTCAGCGATTTCCCGTTCTTTGTCCCGACGAGGAGGCCGACGACGGCCCCGTCGCTGGTGATGGGCACTGCCAGCATCACGACCAGCTTGCCGGTTTCCTTGACGAAGATGACGTCGGAGATCGCCTGCGCCCCCGATAGGGCCGTGTGCACATAGTCTCGATCGCCCAATGCCGCCGTCGTGTCGCCCAGGATGTACGAGGCGAAGCCTGTAGGGGAGACTATCGCGAAGTCCTCGTAGCCGAGCCGTTTGATGTCTGGGGCGAGACTCTCTTTTTGCATCTCCCATACCATGGTCTTCGTGCTCAGCCGGTTCGCCAACTCCTGGAGGACGGCGAGCTGCGAGGAGACGGTGCTTCGAACCAGCTTGGCCCCCATGTCGGCCTGGGCGAGGAGGAAATTCTCCGCCATCTGCGAAACGACCTTCGAGGACACCGCCATGGCGGTGACGCCCATGCCCGCGGCGATGAATACTACCAGCGCTCCGATGAATAGGGATATTTTCCTGGATAGATTCATTTTTCTCTCCTGCCTCGTGCGGCCGAAGTCTCGCTTCTTCGCGTACCGAGTGGGGTTATAGTATTTTTATGCTCAGAGCGAACTGGGTGAAGAAGAGGTTAATTTTCGAATAATTCCCTGCGTCAGGCCAGCCTCGAAGGCTCGAACCCCAACGTTGGGCGGTGTCGCGACCGGGATCTCCGCCGGTACTTCCGCCGAAGCGGGATATCCGGAAATCCATGCTCCAGGCGAGCCCGGCATGAAGGCCATCGACGTTCCCGATCTCCCGGGTCGAGGAGCTCGGTCGCAGTTCGCAGGTCGCGCAGCGCTCGCGCTCAGGAGGCAATCTTGTTCAGTTCGGTCAGGTCGTCCTCGGAAAGGGAAAGCGCAGAAGCGCCGACGTTCTCGCGGAGGTGGGCGATGGATGAGGTACCGGGGATGAGCAAAATGTTCCGCGAGCGCCGGAGCAGCCACGCCAGCGCGACGGCCATCGGCGTCGCGCGGAGACGGGAGGCGACGGAGTCCAGTATATCCGACTGCAGGGGGGAGAAGCCGCCCAGGGGGAAATACGGCACATAGGCGATACCCTGCGCGGCAAGGGATTCGATCAAGTCGTCGTCGCCCCGGTGGGCGAGGTTGTAGTGGTTCTGCACGCACACGATCGGCGCGATGGACTGCGCTTCGGCGACCTGTTCGGCGGAGACGGTGCTGATACCGAGATGCTTGATCAATCCCGCGTGCCGCAGCCTCGCGAGCGCAGTGAACGACTCGGCGATCGAGCCCGGCACCGGCGAGTGACCATCATGCCCGCCGCCGACGCGGAGATTGACGACATCGAGTGCTTCCACGCCCAAATTCTTGAGATTGGCGTGAACTTGTTCAATAAGGCTTTCTTTGCTCAGGCTTTGAATCCACGAACCGTCGCCGCCCCGGACGGATCCGACTTTGGTCACGATATGCAGATCGTCGGCGTAAGGCGACAGAGCCACCTCGATGAGTCTGTTGGTTACGTGAGGGCCGTAATAGTCGCTGGTGTCGATATGATCAACACCGATCCTGACGGCCTCGCGGAGGAGGGCGACGGCGCCATCCCGATCCTTGGGCGGCCCCCACACGCCGGGTCCGGCCAGTTGCATCGCGCCGTAGCCGATCCGGTGAACCGTCAACGAGCTGCCTGGGAACGTGAACCGGCCGCCGAGTATAACATCCTGCATTATAGTGCTCCATTCCAGTGCTGACTTGAGCAAAGGTACGAAACTTGGTTACTGGAATCAATTTTTGATATTTACAGCCTGCGACCCCGGCGGGCGTGCAATGCTTCGACGCATGACGCTGCGTTCCGTCGCCGAGCCGGCCGCCATGATCATTCGTAGAGCATGGCTTCGATCGGATCCAGGCGCGCGGCTCGCCATGCGGGGAGGTAGCCGAACGCGATCCCCGTGAGCGCCGCCGAGGCGGAGCCGAGGACGATGGAGAATGGCATGATGTTCATGATCCCTATCCCGCCGACGACCAGCGATACAACGGCGAGGGCGACGAGGAGGAGGACCTGGGACTGGACGGTGGCGAAGAGCGCGGCCTGGACATTGGCGATATTGCGGATGGTGAAGTCGTCGGACTCGCTCGGGGACAGGTCGTGGCGGACCCTCAGGAGCCGGTCCATCGAGTCTACCACTTCCGGGACGGAATCGGCCGTATCCGCCCAGACTATGATGGCATTGACCCAGGATTGGCCCATCAGGCGTCTTTGGTAGGACGTAATCGGAATCGCCACCAGGTCGTCCTGGTCCCTTCCGAACTGCGATTGGCCCTTCGGGGCGAGCACACCTACAACTCGAAACGGGATGTTCATTATTATTACGACACGTCCCACCGCACCGCCGGAAGGGAAAAGGTTCTTCGCCGCCGTATCGCCGAGGACGGCGACCTTGGCCCGGGAGCTCACCTCCCGGTCGACGATCATTCTCCCCTCGGCGAGACTCCAGCTCCCGACCAAGGTCCACGAGGGAGTCGTCCCGACGATCATGGTGAACCAATTGCTTCTTCCCGCGATGACTTGCGCCCTCGTCTGCGAGTAGGGGGCGGCCGCGGCCACAGAAGGGACGATCGATGACGAGATTCGCCCCCAGACTCTCGATCTGCTCGACGATGGCCGCCTGGGCCCCGGCGCCGATGGCCATCGAGACGATGACTGATCCGACGCCGATGATGATGCGTCAGGCTGCGGCATGGACCCCAGCGAAGGGCGCCGCATGCGTGCCGCGGAATCGGCGAAGTTTCACGCCCCCCGCCCCACGGCGAATGGACAGGCGAATGGCATAAGCAGATGCCGTTTCATGCCGCTGCGACCGAAAAGCCGACCGAAAAAATCAGGCTTGCGGATAGATCGCTCCAAGTTTGCCGGGATTCCCGAGACAGCCGGGATCTTCGGAATTATTCTACTGCCGATGAACGGGAGTCAAGGTTTTTCGCGTAGCATGATGACCATGGGTCGGCATAATGAGTGTATATTACCCTTAGTTTTCGGACAGGGAGACCCTATGACAGGAACACGACCTCTGGCGCTCGTGACGGGAGCCTCATCGGGAATCGGCGCCGAGCTTGCCGTCGAATTGGCGCGAACGGGCCACGACCTCATCATCACCGGCCGCGACGCCGGGCGCCTCGCGGAAGTGGCCGCACGGGTTCGCGCCGCGGGCGCCGGCGTGGAGACCAAGAGTCTCGACCTCGAGGACGGAAGTTCCGTCGAGGCTCTCGTCGCGACTGTCGGGGCTCGGCCACTGGCGGTGCTGGTCAACAACGCCGGCTTCGGCATCTCCGGCCCCTTCGCCGAGGCTCGGCCCGACCATCTCGCCGCGATGCTCGCCCTCAACGTCGTCGCCCTGACCCTTTTGACCAGGGCTTTCCTGCCGGCGATGATCGGTCGGGGCTCGGGGCGGGTTCTCAACGTCGCCAGCACCGCGTCCTTCCAGCCCTGCCCCGGCATGGCCGGTTACGGCGCGACGAAAGCGTACGTTCTCAGTCTCAGCGAGGCTCTCGCCGAGGAAGTCGCGGGTACGGGTGTCACGGTCACGGCCCTCTGTCCCGGCGCCACCGACACTCGCTTCGCGGAACGCGCGACCATGGGCGCTTCGAAGCTCTTCAGAAGGGCGAGCACCGCTCCCGAGGTGGCCCGCACGGCGGTGAAGGCCCTGCTCGGGGGTCGGCGCGTCCGGATCGCGGGCTGGCGGAACGCCATGATGGCCTTCTCCGTCAGATTCGCTCCCCGGCCCCTCGTCGCCAAGATTTCCGCGTCCATGCTCAGAAAGTTCTGACGCGAAGACCGGGACAGCCCGACCGTCCTGTTCGGCATTCGCCAAGTCGATCGCCCCGACGATCGAAAGAAAATTGCGCGTAGGCTTCTGCCCTTTCGGAGCGTCTCAAGTCGCTTCGACTGGGCCCATTCTCCTGCAGGAACCCCGCTCGACGATTCGGGGTGTTACCTTCAGGATCTGGGGGGAGTAAAGCCCTTTCTTCATGATGTCGATCAGTAGCTCCCCGGCCAGCTTCCCCGCGAGCGCATTGTTGATTTGGACGGTCGTAATTCGAGGAATGTAGGGTTGGTTGTAGTCCAGCACGTCGCCGATCGAGAGGAGGGAAACTTGTTCCGGAACGGCGAGATGGAGGCGCTGAAGGACGAGCATGAGGCTTGCGGCGATATAATCGTCCAGAGCGATGATCGCCGTGGGAGGATCAGTTTCCCCGAAGATCGGTTCGAGGAGCGAGGTAAGCTCATCGATATTCGTCGTAGCGCTTCGGATGTGATGATTGTCGGGGAAATCGAGACGGAAGTGCTCCACCGCTTTGGCGAAGCCGTAGAAGCGGTCGATGATGAGCGCGGGCATGTCCGGCCGCTCGTAGTCGATGTAGAGCAGATTCCTGTGACCGAGCTCGACGAGATAGGTCGTACCGTCGAAAATCCCCTGGAAGTCGTCGACCAGGACCGCGTGGAATTTCGTCTGCAAAGCGTCGTTCATTATGACGAGGACGGGGATTCCCGCGCTGTTGAGCTTGTTGAACACGCTCTCGTTGACGAACAGGATTGATACGAGCGCATCGACCTGCTGACCGACGATTTTCTGATAGAGCTCCTCCTCGGAATGCGTGAAGCTTATCGGGATCACCACTATCGTATATCCCTCTTCGGAGAGATTAGCCTCCAGATGATAGAGGATGGGGCGCTCAAAGTTCCATACGAAGGGCAGCGGCGGGTTGAGATCGAGGATGATGCCTATCGTCTTGCGCTTGCCCTTCTTTTTCCGAGTCGAGCCTCTTCTGGCGATGTAGCCGAGCTCCTGGGCGGCCGCCAACACGCGCTCGCGAACCTCGGCCGAGATATTGCCTTTCCCCGATAGTACGCACGACACCGTGGATTGCGAGACTCCAGCCCTCGATGCAACATCGGTTGTCGTAATGTGCGATTTCATGCGCGTACTATAAACTGTCCTCTCTTATTAGTCAATAATTACTAATAATTTTATTTATTTGAAAATAAAAATTGACAATAATGAATTAATAAAATACTGTACTCCTACAAATATTGCAGGAGCAGCCGATGGTATCATCTCTTGTCACGCGTCTTTTCCGCAAAAATCAGAGCGGCATAGCCATCGCTGCAGCGGCGCTTTTCCTAGGTTTTTCCGTATTTACGAGTAGCTTCCTGACTCCTTACAACCTTTTCAACATCTCTAGAGAGTTGGCATTCTATGCACTCATCGGACTAGGCCAGGCGGTAGTGATGGCCATAGGCGGTATGAACGTCTCGCTCGGGGCGATCGGCGGTCTCGCGACCACCTTGGTCGGCATTTTCATCACTAAGGCCGGCGCATCGGGCTCCGTCGCCGCCCTCGGCGCGGTCGGCGTCGGTCTAGCCTGTGGAGTCTTCAACGGCTTTTTCATCACCCGCTTTCGGATCAACGATTTTATCGTTACGCTCGCTTCTTCCTTCATATTCACCGGAATCAACTACGGGATCTCCCGGGGCTTCCCCTACACTAGCCTTCCGGCCTCGATCACGGTCCTCGGCCGCGGCAACTTCCTCGGCCTGCCTCTCCTGTTTTGGCTCGTTCTCGCGATCCTGGTTCTCGCATATTTCTTCTTCTCGTACACGATGACAGGTCGGTATATCCTCGCGACCGGCAGCAATTCGAGCGCTGCGCGATTATCCGGCGTCAAGACTTCGCGGATGCGGGTCATCAGTCACGCGCTCTCCGGCATATTGGCCGGGCTCACCGGGTTCTTCTACGTTTCCCGGATGGGTTCTGCCCAGCCGGCGACCGGGCAGAACTGGCTGATCATCTCATTTTCGGTGGCGGTGATCGGAGGGACCTCTCTGAACGGTGGCGTCATCTCCGCGCTCGGCCTGTTCCTCGGCGGGATCATCATGGTCCTTATCCAGAACGGGCTCGTTCTCGTAAACGCGAACGTCTATTTCGAGCAAGCCTTCATCGGGACGATCATTCTCGCCGTAGTGACCCTCGATGGCCTGAGACTGCGCAGGAAAGGGCGCCAAATTTGATCATAGAGGAGGAGTAAATGAACGAGCCATGCGGCGCGGTCTTTCTCACGTTTGCCGCCTGGGCCGGATTCGTCTAGCCCGCGAAGGCTCAGCCGGCCTTCGGGGCCCGAGCGGCCTCGGATTACGCTAAGACCCACTATTCGCGCGTCAAGGAGGAGAGAATGAACAAGCTACGCATCGCACTCTGCGCCATGGTCTCTTTCTCGGTGGCTATCGGAGCCGGATTCGCCCAGTCTCAGGACCCGGGTTCCGCGTCGGGCGGCAAGCCGTATGAGATCGCGTGGTATTTCCCGATCCCGCACCCTTTCGGCGAGGCCGTGCAGCAGGGAGTCAAGGCCTTCGAGAAAGACATGGGCATCGTCGTCAAGCAGCAGATCGGCGTCGAAATGACCCAGGACAGCGAAAGCAGCAGCATCGAGGCCCTGGCCGCGCAAGACTATCGCGGGTTCCTCGTATATCCCGTGGATCCATCGGGCGCCAACGGCCTGTACCAGGAACTCGTTGCGCACAAAGTCGCCGTCGTGAACTTCGGCACGTCGACCGTCCTTCCTACTCCCGCCTCCTTCGCCGTAGCCACGGACGTCAAGACTGCGGCCAAGACCGCTACCGAGAAGCTCATCGCCCTTATGGGGAACAAGGGCAACATCATAAACGTGCTCGAGGTACTGGCGGACGCGAACACGATCCTTCGGAAACAGGGCGTGGAGGAGGCCGTCGCCGCCCATCCGGGCGTCAAGATCATCCAGGAAGTCGGCGACATGAGCACTATCGAAGAGGCTTCGCAGAAACTCGAGGGCGTGATCTCGGCGAACCTAGGGAAGGCCGACGGTATAATCTGCACCGGCTATACGACGACAGTCGCGGCCGTTCAGGTCCTGAAAGAACTGAGCGAGAAGACACCGGGAAAGAGGATCGCCCTCGTGGGTATCGACGACGACCCCGCGGTTCTCGATGCGATCCGCACCGGCGCCATCAATGGAGGCACCATCGCCCAGAATCCCAAGGGAATGGGATACATCGGCTGCGCCCTGCTCCGCATGCTCGAGGATGGATACATGCCGAAGAAAGGCGCATATTTCATCAACTCCGGAACCGTCTTCGTGACCAAGGGCAACGTCGACTCCTATAAGCAAGATCTCGATGGGGTTACGAAATCGATTCTCGCTTCGCTGAAGGACAGTTATTTCGCGAAGAAATAGCCGTGGGACCGGTAGCCGCCGCTTCGCCGATCGGCGCGGCGGCGTACCGGTTCGAATAGCCTCGAGGTATCCATGCTTAGACTTTCCGAGATCAGCAAAGAGTTCCCCGGAGTGAAGGCGCTGGATGGCGTAACCATAGCCTTCAGGGACGGCGAGGTGCACGGTCTCGTAGGGGAGAACGGGGCCGGAAAGAGCACATTGATAAAGATCATGTGCGGGATATATCCCGATTATCAGGGGAGGGTCCTGCTGGACGAGACGCCGGTGCGCTTCGAAAGCTACAAGGACGCCCTGCGTAGCGGCATCGCCCTCGTGAACCAGGAGATACAGATAATTCCCGCCTTCTCGGTCGCCGAGAATATCTTCATCGACAAGCTCGAGCAGTTCAGGACGAAGATGTCCTTCCTCGACTGGCGATCGATGAACCGCGAGGCATTGAAATACCTGGGCATGGTGAAACTCGACATCGACCCGGGGGCCAATGCCGGCGATTTGAGTGTGGCCCAAAAGCAGCTCGTGCAGATCGCGAAGGCCCTTTCCTGCAACGCGCGCATGCTCATCATGGACGAGCCGACATCCTCATTGACGCTGCGCGAGAGCGCGACGCTTTTCGACATTCTGAAGTCCCTCCGGGACCGGGGAACCTCGATCGTCTTCGTTTCGCATAAATTGGAGGAGATTTTCTCGATATGCGATTCGATCACGGTGATCCGCGACGGCAGGAAGATGGCGACTGTGAATCGCCACGAGGTCGACAAGGACGAGATCATCGAGTTGATGATAGGAAGGAACTATTTCGATGAGTACTTCGGCGAATTCGAACCCGATCGATCCATTCCGGCGCTCCAGGCGAAGGGCGTGACGAAGGGCGGACTCGTCCATGATGCGAGCTTTCACGCTTTCAGGGGCGAGATCGTCGGATTCTACGGCCTCGTCGGATCCGGAAGAAGCGAGCTCGCCAAGACCATCGTCGGGGAGTACGAGAGGGATGCCGGCAGCATACTGGTCGACGGTCGCGAGGCGAGGATAGGCTCGGTGGCCGACAGTCTTTACGGCTATAGGATCGGCTACGTCACGGAGAATCGGAAAGAGGAGGGCCTCTTCCTGCGGAAGCCCAATCACTGGAACATCTCGATCTCGGCTTGGCCCAAGCTGGTGAACAGGCTGAGCAGGATGATCTCCGCGAAAAGGCAGACCGCGGTATGCGCCAAGTTGGTCGAGGATTTCGACATCAGGATATCTTCGCTGGATCAGAATACCGAGGAGCTCAGCGGGGGCAACCAGCAGAAGGTCAGCCTGGCGAAGTGGCTCGCGGCCGATTGCGAGATCCTCATCATAGACGAGCCGACCGTTGGCGTGGATGTCGGCGCGAAGGCGACGATCCATCGTCTGATCTGGGATCTCGCGAAACGAGACGGCAAGGCGATCATCCTGATTTCTTCCGACCTGCCCGAGATGCTCAAGTTGGCCAGGCGGATCTATATCATGAAGAGCGGAAGCATCGTCCAGGAACTTACGCCATCGAATAGCGATTTCAAGGACAAAGAGGCGATCTCCAGGAAGATAGGGGAGATATTGCTGTGATCATCGGGGCGATCCGGATCTGGAAGATTGACTCGCGAAGAGCGGAGGGAGCTGAACGATGGCAGCCGGCGTCGAGACCGACGGGTGGTTGAGCGCCTATCGCGTAGGTGAAGGAACGTGGCGCATCAGCGACGGCGGCCAGGATAATATATACCTGCTAACGGGCAGGGAAAAGGCGATGCTGATCGACACGGGCTGGGGCGTAGCGAACCTGAAAGGATTGGTCGGAAGGCTCACTTCCCTGCCCCTCGTCGTCGTCAATACCCACGGGCATTGCGATCATGCGCTAGGCAACGACCAGTTCGATAGCGTTGCTCTGGGAGAATACGACGCGAAGCGACTGACCACGCTTGACGCGGCGAGGAAGCGAGCGTTCATCCGCCGCGGCGATCTATTGACGAAGACCGAATCCATGCCGCTCTTTGCGCCGTGGGGCTGCCCCCCGCGAGGGAAAATCGAATACCTGGAGGATGGCATGGTATTCGATTTGGGCTCTAGAGCCATTACGGCCTTTCTTACTCCCGGGCATACCCTGGGGAGCGCCTGCTACGTCGACGAAGCGACGCGGACACTGTTCGCGGGCGACTCCTATGTCCCGCTCGCCTTCTGGGGACCGATGTGGCTTCACCTCGACGAGGGCGGGACGCTCTCGGAATACTACGAAGCCATGTCGAGACTGCTCGGCTTTCGAGGCTTCGATTCCATCCTTTCAGGGCATGGGGAATGCGGCCCCTTGCCTACGCGACAACTCGAAGAGCTCCTGTCCGGCATCCATTCGATACTGCAGGGGCAAATCGACGGAGTACAAGAAAAAGCGCTGATCGGCTCGGGACTGCGATACGATTGGGCGGATACGGGAATTATCTACAGAAAGGTTTGACTATTACATATGCTGGAACACGCGGCTCCGGCATCCGCCCGGGGAAGCCTAGCACTCGGCTCGGAGGGCCCGAAACCGCGCTTCTCGGCGGGGGTACCATCGACGCCGCGGGCCTCGCCGGACCGGGGCGGCGCGCGGAATCCGGAGCGTCGTGCGTCATTCAAGCTTAGGCTCTTATCGTTCCGGGCCGTTCCAGCGCCGAGCGGCGGGGCTCTCCATCCCGAATTGATCGAGCAGTCGCGCGACATGGTGGTTGACGATGTCATCTATAGTGGCTGGGTGGTTGTAGAAGGCCGGCACGGGAGGAACGATCCTGACTCCCAGACGGGCCAGTTTGAGCATGTTCTCGAGGTGGATCGCGGAGAGCGGTGTCTCCCGCGGGCAGAGCACGAGCTTGCGGCCCTCCTTGATGCTGACGTCGGCCGCCCTGGCGATGAGGGTGTCGCAGTACCCCGAGGAGATGGAGGCCAGGGTCTTCATGCTGCAGGGCACGACGATCATGCCATCGGTGATGAATGATCCGCTCGCCAGGCAGGACGACTGATCGGAATTGGCGTGGACCTGCTTCACCAATGTGGCCAAGTCGGCCATCGTGCTGGTGGTCTCGAGCAGGAGGTTGCTGATCGCCCACTCGCTCACGATGAGATGCGTTTCGACGTCCTGACATCGCGCGAGGGTTTCGAGCAATCGTATGGCATGGATGGCGCCGGACGATCCGGTCACTCCGACTACGAGTTTCATGGTTGAAGGGCCCGTGGTTTTGATCGGCGCGGTCTCTTCCTCGAGGCAGGGATGAGGACGATGCGTGGGAATCCCTTCACGGAAAGCCTCCCTGCCCTTCATTTATGAATCGCGCAAAACCCGACACCTCTCCCAGGTAAGGGAATGGGAGTATACAAATAGCCGGGGATCCTGTCAACTTTTTGGCGGGTACACGCGACAGAGCTTCGGGTTCCCGCCCAAGGTAGAATTGATCCGTGGCATGCAAACCGCCTTGCCAGAAATGCCCGACATTGCGGGAGAAGCTTTCATACCCATCGGTACGGCCGATTTTCATATCATACACAATTGTTGCTATGTCGCAAGCTGGGCATCGGCTTCCCTTGTCCCTGCAGTTCTCTTTCCCCTCGCCGAAAATTCGTTCTTGTACATAACCCTTTCCCTTTTAAGCAATAAAGCTCTCTACCGCTTTTTGCCCTGGATATGATCCTATCGTCTCAAACCTTTGGCACGCTCCATGCGATATCTTAATCGGCAAAGTAACCGGTATCGTAATCAGTTACAGCGGTGAGTAAATGTCGAGACGAGTGGAGCAGGCATCGTGAAGACGAGGGGAAAATCGATAACCATCAGGACGATCGCGGAGCGCGCGGGTGTGTCGGTAGCTACTGTCTCCAGGTATTTCAACACTCCTGGCACGGTCACGGAGAGGAACCGGGAGAGGATCAAAGAACTGGTCGAGGAGTTGAACTTCGTGCCGGATCCGGTGGCGCGGGCGCTCGGCAATTGCAGGGTCGATAATGTCGCGGTCTTGGTTCCGAACATCAGCAACCCGATTATGGCCGAGATCACTCGCGGGATCATCGAGGAGCTCGACAAGAGCCGAATCACCGTCCTTCTCTACGACTGCAACGAGAATGCGGAGCGCGAAAGGCGATTCATAGCCACGCTGCAGACGAAGATGATAGGCGGAGTGATCCTGGTGTCCGATTGCGGAAAGGCGGCGGAAGACGATTCCTTGGCCCCGGCCATTCCGGTAGTCCTCGTGGATTGGACCGGGGAAGCGCCGGGCCTCGATTCGATCCGCATCGACGAGCAGCAAGGCATGCTGAGGCTCATGAGTCACCTCGCGGATTACGGTCACAGGAATATCGGGCTGCTGGCCGGCGACAGGATGACCGCGTCGGGCATTCAAAGGGTCGGCGCTTTCAAGGAGGCGATACGGCTCGATGGGCGAATCGAGAGCGCCGCGAGCGTATCCTTCTGCCCCTGGAGCCTGAGAGGCGGCTTCGAAGGGCTAAAGGGTCTTATGTCGAAAGTCGATCCTCCCACGGCCGTCGTCTGCGGCAACGACGTGATCGCGTTCGGGGCGCTGGCCGCCGCCCGCGCCATGCGCCTCGCGGTCCCGAATGACATTTCGATTACGGGCTTCGACAATTCCCCCAACGGCGAGTTTTCGATACCCCCCCTCACTACGCTCAAGTATCCGGGCGTTTCGATGGGGAGGAAGGCCGCGCAGCTCATCCTCCGCCGCATGAAGGACCCCGGCGGTGGCGCGGGCGCCGATCAGTACCGCCGGGCGATGCCCCTCGACCTGATAGCTCGGGAATCGACGGGCCCCGCGCCCGAGCGATAATCTAGATGAAGACTATCGCGCGGATCGAGGAACGATCCATAATGAAGACGCTCGGAACCTGCGCAAGCCGCAAGCCGCCGGTCGAGAGCGGAGACTAACCGGAAATACCAGGAGACAGCATGCAGGGAATAAGCGATTTGCGATCCTTTCTCGCGGCGCTGCGGGAGCAGGGAGAACTCGCGGAGATCGAGAGAGAAGTGGACTCCGTCCACGAGCTCGGCAGCATCCTCGCCACTCTCGAGCGGAAGCAGGGACCGGCGGCGTACTTCGCGAACGTCAAAGGCTACCCGGGGAAACCGGTCGTAGGAGGATTGCTTTCGAACCACCGGAAGATAGCGATCGCCCTGGGGTGCCGACCGGATGAAGTGACCGACAGAATGGAGCGTGTTCTGGATAACCCGATAGCCCCCGTCGAAGTCCGCGGCGCGCCTTGCCAGGAGATAGTGCTCGCCGGAGAGGAAGCGAACCTCAGGTCGCTCCCCATTCCTGTCCACGCGCCCGACGACGGCGGCCCTTTCATCACCGCGGGCGTCACGGTGAGCAAGGACCCCGAGACGGGACGCCAGAACCTCAGCTTTCAGCGCATGCACGTCAAGGGGAAGGCGCGCACGGGAATCATGATCAACGAGTGGCGCCATTTGCGGTCCTTCCTGGAAAAGGCGGAGGCCGCCGGGAAACCGCTCCCGATAGCCGTGGCGATCGGCGTCGATCCCGCTCTGATGATCGCGGCCGGCTGCCGCTACGACGGGGACGAAGCCGAACTCGCCGGAGGTCTTCGAGGGAAGCCTATAGAGACGATCGGATGCGTGACCTGCGACATCCAGGTCCCCGCGACGAGCGAATATGTCATCGAAGGCGAAATCATCCCGGGCCTTCGGGAAGAGGAAGGACCCCTGGCGGAATTCACCGGTCATTACGGCCTTCTCTGGAAGAGTCCCGTTTTTTCCGTGAAGGCGATCACGCACCGGAAGGACCCGATTTGGCAGACGCTGAACGGCGCCAGCTTCGAGCATATAAATCTCGGCAACGTCCTGCCGCGCGAGCCTCTGATCCGAAAGAACGCGCGATACGTTTCCAAGAACGTCACGGCCGTACACATTCCGCCCTACGGATCCGGGTTCATGGCGATCATCCAGATGGACAAGAAGAACGAGGGAGAGCCCAAGAACGTCGCGATGGCGGCGATGATCTCCTATGTGAACATAAAGAACGTGATAGTGGTGGATACCGACGTCGACATCTACGACCCGGCCGACGTGCTTTGGGCGTTCAACAACCGCGTCGATCCGCGGGAGGACATCTTCTACGTTCCCAACAGTCAAGGGCACGAGCTCGATCCATGCAGCGACGAGTCCGGGGTGCAGACGAAAATGGGCATAGATGCGACGCTCCCGGCGAACCGGAAGCAGCTGAGGAGGGCCGTCTACCCTATGGCGGATCTAGCGCGCTATATCAAGCAAGCATAATGGCGCCCAGGATGCGTAGCTCCGGGTTGCGCAGGGGTTCGAGGACGATGAGGCCGATCAGAGACCTGCGGCCTTACGCAACACGGCGGCGCAGGCATCGGCGTCCGCGGGGCGAGGATTGTTCTTCATCAGGAACATCTTCGCGCCGAGGTCGGCGAGCCACGCCACGTCGTCGCGCGCCCGCAGCTTTTCCCGCACTTCGGACAGAGGCTTCTCGAGCCCGAGCTCGCGCTGCAATGCCCTGATCCGCCCGACGCAGGATTCGGGAGTATCCCCTCCCATCAACGCGGCGAGCCTGCGGAAGGTTTCCTCGTTCCCATGGATATTGTACTCCAATGCGTCCGGCAGGAGGAATGCGTTCCCCAGACCGTGGGCGACGTGGAGATTGCTGCACAGCGGTCCCGAGAGCGAATGGACGAGGCCCAGGCCTCCGAGGTCCATCGCGATGCCGGCCATCATCGCCGCTCGGGACATCGCCGTCCGCGCGGCGATATTCTTCCCGTTCGTCGCGGATTCGGTCAAATTCGCCGAAATCAGGCGGACCGCCGACTCTGCCAAGCTCACGATCAGCGGGTTCTGGTTGACTCCGGTGTAGGCTTCTATCGCATGCGTGAGCGCGTCCATTCCGGTCGTCGCGGTCAGGAAGGGAGGAAGCGTCAAGGTGAGCTCGGGATCGATCAATGCGGTCTTCGCGAAGACGTAAGGATGCTTTATGCCCTTCTTCGTGTTGCGGCTTCCGATCACCGCGACGCCGGATACTTCGCTTCCGGTCCCGGCGGTCGTGGGGACCGCGATCAAGGGCAGAGGCGGCCGCTCGAAGCGGCGCCCTTCCCATTGGTACTCTTCCATCCGTCCGTCGTTCGCCGCCAGGCAGGCGGCAGCCTTCGCCGTATCCAGAGGGCTACCGCCTCCCAGGGCGACCAGCTGGCCGATCTCATTGTCCCGGATGAACGCGACCAGACTCGTCACCATGAGCTCGTCGGGATCCGGGTCGACGTCCGCGTAGAGGAGGGCCTCCGGGCATTTCGCCTTCACCGCGGTTAAGACCCGCGCGGTCATCGCGCTTCCGGCCAAGCCGCGATCGGTGACCAGAGCCGCCCGACCGGTCGACAGATAGTCGCCTATCCTCTCGACGCAGCCCGCTCCTTCTACGATATTGACGGGAAGATAGAACTCGGTTGTCGGCACGGCTGGCTCCTAACGGTTCGCATTGACCCAGACGGACTTGATCTCCGTGACGGCCTCGACCGACGCCGTCCCGTTGTCCCTTCCGTAGCCGCTTTCCTTGAAGCCGCCGAAAGGGACGTTCGGCGAAAATCTATCGTAGACGTTGATCCAGACGACGCCGGCCTCGAGCGACGCGGACACGCGAGTAGCGCGCGCGATATCCGTCGTCCACAGTCCTGCGGCCAGGCCGTATTGCGTCGCGTTCGCCCGCGCCACGACTTCCTCTTCGCCCTTGAAGGGATAGACGCAGACCACCGGTCCGAAGATCTCGTCCCGGCTCAAGGTCGAATCGTCGTCTATGCCGGCGAAGACGGTTGGCGCGATGTAGAATCCGCCCGATGGGACGGCGGGAGAATGGAGCGCCTCGCCTCCGCAGAGGACCCTACCCTCTTCTTTCCCTCGGGCAATATAGCCCATGACGGCTTCGAATTGATTGCGGTCGACGATCGGACCCAATTCGGTTCCCCCTTCCAATGCGTGGCCGACGCGGGTCCTCCCGGCGCGGTCGACGACTCTCGCGACGAAGTCGTCGAAGATCGACTCTTCCACGTAAAGACGGCTGCCGGCAACGCAGCTCTGGCCGGAATTGGCGAATGCGGCCAGGAAGGCTCCCTCCGCCGCCTTTTCGAGGTCGGCATCGGCGAAAATTAAGTTGGGAGCCTTGCTCCCGAGCTCCAGCGTCACCCGCTTCACGTTTTCCGCGGCGCTCTTGATGATGGATTTCCCTACGGCTGTCGATCCGGTGAACTGGACTTTATTCACGCCCGGGTGCGATGCGAGCGCGGAGCCGGCCGAGCTCCCCGAGCCGGTCACGATATTGAGCACTCCGACCGGCATTCCGGCTTCGAGCGCCAATTCCCCCAGGCGGACTATGGTGAGCGACGCCAGGGACGCGGGCTTCAGCACCACGCAGTTGCCCGCGGCGATGGCTGGACCGACTTTCTGCGAAAAGTGTATCAGCGGATAGTTCCACGGCGTGATGATCCCTATCACCCCAAGCGGCTCGCGGCGAGTGTAGACGAACATGCCGGGAATGGAGACGGGGATCGTCTCGCCGAGGATGCGGGACGGGAGAGCGGAGGCGTGCATCATGTTCCTGCCGCAGACCGGAGCGTCGATGGGCAAGGTGTGCCCGTAGGGCTTGCCGTTCTCCGAGGACTCGAGCCGGGCCAATTCCTCCGCGTGGTCCATGATGGCCGTCGCGAAGCGCCTGAGTACCTCCTCGCGGAAGCCCGGAGCCTTCGAGGCCCAGGAAGGAAAGGCCTTTCGGGCCGCCGATACCGCCGCGTCGATATCGGCCGCGTCGCCGGAGGCTATGCGGCCGAGGGAGGTCCCGTCCGAAGGATTGACG
>CAYOIX010000035.1:0-49415 GCA_964404145.1 uncultured Treponemataceae bacterium
TTCCTACCCCGACTCCCGTGTCGACCGCGGCCGTCCAACCCGTCGTCGGACCGGAGCGAACTCTAGCGACATCCCACTCGGGCCGTCAAGCCCCGACGCCCACTGATAGAGCCGCGAGGAGCTATCCGCCGATTCGACGGCTTTCAAGGATATGCGCGCAGGCCTCGGCGAATCCGTCGCCGCAAGGCTTTTGGGTGACGTAGGCGGGCGGATATTCCAGGAGACCTTCGAAACGCAGTACGTTCGCGACTCCGCAGGATAGCTCGAAGCGACGGAACATCGGCTCGTCGTTAGGAGAATCCCCCACGAAGATCGCGGCGCGCGGGAAAAGCTTCGGGTCCCAATCGAGGACCCTTGAGAGGAAAAGGTCGGACATGGAGAGCTTGTCATAGTCTCCGAACCATGCATTGACGTGGATCGAGCTTACCTTGGCGCGGGCTCCCGACGCCTCGCAGATGTCCCTGACCCTCAAGGCATCCTCTATGGACAGGCGCGGCGCCTCCTCCGCGAAGTCGAGCGCTATATCGAAAAGCCGGTAGGGCTGGTCCTTCGCGAGGCGAAGCCCCGGAACGGCGGCCATCGCCTCGACGGCGAGGCGCGACAAGCGCTCGCGCGACGAGTCCGGCGACGGGGCGGCCGGGTGGAAGAGACGCTCGAGACTCCCGTTTGCCATGTAGAACGCGAAGGCTCCGTTCTCTCCCACGACGCCGGCGACGGGCCATTGGCGCGCGATGAGATCGCACCATCCCGCGGGCCGTCCCGTGACGGGGATCGCCGCGAGGCCCGCCCGACGAAGGGCCCAGAGAGCGGAGTAGGATCGCTCGGGGAGGAGTCCGTTCTCGGTGATGGTATCGTCGATGTCGAAGAGGACGAAGCGGATCCCGGCGGCATCGCTTGTCGGCAGCTCGTCCAGAGGCCTAGGTTGCCTCATGGGCGCGGGGCGGACAGTCGACGGTATTGCACGAGGTAATCCGCGAAGGAAGCCAGGGCGAGAAGGGCCGCGAGAATGTAGAGCGCGTATATCGCGACCGCGAAAGGAGCCCTGATTCCGGGGAAGAGATCGAGCTTCGCGGCGCTCGCGAGGAGAAGAGAAGCGGCCCCGGCCGCCATGTAGGTCGCGGACTTGAGCTTGCCTCCCGGCCTCGCGCCCATCGCGATACCTCGCTGTGCTAAAAGCATCCTGACGAAATTTATCGAGAGCTCCCTGTAGAGGATAATGATGAGAACCCACGCCGGCATGATGCCGCCGAGCGCGAAGCAGACGAAATAGGTTATGCGCGCGAATACGTCCGCGTAGGGGTCGAAGAGCTTGCCGAAATCGCTTACGGTACCGGTCCGTCGAGCCGCGAGGCCGTCGAGGAGATCGCTGAACTCGATGGCGAGAAACAGAGCCCAGAGCGCGACGACCTGGAATACCGCGCCGAAGCAGGCTCCCCATTCGTAGGCGGCGAAGAATAAGGGCGCGAGCGCGAGTCGGCTCGCCGTGAGCTTGTCGGCCAGAGTCATGCGCGCAGTATGGGTATTTGACAGCGCGGGTGTCAAGTTGTATTATTCGCCGTCGCGGCCAGCGATTGCCCGGCCGGACGGCGGGAAGGCGGAGACGAGCGCGATGAACAGACTCGGAAAGAGCATTCTCGCCACGATGGGCCTCTTCGCGGTCCTACAAATAACGATATTCTCCGCCTTCGCGGCGATGGCCGTCCCGTCGGGACCCTCGGCCCCCCGGGGGTTCCTGATCCGCTACGGTCCTTGGTTTCTCCTCGTCGCCCTTCCCTTCTACGCCATCCTGCTCGCGATGCTCTTCCTATTTAGGAGCGACTTCGTCAAGGAGCCTTCGGGGGAGCGGCTCGAGCGCGTCAATCTCGCCAACGCCGTGACCCTCTTCAGGGTGACGAGCATGCCGACCCTCCTGTTCCTGGTGTTGGCGGCCAAGGACTATCGCATTCGCCTGCCGCTTCTATGCCTCGTGGTCCTCGTATTCGCAACCGATTTCGCCGACGGATACATCTCCCGCAAGGCGGGACAGGTCACCAAGGTCGGGAAAATGTTGGACAGCGCCAGCGATTACGCCCTTCTCATTGTCCTGACCATCGTCTTTTATTATTTTAGCCTCGTGCCGCCCTGGTTCTTCCTTCTCGTAACGGCGCGGCTCGGGCTGCAGGTCGTATTCGTGTTCATCCTCATCTTCGTGAACAAGAAGGTCGAGCCCAAGACGACCTTCATGGGGAAGGCCGCCGTCGCTTCCATCATGGTACTATACGCGGTGGAGGTCATCAGGCTCATCTTCGGGCTGGTCAGGATAGAATTGATCGCGGTTCTGGAGTGGGCGACCGCGGCGATCGTGCTCCTGAGCATGGTCGACAAGGTCTTAGCCTTCGCCCGGGAACTTCCAAAATCCGCGTAATCGCGAGAGGAGCTTTATTATGGCTATGATCAAGAGCGCGCTCGAAATCGCCCTCGAGCGCTCCAAGGACATCAAAGTGGACGAGGCCGCGCTCGAGGCCAACGCCCTGCGCGTCGAAGGGAAGAAGGCGGCCGGCCGATACCTCGACGACCCGGAGTCGGGAAGCCTCGCCGACAAGCTGGCGCAATACTCAAAGGAAAAGCGCAACCCGGTTCGAGAGGGGATGTTCGAAGTCCTGGCGTCGCAGATTCAGCTTCCGAGCAGCGAGGCTTCGGTCGCGAAGCTCGATGTATTGTCTGCCGGCTTCTCGGCCCTCGCCGCGGGCTCGGGCACCGGACTCCTGGGAGGCGTGGGCTCGGCGGTGGCAGACAAGAGAGTGCAGGCCCTCGTTCAGCAACTTGCCGGCTTCTTCAAGCAGTACCTCGACGATATGAAGAACGTCGAGCAGGCTATCCGGAAGCAGTGGGGCCCGAAGATCCGCGAGAAGGAGCGCCAAATGGCGGCGAGGATGGGGCAGGATGTGCGCATCGACCCGATGTCCGATCCGGAGTTCGCTGCATTCTATAAGCAGAACGTCAGCGCCGCGCGCGCCCAATACCAATCGGCCCTCGACAAGGCCAAGGACGATCTCGCCGCTCTGCTGGGAATCGAGGCGAAATAGGGTTCGAGCGGAGGTTTCCCGGAGGCCCTCAGGCCCCGTCCCGCCTCGAGAGCGCGACCATCAGCAGCGCGGCGTCGGCGCTTCTGACCCCCGACAGCCTGGCCGCCTGGCCGAGCGTGAGAGGGCGCGCCGAGGAGAGCCGCTGCGCGGCCTCCGACGAGAGGCCCCGCACCGCGAGGTAGTCGAAATCCTCCGGTATCCGGAGCCTCTCGGAGCGCTCCATCCGCCCCGCGAGTTTCGCCTCCTTCTGCTCGTAGCCGGCGTAGCGAGCGTCAAGCTCCGCCGTCTCGATCCAGCCGCGAGGGAAGCGCGCAGCCAGGTCGGGCAGCAGGAGCCCGAGACAGTCCCGGATGGCGGGATCGCGCAGCGCCTCCTGGGCGCTCTCTCCGACGTGCGGCGCGAGGCCTGCCGTGGCCGCGATATCGTCGCGCGTTATGCGACGTTTGTTGATCAGCTCGCGAATCTCCCCGATGCCGGCCGCTTTCCTCTCGAAGCGCTCGACCCGCTCCGGGGAGGCGAGCCCAGCGGACCGGGCGATGGGCGTGAGGCGCGCGTCGGCGGTATCCTGTCTCAGGGCCAGCCGCCGTTCCGCCCTGCTCGTGAACATGCGATAGGGTTCGTCCACGCCGAGGGTGACCAGATCGTCCACCAGGACGCCTATATAGGCCTCGGCCCTCGATAGGACCATCGCCCCTTCCCCAGCCAAGGCCCGCGCCGCATTGATCCCGGCCACGAGTCCTTGAGCGGCCGCTTCCTCGTAGCCCGAGCTGCCGTTCGTCTGGCCCGCCACGAATAGGCCGGCGATGAGCTTGGACTCGAGCGAGGCAAGCAGGAGCGAAGGATCGACGTAGTCGTACTCGACGGCATAGGCGGGCCGCGCGATGACGGCTCGCCTCAATCCGGGGATGCTGCGTATGAAGGACGTCTGGATGTCCTCGGGCAGGGAGGAGGAAAGCCCGTTCAGGTACATCTCGTCCGTGTATTCGCCTTCGGGCTCGACGAACACTTGATGGCGCTCCCTCTCGGGAAAGCGCACGACCTTATCTTCGATCGAAGGGCAGTAGCGCGGCCCCTTGCCCTTGATCGCCCCTGCGTAGAGCGGCGAGCGCCCGAGACCCGCCCGTATGAAGCCGTGCGTGTCGGCCCCTGTATAGGTGATCCAGCAGGGCAAGCTCGGGCGCGCGACCTCGTCGTTCGCGAAGGAGAAGGGAGCCGGCGCCTCGCCGTCCTGCCTCTCCATCTCGCCGTAGTCGAGCGAGGAGGCCTTGACCCTGGCGGGCGTGCCCGTCTTGAACCTGCCTACGCGGAACCCCATCCGCCGCAAAGCGCCGCCGAGACCCACCGCCGCCCGCTCGCCGAGTCGCCCGCCCGAGGCGCTCCATTCGCCAATGAACAGCCTCCCTTCCATGAAGGTTCCGGTCGTGAGCACGAGGGCTCGGCAGCCGATGCGCGCACCGCGCTCGGTGACGATGCCCTCGATCCGCCGGCCCGAAGAGTCGAGCACGAGGTCGACCACGGTATCCATGAAGAGCTCGAGGCCGGTCTGGGATTCGAGGGCCCGCCTCGCGAGGGCCGCATAGAGGGCCTTGTCGGCCTGAGCGCGCGGCGCCTGGACCGCCGGGCCTCGCGATCGGTTGAGCACCCGGTACTGGATCATCGAGGCGTCGATGAGGAGCCCCATCTGCCCCCCGAGGGCGTCCACCTCCCGCACGAGGTTGCCCTTCGAGAGCCCTCCGATGGAAGGGTTGCAGGACATCCGGCCGATCGAGTCGATGTCCTGGGTCACCATGAGGGTCCTTCGGCCGAGGCGGGCCAGAGCCAGGGCCGCCTCTATACCCGCGTGGCCGCCCCCCACCACGATCGCCTCGTAGTCCACGCTCGTCTCACTTGCCTAGGCAGAATCGCGAGAATATCGCCTCGAGGACTTCCTCAGAGGCGATCGCGCCGGTGATCTCGCCGAGGGCGTCGGCCGCATCGCGCAGGTCGAGCGCGACGGCATCGAGGGGCGTCCCGTCCTCGAGCCCCCCGAGGCAGGCATCGAGATCCGCGACGGCCCTGTCGAGGAGCAGCTTCTGCCTCTCGCTCGCGACCGTGGCGGCGCCCCGCGGCCCTTTCCCTATATCCGCTCCGGACGTCCCCGATTCCTCGAGGCCGAAGCCCGGGACGATCAGTTCGCGCAACGCGTCGGCTAGGGCGGGAAGTCCCTCGCCCGTCGAGGCCGAAAGCCGGAGGAAGCCGGGCGGCGCCGGCTCGCAGCCCCTCATGTCGACCTTGTTCCAGACGCGCAAGGATCCCGGCCTAGACTCGAGGAAGGCGACATCCGCCGGCGACAGCCCCTCGGATCCGTCCACGACGTAGACCACCGCCTCGGCCTCCTCGACGAGGCGCCGGCTGCGCGCGACGCCCTCGACCTCGACGCCGCCGTCGGCCTCGCGCAGGCCGGCGGTATCCATGAGCCGCACGGGGAGGCCGCCGAGCTCGATGCCCGCCTCTATCCAATCGCGGGTCGTGCCGGGATCGGGGGCCACGATGGATCGCTCCTCGCGGACCAGGAGGTTGAAGAGGCTGGATTTCCCGGCGTTGGGCCTGCCCGCGACGACCGCGCGAGCCCCCCTCTCGTAGAGCCTGCCCGCCGCGTGGCTCGCGGCGATTCGAGCGATGAGGTCGCGGACGCCGCGCAGCGAGGCGGCATCGAGGCCTCCGGCGGGGGAGTCGTCCTCCTCGGCGTAGTCCAACCTCGCCTCGACCTCCGCGAGGGCGTCCACGACCGCCTCGCGCGACGAGGCGAGCGACTCGGAAAGGCCGCCCCCGAGTCGACGGAAAGCCTCCGCCCGCTCTCCCTCGCTCCTCGCGCGAACGAGCTCCTGCACGGCCTCGGCCTTGACGAGGTCAGTCTTGCCCGCGAGGAAGGCTCGAAGGCTGAATTCGCCGCGCAGGGCGGGCGCGAAACCCGCTCGCTCCAGGAGGGAGAGGGCCCGCCTTACGACGGCCGGAGAGCCATGGCAGTAGAACTCGACCCCATCCTGGCCGATGGGGCCGCCGGGCGCCCGGAACACCGCGGCCAGGACCTCGTCCACCGCCTCCCCGTTCGCCGGATCGACGATCTCGCCGCGGACGAGGGACATATGCCGAGCGGCGACGAGGGCGGACGGCCTCGAGAAGAGGGAGGACGCGAGCTCGACGGCCCCGGGGCCGGCGCTGCGGATGACGGCCAAGGCCGATTCCCCGGGCACCGTCGCGAGGGCGGCTATCGGGCGATTCGTATCGAAATACGTTCTTTGCATCGCTGGGGCCACGATATCGCCGGAGCCCGATATGCGGCAAGGCCGGCGCGGCCGCTTCTATTGACAGATGACGCTCGCGGCAATGACAATAAGAGCAGCGGGCCGAACGGCAGGCCCAAACGATTTCAGGGAGGAAAAATGAATCGAACCAGGGTTTTCATAGTCACGCTCTTCGCCGCGATCCTATTTGCGGTTCCGCTCGCCGCCCAGGCGCCGACAGTCAGCGAGAAGAAGGATGTCGCCATATTCGCATTGGGCTACTACGGTTGGGCGATCCCACTCGAGACCCTCGGCAGCATAGACCAGGAAATACAGAAGGTATTCGTGGACCTCGGCCGCTTCAACATCATCGGCTACGCGGAGCGCCTTTCCTCCGGCGGACTACAGCAATTCATAGACACTCTTAAAAAGGCAAAAGAGGCCAATTTCGTGATGCCCGAAAAGTTCCAATTCGGCGAGGCGACGCTCACCGAGGCCGAGTTCAACAAGCTCGTCGGCGCATTCATCATCGCGACGCCGATCGTCACCGAGTTCAACTCCCGCTACGACAATGATAAATCCGCATGGGAAACTGACATCAAGACCGACGTCACCTTCATCGACGTCGGCGGCGGCGGCTCGGTCCTGGGCATCGCCGAAGTCAAGAGCTCGGGCAGCGACAAGAGCAACCAGAACACATCCATATCGAACGCCATCAACGGCATCCCGATGCAGCTCCAGTTCGAGATACGGAAAATCGAAGCATTCCAGATAAATACCCGCGTCCTCACGGCCTCGGGGAGCGAAATAAAACTCCAGCTCGGCAGGAACATGGGCATCAAGAAAGGCGACGAATATTCGATCATGGTCAGCGAGACCGTCGAGGGCTTCAAGAACGATACCGAAAAGGGCCTAGTGCAGATCAAGGACGTAGGCTCGGAAGTCTCCACCGGCCGGGTGGTCTACTCCTCGATAAAGCTTTCCAAGGACGTCCAGCTCAAAGAGATACCCCGCCTCGGCGTCGACGCCGAAGTATACTTCCACGCAATGACCGACGGCACCGACACGGTCGGCATAAGGGCGGCGCTCTCCCGCGGCTTCTATGGCTTCAGACCCTACGGCGCGGTCCAGATTCCCCTCAGCCAGGTCAACGATTACAACGATCCCAATAATGTCGCGGATTATCTGGGAACCATCCTCCCGGTCAACGTGGTGGTCGGCGGCGAGTATAACCTCTATGTGAGGCGTTTCACCCTGACACCCTACGCCGGCATCGGAATAGGCTACGTCCACGTGGTCTCGCTACCCGGTACGTCGACGACAAGCCAAACGGACTGGTTCTCCCATATCGGCGGCGAGGCGTATCTACGCGCCTCCTTCCTTTTTACGCGAGAGCTTTCCGTCTTCGCAGAGGCGGGCTTCGAGTATTGGGCCTCGGTCGACAGCAGCTTCTTCAACAGCTATGGCGGCGCGAGTTTCGGCGCAGGCGCCTCGTACAAACTGTAGAATGGACGATGCGAATCTCTCCGGCCTCGACCTCGCCGCCGCGAAGGAGTACATCTTCGCCTACGCGGTCGACGTCAAGAGGCTGGACAAGGAGATAGCCGCTTCGGGGGCCGACCTCGAGCGCTGGAAAGCGAGGCTTGCCCTTGCCGAAGGCAGGCTCGGCGCCGGCGACGGGGCTATGGCGGCCCTTGTCCAAGCCGCGCGCTCCAAGATCGAGGAGGCGGCCGCCAAGGTCGCCTCCCTCGAGGCGGAGCGCGCCGAGTTGCGCGCCCGTGTCGCCAGGATGCGGGCCCAGCTGCCGTCGATCAAGGCTCTCGAGCGGAGCGTAGACCCCGACAGACTCCTCGCCGAGCTCCAGATGATGACGGGCGAGCTTCTCGGCGAGCGGCCCCTCGACGCGGATTTCGCCAGACTGGAGTCGGAAGCGAAGGCCGATTCCGACCTCGAGGCGCTCAAGCGCCGCGCCTCGGAAGGAGCCGGGAATTGAGCCGCCTTCAACTCTTCCCCGAAATCGCCCGGCCCTTGATTTTCGCGCACAGAGGCCTTTCTTCCATCGCGCCCGAGAATACGATGGCCGCCTTCAAGCTGGCTCGGGACATGGGCATGCCCGGAATCGAGCTAGATGTGCACCTCACGAGCGACGGCAAACTGGCGGTTTTCCACGACCACTCCACCTCGAGGATCGCCGGAACTGCGCTCGAGCTCGAGCGATCGGCCTGGAAGGACCTCTCGGCCCTCGACATCGGCTCCTGGAAAGGCAGCCAATGGAAGGGCGAGCGCATGATCGGGCTCGGCGAGCTCTTCGAGGAATTCGGGGAGTCCCTGTATTACGACGTAGAGCTCAAGAGCAGCATCGCCGCGGACTACGGCCTCGAGGCGGCGGTATCGGCTTGCCTGAGGGACGCATTCGCTTCCAGGAAGGGACTGACGGGCCGAATACTAGTCTCATCCTTCAACCCGATGGCCCTCGGCCGCTTCAAGTACCTGTCGCCCGCGATACCGACCGCGGTGATCTGGTCGGGGGACGCCGACGTCCCCGCCTACCTGCGCCACGGCGAGGGACGGTGGATCGGCAAGGTCGACGCCCTCAAGCCCGACAAGGCGAAAGTCACGCGACTCTCCTCCTTCCGTTGGAGGAGGCTGGGGCGTTATCCGGTAATTCCATGGACGGTCGACGACCCCGCGGATGCCGCGCGACTGCTCGATTTCGGTTGCGAGGGCCTCATCTCCAATAGGCCGCAGGAGCTGGACATCAAGTGCAAATGACTTTCGCAGTCCGATGACCGAGGGATGGGAGTCCCGACGCTTCGGGATTCCCATTGCTCCTTCCTTCCCGGGCCTTACGGCAGCTTGGAAAGCATATCCTTGCCGACGGCGTTGAGGCCTAGCTCGCGATAGGCGGCCGCTCGCGCCGACTTCTCGTCCGAGCCGAGGCCGGTCGCGGTGCGCTCCGTCGAGTACAGCGTGCTCCCGCTCGCCAGGTCCAGAACCCTCACCACAGCCTTGCCCTCGGCGAGGTAGGTGGAGCCGTCCTGCCGTACACTCGCGATGCTCGCGGTGCCGAACGCGACCCTGTCGAACTTTCCCGCGGACGAGGCGGCCGCCGACACGGCTGCTTCGTCCATCGCGACGATGGAGTCCTTCGGGACCGAGACGCCCTTGACGCTGAATTTTTCCTTTATGAGCGCTTCGACGAGACCCGCCTGCGCGGCGGAACCGACGACGGCGCCCGTTTCGTCGAGGTCCAGGATCGCCACGGCCATGGAGGCTCCGCGGGCGTTGGAGACCACTTCGTAGGGCACGTCCGCCGTTTTCGCCGTGAGCTCCGCGGCCAGGGAGTCGCGGTACGGCGCGTATTTCTCCGGCAGCTTGTCGAGGAGGTCGAGGGTCGACTGGAAGTCCAGCCTCAGGCCGAACTTGGCTTTGCCGACGAAGTCCGGGGCCGGAGGGGTGAAGACGACAGCGCCCGAGGCGTCGGTCATGACGCTTTCCGTCTTCGAGACGAGGCGCGTCCCGGATTTGCGCTGGTAGCTCAATAGAACCACGGCGCCGGGAACACCGGGCGCGGAAGCTCCCTCGCCCGAGACCACTTTGGCCGTGAACGGCAGATTGAAGTTCTGCCCTACGAAGCCTTTGTATCCGACCGAGCCCGAGGTGTCGAAGCGGATTTTCGAAAGGGCGGTTCGAGCCGAGTTGATGTCCCGTTCGAGATAGACGTCGGCGTTGTCGACCTGGGACCCGGAAGCGGCTACGGCGGCCTCGACGAATTTGCGGACCGCCTCGTAGCCTCTGTTCTGGTCGAGCAAGGCGGCGCCCTCGCGCTCCGGGCCCTCGATCGCCTCTACCCCCTGCTTGATGAGGTCGGCGATGCGCGACTTTTCCTTCTCGAGGTCCGCGGTCGCGTAGGCGGCGAGGACATAGACAGTGACGCGCTTCGACTTCTTGTCCGTCTGGACGAAGCGCTCCTTCACCGAGAATCCCGAGACCTGGTTCTGGGACGAGCTGGTTACAGTCGACTTTATGTTCGCGGAGTAGGAGTCCAGCGAAGCCTTCGCCTCGGCGCTGGTGGCGACGTTTACCTTGACGCCTATGTATTGAGTGATGGAGGACATGAGATTGGCGGCCGCGTCGTTCGTCGCCGCGGCGACGTCCCCCGTCGGATCGGAGGAGGACCCGACGAAATAGGTATTTACGGCATCCGGCTTCGGGGTCGTGAAGATCCATTCCGGCGCCTTGCCCTGGGCCGGCGCCGTCGCGCACGAGCCCAGCGTCAGCGCGAGGGCTCCCAGGATCGAGGCAATACCGCGTTTCATGTGCTCTCCTTCCGCCTCAGCGCGCGGCGGGAACGAGAGAAGGCCGGCCGGCCGCCTTGGCGGGCGGTCGGAAGCCGGCCTTCTGCCATACAAACCGCCGGGGGCGGCCGACTATCTATCAGAAGCCGTCGAAGAAGGACTGCTGGACGAGGTCGATCGCCTTCTGCTTATCCTCGGTCTTGGGCTCGGCGGCCGCGGCGCCTTTGAGGATCGCGGCGATCTGCTGCTTGAGGCTGTCCTTGTCGATTCCCCAGATCTGGATGACGCGGTAAAGCTGCTTGTCGGCCTTGCCGTCGGAAGTGAAGGTCTGGAGCTTGACCCACCAGTCGCTCTCGTCGGTGAATCCGGAGAAGGTGGACTCGGAGACGCTCTTCACTGCGCGCTCCATGTAGGTCTCGATCTTGTCCTTGTCTCCGACTTGGGCGCCGGCGAAAGTGTCCTTGACGCGGGTCGAGATGAGGGCCGAGATCGTCGTCTGGGCGTCGAGCTTGCTCGCCGCGAGCTTGACCCCGTCGAGATCCGCGCCGTCTTCCTGGACGACCACGATATACTGGTTGGCGAAGTCGGCGAGCTTCTCCACGGCTTTGGGTCCCTCCAACGCGGCATCCATCCACTTGGGATAGTCCTTGCCGAAGGCCGTGCCCTGGTGCTCGATGATCTGGGGCGGATACACCTTGACGGTCGGAGCGGGAGGATTGACGCCCGCCTTCGTGGCTGGCTTGCTTGCGCACCCGATGACGACGGCAAGCGAAAGAAGGACTACGAGAATCCCGAGGATCTTCTTCACGATGACCTCCTTAGGTCTTGCGCGCCCGCCCGGCCATGGCGAAGGGCGGCCGCATTGAACGGGAAGGGCGACGCCCCTCCTTTAACGGAACGGGTCGCGCGCTCGCGCGCTCCCGCGCCGATTGCTCACAATCCGGAATCGAAGGTGAGGGACTTGCCCCGCGAGTACACGAGGTTCAAATCGTTCAAGCCGGAGGCGGAGCCCGCGTCGTAGACGGCGTCTTCGACTTTATCGCCGGCCTGGAAGGTATAGAGGTAGAGCTTCGTGGTAGCGGCGGAATAGGAGACCTGCTCGACTTCGCGCATCTTCTTGGCCAGGGCTCGGCGCAACTGGCTGACCTGCTTGGAATCGGGCGTCTTCTGGATGACGACTTCGTAGCGGATGCCGCGGGAGAGCGAGTTCTTGAGCAGCTCCTTGGATTGGTCGATCATCTTGGGCATCGCGGCCCAGACCGTACTCCCGATGGCGTTCGTCGCCGCCGCGTCGGCCGAATTGGGACTGAACGCGGTCTGGCCCGTCAGGACTACCGATCCCATTAGAGTCGCCGTGGAGGTATCGTAGATCTTCATCGAGCCTTGGGCGGACGAGTAGAACTTTCCGTCCTTCGTCTCGCTCGTGACGTCGAAGTCTATCTCTACGTAGACGTCGGCGTTGAATTTCTGGGCGAGGTACTGGATCAAGTCTATCGAGCCGCCGGTCTCGCTCTGGTACGCGGCCTGCTGATCCTTCTTGTTCTTCTCGATCTGGTCGAAGTCGATCACGGACAATCCGAGCTTCTCGAGGAGGTAACGATTTGCCTGCGAGACCGCGACTTTGGCGAGCTTGGGATCGATCTTCGAGTCTGCGTTGTAATACACCATATAGTTGAGGCGGGCCAGATAATTCTGAAGGTAGGTCTGCTCGTCGGGGGTGAGCTGACCGGGGGGCGGGGCGGGCTGGTCGGCGGAGACCCCAGCCGCGGACGCAGGTTGAGGTGCCGGAGCCGCCGCGGCGGGAGCGGGAGCTGGCGAGCCGGCCTCGGCGCCGCCCTGCACGATGGCCTTGGCCCGATCGCTGGAGGCGTTCTGGGCCGGCCCGGCAGAAGCCTGCGCCTTCGGGGGAGGAGAGCTCGCACAAGAAATGATCAGGATTGTAGCCGCGATGGCGACCGCGACCTTTATTACCTTGCGCATTCATGGCTCCTTATCGACGCTCCGCAACAATCTAGCGCGGCGCGTCATGAAAAAACAACGACCTTCGTCATTATCGCGAAGAAGCACCAGTTTCCAAATATAGTAATACGGAACCTGGTATGCAAGGTTACCGGCCCGGCAATTGAAAAGCTGTCATCGCATCGAAAAAGGACCTAGCTTCGCGGCCCTTTTTCGATCCTCGCGTCAACTGTCTTATTGCCGGGTCGGTAATGGCTCTACGGACGCGACGAGGATCTCACGAGCACCCTCCCGAAGGCCGCCTCGCCCGTCCCGCCGGTCCGCTCGAGGGATAGGACGAATCGCCTCGCGGGCGAAGGGACGGCGACGGCTTCCTTGGCCTCCGTGCCGGTTATATAGAGAGACCCATCCTTCGGCTCCAAGGTGATGGCTATCCGCCCGCCGACTACGTCAATCGAGCCGACGGTCTTGCCGGCGGCGTCCTCGATATTCCCCGTTCCGCCGACCGAGAAGACTCGGGAGCCTTCGGGGGTCGAGAAGGCCATCGAGCATGAAGCCTGATCGCCCTCGACATCCGCCTCGACTACGAGGGCCGACGAGATCGCGAAGGCGGGAGCGAGGGTCAGGGAGCCTCCCGGCTTGAGCTCGAGCGCGCCCGAGGCGGCCGAGACCCCGCCCGCGGGCGTGGATTGCGGAGGCAGCGCTCCGTCCTCGAAGGATTCGGCGATGATCAGCGAAGTCTTCCATTGGCGCCACGCGGCAAGACGATATAGGGGCAGAGAGGCGCCCGATAGGAGGCCGAATCCGTCGTATACGCCGGAGATCGATCCCGGTCCTCCCAGCGTGGCGCTGCCGTCGGGTGGAGCCGACGGCAATGGCAGGGAGGGCGCGTTTATGCGTTCGCCTTCCGCGCTCCACGAGATCGCCAGCCTGTCGCCGTCGGGCCTGAAGATCGCGGCGATCGTGAGAGGCGACCCGGGAATCGAGTTTGAAGCCGTGGAGCGAAGCGTCTTCCCGCCGGAAGTCAAATCGACATAGGGCTTGGAGGCCTTGATTCCCATGGCGAGGCGGTAGGATCCGTCGACGGAGGCGAAGCTGACGCAATATCCGTCGGGTTGATCCGCGTCGAGGCGCAGGATGACCGTAAACGGGCCGAGCATTCCGGATGCGGCGGGGGGCATGAGCCCGGGAATCACTACGCCCGCGCCGGGCCCGAATCTGTAGCCGAAACCGCTCGAATAGGCTTCGAGCGTCGGCGAGCCGAAACTCTTCGGCTGGGCGTTCCGCGGTCGCGTGCCGATGTCGTCGAAGGAACCGTCGAACCGGAGGAGGGAGTAGAAAGCGAGAGGATCCGAGAAATCGTTGCCGCTTCCTCCTGGAGTCGCGATCACCATGACTTTGAGGTCCTGGCTCGAGGCGGCCTTGAACGTGAACGACGTGCCCTTCGGCGGCGCCGCTGGGAAGACTTCGGCGGTGATGGAATAGGCGCCTTCCGTCCTGGGGGCAGACCACACGACCTTGCCCATTCCCGCCGAGAGCAGCCCCTCCGCGAAGGATGCGCCGTCCCTGCTCCAGCGGATCCAGGGATCGCGCGAATCCTGGGGCGCCGCCGCCGGAGATGCTGCGCCCGAAGGGACATTGCCGGACGCGACCGAAGCGTTCGAGGGTGCGGACGCCGGCGCGGGCGGCTGGGCTAGGGAAGCCCAAGAGACGGTAAGGCCCAAGAGCGCCGCGGCTCCGGGCTCGATGGCCGGAGGGAAGGCCGAGACCGAGTCGATCATCGGATTGCTCGCGCCTACGAACAGGTGCAGTTGCTCTTGCAGTAAAAGCGATCCATCGGGCCCCGAGACGGAGACCGAAAGCTCGTAAGCCCCCGAAGGCAGGCCGGCGGGTATGGCGAAGCCGTCGAGCTTGCCGTCGATCCGAGCGACGCTGACTGAGGACGAGAGGAGCGCCGTCTGCGAGCTCCCGACATTGGGGGTGGACTTGGCCGCGGGAGAGGCGAAATGGAGCGCGGCCGCAGGTGTGCCGTCGAGTCCGGCGAGAGACAGGTCCAGCGCGGCAGGATCGCCCGCCCCGGATTTTTTCGCGACGATGGCCGAGATCCCCGTTCCGGGAGCAAGTACTGCCCCGTCGACGATCGGAGAGCCGTCTTGCGCGTCCATGTTGAGTGCGTAGAGCGAACTCCGCTCCGAATCGGACAAGAGACCCGTCGACATCCCGCAGGACAGGACCGAAGCCGAGACGGCCACGATCAGAAGAGGCGTCCTTCGAGCGCCATGCCGTCCTAGGTTCATGAGTATAAATGTCCTATTTAATAATAGCACACGAATTGCCCTACTCCAATGTCGACGATGATCGCCGAGGCGCCTGTTTGACGCTCGGCCTCCGGAGCGCGCGCACCCTCCCGTCGAGCCGCGTGAGCGCCTCCGAGGCTCCGAGCCTTATATGCAAGTCGGTTATCGAGGCGCTGAACTCGGTATCGCCGGGGTCGATCTCGATGAGCGCCGCCCCCGCTCGCTTGGCGATGATCGGCACCTCTGCCGCCGGATACACAACGCCCGTAGAGCCGACTACCAGGCAGACATCGGCCCCCTCGGCGGCGGCGAAGGCGGAGCCGTAGGCTTCGGCGGGGATGCCTTCGCCGAAGAAGACGAAGTCCGGCTTGAGGACGCCTCCGCATGGACGCCCTCCCGAGCCGGTCGAGGCGCAGAGAGGCGGCAGCGTATCGAGGAGACCCGCGTCGAGGGCTCCGGGAGACGCCGATACGCGCGCGCCGCAGCGACGACAGACGAGCTCTCGGACGGAGCCATGGAACTCGGCTACCCGACGCGACCCCGCGGCCGAATGAAGGCCATCGATATTCTGGGTCACGAGGAAGGAAAGTATCCCGTCCCTCTCCCACTCGGCCAGGACTCGATGCGCCGCGTTTGGCGCGGCCCGCGTCCTCGCCCCGGCCGCGGCGGAAGGGCGAGAAGCATAGAAGAGCTCCCGAATCGCCGCCCACGAAGCCGCCGGGTCGGCGTTGAACCGGCCAATCTCGAGGAGCCCGGGGTCGATCTTCTCCCAGAGGCCTCCCTCGCCCCGGAACGCGGGGACGCCGCTCTCGACCGATATCCCCGCACCGGTAAAAGCTACAAGTCTGCGGCTCGCGGCGATGATGCCCGCGGCCATTTCCAGATAGTCCCCCGTCTCCGTGCTCATTTGCACAGTATGAACTACCGGGCCTCGGGGCGACAGAGCTTGAGCCGAACCGGACTTGCTTCTTGCTAAACCGGTTTATTCGGATATAAGCTCGGCTCGACGGAGGCGCATCCATGCGCATGAACAGACTTTCAGGCTTGCTCCTCCACCTGACCTCCCTACCCGGCCCCTATGGGATCGGAGACATGGGACCCTCCGCCTTCGATTTCCTGAAATGCATGGCAGAAGCCAGGCAGCGGATTTGGCAGGTCTTGCCTCTTGGCCCGACTGGCTACGGCGATTCACCCTATGCTCCATTCTCCTCCTTCGCGGGGAATGAGCTGCTGATAAGTCCCGAGCTCCTCGTTGAGGAAGGGCTCCTCGACAGTCGGGAGCTTCGCGCCCCGCCCCCCTTTCCCCTGGATAAAGTCGATTATGGTTCCGTCATTCCCTGGAAGCGGACACTTTTGGATCGTGCGGCCTCGGCCTTTATCGCCGGAGCCGCGCCCGAGCGCCGGGAGGAGTTCGAGCGCTTCAAAGCGAAGGAAGGCTCCTGGCTGCCTCGTTACGCCCTTTTCAGGGCTATAAAGGACGAATACGACGCCAAGGCTCGGGAAGAGGGGCGCGAAGGCGCGCTGTGGAACAATTATTGGCCCAAAGAGCTTGCGACGAGCGAGCCGACGGCCCTCGCCCTCGAGCTGGAGAGGATGTCGGTCTACGTAGAGCGCTATGAGGCGCTCCAGTTTCTCTTCGCCGAGCAATGGGCCTCGCTCAAGTCGGCGGCCGAGGCCGAGCGCATCGTGGTCGTAGGCGACCTTCCAATATTCGTCGCCCAGGATTCGGCCGAGGTCTGGGCGGAACCCGGCCTTTTTCGCCTGGATGAAGAGGGGCGCCCCCTCGAAGTGGCCGGCGTCCCTCCCGACTACTTCAGCGAGGACGGTCAATTGTGGGGCAACCCGCTCTACGATTGGGAACGGCACAGAGCCCAAGGCTTCGAGTGGTGGATACGCAGGCTGCGCTCCGCCCTGGATCGCTTCGACGTCGTGCGCGTGGACCATTTCCGCGGTTTCGAGGCGTATTGGGCGGTGCCCGCGGGAGAGAGGACCGCCCGGGGCGGAAGCTGGAAGAAGGCCCCGGGCGAAGAGCTCTTCGCGGCGGCGAAAGCGGCGCTCGGGGCCGAAATGCCGATAATCGCCGAAGACCTCGGTTTCATAACCGAGGAAGTGAAGGCTCTGCGCGACGGGCTGGGGCTCCCGGGGATGCGCATCCTCCAATTCGCATTCGACGCCTCGGAGAGCGGGTCCGCCTTCGATCCGAGGAATTCTTTCCTTCCCCACAACTACATCGAGCATTGCGCGGCCTATACGGGTACTCACGACAACGATACCCTGGCAGGCTGGTTCTCGGGGGCGACCGAGGCGGAGCGCGAGTACGTCGAAAGCTATCTCGGCTACGCTTCCCGCGACCCCGCCCGCGCCTTGGTGCGCGAGCTGATGAAATCTACGGCAGCCTGGGCCATATTCCCGGTCCAGGACATTCTCGGCCTGGGATCCGAGGCGAGGATGAACAGGCCCTCGACCATGGGTGGCAATTGGGCCTGGCGGATGGCCGAAGGCTCCTTCACTCCCCGCCTCGCCCGAGACCTCGCCGAGATGTCCCGGCTCTACGGTCGGAACCTGGAGTAGCTAGCGGCGGGCCACGAGCTTCTCGAGGGCCTTTCGCGGCCGCTGCGCCGGCGATTCGGCCGGATAGCCGATAGGCGTGAACGCCAGTGGCTCCCACCCGGCCTCGAGCCTCAGGACCTCGCGCGCGGCCGCGGGATCGAAGGCGGCTATCCAGCAGCTCCCGAGCCCCAGGGCGCCCGCCGCGAGGATCATGTGGTCCATCGCGATGGTCGCGTCCACGTCGGCATAGTTCTTCCCGTCCCTGCGCGACCAGGCCTCTCCGGGGACTGAGCAGACCAGGAGCACGATCGGAGCCGTCGCGAACCACTCTTTGTCGTAGATCTTCCTGAGCTCCGCGGCGCGCCCCTTCGTATCGACCACGACGACGCGGAAGGGCTGATTGTCGCAGGCGGTCGGCGCGCGCCGCCCCGCCTCGAGTATGGCCTGGACTTTCTCTTCCTCCACGGGATCCGCCTTGTAGCCGCGAATGCTGCGCCTCGTTTCCACACTCTCGAAGAATTCCATATAGTCCCCCTTTTTCCGGACATCGCCGCCGAGGGTCCGCCCGGCGGCCGCTCTTATCAAAGGCCCGGCGCTCCGATAGTATAAGCGACGCTTTCCCGACACGGAGTGTACATGAAGCTTCGCATTTCGACCGCCGTCCTTGCCGCCGCGGTCCTCTATCTGCCCGCGCACGGCCTTTCCGCGGTCCCGCAGGGGCCCGGCGAGACCCCATCGACGTCGGTGCCCCGGGATTACCTCGCCGGCTACGACGCCGGCCTGTACCGCATCGAGGAGGGAGGCGACAGGGCCGTGCCTCTTTGGCTGGACGGCGAAGTCCGAAAGATCATCAAGTCGAGCGAAGGCTGGTACTTCCTCACCTCGCTCGGCGTCCTTCACAGCCCGGACCTGGGCGTCTTCGAGGACAGATCCGCGGGATTGCCGGTCAAGACCTACAAGCGCTTCGAGGACGGAAAGAAGAGCTTCGTGACCGAGACCCAGGATCTCAAGGACCTGGAGATCGATCGGGCCGATCCTCTCGCCTTGGCCACCTGCACCAAGGACGCCGCCTATGTCTCGCGCGATGGCGGATTGTCCTGGAGATCCTACGGATCGCCCGTCGATACCACCGGCCTCAAGGCGGTGGCGCTCGCGCCCTATCCGGGGACCGGAGAGCCGGCGCTATGGGCTTCCCATCCGATCAAGGGCCTCTTCGTCCGCAAGCTCGCCTCGGGCGGGTGGACGAGCGCCAACGCCGGACTGGAGGTCATTCTAGGCACGACCAGCGTCGAGGAGATCGCCAGCGTGGCGCCGGGAAGGGAAGGCGCGGTCTGGGCCTCCGACAGTTTCATACCCCGCATCTACAGACTGGACGCGAAGGCCAAGGCCTTCGCGGTCGCATGGTCCGAGGCCTCCGACTTCGGGTGCGCGGAGTCCCTCGATCCGATGCCCGACGGATCCCTGCGCTTCGTGGCCGACGGCTACGTCGCGCGGCTCGACCCCGGGACGGGACGGGCCGAGCCCGACGAGGCGGCCGAGATGGTCGTGCGCGCCGCGCTGCGGGCCAAGCCCGACTGGCAGGCCCTTTGCGTTTCCTGGACCGAGGCGGGAAGGCAGTCCTCCCTCTCGGAGCTGTGGCTTGTATCCTTCAAGGATCGAAAGCCCTACCGCGCCCAGGCCGAGAATAGGCGCGCGCTCTACCTGTCGACGGGCTTCGTGGTACGGCCCGAGACGCGCTCGAAGTACGACAAGATCATGGACGCTCGCCGCCTCGACGCGGTGGTCGTGGACATGAAGGACGACTTCGGGCGCCTCCGATTCGAGCCGCGCGATCCCCTGCTGCGCAGGATCGGCAAAGTCTCGAACCCCCTCGACGTCGAATCCTTCGCCCGGGAATGGAAGGCGAAGGGTCGCTACCTCATCGCCCGCATCCCCGTGTTCAAGGACGCGGTCGCCTATGCCTACGAAGGCGGCAAGTACGCAGTCTGGGATTCCGGGCAAAACGCCCCCTGGCGCGGATACAATCTCGTCAAGAAGACGACCAGCGCGCCGCTCATCGCGACCAACGGGGCGGCCGGGCCCGACGCAGGTCCCCTGCCCGCCCCGCCCGCGGCCGCCCCGCCGGCCGACGCCCGGGACGAGCGCTCCCTCATCCAGGAGTATTGGGTGGATCCGTACAGCGAGGAGGTCTGGGCGTACAACGTCGCGATCGCCGACGAGATGGTCAGCCGAGGCTTCGACGAGGTGCAGTTCGACTACATCCGCTTCCCGACCGACGGCGAGAACATCGGCGACGCGTCGTATCGCTGGAAGGACCCGGGGATGGACAAGGAGAGCGCCCTCGCCTCCTTCCTCCGCTTCGCCCGGGACAACATCGCCGCGCCTATCAGCATAGACATCTACGGCGCGAACGGATGGTACCGCTCGGGCGTAAGGACCGGCCAGGACGTGGAGCTCCTCGCCAAGTACGTCGACGTGATATGCCCCATGCTCTATCCCTCCCATTTCGAGCAGGGCTTCCTCGCCCAGGCGCCGGCCGAGCAGAGGCCCTACCGGATCTACAGGATCGGAGCGCTTCGGACGGCCTACATCGCCCGCAAGAAAGTGGTCGTCAGGCCCTACGTGCAGGCCTTCTACCTCAACGTGAGCTACGACAAAGCCTATTACGGTCTCGAGTACGTGAAGCGGGAGGTGGCGGGAGTGCGCGACTCGGTGAATCTCGGCCTGACCTTCTGGAACAACTCCGGCCGCTACGACGACCTGCCCGTGCTCGAGGTGGGGCCCGACGGCAGGCTCGCGTCGGGGAAGGATCTTGCGGCTCCGACGCGGAGCATCTTGGACTAGCTTCGAGCCCTCGCGCCTCAGAAGCCCAGGGGCTCGCCGACGACGATGACGGTGAAATCCGAAAGGCTCGGCCTGCGCCTGAGGATCTGGTAGACCCGGCATATCCGCGTCTCGAGCCGGCAATCCTCGCAGGTGCCCGATCGGACGCAGGGATTGGGCCGATCCAGGCGCTTGTTGTTCATCGGGGAGGCCACGGTCTCGAGCCGAGCGAGCGCCTCGTCGAGATCGCGCACGACCTTGTTGGCCCCGACGACGACGACGGTCTTCCTGGGCCCGAAGGTCAGGGCCGCGACGCGGTTGCCGTTTCCGTCGACGTTCACGATGTCGCCTTCGAGGGTGACCGCGTTCGAGCTCGAGAGGAAGAGATCGCAGGTCAGCTGGGCGCGGAGGATCTCGAGCTTCCGGTCGGGCTCGAGACCGGGAGCATTGTGATCCAGGATCACCGCGCCCAGCGCCTTGACCCTCTCGGGAGCTCCGATGGCGCGAAGGCTCATCGATCCGCCGAAACCGACCTTCATTCCCGGCTTGACGAAGGAAGCAATCAGGTCCAGGGCCTCTGCGCCCTTCAGGACGAAGCGCGCATCGAAGCCCGATCGCTTGAGCGCCTCGCTGGCCTCCCTGCCGATCGTCTCATAGCGCCATTCCTCCACGGCATTCATTGGGGCCTCCCTCGACGCGACCTCCCCGATGATATTCGCGCGGACGGCCGCTGTAAAGCGACCGCCGGCGGAGGCCGCGTCTCGGAGATCGGCTCAGGCCGGGGCCGGACCGCCCGCGCGGCGGTCCACCAGGTCCCGCGCCGGATATCGCCCCTCGCCCGGCGCCGTCCCCAGACGCGGCGCCCTCCCGCGCGCCTCGCGGAAGAGCGAGAGGAACTCGCTTCGCGATACGTTGTGCGCTCCGATCGCGGCTTTGTAATCGAGCGGCATGCCGAGGTCCCAAAGAGTCACTCCCGACGCCTCGAGATATCGGGCGGTCGCGGCTAGCTGCACCGACCCCGAGCCGGACGCGAGCCGAAATCCCGTGAGGCTCGTGTAGCAGGAACCGGCGAAGACGCCTATCTCCCCGGCCGCGAGGACTTCCGGATCGCCGGGCCGACGCGCGGCATACAGCTCCATCGAGGCGAAGCGGCAGCGACGCTCCGGTCGGGAGGCGAAGAGCTCCATCCAAGCCTCCAGGAGGGGCGGCCTGAGCCAATCGTCGCCGTGGATCTCCACGCAGGCGGCCAATACCTCGCCGAAGCGCGAGTCGAGGCCGAAGGAATAACGCGAGCTCTCGCGGCGGATCGTGCGGGTCACGACCATGTCCCGGGGATCCATCACCGATCGCAGCGTGTGCAATTTCGGGATCAAGTACTCGTCCTCGTCCCCACCGCTCGTGGCCATCGGGATGAAGCCCGAGGCGCACAGCGAATCCACGAAGCCGGGCTCGAAGCTCGCGCTCGCGCAGAATTCGTCGGGGTACTCCGCCTCGAGCCAGTCGGCGAGGTCGTCGGTATCCTCAGGCGGCATCACGAGCGGTACGCCGCTACCCGAGTAGAGCAGCATGCGCCGGATTATACGCCCTAAGCCTCCATTGAAGAAGCGGAGGGCGGGGCGATGCCGCGGACGCAGCCGGGGCCCGATGCGTCGTATTCGGCGACGAGCGAATCCACGAGCTCGCCCACCTTGACTATGCTCTCTACTCGATACGCGTTGGCTCCCGCGAAGGCGAAGCCCCTGTCGAAGCAGCCCTTCTGGGCATTGAGGAGAGCCAGCGAGATGCAATAGGGGGCCTTCTCGTAATCGCAGGTGACGATGCACTTGAAGGGACAGGAGAAAGGCCTGCGGAGGCCCGAGGCGACATCGTCGAGGAAACCGTTGCGTATCGCGCGTCCGGGCATGCCCACGGGACTCGCGATTATCTCCAGGTCCTCCTCGCGCGCCTCGATATAGCTGTTCTTGAAGGAGAGAGAGGCGTCGCACTCCTCGGTCGCGACGAAGCGGGTGGCCATCTGCACTCCCGAGGCTCCCAGCTCGAGGATGCGGCGGATATCCGTACCGGTGTAGATGCCGCCACCGGCGATCACGGGGGTCGGCCGTCCTCCCTCCTCGCCGAAGGGCCTCACGGCCTCGACGACCTCGACCAGTATCCTCTCGAGGGCGAAATTCCCGTCACACAGCTGATCCCGCTTGAAACCCAGATGACCGCCCGCCCTCGGTCCTTCGACCACCACGGCGTCCGCCGCGTACGAGTATTTGTCTTTCCACCGTTTCAGGATCAGCGTGGCGGCTCGGGCGGAGGATACTATGGGAGCGATCATCGTGGAGCTGCCTTTCACGAAATCGGGCAGGTTCACGGGGAGGCCGGCGCCGGCGAAAATGATGTCGATCCCCTCTTCCACCGCGGCCTTGACCAAGTCCGAGAAATTGCTCAGGGCTACCATTATATTGACGCCGAGCACGCCGCGAGTAAGCTCGCGCGCGCGCCTGATCTCCCTTCTCAGTCCGCGAAGACTCGCTCCGAGGAAATCCTTGATGCCGTCATCCTCGAGGAGGCCTATGCCGGCCGCGGCTATGACGCCGACCCCACCCGCGTTCGCGGTGGCGGCGGCCAGGCCCGAAAGCGAAATGCCCACCCCCATTCCACCCTGAACGATGGGGATTCTCGCGACGAGATTCCCGAGCTTCAGGCTTTTCAGCCCCGGCTTGCCCATGATTGACTCCTAAAATAGCCCTGACATGACTACAAAGACTGTTCTAGTGTCAATTGGTTGCTAGAGGATTGAAAATTTGAGATTTCCTGACTCTGCGCATAAGCAAAGGCCCCGGATTTCTCCGGGGCCTTAACTTTCGGCTTCATTAGGAGTTAACCTAATAGCTGCTACACTTGATTGCCGTACAGAAGCCTATAGCAGGGGCAGGACTCGAACCTGCGACCTCCGGGTTATGAGCCCGACGAGCTGCCAACTGCTCTACCCTGCGCCGTAGTAAAAGGAATCTACAGAAAACGAAAAAAAATGTCAATAGATGCAAAAACGACTATTTTCCACTATGCGATATGGGATCCGCTCCAGCACTTATGTAACCTCCCATTCAAAGGAAGGTTACATAAGGCATAGCGAGGACGAAGAGGAGGATAAAAACCAGAGCTGGAAGGAAATCACCCGTTTTGAGTTTTTTGATATCCAGCAGATTCAGGCCTATCATAAGGACGAAGGCACCGCCGATACCCGTGAGCTCGGCGAGCATGAGGGGTGTCACGAAGGGTTTCAGCCAGATGGATAGGAAGGTGAGCAGGCCTTGGTAGATCAGGACCGATACGGCCGAGAAGGCCACGCCCGCGCCCATGGCACTCGCGAAAAGAATGGCGAGCGCGCCGTCCAGTATGCTCTTGGTGAACAGGATGGCGTAGTCGCCCTCGGTGCCGGCCTTGAAGGAGCCGATGATGGCCATCGCCCCCGAGCAATAGAGCACCGTCGCGTTGAGGAAGCCGAGGGCGAAATTGCCGCGGGCCTCCCCTGGGGCGAAGCGCGCCTTGAGCCTTTCGCCGAGGCGGAGGACGGTATCCTCGATTTTCATCGTGGTTCCGACCAGCCCGCCCGCGATCAGGGCGAGGGCGAAGGCGAGGATGTGGCTGGTCTTCAGGGCCATCTGAATGCCGATGACGATGGTCGTTATCCCAGCGGCCGTGAATATCGCGGTCTCGAAGCGCTTCGAGAGGCCTTTTTTCAGGACCAGGCCGAGAGCCGAGCCCGCGACGATGGCGAGGGCGTTGATGATTGTCGCGAGCATCGAGGACTCCGCTGCGTAATGGTTTAGGGTTGGACGAGCTTCCCTTATGGCGCGCCTTGACCGCGCCGATGAGAGTATAGCATAATCGCCGCACGAGGAGGCAAGCGGGCATGGAAGGCTACGAGTACCTCTCTCAATCGATCGCTACGGCCGAATCCGAGGGTCCTGTCGTCCCCGAACGGATCTTCTGCGCGAATTGCATCCATTGCAAGCTGGTGCCGGCTCCCGCCGACGCCGAGGGCAGCTATCGCCTGCGAGTGCGCTGCGAGGCGGGCAAATGGCGCAAGAAGCTCGGCGAGGAGAAGGTCTACAAGTACTTCACCGTCGCCCGACGCAGCATCGAGCAATGCGACTCCTACGAGGACATGGGCGACGCGATGGAGTTCATCAAGGATCTCCGAAAGCTGCTGCCCAGCACCGACGAGATATACAGTCATTGACGGAAGGTTCCATGAAAGCTCGATTCATCGCATCCGCGGCCCTGGCCGCATTCCTCGTCGTCGCCTGCGCCGGAGCGCCCAAGGTAATACCTCAGGATCTCAGCGCGAGCGAGCTCATCCAGCGCGCCCAGGAGTCGACCGATACCTACAACTACAAGGCGGCGATCGCGTACTACGAGGCGCTCAACGAGCGCTTCGGCTCGGATCCCCTCTATATGACGACCTCCGAATACGAGATCGCCTTCATCGCCTACAAGCAGGAGCGCTACGCCGCCTCCAAGCAGGGCTTGGAGGCTCTCCTCGCGCAATACGCGGGACCCGAGGCATCTACCCTCCCTCCCCGCTACGCGGTCCTGGCCAAGAAGGTGCTGGAAGCGATTGCGGAGAAGCTCCCCGCCAAGAAGTGAAGGCGGGGCGGAGCGCCTTACGCGCTCCGGAATGAGAAGGCCGCCGGCTCCACGAGGAGCCGGCGGCCTTCTCATTCCGGATTATCGGTCGAGTGCCCTTACCACCACTTGAAAGCGCTGCCGCAGCGAGTGAGGTACCAGACGAAGACGATCGAGACGAGGATGGCCCAGGTATTGAACCAGATGCCCAGGGCTTCGCCGTTCTTGCTGGACGTGAAGCCGTTGAAGAATGATGCGGCGACGACGACCACGAAGCCGATGAGGGCGAGGACTCCGTAGGTCGTGTTGGGGATCGCGAGCGCGTCCAGGCAGAATACGAAAGTAAAAACGGACAGCAGCACGAAGATCCCGAAGGTTATTAGACCGTTCCTGGTTTCCATCCTGGTACTCCTTGGTCGCAAGATTCTAAGTTAATTGTCGGCAAGTATAGACCGGCGACGGGGAAATGTCCACATTCGCGAATGGAATTATGAGGAGCCGATGGACCGGAGCGGCCGTCATGCCCGAGGATCAGGTCGACGAGAGCTCGGACGCCACCAGTTCCCACTCGGCGTTGAGAGCCGCCGCCTCGACCTCGAGCTCCTCGATCCCCTCGGCCAGGCGCCGCATCTTGTTCCCGTCGGAATAGTTCGCCGGCATGCCCATCTCGCGCTCGGCCGCCGCCTTCTGCGCCCCGATCGCCTCGATCCGCGCGAGTATCTCCTCTTCCCGTCTCTGGAGCTTGCGGGAGCGGGCCTTGCGGGCCTTATCCTCGCCGTAGCTCGCCGGCCCCGAACGCGAGCCCTCGCTCCCGGACGGCGCGCCCGCTCGGAGCGCCGAGTCCCTGGCCTCGGCCTCCGGCTCCGCGGCCAGGGAAGCCTTCTTCTCGAGGTAGTAGCGGTAATCCCCGACGTACCAGGAGGGACGGGCGCCGTCCTCCAGCTCGAGGACGCGGTCGGCCAGCTCCTCGATGAAGAGCCGGTCGTGCGAGACGAACAGGACCGTGCCCTCGAAGGACTTCAGGGCCTCCAGGAGGACGTCTTTCGACGTAAGGTCGAGGTGGTTCGTGGGCTCGTCGAGTATGAGGAGATTGGCCGGATGAAGGAGCATCTTAAGGAGGGCGAGGCGCGATCGCTCGCCCCCCGAGAGGACCCGGACGCTCTTCTCCACGTCGTCGCCGCGAAAGAGGAAGGCGCCGAGGAGATTGCGGATCTTGGGCAATAGCTCGGTGGGGCAGAGGGACTCGGCCTCCTCCTCGACCGTCCGGTCCCCCGCCATGCGCTCGGCGGTGTCCTGCGCGAAATAGGAGGCCTCCACGCCCGATCCGAAGCGGATCCGGCCCAGATACTCGCGGTCCGCGCCGGCGAGGATGCGCATGAGCGTCGACTTGCCGGCGCCGTTGGGGCCGACGAAGGCGACCTTCATCCCCCGCTCGATCTCGAGGTCGAGGCCCTCGATGACGCGATGCGCGCCATAGGCTTTATGCAGACCTTCGATCTTGACGGTCGCCTTTCCCGAATGGGGGGCCGGGGGGAAGGCGAAGTGTATCCTCTTCATGCCCTCGGGTATCGCGATCGGCACGATCTTCTCGAGCTGCTTCACCCTGCTCTGGACCAGGGAGGCCTTCGTCGCCTGGTAGCGGAATCGCCGGATGAAGTCCTCGAGCCTCTGGATCTCCTCTTGCTGCCTCTCCCAGGCCTCGAAGGTCGCCTCGAGCTCCTGCGCCCTCCTCGCCTCGTAGGCCGAGTAGCTGCCGGGATAGCGCGTGAGCTTGCCGTTCCAGAGCTCGTAGACCTCGCGCACGGTCGTGTCGAGAAAGTAGCGGTCGTGCGACACGACGAGGACGCCGCCCGAGTACTTGCCCAGGAAATCCTCGAGCCAGGTCCGCGCCTCGATATCGAGGTAGTTCGTCGGCTCGTCGAGGAGCATGACGTCGGGATTCTCGAGGAGGACCTTGGCGAGGGCCACCCGCATCTGCCAGCCGCCGGAGAGCTCCCCCGCGCGCCGGTCCAGGTCGCCCTCGCGGAAGCCGAGGCCCGAGAGCACGTCGCGGACCCTGTCGCGGCGCCTCCAGTAGCCGGAGCCTTCGACCGCCTCCTGTATGCGGGCGTGCTCCTCGAGGAGGCGCGACGTCGAGCCGCCGTCCGCGGTCGAGGACTCGAGGAGCCGGCCGATCTCCTCCTGCCGCTCCAGCATCGCCGCGGCGAAGCCGTAGGCCTTCTCGGCCTCCTCGAAGACGCTGTCGTCTCCGACTACGACGTCGGTCTGGGGCAGGTAGGAGATGCGGGCGCCCTTGGTGACGGCGCGCTCCCCCGAGTCCGGCTTCATGAGGCCGGAAGCGATCTTCATGAGCGTCGACTTGCCCGCCCCGTTGGGCCCGGCGAGGGCCGCCCTCGTCCCTTCGGCGAGGAATATGCTCGCGTCCTTGAGTATCTCCCGCGCGCCGAAGGCCAAGCCGACCTCGGTGAATTGAACGAAGGCCACGGGCTTAGTCCGTCGCCGCCTCGAGGACCAGCGGCTCGGCCCCCGGGTCGGCCGCCTGGACGACGAGACTGCCCGGGGCGGCCGAGGCGGGCGCGAGGACGAGGCCCGCCGGACTGCGCCTATAGAGGAAGTTCAGCCACTTCGGGCGGGAGGCGCCCGATTCCGACTGGTCGAAGCGCAGCGAGAGCGCGCCGCTCCAGGACGAGGAGAGCGAGGGATCCAGGAAGAGCCTTATGGCTATGTCGCCGCTCTCTCCCGCGTCTGCGGGGAGCCTCAGGGCGGCCGCCGCGTCGCCGCGATCCTTCCATGAGAAGCGTCCGTTCTTGTTTATCGCGAGCCTGCCCGACCCGGGCCCCGGCCCGGCGGATCCCGGGGCGGCTCCGGAGGGCACCCTTCCGGGCGCGATCCAGGAGCCGCCTATCTCGTCGACGAAGGCGCCGAGCAGCTTCTGTCGACGCAGGGCCTCCAGGCGGATGGACTCGAGCGGATCGGCGGTCAGGACGACGAAGACCGCGCTCCCGCTCGAACCGGCGGATTCGTAGCCCTCGACGGCGGACTCCGGCGGAACCGGCGCCTCCTCGGCGGCGGCATCGCCGGGAGTCGCGGCGGGCTGCGCCGAAGGGGCCACTCCGGTCGCGGCGCCCCCCTTGGCCAGGGCATCGTCCCCCGTCCACGAGCAGACCATGCGATTGTCGCTCTCGATCCGGATCCTCAGGGGCGTGCCCTCGAAGGCGTAGAGGCCCTCCGTCTCGGAGATTCCCGTATAGTCGAAAACTTGCGAGGCGGCGGGGAGCTCGATCCTGACCTGTCTGCGGATACCGTCGACGAAGACCCCGAAGCGGAGCGAGAAGTAGTCGAGGTCGATCCGGCCGTCGTCCAGCATCTCCTGGAAGTACTCGGGCCGCCACGAGCGGGAGAAGATCAAGTCCACGCGCCCGGTGAGCGCCTCCTTTGCGGAGGCTATCATCGGCGGCCCCTCCTTGGCCTCGTCGTAGAGGCGGAAGGCGTAGCTGAAGACGTATCCCTCGGTGCCGTCGTCGGTGAGCACCTGGTACCAGGAGCCCGGCAGCACCGCCCCGCCGGTGCTCACCGCCTCGCCCGCGGCCCGGTCGAGGACCTTGACCGATTGGCCCTCGCGGAGTCGGTACACGCGCTTCCCCTCGTTCGAGGGTCTGTCGCGCAGCGGCAGTCCGTCGCGGGCGGCCACCATGTAGAGGCTGATGTACGAGCCCATGGACTTGACCCGGGCGGCTGCCTTCCCGCGGGTGGGGAAGAGCTCGATCTGCCACAGCGGGAGCTCGATCTTCTTGCCCTTGGCGCCGGGAACGCCGACGACGTAGACCTTCTGTATGTTCGATTTGATGTAGACGGGCACGATCGAGCCGGCCGGGAGAGGTCCGTCCGGCGCCGTCCAGAGAACGAGCCCCCATCCGAGGCGGGAGGAGCAAGATTCGAGGAGCGGGATCGCGGCGAGGATGGCGGCGAGACCGAGGGCCGCCGCGGCGCGGGAATGCCGGCGAGTCATATTGCGCACAGTCTACACCGCGCCCCGCGTCTTCTGCAAGGAACGGGGTTTTACGGTATACTGGGCACTCTCGAATCGGAACAAGGAGACATGGATGGCCAAGGACGATCGGATATACGTCGGCGTGGACCTGGGGGGGACGAAGATACTCGCGGTGGCCTTCGATTCCAAGCTGAGGGTCCTCGCGACCGAGAAGGCCAAGACTCCCCGCGACGCCAACGCCTCCTCGGTCGTCGCGGCGCTGATCGAGGCGGTGCGCGAGGCGATCGGCGCCGCCGGCAAGGGACTCGAGCTCGGCGGAGTCGGCGTCTCCGTCCCGGGGCCCCTGGACAGGGCCAGGGGCGTAGTGCGCTTCACGCCCAGCATGGGCTTCAAGGACTACAAGCTGGGCCAGGAGCTCGCCTCGACCTTCGGCGCCCCGACCTACCTCGAGAACGACGTGCAGGCCGGGGTATACGGCGAGCTCAGGGCCGGCGCCCTCAGGGGCAAGCTCAACGCGGTCGGCGTCTTCGTCGGGACCGGCATCGGCGGCGGCATCGTCATCGACGGGAAGCTGTACCGCGGGGCCACGGGCTCGGCGGGCGAAGTGGGCCACATGATCCTCCACGAGGGCGGGGCCGCCTGCGGATGCGGGAACTACGGCTGCCTCGAGGCCCTCGCCTCGCGCACCGCGATGGCCAAGGACGCGATAGGCCAGTCGGCGACGGGCAAGGCCCCGGCCCTCTATTCGCTCGCGGGCTCGGATCTCCGCAAGTGCCGCAGCGCCGTGCTCTTCGAGGCGATCGAGGCCGGGGACAAGGGCGTCAAGAAGGCGGTGGACCGGGCCGCTTCCTGGCTGGGCGTCGGCCTCGCCAATCTCGTGCACCTCCTCAATCCCGAGGCGATCGTGGTGGGCGGGGGAGTCGTCACCCGCTTCGGCCAGAAGTTCCTCGAGCGCGCGGTCGCCTCGATGGAGGATCACCTCATGCCCGGCCTCTCCGGCACGTCCCAGGTCCTCCTCTCCGAGCTCGGCGATCTCTCGGTGCCCACGGGCGCGGCCTGCATCGCCCTGGAGGGCGCGGAGGCGGCGCGTTGAGCGACGCCCTGCGACCGGCGCGGGCCTCGACGAATCCCAGCGTCGTGGCGGTCATAGAGATCGGCTCGACGGGGATCCGCCTGGTCATCGCGGAAGTCGACGGGCTCGGCGGCTTCAAGGTGCTCGACCGCGCGGGCAAGCAGAGCCGCATCGGCCGCGACGTGTTCACGTCGGGCATGGTGAGCCGCGAGGCGGCGCGGGAGTGCATGGCCGTCCTCGCCGCCTTCCGCGAGCTCATCAGGGGCTACGGCCTCGCGCCCAAGGACGCGCGGGTCATCGCGACGAGCGCGCTGCGCGAGGCGCAGAACCGGGACACCTTCGTCGACCGGGTCGCCCTCCAGACCGGCTTCAAGGTCATCATCATCGAGGACATCGAGGAGAACCACCTCATGTACCTCGGCGTCCAGCACGCCCTCCAGGACGAGCGGAAGATGCTGTCGCGCTCCAACGCGCTCATCCTCGAGGTGGGCGGGGGCTCCACCGAGATCATGCTGCTCAGGCGCGGCCGCATGGCGGGCGCGCACTCCCTGCGGATCGGCACGGTCAGGGTCGACGAGCAGGTCCGCGGCGCCGGCGTGTCGCACTCCTACCTCCGCCAGTTCCTCGAGGACAACGTGCGCACCGCCTGCGACCACCTCGACGCCGAGCTGCCCCTCGAGTCGATCAAGACCTTCATCGTGATCGGCAGCGACGCGAGGCTCGCCGCCTCGAGGCTCGCCCCGGCGGGGAGCCTCGCCGAAGGCGGGGAGGACTACACGATAGTCGACCGCGCCGCGTTCATAGGCTTCGCGGACGAAGTCGCCGGACTGTCTCCGGAAGACTGCGTCGCGAGGCTCCGGGTGCCCTGGTCCGACGCGGAGGGCATCGGCTCGTCGCTCTCCATCGAGCGGCTCTTCCTCGAGCGGACCGGAGCCGAGACGGTCGTCGTGCCGAACGTGTCCATCCGCGAGGGGCTCCTTTTGTCCATTTCCCTCGGTCCCGACGCCGGCATCGAGGCCGAGATGCGGGCGCAGATCGTCGCGAGCGCCGCCTCGCTGGGCCGGAAATTCCACTACGACGAGGCCCACGCCCGCCACGTGGCCGACCTTTCGCTCGCGATCTTCGACGCCCTCGCGCGCGAGCACGGCCTCGGGAACCGGGAGCGCCTCCTCCTCGAGGTGGCGGGCCTCCTCCACGACGTGGGCACCTTCATCAAGACCTCCGGCCACCACAAGCACGGAGAGTACATCGTGGCCAACTCCGAGATCTTCGGCCTCAACCGGGGCGACGTCACGATCGTCGCGAACGTCGTGCGCTACCACCGCAAGGCGCCGCCCGCGAGCACGCACGTGAACTTCATCGCGCTCCCGCGCGAGGACCGGATAGCGGTGATGAAGCTCGCCGCCATCATCCGAGTGGCCGACGCCCTGGACCGGGGCCACGACCAGCGGCTGCGCGACGCCACCTTCGAGCGCCGGGAGGAGCGCTTCGTGATCCGGGCCCCAGGCGGGACGGACCTCTCGCTCGAGCGCCTCTCCCTGGCGGAGAAGGGCGACATGTTCGAGGACGTCTTCGGGCTCGAGCCCGTCCTCGGCTGATTTCTCGATTCTAGATCGAAAGGAATGCGAGTATGCGCGCCAACTACTATTTCAACCGCGAGCTCTCGTGGCTCGAGTTCAACGCCAGGATCCTCGAGGAGGCCCTCGACAGGTCGAACCCCCTCCTCGAGCGCATGAAGTTCCTCGCGATAGTCTCCTCGAATTTCGACGAGTTCTTCATGGTCCGCGTGGCCTCGCTCAAGGCCCAGCTCCGCGCGGGGGACGCGACGCCCGACGGCTCGGGGATGAGCCCCGCGGAGCAGCTCGCCGCCGTGTCCCGCCGCGCCCGCGAGATCATCGCGAGGCAGTACGAGTGCCTCGCCGAGATCCTGCCCGCCCTGGCCCGCGAGGGCCTCGCGGTGGTGAGGCCGTCCGGCTGGACCGGCCCGGAGCGCCGCTGGCTCGAGGACTACTTCTCGGAGGGCGTCTTTCCCCTCCTCACTCCGCTGCGCGTGGGCGGAGGCGGCGAGGACGGCCGGCCCGGCTTCCCCACGACCGGTTCCCTGAGGGTCCACGCCGCCTTCCTCCTCTCGCGAGACGGCGAATCGGGCCTCGCCGTGGTGCAGGTGCCGCCCAACCTCGACCGCTTCATCCGCATGCCGGCCGAGGGGACGACGGCCCGCGTCGCCCTCGTCGAGGACGTCGTCGCCTATTTCGGGCCGAGGCTCTTCCCCGGCTGGTCCGTCCTCGAGTCCCTCCTCTTCAAGGTCACCCGCGACGCCGACTTCGCCGTCGACGAGGACCGCGCGGACGACTTCATCGCCGCCATGGAGGAGGTCGTGGTGGAGAGGCAGAACTCCTTCCCCGTGCTGCTCTCCGTATCCGGCGAGTCCGAGGCCATCGCCGAGAGGATCCGGCAATCCATCGGCCTCGAGGCCGGGGACGTCTACTCGCTCTCCGGCCCCATCGACCTTCGGGGACTCATGGAGCTCGCCCAATCCGACTACCTACCGGCCGAGCGGGCCGCGAAGCTGCGCGACCAGCCCTGGCCCCCGGTGCAGAGCCTCGAGCCCCGGGAGGGCAGCTCGATATGGGACGAGATCGCCGCGGGCGACAGGCTCCTCCACGTGCCCTACGAGTCCTTCGACCCGGTGGTGCGCTTCCTCGACGAGGCGGCCGACGACCCCTCGGTGCTCGCCGTCAAGATGACGCTGTACCGGACCTCGGGCAACTCGCCCATCGTGCGCGCCCTGACCCGCGCGGCGCGCAACGGCAAGCAGGTGGCGGTCCTCGTCGAGGTCAAGGCGCGCTTCGACGAGGAGCGCAACATAGCCTGGGCCTCCCGGCTCGAGCAGGCCGGCGCCATCGTCGTGTACGGCATCGCGAGGCTCAAGGTGCACGCGAAGGCGGCCCTCGTCGTGCGGCGCGAGGAGGACGGCTCGGTGCGCCGCTACCTCCACCTCTCGACGGGGAACTACAACGACCGCACCGCGCGGCTCTACTCCGACCTCTCCCTCTTCACGGACGACGAGGACCTCTGCCGGGAGGCCTCGGTATTCTTCAACATGATCACCGGCTACTCGGCGGTGCAGCAGCTGCGGAGCCTCGCCGTCGCGCCCTTCGACCTCAAGTCCCGGCTGATCGCCATGATCGAGCGCGAGGCCCAGCGCTCCACGCCCGAGTCGCCGGGCCTCATCATGGCCAAGATGAACGCCCTGGCCGACCTCGACGTGATCAACGCCCTCTACAAGGCCAATCGCGCGGGCGTGAAGGTGCTCCTCAACATCCGGGGGATCTGCACGCTGGTCCCCGGCGTCAAGGGACTCTCCGAGAACGTCACGGTCGTCAGCGTAGTCGGCCGCAACCTCGAGCACGCCCGGATCATCTACTTCAACAACGGCGGCGCCGAGGAAATGTACCTCTCGAGCGCCGACTGGCTGCCGCGAAACCTCGAGAAGCGGATCGAGCTCATGTTCCCGGTGCGCGACGAGGCAGCCCGCGGCCGGATCCGCGAGATCCTCGGCGCCTACTTCCTCGACACCGCCAAGGCCCATCGCCTCGGCGCGAACGGCCGGTGGAAGAAGGTCAAGCCGGCGGAGGGCGAGCCGCCCTTCTCGGCCCAGGCCTTCTACTACGAGACGGTCAAGCGGCTGAGGACCCTCGCGGAGGCCCCGGCGGAGGATCTCGAGGTCAGGAGACGGCCGATCTAGCGGGGCCGTGGCCTCCGAGGCCTGGCCGGCAGTATTGTTGAACAGGAGGCGAGAGGATGAAGACAGCCTGCGTTCTGCTGGCCGACGGCTTCGAGGAAGTCGAGGCCATCACGCCCATCGACTACCTGCGCCGGGCCGGGATAGAAGTGCACATCGTCGGCGTGACCGGCAAGACCGTCTCGGGATCCCACGGCATCAGGGTGGAGGCGGGCCTCGGGGCCGAGGGCTTCAATCGCGACTACGACTGCATCGTCGTGCCCGGGGGCGGTCGCGGAGCCGACAACATCGCGGCGTCTCCGGCCGCGGTCTTCCTGATCAAGCGCCACTTCGCGGCCGGCGCCCTCATAGCGGCGATCTGCGCGGCGCCGGCGACCGTGCTGGACGCCGCCTGCGGCATCCTGAAGGGCAGGCGCTTCACGGGCTTTCCGGGCACCGAGACGAAGGTCCACGGCGCGACATTCAGCGAGGACCGCGTCGTGACGGACGGGAACCTGATCACTTCCCGGGCGGCGGGCAGCGCGGGGGAGTTCTCGCGGGCGATAGTGGCCGCCCTCGCCGGCGAGGAAGAGGCGCAGACCCTCGCCTCCAAGGTCCTGCTTCGGCCCTAGGCTAGAGCGCCGGCCCCCCGTCGGCCGCGGCCGTCGCATCCTCGGCGCGCTTCTCCTCGAGGACCTCCGGGCAGGGAATCCGCAGCGCCTCGATCGAGACCGCTCGGCCGTCGTTGCCCACTTCCACGAGGCAGCCCTGGAGCTCGAGGCCCGCCGAGCCGTCCTTGGCCCAGGCGGATATGCCGGACAGGTACTCGCCGATGCGCGTCGCGGGATCGAGGCCGCCCACGGACAGGAGGCTGCCCGTCCTCCCGGCGTCCGTGATGTAGGCCGTGCCGCCCCTCGCCACGCGCGCGTCGGCCGTCTGCGCCTTCGTGTGCGATCCTATCACCGCCGACACGAGCCCCGCCGCGTGATACGACATCGTCTGCTTCTCGGCGGTCGTCGCCGCGTGGAAGTCGAGGATTATGATCGGAGTCTCCTCCCTGAGCTTGCGGGCGAGGTCGGTGACGGCCTGATAGGGGTTGGCCAGGTGCACGCGGGAAAAGCCGGCCTGGCCCAGGAGCTGAAGCACGGCCACCTTGACGGTCCGGCCGGCGGCGGAGGCATCGCCTCCCCCGGAGGCGCAGGAGAACACTTTATAGCCGCGCCCCGGATTGCCGTAGGGGTAGTTGGCGGGTCTGAGCAGATAGGGTGCCTTGGGCATGTGCTCGACGATGTCGCGCTTGTAGTAGCAGCACTCGCCCGTCGTGATCGCCTCGAGGCCGAGCTTCCGGAGGTAGACCGCGTGCTGCCGCCCGAGGCCCGCGCCTCCCGTTGCGGAGTCGGCGTTGCCGATGACGAAGTCGGCCCTGAGGTCGCGCCGCGCGGCGGCCAGCTGTTTCTTGACCGTGAAGACTCCGGCCTTGCCCACGATCTCGGCCACGTACAGGATTCGTATGCTCACGGGGACACTCTAGCCGCGGGAGCGGAAAATTGCCATGGGGAAGCGCCCCATTTGCCGATCGGGGCTTCCGTCAATACCTTAGCCGAGAGGAAGGAGGGGCGTCGGATGCGGTATCGAAGATTCGGAAGGACGGGACTCTTCGTCTCGGAGCTTTCCCTCGGGGCGATGACCTTCGGCGGGGGGAAGGGGACGTGGAGCGCCATCGGCAGGATGGACCAGAGCGAGGCCGAGCGGCTCGTGGGCAGCGCCCTGGACGCGGGTGTCAACCTCATCGACACCGCGGACGTCTATTCCGAGGGGGATTCCGAGACCCTGGTAGGCTCCGCGCTCGCCTCGCTGGGGCGGCCCCGCGACCAGGTCCTGGTCGCCACGAAGGTGCGGGGACGGGTCGGCCCCGGAGTCAACCAGCTCGGGCTCTCGCGGAGCCGCGTCGTGTCCGGAGTCGAGGCGAGCCTGCGGAGGCTCAAGCTCGATCACATCGACCTCTACCAGATCCACGGCATGGACAGCGAGACCCCGATCGAGGAGACACTGCGCGCCCTCGACGACCTCGTGGGATCGGGCAAGGTCCGCTACATCGGCTTCTGCAACCTCTCGGCCTGGCAGGCGATGAAGGCCCTCGCCTTCTCCGAAGCGCGAGGCTTGGCGCGCTTCGAGAGCGCGCAAGTCTATTACTCGATCGCAGGACGCGACATCGAGCGCGAGATCGTCCCGCTGGCCCGCGACCAGGGCCTCGCTATCCTGCCCTGGAGCCCCTTGGCGGGGGGCCTCCTGTCCGGCAAGTTCGACCTCGAAGGACCGGGGCCGGAGGGCGCGAGGCGGAGCAGTTTCGACTTCCCGCCCGTCGACGGGGCTCGGGCGAAGGCCGTCCTCGCCGAGATGCGCCGCGTGGCCTCGGAGACGGGCCTGAGCGTCCCGCGCATAGCCCTGGGATGGCTCCTGACGAGGCCCTTCGTGACGAGCGTCATCGTCGGGGCGAAGAGCCCCGCGCAGCTCGACGACAATCTCGGCGCCACGGACGCGAGACTGGACGCCGACCAGGTGGCGAGGCTCGATGCGGCGAGCGCCCTCCCGCCGGAATATCCCGGCTGGATGCTGGAGCGGCAGGGCGCCGATCGCCGTCCCAAGGAACTGGCCTAGGTCCTTAACGGCTCACTGCTTCTCGTATTGCTCGACTTCGTCATGGACGAACTCGAGCCGGACCCCGGCCGTCCGGAACATCTCCTCGCTCTCGGCGCCCGCGTGATAGCGGCGCTCGGCGACGACCCGGACTATCCCGCAGTTGATGATCATCATCGCGCAGGCCCGGCAGGGCGTCATCCGGCAATAGACCGTGGAGCCGCCTATGCCCACCCCCCGCTTGGCGGCCTGGCAGATGGCGTTCTGCTCGGCGTGGACCGTGCGGACGCAGTGCTGGGTGACGCTGCCGTCCTCGTGCACGGTCTTCTTGAGCTGGTGGCCCGCCTCGTCGCAGTGCGGCAGCCCGGCGGGCGCGCCCACGTAGCCGGTCGCGAGGATCTGGTTGTCGCGGGCTATGACGCAGCCCGAGCGGCCCCGGTCGCAGGTGGCGCGCTTCGCGATCGCGTTGCAGACCTCCATGAAATACTCGTCCCAGCTCGGGCGTCGGTACGGTTCGTCTGACATGGGAACTCCCGCGTAGGTGCTGCCACGATGATCCTTCCATCCTCCCCTATCGTCAAGGGCGCCGTCCGGGTCCCGGCAGGATTGCCCTCGCGGGCCGATCCGGTCTAACCTCATGCGATTCCAGCATCGGAGGAACTATGCGAATCATCCGTATCAAGGGCCTCGCGGCCGCCTGCATCCTCTCGGCCTGCGTGGTCTCCTGCGCCCGGGACCAGGCGCCGGGCCTGCCCGACGGCCTCTACGCCCGCCTCGCGACGGCAAAAGGCGACGTCACCATCAGACTCGAGTACCAGAAGGCGCCCCTGACCGTGGGCAACTTCGTCGGCCTGGCCGAGGGGAGAATGGGCCCCTCGAAGGGCAAGAAATACTTCGATGGACTCTCTTTCCACCGCGTCGTGGCGGACTTCGTGGTCCAGACGGGCGATCCCAAGGGCGACGGATCGGGCGGGCCGGGTTACGAATTCCCGAACGAGATCTCCGGCGACCTCAAGTACGACGCCGAGGGCGTCGTAGGCATGGCCAACGCGGGACCCGACACGAACGGCTCGCAATTCTTCATCACCATGAAGGCCGTGCCCGAGCTCGACGGCGGCTACACGATCTTCGGCAAGGTCGTGAAGGGCATGGACGTCGTGAAGCGGATAGCCCAGGGAGACAAGCTCGCCAAAGTCGAGATCCTGCGCAACGGCCCCGACGCGAGAGCCTTCAAGGCCGACCAGGCCGCCTTCGATTCGAGGCTGGCCCCCATCGCCGCCGCGATCAAGAAGGCGACGGACGACAAGCGCGCGGCCGACCTCGCCGCGATAAAGCAGAGATGGCCCGACCTCGTCGCCGACGCCGACGGAATATTCCAGAAGACCGTCAAGGCCGGATCGGGAGCGAGCCCGGCCGCGGGGCAGACCGTTTCCGTCGCCTACAAGGGCATGCTCGTGAGCGGCCAGGTCTTCGACCAGTCCGATTTCCACGGCGGCCCGGTCGACTTCCAGGTGGGCGTCGGCAAGATCATCCCGGGATGGGACAAAGTGGTCATGCAGATGAAGAAGGGCGAGAAGCGGATGGTCGTCATCCCGCCGGAGCTGGCCTACGGCCCGCGAGGCACCCCCGGGGGCCCTATAGCTCCCGACAGCTTCCTGGCTTTCGAGATCGAGCTGGTCGCGCTGAAATAGAGCAAAAGTCATACAAGGAAGAGCTGCCAAAGGACGGCCAATGGCGGATCCTGTTACAGGCAAACGCGCCCTCCAAAGTCGGGTGCGTTTGCCTGTGACACCCCCCGCGCTACGTCAGTCCGCGGGTATGCTCTGCGTCTAGGCCGATCCGGGCTTCAAGGTCAAGCCGGAACGTTTGGACCCGGTAACACTTTTCCCAGCTGCCGTATGGCGGCGGGTGTCGGCGAAACCCAAGCGCCCGACTTCGGAGGGCGCTGGAGATAATCCGACGAAGCGAAGCTTCGTCGCCGCGAATGAGCGAAGCGAATTCGCGAGGGGCCCGCCCTCGGCAGCTAATGATAATGTTCCGCGTTCAATTATTCCGGCTTGCCCTTCTCGCCTTCCTCCACGTGCCACTTCCCCTCCGAATACCCGAAGCGCGCCGCGGGCATGTCGAGGAGGCGGCCGTCCTCGCCCGCCATCTTGACCGACCCGGAGAGGGCGTTCACCTCGATGACGCGGAAGGGTACGCCGTCGTACTGAAAGCGCGCCCCCTCGCCCGGCAGCTCCCGGCGCGCGTCCCGGTAGAAGCCGTACTCGTAGGCCAGGCAGCAGAGGAGCCGCCCGCAGGGACCCGAGATCTTCATCGAGTTGAGGGAGAGGTTCTGGTCCTTGGCCATCTTGATGGAGACGGGCACGAGCTTGTCGGTCACGCCGTGGCAGCAGAGGACGCGGCCGCAGACGCCGCAGCCGCCCGTGACGCGCGCCTCGTCCCGTACGCCGATCTGGCGCAGCTCTATGCGTATCTTGAACACGGCGACGAGGTCCTTCACGAGCTCGCGGAAGTCCACCCGCGACTCGGCCGAGAAATAGAAGAGCACCTTCGGCTCCTCGAGGAGGTAATGCGCCGAGACGAGCTTCATCGGGAGGTTGCGCGCGGCGATCTTCTGCCTGCAGGTATCGAAGGCCTTCTTCTCCCGGTCGCGGTTGGCCTCCACCTTGCGGAGGTCGTCCTCGGTGGCGATCCTCTCGATGGCCACGATCTCGTCCTTCCCGACCTGGCCGGGCGCCTCCACGACGCCCTGAAGCTCGCAGACGTCCCGGCCGTATCGGGTGGGAACGACCACCATCGTCCGCGCCTCGACGAGGCCCAGCGCCTTCTCGACGGCCGCGGCATCGTCCGCTCCGGGATCGGCGTAGGCGCGGCCGCCGTCCGCGACGGTCTCGGCCGCCGGCGCCTCGATTGCCGCTTCCCCGACGGCTTCGGCCGGCGCAGGCGCGTCTTCCGTCGCGCCTTCTAACGCGTCGGGCGCCTCGGCCGGCTCTTCGCGGGCGGCCAGGCGCTGCTCGGGCCGCTGGCCCTTCGGCGCCTGGGGGAAATACGCGTAGAAGGTCTCGTTCGAGTGCGGGGCCTTGATCCTGTACAGGGGCCGCGGTAGATCCCGCGGGTCGGCCGCCTTCTGGCGGGGTAGCTCGTCTTCGCGGTCCCGCGTATCCTCGAGCCGTCCCAGCTCCTCTTCCGATTGCATGCTATGGTCGTAGCGATAGTCGCTCATGAATGGACTCCTAGGTTAAAGTGGTCGCCATAGGGCCGCGCGGGCCGCGCGCGACCTCGTCAGCTCAGAAGGTCGACGAGCATCCCGTTTATCTCGTCGACCCGGCGCAGTATCTCGAGATTGTCCCGCTGGTTGCGGAGTATTTCCGCGGCCAGCTTCTCCAGCGATTCGTCGATCACCGAGACCCTGAAGTAGGCGTTCCGCTTCAGGATGTTCCGCCCCGAGGTCCTCTGCTCGACGGCGTAGGAGCGCTCGACGACGTAGTGGACGAAGTCCCGCACCGCCCTCTTGTAGGCTTGGACGAGGTCGACGCTCGGATTCTCCTTGAGCTTGTCCCCGGCCTCGTGCACCTCGTCGAGGAGGGTCTCGAGGCTCGCCTGGGAGAAGCCCTCGACGCCGAGACCGGCCTCGCTCTCCTTGGCCTCGTCGACGGCCTTCCCGAGGACGGAGCGGAAGAGCCCCTTGCCCTTGCCGACCTTCTTTTCCTCCTCCTTGCGCCTCGGGACGTAGGAGGGTCCGAACGGAGTGATGCCTTCCGGGAAATCGGCGCCTGCCATCGGCTTTCAGTCCCCGTGCCCCTCGGGCGGCTCGTCGGGGGGCCTCGAGGAGGACCCGGGAGGAGTCGGCTCGGGAACCGGCCGGGCGAAGCAACCGTCGCGGAACAGGCCCAGGAAGCGCCGCGCGTCGCCGTGCGACCGCACGAAGGCGGCCAGCTCCGCCTCGGCGCCCTCGAGCCTCCCCGTCACGGCCACGTCGCCGTGCACGATCGTGCCGTCCTCGGCCTCGAAGCGCGGCGCGAAGACGTTCCCGATCACCACGCCGCCTTCCAGTATGCGCAGACGCTCGGAGACGTAGACGTCGCCCTTGACCGTCCCCCCGATGATGGCGGATTTGGCGCGTATGGGCGCCTCGACCCTGCCCGCCGATCCGACGACGAGCTTGCCGGTGACGCGCAGGGTCCCGCGCAGGTCGCCGTCGATGCGCAGGAGGCCTTCGACGTCGATGTCGCCGTCCACGGCGGAGCCCGCCCCGATGATCGTATTGACGAGAGAGTCCCTCGGATCTGCCATCGACGTCTCCGGCCGCTTTCCGTCTACTCGGCCGCCGCGACGGCGGCCCTTATGTTCAGGAACTTCAGCGGGTCTATGACGCCCGTGCCGATGTGCACTTCGTAGTGCAGCTCGGGGCCCGTGGTCAGGCCCGTATTGCCGAGAAGGCCGATCACCTCTCCCTGCTGGACCTTCTGGCCCTTGGATACCCTGAAGGCCATGAGGTGCCCATACCTCGTCGCGAAGCCGTGGCTGTGCTGGACGACTATGTAGTTGCCCAGGTCGGAGTCGTAGCCGACGGCCAGGACCCGTCCGTCGGCCGTCGAGACGACGGGGTCCCCGGTGCGGTAGGTCGATATGTCGACGCCATCGTGGATGTACCACTGCCCGGTGAAGGGATTCTCGTTCTGGCCGTAGTACATCGAGATGTGGCTCGCCCCCTTGACCGGCCAGACGTTCGGGATCTCGGTGAGCATCGCGCTCTGGCTCTGCAGGATGGAGCCCAGCTGCTTGAGCGGATCGACCGATCTCTCGAGGTAGTCCGCGAGGCGCTGGAGCTCGCCGATCTCGCGGACCGAGCCGGAGCCGGACGCGTCGGACGCGAAGAGGGTGGCGAGGTCCCCCGGCTGCGCGGACGAGTCCGTCCCGGCGGGCCGCGCGCCCATGCGCCCGAGAGTGCTCGAGAGGGCGTTGTCGAAGCGCTTCGCCGCCGTCACGAGCTGGCTCGTCTGATCGCGGATGGCGTCGACGCGGCCTTGCGTGGAGGCCAGGTCGCTCGAGCGCGACTGCAGCTTGTTGGCCGTATCGGAGAACCTCGCGGCCGAGAACAGGAAGGCGAGGAGGACGAGGGCGGCCGCCAGGATTATGCCTCCCAGCGCGAAATAGCTCAGCTGCAGGTTGAGGATCCTCTTCTCCGTATGGGGGATGAGCAATATCGTGAGCCGCTGTCGCCCTGCGGCCCGGATTCGGGAAAGGAGCGCCGCCATTGAGGTCAACGAGTCGGCCGCGCGCGCGGTTGCGCCGGAATGGAGAGCTCTCTCCGTCTTTTTGTAGGTTGTGAAGGTAGACACCATGGTCTCCTTGCCTGTCACTGTAGCATTATAGCCGGCCGCATGTCAAAGGCGCAAGCTTGGTCCCGCCGCCCGTGGTATAATTGAACGGATGAGCTCACTAGCCCTCGCCAACGGAGGAGACCTCGACCTCACCTTCATCGGAGTCGGCAGCGCCTTCTCCAAGAAATTCTTCCAGAACAATCTCCTCGTCGTCAAAGGAGACTCGCACCTCCTCGTCGATTGCGGGACCAGGGCGACCGAGGCGCTGTCCCTCCTCGGCCTCTCCGTCGGCCAGATAGCCAACTACCTCATCACGCATACGCACGCGGACCACATCGGCGGCCTCGAAGAGGTCATGCTGGTCAACCGCTACGGCCTCCGGCGCAAGACGACGATGGTAGTGACCGACAGGCTGCGCAAGGCGCTCTGGTCCATGAGCCTTCGGGGAGGGGCCTCGTTCAACGAGGAAGTGGACGGCTCGCACCTCGCCTTCGAGGACTTCTGGGACACGATAGTCCCGCGGCGGGTGCGGGGCGGGGATCGGGAGCTCTGCGAGGCGAGCGTCGGCGACATCGGGGTGCGGCTGTTCCGCACCAAGCACATACCGGACTCGAGCCCGGACTGGAGCTCCTCCTTCACGAGCTACGGGCTCATCCTGGACGGGCGGATCCTCTTCACCAGCGACACGCGCTACGATCCCGAGATGGTCGTCTCCCTGGACGCGGAATACGGCTTCGAGGCCATCTTCCACGACTGCCAGCTCTTCACCGGCGGGGTGCACGCCTCGCTCGACGAGATCGCCGGTCTCCCTCCCTCCATCCGCGCGCGGACCCGCCTGATGCACTACGGCGACAAGATCGAGGATTTCGCCCCCAGGATCGCCGAGCTCGGCTTCGCCGGCATCGTCGAGCAGTGGAGGACCTACAGTTTCCCCGCCGGCTAGCGGTATTGCCTCGAACGCCGCCGATTGGCTATCTTATTGGCTACACCGATATCCTGAGTCCTTCTGGAGATTCGACATGCCCCAGCATCACTTCAAGACGGAGGTCTCTCGCCTCCTCGACCTCATCATCCACTCGCTCTACTCGCACAAGGAGATCTTCCTCCGCGAGCTCGTCTCCAACGCCTCCGACGCCATCGACAAGCTCCGCTACCTCAGCGTCTCCGACGAGGCCTTCAAGTCCCTCGCCTTCGAGCCCTCGATCAAGGTGATCATCGACAAGGAGGGCAAGACCCTCGTCGTGGAGGACAACGGCATCGGGATGGACGAGAAGGAGCTCGAGGAGAACCTGGGCACGATCGCGCGCTCGGGGACGCGGCGCTTCCTCGAGAGGCTGCCCGACGACGCCAAGAAGGACTCCAACCTCATCGGCCAGTTCGGGGTCGGCTTCTACTCGGCCTTCATGGTGGCGGACAAGGTCCAGGTGACCAGCCGAAAGGCGGGTACCGAGGCCGCCTTCGCCTGGACCAGCGACGGCAAGGGCGAGTACGCGATCGAGCCGGCCTCGAGGGTCGGCCAGGGTACCGAGGTGCGCGTCCACCTCAACGACGAGGGCCAGGAGTACCTGAGCCGCTGGAGCGTCGAGCCGGTGCTCAAGAAGTACTCGAACCACATCGCCTACCCGATCGCCCTGATCTCGGAGGAGCCCAAGTACGACGACAAGGGCAAGCAGGACGGGGTCGAGCGCAAGGACGAGGTCGTCAACTCCGCCTCGGCCCTGTGGCGCCGGCCCAAGGCCGAGCTCAAGGACGAAGACTACATCGAGTTCTACAAGTCCTTCGCCGGCGCGGGCCTCGGCAATTTCGGCGGGACCGACGCGGACGAGGCCCCCCTCCATTGGATCCACACCAAGGCGGAGGGCACGATCGAGTACACCACGCTGTTCTACGTGCCCGGCAAGGCCCCCTTCGACCTCTACCGCGCCGACTACCGCCCCGGCGTCAAGCTCTACGTCAAGCGCGTCTTCATCACCGACGACGAGAAGGAGCTGCTTCCCGTCTACCTGCGCTTCGTGCGCGGCGTCATCGACTCCGAGGACCTGCCGCTCAACGTGAGCCGCGAGATCCTCCAGCAGAACCGGGTGATGGCGAGCATCAGGCAGGCCAGCGTCAAGAAGATCCTCGGCGAGCTCGCCGACCTGTCGAAGACGAACCCGGACAAGTACGCCAAGTTCGTCGCGGAGTTCAACCGCCCCCTCAAGGAAGGCCTGTATTCGGACTTCGCCAACCGCGAGGCCCTCCTGGGCCTCGTGCGCTGGAAGAGCAGCGCCCAGATCGAGTCCCTGGGCGGCTGGACGAGCCTCGCGGACTACAAGTCGAGGATGAAGGAAGGGCAGAAGGCGATCTACTACATCGCCGGCGGCGAAGAGGACCGGCTGCGCAAGTCGCCCCTGCTCGAGATGTACCGCAAGGAGGGCATCGAGGTCCTCGTCTGCGCCGAGGAGATAGACGAGATCGTCCTCTCGGGCCTCGGCCCCTTCGAGGGCCTCGAGCTCAAGAGCGTCAACCGCGCCGGCAGCGAGTCCGAGCTCGGGTCGGGCTCGGAAGGCAAGTCGGAGCCCGAGGCCGGCAGCCCGGCCGCGGCGGCGATCGAGGCGGCCAAGAAGGCCCTCGGCGAGGCGGTCAAGGACGTCCGCCTGTCCAAGCGCCTCCTGGAGAGCCCCGCCTGCGTCGTGGTGGATTCCGACGACCCGAGCCTCCAGCTGCGCGAGCTCATGAAGCAGCTCGGAGGGAGCGAGATGCCCGAGGTCAAGCCCATCCTCGAGCTCAACGGCGACCATCCCCTCGTCAAGCGTCTCGCCGTCGCGGCCTCGGGCGAGGCCGAGGACCTCGCGAAGGTGCTCCTTGGGCAGGCCCTCCTCGTGGAGGGCGCGAAGCTCGCCGATCCCGCCGACTTCGCGCTCCGCCTCACGCGACTCCTCGCCTGAGGCCGTCGGGGGCCCGCCAGACTATTTCTCGAGCTCGCGCAGTTTGTCCCTGATCGCGGCCGCGCGCTCGTAGTCCTCCTCGGACACGGCGGTCTCGAGCTCGGCCCGGAGCTTGCCGATTTCGCCCTCGCTCGACGCGGGCACGATGGCGTCGGTTCCGGGCGCGGGATTCTCGGCCTCGCCCAGATGGAGCCCGGCGACGAGATTGACCGATATTCCGGCCTCCTCGACCACGCTCTCGGCGATGAAGACGGGGCAGAGGGCGCGGACGGCGACGCCGATCGCGTCCGAGGGCCTGGCGTCGATCACGAGGTCGCCCGCCTCGGCGCGGAGCAGCATCCTGGCGTAGAAAGTGCCCTCGCGGATGTCGTAGATCTCGATGCGCGTCAGCTCGGCGCGCAGCGAGGACAGGAGACTGAGGACCAGGTCGTGGGTCAGGGGACGGGGCACCTCGACGCCCCCCATGCCGATGAGTATGGACTGGGTCTCGAGCTGACCGATGAAGATGGGAACCGCGAGGTCGGAGCCCTTGGGCCTGACGAGGACGACATTGCCCTGATCGGTCTGGGCGACGGTCCAAACCTCGGCCTCGACGAAGGTCTGCCCCTCCATCTCCTCCCTCCTCGATTCAGAGTATACTATCACAGGCCTTCCCGGGCCACGGAGGCGATTTTTGTCCAGCTACGATAAGCCGGATTTCTGGGCCGAGAAGGCCAGGAAGGAAGGCTACCCCGCGCGCTCGGTCTACAAGCTCATGGAGATCGACAGGAAGTTCGGCCTGGTCAGGCCGGGCGCCCGGATCCTGGACCTGGGGGCCGCCCCGGGCTCTTGGAGCCTCTGGGCCCTCCGGCGCCTGGGGGGCGAGGGCTTCGTCGCGGCGGTGGACCTCCAGAACCTGGCCAAGAGCCCCCCCGACGCCAACTTCCTCTTCGTCCGCGGCGACCTCTACGACCCCGAAGTGCGCTCGCGGCTCCTCGCCGCGGGCCCCTTCGGCCTCGTGCTCTCCGACGCCGCGCCCTCGACGACCGGCAGTCGCCTGGTGGACCAATCCGCCTCCGAGGCCATCGTGGAGGCCGTCATAGACTACGCCGAGGCTTCCCTGGCGACGGGAGGGGCCCTGGTGGCCAAGATCTTCCAGGGCGGAGCGGAGGCCGGCCTGCTCAAAAGGCTGCGCGGCCGCTTCGCCCAGGCCAAAGGCTTCAAGCCGGAGGCCTGCCGCTCGGAATCCTTCGAGACCTATCTCGTCGCCGTAGGTTTCGGGAAAGCCTGAATAGCTTCCGCCAAGCGGGGGGAACTCCATTGACAGCGGAGGTCCATAGCGCCACTATGAGCCCGCCAGGTTCTCGAGCGAGGAATACGGTTAAAAACCGTGACGGTCCCGCCACTGTAACCGGGGATGAAAGCGACATGCCCTCCGCGAGAGCGGGGAGCGAAGCCATTGCGGAAAGCCGCGAGAAGGCGTCGCGAGTAAGACGATCCGGAAGTCAGGATACCGCTTGAGAGCCCACCCTTCGAGGCAAAGGATCGGGCATGGTTTCGTCGCGTCGGCGCTTCCCAGAAACTTACGAGATTCTCGCCCCCGCGGTCCCGAGTCGGGCTCCCTCCCTCGAAGCGATTCGGTCTTCCCCGGGAGGTCTTGCCCCATGGCGTATTCCCTACGGAGGGCGGCCCTCGCCCTCGCCCTCGCGCTCCTCGGCTACGCCCTGCGCGCCGACGACGCCCCCGATCTCGCGCTCGACGACGTCTCGATAACGGCCACCCGAATCGCGGAGAGCCCGAGCGAGGTCCCGCCGGCGGTCACAGTCGTCAACGCCGAGGATATCGAGGCGCGCGGCGCGAAGACTGCCGCCGACGCGATCAAGACGGTCCCCGGCCTCAGCATCTCCGACTACGGCCCCGAGGGGGCCGAGAAGGCCATCTCCATACGCGGCTCCACGGCCAACGAGGTCCTCGTCCTCGTCGACGGCGTGCGGGTCAACGATGCCCTGTCGGGCTTGGCCGACCTCGCAAATATCCCCGCCGACGACATCGATCGCATCGAGGTGCTGCGCGAGGGCGGCAGCGCCCTCTACGGCGGCGACGCCGTAGGCGGCGTCATCAATATCATCACGAAGAAAAAAGCCGCGCCCCTCGTCCTCGGCTTCGAGAACGGCGGCTACCTGCCTGCCGCCCACGTCGAGGGCTTCGGCTTCTCGAAGGTCATGGAGCCCGCCGACGCCGCCAGCCTAGTCGACGCGCAAAAGGCGAGCTTCTCCTGGGCGCCCGCCGCCGGCGACCTGCAGTTCCGCGGCGCGGGCAGCTTCACCAGGGCGGACAACGCCTACACCTTCATCGACTCCAACGGGGACAACCGCGCGCTCCAGAACGCCGCCCTCCTCGGCGGGGACGGTTCCTTCGGCCTCACCTTTCCCTGCCTCGAAGGCAGCGTCGCCGCCGATTTCGCGGGCGCCTACAGCCAGAAAGAGGATCCGGGAGCGCAGAGCAGCCCCACCCTCGCCGCCGGCGAGACCGACTCCTCGGGACGAGCCTCGATCAAGTACTCGACCGACCGCTTCCTCGCGGACGCGCTCAACCTCGACTTTACGCTGCACGCCGAATACTCGGGCATCGACTACGTGGACGCCGACACGCCCTCCGACGACGGCCGGAGCATGGTCTACGTCGGAGGGGCCGATCTTCAGCAAAAAGCCTCTATCTCCGACAGTCTCTCCTTCGTCTACGGAGGCTCCTTCGCCTACACACAGGCCCAGAGCGACACGGTGGGCTCGCCCTGGCGCACCGCCGGCGGCGCCTACTTCGAGCCCGTCGTCGAGGCCGGAGCCTTCTCCTTCCGCCCCGCGATCCGCTACGACTACTACTCGGACTTTTTCGCGAACGATCCCCTGGGCGGGATAGGGGCAACGATCGCGGTCGCCTACCGCCTCTCGGAGAGCGACGCGCTCAAGCTCAATCTCTCGCGCTCCTACAGGGTGCCCACCTTCGAGGATCTCTACTGGCCCGCCGCCGACGGGGCCGCGGGCAACCCGGATCTCCAGCCCGAGACCGCCTACGCCGCGGACTTCGGCTTCGAGCGGCATCGCGGGAGCTTCTCGTACAGCGCCACGGCCTACGTCCGCTACATCCAGGATGTCATCCTTTGGCAGCCCGGATCCGACGGCATATGGCGGCCGAGCAACTACGGCGCCGCCCTCTACCCCGGTATCGAGACCGACCTTAAGACCGCCTTCGCCGATCACTACACGGCCGACATCAACTACAGCTACCTCTACAGCTACAACCTTTCGGGCGGCCTCACCCTCGGCGACGACCAGCGCCTGCCCATGACTCCCGTTCACAGCTTGAACGCCACCATCGCCTACGAGGCCGGGCCGCTCTCCTGGTCAGCCACCCTCAAGTACGCGAGCCTGCGCTTCCTCACGACCGCGAACGCCACCTATTTGCCCGACTATTTCACCCTCGACGCCATTGCGAAGTGGAAGTTCACCGCCCGCTACTCGGCCTACCTCGCCGTCGACAACCTCTTCGGCGAGCAATACCAGCTAGTCCAGGATTACCCCATGCCAGGCACCGAGCTTCGGATGGGTATCGAGATTCGAATTTGAGCATTCATTCACCACGGAGACAGGAGGCAACAATGAGGACATCGGAGACTGGCAAGACAGGAGGGAGGGCCGGACGGGCATTCCGCTTCGGCCCCTTCGCGGCGATACTGATCTCAGCGGCGTTCGCGTGCGGCTGCTCGAATCTATTCAATTCGGGATCGACGGCGCCGGCGGCGTACACGACTTATCTTTACATGACGGACACCTATAACGGGCATGTGTACACTTACAATCCCGCCACGCATGTCGGCTCTTCGTTGCCTCTGCTGACGACGAGCACCAACGCGGCGGGAGAAATTAAATTTTACAAGGGCGTCGGCTATGTCGCGATGGGAGAGGGCGGGATTTACTATTTCGATCCTTCTAATTCTGCTCCGACTGCCGCACAGATACCAGGGAGTGGTAGCGAGGATGCGCAGTACTTTGCTTTCTACAGCCCGACGCAAGCGTACGTGAGTATCGGGACCAGCATCGCCAACGACACAGGAGAGATCTGCGCATTTAATCCTTCCAGTCCCAGCTCTGGGCTCACGCAAATCGCCGTAAGTGCTACACAATATATGCAGGAGATAATTGTCGGACCTGACAACATGATCTACGTTGCGGAGTATAATGACAAAACGGTACTAAAGATTAATCCCGTCAACAATACGGTGACCAATTCATATACAACCAGCGCACTCGGTACCTCTGGGCTTGTAGCGGGCACCTATAACGGAGTATCGGGCGTCTTCGTCGCAAATACCGGTGGCTATACTCCTTCCTACGCCGCTTTGCCTGGTTCGATAGATTTCATCCCGAGCAATGGATCAATAATCCTTAATGTCGCAAAGCCCACAGGAACGGTTTCACCGAATTTCAATCCAGGCAGAATGGTCGCTCTTTCAAGTGGTACGCTCGTGGCGACCAGCGAAACTGGCCATACATGGTTAATCGCATTATCAAACGGAACAGTGACTGAAGTATTGTCAAATGGCAATTCATTCGGAAGCAATCTGAGCATTGCATACAGCAACAATCTCGTATATGTGCCTGTCGGGAATTACTTGACGACGCCGTATAGCAGCCAGTTGTATGTTTTCGATGCAAATGGCAATCAGCAGTCCTATAGCCCCGTCACGGTTCCCATGAAAACTGGGGACCTCATAGCCAATATTGCCTTTTACCAAGACTGAGCGTATATTCCCGCCCAAGCGGCGCTGTCCTAAAAGACGCACCTACAAGAACAGAAAGAAGGGGAATCCCACGACGGGATTCCTC
>CAYOIX010000036.1:0-47223 GCA_964404145.1 uncultured Treponemataceae bacterium
AGACCGGCGAGATCATCATATCCCGCGGCGAGGGCGACGAGCTCGTCCAGTAGGGAGCGGGGGCTCAGGCCCCGTCGTAGCCCAGGACCTCCCTCTCGAGCGCGCCCTTGTAAGCCAGCAGCTCCAGGAGGAGGCTTCTCTCGCGCGCCGGGGTGTCGGGCCGGTCGAGGCGCTGGGCCACGATCTTGCCGAAGGTCGCGAAGTCAGTGACGCCGGGGAGGGGCGGCAGCTGCAGCCGGCCCGCGCAGAAGGCGCGCCACCTAGCCCTTTCGCGGTCGCCCAGCGTCCCCGGGAAATTCCGCGCGTAGAGGCGCCGAAGCAGCTGCGCGGGCCTCTCGTCCGCGAACTTCATGCGGTAGAGGGCCGCCTTGGCGGAAGCCGCGCCTTCTCCGGCCAGGCGCTCGTGGACGTCCGCGAAGGCCCTGACGTCCTCCTCGGGGAAGAAGCCGCCGGTATAGATGCGGAGCTCGGGGTCCTCGCCGTCCTCGGCGCCCTTGAGACCGCCCGGCGCCGGGGTCTCCCGGGACTCGAACACCGCCGCCATCTTCTGCAGGAGCTCCGGTTCCCTCTTTATCACCTCGAGGTGCGCGAGGCACTCGGCCCGGTCTATGCCGAGCCTCGTCGCCGCGGAGTCGCTCAGGGTGCCCATGGGAGCGAGGAAGGGGCAACGGTTCAGGCGGATGCGCGCCAGCGGGACGCGCTCTTCGTCCAGCTCGGCCTTCTTGGTGAATACGCGCCTGCGAAGCTCCTCGACGCCGAGCCCGATCACGGTGGAGGGGTCGAAGCGGAGGTCGATCGCGATGAGCTGGTTGCGGTTCTCGGGGTCGATCGCGAGAGGCGCCGCGAGGGTCGTGCAGCCCCTCGGGGAGGTGTAGCCCGCGGCCGAGTGCACGAGGGGCGTGCGCTCGACGAGGTCCACGAGGGGCCGCAGGGAATCGCGGGTCCTGTGCGTCCAATACCACTCGTAGAGCTTGGGCTGGCGGGAGCGCAGGAGCCTGGCGAGGTCGATCGTCGCGAGCACATCGTGCATCGCGTCGTGGGCCGACTCGTGGGCGATGCCGTTCGCTCGGGCGAGGGCGACTAGGGTGAAGATGGGCCTGCCCTCCTCGTCCTCGGGCCAGACGATGCCCTCGGGCCTGAGGTCGCGCGCGGCGCGCATCAGGTCGATCAGGTCCCAGCGGCTGTTGCCGTTGCGCCACTCGCGCTCGTAGGGGTCGAACAGGTTGCGGTACAGGAGACTCCGCACGAACTCGTCGTCGAACTGGAGGGAGTTGAAGCCCGCGGAGGTCGTGCCGGGAGCGAGCATCGCGGAGTGGAGGGCCTTCGCGAACTCGTAGTCGCCGAGGCCCGCCTCGGAGGCATACTGCGGCGTGATCCCGTGGACGAGGCAGGAGAGGGGGCTGGGCAGGTAGTCGGGGGTGGGTTTGCAATAGAGGAGGGTCTTCTCCCCCAGCGGCGCGAGGTCCTCGTCGGTCCGCACGGCCGCGAACTGGGCGATGCGGTCGCAGCGCGGCTCGAGGCCGAAGGTCTCGAGGTCGTACCACAGGATCGAGGGCGCCATGGCCCATGATAGCACGGCTCAGTAGGACTGCTCTATCGTTCGTATCAGGTTGAAGAAGAGGCGGTTGACTGGAGTGGGCACGCCGACCTCCTCGCCGAGGGAGATCACCGTCCCGGCGAAAGCCTCCACCTCCGTCTTGCGCCGAGCCTCGACGTCCTGGAGCATGGAGGTCTTCGCGTCGGGCAGGAGTCCGAGCAGCGTGGCGTACCACGAGTCGAGGTCGGCCTCGGTCAGCCCGGTCCCCTTGGCCCGCGATATCTCGATGAGCTCCCGCATCGCCCCGTACATCGTCTCCTTGGCCTCGCTCAGGCGCTGGAAGACGCCGTAGGGCGCGCGGAGCACGGCGGAGGCCTGGTTGATGCCGACGTTGATCATGAATTTGTACCAGAGCGAGCGGACCATATCCTCGGGCACGACGTAGCCGAGCCCGCAGTCGTCGAAGAACGAGGCGATGCGCGACACCCGCTCGCTCCAGGCCCCCGCTCGGTTCCGCGCGTCGCCGAAATGGATCTTCCCGGCCGCCGAAAAGGTCGTCGCGTTCCCCTCCCGCACGGCGTCGATGCCGAGGATCATCGCGTAGGGCACCTTCTCCCGCCCGAAGGCCGCGGCGAGCTCGTCTTCGCTGGAGAGGCCGTTGAGGAGGGACAGAACGAGGCTACCCGGGCCGACGAAGGGGGCCATGCCCGAGATGGCGGACGCGAGCTGCTGGTTCTTGACCGCGAGAATGACGAGGTCGGGTTCCTTTCCGCTCGCCGGCGGAATCTCGGCCGGCGCAAGGGGAAAGTCGAAGCGACGGCCGTTGACGACGAAGCCCTCGGCCGCGTAGCGCGCGGCGCGCGGACGATCGGCGAGCACACGAAGCGATCCGCGCCCGCTCGATTGGATTTTCGAGGCGACGGCCGCGCCCACCGCGCCGGCGCCCACGATCAGTACCGAGCTGATCTCCCCCACGTCTCCCTCCCCCTCGCGGCTACCGCCGCGAAGGGCCGCGAGCGGACACTTTATACGATAGGCTCGGTCCCTTCAAGCGGCGCGGGTGCCCTACCTCCGCTCCCATTGCCGCGAAAAGGCCTTCCATGCGACTCTCTGGATATGAGAATCTCCGCAGGCGCCGGTGAGTCGTGAGTATTGCCCGCGTTGCCGCAGGCCGCGGGTCGCATGCCTCTGCCCGGCGGAGCCTCCGATAGCGACGAAGTCGCGCATCGTCCTACTCACCCACCCCAAGGAATACCGGCGCCAGAAGACCGGCACGGGCAGACTCGCCGTCCTCAATCTCGCGAACTGCGAGATACGCCCGGGCATAGCCTTCGACGGCGATCCCCGCGTCCGGGAGCTCAGGGAGGATCCCGCGAACCGCTGCTTCCTCCTGTACCCGAGCCCCGCCGCGATCGTCTTGGACGCCGCCGGCGCGGTCGGTCTCGGCCTCGCCGGGAGCGGACCCGCGGAAAGAAGGATCGTCGTGTTCCTGATAGACTCGACCTGGGCCTGCTCCCGGTCGGTCCTGCGCGAGAGCCCCGGGATCTCGAGCCTGACGCGCATCCGGCTCGAGCCGAGCGAGCCGAGCCGCTGGAGGATCAAGAGGCAGCCCCGGCCTCACTGCCTTTCCACGGTGGAGGCGATCCACGCCCTGCTCTGCGCCCTGGAGGCCGCGGGCCTCGAGAGCTACCCCGACAAGCGCAGGCTCCTCGACGCCTTCGCCGCGATGCAGGATTACCAGATCGCCAGGGTCCGGGCCGGGGGAGCGCCGAGGCTCATGCGCCTCTAGCGAGAGGCCATCGCAGCGTCGCGAGCTCCGCCCGCAGATCCTCGAGGTAGGAGGGCTCGATCGGGTACTTCACCCGGACGGAATTCTCCTTGCCCTCCTTCCGGTCGCTCATCCCGCACTCGATCCCCGCCTCTCCGTCGTAGACGAAGGCGATCGACAGATCGTCCCCCGCGCCCAGGAAATCCGCCCTTCCGGCCCGGCGGCTCAGGACCTCCCTGATGTCGACCAGGAAGGACAGGATCGAGCCCAGCTTAAGCGTCGCGGTCTTGTTGACTCTGAATCCGTTGCTCTCGACGATGATGTCGCATTCGGCCTCGTCCTCGTCCGGCTCGGAGGCCCCGTCAGGGACGAAGGCCGAGTCGCTCACGATCTTGACGAGCCCGCTTTCCCCCCTGAGCGAAAACGAGTTGGCTTTGATCTCCATTTCTCTCTCCCGGGCGCGAAAACTTTATTACTATATTTCCTGCCGTGAACCATAAGCCGGCTTCGGGCCGGCGTCAAGCGTCGACCGACGGTCCCGGGACGCGATCTTGCGCAAACCGCGCCCGAGGCCGCATTATCTTCCGGATTCCATGAAGAAGCACCTGGTGGTCGCCGGCAACATCGGAGCCGGCAAGTCGACCCTGGTCCGCCTCCTCTCGGGGCGCCTCGGATTCCGCCCCTACTACGAGCCGGCGGCCGAGAACCCCTACCTCGAGGACTTCTATCGGGACATGGCTTCCTGGGCCTTCCACTCCCAGCTCTACTTCCTGGGCTACCGGCTCCGCTCGCACCGGGAGCTGATGGAGGACCCGCATCCCGTCGTCCAGGACCGATCCCTCTACGAGGATGCCGAGGTCTTCGCCCGCAATCTCTACGAGCGGGGCGCGATGAGCGAGCGCGACTGGCTCAGCTACAGTGGCCTGTACAGGGCGGTGGCCGGGCTCCTGCCCGCGCCCGATCTCGTCATATACATCAGGGCCTCGATCGCCACGCTCAAGACGCGCATCGCGAGGCGCGGTCGCGGCTTCGAGGCGGCCATCCCCGACGAGTACCTCGAGAGCCTCAATGGGCTCTACGAGTCCTGGATCGAGGGCTTCGACCTCGCCCCGATCCTGATCGTGCCCGGCGACGATCTCGATTTCGTGGCCGAGTCCCGCGACCTCGAGGCGATCGCGGCGACCGTCGAGGACCGGCTGCGGGACAGGCAGGGAAGCCTCTTCCCCTTCGGGATGTAGCCGTCCCGCCGGGCGGGGGGCATTTGCCTCGGAGCCCGCGCTTCAGTAGCTTCATATCCAAGACTAAAAGGAGGAAGCATGGCCACTGTTACCCTGAGGGGAAATCAGGTTCATACCGTCGGAGAGCTGCCCAAGGTCGGGTCCAAGGCGCCCGAATTCAAGCTGACGAAGGGAGACCTCTCGGACGTCGCGCTCGCGGACTTCTCGGGCAAAGTGAGGATCCTGAACATCGTGCCCAGCCTCGACACGTCGACCTGCGCCCTGTCCGCCAAGAGATTCAACGAGGAGATCAAGAAGCTCGGCGGAGCGACCGTGCTCAACATCAGCAGGGACCTGCCCTTCGCGCAGGCCCGCTTCTGCAAGGCCGAGGGCGTCGACGCTGTGGTGCCCCTGTCGGAGTTGCGCGACCGGTCCTTCGGGGCGGCCTACGGCGCCGAGCTGAAGGACGGTCCGCTCGCGGGCCTCCTCTCGCGCGCCGTCGTCGTGGTCGACGCGGCGGGAGTCGTCACCTACACGCAGCAGGTCCCGGAGATCACCACGGAGCCGGACTACGATTCGGCATTGGCGGCCGCGAGGAAGGCATTGGGGAAGTAGGGGCCGGCTATCTCCTGCCGACCAGGGCCCGCGCCACCTTGGCCCCCCTGCGCGTCAGCTCCGAAACGCTCGTCGCGGCCGCGGCCTCGGGACCGAAGCGGGAAGCCTCCGGCGCGTATCCGCGAATGGCTTCGAGCTCGTCCCCATCCAGGGCCTCGGCCAGGAACTCCACCCTGAGGGCGGAGAGACCGGCTTCGCCTTCCGAGGCCGCGTCGACCAACCAGTTCACCAAGTGGGCGTTATTGGCGTGGCCATTGTGGTCGATGTGCCGGCCCCGGACGCGCTGCGAGAAGACGGGAACCGGCTCGGCGGCTTCAGGGATACCGAAATCGAAGCCGGGCACGGGGTGGGGATCGCCCGGGTTCGGCGGCGCCTGCCCGAGGACGCTCGCGGGTCTCAGGGGTCGCCTCGCCGCGATGTCGACGACGAGGTAGGCGTAGACCGCGCGGACGAGGCTCGTGCCGTCGAGCCTCCGCATCTCGATGTCGCGCAGCGCGAAGAGTTTGCTGATCCCCGCCGGCCAGGTCCTGACGATCACGCGCTCGCCGTTCCGGGGCAGCTCGTCCGCGCGGAGGTCGAGGCGCGAAAGCATCCAGGTCCAGCCCTTCGCGTGGAGGTCCTCCATGCCGAAGCCCAGGCCCGCCGCGCTGACGCCCGCGGCCTCCTGGAGGAAATTGACGAGGGCGAAGGCGCGCAGCGGGCCGCCGTAGCCGCAATCGTAGCCGTGGATTTCGAACTCGAGCGTCGTATGGAGAGTATCGTTCATCGCGCCCTCTAATCCGCGGTCAGGTAGGCGTGGGTGTCTGCGAGGCGGTCCGGGATCGCGATGCCCTGGGGGCACTTGGTCAGGCATTCGCCGCAACCGGCGCAGGAATCCGCGCCGCGCCCGGCGGAGAGATAGGCGCTCTTGTACCAATGGGCGCTGCCCTTCCGCGCATCGAACATGGAAGCCGCGTTGTACAGGCCGAACAGCTCGGGTATGGGCAGGCCTCTCGGGCAGGGCTGGCAGTATCCGCAGGTAGTGCAGGGCACGCGCTCCCGCTCCCTATAGATCCTGCGGGCCTCGTCGAGGATCGCGCGCTCGTCCCGGGTGAGCGAGTTGGCGGGAGCGGACGAGGCGACCGCCGCGTTCTCCCACACCTGGTTTGCATTGCCCATGCCGGACAGCACGAGCGAGACTTCCTGGCGGTCCAGAGCGAAGCGCAGGGCCCATTCGTAGGGGAGGCGCGGAGTCGGATAGGCGCCGAGCGCCTTCAAGACCTGGGGGGGCGGCGAGGCGAGGGCCCCGCCGCGCAGAGGCTCCATCACGACGACTCCGAGCTCTCGCTCAGCCGCGTAGGCGAGCCCTTCCTCCCCGGCTTGGAAGCTTCTGTCGATGTAATTGAATTGTATCTGGCAGAATTCCCATCCGTCGTAGCCGTCGATTATCCGCTTGAACGATTCCAAGGAGTCGTGGAAGGAGAAGCCGATATGCCGTATCCTGCCCGAGGCCTTCGCGCGCTCGAGGGCGGGCAGGGCGCCCAGCTCAACGATCCTCGCCCAGCGCTCGCTCCCGAGACCGTGGAGCAGGTAGAAATCGATATGATCGGTCCCGAGCCTCTCGAGCTGCTCGTCGAGGAAGCGGTCCCAGTCCGACCTCTCCTTGACCATCCACACCGGGCTCTTGGTGGCGAGGTAGAACTCGTCGCGCTTGCCCGAGCGCGCCAGGGCGGCCCCGAGGGCCTTCTCGCTCGCCTGCCGGTGGTAGACGTAGGCCGTGTCGAGGTAGTTGATCCCGGCCTCCCCGGCGGCGGCGAGCATGGCGTCGAGGGCGGCCTGGTCTATGGCGGCATCCTCGCCGCCCTGGACGGGCAGGCGCATGCAGCCCAGCCCCAGGGCCGACACCTCGACATCGTCGATGAGGGGGAATCTACGGTATTGCATGGGAGATACTCTATATCAAGGCCGAGGCTTCGTGAAGCGCTCGCCGACGGCTGGGCGCCGTCAAGGTCCCCGGCGCCGGCCCTCGCGCGCCGCCCCCGCCTCGATGAGCTCGCGCCTGAAGTCCACGGCATCCTCGCGCACGGAATCGATGATCTCCTCGGATCTGAGAAAGTCCCCCGTCCTGATTCCCCGCAGCGCGGGCCTGCGGTATAGGGCTATCCTCTCGTCCCTGGCCCGCTCCTCCATGATCACCTTCCCCATGATCGAGAAGACGTGGATGAGGGTCTCGACGGGGCCGGGGGCCTTGGCCTCGGCATGAGAAGCTTCCCCGCTCACGTCGACCGCGATCACGAAGTCGGCGAGACCGTCGAGATGCTCGAAGGGTACGGGATTCACGACGCCGCCGTCGACCAGGACGCGCCCGCCCAGCTCGTAGGGCTGGAAGACGCCCGGGATCGATATGCTGGCCCTGACCGCCTGCGCGATATCGCCCGAGGAGAAGACGACCTCTTCTCCCTTCCAGAAGTCGGTGGCAACCACCCTCAAGGGGATGGGCAGGTCCTCGAAGCGCTTTACCGGGAGAATCTCGCGGACCCACTCCTCGATCTTTCTCCCCTTTATGCCGAAGGCCCCCTTGAGCGAGGGCGCGTCCAGGAACCTGGGAATGTCGCGGAGCGTGATGCCCTTCGCCAGGTCGCGCAGGCCGGCGCCGCTCATGCCGCCTGCGTAAAGGGCCCCCAGGAGGGCGCCGATGCTCGAGCCGGCGATCGCGCTCGCCTCGACGCCCAGCTCGTCGAGGACTTCGAGGTAGGCGATGTGGGCGAGACCCCGCGCTCCGCCCGAGCCGAGGGCGAGTCCGACTCTCAGGCGGACCCTCCCCCGCCGAGCCTATCGCGGGCGAATCGCTCGAGGACGGGCCGGAGCGCAGGATTCGCGGCGGCGTCGGTCAGGATCGCCTCGAGATAGCCCGCGGGATCCCCCGTATCGAGCCGGAGGCCGGAAGCCCGCTTGAAGGCGACTTTGCCCTCCGCGATGAGTCGGCCGATGGCGTAGGCGTGGAAGTACTCGCCCCCCTCGTGCTTCCTCCAGCCCTCCTCGACGAGGTCGAAGAATTCGGGCGTGTAGAGGTAGCGGCCGATCGACACCTCGTGGCTCGGCTCGGTCCCCCTGGCCGGCTTCTCGACGAAGGAGCTTACCGAGACGCCGTCGGACCCGGGCCCGACGACCCCGTAGCGGGACACGTCCCCCGGCTCGAGGACGGTCGCGAGGATGGACTTGCCCGTTTCCTCGTAGAGATCGATGAGCTGCCGCGAGAGGGGAGGAGTCCCGATGTGGAGATCGTCCGGATAGGCTACGACGCATGGCTCGCCGCAGAGGAGGCTCTTCGCCTGGAGGAGGGCGTGGCCCGTGCCGAGCATCTCGGCCTGACGCACGAAGCTCACCCTGGCCCGGCTGGCCGCGACGAGGGCGAGCTTGTCGGCCCGGCCTTCGCGGCGGAAGACTTCCTCGAGCTCGATCTCCCTGTCGAAGTAGTCCTCGAGCGCCTTCTTGCGGCGGGAGGAGACGACGACTATCTCGTCGATGCCGGAGGCGAGGAATTCATCGACGATGAAGGCTATCGAAGGCTTGGTGCCGACGGGAAGGAGCTCCTTGGGGACTGTCTTCGTGACGGGCAGGAATCGCGTGCCGTAGCCCGCGGCGATGATGACGCCTCTCATCTTCGCGACAGCGCGAGCCGCGCCTCCTCGGCCCCGGCCCTCGCGCGCAGCAGCAGGACTCCGCGACGGACCTCGGCTTCGCATCCCTCGGCCTCTATGGCGAAGCCGCGCGGGAACTGGAGCTCGGGGACGAAGATCTCGGTCGGCGCGGCGATCGACGGGTCGGGGCGATACCGGAAGAGGAAGCGCCCCCGCCTCGCGTCGAAGCGCATCTCGAGGATCTCCCCGGCGGTGGCGCGCGCGTAGGGACGCACGAAGCCGCGGAGAGCGCGGCCGCCCGAGTCCTCGCCGTCGCCGGTCTCCGTCCGGCCGGCCTCGAGGTCGTCCCGGCAGAATATCGAGAGGTCCTCCGTGTTCCACAGGTCGCCGCGACTGTGGCGGTTGCCCGCCGCGTAGTTCCAGATGGTCGAGTCGAGGAGACTGGCGTCCACCGCGTCGTAATAGGCTGAGAGAGCCTTCACGTGGACGCGATAGTCGCCCGAGCGATAGGCCTTCGCGCCGTCGAGATCGAAGGGAAGGCCGAACTCCCCGAGGAGGGTCGGCGCTCCGGCCATCTTCCGCGCGCTCCAATTCTTGAGCTCCACGAGCGCCTCGAGGAAGTAGCGCCTGACGCGCCCGAATCCCAGCACGATCCTACCGCGCCGCGCGTCGTAGGCCGCGAAGCCCAGCCAGCGCTTGGTGACGAGGGTCAGGTCGTCGTACCAATGCGTCGCGTCGACGACCGGCCCTCCGTCCGCCGGTTCCCAGGTCGGCCTGTCCGCGTTTGGCACTCCCTCGACGAAGAGGACGAAGCGCCGGGCGCCCTCCGCCGCGCAGACCCCTCGATCGAAGCGCAGGATGAAGGGCTTCAGGAAGTCGCGCGTGAAATCGACGCCCATGCCGCCGCGGCGCGCGAAATGGCCCGGCCGCGCGAGGACAGGATATCCGCCGGGGACGCTGTCCCAGACGCCGGCGCGTCGCCAGACGCAGTCCACGCCGTCCTTCCAGGCCCGCATGCCTTCGGCGCCGAGTCGCGCCGTCCCTACCCGCCTGCGGGCGAGGCCCCGTATCCCGAAGACGGCGACGTCGACCGGATACCCAGACCCTGCGAGCATGCCCTCCCACGGGCTGGGCGTCGTCCCGAGGGAGGTCATGGTCCCGGCCCTCTCGAGGCTCTCCGCCCCGATGAAGCCCGCGCTCGGCTCGTTGAGGCTGTCGAAGCCGACGACATGGGGGAAGCGCGACAGCCGCTCGGCGACTTTGGCCATGGCCGCGACGTAGTGCGCCTGCAGGAAGTCCTGCATGGAATCGCCCCCGCGGGCGATGCCGTCGGGGCCGAAGCCGACGGGGCCGATGCCGGGCGCGAAGGTGTCGCCGGCGAAGAAGAGGGTCCACATCGTCGCGCAGGCGAGACGGTCGAAGTTGGAAATCCAGCTCATTCGGGGATAGTCGGCCCCCATCTCCTGGTTGATGTGGGCGGCGCCGGATGCGTACAGGCGCTCGGGCTCGAAGCCGGCCGCCTCGAGGGTCCAGATCGGGGCTCCGTCCCCGCCCGTCCAGCGGCTCCAGGCGTCCTGGTGCGGATCGACGAAAAGAGCGAGTCCGTGCTCCCCCGCCTTGGCGGCGATGCGCTCGACGTAGTCGAGGTACTCCTCGTCGTAGATCCCCGGGCCGTCGTGCTCGACCGCCTCCCAGGCCACGAGGAGGCGGTGGAACTCGAGGCCCCAGCGCTTCAGGCGCGAGAAATGCGAGTCGGCCTCCTCGAGGGGGAAGGGCCTGCCGACGAAGGAGACGCCTTTTCGGTCGTAGAATCCCTCCTTAAGGCGGGTGTCCCCGTCGGGCCTCGTCGGCACTTTGCAGTCGCCGCCGAGGTTGGCGCCGCGAAGTACGAGGCGTCGACCCTCCTTGTCCAACCAATGATCGCCGCTTACTATCATGACTAGCTCCGATCGATGGCTCATTGTAGCCTTTCAGCCCAAGGTCGGAAAGAGCCAATATTGAAGGCGACGGAGGCAGCATGGAGCAGGGCATCGAGGGCAAGGCTCTCTACGACGACGGTGATCACAAGTTCATATGGCTCGGGACCGACGACGACTTCCGCAAGGGGGTGGTCCAGACCATGCAGTACCTCGTCATCGACAAGAATCGGGGCTGGCTCCTCGATCCGGGCGGAGTCCATCTCTTCTCGAGGGTGGTCGCCGGCGTCAGCCGCTACATCTCCCTCGACCGGATAGACGGGATCTTCTTCTCTCACCAGGATCCCGACGTCTCCTCGGGCATTGCCCTTTGGCTCGGCGTCACGCAGGCCAAGGTTTGGATTTCCTCCCTCTGGGTGCGCTTCCTGCCGCATTTCGGCATCGTCGACCTCTCCCGGGTATCCGCGATCGAGGAATGCCGGGACCACGCCCTCGCCCTCCCTTCGGGGACGAGGCTGCGCTTCGTGCCGACTCACTTCATGCACTCGCCGGGCGCCTGGTCCGTCTTTGACGAGAAGTCCCGGATACTCTTCTCGGGCGACGTCGGCACGGCCGTCTTTCCCGAGGGCGGAGAGAGGCTCTTCATCGACGACTTCCCCTCGGCCCTCCCCTACGTCGAGGGTTTCCACAAGCGCTACATGGCCGCCAACGCGGCGACGAGGCGATGGGTGGAGATCGTCAGGCGTCTCGAGCCGCAGATGATCGCCCCGCAGCACGGCGGCGTGTACCGGGGGCCGGGCGTCGGGGCCTTCCTAGCCTGGCTCGCGGGGCTGCGTTGCGGAGTCGACTTGATCGACGAGATATTCGGGGAGTGAGCGATGGACCAATCGATCGAAGAGACGCTGGGCAACTATCGCGACGCGATGGACCGCTTCGCGGTGGGCTACAACAAATCCGTGGTCCTGTCGACGGTGACCGACCGGACGCTCAAGATCCTCGACGCCTCGATCGAGGGCGTGCACTCCTCCCTGAGCACCGTGGTCTCCGCCTTCGAGGAGATTCGCGCGACGAGCCAGAGCACGGCTGAGAACGCGGAGAGGATCGACGGGATGATGTCCGGGATCCTCGTGAAGAACGCGGGGATGGACGGCGCGGTGGGCCAGAGGATGGACGAGGTCGACCGGGCGGCCGGAGAGGCGAGGACCATCTCCTCCCTGTTCGACGAGCTGCGCGCGAAGGCCGGGAGCATAGCGGGCGTAGCCCTGTCGATACGGGACGTCTCGGATCGGACGAACATCCTCGCGATCAACGCGTCCATCGAGTCCGCCCGCGCGGGCTCCGTGGGTAAGGGCTTCCGGATAATCGCGAACGAAGTGCGCAACCTCGCCGGCCAGACGGGCGACTTCGCCAAGCAGATCGAGGGGACGATCGGCGAGTTCTCGCGCGCGGTGGGCCAGATCGACTCGGCGATGAAAGACTTCACGGCCCTGCTCGAGCGCTTCCGCACATCCTTCGCGGACGTGCTCGCCAACTTCCAGGAGAACGCCAAGGGCATCGACGGCGCCAGCCAGCTCCTATCGCAGATATCGGGCTCCATCAGGGAGGAGACCCTCGCCCTGACCGAGGGGCTGGGCTCCCTCGAGACGATCTCGACCAGCATGAAGGACACGCAGGCCGTGTTCGGCGCCCTCTCGACGAGCTACAGCTTCCTCGACGGTCTCCTGACAAGGCGCTCGTGAAGGAAGGGGGCGGGGCCGCGCTCGCGGTCATCACCGACGACCGCTTCGGCGACACGGTCATAGAGCGCTCAGTCCTCGGGCCTGCCGGCGTCGAGCTCGAGGTCGCGAAGTGCCGCAGCTCCGCGGAGGTCGCGGCGGCGGGCCGCGCGGCGGACGCCCTCCTCGTCAACATGGCGACGGTCGACGCGGCCGCGATCGAGTCCCTCGAGCGATGCCGCGTCATAGCCCGGTACGGCGTCGGCCTCGACAACGTCGACCTCGATGCCGCGGGACGCCGCGGCATAGCCGTCGCCAACGTACCCGGCTACTGCGACCGCGAGGTCGCCGAGCACGCCCTGGGCCTCATCCTCTCCTGCGCGCGGGGCATAGCCCGGCGCGACCGGGCAGTCCGCGAGGGCGCCTGGAACGTGGCCGCGCCGGGGCGGCGGGTCTCGGGCTCCACGCTCGGCATCCTGGGCTTCGGAGGCACAGCCAAGGCCCTCGCCCGCGCGGCGCTCGGGCTCGGATTCGACGCGATCCTCGTCTGGAGCCCGAGGATCAGCGCCGAGCGCGTCGATGCGGCGATCGGCGGAGCGGCGGCCGCCCTCGGAGCGGTCGTTCGGCCCGCGGCCTTCGACGAGGTCTTCATCCGGTCCGACTGGGTCTCCATCCACCTGCCGCTGAAGCCTCAAACGCGGGGCATCGTGGGCGCGCGCGAGCTCGGGCTCATGAAGCGGGACGCGACTGTAATCAACACCTCGCGCGGGGCGGTCCTGGACGAAGAGGCCCTCGTCGACGCCCTTTCGGAGGCCAGGATGGCCGGTGCGGGGCTCGACGTGTTCACCGCCGAGCCCCTGCCGCAGGGCAGCAGACTGCGCTCGCTGCCGGGAGTCGTCCTCACCGACCACTCGGCCTACGCTTCCCGGGAGTCGGTGGCGGACCTGCGCCGGAGAACGGCCGAGAACGCGCTGGCCGAGCTGCGAAGATGCGGGGTCGTCCGCTAGTCCGCGAGCGATACCCCTATTCCGGATTCGCCACCTGGAGCACCGATACGACCTTGCCGTCCCGGTTCGCGGCTTTCGTCGGATTGAGCGGGTCCGGCAGCTCCTCGCCGCGATACACGAAGGTGTAATAGTGCCTGCCCGGCGGGAGGGGGAGGTCGAGCCGGTATATGCCGGGGCTCGTCTCGGGCATCTCGTGGATGAAGGGGTCCCAATTGTCGAAATCGCCGCAGACTGTCACCGCCTCGCCGCTGGCGCCGCGGAAAATGAAGCGGGCGGTTCGACCGTCCTCGTCGAGGAGTCGGTACACGCCGAGGCGGAGGTCGCTCAGATAGGGAATCCGGGCGACCGAGACCTCGATCCCGGTCGCGGCATCGGCCTGCCGCTCGGGATTCGAGGGATCGAGGGTCCACACGCCGTCGACGACGATGCGGTACTCGAGCGGCTCGGTCCTCTTCAGGGGTATCGGGTAGGCCAGGACGAGGACCCCCTGCCGGTTGCGCTCGAAGGGGTGCAGAGTCGCGAAGCCCTCGTGCGCGAAGGCCGCGGCGACCGATCGATAGGGACCCAGGACCGAGAGGATGAGCTCGCCCTCGAGGACCTCCGGGGCCTTCGCGGTCCGGAGACCGGCGAGCTCGAGATGCAGGGTCAGGGACTCGATGACGCGGCCTGCCGGCCTGGCTTGCGGGAAGGTCGCCCGCGCCTCCTGGGCCCGCATCGAGGAGATTCCGAGGGCCATGGCGGCCGCGACGGCGAGGCATCGTGCGAAGGTCACGGCTACAATATCGGCGCGGCCCCGGCCCCGCCTCAAGCCACTTTCGAAAATATGCGATTCCCGGCAGATCGGGAGGCCCGGTCGGCCTCGGAATCGCCGCTTCCGATAGTGGCAATTCACTTCACTAACGCGCGATTCATCCGTTAATATGGATAAGGACATCCATGCCGAAGATTCAGGACATTGAACGATTCAAGCGCGACCTCGCCGCACTGGCCAAGGAGGCCGAGGTCCTCGAGCGTTGGGGCGAAAAGCCCGATGTCATAGCTCCCCCAGAAGGCGCCGCCGCGACCGGCGAGTCCGAGCCGCCTCCCCTCGACGACCGCGTCGCCGAAGGACAGGAGGGGATGCCCCCCGATTTCGCCGCCTTGCTCGAAGACCTTCCCCTCGATCGCGAGGAGGGCGCCGGCCCCGTCGACGAGGACATCGCCGCCCTCTTGGAATCCGCCGAGAGCGAAGAAGGCATTCCCGGGTCCGTCGAGATGCCCGACCTCGAATCGATCCCCGATTTCGGGACAGAGCCCGAAGTCGCCGGCGCGCCGAGCGCGATCGAAGGCTCGCCGGCCTTTCCCGAGCCCGACGAGCCGGCCGAAGTCGAGAGCCCCGATTTCGCGATGCCCGATTTCGACGAGCAGTCCCCCGATGGAGAGGTGCGGCCGGCCGAATCCGTCGCGGAATCCGCCGAAGGCGACGAGGCCCTCGAGGCCTCCCCCCCCGGAGAAGAGCTCCTGGAGCCCGTCACGGAGACGACACCGGAAGGCCTTCTGGCCGAAGGCGCGGGAGAGGAGGTCGAGGATTTCTCCATTCCTGATTTCTCCCTCGCCGAGGAAGAGCCGGCGGCGGATGCGTCCGGACAGAGTCCCGAGCCCCTCGGCGAGGACTTTTCGATACCCGACCTGGGATCCGTGGAAGAGGCCGCGAGGGAGCCCGAGACGGCCGGGCCCGAAGAGTCCTTGAGCCTCGGGACCTCGGAGCCGGGCGAGGACGCCTTCGAGACTTTCAGCTTCGAGGAACCCGGCGAAAGCGGGGGCTTCGGCGAGGCCTTCGAAGACCGGGGCCCGGCCTCCGCCCTCGGCCGCGGGACGGGGCGCGATCTCGATTCGGAGATCGCGGCCCTGAGCGAGGAAGCCCCGGTAGCCGACACCTTCAAGATAGACCAGGACTGGGGCGGATTCGGCTCGGTCGGCGCGGAGGCCGAGGGATCCTCGACCCTGCGCGAGCCGCCGCCCAAGGCAAAGGCTCCTCTCGTCCGCGCGCCCGAGGAGAAATTCAAGCCGGTCAGACTCACCGAGGCGCAGGTCGACCGGCTCCAGGATTCCCTACTCTCCTTCCCGCTCAACCTGAGGATCGCCGTCGAGGACATACTCGCGAACGAGCGCGGCAGCGAGGCGCAGCAGTCGAAGGTGGCTTGGGCCCTCGTCGACGGACTGCCCGCGGAGGAAGTCGCGGTCATCGCGGGCCGCATCCTCAAGCGGCACATACCGATCCCGAAGGGCAGGGAGAAGCGTACCGGCGCCGCCTTGGAGGCCGAGAAGGGGACACTGGCCTACGCCTTCGTCCACACCATCCTGCCCGTCTTCAGGATCGGCCTGGTCGTCCTCGCCGCGGCGGCGGCTCTCGGCTACCTCGGCTGGCGATACATTTACGTCCCCCTCGCCGCCGACTCCCTGTATCGGACCGGCTATCAGCGGATAGCGGACGACCGATATCCCGAGGCCGAGACGGACTTCGAGAAGGCGACCCAGATGCGGGAATTCGTCCCCTGGTACTACCGTTACGCCGAAGCCTACGCCGCCAAGCGCCAATACATACTCGCCGAGAAGAAGTACGCTTCGCTGATCGTGGCTCATCCCAAGGAGAAGGAAGGCATCCTGGCATGGGCGAGACTCGAGAAGGAGCAGCTCAAGTTCGAGGAAGCGGTCGAAGTCCTCAAGGGGGCGCCGCGAAGCGCGAAGGCGGACGCGGCTCGGGGGATGACCGGCCTCCTGTCCTGGGACTACTTCAACGAGGCGGGTCTCCTCCTCTTGGGCGACGTCTACCTCGACTGGGCCGACGAGGCCCCGGCCAGGTACGAGGACGCCCGGAGGACCTATGCCACCCTGATCGAGCGCTACGGCGACAAGGACGTCTACCTCGAGCGAATGCTCCTGTATTTCATCCGCGTCGATCGCCTCGCGGAAGTCCTCCCTCTCAAGTCCCACTTCCTGGCAGATCCGAAGAGGGAGGCCCTGAGCGCGGAGGTCCTCGCCGAGCTCGGCGGCTACCTCCTGGACAAGGACATGATCGACGACGTCCGGGACATACTCCTGACCGCCGCGAAGAAGGACCCCGCCGTCCCCGAATCGCACTACAATCTCGCCCGCTATTTCAATCGGATGGGCGACCCGACCGAGGAGCGGAAGGCTCTGGACAACGCCGTACAGGCCTTCTCCGTCCTTCCGGGCTTCGGCGGCAGGCGGGCGGGCATGTATATCGACAGCCTCATCTGGCGCGCCAGGTTCCTCGTCCGGGCGAAGGAGTGGCTCGGGGCGGAGCGCGACTACGCGACGGCGGCGGCGGAGTACGAGAAGGCCCTCGAGCTAAGGCGCGTGAAGATGGGCTCCCGCTTCGGGGAGGCCTACGCGGGCCTCGCCGACGTCGCCTACCTGCAACGCGACGACTTGGCCTCGGCCCTCGCCCTCTACGACCGGGCGGCGGCCAACGGCTACGTCACCGCCGACACGAGCTACAAGACCGGCAACATCCTCTATCGCAGCGGGCGCTACCGGGAATCGCTCGAGCGATTCTTCCAGGCCGGGGCGGAAGGCGCGACGAGTCCCTATCTGGACTACGCTTTCGGATCGGCCCTCTATGCGCGCGACGACCTATTCTCGGCCGAGGCCTATTACCGCAAGGCCTCGGCCGCGATGGAGAGAGAGCTGACCGATGTCGGGGATCCCGCTCCCCAGGAGAGGCCCTCCGAGGTCGATATCCTGAAGCTGTACATGAAATCGGAGAACAACCTGGGCGTCGCTCTCTACCGCTCCGCCGCCCGCTCGGGGGATGCGAGGCGCCGGAACGAGGCGATGACCGCGCTGACCCATTCGGTCAAGCTCTACGACGAGTTGGCGCAGGAGCCTTCCGCGTTGGAGGGCTCGGAACCGAAGGATCTCGGCCTCGAGAACATAAATACCCTCCTGGCGACCGGGAGGGGGGACAGGCTCCTTGTCTACACCGAGATCGAGAAGGACCTGCGCTTCCCGAAGCAGGGATAGGACTCGGGGTCGGGGACGCTCAGCGCCGCAGCGCGCCGAGGACGATCAGGATTGCCGCCGCGGCCAGCGCGACGCAGGCGCCGACGGTCAGCCAGGTCGCGCCGAGCCTGGCGGAGCGAAGGAGCTCCTCGCCGCTCTTCAGCGAGACGATGAGGCGCTTACCCCGCTCCGCGCCTTTGCGGATGCGAAGCGCGCCGCCGGCATCGCCGGCCTCGCCGAAGACGTAGCCCTGCCGTCCGACCGGAAAGCACTTCTCCTCGAAGCGGTAGCCGATCGTGCGACGGCCGCCCGAGCCCGCAAGGACGGCATTGAGGACGTAGGACCCGATGGTCCTCGCGCCCTCCCCCGGCTCGAACCTCGACATAGTCGTCTCGAGGTGGAATTCCGCCCCCGCAGGATCGACCTCGATCTTCCCCGAGCCGTCGTCGAGCGTAAAGGCGCAGCTACGTGAATTCGAGGACACGTTCTCCGTACCCCGGCGAGTCTGGGTCCGGCTCGAGCCGTCGGAGCTCGTCTCGACGTAGCTCTCCTCGTATTCCCTGACGACCTTCGTCTCGTAATGGACGCACTTGGTTCCGGTGAATTCCGCCTCGAGAGGCGAATCGCAGGAGACGGTCCCGGCGACTTCCACGTACTTCGCGAAGCTTCCGGCACCGATCTCCGAGGAGACGGCCTTGGCGTCGGCTCCGAGCTCGGAGGCCGCGACCTTCTCGGTGCCCGCGATGAGCACCGCCTTCCCGGCCATGACGCGGCCGACGATGAAAAGGGCGACGGCGACGAGCGCGAGTGCAATGGCGGCTATGATCATCGGAGCCTCCTAGGGCACGATTGTAATATAGCGGTAACGGGAAGGCAACAGCCGGACCGCCCGCGCCGTTCCCCAGGACCGGGCTCCCTGCTATACTCCTTCCCATGCTGAAGCATCGCTACCGCCGGACCATGCGTTTCTTCTCGGCGATCATGATCCGGGAGCTCTGGTGGGATTTGCTCCTGCCGAAGCTCGGCCTCGAGGCCCTCTCCCGTCGGACCAGGTCCGCTCGCATCCGCGGGATCGCCGCATCCTTCCGCGAGCTGGCGGCCGGGATGGGCGGAGTGATGATCAAAGTCGGCCAGTTCCTCTCCTCCCGGCTGGACATCCTGCCTGCCGAGATAACGGCGGAGCTGTCCGGCCTCCAGGACGAGGTGGGCGCCGAGACCTTCGAGGATATCCGCGATGTCGTCGAGGCGGAGTTCGGCCGGCCCCTGGCCGAGATGTTCGAGGACTTCGACCCCGCGCCGCTCGCCTCGGCCTCCATCGGGCAGGCTCATCGCGCCCGGCTGCGCCCCGACGGATCCGCGGCAGCCGAGCGAGGCTACGTCGTGGTGAAGATCCAGAGGCCGCGCATCTCGGACCTGGTCGAGACGGACCTCGCGGCGATCAGGGCGGCCGGGCTCTGGCTGCGGCGGCTGAAGACCGTGCGGAAGCACGCGAACGTGCCCGCCCTCATCGAGGAGTTCAGCCGCACGCTGTACGAGGAGATCGACTACCTGCACGAGGGCAAGAACGCCGAGCGCTTCGCCCGTAACTTCGCCTCCCGCCGGGACGTCGTCGTTCCGGCCGTGGTCTGGACGCATACGACACGGCGCGTGCTGACACTCGAGGACGTGGGCGCCATCAAGATCACGGACTACGCCGCGATCGAGGCGGCGGGAATCGACAGGGCCGCGGTCGCCGAGAGGCTCCTCGAAGTGTCCCTCAAGCAAGTCTTCAAGGACGGTTTCTTCCACGCCGACCCTCACCCGGGCAATCTCTTCGTCCGGCCCGCCGATCCCGCGTCTTCCGCGGGAGGATGGAAGCTCGTGTTCGTCGACTTCGGGATGGCGGGCACGATCTCGCCGGGGGCCTTCGCCGCTCTCCGCGAGGGGCTCCTCGCCATCGGCACGAAGGACGCGGCCCGCCTGGTCAGGGCCTTCGGCGATCTCCGCGTCCTGCTGCCGGACGCCGACCTCGATCTTCTCGAGCGGGCCTGCGCCAAGGTCCTCGACGCCCTCTGGGGCAAATCGACCCGTGACATGCTTGGCATGAGCGAGCGGCAGATCAAAGCCTTTTCGGACGAGTTCAGGGAGCTCCTCTACAGGATGCCCTTCCAGGTCCCCGAGGACCTCATCCTCCTGGGACGCGACATAGGAATACTTTCCGGAATGGCCTCGGGCCTCGATCCCGACTTCAGCGTCTGGAAGGGGCTCTCTCTCTATGTCCGACGCCTGATGCGGGAGAGCGGAGAAGGCCGGACCCGACTCCTCCTCAAGGAGCTCGAGACCGGCTTCAAGCTCGTCCTCGGGCTTCCCAAGAGAGCCGACGACCTGGCGGCGAGGATGCTGGAGGGGAAGCTGGAAGTCAGAACGCCGGAACTCAGGCAGCGTATTGAGGCGCTCGAGTCGGGAATGCGAAAGATCGCCGGCAGCATCGTCTTCGCAGCCGGGCTGATCGCCGGAACCCAGCTCTACCTGAACGGGAGGCTGGAGGCGGTACTCATCCTCGGGGCGGCCGAGTTCCTCCTCCTACTATGGCTCCTCCTCGCGAGCTAGGCGGGGAGGGCTCCCCTAGACGCGGAGCTTATTAGTTCGTGGTCCGCTTCTCGACGCGCTCGATCGCCGCGTCCAAGAGGCTCCGCATGGCCAGGAGCGTTTCCCTTCGCGCCGCTCGGCGATGCTCGGCGAATCCTGGCGGTATCAGCTCCTCGAAGCACCTGAAAAGAGACTTGCGCGCTTCCCTCGCGTGCTCGCAGGCCTCGCGGAACCGCTCGCTGGAACCCGCTCCGCCCTGCGCCATATCCGGCATGGTTGGCCTCCTACCCATATATTAAAGCACCCGGACGGACTGTCAAGCCTGGAGGCCGGGACGCGGCGCGCCCGATCCTTGGTACAAGTCCCGGGCGAGGGACTCGAGCTTTCCACCGTCGAGGAGACGGATGCGGCCCCTCGCTCGATCGAGTATGCCCTCGTCCCGGAAGCGGCGCACGACTCGAGCCAGCTGGCGATAGCTCGCGCCGATGAAATCGGCGAGCTCCCCCAGATCGTCCGTGCCGAGGATCCACCCCTCGCCGTCGGCCGCCGCGAGCAGGTAGCTCGCCAGGCGATTCTCCACGGGGTAGCGCAGATTGATGGACTCGGCGACGATGCGAGCCGAGAGCTTCGCGCCGAGGCGGCCGCAGAGATACATGAAGAGACTGCAGTTGCGCGCGGCGGCCTTCTTGACGGCCTCGACCGAGAGGCCGAGGAAGACGGATTCGGTGAGCGCCTCGACGCTCAGGGTGTAGCTCCCGGAGCCGAAGAGCTCCGCCTCCCCGAGGACGTCGAAAGGCCGGTAGAAAGAGGCGAGGACGCTCTGGCCGTTTTCCATCAGGCTGTAGGCCTTGGCCCGGCCCTCGACGAAGAAGAAGAGGTCCCCGACCGGATCGCCCGCCCTGATGACGAGCTCGCCGGGCCTCCTAGGCAGAGGCCGGAGCGCCCCGAGGAGGTCGGCCGAGAGGAGGCCGTCGAGGGCGTAGCGGCGAACGTAGCTATCCACCGGATCCACTGAATCCTCCTATTCCGCATCGGATAGGACATAGGTCCTATCCGATGCGCGAGCCTGGCGGGATACTCGGTGCATGGGCAGAGAAGGCGATTTTGCATACAGCGCTCTGGCGCCCCTCGTCGGCGCTCTCATCACTCTCATGAACAGCGTGAACGGCCGTTTCTCGAGATATGCCGGAAGCCTGGTCTCCACGCTCGTCATACATCTCGTCGGCCTCGCGGCCGTCTCCGTCCTCCTCCTAGCGAGGCGCGAGGTAAAGCGGCCGGGGCGGCTGCCGGCCTATTACTACCTTGGCGGCCTCGTCGGCGTGGGCACCGTATTCTCCACCATCTACGCCTTCAACGCCTTGGGCGCCTCGCTCGCCGTGGCCCTTTCGCTCCTCGGCCAGACCCTCTTCTCGGTGGCGGCGGACGCCTCTGGCATCGCGGGACGGAAGCGAAGCCCCCTTTCCGCCCGCCGCCTCCTGGGCATAGGCCTGGCCATCGCGGGCGCCGCCGTCATGGCGGAGAACTGGCGCTCCAGCGCCCTCGCGATGCTCGTCGCCCTGATCATGGGCGTTCTCACCGGCCTCTCCTTCATCCTCAATTCGGAGCTGGGCCGCAGGAAAGGCATACTCTGGAGCACGCGCGCGAATTACATCGCGGGATTCGCGGCGACCATGGCCATAGCCCTCGCGGTCCGGCCGTCCATCGGCGTCGCGGCGCGCGGGATAGCGATGGCCGGCCCGCTCCTCGCCCTCGGCGGAGGCCTCATGGGAGTGGCGGTAGTGGCGTCGATAAATTCCATATTTCCGCATATACTGGCCTTCTCCGCGACTCTCCTCCTCTTTTCCGGCCAGGCCCTGGCGGGAGTCGTCATCGACGCCGTCGCGGAGGGAGCCTTCGACGCGAGGAAGCTGGGCGGCACGCTCCTCGTCCTCGCCGGCCTCGCGGCGGACAGCCTTCTCGCGAGGCGCGCGGCGGGAAGACTGGCGGAAACCGAAGGCGGGATCGACAGGAAGGCGTGAAATCTCATGCATCGACGACGAGGCCGCCGGTCTACAGCTCCTCCTCGTCATCCTCTTCCGTTTCGTCTTCCTGATCCTGGTCCTCGTATTCCTGATCCTCTTCGTATTCGATCTCCTCCTCGTAGGTATCGTAGAGCCTCAGGATCGTTCTGATCAGGATAGTACTGACGTCTTCGTCCGTGACTTCCGCAAGGTCGAAGCCCTCGGCCTCCAAGGTCCTACCCAGCCAGCCTTTCAGGGTCATCTGATCCGAGAAGTTCTTCGCGCTCAAGTCGATGATCTCGTCGAATTCTGCTTTGCTCATTATCGGCTCCTCCCCCCCTGCGCCTTTCCCGTTCGCAAGTCAGTATACCACCGCCGAAGGCGGATCCCGGACGAAATCCCGGAAGCGCGGATTCTTGATTGAATGCCCGATCCGCCCTATACTGTGGCGAGTCCGGAGGTCGCCGATGAAGGTCCTGGGAATCGGATGAAGAAGACCCTGCTCGCCCTCCTCGTCCTCCTCTCCATCGCCGCTCGGGTCGAGGCCCAGGAACCGCAGCCGGTGCGCGTGGGCATCGAATACGACGGGAATCCATGGCTCGAGGGCGAGTACGCGATATCCATATCCTCTATGGCGATAGCGCCCGCGCTCTTCATCGGGATTCCATCCGCGACCGATATCGGCGTGGGCATCCGGGCGCGCGTATACCCCTTCGGCCCCGAGGGCGCGGGGTTCTACGCCGCCGTAGCGGGTATATACGATTATCACTTTTCCGGAGCCGTCTATACCAACCTCGATGAAGAGAGGATCGGCGTCGGCTATCGCCTGATCCTCTTCAAGGTCCTTACGGGGATCGTCGAGGTGGGATGGTCGGCGCGGAATACCGTCGGCAACAGCGTCGGCTACTTCGACAACGTGGCTCAGCCCGACTCGATCTACGGGGAGATCGGCATAGGCGTGGCGCTGTAGGCTGCCGCATCCCGCTCCCGCTCTCGACCGTCGGTCGCCGACTCAACCAAGCCCTCCCGGCAAACGATCATTACCGACCCGGCAATCGAAATGCCGGGTCGGTAGGCGGCGCCATGCAAAGGGGTTTCCCTTGGCCTATACTAGAGATCGCCCTAAGGGGGAATCGATGAGCGAAGCGAACGGGAAGACCATCCTCCTCGTGGAGGACGAATCGGTCATCGCGCTACGGGAGAGGAAGGCCCTCGAGAAGTACGGGTACAAGGTGATCGTGGCCGGCAGCGGCGAGGAGGCCATCGAGGCGTTCGGGAACGGCCGGCCCATCGACCTCGTGCTCATGGATATCAATCTCGGCAGCGGCCTCGACGGGACCGAGACCGCGCAGACGATATTGAAGGGGAACGACGTTCCCGTCGTGTTCCTATCGAGCCATTCCGAGCCCGAAGTGGTCGAGAAGACCGAGAAGATCACCTCCTACGGTTACATCCTCAAGGAGTCGAGCCACACCGTCCTGGACGCTTCGATAAAGATGGCCTTCAAGCTTTTCTCCACCAACCGGAGATTGAAGGAAACCGAGGCCAGGCAGCAGGCTATGATCTCCAACATATCCGACGTGATATCGATACTGGGAACCGACGGTTCCGTGAGGTACGTCAGCCCCAGCGTCGAGCGATGGTTCGGCTGGAAGCCCGAGGACTTCATCGGCCAGGACAGGTGGATAACCGTCCATCCCGACGACCTCGAACGCGTGAGGACGGCGTTCGCGAGATTCCTCGACGGGGAGGTCGCGGAATCCACGATCGAGTACAGGTATCGCTGCAAGGACGGCGGCTACAAGCTGGTCAGCCTCACGGCGGTGGACATGTCGCGCGACCCGGCCGTGGGCGGCGTCTTGATCAACTATCGCGATATAACGGAACAGAAACGGAAGGAGATCGCGCTTAGGGAGAGCGAGGGCAAATACCGCCTGATCTTCGATTATTCCCCGCTGGGCTTCATGGTCTTCGACGAGAAGAGCGCGATCAGGGATTGCAACGACAGATTCGCCCAGATCATCGGGTCGCCCAAGGAAAAGATCCTGGGGCTCAGTATCCTCGAATTGCCGGACGAGACCGTGGTCTCGCAGGTGAAAGCCGCCTTGGGAGGGAAGATCGGCGTATATGAAGGCGAATACCGCTCCGTGACCGGGAACAAGACGACGCCCGTCAGGGTCACGTTCGCCCCGCTGGCGGGCAAGGATGAAGATTCCTTCCGGGGCGTCGGCATAGTCGAGGACATTTCGAAGCGCAGGGCGGCGGAAGAGGCCCTGGCCAAAGAGCAGTACCTGCTTCAGACTCTCATGGACACCACCCCGGATCATATATTCTTCAAGGATAGGGAGAGCAGGTTCATCAAGATCAGCAAGTCCCAGATCCGGAAGTTCGGCCTCCGGGACGAGTCGGAGATCCTGGGGAAGACGGATTTCGATTTCTTCGCCGAGGATCACGCGCGGCAGGCATACGACGACGAGCAGGCGATAATGAAGACCGGTGCGCTGCTTAAGAAAGAGGAGCGGGAGACCTGGATCGGCCGCCCCGATACCTGGGCATATTCGATCAAGCTGCCGCTGAAGGACAGGCTCGGGAATACCATAGGCACCTTCGGCGTCTCGAGGGACATCACCGAGATCAAAGAGGCGCAGAAGGCCCTCAAGGAGAGCAACGAGAGATGCCGCGGGATCATCGAGAGGATCTCCGACTACATCTTCACCGTCTACCTGGACAAGGGCCGGATCGCGAAGACGATACACAATCCGGCCTGCGTCTCGGTCACCGGCTATACGACCGAGGAATTCGCCGCCGATCCCTACCTCTGGTTCGACATGATACTGCCGGAAGACAGGGACTTGGTGGAGCGGCACGCGACCGGCATCCTCTCGGAGGTCCTGCCCGAGGCCATCGAGCATCGCATCAGGCGGAAGGACGGGGCCCTGCGGTGGATCAGGAACACTCCCGTGCTGCATCGCGACTCGAATGGGAGCCTTGCATCCTACGACGGAATCGTAGTCGACATCACGGAGCGGAAGAACGCGGAGGAAAAGGTGCAGAAGCTCCTCGTGGAGAAGGAGCTCATCCTCAAGGAAGTCCACCATCGGATCAAGAACAACATGAATACGATCACCAGCCTGCTGTCCCTCCAGGGCTCGACGCTGACGGACTCCAGGGCGATCCGCGCGCTCGAGGATGCCGGAAGCCGGGTGCAGAGCATGATGGTCCTCTACGACGAGCTCTACCCATCCTCGAGCTTTTCCGATGTCCCTGTCGGGAAGTACCTACCGGCCCTGGCGGAGAGGATCGTCAAGAACTTCCCGAACGGCGGCCGCGTGAAGATCGAGGCGGCCATCCAGGATTTCACCTTGGGCGCAAAAATCCTCCAGCCTCTCGGGTTGATAATGAACGAGCTCCTCACGAACATCATGAAGTACGCTTTCGCGGGCAGGGAAGGCGGCTCCATAGGGATTTCCGCCTCGCTGAACGGGACCAGAGTCGCCATAGGGATCCGGGACGACGGCAAGGGCCTCCCGGAGTCGATCGACTTCGAGCATTCTTCGGGCTTCGGCCTCATGCTCGTCAAGAACCTGACGAAGCAGCTGGAGGGCGCGATTAGGATCGAGCGGGGGAAGGGGACGAGCATCGTCCTGGAATTCGACCGATAGACGAGGGCCGCCCGTTCAGCTCCCGCTTGCCGCCTTCGCCGACTCGAAGCATATGGTAACCGTCATCCCGTCGCTGGAGACGATCTCGAGCGTGCCGCCGATCTGCTTGACCAGCTCCCTGATGAGCATCATCCCCATGGAGGCGGATTTCTCGAAAGCCCCGTTCGGGCCCAGGCCGACCCCGTCGTCGGAGACGCACAGCTTGACACGATCACCGATCTCCTCGAGGACGACGGCGATCGTTCCCGTAGAAGCGTTCGGGAAAGCGTGCTTTACGGAGTTGGTCAACAGCTCGTTCGCGATGAGCCCCAGGGAAATGGCACGCTTCGTATCGACTTCCACGCGCTCCGCCCGGACATCGAGCCTTATCTTGGTCGCCGTACGGTAGTACGAGTCGATGACGGATCTGGCCAAGCCGCCGAGATAAGTCCCGAAGTCTATCGATTGAACGCTGCCGGAGAGGTACAGCCGCTCGTAGACGGACGATATCGACCTCATCCGTGAATCGGTATCCTTCAAGATGCCGAGGGCTTTTTGATCGGCGATCTCGCCCATGGCGATGCCTATGAGGCTCGAGGCGATGGAAAGGCTGTTCTTGACGCGATGCTCGAGCTCCTTCATGAGGAGCTCTTTATTCTCGACGAGTCGATTCAGGGCCTCCTTCGCCTTAAGCTCCTCGGTGATGTCGGCCAATACCACCGAGGATCCGATGTAACGGCCCTCATGGTCGCCGACGGGGGAGGAATTGATCCTCAGCCACCTGCGTTGACCGTCCGGCCGCAGCACCGGCGCGACATAATCGGAGGGCTTGCCGCTTTTCCGAATCTCGATGCCCTTCTCCATTATGGCCCTCCCTTCCTCGTCGAGGAAGTCGCGCATGGACCTGCCGACCAGCGTGTTCGGCCCGACTCCGAAGATCCGGTCGCAGGAGGGATTGGCCATGCGGAAGACCTCGTCCGCGTCGGTGTAGCAGAAGCCTTCGCCTATGGCGTTCAGCAGGCTTCGATACCGATCGTGGCTTTCCTTCAATTCCCCTTCCCTCTCCTTCCGCTCGCCGATGTCCCGAATCACCAGGATGAGGCTCTTCGCCCGGTCCTCGAGGCCTTCGGCTATGTCGGGGTTTATCTCGGTGCACAGGACGGAGCCGTCCTTCCTGCGAAGCCGGAGTTCCGCGCTCCTCCTTTCCTTTCCTGAATACAGGCTTTGCAAGTAGGACCTCGCCTTCCCCAGGTCCTCCCCGTCGACGAACCTTTCCATGCATTGCCCGGCGACCTCCTCCATGGAATCGTATCCGAGGAGATCGAGGCATTTGGGCGAGGCGAAGACGATCTTTCCGTCCTGCGACACTTCGGCGATGCCGTCCGGGGAAGCGGCGACGATCGACCGCCACTTCTCCTCGCTCTTCTTCAAGGCGCTTTCCGTCCGCACCCTTCCGGTGATATCCGTCGAGAACGAAGTGGCGCCTATCGAAAGGCCGCTGTCGTCGTAGATCGGGTTGTAGGCCGATTCGATGACCATATCGGCGAAATCGTATCTCTCGACGACTCTCAGGGATTCCCCCCGGAGCGCTCGTTCGTAGTACGAATGCGATGCCTCGAGGAATTTGTCCCCGGGAAGATTGTCCGACAGGCGCATCCCGACCTCGGTCCCGATGCCGAGGCTCTCGATCTTGAGACGTTGATAGGCTCTGTTGGCGTAGAGGCACTTGAAGTCCCGATCGATGGAAAGGATATAGATGTCCTGCTGGCTATCCAAGGTCGATTTGAGCACGTCCTCGACCGACTTGCCTTCGGTTATATCGACGACATGGGAGATGAAGAACTCGGGCCTTCCGTCGGAGTCCTTTACCAAGGATACGCTGACATCGGCCCAGACTGCGCGCCCATCCCTGTGGATATACCGTTGCCGGGCGCGGCAGATCGCCATCCCGCCTTCGATGAGCGTACGGGACATTTCTCGGCCGATTCCTCGGTCCTCGGGATGGAGGAGGCCCATGGGCTCGGCTTCGGCCATTTCCTCCATGGTGCGGCCGAGCATCCCGCAGAATGCGCGATTCACCATGCGAAGTCGTCCGTCGATCGACGTCAGGGCGATCCCGATCGGCGAGTTCTCGAAGGCCAGCTTGAACTTCGCCTCGGTCTCGCGAAGGCTCCTCTCCAGCGTCTTCCAATTCCCCATATCCCTCGTGATCGAGATGATGCAGCTTTCTCCGGCTATCTCGATGATTCTCGCAGACATGAGCCCGACCGTGATCGATCCGTCCTTCTTCCTGAAGTCCGCCTCGAGATTGGCCGCCTCTCCCTTTTCCCGCAGATCCCGGAGGAGGCGATCGCGGTCTCCTTGGTGGACCCAGATGCCGAGATCGCCGGGCAGGGACGAGCGCCCGATCGCATCCTCTCTCGTAAAGCCCATGATCCTGGTGAAGCCCTCATTGATATCCAGGTAGACGCCGTCCGATAGGCGGTTGATGTTTATCGCATCCGGATTCAAGTGGAAGGCCTTCGAGAATTTGTCCTCGGAGAGGATTAGCCGATCGTTTATCTTCAGCGAGCGCTCGAGACTCGCGCGAAGTTCCTCGTTGGCCGATTCGATCTCCAGGCTGCCGAGGTCCAGCTGCCTCTTGGACGCGAAGAGCTTGAAGGCCATCTTTATGGAAGCGTCGAGGACGGTGAAGACGGAGGACTTCACCACGTAGCCGTAGTTGGTGATCTCCTCGGTCTTCCGGACGATTCCGGGCTCCATGCGGGAGGAGAGGAAGAGGATCGGGATGTCGTTCGCCCCGAGGATCCTTTGCGCCGCCTCCGTGCCGTCGATCCCCTTCCCGAGGTCGATGTCCATGAGCACCAGGTCGATGCCGCCGGGATTCCCCTCCACTATCTCTATCGCCTTCTCGCCCGTGAACGAATGGACGACGCGGTACCCGGCCTGCTGCAACTGCCGCGTCTCCTCTAGGGCGATAAGCGCTTCGTCCTCTACGAGAAGGATGGTTCTCGATTCGCTTTCCATGGACCCTCCGGGGCTCCTCCCCGCCCCCGCGGTACGATCGGGCGCGCATCATCGTAGTGGTTTCGGACATTTTTCGTCTACCGAGGCCCGCCCGGAGACTCGCCGCCTCCGGCTCCGCTTCGCGCCGCTCCGATCCGCGGCCGGGAGATTATCGAGGGGAACACATATTAAAGGGCGACCGCGGAGCTTATACTTTATCGCGGTTGAGGGAGGACTCGATGGGCGGTCGGAACGGTAAGACAATCCTCCTCGTGGAAGACGAAGCCGTCATAGCCTTAAGCGAGAGGATGGAGCTCGAGAAGCGCGGCTACGGCATAATCATGGCCTCCTCCGGCGAGGAGGCCATGGAGAGTTGCGCGAAGCGTGCGGACATCGACCTGATCCTCATGGATATCAATCTGGGGAAGGGGATCGACGGCACGGAGGCGGCCCGGCGAATCCTGAAGGATCGCGACATTCCCATAGTCTTCCTATCGAGCCATTCCGAGCCCGAGGTAGTGGAGAAGAGCGAAAAGATAACGTCGTATGGATACATCCTGAAGAATTCGAGCATCACCGTCCTCGACGCGGCGATCAAAATGGCCTTCCGGCTGTTTGGAGCGAATAAAAAGATCCGGAAAAACGAAACGAGGCAAGAAGCGATAATCTCGAACATCAACGCCGTAATAAGCATTTATGACTCCGATGGCATCTTGAATTACGCGAGCCCCAATATCGAGAAGGTATTAGGCTGGACGTCCGACGAACTGATCGGCACGGAGGCCGCTTCCAGGATACATCCGGACGATTTGGAGATTTTTCGGAATAGCCTGTCCGTAATATCGAAGGCTGACGGATCCAAAATAAAAATGGAAATCAGATTCCTGTGCAAGGATTCCACGTATAAATACGTTTCCCTGACGGCCGCGAATTTCATGAACAATGAGAGCATCAACGGCATCTTGGTGAGTTATCATGATATTTCCGATCGAAAGAAGAGGGAGAGGGAGCTAGCAGAGAAAGAAGAGCTATTCACCCGACTCGCCGAGTTTCCTATCGCCGGAGTATACATCCTGCAGGACGATAGGATCGTTTACGCGAATCCCGGCTTTGCATCCTTATTCGGCTATCCGCCTGAAGATATCATAGGGAAGTTGCGTCTCCGAGACATCGTATCCGAGCGTGTTGAAATGGATCGAAGCGAGGTCCGGGGCGAAATGGCCCATCGCTATTGCAAGGGGATCAGGAGGGACGGCGCTACGATCGACATCGAGCTCTTCGAAAATCCTATATCCTATCGCGAGCGCCCTGGCCGCCTGGGAGTCCTGGTCGACCTCGCAGAGCAAAAGAGTCCTCGGATTCGATCAATAGGCGAGGAAGGTCGACGGACCTTCCCCGACTCTCCGTAGGTACCCACGGGAGGAACGAGATTGCCGGCTCCTGCCGGAATTCTTTCATCCTCTCATCGTGTCATTGTGCCTTTCGATTTTTCCTCTATACTTCTTTCTATAAGACAGGTTTATCCGACTTTTCTTGACGAGGGCGAAAAATGCGCGGCGAAACCAAGAAGACGATCCTCCTCGTGGAGGACGAAGCTATCATCGCGATGCAAGAAACCAAGCGGCTGGAGAAGGCCGGATACGGAGTCGTCCAATCCTCGACCGGGGAAATGGCGATCGATATCGTAAACCGGGATCCAGGGGGCATCGACCTGATACTCATGGATATCGACCTCGGGAAGGGAATCGACGGTACGGAGGCGGCTGAGCGCATTCTGAGGACGAAGGACCTCCCGATCCTCTTCCTCTCTTCCCACATGGAGCCCGAAATAGTCCGGAAGACCGAGGAGATCACCAATTACGGCTACGTCGTCAAATCATCCGTCTTTGCGGTCCTCGACGCCTCGATAAAAATGGCGCTCAAGCTCTTTTCCGCCACCAAGCAGCTGGATCTCGACAGCATGGAAATAACGGAAACGAATGAAGAGCTTCGCGCGAGCCTTTCCGCGCTGCGCAGCACCAATGACGCGCTCGCGCTTTCGGAGGATAAGTTCTCAAAAGCCTTCCACGCGAACCCCGATTCGATAAACATCAATCGCCTCTCGGACGGGGTCTACATCGACGTAAATCGGGGATTCACCTCCATGACGGGGTATAGCAAGGAAGATGTAATGGGACATTCCTCTCTTCCCGAGGATTTAGGCATCTGGGTGGATAGGAAGGACCGGGACTTCCTGGTTCGAGGGCTTCAGGAAAATGGCGAAGTATTGAATCTCGAAGCGGAATTCAGGAGAAAGGATGGAAGCGTCATCACGGGCATGATGTCCGCGCATATCATCGAGGTCAATGGGGAAAAATGCCTCATCTCCATCACGAAGGATATCACCGAAAGAAAATCGAATGAAGGGAAGATGCGAGACCAAAACCAGCTATTGGGGAATATACTGGACCAATTCCCCGGCAGGGTGTTCTGGAAGGACATGGACCTCGTCTACCAAGGGTGCAACAAGACCGAGGCGAAGCGGGCGAATCTATCCTCGACGGCCGAAATAGTCGGGAAAACCGATTATGACCTGCCGTGGACTCGCGATGAAACGGAGAGGTATCGCGGCATCGATCGCAAAATACTGGAATCCGGCAGACCGGTCATGCATGTAGAGCAATCCCGCACTTCGCGCGATGGAAGGATCGAGTGGGAAGATTACAGCAAATTGCCGCTATACGATTCAAACGGCGATATCTCGGGGGTATTCGGAGTCGCGATCGACATTACGGACAGGAAAAGGATCGAAGACGATCTCCGAAACAGCGAACTGACCTACAAGAACTTCTTCGATAATGCGCCATTCGGCATCATCCAAAAAAACCTCGACGGCGAGGTGATAAAAGTCAATGCCGAATATGTCCGCATCTTGGGCTATCCAACGATCGAAGCGTACCTGAGAATCGAGAGAAATCGCCGCGGTACGTCGCCCGGCTCCGATAATCTCGAGGGGAAATGGATTAAGACGACGGACAAATGCTCCAAACCTGACGGGAATCGACTTACCTTGAGCCGAGCCTCTCGAAGGCTACCCGATAGCCCCGAGGTGATCGAGGAGATTATAGAGGACATAACCGACAAAATGAATGCCGAGAAGGCCTTGCGGGAAACCAACGAGACCTTTTCGCTGTTCGTACGCCATTCGCCGGTCCTGACTTACATTAAAGAGATCGTCGATGATGAGGATAGAATGCTCTACGCGAGCGATAATCATATGGCGCTGTTGGGAATCGCGGGATCCGAGATCACCGGCAAAACGATGGTTGAACTGTTTCCGGAACAATTGGCAAGGCAGATAGTTGAGGATGATTTGGTCGTCGTAAAGAGCGGAAACGCCATAAACAAGAAAGAAAACATCCTGGGGCGCGAGTTCGCGACGATCAAGTTCCCCATTGTTCAAGACGAGAGGACACTGCTGGCGGGATTTTCCATCGATATTACGGAAAAAGAACGAGACGACAAATTGATCAAAAAGCTCCTTGACGAAAAGGAAATCATTCTGCAAGAGGTCCATCATAGGATAAAGAACAACATGAACATCGTCAAAAGCCTTTTGCACCTGCAAGCAAGATCTATAAGCGACGAAAAAGCCATCTCGGCATTCTCGGATACGGAGCATCGCCTGGACAGCATGATCGTATTGTACGAGGAATTATATGGAACCTCGACCTTCGGCGAATTGTCGATCAGAAAATACCTATCCCATCTTGTCGATGAGACTGTCATGAACTTCCCGGGGCGCGAGAGAATAAGCATCGCAAAAGAGATCGAGGATTTCAATCTGGACGTCAAACGATTGCTCTCGGTCGGGATAATCCTCAATGAACTTTTGACCAACATCATGAAATATGCGTTTATCGGCAAAAATCGTGGCAAGATCGACATCATATCCTTCGTATCCGGTAATCTGATAACCATAGCCATAAAGGACGACGGCAACGGCATACCCGAGAATGTCGATTTCGAGAATTCGACGGGATTCGGCCTGACATTGGTGAAGATGATGACGAAGCAAATCGACGGCACCATCAAAATTGAACGGGGCACCGGAACCAATGTCGTCCTGGAATTCGAGAGATGAACCTCTCCTTCCTCTCACCGCATGGATGGGCGCTACCGGATTTGAACCAGTGAATAAATATGCCGCTAAACTTTTAGCCGGCCTTTTTATGGTCTGAGCGCAGCAAAGGTCGATGTCCTCCTAAACGCCGAGTCAGCGGATTCCGTAGCGGTACATACCCGATTCCTCTTTGCGCTCGATAAGCGACTGCTCCCGCAGATGGTCCAGGTGGGAGGCCGCTTCCCCGACGGCAAACCACTTTTGGGCTAAGGGAAAATCCGACCAAGCGCGGGCGCGGATCGACCAGGTCATCTTGGAGGCGATTTCGTAGGCTGTCGCGCTCACCTCTTCCGTCACGATGGCGAGAGCCTCCGCCAGCCGGCTCTCGTGATGAGCCTTCAGCTCCGCGATTCTCCCGAGGCAATCGCCTTCCGCCTGGCGATGAGCCGCGAAAGTCCTCTCGATCGGCAGCGCGCCGATTTTGTCGAGGCTCTCCAAGTACAGCCCGAGAGAGTCGGTAACCCCGGGCCAAGCCGTGATATTGGGAGAAATCCCGAAAAGGATATGGTCCCCGCTGAACAGGAACCGCCGGTCGGCATCGTACAGGCACATGTGGCCAGGCGTGTGTCCCGGAGTCGCCAGACAGCTCAGCCGAAAGCCCCCGAGGTCGATGATGTCCCCGTCCGAAACGATGGTGCATGGGAAAGCCCTGGGAGGCGAATAGAGAAGCGCCGGATTCTTCGACCTGTTGGCCGCCAGCTCCTCGGCCGGGAAGCCGAGGCGCAGGTACCGGGCATCGGAACCTTCCCAATAGCCCGGCGTTTCCAAACGCTCCAGCCAATCGCGATCGGCTGCGCTGATCATTATCTTCGTGCCATCGCCTGCCATGACCCCGGCGAGCCCGCAATGGTCCGAGTGCATATGGGTCAGGAAGATGTCGGTGCGGGACATGCTGACGCCCAGCTCCCGAACGCCGGCTTCCAGGGCGCTTCGGCAGGCCTTGAGATTGAAGCCAGTGTCGACCAGGAGATTGCGGGACCGGCCCTGGATGAGATAGCTATTCAAATTCCGGAGCGGATTCCGGGGGAGGGGGACGTCGATCGCGTAGATCCCCTCTATGAGCTTTGCAACCATGCTGGGTTCCCCCAGGTTCGGCTATTCCCGCTCTAGTGTCAAGGGCAGGCTCTGCGACGCTGAGCTATTCCAGGAAAATCACCCCGGCGTCGCCGGGCGTCGCTGAGTACATCCTCTGAACCAGGTCCGCCCGGTTGGCCAGGACCGTGTTTTTCCTGACACAGCCCTTGGCGGTGACCTCGCTCGCATCCAGGCTCGGCCCTTCCCTCATCACCATCGCCCGGCTGATCCTGCTAAGACCCGCCTGATTCTTTTCGTTATATGCTCTCAGCCTCCCCGCCAGGGCCCGGAGCAACTCCGGATTTCGGGCCGCGGCGGCCAAGGTGGGATGAGCGCCGCGGCTTTCGCCTATAGACCTGCATCCCTCGAGGTCGAGGAAGATGAGGGAATAGAGCCTGAGGACTTTTAGACGTCTGCCAGGTGAACTGGAAAGGAACTGGGCATCCCCTCCCCCTGGTCTACGAACGCCATCGGACAGGGGAGGCTCGCGTGCGTTCCGCCATGAGGCACTTGTTGCCAGTCTTGTTTCAGGAAATGGTAGAAATCCAGCCTGGTTTCATGGTATTAATTTAGGCTGACTCGTATTTTGAGTCGGCTGAGTTCATCCTCAGGAGCCAGCCATGAATACAGATTCCGAAGGTCGCCTGAGCGCTTTCTTCGAAGCCTACGAAAAGGCAATCCAACCAGACAGCAACGCCGACTTATGTGGCTTCTACCACCAGTCCTTCCTTTTCGCTGGCCCGAAGGGCGCCCAACCGGTGAAGCTGGAAGACTTCGCGAGGTTCGTTCCCAAAATGTCCGCCGACGCGAGAGCACGGGGGTTGGCCTCGACCACCCTGAAGTCCCATGAGATAGTGCCCTTGGATAACCTTTACTCCCTTGCCCGGGTCATCTGGGACATCACTTTCAGGCAAGGCGGGAAGCCCGATCACCACATCGACACGAGGGCCACCTATATTCTGATGAGGGTCGAATCAAGCTTCAGGATCGTCGCCCAAATCGACCACCAGGATTTGTCCCGGATCGCGTAGTCCCTGGCGGAGGAGCCCGGTCAGTCAATCTCCTCCGCATCCTCCATCTCCGCCAGTTTCTTCTCCCCTCATCGCGTTTCACGGTTACTTATCGGCCACATGGTTTTAGAAGTATGACCGAAACATCTTATATCGAATTCCGGAGAGTAATCATGAAGGGCTACACTCTGAAAATAAGAGAAGATGCTACCGACAAGCGCTTTGAATTAAGGGTTGACGAGTTTGGCGAGCCTAGACGAATCGATGCGAGTAATAGCAAGGAAAGCCTCTATTTCCCAATCACGCCGGAGGAAAAAGAACTATTCCATTCATGGCGCGATTTAATGCCCTGCCCCATCCTTACAGGTATCGATATGCCGGGCATACTTTCGTAAGCCGAGCATGAAACAAGAGAGGCATTGAATACGGCGGGATTTGACATTGAATGCCTCCGGCAGCCACTAACGCTTTTCAATGGCGCAAATCAGTTTTCATTGATAATCTATTCCAATTTCCTCCAAGCTTTTCACCCAAGCCCATCGATCCAAATCGCTCCGGGATTCGGGCCTCTTCACGGCTCGCCTACATCTCGAAAAAGCACTTCTAATCTCGGTGGATCGAAAAATCCATATCCTCTACGCTCGTGAGACTCAAATCTATTTCTTCATCTTGCTAAAAGAAAAGGGCTATGAATTCCTCTCTTTCCTAAAATGGGAAACTAAGATAGATTTACATGAGCTTAGTTCTATCATAGATTCATTACTGTTCAAGGAGTGTATCGATGCCTGAGCCCAAGAAAGCCAAAGTTGCGAGTCCAAAAAGTCCGTCCAAATCCAAGGTCGCAAAGGCCAAACCGGCCGCGATGCCAAAGGCAAAAGCAACTCCTAAGCCCACCGCCAAACCTGCCTCAAAAGCACCTGAGGTCAAGGCCCCTGTGGCCAAGAAAACCCGAGCCTACACCCGGAAAGCCAAAGGGAGCTTCGCCGAACTTCTCAAGATTCAGTCTCAATACGAAGAAGCTAAGAAAGGCGCGAAGGCTGACCTGAAAAAACAGTTTGACGGTCTCATCAAAGAAGCTGATTCTATCAAGGCGCAGTATAAGGGTCTGTTCAACGAGAGCATCGAATCCGCTCCCAAAGCCAGGGGCGCAAGAGCGAAAAAGACCACTGGTAAAGTTGTCGGACTAAAACCATTCTCCTTGAGCGAGGTTGAAGAATTCGTCGAGCAGAAGAAGCAAGGGAAGGCAGTAAAGATTTCAGGCAGACGCCCGAAGTCCATTGCTCGGATGGAAGATGCGTATCGGCATTCTGAGGATGCAGACGATATCTTGGAGATGCTCAATCAGTGAGGAAGAATTGCCCGCCCTGATAAATCGGGGCGGGTTTTTCCTGTAGCAGATACTAGCAATCGTATAGAGGAGGGAAAGGGGGAGATATATCTTGGCAAGATGATTTTGAAAAAACCCACCTGCGTTCATCGCGGAAAACAAGTCCGTATTGCTTTCGTTGCTAAGGAAGATGGTCAAGGCGGGCCATTTATTTGCGACCTTCATGAAAACAAATTTGGACGCGGCGGAGATTTTTGGCCGCACGACGTAATTTCCGTTGCGGTCTATTTTTGCAAAAAGTGCGGTGAAGCTACCGCTATTTTCAATCGGGCTTAATGACAATATGCCTCATTCAAATATGGGGGAATTGCAAGTTCATAGGGAGAACGAATGGTATCCGAGGACGATCTGTTCCCTCGTCTGCCATTCTCATTTCCCCATACCCTCAATTAATGAAAGATATTCTCCTTTAGAGAAGCATTTCTTTGAGCTAAATATCCAATCTGCCCTCGGATTAATCCCTTCAAGACGAGGCGATATGCCCGCCGGTGTCCCATATTGAAACAGAACGCTCCGAAAGCAGCGAAGATGATGAGAAGGGGGACATAGAGATTGTTCAACTATTTTACTCCTCGGCTTGGATAAAGCCCGCTATCAGTTTATCTCGAATGATTCAGCATTGCTCGGAAAGATATGTTTCCCTCCAAAGCTTCGTATCATTCTCCAACTCGCATGACTCTTTTCATTATCATCCATGATTTGGGTGGGTGGTTGATCATATAGCGACTCCCTGCATTATTATCCCTCTGTTGGTATGGCGAGGGGGCTATGCTATTTGAGACCAGCGCGGGTTCGTCGAAATAGACGGGCGATCGGCCAAGGCAAATAGGCGACAAACATTAGCGCCAGACCCAATGCGACAAAGGCGAAGTAGTAACCCCAACCATGGCCGAAGGAGTCTAGTGGGGTAGAGATGTCTGGTGGGCTGACTAGGAACATGAAATTGAACTTGTAAGGAGGTTTCGAAAAGACGAGGTCGAAGATACGCATGCCAATCGTTATCGGGAACAGAATGACGATCGCCTTGACAAACGACCTAAACTTGATCGAGAAGCCGCGTACTGCCGCAAAGAAAACGATAGTGAGCACGATGTAGCCGTGGGTCCCGAAGTACTGGTAGAAACGCCATCGGTCAGGCCCCGCACCGTCGTCATCGGCAAATAGGAGAGACACGAGAGCACCGATGCCCCAGAAGTAGAGTAGTTCAAAAATCGTCCTGTTTTTCGAAATGCAGAGTGCTACCGATAGCCAGAGAGTGATGCCGCATAGCTCGAAGGGAATGAGGTGGCGAAGGAACTCGTAGTAGTCCAGTGTCAGATACTGGATCAGATGATAGCTCGCCTCGAAGACAAGAGCAACCACGGTAGCAATCAAAAGAATGACTCTTTCCCGTTTCACATCGCATAGTTTTTCCCGGAAGATCACGATGAGGCCGCCAAGGAACACGAAGAAGCCAAGTGCGATAAGGTGAACGAGACCGAAGGGCTCAAGGTACCCCGGCATGGACTCCAGCATGGGTGCAAACGAGAAAAACTGCACGGTGAATCCTCCTTTCCGCTTCCCATGATTGTATTCTCGCTCATCGTGGAGCGGTATTATTCATAGGAATCCTTTTATCCGATATTTCCCATTTACCCGTCCAATATTGCCTTTCGAATGGATCTCCCAATCATAAGCCCGAATTTTAATGGCTATCTGGGTTTCGTCAAGCCAATTCGAAAGCATCGCTATCTTGAAATCCCTCTTCGAAGTTTTTATATCCGCCGTCTTTGCACCAATTCTCTTTGGATAATGTCGAGGTCTGACAGTACTCCCTCATTCTCTACGTCCTCTAAGTAAACTCGATTATCGAGTCGCTTCGGTAGGAAGTCGGAGCCACCGTATCCTCGCGAGCATGACAGCAAACAACTCTCTCGACACGGAAATTTCGGCGAGCCAGCCGAAGGCGAGCGCGTCGTCTATGATCCACCCGTAGACCTGTTCGGCGCTCGCTCCCGGCGAACCGCTGTACGCGAATGGCGTCGCGCAACAATGCCCTGCGCCATGGTTATACAATGGCGCAGGGCATTGTCAAGGTTCGATTTTGCGAGAAGACATCGATGCTAGTCGTCCTAGTACCAATCGTTGCTTATGCCGTAGATCCCTCCATTCATCGGACCCCAGGCAACGCTGGTAAAATTACCAGAAGGCCATGACTGCACTGACCAACTAATGCAATTAGGACTTGTGAGCACCAATCCAGATTCTGATACAGCGACAAAACCCGCGCCGCCATAGGTGACGCCTGTCAGGGAATTGTTACTGGCGATTTCCTGCGAGGTCCAGGATGCGCTTAGGCCCGATCCATCCGCAGAATTGTCGGTCGAAGTGAGAATTAGTGAAGCAGGATCATTGTTACTCCCATTCCCGACGAGGACCAGCTTTCCGTTTGCGAAGGTGATACCTAATACCTCTCCGAAATTCGTGACAGTACTGCCTGGATTAACGCTAATCAAGTTTCCGCCCGGATCATTTGAAGCTTGGAGATCGGCCAAGGTGTCGAAAAGGACCTGCCCGCTCCAGCCAGTATCGCTGTTATAGGTTTCTCCGCCGATTATCACGCCGCTTGCATTCGCCCCCACGCAATAGTACTCATCGTCGAATTTAGTCAATATCTCGTTGCCCCAATTATATCCTCCATTTCCGCTTGGCACGCCGACGATGATCAAACCTGAACTCGAGTCTCCACCCTCATAGCCAACGACAATAATCGATCCATTTACGAAACCGACGCCTTCCAGGCTTGCGGAAGCGTCGGGGACATCGATGCAGTTCCAGGTATTGCCATCTGGGCTCGTGGCTATAAGCGGTTCACTATTGTTGTTATCCCGACCTACAGCGGCAAAAATAGTCGTACCGTCGGAGGCTACTGCGTAGAGATCAGCGCTCAAGCTGCCCGGATTGCTGTTGGTAAGCCCCTGAGCTTTCCCATTGTTTAGGAATGCGCTCTTGCGGGCGATAGCAGACCGATGCTGGGCGGCGCTTTTTCGGGCGAGAAGTGCTTGTTTGCCCTTCGGGTCAGGTGAGGCGCTCCGAGCGGCATTGGAGGACTTCAACGATTTCCCGGACGAAATATGCTTACCCATCATTGCATCAACGGGAAGGGGAGGTGCTGTGATGTTAGTCGCATAGGTCCAGTTGGTACCATCGCTCGTATAGAGTATCTCCCCTCCGTAACCCACGGTTACGAACATGCTGTTTCCATAAGCGATACCCGAAGTGTCCAGGAAAAGTGGAGTGAAAATATATTGGGGTAGCGATGGCTGTAATGGGAACTGAACCACCCAGGCTGATCCCATATATTTATAGACAAGGGTCGAAAGGACATCGAGGTACAAGTCCCCTTGGTTGGCGCCCGTAACAGCGGGCTTCCCCTGGCCTACGTACCAGGTCGTACCTGGGGTTCCGTTAGTACCGTTAGTACCGTTAGTACCGTTGGTGCCATTTGTCCCATTTGTCCCGTTAGTGCCGTTGGTACCGGGCTTCCCATAGAGGTTGCAAAGCGGAGTGGTGGGCCAGCCGCTGCTTCCCATCTGAAACACGTTGCCCGTGCTTATATCCAGATACAGGGTACCGACGGTCCCACCCGTAAAGGCCGTCGGGCTCCCCGTACCGGTTATCCATCCGGTTCCGTTGGTTCCGTTGGTTCCGTTGGTTCCGTTGGTCCCGCTGGCGCCTTGAGGACTCTTAAGATTGGCAATAGGTACCCAGGCCGAGTCAGTATAGACATAAATCTCGGCCGCCGCGGTGTCCAGGTAAAGGTCCCCGTTCGATCCTGCAACTGTGGGACCGCCAGTTCCCGTCAAGAATCTCGATCCGCTGTAGGTTGGAGTCATAGTTGAATTCGGGGTCGAAGAAGTAGGAGATGGGCAGGATGTTAATGAGAATAAAACGATTAGAAAGATGCCGCCGATCGCCAAAAACATCGGATGTCTTGGTTTCATAATTTGCTTCCTCCTTTTTAATAAAAATCTAACAGTGATTGCCCAATTAACATATGAAATTGGTTCAGCATAAGTTAATTTGCTTCCTATGCTTGAATTTTGGTACCTACCGTCTTCCCTCCAAGCGTCTTGAGTCAATTACCATTTCGAAAACCTCCCTTACTATCGTTGGCAGCGTTATTTCCGTCGAAAAACCGATGTAGCCTGTCCAAAGTTCAACGCGTATTCCTTGTCCAAGGGACCGGGAATCTAATTCCATAGCCTTTGGGCTACCCGGCTTGTACCACAAACAATCTGATCCTCCGTATCCTCACGATTGGTTATCGAGCCCGAAGCGGGCACAATTTTCTTGCAAATGAAGGGGTTTTTGGGGAAGAGTTAGCATAGTGGTGGCGGCGGCTGATGCTCGATCGTTTGCAATAAATTGGGCCGGCACACCATGAACCAGTTCAAACATGAACTTTTTCACTGACGAGCCTTCCAATCTAGATTTCCGAATATATCACACCTCCTAGGTATTGCAAGTGGGATCACATGACAAAGGGCGAAATTTGCGTATTCAAAGCAAGTAGACTAGTCAAATATTTTTTATGGTACCGATAGTTAGCAAAGGAGTAAATCTCGTTATAGTAAGGCCGAAGGTGACTTTCACCCCCTCAGTAACTTATTGCCTTGTAAGGACATAAAATCCTTAGCGTAAAATACTCCACCTGGCGCAATCTATCTTGACATATTCCTTTTCTCAATCGCTGCGCATGCCGTGAAATAGTCCGACTTCCTCTTCAGGAGAACTACATTCTTTCTCTGCTCTCCTGCGGCAGAGGCAGCAAACTCATCGGAGCTCGATTCCTAAAAGAATAACCTCGCTCAGGTTGTGCGAAGATGCCATAGCCATGTGGATCGAAGGTCGCTTCTTCGTAGGCATGAAGAACGAGAGACCTTTCGGAAGATAGGCCGAGCCCGTGAAAACGGTTTGCAAAGCGAGGCTGAGGATTTTAATCATGGAGAAGGACCGCGAGAAAATCATGGGACAGCGCCGGTATCCACTGAGATTCGTCGTGTTCATCCAGCCTCCTTTTAGGACTATATAAAAGGTATCCTCCGAGTGTCGATGATAGCGCGTGGCCTGACCTGGAGCCAGGGTCGCGCAGTAGGCACGGCAATGTTCGTCGGCAAAGATCTGCTCGTGCAGGGGCTCATCTGCCACCTCAACGTATCCGGCCTCATCGTCCGGCCGCTTCATAGAAGCTCCTCGCTCTCGAGCCATGCGAGAGTATCGCGTATCATCTGCGCCAAGGGAGAGCTTCGATAGCCAAGGACTGTCCTTGCTTTGTTGTAATCGCACCGAATATAGGCGACGGCGCGATTGTATTTTTCCGGCGTCAATATCGGCTCCTTTCCGTCGATCATCGATTTGACGCCAAGCGCTACGACGAATAATCGGAGTAGCCATGGCGGCTGTACGCGCTGCGTTTCGACCTTTCCCAGCTGCCGCTCGATCTCGTTGACGACTTCCAGGAAGCTGGCCTCGGTGCCGCCGAGAAGGTAATTCTCGCCCGAGCCTCCTTTGTCGACCGCGTTGATGTGAGCGTCAACGATGTCTTTGACGTGGCACCACATCGCCTTTCCGGGCGGTGCGCCGGGGAGGGTCCCATCATAGATCGGCTTGATGAACTGGCGCGTCCAGTTGCTCGTATCATAAGGCCCGAGGATATTGCAGGGATTCAAGATGATCGCGTTCAATCCTCGCGAAGCTGCTTCCTTTACCGATTGCTCGGCGAGGAATTTGGTCAGATTGTATTGCATGCCGCATCTGAGCGCGTTGGAGGCCGTAGTCTCGTCGATGCATTCGCCTGGATGATAGCCGAAGGCCGAGATCGAGGACGTATACACGAATCGGCCGACCTTTTTTTGAAGGGCTGCCTCTACCAAATTTCGCGTGCCCTCGACATTGTCGATGTACTGACGCGCGTTGTTCTTGGACCAGGCGCTGGTATTCGCCGCTAGGTGGAAGACTACGTCCGTGCCTTCGGGAATAGAGCGGCGAAGCAAGTCTGGGTCGCCGAGATCTCCGGCGATCAACCCGACTTTATATTTCCAAAGATACCGTAGGTCGGCGGAAGGCAGGTGCAGCGCGATGGTATTCCATCCTTGCCGCATGAGCTCCTTGATGAGATTGAGGCCGAGAAATCCAGTGGCGCCTGTCACATACGCGGTCTTGGGCATGCGGAACTCCTTCTATCGTTCGCGCATCCTACCAGGCTTCGCCAGGGATTGCATTAACACAGGTTAACGCGAGCCGGATTCCCGTAATTTTCTTCTGATCCGGCTGAGGGTGACTGGGGTCATCCCGAGGTACGAGGCAACGTGGATCTGTTGGATTCGATTCTCTAATCCCGGATAGCGTTCCTTGAATTTCAGATACCGCGTTTCTGCGTCTTCAGAAAGAAATTCGCTTTCTCGCCTTTCTTTTTCCATAAATAGTATTTGAGCGTACTTTGCGTTAATGGCCTGCCAGCATGGATGTCCCCGAAGCCTTTCCGCATACTGCTCCAAGTTTATATATAGCAGGTTCGAATCCTCGAGCGCCTGTATATCGTACCAAGAGGCGCTACGCTCGAGGACGGCGCTGAACGCCGACAGCATCCGTCCCTCTTCGCGGATCGCCAGAATCCGCTCATCGCCGCCTTCCGTCACATAAAACACCCTGAATATTCCCGAGACGATACAGGCAATTTTGTCGGGGGATTCTCCCGACCGGATAAAATACTCGTTGCGCTTCAGCTGAAGGGGCGTGAGGCTCGACTTTGCCTTTTCCCACTCTTCCGCGGGTATCTCAGCGAAGGAGCTCAGTACCTCATACACCATCGCCAGCCACTCCGCCTTGACCCCGATCATACTTGCAGTATACTACGCCGCGTTCTCTCTGTCCCTTTATCCGCTGTGAGGCCCCGGCTTTCGAGTAGGCTGAAGCGACCTACGATGACAGCGCCAAGTCGGGGACCAGGAGGAAGGGATTGCGCAGAGAGGTAACTTCTCGAAGGGAAATGCAAGATACTTGAACGGCTCGTGACCGTTAGTTTTGGTCGTCTCGATGATGCTATTAACGGCAATCGTTCCATAAGCACGGACTCATCCTTACCCCGATTTTACCAGAAAATGCGGCGACAATTTCCGGCGGCATAGCATCGATTGAAGAGCGACGCTCCTTGAGCGGAGGCGAGGTCGGGCTATGTTCCTGGAAAAGGAGCTCGACTTTTTTTCGTAGCCGCGCCTGGAACAAGGCCCCTCCAGAGCTATGCGGTGTCGCTCTGTATGAAATTCTATTCCGCGAGCGCGGCTAAATAGCTATTGAGCGCTCCAGCTGCGGACGCCAAGCCAGTCGCGTTCGGGAAATCCTTGTAATGCTGTATTTCTCCAGCCTCTAGCTTGAGTATCGCAATCGATGAATTTAATGTCTGGACTTGGTTGTCTGCCTTCCGAGTGAGCGTGACGGAAAACTCCAGGACGAAGGTGTTCATCTCAGTCATATTGTAGACGCGCATGTGCACATTTTCGACATGGATAAGCGCCTCAAGCGGGCTTGTTCTGACTTGCGCGAAGTGAGCCGCAATTTCCCTTTTGCCGCAGAAGGTACTATGACTCTGAGCGAGCGCATAGGGAGTTTCGAAGAGAGCATTCTCGGAAAAGAGTTCCGCAAAATGGTCGAACCTACGTTGTTCGAAGCTGGTGCGTATCGCCTCGAGCACTTCCTCGTTCGTTAGCTTATTGATGATTTTCCTCCAGGCAGCAAGACACTTTGAACTGAGAATTCACGGATAGATGGCCAATATTGCTATTTGCATTGACCGCCATCATCAACCCCGAGTTTACATCGTCTGACCCGCATGTCAAGGCGATTATTCGCCGTTCCCATATCGATAGACCCTCCTTCAGAATTTTTTCCTGCTACATTCATCCCATTTTCACCTATATTTAGTCATAGTCCGACAGCTCTCCCCTCGTCCCCCATTTCTTTTCGAATGGGTCCTCTTGACCAGCCGACCGTTTCGCTCCGAGAAAGCTCGCGGTCAGCCTCCCTTCCCTAATTGGAGACGACGTCCCGATTCGGACACCGAAGTATTAAGGGGCGTCGACTCCCGCGACAAAATCGAGAACGGCATTCGCCAGCTTGTCGGGTGCTTCCATGGCGACGTAGTGTCCAACTCCCTCGAATAGCACCGAGCTGACACCAGCGCCTACAGCTTGGTTCATTGTGCCGCAGGTGAAACGTCCTGCGCGGGCACCGACCGCCAGCACGGGTAGGGTTATGGGGTAGCTTTGGGCAAGTTCCCTGAGCTCCGCCCCCTCCTGTAACATCGACCGATAGAGGCCGATGGCACCGCGCCAGCCGTTTGGGCGGGAATAGGTACGGACGAACTCGGCAACATCATCGTTTGTAAAGGAACCCTTTACTGCGGTCATCAGAGGGAAAGCCCAGTCCCCTAGAAACTCGCGCTCCCGTCCAGTGAGCAGCATTTCGGGGATGCCAGGAGCCGAAAGGACGCCGATATGCCAGGAACCGCCGTGTGTTATGTCTCCCAGTCTTTCAAGGCCGAAACCAGCCAAGCTCGTTTCGATCGCGGTAAAGCTGAGTATGTCTTCCGGATGCGTGCTTACAAGTCGGAAGACCGCGCCGCCACTGATGTCCTGTCCAGTGATGTGGACCGGACCGAGCTTGAGCTTTCCAATGAGCGTATGCAGGTCCTCCGCCGAAGCCTTGCTGTCATAGACTCCCGCTTCGTTGTCCGAGTCTCCGAAACCACATAGGTCTACGGCGAAGACACGATGGCTTTTGGCGAGCAATGGGATGAATTTATGAAAGGTCCACCAGCTCTCAGGAAATCCATGGACCAGCAAAATGGGCGACCCCGAAGACCCTGCTTCGACATAATGCAGCTTGGTTCCGTTGACTTCCTCGTTGTGGTGCGTCATTCCCGGTAGAGTAAGACCAATTGGCGAGATATTCATTCTGCTTCTCCTCGAGAGGACATTCGCATGTCCCTAAGTCTTGTAGACAACCAGGTTGTCTACAAAAAAGATAGTAAACGTAGTTGTCTTTGTCAATGGACTTCGTCAATCAGGTTGTCAATTTCTGGCTCATGACGTATCCTGGACATATGAATCCTTCTGGCGTGAATCTTGCGCTGCTCCTGATTGGGGGCTTTCGCTCCATGGTGGACTCTGCGACTGTCGAATTAGCCCGACGAGGCTATGAGGATTTTCGACCGGTCCATGAGTTTGCCCTGCGGGCTATCACTGCGGGTGCCGACAGCGCTTCAGAACTGGGGCGCCGCCTCTCGGTGTCAAAGCAGGCAGCCGCTAAAACGATAGGAGTGTTGCAGGAGCGCGGATACGTGAAACGCGACATCGACGCGCTCGACGCCCGCCTCAAGCGTCTTCAGGTCACCCCGCTTGGTCTCGATGTTTTGCGACAAGGAGAGGCGATCTTTGATGAGCTGCGCGACAAATGGGCCCAGCAGATCGGCTTGGCTCAGCTCGAGAGCCTTGAAACGTACCTAACCAGCTTGGTTGGCACATCACCCGAGAGGTTCGACATTCCGGGCTGGATTGGCGAAAACCTGAGTCGGCCAAACCAGTAGCAAGAGAACGCTGATAATCTCCTCAGTAGTGTAAAGTCGGGAAATGTCGACGCCGTCTCAAAAACGAGCGTTCTCGAAATGGCGACATCCCGAGGAGTTTCGATAACGCCGGTTCCATCGAACCTCGTCTGTACTGGGCGGCCGCACATGAGGGGCTCATTCCAGGATCAGGCCATCGACCTTTCTTACACCACGTGACGGGACACTACGCTCGGAACACGCCGAAGCCCCAACTCTTTCCTGAGTCGATGGATACGGTCTCGGCCAATGTAGACTTCCTGCTCGGCTAGTTCTTGCTGGATACGGGTAGAACCGTATATGCTGCGGCCTGTCTTGCGGGCTTGCAGCATCAGTAACTTGAACGCCGCATCCGTCTTGGATAGAAGTGATGGCCGCAGCGGCAATACCGGCTCCGGTCGGACGAAAACCACAGCCCGCGCCGGAATGACAGTTCCCATCAGTTTACATTTGACATTGGTCGAAAGTCTCACTACCGTATGGTTGTGGATACATTGGGAACTACATTTGTGGCATTGTCTGACCCGACTAGACGGGCAATGATCAAGAGGCTCTCGCAAAGTCCTGCGTCCGTTCACGGATTGACTGAGCCGTTTGCGCTCTCGCAGCAGATGATCTCAAAACACATTGCCTATCTGGTACGCGCACGGATTGTGAAGAAAACGAAGCTTGGGCGGGAGAGCGTGGTTACGTTGAGGCCAGAAGCGATAAAGGCTGTCAGCGACTGGGCGCTTGATTATCGTCGCTTCTGGGAAGAGAGTTTCGACAAGTTGGATGCAGTTCTAACGGAAATGAAAAAACGGAGGTGAAAGATGGCAGAACGTGCGACAAATCTTTTGGAAAATCTTGTGATCACCAGGATCTTTGACGCCCCGCGCGAGTTGGTTTGGAAGGCGTGGACTGACCCGAAATTCGTGATGCAATGGTGGGGACCGATGGGTTTTACCTCCCCATCTTGCGAGATTGATCTTCGCTTGGGAGGGCGATACCTCTTTTGCATGAGGGCGCCCGACGGTCAGGAGTTCTGGAGTGGCGGAGAATACACAGAGATCATAGCGCCCGAGAAGATCGTCGCAGTCCTGTTCTACGCAGATAAGAATGGGAAAGTTGAACCCGCGGATAGCAATGATGTTGAAGTGCGCGATGTGGTGACATTCGAGGAGATCGGAAGTGGCCGGACGAAGCTCACTTTCAAACGCAGTCACTGGGATGAGGGAGAGGACACAGGATCGAACCAGATATTCGACAAACTGGCAGTGTTTGTTGCTGAGCTGGCAAAGTGTCGGCGCGCAGTTTGAATTGACCAAATAAAGCACGTCTCTCGCGAATACC
>CAYOIX010000037.1:0-45547 GCA_964404145.1 uncultured Treponemataceae bacterium
TGATGTCGGGCGCGTTGAGCGCCATCAGCCTCTTGAGGCGGTTGTTGCGGTTGATGACGCGCCGGTAAAGGTCGTTGAGGTCGCTGGTCGCGAAGCGCCCGCCGTCGAGCTGCACCATGGGCCTGAGCTCGGGGGGGATGACGGGGATCACGTCGAGCACCATCCACTCCGGCTTGTTGTCGGAGTTGCGGAAGGACTCGCAGATCTCGATGCGCTTGAGGAGGCGCTTGTCGGACTTGGGACCCTTTTCGATCATTCGCACGCGGAGCTCCGCCGCGAGCTCGTCCATGTTGATCTGCTCGAGGAGGGACCGGATGGCCTCGGCCCCCATCCCGGCGGTGAAGGCGCCGCCGTAGCGGTCCTGGGCCTCGTACCATTCCTCCTCGGTGAGGAGCTGCATCTTCTTGAGGTCGGTGTCGCCCGGATCTATGACGATGTACTTCTCGTAGTAGAGGACGGAGCGGAGGGCGGCGACCGGCAGGTCGAGGAGGAGGCCCATCCGGCTCGGGACCGAGCGGTAGAACCAGATGTGGGATACGGGCGAGGCCAGCTCGATGTGGCCCATGCGCTCGCGGCGGACCTTGAAGTGGGTCACCTCGACGCCGCAGCGGTCGCAGATGACGCCCTTGTACCGGATCGACTTGAACTTGCCGCAGTAGCACTCCCATTCCTTGGTCGTGCCGAATATGCGCTCGCAGAAGAGGCCGTCCTTCTCGGGCCTCAGCGTGCGGTAATTTATCGTCTCGGGCTTCTTCACCTCGCCGTAGCTCCAGGCCCGGACCATGTCCGGGCTGGCCAGGCGGATCATTATGCTATCGAAATCCTGTATATCCCGCATTCTATCTCCCCCTCATCTCGTCGATTCGGGCAATTTAGTTACTAAAATAAAGCAACCAAGAGAAAGGCAGCCGCGGAGACACGGAGATAAGAGGAGATCACGGAGAAGAAAGAAATCGAGAAGAATGCGGAATAGCAGTATTTATCGGCTCCCCCATTCTTCCCTATCTCTCTTTTCATTTCCTCTCCGTGATCTCCGGACTTCACTCCGTGGTTCCTCTTAGTACTATTCGACCTAGAAGGCGCCCTGCTTGTTGATGATGTCCTCGTCGCGCTCCGTGAGCGCGATCTGCTTGCCCTTCGCGTCGTATACGCGGATGTCGAGGGCGAGGCCCCGAAGCTCCTGGACCATGACGTTGAAGGCCTCGGGAATGCCGGCGGCCGTGTGGGGCTCGCCCTTCACGATGGCCTCGTAGACCTTGGCGCGGCCCGTCATGTCGTCGGACTTGATGGTCAAAAGCTCCTGCAGCGTGTTCGCGGCGCCGTAGGCCTCGAGGGCCCAGACTTCCATCTCGCCTAGGCGCTGGCCGCCGAACTGGGCCTTGCCGCCCAAGGGCTGCTGCGTGACGAGGGAGTAAGGACCGGTCGAGCGGGCGTGCATCTTGTCGTCCACGAGGTGGTGCAGCTTCATGAAGTAGATGACGCCGACGGTGACGGGATTCTGGAAATGCTCACCGGTGCGTCCGTCCCGGACTTTGGCCTTCGAGTTCACGGGGAGCCCCGCGTCCTTCAGCTTCTGCTCGATTTGCTCCTGCGACGGCGACTGGAAGACGTGGCAGGAGTACCACTCGTCCAGGGTGCTGGCCGCCCAGCCGAGCTCCGTCTCCATGATCTGGCCTATGTTCATCCGCGAGGGGACGCCGAGGGGGTTGAGGCAGATGTCCAGGGGCGTGCCGTCGTCGAGGTAAGGCATGTCCTCCGCGGGCAGGACGCGGGCGACGACGCCCTTGTTGCCGTGACGGCCGGCCATCTTGTCGCCTTCTTTGAGTTTGCGCTTGGCGGCGATGAGGACCTTGACGACCTCCTCCACTCCGGGGGACAAGTCGTCGTTCGCGGAGCGCTTCAGGCGCTGCACGTCGATGATCGTGCCCTCGATGCCGTGCGGAACCCGCAGGGACGAGTCGCGCACGTCCTTAGCCTTCTCGCCGAATATCGAATTGAGCAGCTTGAACTCCGGGGTGGTCTCGGTCTCGCTTTTGGGCGTCACCTTCCCGACCAGGATGTCGCCGGCCTTCACCTTGGCGCCGATGCGGATGATGCCCTCGATGTCGAGGTTGTCCAGGCTCTTCTCGCTCGTGTTCGGGATGTCGCGCGTGATCCTTTCGGGCCCCAGCTTGGTCTCGCGGACCTCGGTCTGGAATTCTTTGATGTGGATGGAGGTGAACATGTCCTCCTTGACCACGCGCTCGGAGATGAGGATGGCGTCCTCGTAGTTGTAGCCGTTCCAGGGCACGAAGCCGGCGAGTATATTGCGGCCGAGGGCGAGCTCCCCGTCCCTCGTCGCCGGGCCGTCGGCGACGACCTGCCCCTTGAGCACCTTCTCGCCCTTGCGGACGACGGGCCGCTGCGTGTAGCAGGTATCCTGATTAGTTCGCTGGTACTTGACGAGCACGTACTCGTCGCGCGCCTTCTTGTCGGCGTCAGGCTTGACGAGGATGTGGCAGGCGTCGACGTAGTCGACCACGCCGTCGCGGCGCGCTTTGAGCAGGACGCCGGAGTCGTAGGCGCACTTCTCCTCCATCCCCGTGCCGACGCGCGGCGGCTCCGTGAAGATGAGGGGCACGGCCTGGCGCTGCATGTTCGAGCCCATCAGGGCTCGGTTGGCGTCGTCGTGCTCGAGGAAGGGGACGAGGGCCGCAGAGATCGAGATTATCTGCTTGGGCGAGACGTCCATATACTGGAGCTCGTCCGCGCCCCGCGTCGTATAGTCGCCCTGATGGCGGCAGGATATCGAGCTCTCGAGGAAGTTGCCGGCCTTGTCGACCTTCGCGCTCGCCTGGGCGACGTAGTACTTGTCCTCGTCCATCGCGGAGAGGTACTCGATCTGCTTGGTAGCCTTGCCGCCCTCGACCTTGCGGAAGGGAGTCTCAAGGAAGCCGTACTCGTTCACCGTCGTGTAGGTCGCGAGCGAGACGATGAGGCCGATGTTCGGGCCTTCCGGCGTCTCGATCGGGCACATGCGCCCGTAGTGGGTGTAGTGGACGTCGCGCACCTCGAAGCCGGCCCGGTCCCTCGAGAGGCCGCCGGGCCCCAATGCGTTCAGCCGGCGCTTGTGGGTGAGCTCGGCGAGGGGGTTCACCTGGTCCATGAACTGCGAGAGCTGCGAGGAGCCGAAGAACTCCTTGATCGCGGCGACGATCGGCTTGATGGATACGAGGTCCTGGGGGCGGATCGTGTCCGTCTCCTTCAGGCTCATGCGCTCCTTGGCGATGCGCTCCATGCGGCCGAAGGCGCTCTTCATGACGTTGGCGAGGAGCTCGCCGACCGACCGCACCCGGCGATTGCCCAGATGGTCTATGTCGTCGACGTTCGAGGCGCCATAGTACACGTTCATGAGGTACTTCATCGTCGCGATCACATCGCTGCGGACGAGGGTGAACTCCTTCACGGGCACCGCGTAGTCGAACTTCTTGTTGAGCTTGTAGCGGCCGACCTTGCCCAGGTCGTAGCGCCTGCCGGAGAAGAACATATTCGCGAGGTCCCGCTCGGCGTTCTCGACGGTGATGGGCTCTCCGGGCATGAGGGTCGAGTAGACCGCCGCCAGCGCGTCGGCCTTCGCGGGCTCGTCCTGGGAGGGATCCTCTTTGACGAGCTTGATGTCCTCGCGCTCGAAGCAATTGAGGATCATGTCGAAGTGGAGCGAGTCAGGATGCTCGAAGTCGATCACGTCGACCTCGCGGATCCCGAGATTGACGAGCTCGTCGATGTCGTGGAGGTGGAGCTTGTCGCCCGCGCGGTAGAGCTTCTTCTTCTCGCCGTTGACCTCGGCCTTGATGGCCCGCGCGAGGACGCGGTTGATCGCCTTCTCCTTCTCGGAGCGCTCGGCGCCGATGGCCACCTTCTCCGACTTATAGAAGGCCTCCGCGATGTCCTCGCGGCTCTCGAAGCCGAGGGCGCGCAGGAACATCGTGCCGAGGATCCGCTTCTTGCGGTCTATCTTGGCGTAGATCAGCTCCTTCTTCTGGTCGATCTCGAACTCGAGCCAGGAGCCGCGGTAGGGGATGATGCGCGCGGAGTAGACGCCCTTCTCGTGGCAGAAGATGACGCCCGGGGAGCGGTGGATCTGGGAGACCACGACGCGCTCGGCGCCGTTGATGATGAAGGTGCCCCGGTCCGTCATGAGAGGAACGTCGCCGAGGTATATCTCCTTCTGCCGTATCTCGCCGGTCTTCTGGAAGACCAGGTTGATCCTCGCCTTGAGGGGGACGGCGTAGGTGAGACCCTTCATCTTGCACTCGAGCTCCGAGTACTTCATCGCGTCCTCGTCGAGGTTGTAGCGCTCGTACTCGAGGAGCATGTCACCGTTGGGGCTCTCTATCGGGAAGGTGTTCCGGAAGACCTCCTCCAGGCCGGCCGTTTGGAGTCCGACGCCCGCGCGGACCTTCTCGCGCTGCAGGAAGCGCTCGTAGGAGGAGAGCTGAATGTCGATGAGGTCGGGCAGCGACATCACTTCCTGATAGTCCTTGCCGACGTACTCCCTCTCTATCTTCTTCTCGCCGATTGCCATCCGTCACCCCCTCGTCGCGCAAGCCGCCGAAAGACGCAAGAAAGGCCCCGGGAGCCTCGGCGGCGTCGGCCTAGCTGACATCGTCAGCACGGCTGACGCGCCCCCGGAACCTTCGCGGAGGCCATGCGGGAAGGGACTCCCCGCCCGCATGCCGCTCCGCTGGAGCGTAAGAATCTGATTCGATGAAGAGCCGTATTACTTGACCTCGACGGCGCCGCCGGCGTCTGTGATTTGCTTCTTGATCTTCGCCGCCTCGTCCTTGGAGATGTTCTCCTTGATGGGCTTCTCTCCGGCCTCGACAAGGTCCTTGGCCTCCTTGAGGCCGAGCCCGGTGAGGGCGCGCACTTCCTTGATTATCGCGATCTTCTTGTCGGGGGGGACGCCGCCCTTGAGAATGACGGTGAATTCGGTCTGCTCCTCGACGGCGGCCGCGGCGGGCCCGGCGGCCGCGGCGGCGACAGGGGCGGCGGCAGTGACGCCGAATTTCTCCTCCATCGCCTTGATCAGATCGGCGATCTCCATGATCTTCATCTCGGCGATCGCGTCGAGAATCTGCTCTTTCGTCAATGCTGCCATATTATCTTCTCCTTCGAAAGCGCTCGCCGACCCGTACGGGCGGCTTCGGCGACGCCGTTGGCGTCGCCCGAGGCATACAGGAACGGCAGCGACTCCGAAGCCTGAATGCCGTGGGAAACGATTGCCATATCGGCCGCGGGCCCATCAGGCCGGCGCGACCGCCTCCGCGGGAGGGGCCGCCTCGACCGACGCGGGAGCGGCCTCGGGCGTTCCCGCGCCCATCCTCTCCTGCAGGGCGACAAGGGTGTAGACGAGCTTCTGCACCGGGCTCTTGAGGCCGGCCATGAGCATCGCGATGAGCTGGTTCCTGGACGGCAGCCTGGAAAAGGCCGCGATCTCGGCCTCGCCCATGAAGCCCCGATCCACTAGACCCGCCTTGACCTTGAGAGCCGGCGTCTCCTTGGCGAAGTCGACGAGGACTTTGGCGACCTCGTTGGCCTCGGACTTGGAGAAGGCGACGGCCGTGGGGCCGGCGAGGACGGGCTCGACGTCCTTGGGGTAGCCGAGGTCCTCGAAGGCGATGCGCGCGAAATTGTTCTTGACGACGTGGAACTCCGCGTTCTTTTCGCGCAGCTGCCTGCGCAGCGCGGAGATCTGCTCGACGGTTAGGCCGCGGTATTCGGCGAAGATGAAATCTTTCGCCGCGCCGATCTTCGCCTTCAGCTCGCCGATGGCGTCGGCCTTGACCGACTGTATCTTGGTGGCTCGCATTGCCATGATTTACCTCTTCTCGATCTTGGCCTGGACGACCCGGACGCCCGGCCCCATGGTTGAGGTGAGGAAGACGGAGCCCACGAAATCGCCCTTCGCGTCGGAGGGCCGCTTGCGCCCGATCTCTTCGAGGAGGGTCGTGAGGTTATCCGAGACTTTGTCGGGCTCCATGGACACCTTGCCGATGGCGAGATGGATTATCCCCGATTTGTCCGTGCGGAATTCGGTGCGGCCCTTGCGGAGCTCCGCGACCGCCGCCTTCAGGTCGTGCGTGACGGTGCCCGTCTTGGGGTTGGGCATCAGGCCCTTACGCCCGAGGACCATGCCGAGCTTGCCGACGTCCTTCATCATGTCGGGGGTGGCGACCGCGACGTCGAAGTCGAGCCAGCCTCCCTTTACCTTCTCGATGAGCTCGTCGGAGCCCGCATAGGCGGCCCCGGCCTCGAGGGCCTCCTTCTCCTTCTCGGGCTTGCAGAAGACCAGGATCTTCTTCTCGCCGCGGAACTGGTGGGGGAGGACGACGGTGTCGCGGACCGACTGGCTCTTCTTGAGGTTGAGCCGGACGTGCACCTCAACGGTCTCGTCGAACTTCGCGAAATGGAGGTCCTTCACCAGGGCGCAGGCGGCCTGGGGCTCCAGCTCCTTTTCGGCGTCGTATTTCTTGACCGACTCGCTGTACTTCTTGCCGTGCTTCATGGCCTACTTCTCCGTCTCAACGCCCATGGAGCGGGCGGTGCCGGCGATGATGCGCTTCGCCGCCTCGATGTCGTTGGCGTTCAGATCGGGCATCTTCTGCTTCGCGATCGCCTCGAGCTTGTCGTTGGGGAGCTTGCCCACCTTCTGCTTGTGCGGCACTCCCGAACCCTTCTCGAGCCCGAGCGCCTTCTTGATGAGGACGGACGCAGGCGGCGTCTTGAGCACGAACGTGAAGGTCTTGTCGCCGTAGACCGTGATGATGGCCGGGATGATGAGCCCCGGCTCCATGCTCTTCGTGCGCTCGTTGAACTGCTGGCAGAACTGCGGCGCCGAGACGCCGTGGGGACCGAGAGCCGGCCCCACCGGCGGCGCGGGAGTCGCCTTCCCCGCCGGGCACTGCAATTTGACTATCGCAGTCACCTTCTTCTTGGCCATAGCCTTTCTCCTTTCGTGGTGTACTCGTCGCGATCCGCCGGCTCGGCGTTTCGCGCGAGATAGCGTTCTTCGTTCGAGTCGGCTTTGTCGGCCCGAACGCGCGAAGGCGGCTGCGCCGCCCTCGCGAACTCCCATCCGCGGAGTGAAACCCCTCTATGAGAAGCGTCGCGCCGGCCTGACAGGCGCCGCGACGCCGCTTTAAAAGATCGAGGACCTAGACCTTCTCCACTTGCAGCATATCGACTTCCACGGGCGTGTTGCGCCCGAAGATTCCGACCATGACCTTGAGCTTGGCCTTCTCGAGTATCACTTCCTCGATCGATCCGGTGAAGGACTCGAAGGGCCCGTCGATGATCTTGACCTGCTCGCCGGGCGAGAAGGTCTGGCGGGCGCGAGCGCTGCGGTCGCCCTTGATCTCCCCTGAGCGCTGAAGCACTCCGCGGGCCTCCTCGGCGCTGATCGGCTGCGGCCTATGATGCTGCGTCGCCCCGACGAAGCCAGTCACGCCCGTAATTTTGCGGATGGTCGCGCAGGTCGCCTTCCAGTCGGCCTCCGGCAGGTCCATTTCGACGAGAATGTAGCCCGGCAGGATCTTACGCGAGGACGAGCGCTTCTTGCCGTCCTTCACATCGACGACCTCCTCGCTCGGCACCTTGATGTCGGTGACGATATCACGCGAGAGGTCCCCATTGTCGATCAGCATGCGGATCGTGCGCTCGATCTTGTTCTCGTACCCTGAATAGACGTGGAGAACGTACCAGGCTTTCGCCATGCTTTAGCCTTTGCGTCCTTTACCTGAAGATGACGTCGATGCCGGCGAGGAGCAGGAAGTCTATGAAGCCGAGCACGGCGGCCATGACGAGGGTGGAAACGAGCACTACCTTGGTGGACGCGACTACATCCTCCCGGGACGGCCACACTACCTTGCGAAGCTCGGCATAGCTGTCCTTGAAGAACTGAGTGATCTTCCTCATAGCGGCTCCTTCGCCGCGGACGGGGCATTCGAGCCCCGCCAGCCTCTATATTACGTAAAAACAGGCCAGGAAGGATTCGAACCCTCAACATCCGGTTTTGGAGACCGGCGCTCTACCATTAGAGCTACTGGCCTTCGTGAATCACCGGAACTCTTCGAGTTCAGGTGATTCACGCCGCGATTTTCACCATGTAAAAATCGCGTACATACCCTAATGTCAGGACTCGGTTAGGCCCGACTCCCCGACCCGCAGTTTTCACAACGGGAAAACTGCGTATATACACCCTCAAAAGCTTCCCCGACGCGGATTCGCGTACTTTCTTCAGCGAACGACCCGAGAACTGCGTACATTTGTTCAAAAATGGCCGCAACACCGAATCGCGCACTTGCCCTAATTTACTTTACTTTGGTCTCTTTGTGGAGGGTATGTTTGCGATCCCACTTGCAGTACTTCAAGAGCTCGAGCTTTTCCTGCTGCGTCTTGCGGTTCTTCTTCGTCGTATAGTTGCGGCGTTTGCACTCGGAGCAGGCTAAGGCGATGATCTCGACGTTCTGCTTCTTGGCAGCCATATCCGATCCTTTCGACGCGGCGAGTAAAGCCGACGCCCATAACGAATTATTTGCCCCGAAGCAATCCAAGCACCCCGAACGGGCAAGCACCAAGGCGCCTCCCGCCTCGCGGGACTGGTCCGTAAACTACAGACGTATAGCCCTCGAACGGAATCGAACCGTTGACCTTATCCTTACCATGGATATGCTCTGCCAACTGAGCTACAAGGGCATACTACGAAGCGTCGGAAACATATCACCAGCCCGTGGCTTTGTCAAGTCGCGCTAGAAGTCTTGGCCATGGAGGCACGAGAATTGCTATCCCGATCGACGCCGGCGGAAGGCTCCGACTAAGGTCAGGGCCATTTCGTCCCTGCTGAGGGCCAGGAGCACTATGCCGACACCTCCGAAGACGATAAAGGTAGTAGCCAAAGAGAGGCCCGCGGCCAGGTTTACGTTCCAGGCGGCCATGTGGAACTCCAGGAATGGTCTGATCGCGAGGATCGGAAGGGCCGATAGGCCGGAAAGCAAGATCAATTTGAGGGAATAGCGCCCCGCCCGGGCCAATGCCCCGGAAGCGCCGGGTATTCGGGCGCGAAGGAGCTTCGCGACGAGCACGAGGGTATTGACCGCGCTGGCGCCAGCCAAGGCGAGGGCGATGCCCGGCGCCTTCAGGGTCCCAACGAGAAGGAAGGCGAGCGCGATATTGACGCCTACGGATACCAGGCCGCCCAGAGTGGGCGTCTTGGTATCGCCTCGGGCGTAGAAGGCCGGCGCGATGACGCGGTTCACGGCTATGAAGGCGAGGCCCGACATGTGCCAGAAGAAGACCGAGGAAGTGAGACGCACGGAATCGGGTCCGAATTCCCGGCGGCGAAAAAGCAGGGTCACTATGTCCGCGCCGACGATCATGGAGTAGACGGCGACAGGGATGGTGATGAGGAGCATGGCGCAGAGACCCCTCTCGAGACTGCCGGCGTAGGCATCCCAGTCTTCCGCGCGCGCTGCGCCGGCCAGATCCGGGAGGAGGACGGTGCCGAGCGACACGACGAAGACGCCGAGGACCAGCTCCTGGAGCCGGAGGGAGTATTGGAGGCTGGCGACCGAGCCCGTCCCCGAGTTGGTCGCGAGATAGGTCGAGACGAGGATGTTGATCTGATAGGCCGCCATGCCCACGATCGTGGGGCCGAAAAGGGCGAAGACCCGCTTCATCCCCGGGTTGCGGAATGCCCGCCCGAGGCCGATGAAGCCGAAGCGATAGCCTGCCTTGAGCACGGCCGGCAGCTGGCAGAGGGCCTGGGCGAGCCCGCCGATGACCACGCCAGCCGCCATCGCCCTCGCGGGGTTCCCCGCGGCCCGGCCGAAGAGGTAGGGCACCGCTATCCAGCAGACGTTGAAGAGGATAGGCGCCATCCCGGAGGGCGCGAAGATCCCGATCGAGTTCAGTATGCCCTGAAAGAAGGCGGCGACGGCCACCAGAGCGAGAAAGGGGAACATTATCTGGGTGAGAAGGGCCATCTCGTCATGGTGGCCGGAGGCGAAGAGGAGGACAATCCAGGGGGCCAGCGCGATGCCGAGGGCTACCACGATGCCGACGAGGAAGACGAGGATGGTGAAGGTCGCGGACAGGAACTCCCTCGTTTCCCCTTCCTCGCCTCCGGCGATATAGCCGGCAAAGGTGGGAATGAAGGCGGCTGTCATGGAGCCTTCGGCGAAGAGCCGCCTGAGGAAATTGGGCAGGGTGAAGGCGACGGCGAAGGCGTCCGCAAGCCATCCCGTGCCCATGAAGGCAGCCCTGGTCATCTCGCGCGCGAGGCCTAGGATACGGGAAGCCATGGTAAGGAGGGAGAGCTTGCCTCCTTCGCGCATCATGCGGCCGGAGCGATCTCCAGCCGCCGCGATGGGCGGCGTTTCGTCTGACATAGCGGGGAGGATACGGGAAATATCGGGGAGAGGCAATGCCGGCTGATCCCCGCGACCAACTTGGTCGTGACTAGGGTCCAAGTTGGTTGCGATGAATGTCCAATTCAGGCTCTGCGACTATCCAACTTGGGCAAAACGGTTGCCTAAGTTAGGCACGAGGCCTTCGTTTCTCATCGTCGTTCTACCTTTCAATGAACCAAAGCTCGCTTCGCTGTGCGTACCCGCGTTGCAATTCCCCATGGCAGCCACAGCAGCCCGAAGACGAGGATCCCCATAATCTCGAGACCGGCGAAATAGCGCGGGGAGGGACCGAAGATCCTGGCCAACAGATCGATCGGCGAGCCCGTGGGCGGCGGATAGCCGAGGGCGAAGTAGTTGCCGGGGGCGAAAGGCGGAACGAGGGCCAGGACGCGATCGATGAGATAGGCCGGCACGACCACGATATTGGATACGAGAATGCATCGCGCCAGGGATCGCAGGCCGATCTTCGCCGAGCCCGAAGCGACGAGGGCGATCACGGCGACAATGATCATGCCATGGGATATGAAGAAAGAGAAGTAACGGTAGGAGGGAAAGCCCGAGGCGCCGATGTCCGGCGTCAGGATGGCCTGGGCCGCTCCGCCGAGGCCCCAAAAATAGAGGACGTCAGCGAGGTGGCGCCGCCGCGGGCCGTCGCTCATGAAAAGGCAGATGGGGACGAGTACGATGGTGAGACCGCACATTTGGAGCATGAGGGAAACCGAGTGCGACCAGCCCCCGACTGCCATCCAGTAGCACTGATAGGCGAGCTCGTTTGCCCACATGACGGTGGCGATATAGGGGGCTGCCGCCCGCAGCCAGGAGGGGCCTCCCTTGCGGGCGAAATACGCGACTGCCAGGGCGCCGAGGAGAATGACCCCAATGGCGGATAGGTGTGAGACGGACCACGAGGAGAAACCTCTGTCGGCGACGCCGCCGAGGGCCGCGGAGACGAGGATTCTGCGCCTCGCCGACTCGATGCGCCTGTCGTCCGTCGTAAGCGCGACGGCTTTCAGGCTCCAGTCTCCTTCCGCGGGGAGGACGACTCGGGCGGTCCAGGTGGGCAAGGCGTAGCGGAACTGGCTTCCGTACCGTATATATGATCGCTCCGCCGGGAAGCTGAGCGGAGCGGCGCCGGGCGAGGAGGCGGGCCGCGCCTCGACGCGCAGGGAAGCGATCGCCCCGGGGCCCGGAGCCGCCCACGCGTCGCCGCTCGCGATGAAAGCGAGGCCATGGCGCGATCCGGGCTCCGGCCATTGCATCCTCGCGCCCGCGGGAGCGAGCAGCATCGAGGTGCACAGGACCTGAACAGCCAGGAGGAGGACGAGGCCAACGACGAGGAAGGCGGCGGCCGATCGCTTCACGGTCCCTCCAGGATTGATTGTAGCATATCGACTATCCACCAGTACTTGACTCAGTGTGCATATCTTATTGTATTCTATTCGGACCAAAATAGTCTGATATTATTAAACGGGAAGCGGAGGATGCATGGGCGGAATAGAAGAGCGCATCACCAGGATCGTCGACGAGAATCGGGATCGGATTATCGCCTTCGCCGAAGACATCTTTAAGCATCCCGAATTGGGCTTCAAGGAAGAGAGGACGGCGGAGAAGACGGCCGTGTTCCTCGCGAGTCTCGGGCTCGAGCCGCGCAAGGGCCTGGCTCTCACGGGGCTGAAGGCCAAACTGAGGGGCGGCGGCGGAGAGGGGCCGACCGTCGCGATCCTCGGAGAGCTCGATGCCGTCCGCACCCCTGCGCATCCGCTCGCCGATCCGAATACCGGGGCCGCGCACACCTGCGGCCACCACGCGCAGCTGGCGGCCCTGGTCGGCGCGGCGATAGCGCTCAGCGACGTCCAAGTCAGGCAGAGCCTCTGCGGGACCGCCGTCTTCTTCGCCGTTCCCGCGGAGGAGTACGGCGAGATCGAATTCAAGCACTCCCTCGTGCGAGAGGGGAAGATCGGCTTCCTTGGAGGCAAACCCGAGCTGATCCGCCTGGGCGAATTCGACGATATCGACCTGGCCATCACGCATCACGCGAACTTCGAGGGCGAGAAAAAAATTTCGGTCGGCTCGGGCTCGTCGAACGGCTTTATCGGAAAGCATGTCCGCTACATCGGCAAGGCGGCCCACGCGGCCGGCTCCCCGGAAACGGGCATCAACGCCCTCAACGCGGCCCTCATAGGGCTCGCCGCACTGAACGCGCAGAGGGAGACTTTCCGAGACGGCGACAGCGTGCGGGTCCACCCCATCGTCACGAAGGGCGGGGATCTCGTAAACGTCATACCGGGCGAGACGACCGTGGAGCTCCTCGTCCGCGCCAGAACCATCGAGGCGATCCTCGACGCCAACGCGAAGGCGACGAGGTCCTTCGAGGCGGGGGGCCATGCGATGGACGCGCGGACGATCATCTCCGACTTCCCGGGTTACCTACCCAGGCTCCCGGAAAGCCGGGCTTCTCCTCTGCTGCCCATCGCCCGGGCGCTCGTGGGGGAGAAGGACATCGAGGCCGTGGATCCGAGCCGCCACTTCACGTTCTCCACCGATGTCGGCGATCTCTGCCATGTGCTTCCCGTCCTGACCTTCAATACCGGGGGCTTCTCCGGCGAGGCCCACGGCGCCGATGTCGCGCTCGTCGACGCCGAGACCGCCTTTGTATTGCCGGCCAAGATCGCCGCTCTCGCCGTCTTCGACCTCCTAAAGGACGGGGCCGCGGGCGCGCGCAAGGTCAAGTCCGAGCGGCCGGCCAAGTTCACGAGACGGGAGTACGTGGATTTCCTGAATTCGATCCTGTCCGGGGATGCCACGAGGAGCCGATGATGCCCGACGCAGTACCTGCTATTCCCGAGAAAGGCGGCGTCGAAGAAGTCAGGAAGGCCTGCTTTCATTTCGCCGATCTCTATTTCCACTTCGTCGCCGTCCTCGTAACCGAGTTCGGAGAGCCTGGGGCCGGCGAACTCGTGGGCAAGGTCCTGAGGGAAAGGGCTGCTGAGCGCGGGCAGAGGTTGCGCTCGCGCGCGGCCGAACTGGGATTGGAGCCGAAAGTCGAGGAATTCGAGAAAGTCACGGACATTCCCTTCCTCGGCTGGGATCCCCGGCTCGGAAGGGAGACCTGCCCCTACGCGGCGGCTTGGCTCCCCCGTTACGCGGACCATCCCTGGTTCCCGAAGTTCGCCCGAATGTATTGCGACATCAACGATACCGGGGTAATAGAGACCTTCACGCGGACGATGTCCCAGCGCATAACGAAGAATGTCCTGGCGGGGGACGATAGCTGCGAGAGGATCTACTTCCCGAAGGATCCAGGCTTGAACCGGCTGCCGGGCGGCGGCTCGAGAGAATAAGCATCGAAGGAGGAAGCAATGTCTACCGAGAAAGAGCATCCGACCCCGGGCTTCGACCTCAGCCGAGAGGAATACCTCGCGATGGACGACAGAGAGTTCAGGGCGAGGTTCAGGGAGCGAGTCCACCACAGTCTCGAGATCCAGACCTACGCCTCGCTCCACGAGGGAAGCCGTTTATCGCCCAGACAGACGGAGACGGTCGACCGCCTCGCGGCGATCTGGAAGGAGCGCGGTCTCTCCGTCGAGCTGCCGGACTTCCGCTGGGCCGCCAAGGTGTTGAGCTTCGCGAAGGCGAGCCAGGAAGGCCGGAAGGTCGACCTGTCGGCCTTCGAGCCCGGAACCGTCGAAGAGAATGGCTACGCCCTCTTCAAGAGGATCGTCGAGGAGCGCAGGTCGGTCCGGCATTGGACGGATCGGGAAGTTCCCGACTCAGTCATCGACGAGATCCTGAGCGCCGGGTCCTGGGGGGCCCATTCCTGCAACCTTCAATCCCTGCGCTTCGTCGTGGCGAGGGAGAAGAACGAGCCCGGTCTCTTCCGCGGATCCGACGTGCCGGGAGGTCCCGTCCACATCCTCGCGCTCCAGGACGAGCGAGTGTACCGGGCCAATCCCTACAATCCCGTCAGGAACCGCCTGCTCGACGCGGGGGCGGCCGTCCAGAACATGGTGCTCGCCGCCCATGCCCTGGGCCTGGGCGGCGTCTGGCTCACCTTCAGCGACGTTATGCTGGAGAGGCTCTACGCCCGCCTGAAGCTCCCCGAGGACGTGAAGCTCGTCACCTACATCGATATCGGCTATCCCGATCAGACGCCAGCTCCACCGTACAGGCTCGGCCTGGAGGAAACGGTGCTCCTCCGGATCTAATGATGTTTGCATATTATGACGTACATGCCTTCGGCGTGTTAGGTCGATGTAAACATCATTGAGAGGCTTGCATGCGTACCCTCTTTATGTCGGGTACGCTTCATAATGCAAGCCTCTATAGGGTCCGCTCGGGGACACTTTCCCGGCGGGTCTCCCACTTGCGCTCAGGTCCCCTCCGCCGGCATCCTCGACGGCATGACGAGCGAAGCCTACGGCGCCTTGGAGGCGATTCGGGAGGAATTCCGCGGCCTGGTGGGGTCCTGGAGCGCGGACAATCCCTACCTCATGGAAATCCAGGAGCGGGTCCGCGCCGCGCGGGGCTACGAGGACTATCGGGTGGAGACTCCCATCGTCTACAACCGCGCGCTGGACGATCTAGGCCCCGGATCCGAGATAGGGATCATCCTCGTCGCCGATAACCCGGGCAAGAAGGAGCAGCTGGCCGCCAACAATCGCTACCTGGTCGGCCAATCGGGCAAGCTCGCCGAGGGCTGGTTCCGCTCGGAGCTCGGCGTCGATTTCCGGCGCGAGGTCCTGATCCTCAACAAGACCCCCGTCCATACGCCCAAAACGGCGGAGCTCGCGCTCCTCGCGAAGAGCGCCGGCTTCCATCGCCAGCGCCTGGAAGCTCTCCTCGCCGGCAGCCAGACAGCGATGGCCGACCTCGCCTGGCGGCTTTACCGGGCCATGAGCGGAAGCGCCGGCGCATCGGGGCCAGCGCTCTGGATCTCCGGCCTCGGGGAACTGAGGAAGGGTGGCCTATTCAATATCTACCGCGACGAGCTCAGCCGCCGTCTCGGGCGGGCGACGCCCCGGGAGCTCTCCGGAGTCTTGGCTTTCAACCACTTCTCCATGAATCAGTTCGCGATCGAGATCAAGCGCAAGGCCCGGCCCGGAGCGCCGATCGCCGAGGAGCTCGCGAGGATAGGGCGGGAGAACCGGATGCGGGTATTCGGGCTATAGACCGTCTCCGAGGTCGAGGACCATGTCGCCTCCCTCCGCGCGGAATCCCGCCCGCTCGTAGATCCTCCGCGAGTCATCGGTGGGGCGGAGCCTGAGTCGCCCGAGGCCGAGAGCCGAGGCTTCGGCCATCGCCTCGGCGACGAGGGCCGATCCGATGCCGCGGCCCCGGTAGGCTGGATCCGTATAGACGTTGAGGAGTTCGCCGAGACCACCCGCGGCGGCGACCGCGCGCCGCTTGACGCGCAGGGCCGCCTGGGCGACGGCGTGCCCGCCGTCCTCCGCTAGCCAGCAGACGAGCCTGCCTTCCGCCAGGTCGGTTCCAAGGAGGGAGGCGAGCTCAGCTCGGCGGGAAGCCTCGTCGAGGGAACCGGAGTCGCGCGTTATGCGCTCGAAGGCCATCCTGAGATCCACGATCGTCTCGAGGTCCGAAGCGATCGCGCGTCGGATGGCCGGGATGATCAGCATGGCGCCCGAGCCCGTCCCGTCAGCGGCTCTTGGCCCGGGTCTTGATGTAGATCTGCTTGCCCTGGTCGGTGGGGCTCGCCCTTTCGTCGATATCGAAGAGCCCCGATGCCTTTATGAGGTCGCCGAGCTTGCGGTAACCGTAGTTGCGCGGGTCGAATTCCGGCTGGCGGTTCATGATGTAGGTTCCGACCGCGCCGAGATAGGCGTAGCCGAACTCGTCGGCCGCGTCCTCGACGGCCGACCGCATGAGGTTGGCGGCTTTGCGGTCGAGCTTTATGTCGGCCGCGGCCTTGGGCGGGGCCTCGCGGTCGCCCCTGGCCTCCCGGTCCTCCTCGGGCTCGCGCAGGATCTCGGTGTAGATGAACTTGTCGCAAGCCGCGACGAAGGGCTTGGGAGTCTTGCGCTGGCCGAAGCCGAGGACCATCTTGCCGTCCTCCCGGAGCCGCATGGCGATTCTCGTGAAGTCGGAATCGCTCGACACGATGCAAAAGCCGTCGAGGTTCTCGGTGTACAGGAGGTCCATCGCGTCGATGATCATCGCGCTGTCGGTGGAGTTCTTCCCGGTCGTGTAGGAGAACTGCTGCACCGGCTGGATGGCGAACTCGAGGAGCTTGTCCTTCCAGCTGCGCAGATTGGTGCTCGTCCAGTCGCCGTAGATGCGCTTGACGCTGGCGACGCCGTATTTCGCGATCTCCGCGAGGAGGCCCTCCACGATGGTGGCCTGGGTATTGTCGGCGTCCACCAGCACGGCGAGTTTGAGCTGGTCCTGATGGCCGAGTCGCTCCTGCTGATTCTGGTTCTGGTTCTTCATTGGTCTTCTCCGAATAAGGATGCGCGCACTCTGCGCACCGTGCTCACGGCGCCGAGGGGTACGCGTGCGGGGCCGCCGGTTCCGAGGTCTTCGGCTTCCAGGACGAGCCCCTTTTCGTTCTTGTCGAGCCGGACTGGACGCAGGAGGGCCCGGACGGGCTCTTCGCCGGGCAGCCTGTAGAGTACCTCGAGCCTATCGCCCGCGGCCCTGAGCGCCCGCTCGACGACGCGCACCTTGCCGAGGTAATCGAGCCCGCCCGCCTCGAGCCGCTCTGGCTTGGGGTCCGACTGGGCGATCTGCCTCTCGGTGAGCACGAGCCTGCGCTCGATGCGGTCGGCGAGCTCGCGGCGCTCCTCCTCGGCCCTGCCGGAAGCGGCCAGGCTCGCGCGTAGCGCCGTGAGTCTAGGCTCCGGGTCCGGCGTCCGGCCTGAGCCGCCGGCCCGCGACAGACCGCCGGCGGCGATCAGATCGCGCACCGCGTCGATCCTGAGACGGGGCGCCGACCCCGCCTCGCCGGCGGCCCCGCCGAGCGAGGGGCCTTCGCCGGGCCTCGCTCCAGCGGTATCCTCCCTCGGGAAACGGGCCTGCATGAGGGGCGGCGCCTCGAGCCCGGCGGCCGAGAGGGCGGCCATCGCCTCGTCGGGCGTCGCTGCCCGGAGCAGGTACACGCCGGGCGCGAGCTTGTCCGCCGCTATCTTCCCGAGAGCCGCCGCGCGCTCGATCACGGGCCTCAGCCTCTCGTCGGCCACGAGCGTGAATCCCCGGTAGAGACGGAGGGAGCGGTATTCCTCTTCCCATGCGGACAGAGAGAAGGCGAAGCTCTGCGGCAGGGCGGCGCCGGACAGGGCCTCCAGGCGCGACTTCATCTCCGTCGCGTCGAGACCGGCCGCGAAGCCGCGGCGCACGGTGTCGCGCTCGACGTCGAAGCTCCACACGGTCCCCAGCGAGACAGGCCTGGCCAGGCAGCCGACGAAGAGCCGCTCCTCGAGGCTCGCCTCCGGCATGAGGTGCAGGGCGTGGGCGCCCTCGACGACGAGGAGGCCCGGCCTTCGGGCCGCGGCGACGACGGAGCTCCGAGCCGGGACATAGCCTCCACCGCGGGGCTCCAGGATCCCGAGCTCCTCGAGAGGCCCCAGCGCGGCCGCGGGATCCGCGTCGAAGCGGACTCGCCGCGCGATGATCCGGAGCCAGCGGGCGAGGGTCGGTCGGGACAGGGCGACGTCCTCGGGCAGGCTTTCGAGGGCGCTCGCGATAATGATAGCGAGAGAAGAGGCCGCCTCCCCCGGGCCGCCTTCGGGATGGGCCGCCTCCGCCTCGGGCCGGCCCTCGGTCGCGAGGCAGGAAGCGAGATAGCAGGGCAGGTCCTCGGCCCAAGCGGACAGGAGTCGGCGGAAAGCCTGCCGATCGAGGCAGCGGTCCTCGTCCTCGACGACGCGCAGTACCCCTGCCGCCGCCAGGGCGCGCGCGAGGGCGCCCAGGCGGTCTCCGCCCCCCGCGGAGAGCTCGGGGAAGAGGGCGGCCGCGCGCTCCGCCGCCCTCTTCGTCAAGCCTCCTCCCTTTCGCGTGGAGGCGGAGGCGTGGAAGAGGAAGGAGAAGAAGGCGACAGCCGCCTTCGCGTCGACGGCGCAGCCGGTAGCGGGGATTCCGCCGGCAGCCTCGGGTTCGGAGCTCTCGCGATTGCCGAAGAATACGGCCGGATCCAGGACGCGAGGGCGCAATTCCTCCTCGAGGAGGGGATTGACCGCGATCAGCCTCCGCCCCCCGAACTGGTAGCGGAACAGGAGGAGTCGGTCGAGGAGGTTGGAAATCCTCACCCCCAGCTCGAAGAGGGGCAGCTCTCCAGCGAAGAGGTCTTTCAGGGCCTGCTCGGGGACCGAGCCAAGGAGAAGAGAAGAGCCGAGGATGCGGATATCCAGGACGTCCAGGAGGGCCAGGAGGGAATTCCTCGTCTCGACCCTGCGAAGGAAAGCCTCGAGCCGGCGGACGAGATCGCGCTTGTCGTACGGCGTCTTGATCGGACCTATGTAATTCCTCACAGCTCCGAGCAGCGCCTCCGTTCCCGAGGTGAGGAGGGCATCCGACCAATCGCCGACGCTCGGCCTCGGGACTGAGCCTTCGCTCATTCCCAGGCCTCGATATGGTAGCGGTAGCCCTGCTCGGTCAGGAACTTGCGCCTATTGGCCGCGAACTCCTCCTCGACCGTGTAGCGCGAAACGAGGGAGTAGAAGTAGGAGTTGCGCGCCTTGGGCCTGAGGATGCGCCCGAGGCGCTGCGCCTCCTCCTGCCTCGAGCCGAAGGAGCCCGAGACCTGGATTGCGACCGAGGCGTCCGGCAGGTCTATCGCGAAGTTCGCCACCTTGGAGACCACGATGACCCTCGCTCGGCCCGCCTTGAAGTCCGCATAGATCCGCTCTCTCTCGGGATTGGGCGTTCGACCGGTGATGAGGGGCGCTTTGAGCTCCTTCGCCAGGCGCCCGAGTTGATCGAGGAACTGCCCGATCACGAGCACGGGCTCCTCGGGATGGTTCTCGACTAGCTCGCGGACCGCCTCGTATTTCGCGGAGTTCTCGGCTGCGAGGCGGTGCTTGTCCCTCGGCTCCGAGACCGAGTAACGGAGATGCTCCTCTTCCGGGAGGGGAACGCGGATCTCGCGGCAATAGGCTTCCGCGATGAAGCCCCGGCGCTCGAGGTCCTTCCAGGGAACGTCGTAGCGCTTCGGGCCGATGAGGCTGAAGACATCCTCCTCTCGGCCGTCCTCGCGGACAAGGGTGGCCGTGAGACCAAGGCGCCGCACCGCCTGGATTTCGGCGACGACGCGGAAGACAGGGGCGGGCAGCAGATGCACCTCGTCGTAGATAATGAGCCCCCATCTTTCCCTGCGGAACAGGTCGAAGTGCGGGAAGTCCGCGTTCTTGTCGGGTCTCCATGTCAGTATCTGATAGGTCGCGATCGTCACGGGCCTCACCGTCTTCTCGGCGCCCGTATACTCGCCGACGGCCTCGTCGGGGAGGTCGGTCTTGTCGGCGAGCTCGTCCATCCACTGGTGCACGGCGGCGATGTTGGTGGTGACTATTAGGGTCTTGCGCCCTATGGCCGCCATGGCGGCCATCCCCACGATGGTCTTGCCCGCGCCGCAGGGCATGACGACGACGCCGTAGCCCGAGCCGGGCAGGCCGCCGCCGACGAAGGCCCCGAGGGCGTCGTATTGGTAGGGCCGCAGGCCGAAGGCCCCTCCGGAAGCGCGGCTGTCGCGCAGCTCGATGGCGAAGGGATCGCCTGGCGCGAGGGGCGCTTCGTCCCTCACCGGCCATCCGAGCTTGAAGAGCTCCCGCTTCACGGTCCCGCGCTCGGTGATGCGCAGCTCGAAGCCGCCGGGGGCCGGCACGAGCCACTTCTGAAGCTTCTTCGACGAGGCGATCTCCCGCTCGGCCTCGACGTCGGCGCAGGCCAGGAGCAGCCTGTCGGGCAAGGCGTGGCCCATGCCGCCGGGACTCGGCTCGAGCCGGGGCAACTCCTTGAGGACGACGCGGCCGAATCGGGACATCGTATCCCGGACTATGAAGGAAATGTCTCGCGGGATCTCGTAGCGGCTATAGCGCTCGAGGGCCGCCTCCACGTCGGAGGGGGCCAGGCCCGCGCTCGCCGCGTTCCAGAGCGAGAGGGCGGACATCCGATAGGTGTGGAGATGCTCGGGACTCTTCTCGAGAGCCGCGAAGGCGCCTATTGCCGCCCTGCCCTCCTCGAAGCCGGGGTCGTGGACGTCAAGGAGGAGGGTGAGATCGCTCTGGACTATCAGGGGCTTGCCTTCGGCCATATCCGACAAAGCATACTGCGAAGGAGGCGCGGAAGCCAAGGCGCGAAGGTTGCCCGTCGCCGCGCTTCGGCGCTACTATCCGAATCGATGGATCGACGAAAGCTCCTCGCGCATGGTCTCGCCTTCATCCGCGCCCGGGTGATGGCTCCGGACGCGGCTCTCTACCTCGTCTTCACCACCTTTTTCGGCTTCATCTTCGTCGTGGCGGACCAGATGAAGAGCGAGCTGCGCCAATCGAAGACCATCGTCGTCGACCTCGCCAGGGAAGGGGATTGACCGATGCCCGCCGGCTCCTCTTCCCGCAACCGCAGTCTCTCGCTGAGTGCGGAGGATAGGCGGCGTCTCGCTCCGGAGCTCGAAAGGGCCCGCGCCCTCGGCGCATCCGGCTCGTGCATCGCCCTGCCGGAGGCGGCGGGCGAGGTCATCCTCGGCGACGCCCTCGACGCGCTGCCGAGGATTCGGCCCGCCTCGATCGACCTCCTGGTCGCCGACCCTCCCTACAACATGGATAAGGATTTCGGAGAGGCGAGAGGCGCGCGCATGAGCGACGAGGGCTACGAGGAGTATACGCGGGCGTGGGTCGAAGCCGCCCTGCCCCTCCTCAAGCCCGAGGCGAGCGTCTACGTCTGCTGCGATTGGCGCTGCTCCTCGGCCGTGCAGCGCGTCCTGTCGCGGACACTCATCGTGCGAAATCGCATAACCTGGGAACGAGAGAAGGGACGCGCCTCCTCGAGGAATTGGAAGAGCGCCCACGAAGACATCTGGTTCGCGACCGCCTCGGACCGGTATCGCTTCGACGCGAAATCCGTGCGCCTAAGGCGACAGGTCCGCGCGCCGTATCGCGATGTCGGAGGCGCTCCCAAGGGCTGGGACGACGGTCCCGACGGTCCGTTCCGCGACACCGCGGCGTCCAACCTGTGGACCGATCTCACTGTCCCGTTCTGGTCCATGAGCGAGAATACGAATCACCCGACCCAAAAGCCCGAAAAGCTCCTCGCCAAGCTGATCCTCGCCTCCTCGCGGCCCGGAGACCTCGTCCTCGATCCTTTCCTGGGCTCGGGCACCAGCGCGGTCGTGGCGAAGAAGCTCGGGCGCCGATACCTCGCGATCGAGATCGACGCGGAGCATTGCTTGGCCGCGCTGCGGAGGCTCGAGCTGGCGACGGCCGGCGCTCGGATACAGGGCTACGAGGACGGCGTATTCTGGGAACGGAACTCGAGCCCCCGAAGGGCCTGCCGACCCGGCGATTGACGGGAGGGGCGGCGTCGAAAGGGCCCTGCCGCGGCGGGCTCAGGCCCTCCCCTCGAGGAGGAGGAGGATGGGCAGGTGATCCGAGTAGCCGGCAGCGCCCGAGCCGGGCCATGCGACCGGGACGCCCTCGGCATCCATCAGGAAGGACGCGCTCGCCGGCGCGAAGCCCGCGAAGGAGAGTCCCGAGGAGTCGAGGAGGCCCGGGCTCAGGAGGAATCCGTCGAAGCGATCCCTGCTGCCGCGATAGGAGTAGCTATAGCCCCCTGAACGCTCCCAGGGGCTGTAGAGCACTGCCTCTCCGTCCAGGGGCGCGGTCAGTCCAGGAGTCGCGGCCACCAGGAGACGGGCGGTCCTGGATCCTCCCGCGATCGCCGATCCTCCTCCGGCGACCGCCTCTTCGACTGGCATGAGGGCCGTCGCGTAGCGGCGGCCCGCCCGCAGGTACTCGTCGGGGCTCTCGTTGAAATCGCCGCAAACGACGAGCTCGACGCCAGGGTCGGCAGCCATCCTCGCCGCGACTCTCCCGCGCACGAGGGCCGCCTCTTCGCGCCGGGCCTCCTCTGTCTCCGCGGCCCCCTCGGACTTGGACTTCCAATGGCAGGCGAGGAGGACGAGCCGCCAGCCGCCCGCGTCGAAGTCCAGCTCGAGGATGTCGCGACCGACGCGTCCCGAAGGCGTCGAGGCGGCATGGCAGGCGGAGCCGAGAATGGGCAGGCGCGAAAGCGCGCAGACCGAGAAGGGGCCTCCCTCCGCCGGGGCGATGGCGGCATAGCGGTAGCGGCAGGCGGACAAGGGTCCTGCCCGGAGGGCTTCCAGCACTTTCCCATTCTCGATCTCCTCGAGGCAGAGGACATCGGGCCCGGGAATGCCCCGTGACGGGGGCATGGTCGCCAGGACGGCGGCCCCCGCGTTCGCGAGGCGAATCCTGTATCGCGCGTCGTCCCACTTGCCTCGGGCCACCGAGAACTCGGGGAACTCGGCTCCGTCGTCCGTCGCGTCGAAGAGGCTCTTGACGTTGTAGGCGACGATCGACACGCGATGCCCCGCCGAGGTCGACACCGACGAGGAGCAATGGGATGCGGACAGGCAGAGCAGGCTGACCAGGATTATAGGGGCCGAGTGGACTGGGCGCATGCGACCTCCAGGCGGCCCCCGACCCCAGGCGGGGCTAGAAGAGCCGCTCGGCGACAATACGGCGGATGAGCGACGCTTCCGATTGAGAGCCGCTGCCGATACTCTCGAAATTCTCGCCGGTGATGGTCTCGTAGGCCTGTATGTAGCGCCGCGCGGTCTCGATGCGCAGCGAATCGGGGATCGCGGGGGGCGGGCCCTCTCCGGCGTAGCCTCGTTCCGCGAGCCAACGGCGGAAAGGCTCCTTGTCGAGCTCGCGCTGATCGTCGTCCGCGAAGAACCGCAGTTCGTAGCTCTCCGCCCGCCAGTAGCGGCTGGAGTCCGGACTGTGAAGCTCGTCGGCCAGCACCAGCCGTCCATCATCCAGACCGAATTCGTATTTCGTATCCGCCAGGATGAGTCCCGAGAGCGCGGCCAGCTCCTGACCCCTTCTGAACAGGGATAGGGCCGCGGCCCGGATCTCGCGCCAGAGATCCTCGCCGACGATTCCGGAAGCGACGAGCTCGGCGCCCGAGATCGGCCGGTCGTGACCCTCCTTCTCCTTCGTCGTAGGCGTGACAAGGGCCACGGGGAAACGCTCGTTCCGCGAGAGGCCGCGCGGCAGCTCGATCCCCGAGACGCTCCTCCCCGCGCTATAGTCGCGCCAGGCCGAGCCCGAGAGGAAGCCGCGCACGACGACCTCGATCGGGATCATCTCGACCCTGCGGACGAGGCTTATCCGGCCCAGGCCGAGGGAGGCGGGGTCGCCGCCCTCGAGAAGGTGATTGGGCACGATGTCACGGCAGCGCTCGAACCACCAGGCGGAGATCCGGGAGAGCGCCTCGCCCTTGTAGGGGATGGTCGAAAGGACGCGGTCGAAGGCGGAGATCCGGTCGCTCGCGACGAGGAGCAGCGCCCTCTCGCCGACGACGACGTCGCGCACCTTGCCTCGGTATACGGGGAGGCCGCACGCCTCCGCTTCATCCAAGGAAGCGAAGGCGCGATCGAGCGAGGGCCCGACCTCCCCCTTGGTCATGCGCCGAGATCCGCCCGGGTAGCCGCGGAGCGGGAGATGAGCCCGTAGGCTATGGCTTCCTCCGCGTTCATCCAGAAATCGCGATCGGTATCCTTGCGCACGCGCTCGATCGACTGGCCCGTCTCCTCGGCGATGACGCGATTGACCCGCTCTCGCGTCTTCTCGAGTTCGCGGGCGTGGATCTCGATCTCGGTCGCGACGCCCCGGATGCCGGAGAGGGGCTGGTGGATGAGATAGTGGGAATTCGGCAAGCCGAGCCTCCTTTCCTTGGGCACGGCGAGGAGGACGAGGGCAGCCGCGCTCGCGACCAGGCCCATGCCGACGATGCGCACCGGCGCAGAGACGAAGCGTATCATATCGAAAATGGCGTATCCTGCGTCGACGTCGCCGCCCGGAGAGTCGATGAGGACGCTGATCGGCTCGCTCCCCAGGCTCTCGAGGAGGAGGAGCTGGCGGATGAAGCGCTCGCTGGACTCTTTGTCTATCTCACCCGAGAGAAGGATCGTCCTCGTCTTGAGGAAGCGTTCTGCGAGGGCATCTTCCGTTCGGGGAGGAGGGGCCTTCGGCTCGTCGTCATCCTCGTCGAGACGGGGACGCATGCTCTCAATGCTCATGGGTACTCCTTGGGTGATAGAATATACATCGGCCGCCCCGCCTGCGGCCAGCGGGATCGGCATCCCTAGATTTCTAGACCGATGACCTCGACGGGATAGCCTCCGCGCGCCCTGGACCTGCCCGAGAGAAGGCCCGCTACGGCGCGCGCGCAGCCTTCCGAGAAGCCATAGGCGGCACCCAGGCCGACCGCGCTCGGGAAGAAGGCCGCATCGTAGGGATCGCGCATCGCGATGACCCGGTATCGGGGAATGAACTCCTCGACCAGCCTCGCGAGGCCCTCCTGCGCGGGTCGGAAATGGGCGTCGTAGGTGAGGATCGCGGCCTCGGAGTAACGCCCGCGGGGACTGATGGAGCCCAGGAGCGTCTCGGTCTCCTCGGGGCCCGGTTCGGCGGGCAGGCCGAGGACGACCGCGCCGGGAAGTTCTGCTCGCAAGGCGGCCAGGACCGCTTCGGACTCGACGGCTTCGGGGGCGTCCGGGATCGGGACGAAGACGAGGATGAGAGAGTCGCCGTAATCGCCCGTCTTCCCCGCGGCGAGGAGGAGCGAGCCGCGCAGGAGGCTCGCGCTCCTCTCGATGTCCCGCCTCGCCTGTCGAAGGAGCTTCGCCGGCAGGGTCTCGCGCGGGGCGATCTCGCGACGCTTCGACAGGAGGGAATCGAGGCGCCGCCGGCTCATCTCTACGCGGACCGCTGGCAAATCGCCGGTCGCAGCTGCCTTCTCGAGAGCGCCGGCTGCCGCCAGAGCTTCGCTCGGCCGGGAGAACAAGCCGAGATCGCAGCCGGCGAGCGCTCCCAGCACGGCTGCCTTTCCCGGCTCTTCCTCGGGACCGATGTCGTCGCCGATCACTAGACCCCTGAACCCGAGCGATTCCCTCAGGCGGCCCTCGATGACGCGAGCGCTCGCCGAAGCCGGGATTCGTTCGCTTTCGAGGGCGGGCACGAGCACCCTCCCGACGAAGACGGCCTCGGCCCCGGCCTCCACGACGCGGGCGAAGGGACGCATCTCGCAGCGCTCGAGGCGCTCTACAGGAAGCGAGATGAAGGCCATCCCCTCGTAGCAATCGCTGCAGATGGATCCAAGCCCCGGGAAGCGGCCGATGCAGGCCGCGATTCCCGCGCGCGACAAACCCCGGGAATACGCGGCGCCGAGGGATCCGGCAAGCCGGCTGTCCTCCCCGAAGCCCCCGAGCGCGCCGGCAGCATCCTTGGGATCGCTCGCGAGGTCCAGGCGGGGAGCCAGGACCATATCGATTCCGCAGGCGGCCAGTCGGGAGCCCAGGAGGAAGCCCGCCCGCCTGGCCGCCCGAGAGGATCTCGAGGAAGCGAGGCCGAGAGGCGTGGGCGCTTGAGGGAATGGCGGGAGGCCGAAGCCGGGAGAGTCGCCGCCGCCTATCGCGACGAGGGCGCGGCCCAGCCCCGCCTCCGATGCCGCCCTGCGCGCGGACGCGACGAGGGATGCGAGCCCCTCGGGGTCCCTGAGCAGGCTTCCAGAGAGGAGGTAGGCCTTGACGCCGGCCCCGGCGTACGAAGCGAAGAGATCGGCGGCTTCGTTTCGAGGCGCAGCGGAGGTCAGTCCTCGCACTCCCCCCATGATCATCCCCGCGGCGCGGGCGCTACGTGGCATACCGCCTCCCTTCTCCATCATTCTACGCTATTTTGGGCGGTCTACGGCAGCCTCTCGCTCGTCTTCTTCGAAGCGGCCCTCGCTTTGACGAGGGAGCGAACCCTCGCCGCGAGCTTCTTCTCGGCGAGGATCTCGTCGATAGACGAGGGCACGCGATACGACCAATTGCCGACGCCGATGGTGCCCGGTACGTTGATCCTCTCGCTTTTGGGGTCGGTCGATCGTAAAACCTCGCTCAGGCCCAGGATGTCCTGAATCGGGTAGACAGCTATCCTGGAAGCGGAACGAGCCACCAATTCCAATAGAACGGCCGAATGCTCGGCGGCTAGGCCGGAGGGGCAGGGGCCCAAATCCCTGCCGAGAGCATCGGCCGCGAAGCGCCAGGTTCCCTCGCGATCCGCCTCGGCCTCCCACCATTCCCGGATAGAGGTTGAATCGTGGACCGAGGGGCAGGCGACCGAGAGCTCGGGATAGTCCGCGATCGGAATATAGGGTTGGCCGCCCTCGTTCCAGCGCCTCGCCCAGCGAAGGACCTTGAGGCCGAGGATGCCCAGATCCTGGAGGACCCTGGGCACGCATTCGGGGACCGAGCCTAAGTCTTCAGCGCAAGGCAGCATAGACACGGTTCCCGCAATCGCGCCCAGTAGGGACTTTCCCGTCCTCGCCCAAAGCTCCTCCGCCTGGGCCCTCTTCCATCCGAACAGCGACTCGAGCTTGTCCCGCTCCTCCGCCGAAAGAGTCGCCCAGCAGGTCGCCGAGCTATGGTTGCGCGTCGGCACGAAGCTTCCGGGAGCGTATTCGAATAGCGCCCTATCCCGCCAGGCGGTCAGGAGGCAATCGCGGGCCGCGGGCGAGATGGAGGGCAGAGCCTCGATGTCCTTCTCTCCCAGGATGGAATCCTTGAATAGGAACAGCTCCTCCGTCCCTATCCGCTCGAGGGCGGCCGAAGCGGCGCCTCTCGCGGCGGACTCGCCGGCCGCCTGGACCAGACGCCAAGTGGGCAGGTGCGGACGGGAGAGCCAGCGGATCCTCTCCGGGGCGAAGCCCGATGACTCGAGCTCGGCCCGGGTCATCGGGATATCGGGAATGAAGCGTCCCAGGGCTCCCGTGCTCTCGCGCTCGGAAAGCGCCCAGATGCGGAAGAAGCCCAGGACGTGGTCGATGCGGTAGCAGGAATAATACCTTTCGGCCTCCGCGAGGCGTTCCGCCCAGAAGTCGAAGCCGCGGCGCTCTAGGGCTTCCCAGTCGTAGATCGGAAAGCCCCAATTCTGGCCCAGGTCGGAATACATGTCGGGAGGGGCCCCGGCGGACAGATCGAGGCGGAAGCAATCCCGTCGGGCCCAGACGTCGGCCGAGTCCGCGTTCATCATTATCGGGATATCGCCCATGAGGGCGATGCCTTTCTCCGCGAGGTGCTCCGCGGCCGCTCGGAACTGCTCGGTCGCCCTCATCTGCAGCCAAGCCCAAAAGCGAAGCTCCCCCGCGAGGGCCCCGTCCGTCCACAGCGAATCGATGTCCGCTCCCGTCGGATCGCGGTGACGCGTCCACTCCCACCATGGCCTTTCGGCATTCTGGAGCTTGAGCGCGACGAACGCGGCGTAGCTCCTGCACCAGGGATTGGCCCCGATCCACCCATCCAACTCCTCCGCGAGCGCCTCTGGGGCCGAGCCGCTCCCCCCGCTCGCGCGGGACCATATCCTTCTCAGCAGCTCGAGCTTCGCCTTGAGAATGGCTTCGTGGGGCACTCTCGCTTCGCCGGAAAAGCGCCGGACAAGGGAATCAGCCTCGTCGCGGAGCGCGCCGGCGCCCAGCTCCGGCAAATCGCCTATCCTGATGTAGATCGGATGAAGGGCGAAGGCGGAGAGCGCGAAATACGGTGAGCTTTGGTAGCCCGAGTCGTTCACCGGCAGGAGCTGGATGAGATCCAGCCCCCAGGTCGCGGCGAGGTCGCCCGCGCGAGCCAGATCGGGGAACTCGCCGCAGCCCGGCGAGGCGTCGCATCGAATGGCTGATAGTGGAACGACGAGACCGCTGAGGCGCCGGGCCTCATGGGAGAATCTCATGCCTTTACCTCTTGCTCCCAGTATAGCGCCAACCCCTATATATGGAAAGTTTTGGCGCTTCGGACAGCGCGGACTCGGGCTATCTCCCGAACAAGGTTTTCACGGCTGACCTGATATCCGCTTCCTGAGTCCATCCCGGCATCTCGCGGGATTCGATCGCCTTCGCCCGGCCTATCGCGACGCCGGCCTCGCCGACCGCTTCGCGCGGGCCGAGGAGCAGAGAGAAGCCCAATGCCGCCGAGGCCTTGGCCCTGCGCCTCATCTGGCGAACCGGCCGCAGTTCGCCTGAAAGCGAAAGCTCGCCCGCCAAGGCGGAATTCGCGGGCATCGCCGTATCCGAGCGGGCCGAGAAGAGCGCGCAGGCCAAGGCGAGGTCGATGCCGGGCTCGGCGAGCCTCATTCCTCCCGCGACATTGACATAGATGTCCTGATCCGAGAACCGCAGACCAAGATGTTTTTCGAGAATGGCCGCGATGCGGCTGACCCGCCCGGCTTCGATCCGCTCGGAGTATACGCGCGTCAGCCCCGCCTTGGCGGGTACCGTCAAGGACTGGATCTCGACGAGGAGCACCCTTGAGCCTTCGTGAACGGGAGCGACTGCCGTCCCTACCGGCATCTTGCCCGATTCGCGTCTCACGAGAAAAAGCCCCGAAGGATCGCTCACTTCTTCTAGCCCTTCCTCGACCATCCTGAAGAGCCCGACCTCCTCCGCGCTGCCGAAGCGATTCTTGCTTGCGCGAAGGATCCGCATATCCCCCTCCCCCTGCTCGAAGCCGAGAACCGCGTCCACGAGGTGCTCGGCGGCCTTCGGTCCGGCGATCAGCCCTTCCTTGGTCACGTGCGCCACGATGATCAGCGCGGCATCGTGAGCCTTGGCCCAGGCCGAGAGCTCCTGCGCGCAATACTTGATCTGATTGGCCGTCCCCGGCACCGAGCCGGCCTCGTCGGCGTGGAGCGTCTGGATGGAATCGATCACCGCGATCGTCGGCCTCAACGCGTCCAATGTCGCTCGCACCAGACCGAGATCGCTTGAGCAGAACACCTCCAGACCGTCGCGCACGGCGCCGAGGCGATCCGCCCTCATCCTGATCTGGGCGGGGGATTCCTCCCCCGAGACGTAGAGGATCCTCCCTTTCGTCTCGGCCCGCGCGCAGAGTTGTAGGAGAAGGGTGCTCTTCCCGATGCCCGGCTCTCCTCCGACGAGGGTCGCCGAACCGCGCATGAGCCCCCCGCCCAGGACGCGATCGACCTCGGACAGGCCGGTGGAAAGGCGCGCGGCGTCGCCCGGATCTATCGAGCCGATCGGCAGGGGAAAGGTTTCCCCCGCCCTTTCGTCCCGGTCCTGGGCCATAGCCGACTCGCGGAGCGAATTCCACTGTCCGCACTCGGGACAACGCCCCATCCATTTGGGCTCCGTATGCCCGCAATTCGAGCAGCGATACACCGAGCTTTTCCGTTTGGCAGCCATGTATCGTTATCGTACGGGATGCGGAGGGATGCTTCAAGGGCGATCCGGCGAAAGAGTCCGCTGCCTATCGCCCCCTATGGCGCCTCCCCAGCACGTCGAGGCGCTCGGGCGGAGGCTTGTTGGGGTCGGCTTCGCGGACGAAGGTGTCGATCTCCTCCGAGAGGAGCTTCTTCAGCTTCTCGGCGGTCTCGTATACGGCATCGGGCCCCATGGCGTCCGTGACATCCTCGGGACCCATGAGGAGCCGAAATGGCCTGAGACCGAGAGCTCTCGCTATGCCCTCCAACTTTTCGGGCGAGGGGAATTTGCGCCCCATCTCGACCTCGCCGACATAGCCCACCGAGATGCCCGCCCTTTCGGCCAGCTCCGCCTGCGTTATGCCGAGTAAGACCCTGTGGCGCTTCATGTTACGAACCAGGAGTTGGTGGAGCTCGGTCACAAGCATATGGTAGAAACCCAACGTGGAAAAGCAATTCGCTGGAAGCATAGTCAGCTCTCCGAAGGAGAGTGAACGGAAGGTAGACATGCCCGGGCGGCTTCGACGGAAGCGCGATTCAGGGGTATACTCTCATCCGATGCCTATGAGAGTTTTCGCTCCCCGTTTTCGCAAGGCATTGATCGTCCTCGGACTGCTGCTGGCGGCCTACCAGCAATGGAGCGAGGCGACCGGGCTTGCGCACATCCGCGAAGCTCTGAAGGCGGCTCCTCTTCCCCTCGATGCGAGAGACTCCATCCTGGCTCGGATCGACGCCGACCCAAGATCCTTCCAGGGCTATCTCGCCCAGGCGCTGGCGGAGCGCGAGTCGGATCCGATGCTATTCAGATTGGTGGACAAGGCCAAGGCGCTCCCGGAGGGATATGTCCCGGGCGACCTGCAAGCCCTCGATGGAAGTGGCCTTTCGGTCGCCCGCTCCGGGCTCCGCCTCAGGAAGGCGGCCCTTCAAGCCCTGGAAGCTATGGATTCGGCCGCTCGCCTCGACGGAATAACCCTGCTCGCCGCCTCGTGCTACCGCTCCTATGCCTATCAGGCGGAGGTCTGGGACAGGTCCGTGAAGGCGGACGGGCTCGCCGAGACCGAGTCCGGCCTGGCCCTCCCGGGGCACTCGCAGCACCAGCTCGGCACTGCGCTGGACTTCGGCCCTATTTCCGACGTCTTCGCCGAGACCAAGGCCTCCCGCTGGCTGTCGGCGAAGGCCCGGAGCTTCGGCTTCTCCTTGTCCTACCCGAAGGGCATGACGGGAATAACGGGCTACAGATGGGAAAGCTGGCATTATCGCTACATAGGGAAGGCCGCCGCGGCTATAGAAGGGGAGTACTTCGGCGGCGTCCAGCAATACCTCCTGACCTTCCTGGAGACTATGTAGGCGAATCGGCCGAAGAGCCTACTTCCTCGCGACGACGTCGCGCGCGGCGCGCCCCGACTCGAGCCTGAAGCCCTCAGACATCTTCTCGACGACCGTCTTGAAATGCTTCTCGCTCGTGAAGCCGTAGTCCTGGAGGACGGCGGGCTCGATTTGCTCGTAGCTGACGTTGCCCGCCTCGTACTCGCAGAAGATATTGGCCAGGTATACGACATGGACCACGTCGCGGAACTCGCCGGGCTCGAGGCTGGGCTCGTGGTGATAGCGGATGGCCGCGACGAGGGATTCCGGGAAATTCCACTTTTCGGAGATGCGCGCGCCGATCTCCGCGTGGTTCATTCCCCCTGCGATGCCCTCGAAGGTGTCGGCGGGGATGTCCTTATCCTTGCAGAACTCGCGGATCTTCTCGAGCAGGTCGGGGTGGACGGACGAGAAGATGATCTTGCCCATATCGTGGAGCATCCCGCCGACATAGGCGTCGTCCAGCAGGCCTTTGACGTTCGCCTTGAAATTCTTGGCCAAATTGTAGGCGTAGTACGCGGTCCTGTACGAGTGGTCCCACAGCTTCTTCTTGTCGGAGGCGCCATCATCGAGAATCTTGAAGGTCCCATAGGAGTAGAGGAGGTTCTTGATGCCGCGCAGGCCAACGAGCTTTACCGCGTCGACGATGTTGTCCACCTTCTTTGCCATCATGTAGGCCGCCGAGTTGACGAGCTTGAGGAGGTCGGCGGTCATCGCCGGATCGGTCGAGATATACCTCGCTATATCGACGATCTGGCTGTCGGGATCGGCGATCAGGCGCTGGATCTGGACGATATTCTCCGGGAATTGCGGCAGGCTCGTGATCGATTTGACGATCTCGTCGGTGAGTGTGGAGACTGACTCGATCCTGGCGGCGGCTACGGGCACCGTGATGCGCGCGACTGTCTCTCCTGACTCGGCCCAGATGTCGAAACATTCCTCGTCGAGCCCGATCTTCTTGAGCATCAGGACCAGGATGACCAGGCCGAGCCCGGCTCCCTCGGAGGGGTCGAGCACTTGCTGCAAGGCATCCTCGAGGCTCGTATACTTGCGCGATCGCGCCAGTTTGTCGTGGATCCGCAGGTATTCCTTCTTGTTTATCTCGACGTTGTTGCGCACCTCGAGGATGATGTTGGGGCCCTTGGCCTGGAAGATGATCTTGATGTAGTAGCCCTTCTCCTTCTGTTTCTGCAGGTACCAGGAGATATTGTCCATCGTATCCTGCTTGAAGCCCGACATCCCCTCCTCGTACTGGTCGGCATCGTTGATATCCAGCCCCCGGGAATCGAAGTACACCCGCTTAGTATTGGCCTTCTTCGCGTTGACGGCCAATTCCCGAAGGCAATAGACTAAGTAGTCCTTCAGCTTCCTCTGCCCGAGCTCCGCGAGGAAGACGTCAAGGACCTCTTCCATATAGACTTCGATGTCGTGCGGGAGAGTGTATGTAAGGATATTCAACGCAATGGCGTTGTGAGCCGCCCTCTTGATCTTGGCGACATCGACTACGAGTTCGCTTGCGCCCATGCGCTCCCCACCTTTCCGCTTTAATTATAACGATTTATATGAAGCCATAATAATGACGTTTCGACCGCTTTTCAACAGGCCGCCGATTCAGCCCATGTAGCTCTTTACCGTGCGCGCCATCCGCAGCAGCTCGCGGCGAACCCTGCCGTTGAAGGAATCGGGGGGAAAGTCGCCGCGGGAGTCGGCGGAGCCGGAGGACATGCCCGTCAGGACCGCCAGCCCCTCGTCGATCGTCGAGACGGCCCATATGCGGAAAGTCCCGGCCGCGACCGCCTCCTGGACTTCGCGCGCCAAGGTCAAGTTGACGACGTTCCTCCGGGGGATCATGACGCCCTGCGTCCCGGATAGGCCCGCATGGCGGCACACCCTGAAAAAACCTTCAATCTTCTCGTTGACACCCCCGACGGGCTGGACCTGGCCGACCTGGTTCAGCGAGCCGGTCACCGCTATGTCCTGCCGCAATGGAATGTCGGCTATGGCCGAAAGCAGCGCGTAGACAGCCGTGGACGAGGCCGAATCGCCTTCGACGGCGGTATAGGACTGCTCGAAGCAGATGCTCGCGGTCACCGCGAGGGGAAAATCCCGCGCGTAGCGGCTGCGGAGGAAGCCTTCTACGATAAGCACGGCCTTATCGTAGATCTCGCCGGACAGCCCGGACTCGCCCTCGATGTTGATGACACCTCCCTCGCCGGGACTGACCTGGGCGGAGATGACGGCGGGCATCCCGAAGGCGAAATAGCCACGGTCGTGCACGGCGAGGCCGTTCACCCTGCCGACGGCGCTGCCCGTAGCCTGGAGGATGATCTCACCCGAGGCGATCATGTCCTCGATCTTCTCTTCGGGGAGGTTGGCGAGCCGCGCTCGAGCGTCGACGGCGCCCCGCACTTCTACTGCGCCGATCGAGGCCGATCCTGCGAGCCGCGAACGGTAATCCGATTCCCGAAGCAGGTCGGCGATCATCCCGAAGCGCGTGGAAAGCCTCTCCCGATATTCCGCGAGCCGCGCTCCCTGCTCGATGACCGCTGCGAGGCCGCCTGCATCGAGAGGAGCGAGCGCCTCGTCCTCGCAGACGCGCCTCGCGAACGCGGCGTAATCCAGCAAGGCGGAGTCGTCCATGGGCATCGAAGAATCGAACTCGGCGTGGACCTTGAAGAGCTTCTGGAAATCCGGGTCCGCCTGGTAAAGGATATCATAGCTCGACTCGCCGCCGATCATGATCACTTTGACGTCCGCCTCGGGCGCCTCGGGCTTCAGCCAGCCGCCAGGGCCGAAGGGGCCCTCGCGGCTCTGGATATCGGCGCGGCCGTCCTGGAGGGCCCGCTTCAGCCGGAGCCAGGCTTCCTCGTCGGCAAGGACATCCTCCGCCCTAAGCACCAGGAAGCCTCCGGAAGCGCGCAGGAAGGATCCGGCCCTTATCCGCAGAAACGCGGTGCGGGTGTCCCCTTCATCTTCGGGTCTGGGCTCCACGGTCCCGAAAAGGTTCACGGCGCTCGGATGGCTCTCCATTACGATAGGCGCTTTGGTCTGGCCCTCGCGATCTACGAGGATGTTCACGCCGTAGCGCGCCAGGGCGGGGCTTCGTCGGCGCCTACCAGAGCCGGAGCTCCTCTCATCGGGGACGAAGAGGAAGAGATGGGCCATGATGTCCTTCTCGAGAGTCTCGACCCAGGGTTGGATCTTGTAGGCCTTCCATTTCTCGGCTATCAGGGAAGCCTCGGCGGCAACCTGGGGAGCGATGATCCTTGCCCGGAGCTCTTCCTCCCTTTCCTCCATCTCTATCCGGCCTTTTCGGAGCTCGGCGAAGAGTCTCTTCATCCTGTCCATGTGGCCATACCAGCGCCGCCGCAGCTCGTCGTAGGCCTCCTGGGTCATCTCCCCGGCGGCGACTTTGGCCTGCAGGGCTTCGAAGCTTTCGCCGGAGTTCGAGTAATGATCGGAGGCATCTTTGTGCGCCGAACCTTCCGACTCGGCGATCTTCGGCATGACAGGGCCGAAGAATGGCACGATATCCATCGCCAAGCCCCCGCCCGCCTCGATCTGGACGGGCTTGAAGCCGTCGGCGAGGAGCTCGGTCTCGAGGGATGCCAAGAGGGCGTTCTCCTTCGCCTCGAACTCGCCGGCCAAGTCGGTCCCTTCGCGCCTCGCAGCCGTGCTTTCAGCCTGGAGGCGGACGATATTTTTCAGGGCTTCGACCATGCGATGGAGGTCGCGCTTGAAGGCCTTGCCTCCTCCGGGAGGCAGGACGAGGGCTCGAGGCTGGAGGGGCGCGTCGAAGTCGTAGACGTAGACGATATCGCGCAGTGTCTCGGCCGAGGCGGGGGCCTCCTCGAGCGCGCGAAGGACGGCCGTACGCCGACCGGTGCCGGGCGCACCCGAGACATGGATATTGTATCCCTTCGCCCTGACGCGCACGCCCATCCGAAGGGCTTCGATGGCCCTCGGTTGGCCGATGACGGCCTTGCCCCATTCGGCTCCGCCGGATTCCGGCGCGGCCGAACGGATCGCCTCCTCCGCGCGCGAGGGATCGATGGAGAACGCGACATCTTCGGCGCGGAGCTCGAGGGGCCTGTCCCCCTTGGCGCCGGCGGATGCGAGGGCCATCAGTCGGCGTGCTCGATCAGGGTCGAGACGGGCACGATCCGATAGCCCGACCCGATCAGGTCATCGATAAGGAGGGCCATCTCGCGGAAGAGATAATCGTCTCGCCCGCCGGCCGGTATCCCGAGGCGGATCGGGATTATCGAGCCCGGCTTGGCCTCGGCGACCACCTTCTCAACGATGCGGTGCGCATCGAGGTAGGAACCGGGCAAGCGGGCGATATCGGCGCGCGTGACCCAATCCAGGGGATCGACGTCACGGCCCACGAAGGTATAGTTCATCGAGGCTCCGGCAGCGAGGATATCGGTATTGACGGTGTAGTAAGGCGTATGCCAGAGGAGGGATAGCTCCTTGCCGGTCGCGGCGAACCATTCGTCCTCGGCCCGCGCCAGGCCGCGGCGCACGTACTCGGTATCGATCTTGAAGCGCACGTCGGTAGAGTCGACGGCCGTGAAGAACATCGAGCCGATCTCGTTGCCGGAGCCGGCGAGGAGGCGAGCCGCCCCGGGACTCTGACGGACGAACTCGCCGTTCACGAAGAATGTCGCCGTTATGCCGTAGTCCTTGAGCGCGTTAAGGACGCCGACGAGGCCGTCGGCCGAACCGATAGCGTCGAAGACTATGGCGAGCTCACGCCGCCTGATCCGAGATCCGTGATCGAAGGAGGCGCCGCTTCGCGGCTCGTCCCGGTCGGGGAAGGGAGCATAGCTCGTCGCCGGAGGCGGGAATAGGGGCCTAGTCCCCAGCGCCTTCACCGAGCGAATCATGAGGTCGTTCTTGTAAGGGCCGGCGGCGAGGGCGTCGAGGTACACGCGGTAGACAGGAGAGCTCGACGCCGGACCGAGGGCCGCGAAGGTCGGGACGGGGATCCAACCGCCAGTCGCGGCTCCCGATGCAGCGGCCTTGGCTATGGCATCGCCCGACATGGCTGGACGCGAGTAGGGCGTGCCCCCCGCCTGGGCGTAGAAGGTACCGTCATCCGACCGACCGTACTTCTCGGCCTGCGAGAGCGCGACCAGGCTGCGCTGCCCCGTCGAGAGGACTACGGTCTCAATCAGCGAGGCGCCGGCTACGATTATCCTGTCCTCGGAGAGCCAGAGCGCATGGAGGGCATCGGGCGCCTTAACCCGGGATTGGACCGACCAGTCGTTATAGGAGCGCACGGTCACGCCGGCGTTCGTCACTTCGGCGACTTTGGACTCGTCGGGGGACAGGACGAGCTCTAGGGCACCCGTGGCGTCGAGGGATTGAACGGCCGGGGCCAGGCCTACGAGGGCCGGGTCGGGCGGCGCCGAGAGACGATAGGCGCCGGAGCTGCGCGCCCCGTCGCGCAGGGATCCGGTGAAGACGGTGACGAGCCCCCCCGCGGGCCAAAGCACGTCCCGGACCATCGTATCGCCTTGCAGGAAGAGGTAGGGCAGCGCGGTCACCCTCGGATCGGAGCCGAAATCGTCGGGATCGAGGTATACGAGGAAGAGGTTGCGCCCGCCTTTGGAGAGTATGATCCTGGACGCGTCTCGGGAGACCCAGAAATCGTCGAAATTGGGATCGAAGGGGAAGGGGGTCTTGCCCGCGAGGACACCCATGCCGGCGACGCCTCGGTAGAGCGCCTGGGTAAAGAACTCCGCGGGGAGTATCCGGAATAGCGCGTTGTCTTTCAGGTAGAAGAGCGAGCCGTCGGAGGCCCAGCGCGCGCATTGGATCCTTCCGTCCCCGATGCGGCGGTACTCTTCGTCGAGGACGCGCGAGCCCGAAAGCTGATCGACGCTGTAATAATAAATCGAGCCATCCTTCGAGTACACGAAATTCCGCGAGTCCGAGGACCATCGGGCAGGAAGGTTCTCGATCGAATACCCCAAGTTCGAGGCCACGACCGTCTCCGAGCCCTTCGCCACGTCGAAGAGGACCAGCTTCGCGTAGGCAGGCGAGGTCGGCACGACCGAAAGAACGTAGGAGCCGTCGGGACTGGTCGCGCAGGGAAGCAGCCTTCCCTGGCGGACCGACGATCCCCTCGCGAACGCGGGATATCCCGCCACTGGCGCCAGGCCCGAGAGGGATCGGTCGCTGCGGAACAACCCGAAGCGGTTCTGCACCTGAAGGCGCGCCCCGCCGTCGACGAGGGCGACCCTCTCGGGGAATACGGTGAGCTGCGCGGTCCCCCCTCCATTCAGGTCGGATGCGAAGAGGGTATCGTAAATGCCTTCGCCGGGCTGCTCCACTTGGGTGGAGAAAAGGAGACTATCGTCCTTGCCGAGGTCCAGGCCCTTGTACTCGAGTTCCGCCCATTCAGCGGCGATCATGACGCTCAGGGCGAGAATCGCGATGCTTCGCTTCATGTAATACCGTCCCTCTGTATTGTCGGCGATCGCGGACAGGATGTAAACCGCGAGCTCGAGGATATCGACGCGCTTCGGCGGGCGCTCGGCCCGGTTCGCGGAGGAGGATGAAGACAGCGCGGAAGCTATCTCAGCGGGAAGAAGAGATCGCAGCAGTGCGAGCCTTTGACGCTACTGTGCTTGACCAGGCAGCGGCCCTCGGAGCCGATGTCGGCCCTGATCGTCTTCGCTGCCTGGTCGAAGGCCCTCTTCCCGTCCCACTGTATGCAGGAGAGGCAATGGCGAGCGCCGAGATGGTGGATATCCTGCGGCATAAGGATCCTCCATGGGAAGCAGATTCCTATACACCTCTATCGGAGAGGCGGAAGCCGGCTCCAAGCGAAAATCGAAACCGCTCAATGCGCGAGGGCAACCATGTCGACGAGGTCCGCCACCGCGTCGTCCTCGTTCGTCCGAGAGGAAATATAGCGCGCCGCGGCCTTTACTTCAGGGATCGCATTCGCCGGCGCGCAGCCGAAGCCCGCGGCGCGCACCATGCCGAGGTCGTTCATAGCATCTCCGATCGCCATCGTCCGGGCGATCGGCAAGCCGAGCATCTCGGCCAATCGGACCAGGGCCGAGCCCTTGTCGGCGCCCGGGGCCAGCACCTCCAGGAAGTAGGGCTTGGATGTGAGGACGATCGCTCGGTCACCGAGCAGGGACGATAGGTCGCCGACCAGGGCGGAGATGCGCTTGGGCTCCCCAGGAACGACGAACTTCGTGAGCCCGCGGGCGAAGAATTCCTCCCGATCTTCGATCAGGATGGTCGGCTGGCCGGTAAGCCTCGAATCCTGGGTAGCCCAGCGATTCGGCTCGCTGACGTGGATCATCCCCTCTTCATATATCTGCCAGGGAAAGCCGCGCTCCTCGATCGCGGCGGAAACTTCGCGGCATAGCGACGAGTCGAGGCGCCGCTCGTCGAGCACGCGGCCGGACGCGGAGTGGATGATCTCGGCGCCGTTGGAGCAGATCATATAGTCGCCGGGGCCGACCAATCCGAGCTCTTCCGCGTAGCCACGCATCGAATGGACGTTGCGGCCCGAAGCGAGCACCAGGAAGAGACCCGACGCCCGCGCTTTCGCGAGAGCTCGCTTGTTCGCCGTTGAAATGGTGAGATCCGAGCGAAGGAGGGTATCATCGAGATCGAGGGCGATCAGGTCGACATTCATGACTGCGAGGTTAACCCGAAGCCGGGCAACGGGTCGAGACCCGCTGGAGGCCGAACCCGCCGGCCGGAAGCGCAGTCGGCGCCCGCTTGCCCCCGAAACGCATCGCGTGTAGTCTCGGTCAATGGAAAGAGCGCGATTGATCCTCAAGCCGCGGGAGGAAGCGCGGATACGCGCGGGGCACCCCTGGGTTTACGACAACGAGATCGCAGGTATCGAAGGCCGCCCCGAGCCCGGAGCGGAAGTCGAAGTAATGGACGCGCGTCGTCGCTCCCTCGGTTCCGCCTTCTTCAACCCCAAATCCAAAATCCGAGCGCGCATCTACTCGCGGATCCCGCGCGCCGCCGACGCGGCTTTCTTCGCCGAAACGCTGGAGCGCGCGCTCGCCTGGAGGCGCCGCTTCTTCGATCCCGAAAGGCAGAGCGTCAGGCTGGCCTTCGGCGAGGCGGACGGCCTCCCCGGCCTGACCATGGATTCCTTCGTAGGAGAGGCCGAGGATGGAAGCGTGCGCTCCGGCGCGGGGAGGTGGATCTCGGCCCAATTCCTCAGCCTCGGCGTAGACTCGCGAAAGGCCGAGATACTCGAGGCCCTGGCCAAAGTGTTCCCGTCGGACGGGATAGCCGAGCGCAGCGACGCGCCTGTGCGGGCCCTCGAAGGGCTTCCGCCCGCGGTCGGCGTGCTGGCGGGGAGCGTTCCCGGGAGGGCGCTCATCGAGGAGAACGGCCTGCGCTTCGGCGTGGACCTCCTCGGCGGTCAGAAGACGGGCTGGTACCTCGACCAGCGCTCCAACCGAGCCGCGGCTGCGCGCCACGCTCCGGGGCGAAGGGTCCTCGACGCCTTTTGCAACGCGGGAGGCTTCGGCCTCGCCTGCGCGGCCGCCGGCGCCGCGAGCGTCATGGCGGTCGATTCCTCCGCCGATGCCGTGGCGTCGGTCGAGGCCAACGCGGCGCGCAACGGTCTCTCGCGCCTGGTAGAGGCCAGGGAAGCCAACGCCTTCGACCTTCTGCACTCGCTCGAGAGGAGCCGCGAGAAGTTCGGCCTCATCGTGCTTGATCCGCCCGCCTTCGCCAAGAACAGGGCATCGGTCGAGGGCGCCAGGCGCGGATACAAAGAGCTCAACCTTAGGGCGCTCAAGCTCCTAGAACCGGGGGGCATCCTGGTCACCTGCTCTTGCTCCCATTGGTTCGGCCCCGGGCCCTTCGCGCTGATGCTCGAGGAGGCGGCGAAGGACTCGGGGCGAAGGATGAGGACCATCGAGGAGAGGACGCAGGATCTCGACCACCCCATAGTGTCTGGTTACGGGGAGTCGAGATACCTCAAGTGCACCATCGCAGAGGCAGTCTGACTCAAAGGACGATGGTCCTCGACACTTCCTCGACGTTGACGCCGAACAGGCGCTGAAGCTCCTCCGCTTTCGAGTATGACGTACCCGCCTTCGAATTGAAGAATCGGATGAACTCCTTCATCGGGCCGTCGTCCTTCTTCATCTCGTAGTAGGCCGATGCGAAGGCCGCCCTGTAAAGTCCCTCCTCGGCAAGCTCCATCGTCGAAAGTTTCGCGTATTGCTTCTTCGCGCGGCCATCGACGATGGCCGAGGCCCCGTCGTAGCCGATCGTAAAGACGAAGTCCTCGCGTGACAGCATCGCAGGCGCCGCCTTCGACCGGCTAGGCCGGCGAGAAGCTTTCCTTCGAGGCGCCGCAGAGCGGGCAAACCCAATCGTCGGGGAGGCTCTCAAACGCGGTCCCCGGGGCGATCTTTCCGTCCGGATCTCCGACCGCAGGATCATAGATGTAGCCGCACACGTCGCACACGTACTTCTTCATACCGGTCTCCTTTTGTTAGGCCTTCCAGAGGCCATGCTTGTTGCAATGCTCGCGCGCCGCGGCATTGGGGGCTTTGACGGGGAAAAAAGCCTCTGGCTTATCGCCGGGATTGAGGAAGGCGCGATACGAGGCGGAGGCGCTCCCATCCTGTCCGGGGACGAGAAGCTCTATCCATTCGATGAAATGATCGGTCTCCATCGGATGTGCCACTGAGCCCACTCGCACGTGAAAGCCTCCCTGCCCCGCCTCGACCACCGGGACATGCTTCTCCCTGGCCGCGTCGCTGGAGTTCTCGGCCAAGGCTCGCATCGGCTTCCCGCAGCAGGCAGGGTCGCAGTCGGATGCGTGGAGAACTTCGACGATGTTTCCGCAGGAATCGCATTTGAAAATCTGCATTCTTTTCGACATGGCCATTGCCTCACCAGTTCTCGCCGAGGCGCTCGAAGTAGGCCTGGGGATGCGCGCAGGCCGGGCAGGCCTTGGGGGGCTCCATGCCTTCGTAGAGGTAGCCGCAATTCAGGCAGCGCCAGACCGCGCTCTTGTCGGCCTTGAAGACCGCTCCTGCGTCGATATTGGCCGCCAGCTTCTCGTAGCGCTTCGCATGCTGCTTCTCCGCGACGACGATCGAGTCGAAGACGGCCCCTATCGCCTCGAAGCCTTCCTCGCGAGCGGTCTTCGCGATGGTGGGATACATCTCCTTCCACTCGTAGTTCTCGCCGGCGGCGCCGGCCAGGAGGTTGTCCTTCGTAGATCCGATGACGCCGAAGGGGAAAGACCAAGAGATCGCGGCGTCCCCTCCCTCCATGAACTTGAACATGCGCTTTGCATGCTCCCGCTCTTGATTGGCGGTCTCCTCGAAGATGAGGGAAATCTGGACATAACCTTCTTCCCTGGCTTTGGAAGCGAAGTACGTGTACCTGTTCCTCGCCTGGGACTCGCCCGCGAATGCCGTCATAAGGTTCTTTTCGGTCTTTGTACCCTTTAGGCTTTTCATTCCCTTCTCCTTCGCTATGGATTTTGCCCGTCCCGCGCCCGAGCGTGCGCCTGTAAATATAGCCAATCCTCGAGCAGGGCGCAACGCGAATATTTGGGCCTGGCGGTTTTTTGCACATATCCTCAATCGAGAGCCGCTTCCCTGCGCTAAACGAAATGGAGGACAGATGGCGACTTGTACGCTTTACGACCCGGGACGGCGCGCGCCTGATGCGCAGCCTAGAATTCGCGAGAGGCTCGCGCGTGAAGGGCCAGCCTCCCTTTCCGACGCGGAGCTGCTGGCCGCTCTGCTCGGCACAGGGATCAGGGGCAAGGGCGTCAATGAACTCGCCGGCGATGTCCTCGCCCTGCTGGACTCGGGTCAGGGGATTCCCGAGGCCGATGCACTCGGGCGTCTCGCGGGCATCGGCAAAGCGAAGGCCAGCGCTGTCTGCGCCGCCCTCGAGCTAGGTCGCAGGCTCTACGGCGCCCGGGACAGGAAGGTCGCCTCCCCCGGCGATGTCTGGCCGATCGTCGCCCACTGGTCCGACCGCAAGCAGGAGCGCTTCATATGCTGTTCGCTCAACGGCGCGCACGAGCTCATCGCGGCGCGTGTCGTTTCGGTGGGATTGGTCAATAGGACGGTCGTACATCCGAGGGAGGTATACGCCGATCCCATAACGGATCGGGCATGCGCGGTGATCGTGGCGCACAATCATCCGAGCGGGCGCCTCGAGCCGAGCCCCGAGGACCGCGAGATTACATGCCGCCTCAAGGATGCCGCGGATACCCTCGGCATCTCCCTCCTAGATCATTTGATCTTCTCCGGCTCAGGCTACTTCAGCTTCGTAGAGCACGGCCTACTCGAACCGCCGCCCCAGGATTAACTTGAATTCTCTGAGTCGTCCTCCGATCATGGCTCATCCGTGACCTGCCAGGTCCTTCGCGAGTCTCCCGAGTCGAGCTAAGTCCTTCTCGGTCCTCTCCGACCAAGCCGCGGCGTTCAGGCGGATGTAGTCGCGGAATTTGCCGCTAGGTGAGAACATGCAGCCTGGAGCGATGGTAATGCGAGATTTTTCGGCTTCTCGGTAAAGGCGCATGGAGTCGAGTCCGTCGGGCAGCCTCACCCAGATTACATAGCCGCCGAGCGGCTCGGCGATCCGAGTGCCCTCGGGGAAATGTTCCTCGATGGCTCTCGACATGCCCGAAGCCTTGCGTGCGTAGGCCCTTCGGATCTTGCGCAAGTGGAGATCGTAGCCGCCCGATTCGAGGTAGCGCGCGATCGTAAGCTGGGGCAGAACCGAGCTTCCGTTGGTAAAGGCCATTTTGAGCTTTCGCACTTTGTCGAGGTAACGCCCGGGCGCGACCCATCCCGTGCGGTACCCCGGAGAGATGTCCTTCGAGAACGACGAGCATAATAGGACGGAGCCGTCGACGTCATGAGCCTTGGCCAGACTCGGCTTGCGCTCCGAGAAGTAGAGCTCCCCATAGATATCGTTCTCTACGAGAGCGACTCCTCTACGCGAGAGAATCGCCGCTAGCTCGGCCTTCGCCCCGTCGGGCATGCAGCTCCCTAGCGGGTTGTTGAAGTTGGTGACCGCAACGACCGCCTTCACGGGATGGTTCTCGAGAGCGAACCCTAAGGCATCGAGGCTCATGCCGGTGCTGGGATTGGTCGGTATCTCGAGGGCTTTTAGCCGGAGCGACTCGAGTATTAGGAGTATGCCGAAATACGTAGGCGACTCGATGGCGACGGTATCGCCGGCCGAGCATACCGCTTGGAGGCACAGGGACATCGCTTCGCTGCAGCCAGCCGTAATCACTACGTCGTCGGGCCCCACATCGCAACCGTATCCGAAGGCGCGCTGGGCGACCTGCACCCGGAGCTCGGCGCAGCCCTCCGGCAAAGTGGACGTGTCCTCCGAGAAGCGACCCTCGCGCGCGAGCTCGGCGAGGAGGCGGTTGAGCCTCGCGGTCGGCAGAAGCTCCGGATCCGGAGTCGCCGCGCCGAACTGCGCGAAATCGGGATCCCGCTTGTCGCGGACCAAGCGCAGCCACAGCTCGTCTATGCTGACGCGCGTCGGGTCGTCGCGCGTAGGCTCGGGATCGGGCTCGAGGCGGACCCTCCTCCGTCTGTACTTGACGTAATATCCGGACTGCGGCCTAGCCTCAATGACGCCCCGCGTCTCGAGCAGTCGATAGGCTTGAAGGACCGTCGACAGGCTCAGGCCGTGCTGGGCCGCGGATTCACGGAGGGCGGGGACCCTTCCGCCCTCGGGGAAGGTCCCCGCAAGTATCCGCTCCTCGAGCTCGCGGGCGAAACGCTCATAAAGCGGCGTTCTGCTTTCCATGGCCTCTATATCACGCCGATCGTCTTCCCCGCCTTCGCGAAGACATCGAGGGCGCGCTCCAGTTGCGCCCTGGTATGGGACGCCATGTAGCTCGTTCGAAGGAGAGCCATCCCGTGAGGCACGGCCGGCGCGATTACGGGGTTGGTGTACACTCCGCCCTCGTAGAGTTCCTTCCAAAGGCGGAAACATTTCTCGTCGTCGCCGACGATGATCGGGATGATCGGAGTCTGCGTCCCCCCGATGTTGAAGCCGAGGTCGCGGTAGCCCTTCATCATGAAATGGGCGTTTTCCCATAGGCGCTCGATATGCTCGGGCTCGTTCTCCATGATATCGAGGGCGGCCATCGCGGCCATGACGTTGGGTGCGGGCAGGGAGGCCGAAAAGATGAAGGAGCGGGCGTTGTGCTTGACGTAATCGATGACGTCCTCGTCGCCTGCGATGAAGCCCCCGAGGGATGCGAAGCTCTTCGAGAACGTGCCCATGGTGATATCGACTTCCTTAACCAGGTTGAAATGGGCGGCCGTCCCGCGGCCGCCGCCGAGGACTCCGATAGAGTGGGCGTCGTCCACGTAAATGCGGGCGCCGTGCGCCTTGCAGACTGAAACGAGCTTGGGCAGGTCGACGATGTCGCCGCCCATGGAGAATACGCCGTCTACGACGACGAGGACCCCCTTGTCCTCGGGAATCTTCGCGAGGATGCGGTCAAGCTGGTCGAGGTCGCCGTGCACGAAGCGCTTCACCTCGCCGTAACCAAGTTTGCAGCCATCGACGATGCTGGCATGGTCCTCCTTGTCCATGATTACGACGTCGTTTCGCCCGACCAGCGCGGAAATTGCTCCGAGATTAGTCTGCATCCCAGTGCTGAATACGAGCGCGGCTTCTTTCCCCATGAATGCGGCGAGGCGCTTCTCGAGCTCTACGTGTATGCTCATCGTCCCGTTGATGAGACGACTCCCGGTGCAGCTGGTTCCGAACACGTCGATCGCCTTTTGAGCCGCTTCCCTGATCTTGGGATGAAAGGTCAGGCCGAGGTAGTTATTCGACCCCAGCATGAGCACTTTATGCCCGTTCATCACGACTTCGGTGCCCTCGGTGCTTTCCAAGGCCTGGAAGAAAGGGTACAAGCCCGCTTCTATCGCCTTTTTCGCGCGATCGAACTCGAAACATTTCTTTAAAATATCCACGAAAGACTCCTTTTCCCGCCCGGTTAGGTCCTGCGGGAGACTTGCTAGGCATGGTCAGGACCGCGGACGAGTTGATCTCCCCGTGGGCCTTCGCCAGAATCGTTGAAGCATGTATAATTTAACCGGAATCATTGGATCCGACAAGCCGAACGACAATGTCAAAAGATAGTAACGTAGTCCGACTTCTTGCGCGGGGAGCGCAGCCGGCGCGGAACCATATCGATGTCGCTCCTATGCGCCATTTAAAAATAAAAAAGCCTGGCGACGACCTACTCTCCCACCCTAAGGCAGTACCATC
>CAYOIX010000038.1:0-43180 GCA_964404145.1 uncultured Treponemataceae bacterium
GCTCCTCTTATCCATGGGCGACTCCAAATCGGCGGACTTGGCCTGAATAGTAGCCGAGGCATGGCACTATTTGAAGTGCCTTACTCCCCCGGCAGGGTCCTGGCCCATTCGTCGACGGTCAGGACCTCCGCCTGACGGGGAAAGACCTTCTCCATGAGCACGCGGTGGACTTCCGGATCGACGTCCACGCAGGCATCGGAAAGCACGACGAGCCTATAGTCCATGTCCGCGGCCGCTCGAAGGGTCGAGAGCACGACGCCGCTCGTCGAGATCCCCGACAGCACGAGCGTGTCGATGCGCCGGGATCGGAGGATGACCTCGAGATCGCTGCCGGCGAAGGCGCTGATGCGCAATTTGGTCACCACTATCTCGCCCGGGCGAGGCGCCACGGAAGAGTGGATTTGCGTCGCGGCATCGGAGGCGGCCAAGGCTCGCCGTCCCGAGATGGCCGAAAAGCTCTTGTTCCTCGCGCTCACCTCGGGGTAGCCCTCGCGGAAGGCGACGCGGACGAAGATCACCTCGATCGCGGCGCGGCGGGCCGCATCCAAGGCCCGGGGGAAGGCTTCGATGAGCTCGGGCCTGTCCGCGAAGCGCTGCACGATCTCGTTTTGGACATCCATGATAAGGAGAGCAGGTCTGATCTCTTCCATTGATTTTCCTTCCAGCCTCCGGGCTCCTCGGCTTCGATCCAGGCGCAAATATAATTCTTGGACCATGGAGGAGGCTACGGAAAACGCGAGACCACTCCTTGGATCGGCCGTCGCGCGAGGCCTCGCCGACTCGCCTCTATCAATGCCTCCGAGCGAGATGCCCCGGGTACCATCGCGGGAACCAGGCCGTGAAGATACCTGCGGGGAGGAGGAGGATCGCCGAGCCGATCGCCATGGTCCCCTGGCGGAGGCCGGTCGGGGCGAATCCAACGAGGGCCTCCAGAGCGAAGAGGCCGCCCCAAAGCGCTGTCAAGACGGTGTTGACCCTGCGAAACAGAGGCCCGGCGGCTATCGACTTCGAGTAGTCCCCCTTCGAGTAATCCGAGGTCAGGGGTTTCCGGTAGACGAGGCTCGAGATCCAGACGACGGCGATGCCCGCGTTGCAGAGAGCGCTCCACCGCGTCGCGAAGAACCCTGGCGAGGCGAGGGCCAAAGCCGATAGAAAGGCGAAGGCGACGGGCGTACCGCGCTCGAACCAGGTGGCCTCGCGCCTCGACTCGCGAAAGGCGAGAAAGGCGAAGGATAGGACGAGGGGCAGGACTTGGCCGAGCCAGAGCGATGTACCGCCGAGGAACCAGCCGAAGTACCAGGGCAGGAAGGCCAGGGCCATGAGGTTCGGCCTCTTTTTCTTCTGCCCCTCCTTCTCTTCGCCGGATCGGCCTGACTGGCCGAACAGCGAACCCAGCTTCATCATGAGGCCGAAGTCGCCCTCGACGCGGTAGGCGCCCTTCAGCAGCGCCTCCTCGCCCTTCAACTCCCCTTCCGAGATCCTCTTCCAGATCGAGAAGGGCACGATGATCTTCGTGGTCGCTTTCGGCGCCGTGCCGGTCTCGAGGGCGCATTCGCCTCCGGCGATCCTGAAGAAGTAGAATTCGCGGAGATCCGTGAAGCTGAACTCTATGATCGCCTCGAGGCCGGAGGCGACCTCCGGATCGAAGACGGCCCTCATCTGAGCGAGGAGGGCCAGAGCAGGGCTCGGGCCGACCGAAGCCGTACCGCCTCCGATCGCCGCCGACGCTGCGGCCGGAGCGGGGTCGTATGGCTCGAGGCCGGCGAAGGCAGCCTCGCTCGGCGGGAGCTCGCCGGGCACGGACCAGCTCGAGTTCGCCAGTCTCGCGAAGGCGGCTTCGGCGACCATGGGCGATGCCACCGCGGCTTCCGTCGACGAAGGCACCGCCCCCGTCCTCGCGAAGTCCGCTCCCGCTGCCTTGAGCGCCGCGAGTCGGGGAGCCGCCGCCTCGCGCATCTGGGTCACCTTCAGGAGCTCCCCCTCGGGGCAGAGAAACTCGAAGCGGAGCCGCTCGCCGAGGAGCTTCTCGAAATGGGCCTTCATTGCCCTGAAATTGTCCGCGTCCGGGAATCCGCAGGTCGAGAAGAGACCGACGGCCTGCCTCGGATTGAGAGCCACCCGCTCGGGGTGCTCGTAGCGAGGGCCCGCCTTGACCATGTAGGGGTACAGGAGGGGCAAGCTGCGCTCGAAGAAGGTCTTGAGCAGGGCAGTCATGCCGAAATGGTAGACCGGAGTCGATACGAGGACGAGGTCGGCCCGGGCGTAAGCCGGAAGGAGATCGACCATATCGTCATTCCGGACGCAGACTCCCTTGCCGCCCTTCCAGCAGCCGTAGCAGCCCGTGCAGGGGCCTATGTCCTTCTCGGCGAGGTCGATCCTCTCGAGCTCGGCTTCCCGGGAACCCAGATAGCCCTCTGCGAAGGCCTCGGCCAGCTTGACGCTCGCGGAGTCCCGCCCTCGCGGGCTTCCGTTGAGGAGCAGCACCCTATCCATCACCTAGCTCCCTTGCGCGCGTCGACCTCGGCGAGGCAGGCTTCGGCCCAGCGCGCCTCCGCCTCGAACTGCGAAAGTCCGTACTCGGCAGCCTGCGTCCAGCAGAAGGCCGCGAGCTTGTTCCTCGCGCGGCCGAGGCGTTCCGGGATTATACGATCGATCACGTCCCGCAGCTCGGCGGCCTGGGCCTCCGCCTGGGCCTTCCTCGCCTCGACGAGCTCACGGATCGATCCGGTTCCGCCTATCGACGAGAAGAAGAGCCGCAGGAGGAAGGGACTCCTGCCTCCCGAGCGATCGTCGGGACCTTCCCGAAGCCATCGGAGCAGTTCCGCCCGGCCCTCGCCGGTGATGGCGAATACGGTCTTGACCAAATGGCCGCGCTGGCTTTCCCCCTGGGTCTCGATCCAGCCCGAGGAGGCCAAGGTCTCGAGCTCCCGGTAGATTTGGCTCGTCTGGGCCGACCAGAAGAATTTCAGGGACTCATTGAAGGCCTTCATGAGGTCGTAGCCGGACATGGGACTGTAGGTGAGAAGGCCGAGGATGCCGTGTTTGAGCGACATGGACTCTCCATCGATCGAACAATAATAAATAGAATATTATACAAGTAGAATAGTTTGTCAAGCTGTCCGGCCGCCTTCGGCCCTATCTCAGGAAAACGTCGCCAAGCTCGACCGCCGGATTGTGGCGACCCGTCGATTCGACGGCGCTGCCGTGGGAGATGGAGCCGCTCGGGCACCAGACGGCGCAGGCTCCGCAGGATTCGCAGTCGTGCTTCCACGTCGGTCTCCCCTCCTCGAGGACCAGGTTCTCCCGCGGGCATACGCGGGCGCAGACACCGCAGCCGTCGCATTTCGCCGAGAAACGGTAATTGCGGTCCAGGGCGGCGAATCGCGGCGACGCCATGTCGTGCAACAAATCGCCGATGATCCGTCCCGCAAGGGACGCGCGCTCGGGTTTCGACCTTCTTTGTCCCCTGATCGCCTCGATGATACCCGGCAATCTCTCCTCCGCGGTTCCGGGGAGCTTGCCCGAAAGCTTCCGGACCATGCCTATGGCCTTCATTTGGGGGCTCTCGGGGTCTATGTCGATATAGCCGTCCGACTTGACGAGGAAGCCGGCATGGAGCTCCCCGCCTTTCTTCCGGAGCGCCCTTCGAATCCTCGGAAGCGCGCCGGCAGCCGTCCCGCCGCAGCTCGCGATGGCGAAGACGTAGCGCGCTGCGGCGGGGTCGAGCTTCGATACGAACTCCTCTACGCTGCGCGGCGCTCCCCAGGCGTATATCGGAAAGACCATCCCGATCCGCTCGGCATCCGGCCGAAACGGCCCCTTCCTGAAATGGGCGATGGGCAACAGTTCCGCTTCACCGAGCTCGCGGGCTATCCGCCGAGCGATGACGAGGGAATTCCCCGTCGCCGTGTAATAGTAGATCGCGGTTCTCATGATTCACTCTCCTTCTGGCACGATAGAGATTTTTCGGGCGACCATGATGAAATACTTCAAGAGCCCGAAGGGCATCTTCTCCTCGAAATGAAGGATCTCGAAACCGCTCCGCAGGACCTGATCGTGGAAATCCCCCATGGTGAGCATGGAGTCGTAGGGATGGTCGGTGAAGGCCTTGAACAGCTTCCCGGCGGCATGGTTGAAGGATTCCAGCGATAGCTCCTCCAGGATAAGCAGCCCGCCGGGCCTGAGCACCCTGTTCAGTTCCCGGAGGCCGCCTTTCCAATCCGGAGTATTGTGCAAATCCGCCAGATCGAAGGCCGCGTCGAACAGCTCGTCGCTGAAGCTCAGCGACCTGACGTCCTGGACGGAGAAATCGACCGTATCGCCTTTCCGCATCTTCCGCGCGGCCGCGATCAGCCCGTCGTCCCGATCCACGGCGGATACTCTCTTCGCGGGGAAATGCTTCAGGATCAGCCGCGTGGCGCTTCCGTTCCCGCAGGCGATGTGCAGCGCGTGATCGATGCTCCCGACCTCGGCGGCCGCCCTCAGGCATTTCACTTCCATATTCTCCCTGATCCGAGCCCGTAGAGGATTGTTCTCGAGCATGTACTCGAAAGTCTTCGGCTTCATCATTCCTCCTATATCATGCCGGCCAGCGAGCGAGTATGGAGAGGTAGCGGTCCCGAACCTCGCGGACGACGTCTTCCCAGCTACGGCACAGAGAGCGCTGGGCGCCGAGCCCCGCGAGCTCGAGGCGCCGAGGGTCTTCTAGGATCCGCGCCACCTTCTCGGCGAAGGCCTCCGCGTCGTCCTCGGCGAGAAAGCCGTTCTCGCCCTCGCGTATCACCTCGGCCGCAGTAGAGCCACGGATCAGGACGGACGGAGTCCCGAAGGCCGCCGCCTCCCGGACGACGAGGGGGGCGTTGTCGAAGAGCGATGGAAAGAGGAAAAGATCGCCCCTCGAATAGATGGCCGCGAGGAGCCTGCGGTCGAGGATCGGCCCATAGAACAGGACGCGGTCCCGTATGCCCAGCCTTCGGACCAGATCCTTCAAGTAAAGCTTCGCGCAACCCTGGCCGACGAAGACCATGCGGAAGCTCGGAACCGCATCCATGATGCCGGGAAGCGAGCGTACGAGGAGCTCCAGGTTCTTCTCGAGGATGTGCTGGCCCACGAACAAGCCCACGATAGCGTCCGCGGGCAGCCCGAGGAGCTCCCCTCCCCGCTCCCGAAGGGGGGCGAGGTCCCCCGGCGGGCGGAAATCTATGCCGTTCTCCACGACCTCGTAGGGCCCTTCATAGCCGTATTCCCGCAATGTCCCGGCGACGGATTCCTGCGGGACCCAGACCTGGTCGACCGAATGGTAGAACTCGACGATGCGCTTGATCTGGTCGTCGACGAGACGGCGGAAAGGAAGGGCTCGGCAGAGATTGTCGCGAAATTTCGAGTGGAAAGTCGCCACGACGGGAATGCCTCTAGCGCGAGCCGTTTTCAGCGCCGCGCGCCCGGCGCCGAAGGGCGAATGGGCGTGAAGTAAGGAGAAATCGCGGCGTTCGAGCTTGGTCCCCAGCCTGAAGTCGAAGGCCGGGAGGCCGATGCGGTAGGGGGGATGGACGAAGGTAGGGATCGAGAGGAAGCGGAGGATGGGGAAGCCTTCCTCGTCGCGATGGAAGGGCGCGGAGGGCGCTACCACGCAGGTCGGCCCGAGCGTCCTATTGAGCCAATACGCGTAATTCCGAACGGCGACCGTCACGCCGTCGATGATCGGCGTAAAGCTGTCGTTGAAGAGGCCGACCGCGATGTCCTTCATTCCGCTCTCACGCATAGGACGCCGTCCTCGATCAATCGTCTTCTCGCGTCTTCTTTCAGAGAAGCGTAGAGTCGCGAGTCCAGTCTCGGGTTGTCCTTGAGCGCTCCGACGAGGACGATGGCCTTCCTGGGGCAGCGATGAATGCATCGGGTGCAGAGCTCGCAGCGCTCGGGGATATGGAGGAGGGCTCCTCCCGAAAGGGCCCAGCCGCCTCGATCGCAGCCCGCAACGCATGCGCTGCACAAGGTGCAGCGCTCCGGAAGGACGCGAAACCTTCCGCGCCACCCTTCGAACCTATTGAGGATCGAGACCTGCAGCAGTTGGGCGAAGGGCGTATACCACTTCGGGGCCGGGATGAAGCCTCGAGGCTTATGGCCTGCGAGCCCGTCGATCTCCTCGGCGATCGAGCGCAGTTTACGCGGGAATCCCCTTTCGAAGCGATACAGCCAGGGCACCAGTTCCCCCGGGAGGACGCAGGTCGCATCGCTCCCCGGCGCGCGGACTACCTTCGAGCCTGCGACGAAGATCCCCCGAGTCTTCAGCACGAGGGCGCAGGCGCGGATCGAGTTCTCGGAGTAAAGCTCGTCGGTCGCCACGATATACGAGGCTCGGGGAGGATCGAAGGGACCAATGCCTTCAATGAATTCCCGCATGGACGGAGCGGGTCGCAGGAAGTAGGTCGGGTAGCAAAACACCAGAAGATCGGAATCCGCCGCCCCCTCGGCCGCGTGAGGGTCTTTTACGCCCGTAACGCGGACCTCGTGCTTTACGGACAGGATTTCCCCGAGGAGCTCGGCGACGAGCTTGGTGCCGCCGGTGCCGGAATAATAGAGCAGGGCAATCCGCCTCCGGCGCGTCGCCTCGTCCGTGCGGTCCATGTCTCAGCCCCGGGCCCCGAGCGCGTCGATCGGGCGGGATGAGCCTTCCGCGCCCGCCTCGCCGAAGCCGCCCCAGTAGCGGCGAATCGCGCGCATGACGATCGACCTGGGAAGGAAGCGGCCGACTGCGGCCAGCGCTCGATTGAATCGGCCCGGGATGATGACCGCTCTGCCGCGGGCGACGCCGTCCAGCGCGATGCGCGCGATCGCCTCGGGGCTGAGGCAGGCCAGGCGCGAAACGAAGCCGAGCCTATCGACGTAATCCTCGACGGCAGCGGTCGTCCTGATGGCGTTGGGGCAGAGGACGCTCACCCCGACCCTGCCCGACAGCTCCTCGCGCAGCGCGAGACTGTAGTTGAGCACGAAGCTCTTGGTCGCCGAATAGACAGAGAGAGTCGGCATAGGGAAGAATGCGCCGAGGCTCGCGACATTGAGGATGTGGGCGCTCCCTCGATCCTCGAGCTCGGCGAGGAGGAGCCGCGTCAGGCGAACGAGGGCGATCGCGTTCAATCTGATCGCCGCCTCGTGATGTTCGATGGCGGAATCGGCGAAGGGCCCGACCGATCCTATGCCGGCATTGTTGACGAGGATGTCGATCTTGAGTGCCTTCGCCCGGATCATAGCGACGAGACCCTCGAGCGTCGCGCTTTCCGTGAGGTCGCCCTCGAGCCAATCGACCGAGACGCCTCGCTCTCGAGCGATCGCATCGCCCACCGCGGGCAATCCGCTTCCGGGAAGAGCCACGAGCACGAGATCCATTCTCCTGGAGGCGCACTCGCGGGCGAAGGCTCTGCCTAGGCCGAGGCTCGCGCCGGTTATGAGCGCGCATTTATTTTCTTCGTGAAGCATTACATCCCCTTCTGCAGCGTTCCGCTTTCGCCGAAACGCGACTCGCTTTCCGCCGAACGATTCGCGCGGAAATTTGCGCAATCCACCAGCCGAGCTGCGTGGACCTAAAGGTTAGGTAGCCGTATTCGATAAAGGTATCGCACTACCCTAGGAATTTCCTCCTTCTGGCCTGACCGAGATCAGTGTCAGGTTGAGATCGCGGATACGACCCAAAACCCCGAACAGGGCGGGCTGGTCGACCACCTGCGCGGTGATAACCGTGACGTCCCCGTCTTCCCTACGCATGGAGAATCCGTCGAACCAGTCGGTCCAGTCCTGGTCCAGCTTTCCCCGTATGCGGATCTCGTAGCGCTGGGACATCGTCGCGCATCCTCCTCGCGGTTCTCGATTCCCCAGGATAGGGATACATCGTGGAAGAACCGTCTCCTCGGCGTTAAATAAACGTTCAAAGTGATATAAAATGTTCAGCCGGAGGGCCATTGTGCCGGAGTTGAGCTTCCTGTGGCTGGGACATCCCCGAATCCTGGCGGGCGGCGCCCCCGTGCGGCTGGAAACGCGCAAGAACACCGCCTTGCTGGCCCTGCTGACGATAAGCGGCAGGACCCTGTCCAGGGAAAGGCTCGCAGCCACCTTCTGGCCCGACTTCGACGGCGAGCGGGCGCCGGCCAACCTCCGCCGAAGCCTCGCCTCCCTACGTGCGAGCCTCCCGGGCGAATGGCTCGCGGCCGATCGGGACGAGGTCTCGATCCGCAAGGATGCGACTCCCTGGATAGACGCCAGGTGCTTCGAAGCCATCCTCGCCGAGCTAAAGACCCATGGCCACGATGCCGACGAGGCTTGCCCGCGGTGCCGCGGCCTGCTGGAAGAGGCCGCCGGGCTCTACCAGGGAGACTTCCTCGAGGGCTTCAGCTTGCCGGATTGTCCGGAGTTCGACGACTGGCAGGGAATGCAGCGGGAAGGCTTTCGCGCCGGCCTGGGCTGGGTCCTCGAGCGGCTCGCGCGGGCCGAGGCGGCGGCCGGAGACATTGAGGCGGCGGCGCGGACCGCCCGTCGCTGGGCCGCCATGGACCGCCTCCACGAACCCGCTCAGACAATGCTGGTGGGACTCCTGGCCCGCGGGGGGCAGCGCAGCGCGGCCATTCGCCACTACGAGGAATTCGCGAAGCTGCTCATGGACGAGCTGGTACAGGAGCCGGGCGAGGAGGCTCGGCGGGTCTATGACAGCGTCCTGGCCGGGCTGGATCCTTCCCGCGTAACGGGGCGTATTGCGGGGCGAAATGCGGGTAGAGAAGGGAGCCCAGCGCGGGAGCCCGGCGGGACGGCGACCGAGTCTCGAGGCTCCGCGTTCTCCGGGCTCCTCGCCACCAAGCTCGCCCTACCGCCTTTCCGCTCCGGCCAGGTCCCCAGGAAGCGGTTGAGCTGCCTGATCGAAGAGGGGATGGGCAGAGGCATGGTCCTCGTCTCCGCGCCGGCCGGCTTCGGCAAGTCCACCATCCTCGCGGAGTGGGCGTCCGGCGCAGGCCTGCCTATCGCGTGGCTGTCCTTGGACTCGGGCGACAACGATCTGCCGCGATTCCTCTCCTACCTGTCGGCGGCCTGCGACAGGGCGATTCCCGGCCTTGGGGCGGACGCGGCCCAGGTCCTCCGCGCCATGCCTCCCCCGCCGGCCGACGCGATCCTGACGAGACTGATCAACGGCATCTCCGGGGAAAACCGGGACATGGCCCTGGTGCTCGACGACTACCAGTTCATCCGGGCGCAGGAAGTGCACGAGGCGATGCGCTTCCTCGTGGAGCGCCGGCCCCTGAAGCTGCGGGTCGCGCTGGCTACGCGCGAGGATCCACCCTTGCCTATGGCGAGACTGCGCTCGCAGGGGATGCTGCGCGAGATCCGCGCGGAGGGCCTGCGCTTCACCCTCGGCGAGGCGAGGCAGTTCCTCGTCCGGTCGATGTCCCTCCCCTTGTCCGACGCCCAGGTCGAGACCCTGGAAAATCGGACCGAGGGATGGATCGCCGGACTCCAGATGGCCGCCCTCTCGCTCGCGGGCAGGGACGACGTGGACGGCTTCCTCGCCTCCTTCGGCGGAACCCACCGTCACGTCATGGACTACCTCGCGGAAGAGGTCTTCTCTCGACAGAGCCCCGAGCGACGGAGCTTCCTCTTGGAGACCTCGATCCTCGCCAGGATGTGCGCGGGGCTCTGCGAGGCGGTGACCTCGCGACCGGGCGCCCAGGAGACGCTCGAGGCCCTGGACCGGGCGAATCTTTTCCTGGTCCCCCTGGACGACGAGCGCGGCTGGTACCGCTACCATCATCTCTTCGCCGACCTTCTGCGCCACCGGCTGGAACGCGAGCGGTCCTGCGAGGACACCCGCCTCCTGCGACAGCGCGCGGCCGCCTGGCTCGAGTCCCAAGGCGACGCCGCCGAGGCCATCCAGCACTACCTTGCCGCCGGCGATCATCCGCAAGCCGCGCGCGTCATCGCGCTGAGCTACCAGGACGACATCTTCGAGCGCAGCGGAGTGGCCCAAGTCCTCCGATGGTGCAGGGAGATACCCCGACAGGTGGCGAGCTCCATGCCGGCCTTCGGGGTGGCGGCGGGCTGGGCCCTGGGCTGGGCGGGCAAGGGAGAGGAGGCGAGCGAGTACCTCGACGAGGCGGAGAAGGCTCTCGGTACGGGCTCCGCCGAAGAGGCCGAGGCGCGCACCCTGCGGGGCGTAATCGCCGTCAGCCGAGCCTTCATCCTCGATCTCGCGGGCGAAACGGCGAAGTCGGTCGAGCTCGCCGAGATCGGGGATCGTCTCCTCCCGTCCACGGACCACCTCAACCGCTCCATCATCCCCTATATAATCGGCAGGGCCGCGCGGTACCAGGGGGAGCTGGACAAGGCGGTATCGGTCTACGCCGATTTCCTCAAGAGAGGACGCGAGGCGGAGAACGTCTGGCCCGTTGCGAGCGCCGTATACGAGATCGCGCAGGTCTATCGACTCCAGGGCAGGATCCGCGACGCGCTCGGCTTGATCGAAGACTTCGAGGCCGAGGCCGACCGCTTTCGCGTCCGGGGAACCGGGCCCGTGGCCAAGACCTTCGCGCTGAAGGCCGAGATCCTGCGGGAGACGGGTCGACTCGACGAGGCCCGGTCCGTCGCGGAAGGGGCCGTGCGCCACGTGGACTCCTGGGGCCTCCCCTCCGACATCTATGTCTCCCATCAGTTCCTCGCGCGCGTGCTGCGCTCCACCGGCGAGTTCGAGCGGGCTAGGGAGGAGTTGGAACGCTTCCACGATCTCCCGCGGCGCGCGCAGGTGTATTCCTCTCTCTATCCCGCTTTCGAGGCCGACCGCGTCCGGACCTGGCTGGCGCTCGGCGAGCTCGAGCCAGCGCGAGCCTGGGCGGCCGAAACCAAGCCGGACTGCGAGCTGTTACTCGTCAACCGCGAGATCGAGCGGATCGCCTTGGCCAGGGTGAGGCTCGCCGCGGATGAATCCGCAGAGGAAAGCCGCCGGACCGCCGCCCTCCTGGACAGCCTCGCGCGCGAAGCAAGGGAGGGGCGGAGATACGGTCCGCTCGTGGAGATCCTCGTGCTCCAGGCCGAGGCCGTCCTCCGGCTCGAGGAAAAGGACGAGGCGCGGCGCGTCCTGCAGGATGCGCTGCGCCTCGGAAAGCCGGCCGGTTTCGCGCAGACCTTTCTGGAGCTCGGCCCCGATCTGCTCGAATTGCTCTAGTCAAAGGGCCCCGGGCAGGCGCGCCCGCGTGCCTGATTATCGAGGCAGGGAGCCGACAAAACTGCAACATCGAGCTCGATACTCCGATCGAAGAGCTTGTTGAGGCATATCGCCGCCATCGTCCGCCTTCCCGCCCCAAGCCTGGTCCCGTCTCTCCTGCTCTCCGATTCTTCGTTATCCGATTCGCTCTCTAAATGAAGGACCTCGCAGCGAACTGCGAGGAGTCGTTCGCTCGCCGAGGAAAATTATCGTATTAGGCCCTCTTCCGAATCAAGCTTCCTCGACTTCCTCTCTCGTCAGCCCCGTCCCTGTGGCGATAAGGTCGGGGGCGAAGCCGAGGGCCTTGAGACGGCGGGCCGTTTCGAACGCCTGCCTACGGGCGCCTTCGACCTCGCCCTCGGCGCGTCCCTCGGCGCGTCCCTCGGCGCGTCCCTCGGCATGCCCCTCGGCATGCCCCTCGGCATGCCCCTCGGCGCGTCCCACCGCGAGGCCTTCGGCGAGGCCGGTTTCGATAGCCTCGGCCTTGATGGTGGACATTGTCCGCTGATAGTCCATACGCCGACGGTAGGCGTCGCGCGCTATGTCGGATTTCGTGTAGGCTGCCATGATTTCCAAAGCCTCCTGGTATTCGCCGCCGGCCAGCTCGGGCGGCGGATCGGCGGGATCGGTTTCTTCTGCCTTCCAAAGCAAGTATAACCACCTATCGAGCGAAGCTACAACCAAATCTCCCAGATGCTCGCCCCGAGCCGCGATCCATGCGGGAAGCTCTACGGTGATGACGAGGATATCGTCGATAGCAGCCTCGCCGCTCGCTTCGTCGCGAAGGGAGAAAGTATGGAACCAGGAGCCGTCGCGGAACAGCATACCTTCGAGTATCCAGATAGAGACGACGGGACGGAGCGCCTTGTAGTCCTCGCCTTTCTTGAGCCGTCCGAGATAGCAGGCGGCCCAGTTGTGGAGCATGCGGCGCGGGAGAGCCTCGAATGCCTCCACCTGGACTTCGATCTGGAACTCCCGTTTCTCCTCGTCTACGGCCCTGATATCGAGAACGATGTCCTTGTCCTCCCGGAAGAGACCGAGGCGGATGGGGTTGAGGATCGCGAGGCTCGCGGCCTTGCGCCTTCCCGCTCGTTCGAGGACGGAATTGACCAGGCTCGCGGTGAGGCCGGCGTGCGCCTCGTTGCCGAAAACGGTCTTGAAGACGAGGTCGACCGTAGCTTTGATACCGAGCTTCATGCTGTCCTCCCGTAGAGGCAATAAACCTGTGGGAAGATGTCTCGATTGAAGCGGGAGGACGGGTCCCGTGTCCGCGTGTCTCATGGTGGTGTTGAAAAAAGCTCCCTAGCCATTTTCAACACTCTGCCGGTCGGGGAAGTGACCGCCCGATCGTAATAGTGTAGAGCTACATGCGAAGAAGGAAGCTGGCGATCATCGCGAAGGAAGCGATTGCGAATCCTCGTTTCGGTCTCATGACAGCCCAAGACAAGCCGACTTTAGACTTTCCGCAAGGCTGAGGATGTTCCGTATCCAGCTCAATATTTTTTGATTCCAGCCTGAAATTTCCCATTTTCAGTCTCAATATGAACTATTTTCAGTCTCAATACGAACCATTTTCAGTCTCAATACGAACCATTTTCAGTCTCAATACGAACCATTTTCAGTCTCAAAATCTGATATTTCGAGCTTGAATCACGGGATCGCATCGTCGGCGTAATAAGCTGTGGAGAACAATTATTAAAGTAAAAGTCGCCGTGGTCGGTCATACTATCCACAAAGCTGCGACTCTCGTTCCACGTGCGGTCCAGCGGAGCACAATCGGTTTCGGCAAATTCATTTTTTGTATAGAAAAGACCAGCGGTCTCTTGGAGAGCTATCTCCGGTCGGTCTTTTCCCATTTCCCCGAGGCTCTGCATTTTCCCTGACCGGCGGAAGCGAGGACGACATGGGGCTCCGGACCCATGGGGATCGCGCTTTCTTTGGTCGGCTTTCGCTCGGTTCCTCGACCGAGATCGTCGATGCTCCTCCTCCATTGATCCCGGCGATCTCCCGAGTCGAAACTCACTGGGCCATGTGGTCGATGATCCCGATGCTGGCTTCAGTCAAAGCATAGGCCTCGATGGCCCCCCGGCCGATTGAAGCCGCCGAGCCGGGATCGGCGATCAATCTCGCGAGCAGGGCCAGGAGCGGGATCCAAGATTTGGGTTCCGAGGCAGGATCGGTCAGCTCCTCGGTTCCCTCGCGATAGATGCCTCGGCGCGTTCTCCATGAGGCGTACTCGCGGATCACGGCCCCGCGCGATCCCGACCTCGAGGCGGTCGCCAGCAGGCCTTGGACGATCGAAAAGGTGGAGAGTCCCTTCGTGGGGACCGGCTGGGCATCGACATGTCCTTCGAGGGACAGTTTTACCTGCAAGTCCGGAATGTCCGTTCCGTTCACGAAAGCGTTCATGGGCTCCACGAGGCGGGGGCTCGCGTCGATGTAGGCGGCTCGATCCGCCGCCGCGTCGTAGAAGTAGTCGAAGGCTACGCAGCCGCGCCAACCCAGCGCTTCGCCTATGCGCGCGACATCGCGCGCCACGGCGGGACGGTCGACGCCCGTTCTGACCACATGGCCGCCAAATAGCCCCTCCACGGTCCTTCGCGAGCAGTGACAGGCGGCCAGCCTGCCGGCCTCGAACAGAGCGTATACGTTCTCGAAGGACCCGCGGCACTCTTCCTGAACGAGGATGCGCCCCCTGGAGCCTGCCGACCTCACGGCGGCGACGGCGCCCTGGAGGTCGGCGGGAGAGGCGACGCGGAACACTCCCTGGCTCGCGGTGCCGATTTCGGTCTTAATGTAAAAGGGATAGTCCGGGAAGCGCGAGACCTCCTCGATGCCGTCGTAGACCGACGTTTGCGGATGGTCGAGCCCGAGCCTATCGAGGAGCTCGAGGAAGCGGACCTTGCCGAAAAGGGTCCTCATGGCCTCGAAGTCGCTCAGGGCTATCCCGGTTCGACGGGCCAGACGGTCCGCGTTTTTCGAGAAGAGATAGGCTTGCTCGTGGTTGGGCAGGAGGACATCGACTCTCTCGTTACGGATTACCCGCTCGAGGGCGGCGAGATAGGAGGCGGGGTCCGCGCCGACCGAGGGACAAGGGACAACCTTCTCGACGAGGCCGGAAAAGCGGCAGAGGCAAAAGGGCTTAGGGTCGCAGACGAGAATGCGATATCCCTTGCCGTGGAAGGTTTCGAGAGTCTGGCGGGCGGAAGTGCTCGAGCCCTCGCTGAAGAGGATCGTCGGGCGGCGCCCCCCGCGCCTGGGCGCCCTCATAAGACCTTCCTGACGATAGGCGATCTGCAGACGAAGCCGCTCCAGGCGAAGACCAGGGGGATGGCGACGATGGTCACGACCAGGAATTTGCACGCGGACCCTATCGGCAATCGCGCAGCGGCCATCTGGAGCGGAACCACGAGAATCGGATGCCAGAAATACGCGGAGTACTGGTTCGCGCTCAAGGCTTTCCCCAGTCTGCCTTGACCGGCGCCGATCTCGCGGAAGAGAACTACGAGGCCGATGCAGAACCCGAAGCAGATTACGCCTTCCCAGAGGAGGCGGGATATGCCGAATGCGACAGGGCCGATCGGGAAATGCCAGCCGGGAACAAGGATCCAGGCATACCAGGCGATTGCCGCGATCAGGCCGACAGCGAGCCACGCGTAGCCTCTTCTCGCGGGATACCGGTCGACCCAATCGCGCTCGGCGGCGAGGATTCCTAGTACGAAGAAGGTCAGGTCCCGCGGAACGTCGGCGAAGGCGACCCTGAAAAAGCCCAGGAGATTGAACCAGCGATCGATCGGCGACCAGATTCGGACTATGCCGGATACGGCGGCCACGACGAGAAGGCAGGCTATCGTAGGCAGAAGGCCGGGCACTCCTCGGAGCTTCGGATTCGAAACCTTCGGCTCTCGCCCCATCCTGCCTCGAATAAGCCGTATTGCCGCATAGATCAGGCTGTAGAGGAGCACGTGCTCCAGGTACCAGAGGTGGCCTGCGTCCAGGACTGTGTCCCACCGGCCGATGCGCTCCTGGAACAGAAGCGCTCCGAGGGGAATCATGGCGAGCATGAAGACGAGGACGGGAATTCCGAGACGTACGAGCCTGCTTCGAACGAAGTCCCGCGGACTATGTCGTCCGAAGGCCCCGACGACGAAAAATCCCGAAATGAAGAAGAATAGGCTCATGAAGAAGGAGCGGTTCACGGTGAAGAAAGGACCGAGAAAGGCGGCCTTCTCGGCCTCCATGACCGGCCATGTCCCTCCCGTAGGTCCGTAGGCTTGGCCTACATGGTGGGCGATGACGAGGAGGGTGAGCGCGACTTTTAGATTGTCGAAAAAGGCCAGTCGCGCGGGGGATCCGCCGTCTTTGCGCGTAGGGGCGGTTCCGGGCTGCCCTCTTTCCCTTAGGTTTATTACCATAATAATGCTCCTTATTTCAGCAGGGCCTTGAGTCCCGGGATTCGCCTGAGGACGAGGAAGGAAAGCGCCAGGGTAACCGAGAACGCAAGGGGCGCCACGACGAGGGCCTTGAGAAGGAAGTATCCCTGCCAGTGTCGAAGAAGCAGCGAGATGGTGATCAGGATCGGAGCATGGAACATATAGATCGCGAAGGAGTTGCGGGAGAGGAGGCCGGTGAAGGCGGTCTCGCGGTCGAAGCGCCTTCGGAAGAAGGCGACGAGGCCCAGGGAAAATCCTATGGCGACGAAGGCCTCCCAGAAAGCGTAGGCGAAGCTCTGCCAGTTGAGTCCTCCGTTGATGAGGGTGCTCCCCCGTATCGCTCCGCTCACGACGAGCAGGACAATCAGCAGCACAGGCCCGGCGCAGAGGACTGTGACGAACCAGCGGAGACCTCTCTTCTCGGGATAGGCCTCAAGCCAGCCCCGCTCCCCCGCGTGGACCCCCAGGATGAAGAGGACAATGTAGGCGCCGAAGTAGCAGAGCTGGAGGTTGGCGAGGTTCGTCCCTACGGGCTGGAAGAGCCGTATCGAGAAGGCGAGGAGGCCAGTGCCGAGTATGATGAGTATTGTCGTGAGGGTAGCGGGGGCCGGGGCTTGGGCCCTCTTCGCGGGCCGCAGGGCCCGCAGCGCCGCGTAGGGGAGGCTGAAGAAGAGGAGGGCCTCGACGAACCAGAGGGGCCCAGTGCCTCCCAGCCATCTGAAGGAAGAGAGATAGCCGAGATAGAATCGACCGAGGCCGTAGCGCTCCCTCATGTTTCCGTAGTCCATGATGAAGTAGGCGATAAAGGGTTCGATGACGAGCATATAGACGAGGAGGGGAAGGCCGAGGCGGAGGAGCCGCTCCCTGACAAAGGCGGCGGGACCGCGCTTGGCCAGGGACTTCGTCGCGAAGAAGGCCGCGAGGAAGAAGAGTATCCCCATGAACCAGGCTTGGGTGAAGGCCTCGAAGAGGCCGAAGACGGCTCTCGAGGCGATATCGAGCCTGTCCGGGCTCGTCTCCCTGTAGTACCAGCTGCCGTATCCACTGTAGGTCACGCTGGCGTGCAAGGCGACCACGAGGAAAATGACGAAGGATCGGAGGTTGTCCAGATAGGCGGATCGCTTCGCAACGCCGGTCGACTCGGCGGCGGCTATGCCGACTGCTCTCATCGGTAATGACATATTCGTCTCCTTTACGTGACGAATATGGATCCTCTCGAGGCGGCCCTTCCATCGGCCGCGATTCCCATTCGCTTCCCGATCGACCAGGAAGGGCCTAGGAAGCGCTTCTCAGGAAGGGGGGAGGATCATGCGTCTCAGAAGCTCGAAGCGGTTCGCGACCCCGGCCTTCCTGAATATGCTCGTGATGTGGTTCTTGACGGTGTGGGGGGAGATGAAAAGCCTCGCGGCTATTTCCTCGTTGGAGAGGCCCTCGGCGATGAGGGGGAGGAGCTCCTTCTCCCGCTCCGAGAGCCCGATCTCGAGCCCGGCCCCGGGTTCCGTGGCCTCGGCGGGAGCCTCCGTTCCGTCCTTGGCCTTGAGAAGCTCTCGGGCGCAGAGGATTGAGATGGCGACGTTGTTCAGGATGAAGAAGAAGGGGGAGAAGGGAAAGTTGGAGCCGTGGAGGAGTACCCCGAAATGGAGGAGGTCGTTGAAGACGGAGAGCAGGCCCAGGAATAGGAGGATGACGAAGAGCGGCGGAAGGAAAGCCCGGTAGGGAGGCGGAATTCGCGCGCGCCTCGAGACGATCAGGATGGTTGCGTAGGCGAGACAGAGAATCCCGTAGATCGTCGAGGAGAGATAGCCTTTGTCCACGTCGACGAAAGCGGGGCCGCCGAGGAAGATGGGCAGGGACAGGACGAGGAAGAAGAAGAGAATGGTGAAGGCCCAAAAGAGGGACTTGCGGTAGAGGCTCAGACTCGCACCCGTGCACTGGTGGGCGAAGAGGCCGAGAAAGGCTCCCATCAACACCGAGGCCAGGAAGACCTCGTTCATGATCAGGAATCCGAAGCGGGGGTCTCGAGGCCGGACGAACTCGTCGAGGACCATGGTCGCCGTATTGCCTAGGAGGATGAGGCAGAGACCGAGCATACTGAAGGCCAGGCTTCGCAGCTGGACCTCCCCGGTCTTCCTGTAGGTGAGCCACAGGAGGACGAAGGCGGTGGGCCCGGAGAGGAAGGCCAGGCTCAGGATGATAGGCAGCACCGGCGGCGGCATGGCTCCCAGTATAGTGCGAGTCTCGTCGCGGAACGAGGTGGCCGAACCGGGGCGGGAGCGCGCGCTTGCCTTTCGCTCCATCCCTGCCTACACTTAAATAGCGGGAGTTGGCACGAGCGGAGCCTGTTCAGGCTAAAAAGGAGGATCCATGTCGAGCGAGATCAGAGCCTACCTCGGCGCCGACGCCGAATCGCTATTGACCCATGTCTGCGCCGGGATACCCAAGGAGAGTCTCAACCTTCCCGGCCCCGATTTCGTCGACCGCGTGTGGGCCCGGTCGGACCGAGGCCCCCAGGTCCTGCGCAGCCTCCAGCAGCTTTTCGACCATGGTCGCCTCGCCGGCACGGGCTATCTCTCGATCCTGCCCGTGGACCAGGGGATCGAACACTCGGCCGGGGCTTCCTTCGCGCCGAACCCGGAGTACTTCGACCCCCGGAACATCGTGAAGCTCGCCGTCGAAGGGGGCTGCAACGCCGTCGCCTCGACCCTCGGCGCGCTCGGCTCCGTATCGCGAGAGTTCGCCCATCGCATCCCCTTCATCCTGAAGCTCAACCACAATGAGTTCCTCACATATCCGAACAAGTTCGACCAGATACCCTTCGCCGACGTCAGGCAGGCCTGGGACATGGGCAGCGTCGCGGTAGGCGCCACGATCTACTTCGGCTCGCCCGAGTCGTCGAGGCAGATACGCGAGGTCAGCGCGGCCTTCAAGGCGGCCCACGAGCTCGGGATGGCGACCATCCTCTGGTGCTATCTCCGGAACCCGGCCTTCAAGACGGCCACGAAGGACTTCCACGTCTCGGCCGACCTCACCGGGCAGGCGAACCACCTCGGAGTGACCATCGAGGCCGATATCATCAAGCAGAAGCTGCCCGAGAACAACGGGGGCTACCTGGCCCTCTCGAGCGCCGAGAACCCCTACGGGAAGAGCGACAAGAGGATATACTCCACTCTCGCCCCGGACAACCCGATCGACCTCACGAGGTACCAGGTCGCCAACTGCTACATGGGGCGCTGCGGCCTCATCAACTCGGGGGGAGCCTCCGGCGCCAACGACCTCGCGGAGGCCGTCCGAACCGCGGTCGTCAACAAGCGCGCGGGCGGGACGGGGCTCATATCGGGAAGGAAGGCCTTCCAGAAGCCGATGGCCGACGGCGTCAAGCTCCTCCACGCGATCCAGGACGTCTACCTGAGCCCCGAGGTGACGATAGCCTGAAGTCGACCCCGGGACCCGGCGGCACCGAATATGGGACTACCGCCTGGGAGAGATCGTGGGTCCACGCCACGGCGCGCCCGATCACGAATTCCGCGAGTCCCGACAGCCCCTTGGGAAGATCGTCGTCATCCTTCAGAGAGGTCGTGGAACCGGTGCGGCGGCCCGGATCTCTACATGCTTCCGCCCGGCGCGAACTTTTCGGGATCCACGACATACCAGACATTCCCGACCCCCTGCCCCGTGACATCGCCGCGCATGCCGTCCTTGACCCAGTAGTAGAGCGGGTAGCCCTTGTAGGTGACCTGGCTCGCTCCGTCGGAACGCTGAATCGTCCCGAAATCGTCGGGATTGAGCGCCGAGGGGAGGACGAAGCCCGAAGCCGAGAAGGCCGGCCAATTCTTGATGCAGTCGCCGTTGCAGACGCTCGCGCCGGAGCTGTCCTTGGTGAAGTAGTAGAGCGAATTGCCCTCACCATCGACCAGATAGTTTCCCAGCTTCGGACTCGTGCCGATCATGACCGTGTAGGCCGGCGCTTTGAGGACATACCAAACCTTTTCCACTCCTTCCCCGGTCATGTCGCCCGGCGACTTGTCCTTGAACCAGTAGTACATGGGCCAGCCGTGGTAGGTGGTCTGCTTGGACCCGTCGTCCCTCGCGACCGTGCCGAAATCCTCGGCCTTCAGCGGCGAGGAGACGGTGATCGTGTCGGCGTAGAAGACCGGCCACGCGTCTATGCACTGGCCGTTGCAGGCGCTCTTTCCGTTCGTGTCCGCAGTGAAGTAATAGAGCGTCATGCCCTGCCCGTCGGTCAGGATGCTGCTGCCGTCCGGCTGGGTCTTCGCGAGGATGGTGTCCGTGGACTGCGCCCTGGCGAAGCCTGACGCGACGAAAAGAAACAGCAGGGAAGCGAGAGACTTTACAACTCCCAATCGCATATGAGCCTCCTGAAACATTTAGTATTGCTAATATAATAAGGTAACGCTCGGACTGGATTGAAAACTGAGGGATTGGAGCACCGAGGAGCTCGGCCGGCGCCCGTTCCTGGGCACATCGATTCCCTTCTCAGACAGACTTTGCAGCCGCCAAGATGGACTCGTTTAGACCAATTCGGACCTTGCTTAATAGTCATAAATCTGGGATCTTTCGCTTTTGTTCTAGCAAAATAGTCGAATTTACCTTGACGGAATCCAATATGTAATCAATTATGCAGCGTTGAGTACAGCGTTGTACATTTTTCGTGATTTTGGAGACGCGCCATGGCTAAACCGAAATCGAGAAGAGCTCCGACCTTGAAGGATGTCGCGGACCGCGCCGGAGTCTCTCCTAAGACAGTCTCGAATGTAGTGAACAATTGGCCATACGTGACTGAGAAGACGAGAGAAAAGGTGCTGCGGGAAATCAAGGCGGCCGGATACCGTCCCAGCGCCCTGGCCCGGAGTCTGGTGACCGGGGAGACCCGCACCATCGGGGTGCTGATCACGGACATCTCGAATCCCTTTTTCGGACAGGCTATTCGGGGCTGCGAGGATGTCCTCCACGATGCGAACTACAGCATAGTGCTCTGCGACACGGATGAGAATCTGGCCAAGGAGAGGCGCTACATCGACACTCTGGCGGCGAAGGGGATCGACGGGCTGATTCTCTGGGGCGCTCGGTCGAGCTCGGACGAGGTATTCGCGGCGGCGGGCACCATACCGATCGTGGCGATAGATACCGACATAGGGGAGGGTTCCGATACTACGACGGTAATCGACGTAGACAACGAGCGCGGGGCGCAGATGGCCGTCGCTCACCTGCTGAGGGCGGGTCGACGCAGCATCGGATACCTCGCCGGGCCGGGCCAGCGGCAGACCGCCGAAAAGCGCCTGTCCGGCTACCGCCGGGCGCTGACGGAGGCAGGCCTCGTCTTCGATCCCTGCTCGGTGGCGCCTGGCCTGCCATCCATCCGCGGTGGCTACGAGGCCGCGGGGCGGCTCCTCGGCAGCCGGAAGATCGACGCGCTGTTCTGCTACAACGACTTGATGGCGATCGGGGCGATCGTGGCCATCGGTCATTTGGGCCTCGCCATCCCGGAAGACATCGCCCTGGTCGGCTTCGATGACATCAGCATATCGGCCCTCCTGAATCCCCCTCTGACGACCGTCCGCATCGCGCAATACGACTTGGGCAGGCTCGCGGCCTCGCAGCTGCTCGAGCGGCTCCAGGGCTCGGTGGACGAGCCGCGCAAGATCCTGTTCCCGACCGAACTGCAGATACGCAATTCCTGCGGGACCAAGGTCCTGACTCGGCAGGAAATCGGGGCGATCCTCGAGACCATGGTCCAGTCCAAGGCCGTGGATCTTCCGGATGGTTATCCGGCCGATTGCGAAGGAGAAGAGAAGCGATGATGAGTCATAAGGAAAGAGTGCTACGCGCGATCCGCCGAGAGAGCCTCGATTTCTTCCCGAGCCAGGTGGATTTCACCCCGAACGATCTCGATCGGATCGCCCGCGGCTTGGGCGTGGCCGTCCCGGACATCGACGAGGCCGTCGACAACCACCTGAGGTATGCCTATTCGCTCGGAAATGCGGAAGAGTACATGCACGACGAGCCCGTCAGGCGGAGGGCGCAGGAGCTCGGAGTCGTCAGGGTCGACGAGGGCAGGGGGGTCGTCTACGATATCTGGGGAGTCGGCTGGGACCTGCACGCCGAGGGCGTCTGGATCTGCCATCACCCGATTTCGAACCCCGACCGGATCTTGGACTATCCCTTCCCGGATCCCGATCAGCCGGGCCTCATGGATTACGCGGAGAGACTCGTCGCCTCGCAGGGCCAGGAGTACTTCATCGTAGCCTTCCAGCATATCTCCCTGTTCGAGCGCGCCTGGGCCCTCCTCGGCTTCGAGAACCTGATGATCGCAATAGCCGAGGAGAACCCCGACCTGGACGAGTTCTTCGGGAGAATAGGGGCTTTCCAGACCAGGATCGCCAAGCGTTTCATCGCGTGCGGTGTGGACGGAGTGAGGGTGGGGGACGATTACGGCAGCCAGGACGGTCTCATCATTTCCCCCGAAAAATGGCGCAGGTATATCAAACCGAATTTGCGAAAATTGTACAGCGCTTACCAAGCCGCCGGCCTGCCGGTTTTCCAGCACAGCTGCGGCGATCTGCGCACGATTCTCGACGATTTCCTCGAGCTGAAGCTCGACGTCCTCCATCCTCTCCAGCCCAAGGCCATGCCCCTCGAGAAAGTCGAGGAGATCCTCGGAGGAAAGATTTGCTTCTTCGGGGGGATCGATACGCAGGAGCTCCTGCCCTTCCGTACGCCCGCCGAAGTGCGCGAGGGCGTCCTCTCCTGCGTACGCCTCCTCGGGAAGCGCGGCGGCTATCTCATCGCCCCGTCGCAGGAGGTCATGAGCGACGTGCCGATCGAGAACATTCGCTCCCTCGTGACAGCGATACGGGATTTCCGCGAGATGGTCCCGCGAAAGGAGCCCAGATGACGGAGGCCTCGACGCTGCCGCGAAACATTCTCGAGGTCCATGGCCTCACCAAGGACTTCCCCGGAGTCCGCGCCCTGGATTCGATCGATTTCGAATTGCGGGAGGGTGAGATCCACGCCCTCCTCGGGGAGAACGGCGCCGGCAAGAGCACCTTGATCAAGATCCTCGGCGGCATCTATCAGCCCGATTGCGGGTCCATAGTCCTCCGCGGGAAGTCCCGCGAAGTCAAGAATCCCCGCCAGGCGAGGAGCATGGGCATCGGGATAGTCCATCAGGAACTGAGTCTCTTCCCCGCGCTCTCGATCGGCGATAATGTGACGGCGGGGAACCAGCCCACGGCCGGCTTCCTGGGTTTCGTGAACAGGAAGGCCGTTCGGGAGAGGACTCGGCGGATCCTGGAGACCTTCGCTATCGATCTCGATCCGGACCGGCCGGTGCATCTGCTCTCGATCGCCCAGCAGCAAGTCGTTGAGATCGTCCACGCCCTCCTGCTCGATATCAAGGTCCTCATCCTGGACGAGCCGACCTCGGCGCTCACCGAAAAGGAGACCGAGTTCCTCTTCTCCACGGTGAAGCGTCTGAAGCAGGCGGGAATCTCGATCATCTACATCTCGCACAGGCTCGAGGAGGTCTTCAAGATCTCGGACCGAGTGACGGTCCTGCGGGACGGCTCCCGCGTCGGCACCGTGGATATCGCCACCGTCACCATGAATTCGCTCATCAAGATGATGGTCGGGAGGAACTTCACCGAGTTCTACGGCCACTCCCGGTCCGAGCTCGGCGAAGAAGTCCTGCGGGTCTCCGGGCTCGCACGGAAGGGAAAGTTCCGGGACGTCAGCTTCGCCGTCAGGAGCGGGGAGATCCTGGGCTTCGCAGGCCTCATCGGCGCGGGCAGGACCGAGGTCGCCCGCGCGATCTTCGGGGCCGACCCGCCGGACTCGGGACGGATCGAGATGCGCGGCAGGCGGGTCGACATCGGAAGCCCGGAAGTCGCGATTCGCCTCGGCATCGCCTATTTGACGGAGAATCGCCGTCTCGAGGGTCTGTTTTCGGGGATGAGCGTCAGGGAAAACACCAGCGTGACCCATCTGCGGCATTTCTCGAAGCTCGGGATGATGGATCGCCGGGCGGAGGCCTCGGAGACCGAGGACTTCAGGGCGCGGCTGCGGATCCAGACGCCGGACATAGCCAGGCCGGTGTCGACCCTGAGCGGCGGGAATCAGCAGAAAGTCGTGCTCGCGCGATGGCTGGCCATCAACCCGACTGTGCTGATGATCGACGAACCGACGCGAGGGATCGACGTGGGCGCGAAGGCGGAGATCTATTCGATACTCCGCGATCTCGCATCGAAAGGCATGGCCATTGTGCTGATCTCCTCCGAGCTGCCGGAGGTCATGGGGATCAGCGATCGAATCGCGGTCATGTACGAGGGGAGGATCACCGGAATAGTGGCCGGTCCCGAGGCGACGCAGGAAAACATCATGGCGCTGGCCTCGGGCCAGAGGATCCTCGATCAAGGAGACGAAGGTAAATGCTGAAACGAGCGAAGTCGGCCGAAGTCAAGATCGGAGCGTCGGCGACGGGCCCGGAGGCCTGCGAGGACGGCGCGGCCACCGCGAACGCTCCCGGGCTCCCGCGCTGGTTGCGCGCGCACGAGATCCGGATACTCGGGGTCAACCTCGTAGTCGGGATACTCCTCACCATCGCCACGCCCCACTTCCTTAACGTGGACAACATCACGGCCATCGCCATCGGCTTCGCGACGGACGCGATCATCGCGATCGCGATGACCATGATCCTCATCACCGGCGGCTTCGACCTGTCGGTGGGCGCGGTCCTCGCGCTCGGGGGCATGATCGCCGGAATCTGCCTGCACGCGGGATGGAGCATGTGGGCCGCGATCGCCTGCGCCCTGCTCTCGGGCGCCCTCGTCGGCGCGACGAACGGACTCATCATAACCCGGATCAAGGTTAATCCCCTCATCACGACTCTCGGGATGATGAGCATCGTGAACTCCCTGACCCTGGTCATCTCGGGAGGCTATCCTCTGGCTTCCTTCCCGAAGGCCTTCCTCTTCATCGGCCAGGGCTTCGTCCTCGGGATTCCCTTCTCGGTCCTGATGATGTTCGCTCTCGTCGTCCTCGGCGACATCTTCCTGAGGAACTCCCGCGGCCTGCGCCTCCTGTACTACGTCGGGAGCAACGAGCAGGCCGCCATGCTCTCGGGCATACCGGTCCGGCTGGTCCGGTTCTGGGTCTACGTCTTCGGCGGATTGATGGCCGGCTTCGCGGGAGTGATCGCGACCTCGCGGCTCAGCTCCGCATTCCCCCTCGCGGGCGCGGGGACGGAGCTACGCGTGATCAGCGCCTGCGTCATCGGCGGCGCGAGCCTCGCCGGCGGCGAAGGCTCGATCCTGGGCTCGCTCCTGGGCGTGGTCCTCATGGGGCTCATCAACAACGGCCTGGTCCTCCTCAACGTCTCGACCTATTGGCAGGGCATCGTCTCGGGCTCAATCCTCATCGCGGCGGTCAGCTTCGATATCCTCAGCAGGCGGAGAAAAGGAGGGTGAAATCGATTTCCATGGATGTCGAAAAAGCTGCGTTCGTTGGAGCGCAGAGACAAGGATAATGTGCAGGAGGGATGAGTCATGAAGAGAATCGCGAAGTACATCACCTTGATCGCGGTCCTGGCGCTCGCCGCGTTCCCGATGACGCTCGCAGCCCAGGCCAAGTCGAGCGAGACCTATGTGATGGTCTCCAACGTAGCGGCCCACCCGTACTGGATAGACGCCAAGAAGGGCGGCGAGGACGCGGCCGCGGAGCTCGGCGTCAAATGGGTCTACACGGGCCCAGCCGACTTCAACACCCCAGCGCAGGTCACCACCCTGGAGCAGATCATCCAGACCAAGCCGGCCGGCATCCTCGTCGCCGCCCTCCAGCCCGACGCGATCACGGCCGCGATCGACAAGGCTATAGCGGCCGGGATCCCCGTCGTCACGGTGGATACCGATGCCCCCAAGAGCGGCCGGATGACCTATCTCGGCACGGACAACTACTCCGCCGGCGTCACGATGGGAAAGCGCATGGCGGCGATCACCGACGGGAAAGGCAAGATAGGCCTCGCGAGCGTGCCGGGCCAGTTCAACCTCGAGGAGCGCATCCGGGGGATCCGGGACGCGATCAAGGACTATCCGGACATGAGCGTGGTCTCCGTCGTCGACGACAAGAACGACGACAGCGCCACCGCGACCGCGACCGTAGCCCTCCTCCAGGCGCACCCGGAGATCACGGTGGTCGGGAGCATCAACGCCGTCGGCGCGGGGATCGCGAGCGCTCTGCGGCAGACCGGGAAGGTCGGGAAGGTGAAGGCGGTGCTCTTCGACATCACCGAGCCGATCATCGCCGCCCTCGAGGACGGCTCCGTCGACTCGACCCTCGTCCAGCGCACCTACCTGATGACCTATCTCGGCGTGAAGCTGCTGTGCGGCTACAACCACAAGACCGCCTACCTGGGCAACTGGGACAAGAACAAGATCGTCACCCTGCCCAACGCCGTCGATACCGGCGTCATGATCGTCACGGCCTCCCAGCTCGCCGCGTTCAAGAAGAAGTAATCATATTATCCTATAATGCGAAACCGGTCCCGGGCGGTTGGGCCGCGCGGGACCGATCGCATTCAGTCTCCCAAGGCTATTACGAAGATGCCGACGACGATCGTGGTGACCGCTAGGATGCGAAGGACGCCGCCGCGCTCCTTCATGATCCGGATTCCGCTTTACGCGAAGCCTTCCTTAATCCTGCGACGCGCGAAGCGTGTCGCCTTACTATCGCGGGCCCTAGTAGGCGCCGGCCGGCGCCGGAAGACCGTAGTCCCGGGCCGCCTCGGCCGTGCTGCAGGGCCGGCCAGTCATGAGCGAGCGTCGCATCGCCTCCATGACGACGAGGGTCCCGAGGGCTTCGTCCAGGTCCGGGTAGGGGATCTCGCCAGCATCCAGGCGCTCTGCGAAGTACTCGATGTAGTTCTGGTATTCCCCGGCGTGATGGCTGTCCCGCTCGAAGCGGAAGTAGTACTCGGTTCTGTCTTCGTAGTCGTGGATCGCGGCTGCCTCGCCCGAGAAGCGGGTGGCGTAGCGGAGGGTCGGATAGGCGGCTCGAGAAACGCCGGCCTCTCCCCTGAGCGTACAGGCCATCGAAGGCTCCGTGCCCTTGCCGAGGACCGGCCCGGCGTAGGAGCCCGCGATCTGGCCGATCACCCCGTCGGCGGAGCGGGCGATGAAGCGCAGGCTGTCGGGGCTCGAGAGCCCGCGGGCGGCCATGGCCTCGGAGAGTTTGCCGTAGCCCATGACCTCCTCGATTCGGGGCGAGTACCAGCGGAGGAGATCCACCGCATGGATGAGGAAGTTGTGCATCCATGAGAAGCCGGACTCGCGGCTCCAGGGCCTCTCCAAGAACCAGCGGGCGTCAGTGATGTAAAAGGCGTCCACGGTCTGGAGCCGCCCCTGCCTTCCGGCCTCGAAGTCCGCGCGCTGACGCATCATGGGTTCGAAGAAGCGGCTGCTCTGGCCTACGAAGAGGAGCTTGGCCGAGCGACGCCGCGCCTGGAGGAGAGAGGAAGCCTGCTCCAGGGAGGAGAGGAGGGGCTTGGTGCAGATTACGTGCTTGCCGGCCTCCAGAGCCGCGCAGGCGTGCTCGGCGTGGAGCTGGTCGGGGGTGTAGATCGCGATGACCTCTATGCTCGGATCGTCGAGCAGCTCGTCGTAGCGGGCGGTGAACAGTGCCTCGGCGAGGCCGAACTCCGAGGCTCTCCTCGCTCGGAGAGCCTCGTCGAGGTCGCAGGCCCTCGCCAGCTCCCATCGATCGCTGCTCAATATCGCCGAGAGGACGCTCCGGCCCTCGCCCAGGCCGAGGACTCCGATCCTGTGCCGAGGGAGTCCGCCCTCTCTCCTGGGAGCCGTCATACCCCCCCCTTCCAGTTCACCGAGGCGAGGAGGGGTGAATCCCGGGCTACGAAGACCGGGATGCGCTCGATCGGCGCTTCGGCTTCTATCAGGCCGCCTGCACAGTTTCGCCCGGTGTAGGGATCCACCCAAGTCTTCCCAGAGGGCAGGCGCAGGGAGCGCGAGCGGGCCCCGGCCTCCGTCACGGGCGCGACCAGGATGTCGTCGAGGAAGAGATACTCGTCCTCGACTTGCGCCAGTTCGGGCTCGCCGGGGAAATCGAAGAAGAGCGGGCGCATGAAGGGTCTGCCCCTGGGCAGCTCGCGCTCGGCGAAGGCCGCGATATGCGGCCGCAAGGACTCGCGGAGCGCGAGCTGCCGCCGCAGGACGGCGTAGGCCTCCTCGCCGAAGGACCAGAGCTCGTTGTCCGCACCGCCCTTCGCGTCCCAGGAGTTGCGGAAGCCGTGGAGCCGGGTGACGGGGCAGAAGACGCCGAACTGGAACCACCGGACGAGGAGCTCGCGGAAGCACGGATCGCCGATGTCACCCCCGAAGAAGCCGCCTATGTCGGTGGTCCACCAGGGGATGCCGCTCATGGCCATGTTGAGGCCGCAGCGGATCTGCCGGGAGAGCGAGACGAAATCCGAGTCCACGTCGCCCGACCAGACGAGGGCGCCGAAGCGCTGGCTCCCCGCCCAGGCGGAACGGCAGAGGTTGAGGATCTCGGTCCTCCCGGCCTCCCGCATTCCGTCGTAGAAGGCCTTTTCGTGAAGGAAGGGGTAAAGGTTCGCCGCCTCGGCACCCGTCCCCGCGACCATGCGGATGTTCCGCGGCGAGTAGGGCTGGAGCTCGGGCTCGCAGGCATCGAGCCAGTAGGCCGCCGCGCCCAGATCTTCGTAGTTTCGCCTGACCTTGTCCCAGACGTAGCGCCGGGCCTCGGCGGAGGAGGGGTCGTAATAGGCGAGCGGCACCCTGCGTTTGGAGCCCGAATCCTCGAAGAGATAGAAGAAAGGAATGCCGGACAGGCTCTCCAAGAGGAGGCCGCGCCGCCTCATTTCCTCGTAGTTCTCGGAATCGGGATTGACCGAGGGCCACACGGACACCACGAGGGCGATGCCCTCGCCCCGCAGTTCGTCGATCATGGCCGCGGGGTCGGGCCAGTCCGCGGGATCGAACTTCCAGTCGCCCATGGCGGTCCAGTGGAAGTAGTCCACCACGATGGCCGAGAGGGGAAGGCCGCGGCGCCGGTACTCGCGCGCCACGGCGAGGAGTTCCTCCTGGCTGCCGTAGCGGAGCTTCGACTGCCAGAAGCCCGTGGCCCAGGCCGGCGCGGGAGGCGGCAGGCCGGTTATGCGGAAGTAGCCCTCGAGTATCTCGGCGCAGGAGGGGCCGAGGAGGACGACGTAGTCGATCTCGCGGGCGCGCTCCGCGAACCAGCGCGTCCCGTTCGCGGCGAGCTCGACGCGGCCGACCGCCGGGCAGTTCCAGAGGAAGCCGTAGCCTCGGCTCGAGACGAGGAAGGGGATGGAGACTTCGGTGTTCTTCTGCTCCAGGTCGATGACGCAGCCCTTCTGGTCGAGCCGGCCGTTGTGGTGCTGGCCGAGACCGTAGAGCGATTCATCGTCGTCCGCCTCGAACCAGGCGCGGATCGCGTAGCACCCGCCGCCGGCCGCGTCGAAAGAGCGGGCTCGCCGTGCCCAGGGCCGGCGCGGCTGCGCTTCCTCGAGGAGGAGGCGCCCCGACCCGCGATCGCGGAACTCGATGCGGCCCGCGGGCGAGACTCTCGCCTCGAGCCGCCCCGCGACGAGGCTCGCCCCCTCGGCCCCGATCCGGATTTCGGTCTCGCGGGGCGCAGGATCCACGAGGGCCCAGGCCTCGCCTGAGAACTCGGGGTTGGAGGTGGCCCGCACGCGGATCGCGTCCCCGCCGAGAGCGGTGAGAGCGAGGCGCTCGCCGGAGAGGGAGAAGAGAAGCTCGCCCGATCGCTCGGTGAAGGGGCCGTCGTTCGACTCGGCTGCTGTGCTCATGGTGTCGTCTAGCCTTTCAAGGACCCGGCCTGGGCTCCGAGGATCACCTTCTTCTGGAAGAAGAAGAATATCGCGATGGGTATGGCGGCGCTCACGACGATGGCCGCCGAGAGCATGGGGATGGGGAGTCCGTGCTCGCCCTGGAGCATGGCGATGCCCAGCGTGAGCGTCCTCAGCTCGCGGCGCTGGAGGAGGAGGAGGGAGAAGGGCAGCTCGACCCACATGGCCTGGAATCCTACGATGGCTATGGTCGCGACCATGGGCGCGGCCACGGGCACGAAGATCCGGAGGAGGGTGCGGAGGATGCCCGCTCCGTCGATGCGCGCGGATTCGAGGAGCTCCTTCGGCACCGAGGAATAGTAGCTCGACATGATGTAGGCTCCGAAAGGGCTGAAGTAGGCCAGCCAGACCAGGCAGACGCCGAGTCGGCTGTTGATGAGGTGCAGTTTGGCCATCATGAGGAACAGCGGCATGGCGAGCACCATCTGGGGAAAGATGAGGAGGAAGAGCATGAGGAGGAAGATGGGCGTCTTCCACTTGAACTCGAGCATTCCGAAGGCGAAGCCGGCCGCGCAGCACACGAAGACGTAGAAGAAGAGCGTCACCGCGATGAGCGCCACCGTGTTGCCGACGTAGTCGAGGAGGTGGGCCTCGCCGACGAGGTGACGGAAGTTCTCGAGCGTAGGCGCGGCGGGCGGCCCGACGCGGTCGCCGACGTACGCGGTCGGGGTCTTGAGGCTGGTGCTGACGGCGAAGTAGATGGGGAAGAGCATGGTGAAGGCGACCGCGACGAGGACAAGCTGCATGATCGCGCGGTTCCATCGGAACGGACGTCGACGCCTCACCTTTCCCCCCTTTTTTTAATGACGATTTGCGCGAGCGCGATGACTGCGCAGAGGAAGAAAAGCAAGACCGACCACGAGGAGGCGTAGCCGAGCTCGTAGTTCTTGAAGCCGCTGATGTAGATTCCGAATTCCATCGTGTAGGTCGAATAGCCCGGTCCGCCGTAGGTCAGCGTGTAGATGAAGCCGAATGTCCTCGCGAATATCTCGATGAAGAGGAAGACGATCCAGAACTCGATCGCGCTCCTGATGCCGGGAAGGGTCACGTTGATGAAGACTCTCCACCAGCCGGCGCCGTCGATGCGCGCCGCCTCGAAGAGGCTCTCGTTGATCCCGTTCATCGAGGAAAGGAAGAAGATTAGGCCGAAGCCGATCTTGAGCCAGACTACGAGGAGAAAGGCCGCGGTGTGCATGGCTAGCCCCGTAGACATGATCCAGCGCCCCGCGAGGAAGCCCAGTCCGACGGCTTTGAGCAGGGCGTTCACGGGGCCGTTGTCGCGCAGGAGGATCTGGAAGAGGACGCCCAGGATGGTGATGCCGAGCATCTGGGGGAGGTAAAAGACGGCGCGGTAGACGCGCCATCCGCCCACGCCCTCGCGCAGGATCGCGGCGAGGAGGAGGGGCGCAAAAAGGCCGACGGGGACGTAGAGGCAGAGAATACCCGCGTTCCCCATCGCGGCGAGGAAGGACTCGTCCCGTAAGAGGCGGGCGAAGTTCTTGAGCCCGACGAAGGTCGGAGCGCCGAGCCCGTCCCATTCGGTGAGGGATATTGCGAAGTTGCTCAAGGCCGGCACGAGGATGAAGCAGAACAGGAGGGCGAGAAGCGGCGCCAGGAGCAGCGCCGCTTCCGCCGCCTCGCGCCGGCGGAAGCTCGGGACCATCGATGCCTACTTCCTGATCTCGTCGTAGCCCTTCTGGGCCTGGGCGACGAACTCGTCCGGGCCGATGCTCTTGGCCACGACATAGAGCTCGGCCGCCTTGACCCATCCATTGTACACGGTGACCGGCACCTTGAGCGAATAGTCCATGACGCCGTTCTTGGCCATGTAGCCGAGCACGCCGGGCAGGAGCTTGTAGGACAGCGCGGAGACGTCGATCCTGGAGTTCGGGACGATGGCGCCCGTCTTCTCCATGAATAGCCGCGCCCCCTCGCCCCGAGCGTAGGTCTCGATGAACTTCAGGGCGAGCGTCTGGTTCTTGCTGTCCTTGGTGATCGCCCACTGGATGCCCGCGCCCTGGACCATCTGGCGGTCGCGGTACTTCATGCCGGGCGCGTTGATGTTGGGGAAGTAGCCGACTTTGCCCACGCCGAGCGCGTCCTCGAAGTCCTTCCAGTGCGCCACGTCGGAGGTGAGCCCGACGAAAATCGCGCTTTTGCCGGCCTTGAACGCGTCGACCGCGTCCATGAAGTAGTTGACTGAGCCGCCGTCGGGGTCGATATAGCCTTTTTTGAGGAGTTCGTCCACAAGGGCCACGGCCGCGCGGTACTGAGGATCGGTGTAGGAGGCCTTGCCTTCCTTCGCGAAGCCTTCGACGGCGGGGCCGTAGTAGTTGGCGACCAGGGCGCGGAGGAGGAAATCCACGGTGAAGCAGGGAGAGGCGTCGCCCGCGCCGATGGGCGTGATGCCCGCCTTCTTGAGCGCCTCGCAGGCGGCGAGCAGGTCCTTCCACTCGCTCGGGGCCTTCTCGGGATCGAGACCGGCTTTGGCGAAAAGCGCCTTGTTGTAGTAGAAGCCGATGCCCTGGTTCGTGTAGGGGACGCCGTAGACTACGCCGCCGGTGCTCGTCGCGGCCCAGCAGGACTCGGGGATCTCGCTGCGCCAGGGGGCTACCGCCTTGTCGAGGGGGAGGAGAGTGTCTTTGAGGGCGACCGCGCGTTGGTCGGCGTGGAGGAGGAGGACGTCGGGCCCGGTGCCCGAGGCGAGAGCCGAACGGATGATTTCGTAGTACTTGTCGTGGGGCTGGGCCACGTGATTCACGACGACGCCGGGGTTGGCTTTCTCGAAGGCTTCGTCGAGGGCCTTGAAGACGGGGCCCACGGCAGCCTCATCGTACTTGAAATCCCAGACCGTAAGCTCGGTCTTCGGGCCCGCGGCCCATGCTCCGGCGGTGAGGACGGCGGCGAGGACGAGGGTGAGTGTTCGTCTCATGAGAACCTCCTTGAAACGTAGCGATCGGGTATTCAAGCTTAATCGGTTAAGCTTTTTCTGAGTATAGATTCTGATGTTATACTTGTAAAGTGCAAAATGTATGGCGTTTCGAATAATGATTCTTTTCAATAAAGACTTGAATTTAAGTTTTTGTTAAGCATAGTATGCTATCCATTACCATTGGTAAGCGAGGCTGAAGGCATGAGCTGCGGATGGAAAGAGGACTGGGAGACGACGGCGGCGCGCTTCGACGCCTGGTGGCGCGGAGAGGGGATGCTCGTGTCGCATTGGGGCAACGGGATCCTCCCCGTCGGCGCGCCTGCCGCGGTCTCGGCCCATTCGTCGGCGGCCGATTGGCGGAAGCCCATGGACTTCGCGCTTTCGGAGCGAGCCGCCCTCGAGGCAAAGAGCTTCCCCCTCGACATCGTTCCCTTCGTTTTCGCCGACTACGGGACTCTGTCCCTCGCGCCCTTGCTCGGCGCCCAGGTCAATTTCGGCGAAGACACTGTTTGGTACGGCCCGGCGGGCCTCGCCCCGGACAGGGATCGGAAGCTCGTCTTCGACGAGACGAAGCCCTTCTGGAGCAATCTGCTCGCGGTCGTGGACGAGAGCAGAGCGCTCGCCGGCGACGATTACTTCATTGGATCGCCCGCCTTGGCGCCCGGGCTCGATGTGCTCGCCGAGCTCTGCGGAACCGCGGAGCTCATGACCTGGCTCGCCCTCGAGCCCGAGTGGGTCCATTCCAAGCTCGAGGAGATTCAGGAAGCGTCGTATCGGGCTCTCGACGCCTTGTATCCGCATATCCGGGCCGCCGACGGCTCGATGTTCCACGCCTTCTTCATGTTCTGGTGCCGGGGTCGGGCGGGTTTCGCCCAGTGCGACGCCGCGGCGATGATCTCCCCGGCCATGTTCGAGGAATTCTGCATCCCGGACCTGCGCGAGTATTGTCGGCACTTCGACCGCGTCCTCTACCATGTCGACGGCCCCCAAGCCCTACCCACGGTGGACGCCCTCCTCGAGGTCGAGGGGCTTTCGGCGATCGAGTTCACGCCTGGGCCCCAGCTCCCTCCGGGGGCCGATCCTTCCTTCTTCGATCTCTACCGGAGGATAAAGGCCGCGGGCAAGAGCGTACAGGCCGTCTGGATCAAGCCGGCGGCAGAGGAGGTCGAGCGTCTCCTCGACGCGGTGGGTCCGGGCGGCATGTATCTCGAGATAGAATACGGCTCCATGGACGATATCGAGGACATCGCGCGCGTGGTCGAGAAGTTCCGCGGCCGCGGAGGGGCGGGAGCGTGAAGGTCACCGTAGGGACCATCGCGGAGAAAGTCGGCGTCTCCAAGGCCACCGTCTCGTATGCCCTCACCGGCAAGAACCGGGTGAGCGAGGATCTGAGGCGCAGGATACTCGAGGTCGCCAAGGATCTCGGCTATCGACCAAGCGCCCTGGCGCGCAGCCTCGCCGCGAGTCGGACGCGGACCGTGGGACTCTACGCGCCCGACAGCGCCCACCTCGTGGAGGACATCTACTTCAACTCGGTCCTGAGCGGGATACTCGATGTTCTCCACGAGAAGGACTACAACCTCCAGCTCTTTCCCTTCTACGCCGACTCGACGATCGACGAGATGCTCCACCTGGACACCCGCCAGGCCCTCGATGGTCTCCTCATCATGGACCCGCGGCTCTCGACCAATTATCTCGACGAAGTGAGGAGCATGAACCTGCCCTTCGTGCTCATCGGTCTGCCGCGCGAGATCGACGAGGACGTATTCTACGTGGATTTCGATCTGGCGGCCTCCGCGTACATCGCCGTGGCCCATCTCCTCGACCGGGGGAGGAGGCGCATCGGATTCATCAACTCGCCGGAGAGCATGATCCAGAGCGTCCATCGCATGGGCGGCTTCGCCCGCGCCTTCGCCGACCGGGACCTTGCGGCCTCGGAACTCGTCGGCCACGCGGGACCCTCGCTCGAGGAAGGCTACGGCACCTGCCGCGAGCTCTTCGAGCGGGAGCCCTCCATGGACGGCCTCGTCGTGTACAACGATCTGCCGGCGGTGGGGGCGGCCCAGGCGCTCAAGGAAGCCCGGCGCCGCATCCCCGCCGACGTCGCCCTCGTGTCGGGCGGCAACACCATCGTGGCGCGCATCCACAGTCCCAAGCTCACGAGCGTGGACCCGAATCCCTATCTTCAAGGCTCCCGCTCCGCCGAGCTCCTCATCGACGTAGTGGAGAGGAATCGCATGCGTACCTCCCACGAGATCCTGCCAGTGCAGCTCGTCGAGCGGGAGTCGACTTGACCTCTCCGAAGACTGCGTCCCGACCTTCAACGGCAATTACCGCCGGATGGGAGCCTCCGACCCGCTGTCGCGAGACAGCCGGGCTCGGCCGGAAGATCGCGCGCCGCGCTCCTGGCCTATCAGTCGAGGATTTGGTAAATCCGCGCGGCGCGGACGATTGCTCCCTCGAAGCGCTGCTGGAACCCGATGAAGGCCTTCTGCCCGTCGTCCCAGACATAGCTCGGATAATCGGTCTGAAGCAACAAGGCTCCATTCACGAAAAACCTTACATTGTCCTGGCGCAGTTCGATTCTTAGGGTATATCTGTTGCCCGCCATCGGCGTCCAATACGGCGTGGAGGCCTTGTCGCTCTCGCTGTTTCCCGACACCCATGTCAGCCTGTTGTTCCCGCCGCCGTCGGGGAACATGATCTCCCAGCCATAGGGAAAGTTCTCCAGCTTGAGCTGGGAATCCGGGGGGAATTTGTCCGCATACTTCACGAGGAGCATGAATCCGCCCTCCGCGGCGCCTCTCGCGAGATATCCCTCCGCCTGTCCGTCGGGAACATGAGCAGGCTCCGGATAACGGATGGGGACATATTGCATATCGAGTTCATAGGCGAAGCCCGGGGCGAGGCCGCGGCGATACAGGACGAAGGGAGTCGCGTTCGGACCGGTCAGGATCAGCTGATTCTCTACCCGGTGGATGAATTCAGGCTGATAGCGATACCAATCGGCGCCCAGAAGACCGTCGATCCCCGCAGCCAGGACCTGGCGGCCGTTCTTCGAAGGCTTGACCGTATCGGTCGGGACTATCGGGACCCGCGCGAGCGCGGCGGTCTCCTCCGCGAAGAGCGGGACGGCCTGGATTTTCAAGTTCCGATATCGAATGCCGGTAGCCCACCCTCCTCCTGCGCTTCCGAAGGCCACGTAGCTGTGCAGGACTCCTGTCAGGGGCGCGGCGTCCTGATACGAGAAGAGCTTGACCTTGTTGATCCAGCCGGAAATCTGCGCGCCGTCGCGCAACAGCGAGACATTCAGGAAATCGCGAGTATCGAGTCCGTCCGGCATCGAAAAGCTGCTGACTTCCTCCCCGTCCCGCATCAGCGATCCTTTTTGGGCGCTCAGGTCCAGGCAGTAGCCCAGACGCGGGGAGTTGCCGTGACCCGGGCCGCCCAGCCAGAGCAGCGCGCTGCCCTCATCCGTGAAAGCCAATTGACACGAGAGCACCCAGCGATCCGAGAGCGGACTCTTGATCCAGCAGGCGGTATTCGTCCAGATCCCTCGTACCCGCATCCCCAGCGGGCCCTCGACGAAAGCGCCGCCGCCGTAGGCGCCCACATTGCAATACAGCAGCGAGTAGGCGCTCGGCGTCTTCAGGCTATCCGCGCACAGGGTCGGCCAGGCGAGCGCGGCAGGCGGCAGCAAATTCGCCTGCGGGACGATGGGAAAGGACGCGACGGGCGGCTGGCGCTCGATATAGGCGAAGGAGACGTTCGTCGTCTTCCCGTCCTCGACGGTCGCGTTCAGATCCTCAGTTTGGCCGTCAGGGTAGCGCAGCTCGAGGCTCCGATTCCCGGCTTCCACCGAGTCGAGCCTCAGCTTCGCGTCAGCGGGCAGCTCGCCCATGGACTTGCCGTCGAGGTATAGCGTCCCTGCCGTGGAGGCGCCGGCAAGGATGCTGCCATAGCTGCGCGTGACGGTCACGGTCGGAGCCGCGGCGGCGACCGGGCCTTGCCCGCCGGATAGATAGACCGAATCGAAGAACTGGCTGAATACGGCGGGCACTTGCCTGCCCGCCGTCGCCACGCTCACGGCCTTTCCGGTGCGGTTGAAAACTTCCTTGATCTCGAGCCCGGGCGTCCTGATCTGCTTAAGGAGCTCCGTCGTGAAGACGCCATTGCGCCCCGTTCCGTCCTCCGCGGCGCTTCCGGCGCTCGTCGCGTAGACGACGATGCTTCCCGTGGGCTGGCTTTCGACCACGGTCAAGCCCCGGGCCGCGGAGCGAGCCCAGGAGAAGGGATTGTCCCGGCAGGCGTCGAGGACGACGACGTTCAGCGCGTTGCGCGATCCTTGAAGGGTGTCGAGGACAGCCTGAGCTGACAGAGCCTTGGTCTTGAGGTAAGGCTCGGAAATTATGTGCGCGTCGGCGGGTATCAGGTAATTCGTTCCGCCGGACTGTACGCCATGCCCCGCGTAGTAGAAGAAACCCACCGACTCCGCGGACCGGGCGAGATCGTTCCCGAGTCCGAGTACCGCATCCTCCATGGCGGGAAGGTCGGCGTCCACGAGGAGCTTCACTTCGAAGCCGAGATCTTCCAGAGCCTTGGCCATATCCGCGGCATCGTTCCTCGGGTTCTTGAGTTTCCCGAGCTCGGCGTAATTCCCGTTCCCCACGACGAGAGCATAGCGAGGACCATTTGCCTGGCCGGCGGCGGCGAGCGCGGCGAAGAAAAGTAGACCCGAGGAAAGGACGATGACCGAAAGACGGAATGGCGAGTCCCGCGGGGTGGCGGCGCGGCCCCTGCCCCTCGGCTCGTTGCGCGGAAAACTCTTCACACCCGGCGGCGGCCAGCTGGCCGCCGCCCCTTTGTCTTCCATATTATTGTCCCTTGCGCCAGGCATTAATCAATGATGTATCGCGGATCGAGCTTTCGGTCGCGGTCGCGATCACAGGCCCATTCTACCCCGGCTTTCCTTTCATGTACATCGCGAGACTCCTCCTTGCCAGGATAGCGATGAGTCTCGGCGGCATATGGGCGCCTTAGATGGGTCCTTCGGGCTAGAGAGGGGGGCTTGGCTAAGCCCACGAGTGATTGCCAAGAGAGCATGGTCCGGACAGTTTCGAAAGGTACGAAAGCGTATGGGCCAAATGCCGCATGCGCGATTCAGAAGTGGGGTATCCGGTTCCTGGAAGGCGAAGTCTGGTTCCATCCGACTATACCCGCTCTGCAATTGCAAGCTTCGCTGGTGGCAATCAGGCTCCCAGGAACAAGGAAGCCGTATGCGATAGCTGTTGAATATTACATGAATGTTAGGAATTGCGGGGAACATTCGTAGATGTAGAGAAAATGAAATCAGCCTTGAGTTCGCGCCGGTCAAAGTCGTGGAGGTTTTCCTCACGTCCAATTCGATATTTATATTGGTGAAAAACAAATACTCTTATTCCTCTAATTGACTGAGCTGCCCACGCCTTATTGGCACGGCTATTGCCTAGTTGTTTCCAGCGTAACTTGCCGATTGGCACTGGGCATCGTCCCGAATGTCCAACGGAGGCGGTGGGATGGTCGAGGTGTCTGGCATGAGAAGCAGATTAAAAAGCGACGCGTCTGAATATTCAAGGTATAATGCCCGGACGTCAGCTTCGTCCGGCCTCGAAACCGGTACCAGTACCGTTACCGAATCGAATGAATCTCGGGGGCTGCCCGTGTCAGCGGCAAAGGAACCCGCTGTCTTCAGCGCCGATTCGTTGAAGGTCGAGGGAAAAGCACTATGCCTGTAGTACGGTTGAACAACATCTGCAAGGATTTCGACGGCATCCGCGCGAATCAAGGAGTCTGTTTCGATTTGGAGCCGGGAGAAATCCACGCCCTGCTGGGTGAGAACGGCGCCGGGAAGACCACTCTGATGAATATCCTCTACGGGATCTTCTGCTGCGACGCGGGCGAGATATTCGTCGACGGGAAGAAGGTGGATATCGACAATCCCCGGACGGCGATACGTCTCGGCATCAGTATGGTCCATCAGCATTTCATGCTCATCCCGCAATTCACCGTCGCGCAGAACATCTTTCTAGGAATGAAAGAAGCCGGGTTCTTCCTGAACATGAAGGATCTGGAGCGGCGAGTCGAGGCGATAAGCGAACGTTTCGGTTTCAAGGTAAATCCCCGTTCATTGATCTGGCAATTGCCTGTAGGAGTTCAGCAGAAGGTCGAAATCCTCAAGGCTCTGATACGAAATGCCCGCATTCTCATACTCGACGAACCGACGGCCGTTCTCGCTCCGCAGGAGGTCGACGAGCTTTTCGCTTCGATAAAGATGCTCGCGAAAGAGGGCTTCTCGGTAATACTCATCACCCACAAAATCGAAGAAGTCATGCGCCACTGCGATCGGGTGACTGTAATGCGCGAAGGCCGGATCGTCGATACGGCGAACGTGGAAGAAACCAGCCTGGATAAACTGGCGCGGATGATGGTAGGTCGCGACGTTTCGCTGCAGCGCGCCATTTCCGATCGAACCCCGGGGAAAGTCCTGTTGAAAGTGGAGGACCTCGTGGTCAAGGACGACCGGGGTCTGACGGCCGTGAACAAAGTCTCTTTCGAAATCAGGGAAGGCGAGGTCCTGGGCTTCGCCGGAGTCGACGGCAACGGGCAGCAGGAGCTCGGGGAGGCCGTCGTCGGTTTGCGGAAATGCGTAAGCGGCGCCGTGTCCGTCTGCGGAGAGTCGAAGGGAAACGCCTCCCCCAGGGAATTGCTGGAATCCGGGCTCTCGCATATTCCGGACGATCGTCAGAAGAAAGGGCTGATTCTGGCCTTTTCGATGAGCGAGAATATCTTGCTCGGTTCGCAGCGCCATGCCCAGTATCATAGAGGCCCGATGCTGAATTACGCACGCATAGGGAAAGTGGCGGCGGAGCTAGCCGAGGCGTTCGATATCCGGCCCAGGAACGGCGATTTACCGGTAAGCAGTCTTTCCGGGGGGAACCAACAGAAAGTGATATTGGCCAGGGAGATCACCAGGGCCCATAAAGTGCTTGTGGCCCTCCAACCTACCAGGGGATTGGATATAGGAGCGATCGAATTCGTCCGGAAAAAAATAACGGAGGAACGCGACAGCGGCAAAGCCGTAATGCTCGTGTCCACCGATATGGACGAGATCCTTTCGCTGAGCGACCGCATCGCTGTCCTCAATAAAGGGGAAATCCTCGCGATCGTTCCCTGGAACGCGGGTATCGAGAGGATCGGCCGGCTTATGGGCGGGATCAAAGAAGCGGAGGAATGCCGGCATGAATGACTTGCTCCGCTTGTGCCGAAACGGAATCAAACCCGTCGTCGCGATTCTGTCGTCCTTGATCCTCGGCGCCATAATCCTCTTCGTAGCCGGCTACAACGTGCCGGAGGCTTTCCGTGCCTTGTACAGCGCGACCTTTCGAAACCTCTTCGCCTTCACCATCACGATAAACCGAAGCTCTCCCCTCATCTTCGTCGGACTCGCGGTCGCCATAGCCTTTCGGGGCAGCGTCTTCAATATCGGAGCCGAGGGCCAATTGCTCATGGGCGCGGTCTTCGCCGCGTTCGTCGGAATCGGCTTTCCGGGCCTCCCCGGCTTCGCCTTGATCCCTCTCATGATCCTGGGGGGAGCGATCGGCGGCGCCCTTTGGGGATATATCCCAGGCTTGCTGAAGGCGAAATTCGAAGTGAGCGAGGTGATCACGACGATCATGTTCAATTATATCGCGCTCAATTGCATCGGGGCTCTGGTGCGGGGCCCGATCAAGGACAGGGCCCAGGCCGAACCGCAATCGTTCACCATCGCGCGGCAGGCCTTCATCCCCTCGCTCCTTCCCGGCACGCGATTGCATTTCGGATTCATGCTGGGGGCGCTTTTGGCGATCGTCCTCTATCTGGTCCTGTTCAAGACGCGGATCGGCTTCGAGCTGAGGGCCGTAGGCCTGAACAGGGACGCGGCCCGCTGCGGCGGCATCGACGTGAAGCGCACCATCATCGTCACCATGGCTCTGAGCGGGGCCCTGGCCGGCGTCGGCGGGGCCATCGAGCTGGGCGATATCCATTACCTGATAGAGGGTATCTCTCCGGGCTACGGCTATACCGGAATCTCGGTCGCGGTCCTCGCCTCGAGCAACCCCCTTGGGGTGATATTCTCTTCGCTCCTTTTCGGCGCATTGAGCTCCGGGGCCTCCACCATGCAGCGGATGGCGGGCGTTTCAGCCTCCTTCGTCGGAATATTCCAGGGTATCATGATCGTCGCAATAGCCTTGGCCTCCGTCGCCCAAACGCGGCCTTTCAAGCTCAAGGAATCCCCTTCGGACGATGGGAAGCGCAGGAGGGCATCGGCATGAGCTTGCTATTCCTCGAAAACTTCTTCAGCGCGTCCATACGAATGGCCACGCCGCTCCTCATCGCCGCGCTCGGTCTGTCCGTATCCGAGCGCTCCGGGGTAGTGAATATCGGCGTGGAAGGGATGATGCTGATGGCGGCCTTCGCGGGCTATTTCGGAGCGAAGATGAGCGGGAATTGCTGGATCGGCTTGCTGACAGGCATCGCCGTCGCGACGATGATCGTCCTCGTCCTGGCCGTGGTCAGCATCCGCTTCAGGGCGCAGCAGATAATAACCGGCGCGGCCTTGAACATCCTCTGCGCGGGAGCGAGCAGCTTCCTCTATCGACTGGTGTTCTACGGGACGGGCCGCCTGGATGCCGGGATCGCGGCGCCTACGTTCCCGGCCTTGCAGATCCCGCTCCTGTCCTCGATCCCCTTCATCGGCAAGGTCCTGTTCTCGCAGAACATCCTGGTCTACTTCGGGTTCTTCATGGTCGCCGCGATCTGGGTCGTCATGAGCAAGACGTCGCTGGGGCTCAAGATCATCGCAGTAGGGGACCATCCCCACGCGGCCGACAGTCTCGGCATAGACGTCAACGGGATCCGCTACGCGGCGGTCCTTTTTTCCGGGGCCATGTTCGGCATCGCGGGGGCCTTCCTCTCGATCGCCCAGGCTTCCTCGTTCGGGGAGAACATGACGGCGGGGAAAGGCTATATAGCGTTGGCCGTCGTCATCCTGGGGAAATGGAATCCGGTGGGAGTGATGGGCGGCGCGCTGCTGTTCGGCGGAGCCAGCGCCCTGCAGATGCTGGTTCAGGTTTCCGGCTTCGAAATACCCAGCAACATCATCATGATGATGCCCTATATCGCGACGGTCGTCGCGGTCCTGGCCGTAAGCCGGCACAGGGTCGGGGCGCCCAGGGCCCTGGGCGTGCCCTTCGTCAAATCGTAGAGACTACCGCTTAGCCTAGCGAGCGGCAATTTTATTCGGGAGGGTTACATGAGGAAAAGCTTCGACAAGCTTCTCGGGATCCTGGTCCTGCTCTGCGCCACGGCGTCGCTCTTTGCGGCCGGCGACGGCACTGTCCAGGCTGCGGACTTGAAGGTGGCCGTGCTCCTGCCGAGTTCGCCGACCGACGGCGGATGGGGACAGGTCGGAGCGACCGGCCTCAAGGAGGCCGGGCAGCAGTTCGGCTTCAAGCCGGTCATCATCGAGGCCGCCACGGCGGATTTGATGAAGCGCGAAGCGGAATCCCTGGCGCAGGACGGGTTCCAGATCATTTTCGGCCACGGAGGGCAATACGCGTCTCCCTTCGCCGAGATCAGCGGGACCTACCCCAAGACCTTCTTCGTGACCGCGGGCGGCAACGTGGTGACGCAGAATCAGATAGTCGCCCAGTTCGTACTCGAGCGCCTGTCCTACATCCAGGGCGCCATGGCCGCGAAGCTGAGCAAGACGGGCAAGATCGGAACGGTCGTCGGCGGCTCGTACCCGGCCTTCACCAAGACCTCCCGCGCGTTCGCGCTGGGCGCCAAGTCCGTCAATCCGAAAATCGAGGTCCTCGCCGGGATCACCCAGAACTCGGCAGACATGAACGAGGGCTACGAACTCACGCTGGCTCAGATAAAAGCGGGGGCCGACATCGTCTGGACCAACGCCAACCAGGCGAGCCAGGGATCGGTAAAGGCGGCCAGGGAGAGCAAGACCTACATCTTCGGCACCGTCATGGACATAGAAAAGGAGGCGCCGGAGCAGGTCATCTCCACCGTCGAGCAGAACTTCAACGTGATCTATACGGAAATCATCAAGCGCTACCTCGCCGGGACGCTCAAAGGAGAAACCATCAACATCGGCGTACCCGAAAAAGGCGTTTTCTGGACCTGGAACGAGCAGGTCAAGAAGAGGCTACCCGCCGACGTCGTGAAGCTGTACGACGTTCTCCTACCCAAGATCCAATCCGGCGAGATCCACGTTCCCGGTGAGAACGAAGGCTTTTAAGTACTCTCTACGAAATTAATCCAGGCGAGTATATAATCGTCCCCGGCGCGGCCGGGGACGATTCGGAGATAAAGAGCGCTTCGACAGTCGGCGCCTGGGTCGAAGCGGCCGAAATCTCTACGGAGAGCCCGACATCCACAAAGAGAGGATCAACATGATCGATGCGCAGGAGCGCGTTGCCTCGTTTCTCTCCCGCCCCGAGCAGGGGCTGCTCATAAACGGCGAATGGCTGGCTTCCCGATCGGGAAAGACCCAGAACGTCGTCAATCCTTCGGACGGGACCTCCCTCGGCCGCATAGCCTCCGGCGACGCGGCC
>CAYOIX010000039.1:0-39566 GCA_964404145.1 uncultured Treponemataceae bacterium
GACGCATGTCCTCGCCTATGAAGCGGCCGAACTCGCTGGGGCTGATCTCGCCGAGGCCCTTGAAGCGCGTGACCTCGGAGGACGCGCCGAGCTCCTTGACGCACGCGTCGCGCTCCTTGGCGCTGTAGCAGTAGCGCGTATCCTTCTTCGTGCGGACGCGGAACAGGGGGGTCTCGAGAATGTGCACCCGCCCCTGGACGACGAGCTCCTCGAAGAAGGTCAGGAAGAATGTCAGCAGGAGGTTGCGGATGTGAAAGCCGTCGTAGTCGGCGTCCGTGGCCACGACGATGCGTCCGTAGCGCAGGCCTTCGATATCCGTCTCGATCCCGAGGGCCATCATCAGGTTGTAGAGCTCTTCGTTCTTGTATATGGCCGAGCGGCCGCGCCCGAACATGTTCTCGGGCTTGCCCCGGAGGCTGAAGATGGCTTGAGAATACACGTCGCGGGAGCTCACCATGGAACCGGCCGCGGAGAGGCCCTCGGTGAGGAAGATCGTGGATTGCTCGCCCTTCGGATCGCCCAGATGGAACTTGCAGTCCTTGAGCTTCGGAATGCGCAGCTCGATCTTGCGCGCGGCCTCCTTGGCTTCCTTTTTGACCACGTTGAGCTCGGTCCGGAGCCTCTCGTTCGCGGCGATCTTCTCCTGGAGGCGCCTGGCCGCCTGCGGATTCTTGCGGAGGAACTCGTCGACGCCGCTCTTCACCTCTTGGAGTATCCACGGCTTGATGTCCGTGTTGCCCAGCTTGTTCTTGGTCTGGCTCTCGAAGACGGGATTCTTGAGCTTCACGGCGATCGCCGCGGCGATGCCCTCGCGTATGTCCTCGCCCTTGTACTGCGCCTTGAAGAACTCGTTGACCGCCTTCAGGAAGCCCTCGCGGAAGGCCGAGAGGTGGGAGCCGCCGTCGGAGGTCCACTGGCCGTTGACGAAGGAGAAGTACTCCTCGCCGTAGTCGTTCGTATGCGTGAAGGCGAACTCGATCTTGTCGCCCCGCCAGTAGCCGATGTCGTACAACGTGGCATCCCCGACCTCGGCGTAGAGAAGATCGTGCAGGCCGTTCTTGGAGGCGTAGTCGGCTCCGTTGAAACTGAGCGTCAGCCCCGAGTTCAGGTAGGCGTAGTTCCACATGCGCTTCTCGACGAACTCCGGGGTGTAGGCGTAATCGCCGAAGATCTCGCGGTCGGGAGTGAATTCGACGAGAGTGCCGTTAGGCTCCTTCCTCGCCTCCGTCTCGCGCTTGTACTTCAGCACGCCCTTCTCGAAGCGCGCCTCGAACTGGCGGCCATCGCGGTAGGCGACGACGCGGAACGACGAGGAGAGGGCGTTCACGGCCTTGGTGCCGACCCCGTTGAGGCCGACCGAGAACTGGAAGACGTCGTCGTTGTACTTGGCGCCGGTATTGATGACCGAGACGGCCTCGACGACCTTGCCCAGGGGAATGCCCCGGCCGTAGTCCCGTACGGAGACGAGGGCGCCTCCCTGGGCCTCGACCCGAACGACGATCCGGTCGCCGGCCCCCATGATGAACTCGTCGACCGAATTGTCGATCACTTCCTTGAGCAGGACGTAGATGCCGTCGTCGGGATTGCTCCCGTCGCCGAGGCGACCGATGTACATGCCCGTTCGCAGGCGGATATGCTCCAGCGAGCTCAGGGTCCTGATCTTGGACTCGTCGTATCCTTGAGCGCCTTTTGCTGCCATATCCGCGAAAATGTAGCACGCAGCGGCGTCCTCGGGTAAGTGGGCCGGATCCGCGCCGCGTGCCGCGACTCGGGCCGCGGGGCGCGAGGGCTCGGATTCCGGGGAATTTCGATATAGAATACGAGAGTGGTGAAAAGCCGTCTCGCCGCCGCCGCGGCCCTCGCCTTCCTATTCTCCCCTCGGCTCGCGCACTGCAAGGACTTCCCGGAGACGGTCGCGGCTGCCGACCCTCTGTCCGCCGCGACGCGGCCCGGCCTTCCGTCCGGGATGGGAGGAGCCTTCGAATATGGCGACTACGCCTTCGCCCACGACGAGGTCGACAGCTTCTACTTCAGGCTCAGCGCCAGCCCGGTCATCGCCGACTTCGGGGACGCCTTCGCCCTGGGCGCGATTTTCGAGAGCGTATTGCTGTGCGGGCCGGTGCTGCCGGGTACCGCGGCGGCCAACGTCGCCGATTTCTGGATGAACGCGGTGCAGTTTCAGTACGGACTCTACGCCTCCCTCGCCTTGCCTTTCGACGGCAAGCCCCATCTCCTCGCCGAGTACTCGAGGACGAGCCAGCATCCTCTGGGCAGTCCCGATTTCACCTTCTCGCAGGTCTCGGCGGACCTCCTCGTCCTCGGCATCGCCCCGCCCGAGTTCGGTCTCGGCCCGGTCTCTCTGCGATCCTATGCCCGGGCCGGCTACAGCTCGCTCTTCGCCTTCTGGCAGAGCGCCTTGCCCCAGCCGCGGATATCCTGGCTCCTCAAGCTCGGTGCCGAAGCCGATCTGCCGCTTGGCGGCTCCTGCTCCCTCGTCGCACGAGCCTATCCCGAGATCTTCATCGATCGCTTTACGGGTCTCTTCGATGCGAACTGGTTCGCGGAGGCCGGAGCGGCATTCGAAAGAGGCCAGGACAGCACGGAGATCCTCATTACGATCTACGACACGAAGAATTCGGATCTGCTCGCCCCGCCCGCGGTGAACCCCGCCTTCGAAGCCGGCGTCGCGATCAGGTTCTCCTACGACAGGGCGAGGTCCCCCGAAAGGCCCTAGCTAGAGCTTCGCGTACTCGACGGCGATGCGCGCCGCCAATCCGGCGTTGCTCAGCACGAGGGCTATGTTCGCCTCGAGGCTCTCGCCCCCCGTGAGCTCCTTCACCTTGGCGAGGAGGAAGGGAGTCACGTCCTTCCCCTTGATGCCGGCCGTCGCCGCGGCTTCCAGAGCTCCCTCGATCGCGGCGCCTATGGCGGAGGCGTCCATGGAATGCTCTTCGGGCACCGGATTCGCCACTACCACTCCCCCGCCGAGGCCGAGGTCCCATTTTACCTTGAGCAGACTGGCGATTGCGGCAGGGCTATCCGCCCTCTCGACGAGTCTGAGCCCGGATCGGCTCGTATAGAACGCGGGGAATTCGTCGGTTCCGAAACCGATGACAGGCACTCCCTCGGTCTCGAGGTATTCGAGGGTCTTCGGCAGGTCGAGTATGGACTTGGCGCCGGCGCAGACAACCGCGACCTCCGTCCGGGCCAGCTCTTCCAGGTCGGCGGAGACGTCCCAGCTGCGCTCGGCGCCGCGATGCACGCCGCCGATGCCTCCCGTGGCGAAGACCCTGATGCCGGCCATAGCGGCGATGATCATCGTGGCGGCGACCGTCGTAGCCCCATCGCCCTTCGAGGATACGACGCGAGGCAGGTCGCGGCGGCTCACCTTCGCCACGCCGGCGCTTCCGGCCGGGCCCTCGCCGGGACGGCCGAGGGCCTCGATCTGGGCGGTCGCGAGGCCCGCCTTGAGACGGCCGCCGAGGACGGCGACCGTGGCCGGGACTGCACCCTTCTCGCGAACGGTCGCCTCGACGCGAAGAGCGGTCTCCACGTTGCGAGGATAGGGCATGCCATGGGAGATGATCGTGGATTCGAGGGCTACGACGGGGCGGCCGCGACCGAGCGCCTCCGCGACTTCGGGGGAGAGGTCAAGAAAGTCGTTCACATTCGATTCCTTTCGCGGTCTCCGCGAGGAGGGCCGCGCTCATGCCTGGATTTACGGGCGAATCCGCTGCCGCGGCGAGCCTCGCGGCCGCGACCGCGAGGGCGCAGCGCTCCCCCAGGCCCAGCCCTCCGAGGAGGCCCCAGGCTATGGCCGCGCAGGCGGCGTCTCCGGCTCCCGAAGCGTTCACAGCCGCAAGACCGGGCCCGTCGGGAGAAGGGAGCCGCGCGACCCAGCGCTCCCCGCCGGCGCCCTCGGCGCAGAGTCCTCCGCTGCCCGAGGAGACGAAGGCCTCCCCCAAGCCCTTGGCGCGCAGGGCGCTCGCGAATGTCATCGCGCTCGCGAGGGTCATCGCGGGGGAGAGCGTCATCGCGCTCTCCCCCGCCGGGAGGCCGGCGAGGACTGCCGCCTCGCCGCGGTTCGGCTTGGCGAAGGAGAATGAGCCGAGCGAGGAGGCGCCTTTTGCGGCCTTCGTGACGGATACGGGGTCGAAGCCGAGGAGGGGCCGCCTCGCCCCCTTCGGATAGCGCCGGGCGAGCCAGGCGATCGAGTCTTCCGATATGTTGGCGTCGAGGATGATGATGTCGGCCGAGTCGAGGAGGGAGGCCCTCTCCTCGAGCCGCTGCGGACTCAAGCGCTCGATCGAGTCCATCGCCGCGACCGCCCCGGCCAGACTGCCGTCGCTGTCCAGGATGCAGAGGTATTGCGAGGCCGCGACGCCCCTCAGCCTGAGGGAGCCGCGGAGGCCTATGCCGATCGAAGCGCAGGACTCTTCGAGCCGGGCCGAATAGTCGTCGTCGCCGAGGACGGAGAGGAGCTCTACGCGCGCACCGAGGCGGACGAGGTTCTCCGCGATATTGCGCCCGACGCCTCCAGGAGACGTATCGAGGGAGCCCGGGTTCGAGTCGCCCGGCCTGAAGGGGAGGCGGCACTTGGCCTGGATGTCGATGTTCATCCCGCCGACTACGGCGACATATGGCTTTCGGTTCACTATGGCCTCAGTTGATTCTCGTCCCGGCTTCCTATAGATTACAAGACCGAGGATAATCGTGGACCAGATTTTCGATAGATTCGAGAGAATGTTCAAGTCCTGGGTCTCCAGCGCGACGGACGACGTAGAGGAGCGATTCGGCGGAACCCGGACTCGGCGTCCCAGCGGGGATCCCGACCTCGATGCCGCCATGGACGAACTCGACGACTACCTCGATATGGGCAGGACCGAGACGGAAGCCCGCGAGCGGGAGAGGGCGCGCCGGGAGCGAGAAGAAGCCGTTCGTCGAGCCGCCGGCTCGGCGAGCGGCCCTTCCCGCCCCTCGGGTCCTCCCCCCGCGCTCCTCCAGGCCTACCGTTGCCTCGGACTCCCCTACGGTACGCCCTTCCCGGAGGTGAAGGCCGCCTACAAGCGCCTCCTGATGCAGAACCACCCGGACCGCAACTCCGCCACCCCGGCGCAGCTGAAGCGATCGACGGAGATCTCGGCCCAGATGAACGCCGCGTTTCAACGCATCGAAACCTGGAATTCCACCGGCAAGCTGGATGATAGTTGAGCCAGTCGGCACTGCGGATCTCCTTTTTCATCAAGGGGGGGGCCGCGCCTTCCGAGAATCGAACATGACCGCAGTGGAGGGAAGATTTGAATGAACGCTAACCCGCTTGCCGCTTACCGAGAGACTCGCATAAAGACCGCGAGTCCGGGACAGCTCGTCGTCATGCTCTACGATGAGGCGATCAAGCAATCCGATACGGCCATCGCGCTCCTGGGGCCGGACTCCAAGCCGAGACCCGAGGACATCGAGCGCATCAACATGGCCCTCGGCAAGGTTCAGGACGTCGTCACCGAGCTGATGGCCTCCTTGGATTTCGACGCGGGCGGCGAGCTGGCCCGCGACCTCTTCGCCCTCTACGTTTGGTTCGGCAGGGAGATGCTCGAGGCCAACATCCGAAAGGAAGTCGGCCGCGTATCCGCGGTCAGGACGATGCTCGCGGAGCTCCGCGAGGCGTGGGCGGACGCCGCCTCCAAAGCTCAGGGCGGCTCCTCCTCGGCGGTCGGCGTCAACATAGCCGGCTAAAGGCAGGGAGATATGGCAGGACCCAAGGACGAGGAGATGGGACAGAGGGTCGCGGCGCTGAGGCGCTTCCGCGAGCTTCTCGTCCAACAGAGGGCGAAGTTCGAGAACTACCTGAAGGTGCTCGACCACGAGCGGGCCGACATCGAGTCGGGCGACGTAGACAAGCTCGCCGCCCATGTCGAGATCGAGGAGGCGATAGTCTCCGAGATCTTCACTTTCCAGAAGGTTATCGACCCTCTCGAGCAGATATACAGGGCGGCCTATCCCGCCGCGGGGCAGGACCCCGAGCTTCCGGAGCTCAGAGGCACGCTCGACGAGCTCAAGCGAGAGGTTCTCCGCCGGAACGCGGAGAACCGCGCCCTGCTCAAGCGCAAGATGGAGGTCGTGCGGGCCGAGATAGCCGGCTTCCGCAATCCCCTGGCCTCGCGCTCCTCCGTATACGCCCGCCAGGGCGAAGGCAGCCTCGTGGACATACGAGGCTAGGCTGGCGTAGGGCGGACCGCTGCCACGGTATCGCGGCATAAGACTAAACGGCCTGGATGCCGTACCACTTGTTCGCGCTGCCGTTGCGCGGTGGATGTCGGCAAGAAAATGGACCCGATTCCTGAGGGCCCTTCCGTAGCGCGCCAAGGATGGCGCGCCACGGAGTACGCGGAATCGCAAAGCGATTCCGCGGCGACAGGATGTCGCGAGGGCCCACCAATGGCAGCACGAATAAATGTGAGTGTTGCCTTCGAGCCCCCTTCGGCATATCCTCATCCCATGAGCAAGCGCCCCCTGTACGTCCTCGACTCCTACGCGTTCATATACCGCTCCTATTTCGCCTTCATGAATCGCCCGCTGCGGAACGCGTCGGGCGCCAACGTCTCCGCGGCCTTCGGCTTCTTCCGCTTCCTCTTCGCGCTCTTCGACCAGCGCAACCCCGGCGCCTTCGCGGCGGTCTTCGATCCCGCGGGCAAGACCTTCCGCCACGATATCTATCCCGAGTACAAGGCGACGCGCCAGAAGACGCCCGAGGAGCTCCATGCCCAGGTGCCCCTGGTCGAGGAGATCCTTCGCGCCCTCGGCGTCCGCGTGCTCAGGGCCGACGGCTTCGAGGCGGACGACCTCATCGCCGCCCTGGCGACGCGCTCGCGCGCCGAGGGCAGGGAATGCTGGATAGTCTCGGGCGACAAGGATCTCCTGCAGCTCGTCGGGGGAAGCGTAAAGGCCCTGCGACCGGACTCGAGCTTCGCGTACAATCCTTACGGACCGGAGGAAGTCCGGGAGGAATGGGGGGTCGAGCCCGAGCGGATACTGGACTATCTGTCGCTCATCGGCGACGCCTCGGACAATGTGCCAGGCGTGCCGGGCGTGGGCGACAAGACCGCGCTCAAGCTGCTCTCCGAATACCGCAGCCTCGCCGAGCTGTACGACCGCTTGGACGAAGTGAAGCCCGAGTCCCTCAGGAAGAAGCTCGAGGCGGGCAGGGAGAGCGCCTTCCTGTCCTACAAGCTCATAACCCTCGACCCCGGCGCGCCCACCGGCCTGGCGGACCTCGACGAGCTCGACATCGACAGCCTCGACAGGGTCAAGGCCAACGCCCTCTTCATTCGCGAGGGCATGAAAAGCCTCGTGGCCTCGGGAGGCGACGCCGGTTTGTTCGTCTCGGGCTCGAATGCGACCGGAGCCGGCGCGGAGGAGGGACCCGCGAAGGGCGGAGGGTCCGAGGCTGCCCTCGCGGACGCTGCCGCGTCCGCGCCGCCCGCCGGTCTCGCGCCGCCGGAGCTCCTGGGCCCCGGAGAGTACGAAACCGTCGCGGACGAATCCAGCCTGGCCTCCTGGGTCGACCGATGCATAGCCGCCGGGACCTTCGCCTTCGATTGCGAGACCGACGACATCGACGAGCTCGCGGCGAGGCCGGTCGGGTTCTCGCTCTCCTGCGAGCCGAAGAAGGCCTGCTACGTCCCTCTCTCCTGTCCGGAGGAGCGACGCGTCGAGGAAGGTGCGGCGAGAAGACAGTTGACCAGGCTCTTCTCCGCGCGAGGCGTCGTCCTGGTCGGCCACAACGTGAAGTACGACTGGCAGGTGATGCGGCGCTTCGGAGCGCCGATGATGTGCGCCCTCCGCGATACGATGATCGCCGCTTGGCTCCTCGATGCCGAGGCGCCGTCGCTCTCGCTCGGCGCCGTCTCGGAGCGCCGCCTCGGGAGCGCGGGCATCGCCTACGAGGATGTGGTCCCCAAGGGCGCGACCTTCGCCATGGTTCCCTCGGACAAGGCGACCGCCTACGCGGCCGAGGACGCCGACTTCACCCTGCGCCTCCATCTCCTCATGGAATCCGAGCTCGAGGCCGCCGGCCTCGTCGCCCTCTACCGCGATCTCGAGATGCCCGTCCTCCCGATCCTGGGAGCCATGGAGGCCGAGGGCATCCTCGTGGACTCGAGGGAGCTGCGGGCCTACGGCATCGAGCTCGACGCGGAACTCGACTCGATCCAGGCCGGCATCTGGAAGGACGTCGGGCACGAATTCAACATCGCCTCCACCAAGCAGCTCCAGGAGGTGCTCTTCGTCGAGCGCAGGCTGACGCCGGGGAAGAAGACCAAGACCGGCTATTCGACGGACAGCTCGGTCCTCGAGGAGCTCGCGGCCCTCGACACCGTACCGAGGCAGATACTCAGGCACAGGACCCTCGCGAAGCTCAAGAGCACCTATATCGACTCGCTCGCCGCCCTCGCCGAGGCCGATGCCGCCTCTGCGGACACCAAGGCCGAGGCCGGCAGCGGGAAGGGCAGGATACATACGCACTACTCGCAGACCGGAGCGGCGACGGGCCGTCTCGCTAGCAAGGATCCGAATCTCCAGAACATCCCGGTCCGCGACGAGGAGGGCCGGCGCATCAGGATGGCCTTCGCCGCCGGTCCCGGCAATCTCCTCGTCTCGGCGGACTACTCGCAGATCGAGCTCGTCGTGCTCGCCCATCTCTCCCAGGACGCCGGCCTCCTCAAAGCCTTCCGCGAGGGAGTCGACGTCCACCGCCGCACGGCCAGCCTGCTCTTCGGGCTGCCGGAGCCCGAGGTTACCCCCGACAGGAGACGCATAGCCAAGACCATCAACTTCGGCGTCATCTACGGAATGTCGGCCTTCCGTCTCTCGAACGAGCTGGGCATTCCACGGGGCGAGGCGCAGAAATTCATCGACGCCTACTTCGCCACCTACTCGGGCGTCCGGGACTATATCGACAAGGTGGTCGCCGAGGCGGAGCGGACGGGCTACTCGACGACGATCCTCGGGCGTCGGCGTCCCATCGCCGCGATCAATTCGCGGAACAAGACCGAGAAGCAGGCCGCCGAGCGCGTCGCCGTCAACACGCCCATCCAGGGATCGGCCGCCGATATAGTCAAGCTGGCGATGCTTCGCGTCGACGCCGCCTTCCGCTCGCGCGGGCAGGGGGACGGCGGAGAGGCCCCCCGAGCCCGGCTTCTCCTCCAGGTCCACGACGAGCTGATAGCGGAAGCCCCGGAGGCCGAGGCCGACGCCGTCGCCTCACTAATGAAGCGCGAGATGGAAGCGGCGATCGAGCTCTCCCTCCCCCTGCGCGCCGAGGTGGAGACCGCGCGCCGATGGGGCGACATGCACTAGACACCATTAAAAATGATAATAGGACTTACCGGCGGGTATTGCGCGGGGAAGAATGCTGTCGCGGCCATCCTCGAGAGGCTGGGCTGGACATGCATCGATGTGGATAGGCTGGGGCACGAGGCGATCGACCTCGCGCGCGAGGCGATAGTCGCCCGCTTCGGGCCCGGGGTCCTCGGCCGCGACGGGCTCGTCGACAGGAAAGCCGTGGCGAGCATCGTCTTCGCCGATCCCGCGGCCCTCGCGGACCAGGAGGCGATCGTGCACCCGATCGCGATCCGCCTCCTCGACGAGCGCATCGCGGCCGCCGAGTCCGTGGCGAGGGCGGATGGCCGAGACTGCCTCGTCTGCGTCAACGCGGCCCTGCTCTACCGGACGCCGCAGGTCGCGCGCTGCGGCGCGATCCTCGAGGTGCGGGCCCACCTCCTCGCCCGCGTCCGCCGCGCCATGGCGCGCGACGGAATAGGAGCGCGGCGGGCCCTCGAGCGAGTCGGGCGGCAGCGCTCTTTCTGGCGGCTCCGAGCGGCTGCCGGGCGGCCCGTGATCGTCCTGCGCAACTCGGGGAGCCTCGCCGCCCTCGAAGCCTCGGCGCCGCGGGCGTTGTCGCTCGCCCTCGCGAGAGCCGTCGACCGTCCTTGAACGGCGGCGTCTCCGCCTAGATGCGCGACCTCGCCCTCCCGCCTCGGCCCAGGGCGACGAATCCGCAACCGAGCTTTTCGCTTTTCGATCCCGCCGCATGGCTTGTAGCCCTCCGATGCCGAATGTATACTTCGCCTCATCCGGGATTTCAAATGTGCCGGGAGAGACCGCCGTCCGTCCGCGCCCGTCGCGATCGGAGCGGTCTACGGCGAAGGAGAAGGACCATGCGGAAAATCACCAAGCTCGCGCTGGCGCTGCTGCTCGTCACGGTAGTCGCGACGGCCGGATTCGCCCAGAGCGCGCCCCCCGCGGCGGGCTCAAGCCTCACCATCGGTCTCGTGCTGGTGGGTCCCTACAACGATCATGGATGGAGCGAAGCCAACTACGACGGCGTCCAGTACGTCGTCGACAAGGTGCCCGGCACCAAGCTAGTCTACATCGACAAAGCCAACTCCGCGGACCGCCCAGGCACGACGGTCTCCCAGCTCGCCGAGAGCCTGGTCGCCCAGGGCGCCAAGCTCGTGATCTTCAGCTCCGACGATTTCAGCGACGAGGCGGTCAAGTTCGCCAAGGCCCATCCGGAGATCTTCATCGTCATGTCCTCCGGCGACCAGGTCTGGAAGGACGGGAAGAACTACCAGGCCCTGCCCAACATGATCAACATCATGGGCAAGTGCGAGTACATGAAGTTCGTGGCCGGCGCCGCCGCCGCCCTCACCACCAAGACCGGCAAGATCGGCTTCCTCGGTCCCCTCATCAACGACGAGACCCGCCGCCTCGCCTCCTCCGCATTCCTCGGCGCGAAGTACGCCTGGGTCAACTACCTCAAGAAGGATCCGGCCCAGCTCAGCTTCAAGGTCACCTGGATCGGCTTCTGGTTCAACATCCCCGGCGTCACCTCCGATCCCACCCAGGTAGCCGACGACTTCTTCAACTCCGGGTACGACGTCGTCATCTCCGGCATCGACACCACGGAGGCCGTCACCGAGGCCGCCAAGTTCGCCGGCCAGGGCAAGACGGTCTGGGCGGTCCCCTACGATTACGCCAAGGCCCTCGACGAGAACAAGGCCGTCTCCCTCGGCGTCCCCTACTACAATTGGGGCCCCGCCTACGCCGCGGCCGCCAAGGCTGCGATGAAGGGAAGCTGGAAGTCGCACTTCGAGTGGAACGGACCGGATTGGAAGAACATCAACAACCCCGACACTTCGGCGGTCGGCTTCAACAAGGGCACCCTCAGCGCTGACGCCAACGCCGGCGTCGACAAGCTCGTCGGCCAGCTCGCGAAGGGCCTCAATCTCTGGAAGGGCCCGGTCAACCTCCAGGACGGCAGCGTCTACCTGAAGTCCGGCCAAGCCGCCACCGACAAGCAGATCTGGTACCTGCCCCAGCTCCTCGAGGGCATGGAAGGCCAGAGCGTCTCCAAGTAGCCCGCGATTCTATGCGGAGAAGACCGCCGCGGCGCGCGCCCTCGGGCTCCGCGCCGCGGCGGTCCTCGTTTGAATCCTTTTGACAGCCTCCCCTTTCTGCCGCATTCTATCGGGGCTGGAGAGAACAGACCATGCTGATCGAGCTGCGCGACATCTGCAAGACATTCGGTCCCGTCCGCGCCAACGCGGGGATATCGATCGAGGTCGCCCCCGCGTCGATACTGGGGATACTGGGCGAGAACGGGGCCGGCAAGAGCACCCTCATGAAGATCCTCTCCGGCTTCCAAGAGCCCGACTCGGGGTCCATCGTCCTGGACGGAGAGGCTGCGACTATCCGCTCCCCGGCCGACGCTCTGGCCCGGGGTATAGGCATGCTCCACCAGGACCCGCTCGATTTCCCGCCGCTGAAGCTCGTCGACGACCTCATCCTCGGCAGCAGAGGCAGACTCAGGCCCGATCGCCGGAGGACCGCGAGGGAATTCCGCGAGCTGGCCGCGCGCTTCGACTTCGACCTCGATCCCGAAGCCTACGTCGACGCCCTCACGGTGGGGGAGCGCCAGCAGCTCGAGATACTCAGGCTCCTGTGGCTCGGGGCGCGCGCCCTCATCCTCGACGAGCCGACGACGGGAATCAGCCTGCCCCAGAAGGAAAAGCTCTTCGCCACCATCAGGCGCCTGGCTTCGGAGGGTATGACCGTACTCTTCGTCTCGCACAAGCTCGAGGACGTGGAGTCGCTCTGCGATCGCGCCGTCGTCCTCAGGCAGGGGCTCCTCGCGGGCTCCGCCGATCCGCCCTTCGACACGAAGCGCCTCGTCGAGATGATGTTCGGCAAGGAAGTGCCGCAAGCCCCCCATCTCCGAATCCCCGGCGGCGGCGAGGTCCTATCGGCGCGGGGGCTCTGCCTCGACTCGCTCAGGCTCCAGATCAAGGGTCTCGACCTTAGCGTCAAGGCCGGCGAGGTGGTCGGCCTGGCCGGGATGGAGGGCTCGGGCCAGGCGATATTCCTCGCGTCCTGCGCCGGCCTCGAGCGCGCCGTGGCCGGCTCGGTCCGCATCGAGGAACGCGAGATGACGAGCCGGTCCCACCACGACTACAAGCGCGAAGGCGTGGCCTACCTTCCCGCCGCGCGCCTGGAGGAGGGCCTCGTGCCGGGCCTCAGCCTCGAGGAGCACTTCATCCTGGCCCAGGGCACGCGCGGCCTCTTCATCGACCGGAAGGCGGCCGAGATCGAGGCCGAGTCGCGCATCGCGGCCTACAACATCAAAGGCCGCCCCGACAGCATGGTGGAGTCGCTCTCCGGCGGCAACCAGCAGCGCGCCCTCCTCGCCCTCCTCCGCGACGATCTCTCCCTCATCCTCGTCGAGCACCCGACGCGGGGCCTCGACATCGAATCGACGATCTACATCTGGTCCAAGCTCAAGGAACGCTGCGCGAAGGGGACGGCCATCGTGTTCATATCCTCCGACCTCGACGAGATACTCCAGTACAGCGACCGCGTCCTGGTGTTCTTCGCCGGGAAGGTTTCGCCTCCCATCGGAGCCGAGAGCCTCGGGGTGGAGGAGCTCGGCCGGCTGATAGGCGGCAAGGGCTGGGAGAGCTTCGAGGAGGCGCCCCGTGCGTGAGTCCCCGGGGCTGAAGCCCCTATTCCGGGCCGCGGCCGTAATCCTCGCCTTGGTCCTGACCACGCTGGTCCTCCTGGCGACGAAGTCCCCTCCCTTGGCGGCCTACGCAAGCATCGTGCGCGGCGCCGTCGGCACGTGGAGCGTAGCCTCGGACGTCGTGGTCGCCTGGGTGCCCCTCCTCCTCGTCACCTCGGGCCTCCTCGTCACTTTCACTGTGGGGCTGTGGAACATCGGCATAGAGGGCCAGATCACCTTCGGCGCGGTCTTCGCCACCTGGGCGCTGCGCTCCTTTCAGGCTCCCGTCCTGGGGGGCTCCCTGGATCCGGGCCTCGCGATCGCCTTGGCCGTCCTCGCCGGGATGGCGGGAGGCATGCTCTGGGCGATGCTTGTCGGGGCTCTCAAGACCTTCGGCGGCGTGAACGAGATCTTCGGGGGCCTGGGCCTCAATTACGTCGCGACCGCGGTGAATCTCTGGCTCATATTCGGGCCATGGAAAAGGCCGGGCGTGGCTTCCATGTCGGGGACCGTGCCTTTCGACAGGAGCCTCTGGCTGCCGACGGTGACCGAGCGATCGCGTTTCGCGCCGATCGCCGTCGCGCTGGCAGTCGTCGGGATAGCCGTCGTCTTCGTCCTCATACAGGGCACCTATTTCGGGCTCAGGCTGAAGGCGGTCGGCAAGAATCCACGGGCCGCCTACCTCCTGGGGATACCTACCTGGCAATACACCATGGTCTCATTCGCGCTCTGCGGCCTCTTCGCGGGACTCGCGGGCGCGGTCCAGGTGACAGCCGTATATCACAGGCTGATTCCTTCGATATCCTCGGGCTACGGCTACATGGGCCTCATGGTATCCATGCTGGTCAATTACAGCGCGGCCATCGCGGCCCCGGTGGCTCTCTTCTTCGCCGCTCTCAACGTAGGCTCGATTCAGCTGCCTATCACCCTCAAGCTGGATTCGTCGCTGGCGGGCGTCCTGCAGGGGACCCTGGTGTTGTTCGTGCTGCTCGCCGAGGGCGCGCGCGCGCGCCTCATGAAGAAAGGCGGGTCCCGTCCATGAGCTACGACGTGCTGCTCCTTGGGCTGGCGGGCGTCCTCGCTTCCGCGGGCCCCGTCGTCTTCGCATCCATCGGCGAGGCGATCTCGGAGCGGGCGGGGGTCATCAACCTGTCCATGAACGGGCTGATACTCCTCTCCGCGATGGGCGGTTTCGCGGCGGCCCTGGCGACGGGGAGCGTGGTCCTCGGCTTCCTCGGCGGGGCCGCGATAGGCGGCGCCGTGGCGGCCATCGTGGCCTTCTCGAGCATTACGCTCAAGCAGTCGCAGGTGGCGGTGGGCTTCGTCCTCACCCTGCTCTGCCGCGACCTCTCCTACTTCCTGGGCAACCCCATCATGGGCCTGCCCGGACCGCGCATCTCGCTGGCGCCCCTTCCCTTCCTGGGGGGCATTCCCCTGCTCGGCCCGCTATTCTTCAGACAGGACGTCATGACCTATCTGAGCTTCGCGCTCATCGCGGTCGCCTGGCTCTTCATCTACAGGACGAGGCCGGGCCTCGTCCTGCGCGGCATCGGCGAGAAACCCGCCGCGGCCTACGCGCGAGGCGCGAACGTCGGCGGTCTACGCTATCTCTATACTATACTCGGCGGCGCCATCGCGGGCCTCGCGGGCCCGATGTACTCGCTCTCGATCAAGGCGGGATGGAAGGGCACCATCTCGGGCCTCGACGGGATCGGATGGATAGCCTTGGCCATAACCATCTTCGGCGGATGGAGCCCTTTCAAAGTGGCGCTCGGCGCCTATCTCTTCGCCTTCCTGCAATGGCTCGGCCTCGTCCTACAGGCCGCCCTGCCCGGGGTGCCCTCGCAAGTCCTCCAGGTGGCGCCCTTCCCCCTCATGATACTGACTCTCCTCTTCGTCAACCTGGGCAACGCCGAGTGGGTCGCGACGGCGCTGGCCCGACTCCCCGAGAGGCCGCGACGGGCCCTCGCGAAGCTGCTTCGCGCCGTCAACGCCAAGCCCCCGGCGGCGCTGGGCGCGCCATTCGAGAAGGACTGAGAATCCTTTGATCCCGTCGGGACCTGGCCCTTCGCCGCGACCGCGCGCCGCGGGCGCTATCCCTTCACCGCGCCCGCTGTAAGGCCGCTGATGAACTGCTTCGCCATCGTGAGGTAGAGGATGATGACCGGGACGCAGCTCAGCGAGAGGACGGCCAGGATCTTCGACCAATCGGTCTGATACTCGCCGAAGAGCCTGGTGACGCCGAGGATGAGGGTCCGCTGCGAATCGTTCCTGATGAAGATCAGGGGAAACCAGAGGTCGTTCCAGATGGGCACGAGATTGAAGATGGCCACCGTCGCGAGGGCGGGGCGCACCATCGGCACGATGATCGACCGATAGATCCTGAGCGGCCCGGCCCCGTCGATCAGGGACGCCTCGGTCAGCTCCGCCGGTATCCCCTTGATGAACTCGTAGAGAGTGAATACGGCGATCGGCAGCCCCATGGCGACGTAGACCGGGATGACGCTGATCGTCCTGTCGAGCAGGCCGAGCTTGATCATGATCTGGAGGAGGTTCACCGAGCCGATCTTGATGGGGACGGTGAGGCCGGCGACGAAGAACAGGTAGATCCACCTCGAGTAGCGGGACCTCCAGCGGACGCAGCCGTAGGCGGCCAGGGAGCCGAGGAGGAGGATGATGGCGAGCGAGAAGACCGTCACCTCGAGGCTGTTGAGGAAGTAGCGGGGAAAGGGCGAGTTCTGGAACACGGTCTTGTAGCCCAGGAGGTTGAGCGCCTTGGGCAGCCCGAAGGGATCGAGGTAGATATCGTTCTTGAACTTGAAGGAATTGACCACCATGGTCCAGAGCGGGAAGCAGACGAGGACGCTCCACGCGCCGAGGAAGAGGTATTTGAAGGGAGCCGCGCCGTCGCGGACCTTGGATTTCGCGCTCATGCTCCGCCTCGCTCTGCCTCGACGGCGCGGGGCCTCTCGACGTCCCCGCTGTTCATGAGCCGATTCGCGAGAAGGACCCCAGCGAAGAGGACGGCGAAGGTCACGGTCGCCACCGCCGCCCCGAGGCCCATGTCGGGTATGCCGACGGGATGCTGTCCGGCTATGCCCGTCCTGTAGAAGAAGGTGCCCATGAGGTCGGTCGAATAGGCCGGCGGGCCGTTCGCCCCCTCCATAGCGTAGACGACGTCGAAGGCGTTGAAGTTGCCGACGAAGGTCAGGACGGACACGATGCCGACGACGGGCAGGAGGAGGGGCAGTTTGACCCTGGCGAAGGTCAGCCATGCCCCGGCGCCGTCGATCTGCGCGGCCTCGAAGAGCTCGTCGGGGATCCGCTCGAGGCCGGCGAGGAACATCATCGTAGGCAGGCCCACCCATTGCCACGCCGAGACGAGGGTGATGGCCGGGAGGGCGAAATGCGGGTCGCCGAGCCAGGGCAGGGCCCAGGACCCCAGGCCCACCTTGGTAAGGAGGATGTTGAGGGCGCCCCACTGGGGATTGAGGATCAGCTTCCAGATGTACCCCGTCACGAGGACCGAAAGGGTCACCGGGACGAAGATGATGGTCCTGAACAGCCCCTTCCCCTTAAGGCCCTTGCCGGACAGGATGATGGCAAACAGGAGACCGATCGTATTCTGGACGAGCATGGTGATCCCGAAGAACTCCCAATTGTTCTTGAAGGCGTTGAAGAAACGGGCCGAGGTCTCCGGATCGGAGAAGAGTTTGACATAGTTGTCGAAGCCCACGAAATTATTGAGGGCATAACCCGAGCCCGAGAAGAAGCTCAGCCGCATCGAGTTGATCACCGGAACAGCCATGAAGGCGGCGTAGACGATCAGGGCGGGAAGCGCGAAGAACAGCCACAACGCGCCGCTTTCCTTTCGAACCTTGACGCTGGGGCTCATGCGGACGGCTCCTCGCGGAAGCAATGGCTCGGGCGGCGCGGCCTTCGACTCGCGCCGCCCGAGCCTCGACGACTATGATCTCCGACAGCCGGCTATTTCGCCGCCGCCGGGGCATACCACTGGGCGAGACCGTTCTGAAGATCGTCGGCGGCGTCCTGGGGGCTCTTCTTCCCTGTCATGACGGCTATCGTTCCGTCCTGGAGCAGGTTGTAGCCGGAAGGCTTGCCGCTCATGAGCTTGGGCCAGACGAAGCGGACGTCGGTCGGCCTGGCCTTGGTCATCTGGAGGAAGGCGTCGGCGTGGGCGTCGGTGATCTTGGCGGCATTGGACGCGATCGGGAAGAAGCCCGTCGGGATCGTGTTCGAGACGACCGCGGCCGCCTGGTCCGAGTAGAGCCACTGGAGGAAGGCCTTGCATTCGGCGGGGTACTTGGTCGCCGGGTTCATCGCGATTCCCGAGTCCGGATGGAAGGTCACGAAGCCCTTCTTGCCCTTGGGGGGAGGAGGCGCGAAGACCGACCAGTCGAACTTCATGTCGGTGAAGGAAGCCATCGTCCACGAGCCGTCGAAGTACATCGCCGCCTTCTGGTTGACGAAGAGGGCGTTGGAATCGTTGTAGGTCAGGGCTTCGAAGCCCTTGGGGCAGAAGGCCGCGAGCTCCTTCATGGCCTGGAAGGCGGCAACCATCTTGGCGTCGTTGAACTTGACCTTGCCGGACTCGTAGGCGAGGCGGCCGTCGGGGCCTCCGATGAAGTTGGGCAGGATGTTCATCATGACGACTTCGTTGATGTCCCACTGGTCCGCGAGGCCGTTGGCGACCGGGGTTATGCCCGCATCCTGGATCTTCTTGCAGTCGGCGAGGAAATCCTCCCAGGTCTTCGGCACGGAGATCCCGAGCTTCTTGAAGATGTCGACGTTGTAGTAGACGCCGTGGGAGACCGCGCAGAAGGGAACCGCGAAGGACTTTCCGCTCTCGTCGGCCCAGGGAGCGCGGGCGAGGTCGGAGTAGACCTTCTTGAGGCCCGACAGGTCGGTCACGTCGGCGAAGAAGCCGTCCTTGAAAAGCTGGACGCCCGTGTCGTAGGAACGCGCGTACATGAGGTCCGGACCGATGCCGCTCTGGAGCTGGAGGCGCAGCGCGGCGTTGTAGTCCGGCGGGTTCGTCGGGTCGAACTTGATGGAGATGTTCGGGTGCGTCTGGGTGAAGGCGTCCAGGAGCTTCGTCATCTGGGCGACGTCGTCGGCGCGCCAGGAGCCCAGGGTGAGCTGCACCTTGGCCTGGGCAGCGGCGGCGAACGCGAACAAAGCTGACAGCGCGAAGGCTAGAGCCGCGATCTTTGCGGACTTTCCCTTATTCATGCCATTTCCCTCCTTGCTTGGGTGCATCGATTCTGAACCCTATGTCGGGATAGCGCAACGTACGGAGGCCAGTACAAAAGTCACGATCTTGTACTGCCCGAGGCGTCCTTGGCCATGCGGACCGCCTGGGAGCGGTCGGAGACGCCCATCTTGTCGTAGATCGCGCTTATGTGGTTGCGGACGGTCTGCTCGGCGATCGAGGTCGCCGAGGCGATCTCCTTGTTGGAGAAGCCCTCCACCATGTAGCCGAGGATCTCCCGCTCTCGCCTGGACATCTCGCGGAGCCAGTCGGGTCCGTCCTCGGGAAGCACAGGCTTGTAATAGGCGCGCTTGATGAGGCTCTTGGCCACGCTGGGCGCTATCAGGAAGGCGCCGCCCGCCACGGCCCTGATGGCCGCGATGAGCTCGGGCGGCGGGATGTCCTTGAGGAGGTAGCCGACGGCCCCGTGCTCCAAGGCCTCCTTGACGTACTCGTCGTCCTCGAAGGTCGTAAGCATCATGATCCTAGCGTCGGGGAAGGACGCAAGTATCCGCTTGGTCGCCTCGACCCCGTCCATCACCGGCATGCGCACGTCCATGACCACGAGGTCGGGCCGGGTCTCGGCCACGAGCCTAACCGCTTCCTCCCCGTTGCGCGCGACTCCGGTCACCTCCATGTCCTCAGTCGAGCGCTCGATCACCGTCCGGAGACTCTCGACGAAGAGGGCCTGGTCGTCGGCGAGGAGCACCCTGATCCGGATCACGCCTCCTCCCCGCCGCGGCTCAAGGGGAGGCTGGCGTCGACTGCGAAGCCGTCGACGGCGTTTCCCACCGCGAGCTCCCCGCCGAGCGCCTCGAGGCGCTCCCTCATCCCCCGTATCCCGATGCCCTCGACGAGCTCGAGCGCGCCCCTGCCGTCGTCGCGGACGAGGATGTGCATCGACGCGGCGTCCTCCCTGAAGGTGATGGCTATGTTCCGGGCGTGGCCGTGTCTGAAGGAGTTGATCATGCTCTCCTGGATCAGCCGGTAGATGGAGAGCCAGGCGGCGTTGTCCACGTCGCCGCGGGCGTTCGTGAAATCCACGGATACGCGTATCCCCGTCACGGCCTCGAAGTTGCGGGCGACTTTCAGGAGTATGCCGAAGCCGAGGTCGAGCGGCTCCCCGATCCTGCGCAGCTCGTAGAGCGTCTTCCGGATCTCCCGGAGCCCTTCGGCCACGCCTTCCCTGGCCATCGACAGGAGCTCCCTGAGCCGCCCGTCTCCCGGGCCGACGAGCATGAGCGAGGCTTCGAGCATCATCTGCTGGTTGGTGAGGGCGTAGCCGACGATATCGTGGATCTCTCGCGTTATGCGATTCCTCTCTTTGCGGACGGAGGACTCCTCCGCCGCGGCGAGGGCACCCTGGAAGCCCGCGTTGACGTCCGCGATCCTGTCGATCGCGGAGTCGAGCCGCTCGGCCTCGACCATGGATCGCCTCCTGCCTTCCGCCAGCTCCTTGAGGGACGCGCCCAGGGCGAAGGCGAAGGCGAGCGCGACGCCGAGGCACACGAGCGAGGCCGGCTCCCCTCCCGGCGTCGCCTTTCCCCAGACCACCGCCGGCTTCTGGAGGACGAGGGCCCCGGCGAGCGTCGCCGCGCCCATGAAGAAATTGTCGGGGCGGGGGAAGGCGGCCGCTATGGCGAGCATCAGGGGCATGCCCAGGACGGCCTGTATGCCGGACGAGGCCGGGATCGGGTAGGAGGCGAGGAGGAAGCAGAGGAGGGCCGCGACGACGGCCGCCTTGGCCTTGGTCGAACCGCGCCAGGCCGAGGCGAGGAGGGTCGAGGCGAGGGAGCCCGCGAGGAGGAAGTAGAATTGCGCGTCCCATGCGAAGGGCAGGCCGAAGGCGGGACGCTGCAAGGCGTAGAGAAGGGCGGAAGCGGCGTGACCGGCGACGGCCAGCCCCACGAAGACGGTTTCCGAAGCGACTCGGGGCACGGAGGCAGTATCCGTCCGGCCTCTCCTCCTGTCAATCGCGGGGAGGCGGCGGGCCTCAGGACTTGTCCGGCTTGCTGCCTATGAGCGTGATGTTGAGGCCGGCCTGGTAGCGCTCGTGGCTCTCGGGATTCTCCACCTTGCCGTTGCAATAGAAGCCGACCGAACCCGAGGAGAATCGCTTCTCCTGCGCGATGACCTTGCCCCAGAGCTTGCCGTCCGGGTCGGTGATGGCGAGCTCGAGGAATTTGGGCGCCTTGGGATCAGTCTTCTTAGGGTCGGGCATAGGGGCTCCTGCGACGGGGGATAGCTTCAGTATATCGACTACGGCCCCTTTGTGATAGGTGCGCCCGATCCCGCCTTTCCGCGCTCCTCGTACTTGAGCCTCATGATCTCGTCGAGAGTCGAAAAGGTAAGAGGACCTCGCTCGTTGCCGGCGGAGGCGAGGGCGGCCAGGAGACGATCCAGCAGGCTCGCGGTCGTTGGAAAACCGTGGAGGAGGACGACGCCGCCGGATTCCTCGCGAGCCTGCTTCACGGTCCTCGCGATGACCTTCTCGGGGCTCAGGCGCTCGGGATTGCCGGGCGGGTATCGGATGTTCCAGTCGAAGGAGGTGATGGTCCAGTTAGTCAGGTATTGCCCCTTGGCGAGGAGGGCCCGATCCACCGCGTAGCCCGGCGTGCTGTGGGCGCCGTTGGGCGGCCGGAAGTAGCGTATCGGATAGTGGTATCCCAGGACCTTGTCGATGGCCGCCTGGTTCCGGTCGAGCTCGGCGTCTATCTCGCCCCTATCGTCGCGAAACCTGCCCTCGTCGAGGCGCTTGTGCCAGAAGCTGTGGCTGCCTATCTCGTGGCCCTCGCCGACAACCCGGTCCAGGAGCTCCTTGGCGCGGGGCATGGGCCTGCCGTCGGGGAAGAAGAAATAGCTCCCTATAATGAAGAAGACAGCCTTGACTCCCCGCTTCTTCAGGATATCGAGCTCCGTGGCCATGTACTTATTGGGAGCGCAATCGTCGATCGTGATGACCACTTCGTTCCTGAAGTCGTAGCGCCGGTAATCGAGCTCGTATATGCCGGCGACGATTTCCGGCCGGCCCGACGGGCGTATCCGGCCCGAGGAGCCTTCGGCGCCGGGCCTCTTCTCCCATGGCTGGAGAATCTCGAGCCGCTCCGACATGGGGGCGTAGGTCGGTATCCGGTTCTCCGCGCCCCGGGCATCCTGGGCTTTCGGCGCCGCGGCGGAGAAAAAGAGGAACAGCAGGGCGGCTGCGCGCCGCGCTTCCACGGCTTCCATCTTTCTAACATATCGGCCGAGCGCGTTCGCGGCTTATCGAGAATATACTATATTTCGAAAGTGCCTTCTTGACCCGGGCCCTTCTCCTGCCGATAGGAAAAAGGGATGGGAAATTCTTCGGCCAGGCCGGCGGATCTCCCCATGGAGGGCTCGCAATGTCCGCGGAACGCAAGAAACTGCTTTGGATCTCCCTCGCCGCCTGCGTCTTCGTCCTGTTGGTGCTCGCGGTCGGATTCGCGCTCCTGTCGCCCAAGAGAGGCGCGGCCATGGCTCCGGCCGCGATCGGCAACAGCGCCCCGCCGAAGGCTCAGGATCCGCAGGACTTCCTCTCCGCCCCTCCGCAGGCGCCCGCCCCCGCCGCCCTCGAGCAGCCGCACGGTCAGGACGGCGGCGTGATCGTAGTCTACGGAGACAAGCCCAAGCTTCCCGAGAGCGGACAAGCCTCGGGCGCGGCATCCCCGGCGAACGGCGCCGCGCCGGCGACCTCCTCGGGAGTCCCGCCTTCGGCGAGCTTCCCGGCGGCGAGCGCCGCTGCGGTAGGCGTCCCGGGCAAGGCCTCGCCGCCCTCGACGATGAGCTCTGCGGCCCCCGCCAAGGCGCCGCCGGCCGGGGCATCCTCTGTCGCCGCGAAGAAGCCTCTCGTCAAGCCGGCGAGCCCGAAGGTGGATGAGTTCTGGATCCAGGCCGCGAGCTTCACGAGCCGGGGCAGGGCAGACGATCTCAAACAGGCGCTCGCGGACAAGGGCATCGCGGCCCTCATCAGCGTCAAGGACATATCGGGCAAGAGCTGGTATCGCGTGCGCATCGGCCCCTATACGGTCAAGGCGGACGCCGACGACTGGCTCGGAAGGCTGAAAGGCACACCCGGCTGCGCGGAGGCCTATGTCTCCAAGCTGAGGGCCGCGAAGCCTAGCCTTTAGTCCATCGGCGGTTGCGCCGCCCCTGTCCCGGGCGTAGAATGGAAGGCGGAGCTGCCCATGACCATCAGCAAGGACCTTATCGACGCGGCGCGGGGCGCCGTGCCCTGCGACCTCAACCTCGCCAACTGCTCCCTACTGGATCTCCTGCGAGGGGTCATACGGAAGGGCGCCACGGTCTCGGTCCGCAAGGGAATAGTCGCCGGCGTGGACGACGGCCTTCGTGCCGAGCGCACGATCGACCTGAAGGGGCAGTTCCTCGCCCCCGGCCTCGTCGACTCCCATGTGCATATCGAGTCTTCCCTCCTGGCTCCGCCCGAGTACGCGCGGATAGTCGCCCCGCGCGGAACGACCGCCGTAGTAGCCGACCCCCACGAGATAGCCAATGTCATGGGCTACGACGGGATGCGCTACATGCTGGCCGCGAGCGAGGGCTTGCCCATCGACGTCTACCTCATGGTCCCCTCCTGCGTGCCCGCCACCGACTTCGACACGGCGGGAGCTGCCCTCTACGCCTCCGACATGCATCCCTTTCTCCGCGAGCCGAGGGTCCTCGGGCTGGGCGAGGTCATGAACTACCCCGGCGTCCTCTACAAGGACCAGAGGCTCCTCGACAAGATCGCCCTCTTCCGCGACGCGGCCAAGCCCGTGGACGGCCATGCGCCCGGACTTTCGGGCGGCGAGCTCTCGGCCTACATCTCGGCGGGGATCGGTTCCGACCACGAGTGCACCAGCGTGCCCGAGGCCCTCGAGAAGCTGTCCAAGGGCATGTACGTCATGCTGAGGGAGGGATCGACGGCGCGGGACCTGCGGAACCTCCTCCCCGCGATCAAGCCGAGCACGGCCTCGCGCTTCCTCATCTGCTCGGACGACCGGCATCCAAACGACCTCGTGGACGAGGGCCATATGGACCACGCTCTGCGGCTCCTCCTGGCCGGCGGAGTCGACCCCATCGACGCCTTCCGCATAGCCTGCCTCAATCCCTCGACGTGGTTCGGCCTCAAGGCTTCGGGAGCCGTCGCTCCCGGCTACAAGGCCGACTTCGTCGTCTTCGACTCCTTCGAGGACTTCCGCGCGCGGATGGTCTTCAAGGACGGGGTACTCATCGCCGAGGACGGCAGGCTCCTCGTCGAGCCTCCGGGAACGAGGCCCCCGGCCCGCGACTCCGTCAATATAAAGTGGCTCACCGAGGAGGATTTCCGCATCCCCGCCGCCGGCTCCCGCATGCGAGTCATAGAGGCGAGGCCCGGCTCCATCATCACCGGCGAGAGGATCGTCGAGCCCAAGGTCGAGGGCGGGCTCTGCGTCGCGGACGTCTCGCGCGACCTCTTGAAGATCTTCGTGATCGAGAGGCATTCCGGCTCGGGCAACATCGGCAAAGGCTTCATATCGGGTTTCGGACTATCCCGGGGCGCCATCGGCCTGACCATCTCGCACGACTCGCACAACATGATCGTGGCGGGCGTGGACGACCGCTCGATCTTCAGGGCGGCGAAGCACCTCAATAAGATGAAGGGCGGCATGGTATTCGCCGTCGGCGACGAGATCGCGCTCGATCTGTCGCTGCCCATTGCCGGCCTCATGAGCGACCAGGGCGCGGCGACCGTCGTGGAGCGCCTGCGCGCCTTCGAGGAAGTCTTCGTGCGCGAGGGCCTGTCCAACCGAACGCCTCTCATGACCCTCTCGTTCATGGCCTTGCCCGTGATCCCCAAGCTGAAGATCACCGACAAGGGCCTCGTCGATGTTGAGCGATTCTCGCCCGTGAACCTTTTCGCCGACTAGGGTCGGCGAAGCGCCGACTAGGCTCCCTCTCCCGGCCGAGGATCCTCGAGCCACGAGGCGGCGTAGGCCGCCACCTCCTCCCATTTCGCCTGCCCGATGATGAAGTGCGTCCTCCCACGGAACTCGCGGAACGCCGCCAACGAGGGGGAGGCTGCGTACAGCCGATAGTTCTTCCGATTGAGGGAAGCCGGGATGATATTGTCGGAGGAGCCGGCGATGAAGAGCAGAGGCCCGTGAGACTTCGCGAAATCCACGCGGGCGAAAGCCGTCAGCGACTGACGAGGCACCCTGCGGGATTCCGGCACGGTATAGCGCTCGAAGGCCGCGCGCTGCTCGGCCGCCGGAAGGGTCGCGGCGAAGGCGTAGGCGAAGCGCTCGGGCGTGATCGCGATGGGAAGGGAGAGCGGGGCGAAGGGCGTGATATGGGGCCAGTTGGACTTGAGGAAGGACCATTTCCAGCTGAGCACTCCCGCGGGAGGGGCCGAATCGATCGCGACCGCGGCCGCCGCCCTACCCTTCTGCAAAAGGAGCTGGGCGACGAGGCCGCCCATGGAATGACCGATGAGGATCGGCGGCTCGGGCAGCTCCGAGATGACGCGCTCCATTTCCCCGACGACGGTCGCCAAGGTCAGCCCGCCCAGCCCGGGATCCGGATGGCGGGAGCGCAGGGTCTCGGGCGATTCGCCGCGACCGGGCCAGGGCGGGGCGAGGCAGCGGTATCCGAGACCCTCGAACCACGGGACCCAACGCTCCCAGCACAGGGGCGTCATGTACATGCCATGAATGAACAGGATCGTTCCGGATAGTTTTGCCATCCGTCTCAATATACTGATTTCCCCGGCGACACCGTAGGCGAAGCGGCTCCGATCGCCATTTGTCTCCCGGGCGGCAAATGCTTATTTTTCATCTCAAGACCATCACTGAAGCAAGGAGAAGAAAATGTCTCAGAGCATTCGCGCAATTCGATTTCATGAATACGGGGCTTCGGACAAGCTCGTCCTGGAGACTATACCCCAACCCGAGCTCAAAGCGGACGAGGTCCTCGTCAAGGTCCATTTCGCGGGCGTGAATCCGATCGATTGGAAGATCCGCGCGGGCTACCTCAAAGACTATATGCCGGTGTCCCTGCCCTTCACGCCCGGCATCGACTTTTCGGGAACGGTCGTGGAGCTCGGATCCGGCGTCAAGAATCTGTCGAAGGGACAGGCGGTTTTCGGGATCGCCAAGGGGAGTTACGCGGAATATGCCGTGGCCTCGGTCGGCGAGCTCGTCCCGAAGCCGAACAACGTGAGCTTCGAGGCGGCCGCGACCTTGCCCATCGGATCCCTGACCGCCTGGAAGGCGGTGGAGGACGCCGGAGTCAAAAGCGGCCAGACGGTGGTGGTCCAGGGCGCCGCCGGCGGAGTCGGACTCTTCGCGGTGCAATTCGCTCGCCAAAAGGGGGCTAAGGTCATCGGAGTGGCTTCCGCCTCCAATGCGGCCTTCGTGAAGGGCCTCGGCGCGGAAAAGGTCGTGGACTATAAAGACGGAGTTGCGGAATCGGGCGTTAAGGACGTCGACGCCGTCATCGACACGGTCGGAGGGGAAACCCTTGAGAAATCCTACGGCCTAGTCAAGAAGGGCGGGACACTCGTGACGATCGCGGGCCAGGTATCCGAGGAAAAGGCCAAGGAGCGCGGCATCAAGGCCCTCGGCTCCGGCAGGGGTCCCGCCGAGCTCCTGAAGCAGATCGCGGACCTCATGGCCAAGGGCAGCCTCCGCTCCGAGGTCGGGAAGGTGTTCCGCCTCGACGAGGCTAAGGCCGCGCAGGACCTCAGCCAAACCGGCCACGGCAAGGGACGAATACTGTTGAAGGTTCAATGAGCGAAACCGCGAGCACACAGGCCGACGGAGCCGGATTGCAAGTGGTGTTCGGCAACGGCCCGGTCGGCTGCGCCACGGCCAAAGCCCTGCTCGGCAGAGGGTTGCAAGTTCTTATGGTGAGCCGCAGCGGCAGGAGGCCGGCCGAGTCCTTGACGGGACCCGGCCGCCTGGACACGCTGGCTGCGGACGCGCTCGACCCGGACGCGGTCACGGCCGCGAGCCGGGGAGCCACGCACATCTACCACTGCATGAACGTCCCCTATCAGTATTGGGCTCGGACGCTCGCGGTCCTGCAGGGCAATCTGGTAGCGGCGGCCGAGGCGCAGGGCGCCGTACTCGCCGTGGCGGAAAATCTCTATTCGTATTCGCGAGGCGCGCCCGTAATCGACGAGGCGACTGCCGAAGAGGCTCCGACGCGCAAGGGACGGCTGCGCAAGAGGCTGCACGAGTCCCTCGTCGCCGAAGCGGGCGCGACGGGCCTTCGCTGGGCGGCCGTCCGCGCTTCCGACTATTACGGCCCCGGCGCGAATGAGCAGAGCGTTTTCGGGACCGGCCGCTTCCTCGATCCCCTTTTCGCCGGCAGGCGCCCTGGCCTTCTCGGCAAGGCCGACCTTCCTCATTCCTACACCTTCTCCGGAGATTATGGTCGCGCGCTGGCCTTCGCCGCCCTCACGCCGTCGGCCCGGGGGAAGGCTTGGATCGTTCCGAACGATCGGGCCCGTACGACCCGCGAAGTCGCCGAGATGTTCGCCGCCGCGGCCGGCATGAGCCTGAAGTTCGGGAGGATCCCTCGCGCGGCAGTGACGGCGCTCGGGCTATTCGACCCGATGGTCCGGGAGCTGGGCGAAATGCTCTACCAGAAGGAAGAACCCTACGTGGTGGACGGCAGCCTCTTCCGCGACAGCTTCGGCTTCGAGCCCGCGACGCTGGAGCAGGGCATCGCCGCGACGATAGAGTGGTACAGGTCGCGCCGCGATTAGTCGACGCTTCAGGCCAGATCCGGATACTCGTTCCCGAGCAAATAGAGTGGCTCGACATCCTCCTCGATTTCGGGGAATCTCCCCGTTTTTTCCTTGAATCTATTGTCGATCGTATCGTCGTTTACCTTCGACACTTCTCCGAGCAGGACGGTGCCCGTTCCCTTCTCGCCCCAGAATTGGTGGTACTGCCCCGAGGGAATAGAGATGCTCTCGCCGGGCTCGACGCGCAATACGGACCCGGCCTCGACCTCGGAATTCCTGCCGTCCATCGACACCCGCACGCGGGTCTTCTCGAAGTCGCCCTCCGCCGTGGAGTTATAGACCTGTACGAGGAGGTTCCCTCCGCCTCTATTGATGATGTCCTCCATCTTTTTCCAGTGGAAGTGATAGGGCGTAACCTGGTCCTCTCGGGTAATCAGAATTTTCTCTGCGTAGGGTTTCGCGTACTGGGGCTTCGAATAATGCCCGTTCCGGATCGTGAACATCAACAACCCGATCTTGTAGTAGTCGCCGGAGCCGAAGTCGGTGATGTCCCATCCCAGCATGCAATCCTTGATTTCCTGGTACTCGCGGGTCCTGGTCCGCCATTCGGCCGGACTCCAATAGGCGAAGGGCGGGAGGAGGAAGTTCATATGCGCGAGGAATTCGGTCGCGTCTCTCATTATCAGATTCAGTTCCGAGCGTTTCATACTGCTTCCTTTCAAGGTTGGTTCATGCGCTCAACTTGCGGCGTTGCGAGACGCGGTCGAAACCTACCGCAGCAACCAGGACGAAACCCTTTACTACCCATTGCACGTATTCGTCTATGTTCAGGAGGATCATTCCATTGGAGAGAACGCCCATGATCAGGACACCCGCGATCACGAGGACTATATTGCCCTCCCCTCCGGAAATGCTGACCCCTCCTATGACGACCGCCGTGATCACGTCCATCTCGTAGCCCTGGCCCGCCTTGGGCTGGCCGGAATTGATGCGCGACAGGAGTACGACGCCCGCAAGGCCGCTAAGGAACCCGCTGATGGTGTACACCGAGAATTTAATCCTTTTGACGCTGATCCCGGAAAGGCGAGTCGCTTCCTCATTGCCGCCGACCCCATAGACATAGCGGCCGAATCGGGTTGAATTGAGAGAAAGGAAGCCGGCGGCGAAAGTCAAAGCCATGATGATCACGGGGATCGGTATCAACCATAAATAGCCCTGCCCGAGCGCGGAGATCGTGTTCGAAAACCCGAACACGGGGAGCCCGCCCGAAATGATGAAGGCGATTCCCCGAAGCGCGGTCATCGTCGCGAGTGTGGCGACCAGGGGCGGGATGAAGAGCTGGTTGACGATCACGCCGTTTAGGAGGCCGAAGAGCGAGCAAATCGCGAGGGTCAAGAGCACGGCCCAGAATGCCGACATGCCGCCGAGCATGAGCTGGGCGGTAAAGACCGAGGCGATGCCGATTATCGAACCCACGGAGAGATCGATGCCGCCGGTGAGGATCACGAAGGTCATACCTACCGCGACTATTCCGACGACGGCGACCTGCCTGAAGATATTGATGATATTCTCCGTGCTGAAGAACACGGGAGACAGCGCGCCAAAAAGGACGCAAAGGACTACCAGCACGAGTATGATGCCGTATTTCCCGAGCAGTCTTCTTGCGAAGCTATCGGCTGCCATCGAATGCCTCCCCTCCCTCGCTGATGCCCGACGCGAGCATGAGCGTCCTTTCCTGAGAAAACTCGTCCTTTTCCAGGACTCCCGCGATGGAGCCGTTGCGCATTACGAGAATTCGATCCGACATGCCTATCAGCTCGGGCATCTCGGAGGAGATCATAATGACGCTTTTGCCTTCGTCCGCGAATTTCGTCAGAAGGCTATATATCTCCTGTTTCGCCCCGACGTCGATTCCCCGCGTCGGCTCGTCGAAAATGAGGATATCGCATTTCGTCCCCAGCCATTTCGCCAGAACGACTTTCTGCTGGTTTCCGCCGCTCAGGTTCTTGACCTTCTGATCGAGCGACGGAGTCTTTACGTTTAGAGCGCCCGACAATTCCCCGCATAGGGCTTTTTCCCTTTTTTTGCGCAGGAATCCGAGACGGGAAAGATCCTTCAGGATCGGGAAAGATATGTTTTCCTTGATGCTCATGCCGAGCAGGATTCCCTGCTGTTTCCTGTCCTCGGGCAAGAGGCCTATACCCTGCCGTATGGCGTCCTGCGGCTTTTTTATCTCTATCGGCCTGCCCAGGAACAATATTCTGCCCTCGACGAGGGGATCCGCGCCGAACAGCGCTCGGGCGAGCTCCGTTCGACCCGCCCCTACGAGGCCTCCTATGCCTAGGATCTCCCCGCGCCTCAAACCGAAGGACAGGCCCTTCAGTTTCCCGTTCCGAAAACCCTCGACCCGAAGCACTTCCTCGCCGGGACTGGAATTCCTGGAAGGATAAATCTCATCGAGCTTCCTTCCGACCATGAACGATACCAGTTCTTGCTGGTTCGTCTCGCTTATGTCCTTGGTCGCCACGTTTCGGCCATCTCGCAGGACGCTCACTCTGTCGCAGATCCTGAAAATCTCTTCGAGCCGGTGGGATATATATATTATCGTCACCGATTTTTCCCTGACTTTGTCCACGATTTCGAATAGTACGTCGATTTCTTTCGTGGTGAGAGGCGCGGTGGGTTCGTCCATGATGAGGATTCGCGCATCTCGCGAGACGGCCTTGAGTATCTCGACTATCTGCTGGTACGCGACTCCCAAGTCTTTTATCCGCGCATGCGTGTCCAGCTCGACGCCCATGTCTTCGCAGAGCCGGGAGGCCATCCTATGCATTCGTTTCTTGTCCACGAAGCCGCGGCGCATCGGCTCCAACCCGAAGAAGATATTTTCGGCCACCGAGAGGGAGGGCACGAGATTGAATTCCTGATAGATAGTCGAAATACCGAGTCGGATAGCCTCGCGGGGCGTGACGCGCCCGAGTTCAAGGCCATCCAGCCGTACGATTCCTGCATCGGGGACAATGGCCCCTGAAAGTATCTTTATCAGCGTGGATTTCCCCGCGCCGTTCTCTCCGGCGATCGCGTGAACCTCCCCTTTGGAGAAATCGAGCGACACGGCATCCAGGGCAGTGACGCCGGGATAGGTCTTGGTTATTCCCCTGAGCTCGAGCATCCTCGGATCCTTGCTGAAAGGGTTTGGCGGAGTGCCGGCGAGGACGCCGGCCTCGCCTTCCGGCACTCCGTAACGAGGCTAGTCCCCGGACTGCCAGACGGGTTTCATTTCGAAGTAGAAGGTCTCGTGCTTCACGCCGTGACGGACGTAATCGAGCATCACGTCGACGCATTTCTTGCCGGTCCCATAAGGGTCGATGTCCACCGTCGCCCTATAGATACTTCCGGTCTCCTTCATCTTCGCAAGGGCCTCGGCCGTAGCATCCGCTCCGCCCACGTAGAAATCGGCGCTGTTCTTGCCCATGGCTTTGATGGCCTGGTAGACGCCGAGGGCTCCGGAATCGTTGACGCATTGCCATACCTTGACGTTGGGATGAGCCTGCATGACGGTCTCCGCGATCTTCATGGCCAGCTCGGGCGTATCGCCCGTCTGGCGCGCGACGATCTTCGCGTTCGGGCAGAGTTTCTTGATCGTATCCTCGATGCCGTTGCCCCGCTTGATCACCGCCTCGACATTGTCCTGAGCGACTATTGCGACCTCCGCCTTCCCGCCGAGCTTCTCGTTGATCCATTTGGCCGCGTTCTTCCCACCCGCGACACCGTAGTCGTAGTCGTTCACGATGACGTTCGCGTCGGCATTGTCGAAGCCTTGGGCCTCGCTTATCACGACGATCTTCTTGGCCTTGGCCTTGTCGACGACGGTGGTGATACCACGGGCATCGACCGGAGCTACCACTATGGCGTCTACGCCCATGGCCGTATAGTTCTCCACTTGGCTGAACTGAGTGGCGGCGTCGTACTTCGCGTCGTTCACGACGGATTGGATGCCGAGCTCCTTGCAGCGATCCTCGAAACCCTTCTTGACCGCAATGAAGTAGGGGTTGTCCATGATCATGACCGAAAACGCGAACTTCAGCTGAGAATTCGGCTTTTGGGACTGCGCGCATACAGTAGTGCCCACGATCACACACAGCACAAGAACCGCAGCCAGGATTTTTCCGTGCTTCTTCATCAGTTTCTCCCTCCTTTGGATTTAAAGCGCTTTAAATGCTGCGCTCGATTTGGAGTATCCCCCCGTTCTTTCAAGCTGTCAAATTGTTTTTTGAAAGACGACAACAGTGTCTATTTACTAAGGATTTGCAAAACACTTTGACAAACTCCTCGATGGCGGTATAACCTAAAGCGCTTAGAAATTTTACGCTACAAGGTTTACCATGTACAAGTTGTCCGATGTCGCGGAAAGGGCGGGCGTCTCCACTGCGACCGCCTCGCTCGTGTTCAACAATCGTCCGGGGGTCAACGAGAAGACCCGCAAGCGGGTCCTGAGCGCCGCCTCCGAGCTGGGCTATGTGCCGAATAACGTCGCGCGAAGTCTTGCGATGAACCGTTCCCAGACTATCGGTCTGATCGTAACCGATATCGAGAATCCGTTCTTCGGCAGCCTGACGCGCTACATCGACGAGCATGCGCGTAAGAACAAGTTCTCGCTCATCCTGGCTATGTCCGGGGACGATCCCGAGCTCGAGAACCGGATCATAGAGAATTTCATAAGCGAGTGCGTCGACGGAATCATCGTCGTCCCCACGCAGCTCGCTCGGACGGATTTCGGGATATACGAGGTCCTCCGGGAGCGGGGGATCCCCGTCGTGTTCTCGACGACCTATTATCCCGGTTTCGAAGGCGATTTCGTGATGACCGATCTGGGTCTGGGCAGCTTTCGCCTGACCAAGTACCTGCTCGACCTCGGACATCGCGACATCGCCTTCCTGGTCAGCGCGGATCGGAACGCTCCGATCAGCAAGCTCAGGATAGGCGGCTTCGAGCGCGCCTATGCGGAGAGCGGGCTGCTTTACGATCCCGCCCGGATAATCCAGTGCGCGCGACCGGATTTTCAGTCGGGCTACGTCGAATCGAGCCGCCTCATCGAGGGCAGGTGTCCCGACGCGGTCATCGCGATAAACGACATACTGGCTCTCGGCGCGCAGAAGGCCTTCAAGGAACGCGGCTTCTCTATCCCCAAGGACATCTCCCTCGCCGGTTATGACGACGTCATATTCTCATCCATCTCGGATATTCCCTTTACGACCGTTCGGCAAAACATTCCCGAGATCGCGCGGCTGAGCGTCGAGCTGATCGTCGGCCGGATCGTGGGAATTCCTCAGCAAGAGCATCAAATCCTCATCACGCCGGAGCTCGTGGTGCGCGACACCACGAGTGTTCCCAAGGCCAATCGATAGACATAGTCCGCTTTACCGCTTGGAAGGCTCGGAGAAGAAAGGAGTTGGCATGGCGATCATCACCGGCAGGAAGGCCGTATTGGGAATCTACGAAGAGGCCGCGCGCAGGCGCTGGGTCCTCCCCTGCTTTTGCAGCGAGAACCTCACGACGACCGAGGCGGTGCTCGAGGCCGCGCGTCGGCGCGGCGAGCGCATAGGCATGCCCGATACGCCCATCATAATCGCCTTGACCTGTCGCTACGATCATCGGACCCAGGCTGCGTACTACACGCATACGCGAAGGTGGGACGTGGGATTGAGGCTCTTTATGAAGGATCTCGAAGTGCTCGCCGGACCCGGCGGGCCCTACGAGAGGCTCCGCGTGATGATCCACCTCGACCATATCCAATTCGACGACGATGCCGAGCTCCTTAAATGGGACCTGGGCGCCTTCTCGTCGATCATGTTCGACGCGTCGAAGCTTCCCCTCGGGGAGAACATCGAACGTACGGCCGTCTTCATGAGAGAGCGCGGTTCCGAGGTCGTCGTCGAGGGAGCCTGCGACGAGATCGTCGACGCGTCGGGGACGGAGCGCAGCGAGCCGACGGACGGCGCCAGGGCCAGAGAGTTCGTGGATCGCACGGGTGTCGACCTCATCGTGGCCAACCTCGGCACCGAGCACCGGGCTAGCGCCAAGGACCTGCGCTACCTCGACGACAAGGCGAGGGAGGTGAAGGCCTCAATCGGGACCAGGATCGTCCTGCACGGCGCCTCGTCGGTGCCGGGCGACCAGATAGCGCATCTCTTCGACGACGGTGTCTGCAAGGTCAACCTCTGGACGGCCCTCGAGCGCGACTCGAGCCCGGCCCTCCTGCGCGACATGGTATCCAATGCCGCCAAAGTGGGAGGGGCCACCATCGCCTCGGAGCTTGTGGCGGCGGGTCTCCTCGGCCCGGCGAGCGATGCAGCATCCAAGGCTTCCCTCGACTATTTTACGACCACCTACCGCCAGGGCCTCGTGCATCGCGAGATGACGAGCATCGTCGAGGGATATCTGGAGCTCTGGTACAGATGAGCGTCCTCGGCATAGATATCGGCACCTCCGGCTGCAAGGCGAGCGTCGTCGACGCCGATGGCAGGATCGTCGGCCAGGACTACAAGGAGTATTCCCTCGTCTCGCCAGGGGCGGGATTGCAGGAGATAGAACCCGAGCTCGTCTGGCGATCCACGAAGGAAGTGATCGCCCGGGCGGTCCGCCGCGCGGACGATCATCGGGGCGAAGGCGTTCGCGCCATCAGCGTTTCTTCCTTCGGCGAGACCGTCGTGCCCCTCGCGCGGGACGGCTCGGTGCTCCGGAACGCCTTTTTGTACATCGACGGCAGAGGATCCGAGGAGGCCGAGTTCCTGAGGCGCAGGATCGGCGGAGCGCGGATACAGGCCATCACGGGCGTCCCCATCCACTCGATGTACTCTCTCAGCAAGATTCTCTGGCTCAAGCGCAACGAGCCCGATATCTACGAGAGGACCTGGAAATTCCTCCTGTTCTCGGACTACACCCTGTTCAGGCTGGGCGCCCGGCCCTGCACGGACTATTCCCTGGCCGCGAGGACCCAGGCCTTCGACGTAGTCGCCAAGAGCTGGTCGGCCGAGATGCTCGACGGGGCGGGCGTGGACGCCGACAAGTTCGGCGAGCCAGTCCAGGCGGGAACGGTGATAGGGAAGCTGAAGAAGGAGCTCGCCGGCGAGCTCGGCATCCCCGCGGACGCCCTACTCGTCGCAGGAGGGCACGACCAGCCCTGCGCTGCCCTGGGCGCCGGAGTCATCGGGCCCGGCGTCGCGGTCGACGGGCTCGGATCCACCGAGTGCATCACGCCAGCCTTCGACCACCCGGTGATAAACGACGCGACGGCGCGCTCCGGTTTCGCCTGCGTCCCCCACGTCGTCGCGGGCCTCTACGTCACCTACGCCTTCACCTTCACCTGCGGCAGCGTCCTCAAATGGTATCGCGACAGGCTCTCGGGCGACAGGCGCGGCGAGGCCGAGGCCCGGGGCATCGACGTATTCGACCTCCTGGTCGAGGAGGCCGCGGCCCGAGAAAGCCCCCTCCTACTCCTCCCGCATTTCGCGGGGGCGGCCACTCCCTACATGGATGCCGGATCGGTCGGGGCCATCGTAGGCCTCACCATAGACACGACGGGCAGGGATATCGCGCGGGCCATACTCGAGGGCGTCACCTATGAGATCATGGTCAACATGGAGCGGCTCGAGGCCGCCGGTATCGCGGTCGACGAACTCAGGGCGGTCGGAGGACTGTCGAAGTCGGCTGCCTTCCTGCAGCTCAAGGCGGATATGATGGGCAGGAGCATCATCGCGCTCGACGTCGGAGAGGCGGGCACGCTCGGTGTAGCGATTCTCGCCGGAGTCGCATCCGGAATGTTCCCGAGCCTCGGCGGCGCGGTATCGTCCCTAGTCCGCAAGAAACGACAATTCGAGCCGGACCTGGGCGCGCACGCGAGGTACCTGGAGCGTTTCGAGGCGTATAAGCGCATGTATCCGGCTGTCAAAAGCATCTTGAGGCCATGAAAGGCGGCTATGTCACTATGAAAATGGCGCTGCAGTTCGGAGCGGGCAACATCGGGCGGGGTTTCATCGGACAGCTGTTTTCGCGTTCGGGCTACGAGGTGGTCTTCGCGGAAGTGGACAGGCGGATCGTCGAAGCTATGAACGCGGAGCGCCGCTACCCGGTGCGCGTCGTATCCGAGAAGGGCGACTCCGAGTCCCTGGTCGAGAATGTCCGCGCGGTAAACGGCCTCGACGTCGCGGCGGTCGCCCGCGAGGTCGCGGAAGCCGAAGTCGTCGGGACAGCCGTAGGAGCCAATATCCTACCGAGAATCGCGCCTACTCTTGCCGCCGGTATCCGACTTCGCTGGGAGTCCGACAACAAGGCGCCGCTCAACGTCATCCTCTGCGAGAATCTCGCCGGCGCGGACGAAGCCTTCAGGGAAATGGTCGCGGCCGAGCTCGGAGTCTCCGAAAGGGATAGGCTAAAGCGCCTCGTCGGCTTCGTCCGCGCCTCCGTGGGTAGGATGGTCCCTGTCATGAACGAGTCGATGCGCGAAGGTAATGTACTCAGAATATGGGTCGAGGAGTACGACCACCTCCCCGTCGACGCAGAGGGTTTCGTCGGCCCGCCCCCGCCCGTGTACAACATGGAGCCCGTCGCGCCCTTCGAGCTCTATGTCCAGCGCAAACTCTACATCCACAACATGGGACACGCGGCCACCGCCTACCTCGGCGCATTGCGGGGCTACGATTTCATCTGGGAGGCGATAGGCGATCGATCCATAGCCCGCATCGCGGGCGGAGCCATGGCGGAGTCGGCCAGAGCCATCGCGGCCGAGCACGGCGTCGAAGTCGCTCCCCTCCTCGATCACGTCGATGATCTCCTGAGGCGCTTCGCCAACCGCAGGCTCGGGGATACGATCGAGCGGGTAGGTCGCGATCTTCCGCGTAAGCTCGCGCCCCGCGATCGCATGATCGGCGCGCTCGGCTTGTGCGCCAAGCATCGCCTCCCGCACACCAATATCGCGGAAGCCATAGCGGCCGCCCTGCTCTTCGAGGACTCGGAATCTACTGTCGTGAAGGATAGAATCGCGGCGGAGGGCCCACGCGCCGTCCTGGAAACCCTCTGCGGCCTCTCGAGCTCCGGACCCGCCATCGATCCGATCCTGGAGAGATATGAGGAACTGGTAGGCACCAAATTACGGCGCGCCGATGCGCTATGATCGGACTCCGCGACGCATGTGGGCGCTTCTTTCGATGAGGGCCCGACAATAACGAAGCGGAAAGGGCAATTAGACCGTTCACATCGAGCCCGATGGCGACTGCCATGCCAGCTCATGGGGATGGTGTGGAAGATTTGACGTTTACGATTTTTTGCCCATACCATATGGCTCTCTCTCGCAACTTTTAATATACGCTAAACGGCCCGGCTCAGTGGTCCGGGCCGCTTAGCAAACAGAAGACTGAGGTCTATTGAACTGGTCTCAGGGCTTAGGGCTGTGTTGGATTAATTATTAAACTATAATCGAGCGAGCTCGTGGATGGATGCAAAAGACCTGCATTGCGGCCCTCTTGCCATTTCAAGGCATTCGCTGTGTTTTCAAATACACACATCTGACCACTATTTTCATCTAAAACCATGATCTTGGCTTCAGTGCGATAGATCCGGAAAGCATATTTATCGCCCTTTGTATAAACAAAACGTAGATATGTTCCATTATTTTCTACTCGAAAGGATTTGTCTTTATCAGTTATAACGTCATTTTCTACCGTATACTTGTCTTTCTTGATATAGGGAACTATCCCGCCAGCCACCTGCCAATAACTCTTTTCATATCCTTTCTCGATTTTTTTCCAGGTCTGAGCAGTCATTGGAAGCTCAAGTTTAGGTGCAATCTTTACGTTCCCATCCGAAGCCGTTGTAATATTTACATTGAATATCGATATCTTCGCATCACCTATATTTACCGAATATTTCTTGTCAAATAAACCGTAACCTTTAGGCTCGGAAACCGCGATCAGAGATGGTGCATATGTTACCGTCTGGACTACGCTGTTAGGATCGGTCCCACCCATAGGAGAACTCAGATGAGTACTAAATTTCGTTGTCCCGACAAATCCGGGTTTTACCCCAGCTATTCGATCGAGCAAGACAGATAAATTCCCATTATTATCCAAATAGAGACCATTCCCGAAATACAAGCCGAGTGGTGCGTCTATACTCTGCCTGGACGAGGACCCATTTGAATTCGTAACAATTATAGTCGTACGAATCAACACAAGCCGCTCGTCGACATAATCGTTTGTCAATGAAAGCTCCAGAGGTTCAACCTTACTCGGACTACCCAGAACATTCTGAACGAGTCCATTGATGTTCGATTCGGGAAGTGACTTCAATGATGCGCAAGATACTGAGACGAGCCCTACAACAGCGAAGACGAATAATAGCCGCTTCATCTTTACCCCCTACTCGTAAAAAAATATTCTACGGTCTATCGCAACGATAAACCAATTCCAGCCAATACACCTAGCCTGCATCTAGGAAAATCGGGGAGATCCAGAAAAGCCTGCGTCGCCATATACGCAAAAAACCCATCAATGATACCCCATCCCGTATCGAAGGGAAACCAATCTATTTCGGTTGACGCACCAAAGCCAAACGCAGATCCAAAGATAGCCCAAGATTCACTTTCGGACATGTTTTTTTCAGAGACCTCGCCAGTGACTAATGTCCATGTCGCCATAGGAACAAGCGAGAATTGCAACGATTTCCCCAATGGCCATCGAAACGCATAACCGAGCCCACAAGATATCAGCGATCCGTATTGTAGACTATAAGCATCACCTATTGTTTGCGATGGCATTGGCGGCAACGTAAAGTCTAATAAAGCAATAAACCCTCCTGTGTCTTTGTCGCCAGCGCAAAATGAAAGCTGTCCAAGTCCTTGGCCTTGATTAAATATCTCATTGTCGATGAACGCTGGATCCGTAACAACGACGGATTCCCTGGCCAATTGATAGCCATACCCAAGACGGTAACTGGCCTCAAGGGACCAAAGAAATGGGCAAGAAGTAAATAATACGGATATAGCCAGGATTACTAATAATTTTCTTTTCAACAATCTGCCCCCTTACATATCGCACAAGTATTCCAGTCTCTGATTCAAGAGAAAATAATAATTCGGCTTCCAGTCACGCGACCCCCGTACTCCCCTCAATTTTGATTCTATGGAGGTCATCCAGTGACGAACGATGAGGCCGGTGGTCAAGGCGGTCGACCGTGCGTTGTGCCCTTCCTTATTTTGTCAAAGAACCTGGTTTTTCAAGCCGTTGTTTATCTCGTAGAACCCGCTGTCTTATAGGCCGATGACCGTTCCGAATAAAGAACATTACTGGATCAAACCCTCCTGCGTGGACCTCGGCTGATACAACCGAAACGCTCAATTGAATGCTCTACTCTCTAATAATGGATATTGATCTACCGACAACTTGAATCTTATCGTCCACCTTGAATCTGATCAATTGTCCACTCTCGACAACTGAAGCGTCAAAAATCAACCAATCCAACTCTGGTAACGAACCAATCTGTAGCGACTTCACCCCTTCGATTACAATCACAAAATGCTTTGTTCCCCAGTTTTTATACTCTATGTAATTGGTGTGTTCAATATTGATCTTAACAGAAAATTGATCGAATGGTTCCTTTTCTTCGATTCCATCGAAGAGACAAGATTGAATAATTTCGATCTTCCGAAAATACCCATCATGAAACGAATTACATTCTGCAATACTAACCTGACTACTCATATACTGCCTCTCGGTTTCTTAGTCATTGGAGCAGCTTTTTCTCTTCAGGAGTGGTTTTGTGCGCGTCCGTCGACTTGAATGGCCCCTTGTCATAATTAGGATCCCTCGGATCTCGTGCCTTAATTTCATGAGTATGCGGATCTTCATGTTCTCCTGTCTTTGGATCATAATGAGGATGCCCGCTGTGAATCTCCGCTTGAGAACCATCGGGACGAGTAATTGGATATTTCCCTGGTTTAAGTGGTTCGTCAGGAGATGCAGCAACATTACCAGGAATAATCGGGGGGCCTTTGTCTCCGCCGCTACCAGCAGCAGTAGCCAGAGGCGTCTTCCCAGCAGCCGCAGCATCTTTGGCTGCATTCTCGGCAAGGCCTGCCTTTGTTACTCGTTCGTCCGTGGCCGCCTGTTTTGCTAACTCATACAACCCGCGAAGATTAGCGCCCAAATCCCACGCGCCTTTGCCCATCATAAAAACAGCGCCAAGAGGGCCTAACACATCAGCACCTTCAGCAGCCCCAATACCTATTCCCGAGACATTAGGCGCCACAGGAATGCCATCTAGGCCATTTGAATCATACTTCGACATCGGGTTGTTCCCGACATAAGCGAACCAGTTCTCTCTATCCCTCGCCGGATCCTCGGTGATGAATCTGCCGAGCTCCGGGTCATACCATCTCGCATTGAAGTAATATAGTCCCGTGTCAGTATCGAACTCTTTCCCCGTGTAACTCG
>CAYOIX010000040.1:0-30886 GCA_964404145.1 uncultured Treponemataceae bacterium
ACGGCGAAGAGGAGATCGAAGTCATACTGGTGCCGGAGCGGGAGGCGATTGACCTTGTCGGCGCGGAGGACTACGGCCACGCCCTCATGACGGCGGCGCTCTTTCTGTACATGCGCTACCGGGGCTTCAGCCTGTAGCGGGCTTCCAGTGGAAGTTAGTTTATATTAATTTTACGGAAAAATGACGAAGCTCGGAAGCCCGCCATGCGCGAGCGTCCGGGCTAGGTACGATCAGGAATCAAACTTTATAAGCTTGCCGCTTTCATACCTACTCTTGAGGCTGGTTTCTTCCCCTATAGTTGCTCGACGCGGGCGCCGACGCATCGCCGGAGACGCTCGTTGCTGAGCCGGAGACGTCATTGTACATAACGCCGGAGACCAACCTTCCATTGGGAAAGAAGCGCGTCGGGGGCGACAATTCCGTAGCCGATGTCTGAGCCGGCACCGCGCCGGAAACGCCGGTAGTGTCGCCCGGCACGCTAATATAGCTGGGCGCCGAGTCCGGTCTTCCCATTCCGAACGCCATCGAGGCCCCGCCGAGCGCCATGGCTATTGCCGCGGCGATTATGAACACATTGCGAACTCTCATGATACCTCCCTGAAGGATGGATGATATTTGTAACATAGCTATTATGACTGTAATCGTCATATTAAATATTTCTTACGACGCTTCCGGATTTTTTTGGCCACCTTGCGGATCTCGGATTAAATTAAAAGCGACATCGCTATGCGACCAGGAGGTCAAGTATGGAAATGGTATCTAATACAATCCTAATAACAGGCGGAACATCCGGCATAGGTTTGGAGCTCGCCGGACAGCTGCTCGAGCTCGGGAACAGGGTCATCGTCACGGGCAGGGATAAATCGAGGCTCGACATGGCCAAGGAAAAATTCGCGAAGCTCCACACCATCCAGAGCGACGTGAGCAATCCCGAGGCGATCGCGATCCTCTATGAGAAAGTCACCAAAGAGTTTCCCGACATGAACGTGCTCGTCAACAACGCCGGAATCATGAGGAAGATCAATCTGCACGATAAGGGCGGCGATCTCATGGACATTACCCGGGAAATCGAGATCAACTTGATGGGGCCGGTGCGCATGGTGAAGCAATTCTTGCCCCACCTCGTGACCAAGGAATCGGCCGCCATCGTGAACGTCTCGTCCGGACTCGCCTTCGTTCCCCTTCCGATATCGCCTATCTATTGCGCGACGAAAGCGGGGATCCATTCGTTCACGCAGTCTCTGCGCATCCAATTGAAGAACACGCGCGTCAAGGTGTTCGAGTTGGCGCCGCCGGGAACGGCGACGCCCTTGTTCAAAGGCGATTTTACCGCCGAAGACCTGGGCGGCGCGAAGCCTATGGACGTAGCGATACTGGCGAAGCTCGCCATCCGGGGACTGAGGAACGATGTCCCCGAGATTCGTCCCGGCCTCAGCGATGCTCTAAAGCTGATGAGCCGAGTCGCCCCGCGATTCATACTGAAGCAGCTGGGGAAGTCCGCCGATACCATGCTCGGTCGGACGAATACCTGAGCATCGCGCTCGGCGAAGCGTCGCAGGTCCTTCCCTCCCTACCTAGACGACCTCGCCCGCCGCCTCGGTGGCTTGCCCCCCCGCGATCTCTCCCAAGGAAGGATGCCCCGACTCGGCCTCGTCCTCGGCGGGCCTGAAGACGACGCGGCCTTTCTCGAAGAGGTAGAAGGCGGCGGGAACGACGAAGAAGGTGAGGATGGCGGAGGAGATGATCCCGCCGAACATGACCACGCCAAGCCGCTGGCCGAACTCGGTGCCCTGGCCTCGGCCGAAGACGAGGGGTCCGGAAATGACGAGGACCGTGAGGGTCGTCATGATGATGGGCCGGAAGCGGAGCCGGGCGGCTTCGATGAGGGCGTCCTTGAGGGGCATCGCGCCGATGCGCTCGACGACGAAGTCGAGATAGAGGATCGCGTTCTTCGCCGAGAGCCCGATGAGGAGGAGCATCCCGAGGACGCCGAAGGTGTCGAGGCCTCCGCCCAGGAGGACGACGAAGACGAGGGCGCCGACTATGGCCAGAGGCACGGGGAGAAGGAGGTAGACCGGGTAGCGCCACGAATTGAACTGGGCCGCCATCACGAGGTAGGCGAGGAAGATGGCGAGGAGGAAGGCCGTGATGCCGGTCCTCGCGACCTGGCCGGCGAGGGCGCTCGCCCCGAAGGCGCCGCCCGATCCCAGGCTCACCTTGTCGTCGAGGAGGCCTTGCTTCGTGAGCTCCGCGGTCAGAGAGTTCTGGAAGCTCAGCGCGGGCGGGGCGTCCTTCGCCAGCGTGATCGACAGCGTCGCCGTGTAAAGGCGATTGTAGCGCTCGATTTCGATCGGCGATTGGCGGATCGCGATGCGGCCCAGCTGGCCGACCAGGAGGTTCGACTGGAGCGCCTGCGAGTATATCGGCAGGTTCATGAGGGACTGTCCGTCGCTGAGGTTCGTGGGATCGATCTTGACCATGATCGGATAGCTCTGCCCTCCGATCTGGACATTCCCGGCCTGGGTGCCCGAGGCGTAGGTCTGGAGGAGGCCCGCGATCGCGCTCGGGGTGAATCCCGAGCCCTGCATCTGGGATTCGCTCGGCTTGAAGTCGCGCTCGATGCTGACGTCGGAGAGGCTCGAGGTCGCGCCGACGACGAAGGGGCGTCCCTGCACGAATCTCAGGACCTTCGCGTTCCGCTCGAGGAGGACGTTCTGGTCCGACGAGAGGAGGCTGAGGGATATGGTCGAGTTCGATCCCTGGGGCCCTCCCGACACCGCGAGGCTCAGCGTAGCCGACGGATCCGCGACGGCGAGGATCTTCACCATGCCGCCCCGGTATCTGTCCATGAGGTCGTAGGCTCCCGCGCGCCTGTCGAGCCCGACGAGCTGCGCGACCATGGTGGTGTTCTCCGGCTGCCCGGCGCCGACGGTGAAGACCCCGGTGCTCCCGACTATCGTCTGGACCGTCCTCACCTCGGGCTGCGCCAGCAGGTAGGCCTCGAGAGAGGCGGTCGCATGATTCGTCGACTCGAGGGTCGAGCCCGAGTGCATCGCCAGGTTTATGGTGATGGTGCCGTTGTCGCTCTTCGGGGCGAAGCTGAAGCTTATCCTCGGTACGCGGAGGAAGACGACGAGGACGAGGACGACCGCGGTGGAGACGAGGACGAGGACGCTCCTGTCGATGAGGCCGACGAGGGACCGGGCGTAGGCATCCCTGACCCATTCCAGTCCGGCCTCGGTCCACCCGTGAAGAGTCGTCGTGAGCGCCTGGGAGAAGGCGAGGAGGACGCGGCCCAGGTAGCGCAGGAGGCCCAGAGCGAAGGGATAGAGGAGGAGGGCCGGCATGAACCGGAAGTTTTTCGTCGCGGCGAGGGCTACGAGCGCGCCGATCCCGATCGCGATCGCGGCGGCCTTCCTCCAGGCCCTGAGGCCCCAGGCCATCGATTCGCCGATCTTCCCGAAGCTTCGGAGGAGGTCGCCCCAGTCGAGGGTCCGCTGCGTCTCCGGCGTATAGGCCAGGCGGACGGTCAGGAAGAGGACCGCCTCGAGGAGGGAGAAGGCGACCGCGGCGGCCAGGCCGAGGGCGAACTGCCGGAGGAAGTCCCCGATGATCCCGCCGATGAAGCTCACCGGGATGAGGACGGAGAGGAGGGAGAGGGTCGCGGCGACCACGGCGCTGAAGATCTCGCTGGCTCCCTTCAGGACGGCTTCCCTCTGGCCGAAGCCCATGGCCCGGTAGCGCTCGACGTTCTCCGCGACCACGATCGAATCGTCGACTACGACGCCTATCGCGACGATCATCGCGAGCATGGACACGAGGTTGAGCGTGAATCCGGCGAGATTGAAGAGGATGGGGGCGGCCGACAGCGCTATGGGGACGGCGAGGATGACGGAGAAGGCAGTGTTGAGCTTGCCGAGGAAGAGGAGGACGATCAATGCGACCACGACCGCCGTGATGGCGATCTCGCGATAGGTGGAATCGAGGGAGGCCCTGATCGATGCCGTAGTGTCGTTGCTGAAATCGACCTGATAGCCCGCCGGCATCTTGGTCCGCGCGAGCAGCGCCCGGACCTCCTTCACGACGGCCACGGCGTTCGAGGTCGAAGTCTGCTGGATCGAGACGAGGACGACCGGCTTGCCGTTGACCCGGGCGTAGCCCGTCGAGACGGGGAGGTCCCGCACGGCGGCGAGGTCGCCGACCCTGATCCCGCGGATGGGATCGACGAGGACCTCGGCGACCATGGCGGCGTCGGCCGGGACGTTCTCGGTGGCGAAAGTGAGGGCGTTGTCGTGCCGATTGATGGTCCCGATCGGCTGGTCGACCGCCGACGCCGCGATCGCCCCGACGACCGCCTGCGGGGAGAGGCCGTAGGATTGGAGGCGATTCGGGTTCAGGAGGACCTGGAACTGGCGTACGGGCCCGCCGTCGACTTTTATATTGGCGACTCCCGAGACCCGCTCGAGCAGCGGTGTCAGGTCGTTCGTGATGTAGGTGTCGACCTCGCCCAGGCTGGCGCCCGAGCCGGACAGCCCGAACTGTATGATCGGGATCGAGGAGGGGTTGAAGGTCTGGATGAGGGGGGCGCCGATCCCCTGGGGAAGCTGGCGGACGGCGGCCGACACGAGGGAGGCCACCTGGTTCGCGTCGCTGTTCTGGTCGGTCGACGCGTCGAAGCTCATGAACACGAGGCTGACGCCGTTGGAGCTCGTGGAGTTGAGGTCCGTTATGCCGCTCAAGGTGGAGACCGCGTTCTCGATCACCTGGGTGACTTGCTGGTCCATCACGCTCGGCGAGGCGCCCGGATAGGTCGTCGACACGACGACGAAGGGGAAATTGATCGAGGGGAAGAGGTCGACTCCCAGATTGAGTATCGAGATCAGCCCGAAGGCGAATATGGCCACGAAGACGCCGATGGCGAAGACGTAGCGCCTCACGGAGAAGCCTACGGCCGGGTTGATCTTCTCGTATATCTTGGCCTGGAACTCGCGGACTTTGCTCATTTGCTTCCATCCACCGGGGCGACGGGAATCGCCTTGACCGCGGAGCCGTCCATGAGGCCGGGGGGCGGGTTCACGATCACCATGCTGCCGGGCTCCACGCCCGCGACGGCCGCCGTGTCCCCGCTCTCCGCCAGAATGGTTATGGGGCGCTCGACGGCCTTGGAGTTCTCGATCGCGAAGGCGTAGTTCCTGTCCTCGGTCGTCTGGATCGCCCCCGTCGGGATTATGGTGCCGCGCGCGAGGACGAGGGTGTAGCTCACCGTGCCGACCGCCCCGAAGGGGAGGGCCATGGAGCTCGGGACATAGGCCACGAAGGGAACCACGCCATTGACGGGAACGTTCGGAGAGCGGCTCAGGGAAAGCCTGCGGGCCTCCCCGTTCAGGGTGAAGTCGACCTCGGTGCCGATGGAGAGGCTCCCGGCATCCGACGGGGGGACCGAGAAATCGATTTCCCGTTCCTGGGACGCGATGACGAAGGCCGGGGCGTCCGGACCTACGAACTCTCCCGGCATCAGGTTGACGGAAACGATGCGTCCCGCGTAGGGCGCCCTGATCGACGCGTGGGCGAGGTTGAGGCGGGCCTGCTGGAGCGCGTAGTCCGCCTGCTCGACCGATAGCTTGAGCTGGGCTATGTCCTGGACATCGGCCTTTTGGTTCTGGTCGAGGGCCGTCTTGGCGGCCTCCAGATTCGCCTGGGCCGATTGATAGGCGCTATTCGCCTGGTCGAGGTCGGCGTTCGTCGCCCCTCCCTGGGCCAGGAGGGCTTTCTTGGACTCGTAATTCCTCTGGGCCGCGGAGAGCGCCGCCTCGGCGGAACGGACCTGGAAGTCGAGCCTCGGACTCGCCTGGCTCGTCGTGCCTTGCAGGGTCGAGAGGTTGATCTTCGCGGCCTCGAGCGCGGCTTCGGCCGTCTTAGCCGAGAGCTGGAGCTGGCTATCGTCGAGCTGGATGACGGCTCCCCCCTCGGCCGCCCAGTCCCCCGCCTTCAGGAGGACCTTGGATACCACTCCGCCCACCTGGCTCGCGACCTGGCTCTGCAGGACGGGCTTCACCGTTCCGGAGGCCCTGTGCAGGGCGGCGAGGGGGCCGAAGGCGACGGGGGAGGAGCGGACCGATATGTCGGCGAGTCCGGGACCGGTCTGGGTCGCGGGATTCTTGGCCGAGGGAAGGGAGGAGACGCCGCGCGAGCAGCCGGCGATCGCGATGGCGAGGACGACGATCGTGGCCCCGGCCGGAAAGAATCTCGAATGCTTATCCATATAGCGTCTCCTAGTAACCCATGAGGTTGCGCAGCTGCAGGACGGCGAGCTGGGCGTTACGCACCGCGTTCGTGACCGCCGAGCGGGCGTTCGCGTATTCCACCGATGCGTCGAGCAGGTCCTGATTCTTCACCGTGCCGAAGGAGAGCTCGGTCTTCCGGAGCCTGAACTTCAGGTCGGACCTTTCCGCGGCGAGCTTGGCAGTCTCGAGCCGCTCGAGCTGGATCCGCGCGAGATCGAAGGCCTCTTCGACGTCCGTGGCGATCTTCGCGCGGAGCTGCTCTTCCTGTATCCCGTACTCCTCGTCCTGTATGGCGTTCGCCCGGAGCTGATGCGCGGCGGCCCCGGCGTCGAGGACGGGGAGGGAAAGCTTGGCCCCGAGAGTCTCCTGGCCCCCCACGTCCGATCCCCCGAGCTCGTAGATGATGTCGATGCCGCCGGTCACGCTGATCGCGGGAATACGCTGACCCTTGATCAGATCCCGATCTATGCCCGCCAATTTGCGGTTGATCTCGATCTGGCGGATCTCGATCCTGCGGCTCAGGGCCTCGGACACGGCTTCCTCGACGCTCGCGACGGGGACCGCGGGGTCCGCCTCCTCGGCGACGGCGAAGGACGAGTCGCGCGGCCTGCCGAGGAGCTGGGCGAGCCGAGAGCGCGCGATGCGCAGGGCGCTCTCGGCGCTTCGCTCGTCGATCTCGGCGTTCTTCGCGTTGATCTCGGCGCTCTTCAGGTCCACCTCGTCCGCCGAGCCGCTGTCGAAGGTCGAGCGGATCTGCGAGAGGAGGGAATCCTGCTGGTCCCGTATTTCCCGCTTGGCCGCGAGATCCAGCTCGGAGCCGAGCATGACGAAGTAGGCCTGCGACACCGCCGAGACGATATCGGACCTGCCGACTTCGGCCGAGAGCTCCTGTCCTTGCAGAGCCAATTGGCTTTTCAGGGTCGCCGCGCGGGCGACGCCGCCCGGATAGCCGTTCCACAATACCTGGTTGAAGCTGAGCCCGGCGGTTCCCGTCGGACCGGGGGGGAAGTAGGACGCGAACTGCGGGAAGGCCGCCGCCAGGGGGCTCGCCGCTATGTACGGAGTCGAGCTGAGACTGACGCTCGTCATCGGCGACGCGAGGGTGAGTCCCGCCTGGGGTGACTGGGCGAAGCCCACCGCGAGGGAGTTCTCCGACAGGAGGGCGGCGCTGCCGAAGCCGTTCGTGGCGCTTTCGCCGAGGGAGCCCGAGAGCGCGAAGGAGGCCTGGGAGAGGCTGAGGCCGTACTGCTCCCTGGCCAGGTCGAGATTCCGTTCCAGGATCCTGCTGTCCGATCCCTCGGCCAGCGCCTGATCAACGCATTGGGCCAGGGTCAAGGTCGCCGTGGCCTCCTGGGATGCGAGGGACGCGACGGCCAGGGGGGTCAGGAGCGCCAGAGACAAGATGTGTCTTCGCATTTTAATTCGCCTTTTGAAGGTTCAGCTCCGACTTCAGGAAATCGGCGAAATCCACTATGACGCGCCTGACGGTCGCCCTATCCTCCGCGCTCACCCGGTCGAGGAACTTTCCCAGCAGCTTCAGGGACTGCCCCTCGATCGAGTCCAGGAGCTCCACGGCGCGATCGGTGAGAGTCAGGAGGACTATCCTCCGGTCGCTCTTGTCGGAGACCCTCCGGACAAAGCCGAGATTGACCAGCCTATCGGCGATTCCCGTCGCCGTGGCGGGACTGAGGAGCCTCGATGCGGCCAGTTCCGACATTTTGCACATCCTTCCGTAATCCTTGAGCGACTTGAGTACGTAGAATTGCAGGAGGGTCAAACCCGCGGAGCTCAGCATCCCGTCCATGGTTCGGACGAAGAGCTCGTGGAGCTCGTATTGCAAGTCGAATAGCAGATCGCTCCTGTCGAGGCTCAGTTCCATCCAGTCTCCCGCGCTGTCTCGTTTCGAAAGGCGATTCTTTATGCGGAGTAAGATACAGATGCCGAATAGTCAAAGTCCATGATATTTCGGAGTGTTAATGTCCCGTTAATTCCGGCGGCGGCCGCGCTTTGTGCGCCCGGGTCTCGCGTTTACCCGCCAGGCCCTAGAGCGAGTAGATCTTCCGCAGCTCCTCGGCCATGATCCCGAGGCCTCGCGCGAACAGCTCCTCCGGGCCCGAGTAGTTCAGGCGGACGCACTCCCGCGAATGGGCCCAGTCCCCGTCGAGGCCGTAGAAGAAACTCTCGCCGGGAAGGACGATCACGTTGCGCGCCTTGAGCCGCAGGTAGAGCTCCCGCGTAGGTACGGGAATATCCCTGAGCCAGAGCCACAGGAAGATGGAGCCTTCGCTCGCGTGCGCGGCCCAGGGCAGGCCCTCGAGCTCCTGGGCGACGATCTCGAGGGCTCGCTTCGATCTGGCGGCGTAATAGGGGCCCACGACCTCCCGCGAGAGCGCCAGGAGCTTCCCCGACCGCAGGAGGCCCTCGGCGATCGCGGGCCCGAGGGAGCCGGTCGCGAGGGAGACTATCGCGTTCGTCGCGGAAATGGCCTCGACGAGCTCCTCGCGGGCGACGACGATCCCCGTCCGGAGGGCCGGGAGCCCGATCTTCGACAGGCTCATGCAGAGGATGATGTCCTCGTTCCAGATCGGCAGCGCGTCGCGGAAGATGATGCCGGGAAAGGGGAGTCCATAGGCGTTGTCGAGGATGAGGGGGATGCCCCTCGCGCCGGCGAGGGCCGCCAGCTTGCGGACCTCCTCGTCGGTCAGGACATTGCCCGTGGGGTTCGTGGGTCGAGAGACGCAGATCGCGCCGATGGAGTCGTCGATCGCGATCGAGTCGAAGTCGACCCGGTACTTGAAGCTCCTGGGGCCCAGCATCTCGATGCCGGGCTTCCGCCCCGAGAAGCAGTCCCTGTCGAGGCCCTGGTCGGCGTAGCCGATGTACTCGGGGACGACGGGGAGGAGGATCCTGCGCCTCCGACCGTCGGGGAAGGGCCCCGAGAACATGTTGAGCAGGTAGAAGGCCGCGATCTGGCTGCCGTTCACTATCCCTACGTTCCTCTCGGTGATGGGCCAGCCGTAGCTCGCGGAGAAGCGCTCGGCGACGGCGCGGCGGAAGCCCGCGCTGCCGATCGGAGAATCGTAGGCGCCGATGAGGCGGGCGAAATCCTCGCTCCCGGTCAGGGCGCGCAGCGAGTCGTCCCAGGCGGCCGCCACCTCGGGGATGATCGCGGGATTCCCTCCCCCCAGCATGCAGAAGGGCGCGTCCGGATCGGCCGGCGGCTCCGAGAGGTCGTTCATGAGCTCGAGGATGCCGGTGCGGCCGGAGTAGCGCTCTCCGAAGGAGGAGAGGCGGAAGCTCGCCACGGCGCGCTAGCCTCGACCCTGCCGGGCCGAGGCCTTCGCGGACTCGAGATCCTGCAGGGTCCTGAAAGCGACCTTGCCGACGCGGGTCATGGGCAGCTCGGCGAGGAACTCGATGCGGCGCGGGCAGGAGTGGGGGATGAGCTGCTTTCGGCAATGGTCGATGAGTTCCTTCTCGAGCGCGCTCGTGGCGGAGAAGCCCTCGTTCAAGGTGACGAAGCCCTTCGGGACCTCGACCTGGGTGGGATGGGGTACGCCGATGACGCAGGATTGCCGGACGGCGGGATGCTTGTTGAGGACGTCCTCGACCTGGGAGGGGTAGACCGCGATGCCGGAGGTCTTGATGATGCGCTTGGCCCGCTGCCGAAAGTAGAAGAAGCCGTCGGAGTCCATGCAGCCGATGTCGGCGGAGTGGAGCCAGGTCCTGCCGTCGGGATGGACTTTGAGGACCTGGGCCGTCGCCTCGGGATCGTCCAGGTAGCCTATCATGACCGTGGGGCCGGTCACGCAGATCTCGCCCTCCTCCATCGCCGAGCACTCCTCGGTCGTGCCGGGTCTCACCACCTTGGCCAGCATGTCGGGATAGGGCAGGCCGATGGAGCGCTCGCGGTACTCGTCCTCGGGCATCAGGATGCTCGCGGTCACCGATTCGGTCATCCCATAGCCTTCCCGGAGGGCCGCGCCGCAGCCGTTCCGCCTGAGGACCTCCTCGAAGCGGTACTTGGTCTCCGGGCTCAGGGAGTCGCCTCCGCAGAAGATGCCCCTGAAGCATCCCAGGGGCGTACGCCCGAAGCCCGGGTCGGAGGCGAGGGCGTCGAAGAGCGTCGGGACGCCGGCCATGAAGGCGGGCTTGTGGCGACGCACGAGGGGGGCGAGGGTGCTGGCCTTGAAGCGCGGCACCAGGATGCAGGTGCCCCCGTGGACGAGGATGGCGTGTATACCCACGGCGAGCCCGAAGCCGTGGAACATCGGCAGGATAGACAGGATTTTGTCCCCCGGCAGGATGGGACCTCCGGCCGCGTCCGTCTGGATGGCGAGGGCGTTGCAATTCCCGTTCGAGAGGAGGATGGCCTTCGACTCGCCCGTGCTCCCCCCCGAGAAGAGGATGAGGGCCGCCTCGTCGGGCTCGAGAGGGTCGGGCTCGGGCGCCTCGGGCGCCGCGCGCGCTCCGGCCTCCAGGCCGCTCCAGGGTATAACGGTCTCGTCGTACCGCACCGGGGCGATTTTGCGGGCCGGCCCGAGCGCGTAGCCCAGCGAGGTCGGGAAGCCGGGCTCGCCGCGGATCGAGCAGACTATCGTCCTCCTGATCGGGCAATCGCCGGACGCGAGGACCTGCGCGAAGCGGGGGAAGAAGCCGTCGAGCGTGATGGCCCACGATGCCGAGACCAGGGCGGCGAAGCCCCGGATCTCGCTCGGGGTCGAGAGGGGATGGATGGGGGCGGGAATCGCGCCGACCCGCGAGAGAGCGTAGAAGGCGACTACCGCCTGGGGGATGTTCGGGAGGCAGATGATGACGCGATCGCCCTTCTTCATCCCGGAGGCGGCCAGGGCGCGGCTCATGCCGACCACCCGCTCGAGGAGCCGCGCCTTCGAGGTCCTCCTGCCCATGAACTCGAGGGCCGCGATCCCGGGATGGCGCTCGGCGTCGGCCTTCAGCATCCCGAAGATCGAGAGCTCGGGGTAGAAGAGGCTCGCCGGAGTACGACCGTAATGGGCGAGCCAGGGCTTGGACTCGTACATGCGCGCTACGCCGACGGCTTGGAGAGTCGCGGCTCGGCGAGGCCGAGCTCGGCTATCTGCCCGGGACTCAGCTCCGGCGGCGCCTCGAGGAGCGCGGGGTCCTCGACGAGCGAGCGGAGGAGGTGGATCGCCTTGCCGCAGTAGATGCCGTCCGCGATGCGGTCGTCGTAGGTGAAGGTCACCTTCACCTTGTCTCTCCGCTCGACCCCGCCGGCTTCGCCCGCGACGGACTCCCTGCGGATCTTGCCGATGGCCACGAAGAGGCCGCAGGTGCCGATCTCGAAGTTGTGGTGGAAAGGAGCGTCGATCCCGACGCTCCCGACATTCGTGAAGAAGACGGTCGAGTAGAAGGGAAGGCCCGAGGTGAAGGACAGGGGAAGGGCATTGTGGTAGTCGAGGAAGGATACGGCGCCGAAGACGATGCGGTTTACGAAGCGCGGAAGGCGGGCCAGGAGCTTATTGAGGTCGTCGGCGTCGGTCGCCTCGCCCTTCTTCACCCTGGACACGAAGGAGGAGACCTTGGGCGGGAGGGTGGCCAGGGTCTCGTAGGGCGAGAAGGGCAGGGTGACGTTGATCTCGGCCCCGCCGTCCGTGAGCTCCTTCTTGGCCACGAAGTTGAAGACGATCCCCTTGCGCTGGTAGTAGCGGAAGCCGGCGACGAAGCGGTTCAGCTTCGGCCTCAGGGCGATGGTCCGCGCCGTGGCGCAGAGGAAGACCTGGAAAAGCGTCAGTCTCTTCTCGCCCGGGGGGCAGGCGGCGTTTGCCGCGTGCACGTACTCGAGGGCCTTCGTGACGTCGAAGTCCTGCTCGAAGTAGATGCAGGCCTCCGTTCGGGTCGGCATCAGGTAGGGCGTGAGCCTCGTGAAATAGGGCAGGTCGCGAATGTAGGTCCCGTCTTTACGATTCTTCGTGAACATGGCCACCAACCGCTTGTCGTAGATTTGCCCGGATCGTCGTCGGGCGACTCGCGGCGGCTAGATTATCTCGCGGAATCGCCGGGGCGGCAAGCTCGTTCGACGCCGCTCGGGCTTTATTCGGAGGAGGGTCGAATACCGCGCAGCTCGCTGCGAGGTCGTTCATTAATCGGATTCTGGCCCGAGCATGGTTTTCCGCAATATTGGAATATATTGTAGCATATATATAGAGGGAGTAAAAATTGCTGCCACGACCGAAGGCCTTGTATGCGAAGGGTATCCTCGGAGGCGGATTTCGGGACGCGGCCGCGAGCATAGGGCTCGCCCTCTCGCTGATCTTGACCGGTAAAGCCTATTTTTCGCTCAACCGCGGCCCGGCGCCGCATACTCCCTAGGCGACCATTCCGGCGTCGATCGATCTCCTCGAAATTACCATACTACATTCGCGCGCCTCGCCGGGCCATAAATCGAGGGAATGCATGGTGCGCCGCGGCGAAAAGCGGATTATATTGGCCTTATGTGCTGTGAACGGAGGTGATGCATGGAAACCGTGAAGGAAATCTTGGCGGTCAAGGGTCGGGAGATCGTCAGCGTGCGCCCGGAGGCGACCTTGCTCGCTGCCCTGGAAGTCATGGCGAACAAGAACGTAGGGGCCGTCCTCGTCCTCGACGCTCAGGGGGCTCTCCAGGGCATATTCTCCGAGCGCGACTTCGTCCGCAAGATCATCATCAAGGGACGGGCGATGGAGACGACGCTGGTCAAGGAGATCATGACGAGCCGCGTGCTCTACGTGAGCCCCGAGACGACCGTCTCGGACTGCATGAGCCTCATGACCGAGAAGCGGATCCGCCACCTCCCCGTGCTCGAAGGCGGCAAACCGGTCGGCGTCGTCTCGATCGGAGACGTCATCAAGGAGCTCCTCAGGGAACAGGAGCTCGTGATCAACCGGCAGGCTGCCGAGATCGGCCAGCTCGAGCGCTACACGACGGGCAGCATTTAAAGGCAGGCCGCCATGTTCAAGGCAAAATCGGCGTTCAGCGGCTTCTCGGTCGACGATCTGGCGAAGGCCGAGGATTTCTACGCGGGGATCCTGGGGCTTCGGGTGGATCGCGAGACCATGGGGCTGAGACTGCATCTGCCCGGAGGCGCCGCGGTCTTCGTCTACGAGAAGGGGGATCACAGGCCCGCCACCTTCACCATCTTGAACTTCGAAGTCGACGATATAGACGGTGCGGTGGACGAGCTCGCGACCCGGGGTATCCGATTCGAGCATTACGACGACGGCATGAGGACGGACCTCAAGGGCATCGCGCGCGGCAAGGCGCAAGGCAAGGGGCCTGACATAGCCTGGTTCAGGGACCCGGCCGGCAATTTCCTTTCCGTCCTCAGCGCTTAGTCTTTCTCCCGCTCGGCCCTTCGGATAGCCTTCAGTCTCTCTCTCAGGCTCGGGTGGGAGTAGTACCAGGCCGAGTAGAGGGGATGGGGCCAGAGGTTGGAGGCGTTCTCGCGGTTGAGCCGGACTAGGGCCGAAGAGAGGGCGTCGGCGCCGGCCGCCTTGGCCGCGTAGGCGTCGGCCTCGTACTCGCGCTTCCGCGACCAGGCCGAGAAGACCGGCGCGAGGAAGAAGGTCGCAGGCCCCGAGACCAGGGCGAGGATCAAGAGGAGCGCGTGCTTGGAAGGCTCTGCGAAGGCGAAGGCGGCATAGAGGGCGCCCCAGCCCATGAAGCGGTCGAGGACCCAGAAGGCGACGAAGGAGAGGGCGATCGAGACGATCGTCCCTTTCAGTACGTGGCGCCGCTTCTCATGGCCGATTTCGTGGGCGAGGACGGCGAGGACCTCGTCCTCGGTCATCTGGGACACGAGGGTATCGAAGAGGACTATGCGCTTGACGCGGCCGAGGCCGGTGAAGTATGCGTTCGAGTGCCGCGAGCGCTTGGAGCCGTCCATCACGAAGATGCCGCCGACGCGGAAATCCAGGCTCTTCGCGAGGGCGGCGATGCGCGAGGCGAGGCTGCCTTCGGGCAAGGGAGTAAATTTATTGAAGAGCGGCGCGATGACCAAGGGGTAGATCAGGCCGAGGCCGAGATCGATGATCGAGAAGATCGCGGCCGCCCAGAGCCACCACAGCGGGCCGGCGCCGTCGATGAAGGCGTACAGGAGGTAGAGGAGGGGGAGGCCGAGGACGGCCGAGATCAGGACGGCCTTCACTCTGTCGAGGAGCCAGGTCCTCGCCTTCGTCGTATTGAAGCCGAAGCGCTTCTCGAGGGAGAATGTGGCATACAGCGAGATCGGGCTGCCCAGCAGCGACTGGGCCGCGAAGAGGAGCCCGAGGAAGACGACGCCGCGCCAGTAGGCTTCCGCGGCGAGGCCGCTCGCGAAGCGGTCGAGAAGGCCGAAGAGGCCCGAGGCCGCGGCCGCGAGGACGATGGCCGTCGCTATCGGGCTCGAGACGAAGGAGAGCCGCATCTTGGCCATCGAGTACGAAGCGGCCTTCCCCGCCTCCTCGGAGCCGAGGCTCGCGCGCAATTCCTCGGGCACTTCGTCCCTTCGTCGCGCGAGGTGGCGGTAGTTGAGCGCGGTCAGGAAGAGCCCCCAGGCGAGGTCGAGGACGGCGAGGGACATATAGCAGACGAGTATGGCGAAAGGGGTCACGGTGCCTCCTCTGTCCAGTGTACTGAATGCGAGCGATATCGGCGAGCGACGGATGGACATCGACATTCTCTGCAAGGTGGTCGACAACTACGGCGACATAGGCCTCGCTTATAGGCTCGCGCGCTCCCTGTCCGAGCTTCCGGCCCCGCCTCGGCTCAGGCTCGTGGTCGACGATCTCGCCGCCTTCGCCCTCCTCGACCCGGCCATCGACGCGGACGCGGCCGTCCAGCTGCGCCGGGGATGGGAAGTATATCGTTGGCAAGGGGACGGGTCGGGCGAGGCGGCCGCCGCCTTCCGCGCCAGGCGGCCGAGGATAGTCCTCGAATGCTTCGCCTGCGGACGGCCCGATTGGCTCGAGGACATCATCTTCGACCCCCGATTCCAAGAAGGCTGTCTTATCGTGGACCTCGAGCATTTGACGGCAGAGAAGTACGCCGAGGAGCTCCACCGCATGCCCTCTCTGACGCGCTCTTCCTCGGTGAGGAAGACTATCTTCCTGCCCGGCTTCAGTCCCGGGACGGGCGGCCTGGTGATGGACGGCAGCTTCTCCGGATCGCGCCGACGCGCCTCGACCGAGACCGGCCGCTCGGAGCTGAGGCGGGAAATCCTCGCCGACCTCGGATGCTCGGCGGAGGGCGCGGCGGATCGCTTCTGGTTCTGCGCGTTCTCCTACGAGCGCGACTACTCGCGGATAGTCGCCGCTCTCGCGGCCTTCGACTCCCTCTCCGCCCGCGGCGGGGGACGGCCCGTCCTCGCCCTGGCCGCCGCGGGCGGGAGCGGGGATTGCCTCGCCGAGGCCTGGGCCGAGGCCGGCGAGCCCTTCCCCCTCGTCGCCCTGCCCTTCCTCCCCCAGGAGAGATGGGACGAGCTCCTCCTGGCCTGCGATTTCTCGATAGTCCGGGGGGAGGACAGCTGGGCGCGCGCCGCCCTCTCGGGCAGGCCCTTCCTCTGGCAGGCATATCCGCAGGAGGGCAGACAGCAGATGGTCAAGGTCGCGGCCTTCCTCGACCGCCTGCGGCCCCATTTCGCGTCCGCCGCCTTCTCCGCGCTCGAGGAGCTCCATCTGGCCTTCAATGATCGCGGGAGCGACGGCCCGGCGGAGGCCGGCAGGGAATCGCTCCTGCCCGTCCTATCGCGGTATTCGGAGCTCCTGCCCGGCTTCAGGGCATTTTCGGCCTCCCTCCTGGAGAACGGCGACCTGGCCTCGCGCCTCCTGACCTTCTTGAGCGAAATCGTGTAGAATCCCGTTGCGGGACGGCCAACTCTCCGTTACCGGGACGCGATACTCAATCTTAGCGAGGATTATTATGGTAGTTACTTCACAGCTCAGGACCGGCTCGGTCTTCAAGGTGGGCAACGACGCGCTCGTCGTCCAGCGCATACTCGGCCAGAAGACCGGTCGCTCGGGGATGGTCACCCGATTCAGGGTCAAGAACATCGTGAGCGGGCAGACCTCCGACGTCGCCCTCGATGCGGGCGAGAAGTTCGAGTCGGTGGATCTCGACATCCTCCAGATGAAACTCTCCTATGTCGACGGCGCCACCTATGTATTCATGGAGCAGGAGACCTTCGAGCAGTACGAGATTTCCAAGGAAGACCTGGGCGACAACGCCGGCTACATCAGCGCCGAGGACGACTACCCGATCGAGATCACCTTCTACGACGGCAAGCCCGTCGGCGTCACCCCGCCCATCCTGGTCGAGCGGACGATCACCTACTGCGAGCCCGGAGTCAAAGGCGACACCTCGGGGAAGACCTTCAAGCCGGCTACCCTCGACACGGGCATCGAGGTCTCCGTCCCGCTCTTCTGCGAAATCGGGACGAGGATCAAGCTGGACACTCGCGACGGGACCTTCGTCGAGCGGGCCAAGTAGAGGGCCATCGAGGCCGGGATCTCCAACTCCTCCGGCCTCGGCAGGCGTACCGCATGCCCTGCGCCGCCAAGGTCCAGTCCTTCGAGACTCTAGTTCCTGAAATTATCGCCACGGACACCGGGTGCAATGCTCTTTGTAGCATCTCACCCGGTTTTTTGTATCTATTTGAAGCAAATAACTACAAATGACAGCCGTAAATGTAACAAATTACATATGTGTAATACTATTAATTCCATAGAAGCCTTGACTCTATGTTAGAAAAATGCGTTAATTCTCTCATGGGCAGCGAGAAGGGTCAAATCCTCGCTCATCCGGAGTGACTATGGGCGATAAACAACTGACCGGGGCGGAAGCCCTCGTCGAGATCATGATCGAAGAGGGCGTCGAGTTCGTTTTCGGCCTCCCCGGCGGCAACGCTATCCCTATGTATGACGCCCTCGTAGGGAGGAACGTAAAGCTCATACTCACGAGGCACGAGCAGGGCGCCGTCCACATGGCCGACGGCTACGCCCGGGCGACGGGGAAGGTAGGCGTGGTCCTCGTCACTTCGGGACCCGGAGCCACCAATACGGTGACGGGACTCTTCACGGCCCTGATGGACTCGGTTCCCCTCGTCGTCGTCTGCGGGCAGAGCCCGACTCCCGTCCTCGGCCTCGACGCCTTCCAGGAAGCCGACGTCTCAGGTCTCACCTATCCCTGCGTAAAGCACTCCTATCTGGTCAAGGACGTCCAGGACATTCCGCGCGTGATGCGCGAGGCCTTCTACCTTGCGCGTACGGGCCGGCCCGGCCCCGTCCTGATCGATATGCCCAAGGATATTTCAAGCGCCCTGTTGGCCATCGACGCCGACTCCAAGGACTTCCACCTCCCAGGCTACTCGGTCCCGCGAGAGGGCGGGGCAAAATCGGTCGCGGAGGCGGCCAAGCTGCTCAAGGCGGCCAGGCGTCCTATCCTCCTCGTCGGCCACGGAGCGGCCATCTCGGGCGCGTCGAGCGAAGTCCGCGAGCTGGTCGAGAGGATGCGCATGCCGGCGGTCAGCACCCTTCTCGGCAAGGGTGTCCTGCCCGAGAGCCACGAGCTGTCCCTGGGCATGCTCGGCATGCACGGGACGGCCTACGCCAACAAGGCGATGGTGGCCTGCGACCTCGTCATGAGCGTCGGCTCTCGCTGGGACGATCGCATCGTCGGCAACTACGCCTCCTTCTGCAAGGGCGCGGTCAAGATCCACGTCGACATCGATCCCGCCGAGATGGACAAGGTCGTCAAGGTCGAGGTCGGAATCGTCGGCGACGTCAAGGCCGTCCTCGCCCAGATCCTCCCCCTCCTCGAGCGGGGCGACACCGACGACTGGATCAAGCAAGTCGCGCGCTGGCGCCGCGAGTACCCCCTTGCGTACCGCAAGGAGGGCAAGGTGCGGGCCCAGCACGTCATCCAGGAGCTGCGCGCCCTCGCGGGGGACAAGGCGATATTTACGACCGATGTCGGCCAGCATCAGATGTGGGCGGCCCAATTCGTGGGCACCGAGGAGCCGCGCAATTGGATCACCTCGGGCGGAGCCGGCACGATGGGCTTCGGCTTTCCCGCCGCGATCGGGGCCCAGCTCGGGAGGCCCGGCGAGCTGGTGATCGCGATCGTGGGCGACGGCGGCTTCCAAATGACCCTGTCGGAGCTGGCGACGATGCGCAACCTCGGCCTCTCGGTCAAGGTCGTGGTCATCAACAACCACTACCTCGGCATGGTGCGGCAATGGCAGAACATGTTCTACGACGAGCGCTACTCGGGGGTCGACCTCGAGGGCAATCCCGACTTCGCGAGACTGGCCGAAGCCTACGGCGTCAAAGGCTATCGCATAACGCGGCCCGCCGACGTGCGGCGGGTCCTGAAGGCGGCCCTCGAGCACGACGGGCCCTGCCTGGTCGACGCCGAGGTCGAAAAGCACGACAACGTCTTCCCCATGATTCCTGCGGGGGCACCGCTCAAGGACATGCTCCTCGAGGCTCCCAGGCGCAAGCTCGAGAAACCGACGGGAGGTACCTGAGATGGACGATGCGAACGGCGCCGCCGCGCGGCACTCCTTGAGCCTCTATGTCGCCAACAAGCCGGGCGTCCTCATCAGGGTGGCCCTCGTGTTCTCGAGGCGCGGTTTCAACATCGACAGTCTCGTGGTCTCCGCGACCCAGGACCCGCGCTACTCGAGGATGAACATCGTCGCCCGCGGAGGGCGCGATACCCTCGAGCAGATCCTCAAGCAGCTGAACAAGCTCGTGGACGTGATCCACGCCCGGGATTATTCTTACGAGGACGTGATCCAGAAGGAGCTCGCCCTGGTCAAGATCGACTGCCCGCCCGAGCGCCGGCCCGAGGCCTTCCAGGTGATGGAGGCCTTCAAGGCGAGGACCATCGACCTCGCCGAGGCGACGCTCGCGGTGGAGGTCATCGGCAGCTCCGAGAAGCTCGACGCCTTCGAGACCCTGCTCCGTCCCTTCGGGATACGGGAAATGGTCCGGACGGGGAAGGTGCTCATGGCGCGCGGGGCCGAAACCACCTAAGGAGGGACGATGTCGGCCAATCTCTTCGACAAGATTTGGGATTTGCACAAGGTAGGCAGGCTGCCCTCGGGCCGGGACCAGCTCTTCATCGGCCTCCACCTCGTGCACGAGGTGACTTCGCCCCAGGCCTTCGCCATGCTCGCCGAGCGGGGCCTCCCGGTCGCCTTCCCCGAGAGGACCTTCGCGACCTCCGACCACATCATTCCGACGGAGGACCAGTCCAGGCCCTTCATGGATCCCCAGGCCGAGGCGATGATGGCCGCCCTCGAGTCCAATGCCGCCGCGTCGCGGATCGAGCTCTTCGGCCTCGCGTCGGGGAAGCAGGGCATCGTGCATGTGATCGGGCCCGAGCTCGGCCTTACCCAGCCCGGCATGACGATCGCCTGCGGGGACTCCCACACCTCGACGCACGGGGCCCTGGGCGCCCTCGCCTTCGGCATCGGCACGAGCCAGGTCCGCGACCTCCTCGCGACGCAGACTCTCGCGATGGACAGGCCCAAGGTGCGCCGGATCTCGGTCCGGGGCGCCCTCGGCGCGGGCGTGGGCGCCAAGGACATGATCCTCTTCATACTTTCCCGCCTAGGGGTGGAGGGCGGCATCGGCTACGCCTACGAGTACGCGGGCGCCGCCGTGCGCGCCCTCGGCATGGAGGCCCGCATGACCCTCTGCAACATGAGCATTGAGGGCGGTGCCCGCGCGGGCTACGTGAGCCCCGACGAGACTACCTTCGAGTACGTCCGCGGCAGGCCCTACGCTCCCGCCGGCGCCGACTGGGACAGGGCTATCGCCTTCTGGCGATCGATAGCCAGCGCAGAGGACGCTTCCTTCGACGACGAGGTCGAGCTGGACGCCGCCGAGGTCGAGCCCATGGTCACCTGGGGCACGAATCCCGGCCAGGGCATCGGGATATCCGGGAGGATGCCGAGGCTTTCCGAGCTGCCGAGCGCGCGGCGCGAGGGGGCGCGCGCCGCCTACGCCCACATGGGCTTCGCCGAGGGCGAGCCCATAGCCGGGAAGCGGATCAGCGTCGCCTTCATAGGCAGTTGCACGAACGGGAGGATAAGCGACCTGCGGGAAGCGGCCGCGGTGGCCAAGGGCCGCAAGGTCGCGGCGGGAGTACGGGCCCTCGTCGTGCCCGGCTCGATGCGGGTGGCGGCCCAGGCCCGCGAGGAGGGCCTCGATTTGGTCTTCAGGGAAGCGGGCTTCGATTTCAGGCTCGCGGGCTGCTCGATGTGCCTCGCGATGAACCCCGATAAGCTCGTGGGGGATCAGCTCTGCGCCTCGAGTTCCAACCGCAATTTCATCGGTAGACAGGGCTCGGCCCGCGGGCGAACCCTCCTCATGAGTCCGGCGATGGTCGCGGCCGCGGCCGTGAGCGGCGAGGTCGTCGACGCTAGGAGTCTCTATGGCGATCGATAATCGCATTCGCGCCTTGGTATCCGGCAGGGGTCTGCCCCTGCGCGAGGACGACGTAGACACCGACAGGATCATCCCGGCCCGCTATTTGAAGGGCGTGAGCTTCGAAGGCCTGGGCGAGTACGCCTTCCGCGACGCCCGCTTCGACGAGTCGGGCAAGCCCAAGGCCCATCCCTTCAACGACCCGCGATTCGCCGGGGCCTCGATCCTCGTCGTGAACCGCAACTTCGGCTGCGGCTCCTCGAGGGAGCACGCACCCCAGGCGCTCGTCCGCGCGGGCATAGCCGCCATCGCGGGCGAGTCTTTCGCCGAGATCTTCGCGGGCAACTGCGTATCGCTCGGCCTGCCCGCCGTGAGCCTCTCGGCCGACGGCGCGAGGGAGCTCCAGGACATGGTCGAGGCCGATCCGGCGCTCCGGATCGAGGTGGACCTCGAGGCCGGGGAGCTCCGGGCCGGGCCGCGGCGCTTCCCGCTCGCGATGCCCGAAACCCATAGGAAGGCCCTCGTCACGGGGCTCTGGGATTCGACTGCCGAGCTCCTCCCGACTCTGGCCGCCGCCCGCTCGCTCGCGGCCGGGCTGCCCTATCTCGCCTGGGCGAGGGCGGCGCCATGAAGCGCGCCTCGACCGAGATGACGGCGGGGGCAGAGCGCTCGCCGAACCGGGCGATGCTCAGGGCCATCGGCTTCGGCGACGCGGACTTCGACCTCCCCCTCGTCGGCGTGGCCAGCGCCGGCGCGGAGGTGTCGCCCTGCAACATCCACCACGACGAGCTCGCCGCCCTGGCCAAGGCCGAGCTCGCCGCCTCGGGCGCCAAGCCCATGAAGTTCAACAGCTTCATCGTGACCGACGGCGAAGCCATGGGCACCGAGGGCATGAAGGCCTCGCTCCCCAGCAGGGAGGCGATAGCCGACGCCATCGAGCTCGTCGTCCGCGGCCACAGCATGGACGCCCTTCTCGCGATAGGGGGCTGCGACAAGACCGTGCCGGGCTCCATCATGCCGATGGCCCGCCTTAACATCCCTTCGATCTTCTGCTACGGCGGGACTATCAGGGCCGGCTCGCACGAGGGACGCAAGCTCGACATCGTCAGCGTCTTCGAGGCCGTCGGGGCGCACGCCGCCGGCGCCATGGGCGACGAGGAGCTCCACTGCATCGAGCGCAAGGCCTGTCCCGGGCCGGGCGCCTGCGGCGGCATGTATACCGCGAACACGATGGCCGCCGCCGCCGAGGCGCTCGGCATGAGCCTGCCGGGCTCGTCCTCCATCCCCGCCGTCGACGACGCCAAGGCCAAGCACATGCGCGCCTCCTCCCGTGCCCTGCTCGCGATGCTCGAGCGAGGCATAAAGCCCCGCGACATCATGACGAGGGAGGCCTTCGAGAACGCGATCCGCACGGTGATGGCGCTCGGCGGCTCCACCAACGCCGTGCTGCACCTCATAGCCCTCGCCCGCGAGGCGGAAGTCGATCTCGAGGCCCGCGAGTTCAACTATTTCCACGACACGACCCCGACCCTCACGGACATGAAGCCGGCGGGTCGCTACGTGATGGAGGACCTCGACCGCGTCGGGGGAGTGCCCCTCGTGATGCGGATGCTTCTGGACCACGGCCTCCTCCACGGGGACTGCCTTACCTGCACGGGCAGGACGGTCGCGGAGAACCTCGCCGGGATCGAGCCCGGGCTCGAGGGCCAGGACGTGGTGCTGCCCTTCGACGCCCCGCAGAAAGCGACCGGCCCCTTCTGCGTGCTGCACGGCAATCTCGCGCCGCGGGGCGCCGTGCTCAAGACCTGCGGCCTCGACCTCGTCGAGCATTCGGGTCCGGCGCGCGTCTTCGAGAGCGAGACCGCGGCCCTCGACGCGATACTCGCGGGCGCCATAGCCGGCGGCGACGTCGTGGTCATCCGCTACGAAGGCCCGAAGGGCGGCCCCGGCATGCGCGAGATGCTGGCGCCTACGGCGGCCATCGCGGGGGCCGGCCTCGCGGGCAAGGTGGCCCTGATCACCGACGGCCGCTTCTCCGGCGGCAGTCACGGCATGATCGTCGGCCACGTCTGCCCCGAGGCCCAGGAGGGCGGCCCCATCGCCGCCCTGCGCGACGGGGACATCGTCGCGATATCCCTGTCGCGCAAGGAGGTGTCGGTTGCCCTGAGCGAGGCCGAGCTGGAGGCCAGGCTCTTCGGATGGAAGCCCAGGGACACCGGCTACACGCGGGGCGCCCTGGCCAAGTTCGCGCGGCTCTGCTCCGACGCCTCGGAGGGAGCGGTCACCAGCTGAGGAAGATCCGTTTCAAGGAGGATGAGCAAATGAAGCGTTTTCTCGTGTCGACGGCCTTCATATTCGCCGCGATCGGGTTCGCGGGCGCCCAGGCCAGGGCCAATCCCTACGATCGGATTCCCAAGGTACCCGAGCTGAGCTTGACGAGCGCCGACGTGACGGACGGCTCGGAGATGGCCCCGGCCCAGATGAGCGGGGTCTTCGGCGTCCCGGGAGGACAGGACATATCGCCGCAGCTCGCCTGGTCCAAGGCCCCCGCGGGGACGAGGAGCTTCGTGGTGACCATGTACGACCCCGACGCCCCGACGCCCAGCGGCTTCTGGCATTGGATAGTCGTCGACATTCCTGCCACGACGACGCAGCTGCCCTCGGGCGCGGGGAGCCCAGACGGGAAGAGCCTTCCCGCAGGGGCCTGGCAACTGCCGAACGACGCGCGGGCGGCCCGGTACATCGGCGCGGCTCCCCCCAGGGGAGACGGCAGGCATCGCTACTTCATCGCCGTCCAGGCCCTCGATGTGGCCAGCCTCGGGATCCCCAAGGACGCGACGCCGGCCTTCCTGAGCTTCAATATGCTGGGGCACATCCTGGGCAGGGCCGTGATAGTCCCCTGGGCCGAGCAGAAGTAGGGCGTCACCCGGCGGTCCGGTCCGCCGGGTCGCTCCGCTCGCGCCAGCCTTCCATCGCCTTCCCGAAGTCGTCCGTGTAACCGCTGTGCATCGTGCACAGCAGTCGAGCCCCCGCGAAGCCGGCGAGCTTCCGGATCGACTCCCCGCGTTTCCGGTTGTCGATGCTGATGAAGCCTCGATCGAGCACGGCCACATGGTCTTTCAGATTGAGCTCGTCGCCCACGATCATGATGGAGTCGTTCACGAGGAACGACATCGAGCCCGCGGTATGCCCGGGTGTCGATATGCACCGGATCGTCGCGCTCCCGATCTCGAGGACTTGACCGTCCTCGAGCGGCTCGAAGTCGCGATCGAGGGGCCGGTTGTAGACGAGACCGAAGAATCTCGCGGTACTGCGGTCGAGCATGGCCAGCTCATCTTTGGGGAGGTGGACTTTCGCGTTAGGGAAGGCGGGGAGCCCTCCGACGTGATCCCGATCGGAGTGGGTCAGGAAGACATGCCCCACGCGCGCCGGATCCACGCGCAGCTTGCTCGACTCCGAGATAACCTTGGCCGGAGCCATGCCCGCATCGAAGGCGACGACCGAGCTCCCCGCGTCGAGAATGTAGCTGCAGACGAAGCCGAAGTTGAGGATGTACAGTCCGTCGGCGATCTTCCGCGTATCCTGGATCCTGTCGGCCATCGAAGTCTCCTCTTCCGCGGGCGTTCCCGGCGTCGGCGTATTGTACGGCGAATCGCGGCGCCCGAGGATTAAGAAACGATTAAGGCCGCCCGGACCCGCGAGCCCGTCGGCGCGGCCTGCGCTAAGCCAGCTCGCCGATACCGGAAAGCGTAAGCGTCACCGCGCCCCTGTCCTCCTCTACGAGACCGCGCACGACGAGGGGCCGATCTTCAAAGAGCAGATGACGATACAGTCTATATTCTTCAGGGAAGAGCACCGTTTCATAGAGACCAGTCTCGTCCTCGAACGAGATGAACTCCATGGGCTCCTCCCCCGAGGTGAGGACGGGCTTGGCGGTGATCGGCCAGCCTATGAGCTCGATGCGCCGTCCCACGAGCGCGGGGATATCCTTACCTAGCGAGCGCCTCCTCGACAGGGCGCCGGGCCAGAGCGCGAGCGGATGGACCGCGAGGGTCGTGCCGAGGTAGCGCATCTCGGACTCCAGGCGCCTCCGCTCCGAATCCGCCTTGCGCCCGCGGGGCGGACCGGTCGCCGGCTCAGGCGCGAACAGCTCGCCGCCGCGGCCGTTCCTGCCTTCCAGCGCAGCCTGCACCGACAGCAGGCGCATGAGCTTCTCGGATCGCGCCATCCCCGGCGAGAGGGAGTCCAGGGCGCCGGAGCCGACGAGGGCCTGGGCGTCGTCCCGGCCGGGCGTCGCCCGCCTCGCGAAGTCGTCCACCGAGGCATAGCCGCCGCCTCGCGTCCGCTCCCCGACTATGCGCTCGGCCGTCGCCGCGCCCAGGGAGCCGATCATCCCGAGGCCGAAACGGATGGTCCTTCCCTTCCCCCGGCAGCGCAGCTCGCTCTCGTTCGCGTCGGGGGGGAGGAGCCCGAGGCCCATCCGCCTCGATTCGCTCGCGTAGGCCAGCGTCGAATAGAAGCCGCCGTGGTTCGACATGACCGCCGCCATGAACTCCGCGGGATGATGGCGGCGGAGATAGGCCGACCTGAACGAGAGCATGGCATAGCTCGCCGAATGGGCCTTGACGAAGCTGTACCCCGAGAACGACTCGATCATGGCCCAGATCTCGTCGATCGTAGCTTCGACGACGCCCTTCTCGCGCGCGCCGGCGAAGAACTTCCGGCGGTAGGCCTCGAGCCGCGCCTTCACGTCCTTCTTCGAGAGGACCTTCCGTATTCCGTCGGCTTCCGCCGGAGTGAATCCTGCGAGGGCCACCGCGGCCTTGCACACGTCCTCCTGGTAGCACATGATGCCGAAGCTCTCGTCGAAGAGTCCCGCGAGAAGGGGATGGAGGGGCGGCCACTCCTTGCCCTTCAGCCTGTCGACGTACTCGTTGATGTAGCTGTTGGCGGCCGGGCGGATCATCGACGAATGGATCACGAGGTGCTCGAAGTCCCCGTGGGCCGTCTTCTTCTGGAGGAGCCTCATGGCGGGGCTCTCGACGTAGAAGACGCCCATCGTATCCCCCCGCGCCAGGAGATCGACGGTCGCGGGGTCGTCTATCGGCTTCCAGCTCGACTCGTCGAGGCCTATGCCGTTCTCCCGGAGATTGGCCAGGGCGTCGCGGACGACGGCCAGGGATCTATTCCCGAGGAGGTCGATCTTGACCAGGCCCGCGTCCTCGACGCCCTCCTTGTCCCAGGCGGTGACCCGAATGCCCGCGCCCGTCCTCTCGAGGGGGACATGGTCGGCGAGCTCGTCCGGCACGACGATGATTCCGCCCGAGTGCACGCCGAGGTGGCGCGGGAAGCCGACGATCCCGGGCGCGAGACTCGCTATCTCCTTCCATGCGGCGTCGGAGCCTTCCGCCGCCCCGGCCGCGTCGACGGTCACCCTCCGCTCGAAGGCCGCGATCTCGCCGTCGGGCATGCCGTACGCGCGGGCGGCTTCGCGCAGCGCCGAACGCGGCTGGAAGCAGACGTGGTTCGCCACCCGGGCCGCCCGCGCCTCGCCATATTCGGCGATGACCTTCGCGAGGAGCTCGTCGCGCTCGTCCCAGGCGAAGTCGACGTCGATGTCGGGCGGGTCCTTCCTGCCCGGGTTGAGGAAGCGCTCGAAATACAAGTCGTGCCGTATAGGGTCGACGTCGGTGATGCCGAGGCAATAGGAGACGATGCTCGCGGCGGCGCTCCCCCGGCCGCAAGTCCGAGATGCCTTGCGCGCGATGTCCCGCACGACGAGGAAGTAGTCGGAGAATCCCTTCCCCTCGATGATGCCGAGCTCGTATTCGATCCGCTCCTCGACTTCTTCGCCGATCGTGCCGTAGCGCCGCTGCGCTCCCTCGAAAACGTGGCGCCGGAGGAGGGCCGCGGCCCCGCCTTCCGACCGGGCTTCGTAGCGCGGAAAGACATAGCCGTCGAAGAGGCTCGAGATCGATATGCGATCGACGAGGGCCTCGTTCGCCTCGAGCGCCTCGGGCGCATCGGCGTAGGCGGCCCTGAACTCCTCCGGCCCGATCAGCAGGGCCGACTCGGGGGCGAGCTCCTCGTCCCGGACCTCCGCGACGGTCTTCCTGCCTCCGATCGCGACGAGGAGCCGCTGCAGCGCCCGTCCGGACGGGTCGAGGAAGCGGACCTCGCCCGCGGCTATGGAGGGGAGGCCGAGGCCCCTGAGCCTCCGCCACGATCCCCGGTCGCAGGGGGAGAGGAGGGCGTAGAGTCCAGCCGTCGCCCCCGCGGCCTCGAGGAGCCCAAGGTCGTCCGTGATGACCGCGAGGCCCGTCCTATCGGACAGTATCGCCCGCCGCGCGTCGAGGCTTCCCTCGGCCCGCTCGGTCAGGAGCCGCGTTATGCGCGCGAATCCGCGCCCGTCCTCCGCGATGAGGACGGCCCTCCCCCCCTCGTAGACGAGCTCCGTCCCCAGGATGGGCCGCAGGCCGGAGGACTCGCAGGCTTCGATGAAGGCGGGCAGGCCGTGGACGCCGTTGCGGTCGGCGAGGGCGAGCGCACCGTAGCCGCGCTCCTTGGCCAGTCTCGCGAGCTCGGCCGGCGGCGCCGTCCCGAAGTGGAACGAATAGGTCGACGTGACGAGCAGCGGCGCGAGCATGCTCGATCACGCCCTCGCCGCGAGGAGGGAGCAGGGTTCGATGGCGGCGAAGCCGAATCGCCCCCGGATCCTGTCCAGAGCCGACTGGAGCCGCGACAGCCGCAGGTCCTCGGGCTCGAAGAGGTCGAGCTCCGGCCCCGCCGACTCGATGTCCGAGAGCTTGAGCCCGAGGCGCCTTACCCGTACGCGGCGCTTCCTCGCGCGTTCCAGGGCCGTCAGGGCAAGGACGAGGAGCTCGTCGTCCCGCGCGAGGACCCGCGCCGCGCCGGCGTGGGCCGAGGAGCGGAGCCCGTCGGTGTAGGTGAGCTCGATCAGCGCACGCCGGGCTCCCAAGCCGTCCTTGCGCAGCGAGAAGGCGAGCTCGGCGACGAGGGCTCCCGACCGCAGCCCGAGGACCTCGGGATCGGTCGTGTCGGGCTCGAATACGATCTCGCCGGCGACGGCGCGCCGCTCGGGCGGTTCGGGATCGACGGGGGAGGCGTCGATCCCTCGAGCCTTTGCCACGAGCTCCGGCCCTCTCGGGCCGATCGCGCGCGCCTCGCTCTCCGAGAGATCGGCCAGGTCGCCGATCTCATCGATGCCGAGGAGGTCGAGGCGTCCGAGGAGGGCGGGGCCGACGCCCGGCAGGAGCCCGACGGGTTGCATGCGCACGAGGGAGCTCTCCTCGTTCGGGGAAAGGGCCACGAAGCCCGCGGGACGGAAGACTCTCGTCGATACCTTGCTCACCGTCTTGTTGGACGAGAGCGCGATGCTCGGCGAGAGACCCGTTTCCTCCATGATCCTGCCCCGGAGCTTCTGCGCCGCGTCCTCGGGAGCGCCGAAGAGGCGGCGCGTCCCGGCCAGGTCGATGAAGAGATGGCCCCTTCCCGCCCGCTCGACGAGCGGCGTGTAGCCGAGCCCGACGCTCCAGAGCGCCTCCTCCGCCGCGCGGTAGAGCTCGGGCCGCGGCGGCCGGACCTCGATGCCCGGGCGCAGGTCGCGCGCGACCGAAAGGACCATGCCTCGTCGCAGGCCTTCCCGATGGGCAAGGGGCGAAAGGTCGAGCACGACGGCGCGCGGCGAGAGCGCGTTCGCGACCACGAAGGGCCGGCCCCGAAGCGAGCGGTCGCGGATCTCCTCGATCGCGGCCATGATGCCGATCGCGTTGACGTGCAGGATCGTCCCCGAAGCCATGGCCCGGCCTAGATGAGCTTCGCCGCGGTAGCGAGCGCCATGAGCTGTCTGGCATTCGTGGGCGCGTCGCCCCTGCGATGGTTGTTGAAGTAGACTCTGATATTCTTCGCCTGCGTGCTCATGGCCTCGAGGCGCGGGACCCAGGCGTCGAGCTCGTCCCTGGTGTAGAGGTACTCGTATCTTGTCCCCGCATCCCCGTTCCACCAGGTCGCCTCGTTGCGGCCGTGGAACCTCACGTAGGCCGTTTCCGAGGTCACGAGGTCGGAGAGGGGCGGAAGCCCCTCGAGGCGCGGCAGGTCCACCGAGCAGAGGCCGACCCGCCGCGCCTTGAGCCCGTCGATGACCCTGGCGTTGAACCATTGGGCGCTCCTGAACTCCACGACGAGGGGAAAGGCCGAGAGCGCCTTGAGCGCCTTGTCGAGATAGCGCCTCTCCTCGTCGCGATAGCGGAAGGAGAAGGGAAATTCGAGGAGGACGGCGCAGAGGCGTCCCGACTCGTGCAGGGGGGCTATGCCTTTGGCGAACTCTTCTACGCTGTCTTTCCAGGTGGCTGGGTTGATTTTATGGGTTAGGGCCTGGTTCGCCTTGATGGCGAAGTCTATGGGCCTCCTCGCGCGCGCCATGAGCTCGCGGATAGTTTCCGGTTTCGGCATTCCGTAGTACGGGAAGTTGAGCTCGAGCGTGCCGAAGACTTCGCTGTAGGCGCCCAGGTATTCCTTCCGGCCGATACCCTTCGAGTAAAGGACGCGCTCCCATTCGGGATAATCGTATCCGGAAGTGCCGATGCGGATATCGGCGAGGGGGCCGGGCGGAGAGTCCATGGATCAAGTATTACTACACAGTGGTGTAGTAATCAAGACCGCTTAGTCGTCTTTTTTTATCCTTAACCGGTGGAATCGCCTCGAAGGATGCGGGAGGAGATCCCGGCAGGGCCGAGGATCGCGCCGCCCTAGGGTCTCCACCGCGAGAGTATCTCGAGGTAGCGATCGCGCACCTGGCCCAGGACGTCCTCCCAGCTCCTGCAGAGACTGCGCTGGGCCCCGATGCCCGCCTGCTCGAGGGTCCGTCGGTCGCCGAGTATCGCTATCGCTTTTTCGGAATAGGCTTCGAGGTCGTTCCGGACGAGGAAGCCGTTCCTTCCGTCCTCGATGACGGCCGCGGCGGTCGAACCTTCCAGCAGGAGGGCCGGCGTGCGGAAGGCGGCGGCTTCCCGCAGCACGAGGGGCGCGTTGTCGTAGAGCGAGGGAAAGAGGAGGATGTCGCCTCTGGCGTAGATCGAGGTCAGGAGCTCGCGGTCGTAGACGGTCTCGTGGAAGAGCGTCCTCTCCGCGATCCCCAGGTCCGCGGCCAGCCTTTGCAGCCTCGTCTTGGCGTAGCCCTGGCCCACGAAGACCATGCGGAACTCCGGGATCGCCTCCATGATGCGGGGAAGGCTCAGCACGAGGAACTCGAGGTTCTTCTCGAGGATGTGCTGGCCGACGTAGAGCCCGACGGCGAGACCCTCGGGCAAGCCCAGGTGATCCGCGCCCCTGGCTCGCGAAGGGCCGAGGCTCTCCGGAGGCTTCAGGTCGATGCCGTTCTCCATCACCTCGCAGGGGCCGTCGTACCCGTACTCGCGCAGGGTCGCGACCATGCTCTCCTGGGGCACCCAGACGTAGTCCGCGGAGTAGTAGAAGTCCGCGATCCTCCTGATCTCGCCGTCGACGATCGCCTTGACCTTGATGGCCCGCGCGAGGTCGTCGCGGTACTTGGAATGGAAGGTCGCGACCAGGGGCACCTTCCTCTCCTTCGCGATCTTGGCGGCGATGAGCCCGGTCGAGAAAGGCGTGTGCGCGTGGATGATGGAGAAGTCTTCCCCGCGGAGAAAGCGCATGAGCTTGGGATCGAGGCAGGGAAGGCCGAATCGATAGGGCGGACGGACGGGGATCGGCAGGGAGATGAAACGGATCACGGGATAGCTCTCTCGGTCGACGTAGGAGGGAACGCGGGGGGCAAAGACGCAGGTCCGTCCCAAGTTCCTGCTCAGCCAGTAGGCGTAGTTCTGCACCGTGAGCGCTACGCCGTCCATGATCGGCACGAAATTGTCCGTGAAAAGGCCGACGGTGATGTTATTCATATGGACTAGTGTACATTAATCGGGACTCGCCGCGCTACTCTAGCAGGCTGTTGAAATACTCGAAGCGTTTCAACAGCCTGCCTTGCAATTGCTCGAAAAGCTAACGCTTTTCTGCGCAATTGCAGAAATCAAGGTAGTGTTGAAAAAGGCTCCCCAGCCTTTTTCAAGACCTTGTCTGGTCATCCGATCGAAGCGAGGATCCCGCCGATGGCCGAGAAGTCGAAGGGCTTGACGAGGA
>CAYOIX010000041.1:0-27647 GCA_964404145.1 uncultured Treponemataceae bacterium
TCAGTTGACATTGGAGGAATTCTCCACTGATCGCGGAGGAATCCTTCAGTGATCCCGGAGGATTTCTTCACTGATCCCGGGAGAATTCTTCAGTGGTCGCGGCCGACTTCTTCAGTAGAAAATTCCTCCGCGACCACTGAAGGATTTCTACCGATAAAATTGCTCAGCTTATACACCGGCTAAGAGTATTATATTCATTATTGGGCAGCTCTAAAAACTCATTTTTGCGTTGCGAAAATGAGTTTTCCCTTAGATTCTGCCCTCAGGGAACCAAGCCTGAAAGGGTTATTAGAGGTTCCCTATACATGGAGGATGCCATGCAAAAGATAACGCCGTTCCTCTGGTTCGACCGAGAGGCCGAGGAGGCCATGAGCTTCTACGTTTCGGTATTCAAGAACTCCAGGGCGGGGAAGGTGTCGCGCTACGCCAAGGGCTCCCCCTATCCCGAAGGGAGCGTCATGTCGACGAGCTTCAATCTGGAAGGTTTGGATTTCCTCGCGCTGAACGGCGGTCCGGTCTTCCGCTTCACCCAGGCCATATCCTTCTTCGTATCCTGCGAGACAGCCTCCGGCGTGGATGCCTTATGGCGGAACCTGTCCGAGGGCGGCAAGGTCCATATGGATCTGCAAAAATATCCCTTCAGCGAGAAATTCGGCTGGGTCGAGGACAGGTTCGGCATCGGCTGGCAATTGAATCTCACAGGCGAGGCGACCAGGATCGCCCCCTTCCTCCTGTTCGTCGGCGATATGGCCGGCAAGGCCGAGGAGGCCATCGAGTTCTATACTTCCCTCCTGAAGAACTCCGGCATCGGCCGGATCGAGCGATTCGGCGCAGGCCGGGGCGAAAAGGAAGGGACGGTGATGCACGCCAGGTTCTCCCTGGAAAAACAGGAGTTCATGGCCATGGACAGCAGCGGGCCTCATGACTTCACCTTCACGCCGGCCATCTCTTTCTTCGTGGATTGCCAGACCCAGGAAGAGGTCGACGCTCTGTGGGGGCGGCTCTGCGAGAAGGGCAAGCCGGGACAATGCGGCTGGCTCACCGACGAGTTCGGCGTGTCGTGGCAGATAGTCCCTGGCGTCCTCGGCGAGCTCCTGGGCGACGCCGACCCCGCCAAGGCGGGCCGAGTGATGCAGGCCATGATGGGAATGGGCAAGCTCGACATCGCGGGTCTGGAGAGAGCCTACGCGGGGGCTTGAAGCCGAGCCGCGTCGGTCGTCCCGACGCGAAGGAAGAGGCAGGGGCCCAGACAGCGGATTCAGGCAATCCCGGCAATCTTGACGCGGCGATAAGTTTGATTTTACATGTAGATATTATTATGTTCTTCAGGAATTTGTTTCCGATGGCTGTCGCGCAGGTGTTGGAGATGAATATGCGGAAAAGGTTATCTTCGTTCCCGAAGACTTCAGTTCCCAAAACGATCCAGGACACGAGTATGCATCCACGCTCTACACCGTTCGAGGTTTCGGTCGGAAGGTAGGTCGGTATGCTGGCTGCAAAAAGTCGGATCGTCCGGATTTTTGCGTCGCTCGCTCTGTTCGCCCTAGTTCCTCTGGTGGAATACACCCAAGACACGAGCGATCTCCCCGCGATAGCCCAAGCCCTGGTAGGGTCCCCGACTTTCGACGTCGGTAAGCAGTACGCCGTCATCATCGGCATCGACCGATACACGGAATGGCCGAGTCTCAAAGGAGCGGTCGCGGAGGCCAAGAAAGTCCGTGATGTCCTCGCGGCCCGGTACTATATCGATGAATTCGTCGAGCTTTACGATACCGATGCCACCGCGGAGAATATTCGGAAGCTGTTCGGCGATCTTTCCAAGCGTGTGGGCATCAAGGACTCGGTGCTGATCTTCTATGCCGGACACGGCTACCTGGACGAGGCGAATACGGGCTTCTGGATCGCCTCGGACGGGACGACGAATACCGACAAGCAGGACGGATGGATCCAGAACTCCCAGCTTCGAAACTATATCGTCAAGTTGGCGGCCCAGAGGGTCCTCGTTCTCAACGATGCATGTTTTTCCGGGGATTTCGTCAATACCAGCCGCGGCCTCCAGGTCGTCTCGACCAAGGATCCCTCGTTCTTGGCCGAGGCCTTGAAGTACAAGGCCCGCCAGGTCCTGAGCGCGGGGGGCTCGGAAGAGGTCCCCGACGATAGCGAGTTCGGCGCGGCCTTAGTCGACGTGCTCACGCGGAACACCGACCCGTATATCGCTCCGGATACCATGTACGACAATATCCGAAGAAGCATGTCCGGCAAGACCGAACCCCTGCTCGGCACAATTACGGGTCATCAGAGGGGAGCGAGCTTCGTTCTCTTCCTCAGACAGGAGCCGAAGGCCCAGGTCGCGGCGACGGCTCCCGCATCCGGCGAAGGCGCCGCGGAGCCGAGTTCCCCTCCCCCGGTCGAGGTCGCCGCCATACCCCCGGCGGCCGACAAGGGAGCGCCAGCCGCGAGCCCCGAAGTGGCGGCGGCGGCTCAAGGCTCGGTCGGGCAGTCCAAGCAGGCCCAAGCCCTGGCAGGGCGCCTGGTCATCAGCTTGAGGCCCGCCCAGAGCCCGAGCCCGGATTCGCAAATCACGGTGACCGGCGTCGACGGCGACAGGACGATCACAGCCAGCGCGGACCAGGCCAGCGAGATGGACCTGGCGCCGGGCGACTACGATCTGAAGGCTTCCTTCCTCGACGACTCCGATGTCGGCTATCGGGGCAAAGCCCACGTGAACGCCGGCGAAGAGACGAGCATCGAGATACCGCTGGACTACTCGGCGCACTACAAGATAGCCCAGATCCAGACGACGCGGGACGACTCCGAGAGCCGCCTCCAATCCCTCAGCAAGACCCGCGGCAGACGAGGGACGGAGGGCGCCATTTTCACCGTCCTCGGCCTGCTCGGGGGAAGCGTCGCGGCATTTTCCTACCTCGAGGGCAACAACTCGATGCTCTATTCGCAGACTGCGACCGCCCCGAACGATTCCATAGCCTACGGCTCCCAGGCGAGCACCTACCGCTTACTGTTCGCCGGAACCGGTGTCGTGGGGATCGGCCTGCTGACCGCGGGGGTAGTGACTCTCTTCGCGCGACCGTCCGCTTCCGAAGTAGGCGGTCTCAAACGATCGGTCAAGGAGCTGGACGACCAGATCCGGACGCTGAGCGCGTCGGAGGCGGCCGGCAATTGAGGATGGGCGCGGATGTCCGCGCCGAATAATGCCCGATCAAGGAGAAAATAATGTCAGAAGTGGTTGAAGCTTCGAGGAAACGACGGCCGATGGGATACCTGCTCTCGGCCCTTCCCCTTCTGTTGCTGGGCTGCAACCTGTTCAATCCGTATTACGGTCTGCCGGTATCGACGCCACAGCTCTCGCCGACGTCGGGTACCTTCACGTCCGAGACGCTGATCACGATCACGGACGCGACGGCCGGAGCCTCGATCTATTACACGACGGACGGCAGTACACCGAGCACTTCGTCGCCGCTCTACTCCTCGCCCATCGATCTTTCGGCGAACGGTACCTTTACTATCAATGCCATCGCCACAAACTCCGGGCAAAGCATGAAGCAAAGCTCGGTCGCCTCGGGCACGTATATCGTCAAGCTGGGCCCGCAGGCCCCGGCTCCGCTGTTCAGCATCGCTCCCGGGAGCTATCCCGTGGGACAGCTCGTGTCGCTTAGCGATTCCGCCTCCGGGGCGTCGATCTACTTTACAACCGACGGCAGCACCCCGACCCCTGCCTCTCCTTCCACCTACTACTCGGGAGCCATCACCCTCATCGCGAAGGGAACGGTCGAGACGATCAAGGCGATCGCTGTCACCGCGGGCCTGAGCAATTCCCCGGTCGCCAGCGCGAGCTATTCGATCACCGGCTCCTCCTTCTCGATCACGACATTCGCTGGCACGGCGACTCCGGGATATACAGGCGACAATATCACGGCGATCACGGCCGAGCTCCAGTCGCCGAGCGCCGTAGCCATGGACGGCTCGGGAAATCTGTACATCGCCGACACGAACAACCAGAGGGTCCGCAAGGTGAGCGCCGGCATCATCACCACCGTGGCCGGCCTCACCGCTTCAGGCTATTCCGGCGATTACGGGCCAGCGACCGCGGCCGAGCTGTCCGATCCTTCGGGCGTGGCCGTGGATTCCGCGGGTAATCTCTATATCGCGGATACCAACAATCAGCGCGTCCGGCGGGTTGATACCTCGGGTATCATCACGACGATAGCCGGAACCGGGACCGCCGGATTCTCGGGCGATGGCGGGCCTGGCATCCTGGCCCAGCTCTCGAACCCGGCGGGACTCGCCATCGATCGGGTCGGGAATCTCTATATAGCCGACAAGAACAACCAGCGGATTAGAAAAGTCGATACATCGGGCAACATCACCACGATCGCCGGCTCGGGGAGCTCCGGATTCTCGGGAGACAACGGACCGGCAAGCTCGGCCGAGCTCAGCTCGCCTTCCGGCGTGGCCGCGGACTCCGCGGGCGACATCTACGTCGCCGACAGCGGCAACAACCGGATCCGCAAGATCAGTCTTTCGAGAGTGATAACGACCGTCGCCGGTTCGGGGGCCTTCGGATTCTCGGGCGACGGCGGAGCGGCGACCGCCGCCTTCCTGAACAACCCCGCCGGCGTCGGGCTCGACTCGTTGGGGAATCTCTTCATCGGAGATACGGGCAATCATGTCGTGCGATTGGTGAACAGCTCGGGCGTGATCACCACCGCGGCCGGGAGCGGGAATCATAGCGGCTACTCCGGCGACGCCGGGGCTGCCACCGCGGCCCTGCTCGCGAATCCCGCCGGAATAATCTCCGACGGCTCGGAGAACATCTACATAGCCGACACGGGAGGCCAGGTCAGGAAGCTCTTTTAGCCGCGCGCTTTATCGACCCTTCGCCTCGAAGAGCTTGAATGCCGTTTTGATCGAGGCATCGAGCGCCGTAATGCTCGAGCTTTTCACGACGTAGCCGTAGGAGGCAATTTTTTCGCCTTTCACCACGACCTCGGACCTTGCGTGGCTGGAAAGGAAGATCACCGGAATGTCCCGCGCCTTCGCGATGATGCTTGCGGTTTCCGTGCCGTCCATTCCCTTGCCTAGGTCTATGTCCATGAGCATAAGGTCGATGGACTCTCCGCTTGAAGCCAGGGCGACGGCCTTCTCACCCGTATCGACCGTAGTGACTATATAACCGCATCCCTCCAGGCGGCCTTTCTGCATCAGGGCGATCGATGCCTCGTCCTCCACGAGAAGTATTTTTTTGTTAAATCCTAGGAAACCACCGCCTTTGGCGGTGGCGATATCCTGATCGGCTATGCCTTTAGAAGACGAGAGTCTACAATGCCTAACGCCGTTTTCGTCGGTAAGCCGATCAACACGCGCACATTCCCGAAAAAAATAATTCTATATAAGGTAGCAAGATGGCCCGGCTATAAGAGAAGGCTGGCACTGGTCACTTCGGAAGACCCCTCGAAGTGAAGAGACTATACCAATCCGGGGAATCCCCGATTATAATAAATAAATGAAAAAGCCAAGCAGAATCCGCGCAGCATCGTTCATCGCCTGCATTTTCCTCTCGGTCGGAGCCGCCTGGGCTCAGGGTAGCGGCGGGACGGAAACGCCTATCGCCAAAACCTTCGATCCGGGGAATGCGACCGCCGTTCTCGCTTCGAGGTGCGCCTCATGCCACGACTGGGCCGTATCCTACGACGCCATCCTGGCCTCGGGCATTTTGATTCGGAGGAGGGACTCATACCCCTTCCAGGACCTGCTCATCGCGCACGCTGGGATCGGCATCGCCATTCCCGTGATCATTCTCGGCGCGGGAGCGATCATGGATCCGACGGTGAAACTCTAGGCTTGCGGTTCGGGTCGGCCCGCCTTGCTCGGCTCTCGCTCGGTTCGAATCCATTGAAGCCCTCAAATGAGAAAGCCATCTGGTGCAACATGGCGGGTCATTCCATTGGAATATGGGATGTAAGTCTACGACGAAATGCGGAAGCCTTCATTTGTTCGTGATTTCAGTTGTATAATATACCGGCTGGGGGAACTGTTTTGAAGTCCTACTCGATTCCAACGATAATAATGGCGTCCATCTGCTTCACGATGGCGATCAACGAATTCCTGACGTGGTTTCGTCGAACAAAAAAAAACAGTGACATCGCCTTCACGCTGGTCTGCCTCGGTGGCACTTTTTTCTGCCTGTTCTGCGCAGGCGAATACAGCAGCGACTTTCCGCTTGACAGCATCCCCTGGCTGAAAGGACAAGTAGTTTCCATTTCCTTTGCGAGCTTCGCCTTATTTTGGTTTCTCTCCGAAGAGACGAAGCTCGTCAAAAGGCAATACCTCGTCGCCTATCTGGTTTGGAACGCCTTGATGAGTCTCAGCCAGCTGCTAAATATGGGCGATCTTACGTGGATAGCCGATCGGCCCTCCATATTGCGCGTAAACCTTCCGTTCGGCCTCAACTTTGTCTATAACGAGGTGGAAAGCGGCATCCTGATCACTCTCGACAACATTGTCGGATGCTGTATCCTCGTCCATCTCGTATGGATCGTCGCCAAGTTCAGGCGACTGGGAAATCGCCGGGAATCCACAGTCCTCTTCTCTGTTCTCGGTGTATGTATCCTCGCCGAGATCAACGATTTTCTCGTGGGACTCGGCGTCTATTCCTCCATCTACCTCATGGAGTATGCCTGGCTCGTTGCGATCCTTATAGTGGGACTCCGCCGTTCCAACGAGATTATGGACGCCTTGCTCACGAAACGCGCGCTGCAGAAAAGCGACAAGGAGTTGACGGAGTCGCAAACGATGCTCAAGGCGATCATCGATAGCACTTCAGATTTGATCTGGTCGATCGACGCGGAAACATTCTGCATACTCGCGTACAACCAAGGCTTTCGGGAGTATTTCCTTCAAACGCGCGGCGTCGATGTGGCCGTCGGCATGAGTCCCGAGGAACTGTTCCAGACGGAGGCCGAAATCGTATATTGGCGCGACATATACGAACGGGGGGAAAAGGAAGGCGCCTACTCCATCGAGCACGCTTCGTTTGTCGATTCTAGTATCTATCATCTCAATGTGAACCCGATGGAACGTGACGAAAAAGTTTTCGGCCTGTCTCTGTTCGCAAAGGACATCACGGAGCGAAAGAACGCGGAAAATCAATTGCACAAATCGCTATTGGAAAAGCAGACGCTCTTGAGGGAACTGTATCATCGCACGAAGAATAATATGACCGTCATCATTTCGATGCTGAGGCTGCAATCGCGCGAAATCGGGGACGAGCGGTTGAAGAAGGCATTCGGAGAAACCGAAGGTCGCATCATATCGATGGCTCTCGTCCATGAAAAGCTCTATGAGGCCCAGGATTTGTCGCATATCAATCTAAAGGAATACTTCGAAGATTTGATAAAGCAAATAATCGCCAATTACAATCTCTCGGCCGATCCGCCATCCCTTGGCCTGGATATGCAGAACGTGTTCGTGTTGACCGATACGGCGATCGCCTGCGGCCTGATCGTCAATGAGCTCATTTCCAATTCCCTGAAATACGCATTCCCCTCCGGGCGTCCCGGGAAAATACTCATACGATTGCACCAGGAAGAGAACGGCGAGATCGCCCTGATCGTTTCCGATGACGGAGTGGGCCTGCCTCCCGAGTTCGAAAAAAAGCGCGATGGGCATCTCGGGCTGCGACTCATAGACTCTTTGGCCCGCGGCAAGCTCAGAGCCGAATTCTCCCTGGAAACCGATCACGGGGTCTGCTGTCGATTGAGATTCAGGGAAATAGTAACTATATAATTACTCTCCGTCATCCGATTCCGACGGTCCAAGCTCCCCTGCGTTATGACTACTCGTGGTAATAAAGCCCACGTTGCCAGGCATATCGCGAGGGGCGTCGTCGACTCGAACTATTGTGGATTTGGCCTCCAAGGCTCGGCATCGTGCCTCGCCCTTCCGGCCCGGCTCCGCAGCTCACGCCGCCATCCATGGTGCGCCCAGTGGCGAGACTTCGGCTGTCTGACGCTTCTTCGGTCGCCGTCTGCCGTGGGCGCTCAGGATGTAAACGAAACCCCACTCCATACCGAAACTCACGGCGAGGAGGGCAGCAAAATACAGGACCGCTCGCTTGAGACCTCTATTGACCATTTGTAGCCTCCTTAGATGGCGCCTCCGCGCCCCGTTCGTTGATACCGAGAGCGGCGCTCTGGCACTTCAAGTGGCTCCGAGCTGGACCACGTTCTGGATAGTGACCAAGCCCCAGAAGAGAAGGGAGAAGCAGATCCAGGCCGCGAGCTTCCGCCCTTGCACCCTCCCGTCCGCGCCGTCGAGAATGCTGGGCTGCCTTCGGGCCAAAGGTTTCGAGGTCTGGATCACAGGCACGAGCTTCTCATCCTTGCGGATATTGTTTCTGACCAAAGCGACTTTAATAGCCACAATTGCCTTCTGGGGTTTATACGCCAATGGTGGTATCCGGCGATTGAGGCTCGAAATGAAAGATATTGAGACTGAATACGAAAAAATTCCAGGCTGAAAACCAAACAAACTGAATTGAATACGGACCATCCTCTGCCTCAAAATGGACCCAAAATAGATATGTCTGGAGTTCTCGTTCGATTGCACTATGAAGTGGCACAAGCAGCTGGACACATGCATTCTATCTTCTCGGGGTTTCAAAGTGCTTGAGATTCCAGAGCCCCGATCGACGGTATGACTCGGAGAGCGGCCGTCCCTTGAGGGCGCGTGACTTGAAATACGATGAAGCCTCGCTCCAAAAATCCCGGACGTAGTCAAGCGCCGGAGGGTTGGCGCTTGAGGGCAGAATCCCGCGCTTTAGGTCCTCCTCGGCAAACCGGCAAGCCTGGGCGCGAGTCTTCGCCTCGGGGTAACTCTTCGTTTTAAGAGTTACCCCGTCTTCGGCGAGGAATCTGACCTGAAAGTAGACTTTTCCGGCGCGAGTGCGCCTCTTGATGGTCCGATACGAAAGCCGCATAGCGTCCCCTTTTGTCGCTCATGGTGCAAACCATGGTGCAACGTAGGGGAATGTGCGGTCTCCGTTATTCGGTCGACCTGTGAAACCCTTATAAATAAAGGGTTTCGTTAGTCGGGCTGAGTGGATTTGCCCTCCGCTCCTCGCCATCCTGGCTCGTCGCTCCGGGCCGGGGAAAGCGCTCTCGCCTGCGCCGCGCGCTCGACGTCTCGCGCGCTTCCATGCAGGCTCGACCGAACTCCGCCCTCAAATGATCGGGCGAAGTTCGGAGCACTTTCCCTTCAAATCCACTCAGCCCGTTTAAAGCAAAGAGGCGCCCCTGGCGCCTCTTTGCAACAATCGGGCTGAGTGGATTTGAACCACCGATCTCTTGGTCCCGAAAGAAGATAATTCTTTATCAGGTAATAGGATAGCTTTGCATATGGTCGCTGTTACTTCGATCCGGCAATGACTTAGGCCGACGGCCATGTCATCCCTTGGCATATGATGGTATCCGATTGCACGGCTAAAGTGAAGATTTCAGTAACAATTCTAGTAACAGTGGATAGCGGGGTAAGTGTATGTGTTGTTGTTGTATACCTTCTGGGGTATATTGTTGACATATACCCGATAGGGTATTAGTATTGATTATACCTTACAGGGGATGGACCCATGGACGATATTGGAGGGAGGCCGACAATGATCTATCTCATCACTACACCTTCGCAGTTGGGCCTTGCCCTCAAAAGCGCCCGGAATAGCCTTGAGCTGACACAAGCCGAGGCTGCTGGACGCGTGGGGCTGCTCCCCAAGACGATATCCGCTCTCGAGAACCATGCCGAATCATGCTCAATCGAAAGCCTGATCAAACTACTGTCCGTACTTGGGCTCGAGCTTACGCTCTCAGGCAAAAACGCAGAGCCTCGGGCGGGCACGACACTGGGCTCGAAAAAGAACCTCACTCAGGAAGAGTGGTAAGCATGGCACGCCCTTCGAAACTGCGATCTCTCGGTGTTTGGATGAATGGCCTTCGTGTCGGGCAATGGAGCCTGAATGCCCAAGGACTCCACGAATTCAGCTACGACGCCTCGTGGCTCGATGAGCCGGAAGCCCGCCCCATCTCACTATCCCTTCCCCTCGCCCCCTCAAGTTTCACCTATTCGGGCAAGATCGTAGAGGCATACTTCGACAACCTTTTGCCGGACAGCACCGAGATACGGCAACGAATCCGTAGTCGCTACGGTGCCGCTTCCTTGTCGGCTTTCGATCTCCTCTCCGAGGTTGGGCGGGATTGCGTGGGCGCTCTCCAGCTTCTGCCCGATGATGTAGCCCCCTCAGGCATAAGAAGCATTGAGGGACGCGAGGTCGATGACGCTCAGATCGATGCAATCCTCAAAGGGGTGACTGCCATCGGTGTAGGCAGCGAGAGCGTAGATGACTCCTTCCGCATCTCCATAGCCGGGGCCCAGGAAAAGACCGCCCTCCTCCACCACGAAGGTCACTGGAAAGTGCCGCTACGATCGACACCGACGACACATATCCTCAAGCTGCCCCTCGGGAAAATCGGCGGGCTGGGCATCGATATGAGCGGCTCGGTCGAGAACGAGTGGCTATGCTCACGCATCGCCGAGGCTCTCGGCATCAGGGTGGCGAAATGTGAAATCGGGCGATTCGGCGATACGAGCGCCCTCGTGGTCGAGCGCTTCGATCGTAGGCTCGCACAGGATGGATCCTGGATACTGCGTCTACCGCAGGAAGATTTTTGTCAGGTTACCGGGACATCAGCCAGCGCTAAATACGAGTCAGACGGAGGTCCCGGCATCATATCCATCATGCGGCTTCTCCTCGGTTCACAGGATCCGTTCGTCGATCGTTATGCCTTCTTCAAGGCCCAGTTGCTTTTCTGGCTTCTTGCCGCGCCCGATGGCCACGCAAAGAATTTTAGCGTCTTCATCGAACGTGGTGGCCGCTTTCGCATGACACCACTCTACGACATCATGTCCGCTTATCCGGTCATGGGGCATGGGAACGGCCGTATACCGCCGGAAAAACTTAAGTTGGCAATGGCGTTCACTGGAAAGAATCGGCACTATGAATGGGACAAGGTAGGCTCACGACATTTTCGAGAAACTACCAGACTCTGCAACTTTCAAAGCGAGATAGAGAAAGTTATCCTGGATTTAATCGACGGAGTCCCCACGGCGATAGCCCAAGTATCCGCGGAACTACCTTCGACATTCCCAGATTCGGTAGCGACCCCTGTATTGGAAGGGCTTCAGACTGCGCTCAAGAGGCTGCAGGCTAGGCAAGAGTCGACATAGTTATCGAGGGATATATTGCCCATAGCCGTTTAGTTCCGAATGGAGAAGAGGGGTTTCGAACCATGATCAATAGATTGCGAATGTAATTCATTATCTGGTACAGATTTGTATGGATAGGGTATGTCACGGTTTTGGATGGTTTTAGGCCAACGGCCCAGCCATTCCTTTCGGATAGATTAGAATGCGTATGGCGGAAAAAGATTAGTAGCTATTCTGGATCAAAGATAATAGAACTTAGCTTTCTCGCTTCTGGTGAAAGTTCAATAGTCCAATCACTTAATTTATTATCCCCTTCTATTGTACTTCTTAGTCTTATGTGTCCACACTTCGGGAAAGCATACTTGGGTTTGATCCCAAAATCAGTCAAGGTGCTTTGAATTTCATTTTGGCGCCGTTTTTTTCCATTACTCTTTGTGTATGATGAAATAAAAGCATCTGTTGTCTTCTCCCTGATATTCTCAATTCCTTTCCTGTTTGGAACGATATTTTTCCCCCTGGTAAATGGCGTTAGGATACATTTAGGATTACTATTTAGCAATTCAGTCCATATTCTTGAGCTGTCAGATTTTACTGATCCATGATGGGCTACCTTATAAATATCCGATCTAGGATTTCTCTTTATAACCGGGTCATCAATAATAGTTGCCCATCCAAGGCCATTAGAATCGACCGACATGTCAGACCCGAGAAGAACTCGAAAGTTACCAATCTCGACAAAAAGAACAATTGAAGAAAAATTAATGTTTGGATCTGGTAAGTTAAAGGATAGGTCTGATGAAGGCAGAGATGCCAATAATTTGCCGAGTTCTTTTAGGCAAGCATTGGTATATCTATCAGTTGGAGAATATGAGATGATCCTGGTATCGATGATGAAACCAGAGATATTTAATTGAGAATTATCTAGTGTCCTATTCATTATGGCCAAAGAGAAGTCCTTATCTCTTTTTTCCTGAAGAAATAGAAGCTCAAGGATTTCTCGGGTCCCAATAGTTGTATCCGTATTCGATCCGTATGTTTTTAGGAGGGGGATAAAGTCTCTCTCCTTAACAAACGGTGAGATGATTAGGCGTGCGTTTGTCGCTTGCTTATATACATCGGCAATTCCACGGATGTGGTCATCATGCCAATGGGTGACAATTATTTTCTTCAAGCTATCTGCGACATCGATTCCTTGCGAATGCAAATATGACAGGGCAACAGGAGAGCTTTCTCCTCTTGGAATGCACGAGTCGACGCAATACCAATTGTTTCTTCCTATTCCAATAAGTATGCACTCACCTGCGCCGGGGCCAAAAAGTGATATCTCGACTTGATTGTCAGCAACAATCGGATTATTTAGCATGTCTTTTAAAAAGTTTTTCAATGTCTAGATTCATTTTTCCTAAATCAATCTTCTTACGATTTATTGGCCCTCGACGGAAACGGATATTGAGATACTTCTCACGACTATGGAAAAGTGTCTCTCTATAACCAACAGATAAGTAAAATACTGCACCTATCAAAAAATAGGGAAGATCCTCTTCAGAAACATCTAATTTTGATATATCCGCTAACTCCTCAATCTTGTCGTCGAGGCCATCGCGCATTCTTGCAGAAAAAGTGGTTTCACCTATCGATATTACTACACAATCCCAGTGTTGAAGTTCAATCGAATAGTGTATCTCCGGAATAAATTTAATCGGGGAACGGACTGGTATAGAAACGACTTGTCGATTAACAGACTGCCCATATTCATTTATGTCAATGTTCATGGGGGTGATTTCGCCCTGCTTAAATTCCATGGTAGTTTTTTTCCCATAATATGGGAAATGAAATGCTTCAGGGGTCCCGCTAATCTGAGTTTCATTTTGAGATGATATTTTTGCAAATGCCTCAGGGAATTCTGAGACTGAAATAGTTGACTCTATGTTATTTCGCATAAATACCCTCAAAGAATTTCAAGGAGAAATCTGTACACCATTTCTGTGAAAGGGCCCATTTTTTTGCGATAAGATCTGCAACCGTGTTTGAATTTAGTTCTCTGCTCGTTCTATTTTTTATTAATTCGTAGTGGTCATTAATGCCCATGTAAAACCCTGGTTCAATTCGGACTGATGGTTCAATTGTGATAATAATTTTACCTGGAGTATCATCATATTCCCTGAGTGTAGAAAATCTAATTGATTCAATCCGCTGCGACTCAAGGATGGTATCTAGTAACGGAGAATTAAAAAAGTTAGTACGAATTGATTGCCAGTCATTTCCCTTTTTAAAGTATTCATGAATATCATAATTCATTCCCAATTGAAAAATCGGAACTTGAGGGAAGAGTAAAATAATATTAATTGCAAGGTCCCTTATCATAGGGAACAGATCAGAGAATGATGAAGATATAGAAAACCTATCATTTTGGGCTGAAAACGAAATACGTTCGGTGTGCCAAAAAACCACATCATTCGTTAGCAAATCTATATTGGCTCCTTTTACATCAGATTCGCGCAGGAGGTCATTAGTCGTAAACCATATTGGATGAAAGACAGAAGGTGGGAAAAGACCAACCACGACGATGCTATGGCCTAAGAGATCTGCTTTCACAATCTCTCCCTCTGTTGGTCGTTTCTTGACCAGTATGACTCTTGAGGCGAAAACAGTCTAGCTTTTATCATTTCTTATGCTCGTCTTCCCAATTGACTAGAAAACACTAAGTATATGTTGCTCAATCATTTCTAAGATGTCAAGTACTCTAGACTTGTCATTTTAGATACTTGTTAATGTATTGGGGCGCACAAAATCATTTTGAATAATCAGAGCGTGTAATCGGGTTATAATCCAATTGTTGTAATTCATTTGAAAGAAACGGCTTCCAGCCTACACATGGAAACCGATCGAAATACAAGTGTGCTTATAGCTACATTCAACTTCAAGCTTGTGTAAGAGCTCTTCAGCCAAAAGGCCGCTGGAAAAATGCGTCCGCGAGAGCACAGCCTTGAAGTCGCCGGGCGTGAGTATCGTGAGGGTGGAAAGACGGGTGCGCGCTTCTCCGGTCAGCGATACGGAAGGGAAAAAGCGTTCGAAGAGGACGACGCGGCCTTCCTCGGTTAGCGGCTGGAACGCGACCTTAAAGGCGAAGCGGCGGAGGACGGCGCTGTCAAGATTCTTCAAGAGATTCGTACAGCAGACGAGGACGCCCGAGTATGCCTCCATCCGGGTGAGGAGCTCGTTGGTCTGCGAGCGCTCCCAGGAGTACTGGGAATGCTCGCGATTTAGGAAGAACGAGTCCGCCTCGTCGAGGAGGAGGATAGCATCGGCGTCCTCGGCCTGGGCGAAGGCCCCAGCGATAGCCTTCTCCGTGCCGCCAACCCACATGGACAGGAGATCAGAGGCACGCTTCTGGATGAGCTCACGATCGAGGGTATGGGCGAGGTAGCGGGCGAACTCGGTCTTACCGGTGCCAGGAAGGCCGTGGAAGAGGAGATTCATCGAGAATCGGTCTCCCGGTTGGCGACGCGAGTAGAACTTGCCTATGGCCTCGAGAATCGCCGCTGGCGGGACATCCGTGTTGAGCACCGAAGGATCGTAGGCATCGGCGACAGAAAGAGGCGGTAGCGGCTTAGAGCCCGAGAGGAGCTCCTGGTGGTTCGCAAGAAGCCTCGAGAGGACCCTCTCCCGTTCATGCTCGGGCAGGGAGCCTTCGGGGTCAATGGAGCGATAGACGGCGACCGCCTGGGCAATACCAGCGGTGTTGACCTCGAATCGGCGTGAGGCGTCCTGAATGAAGCGAGGCGAGACGAGCTCAGGTCCAGTAACGGTAGGGAGTACCGAGGCCCACGCCAATCGGCGAGCCTTGGCCGAAAGGGAGCCGAAGCGGATCGAGTAGGCGAAGCGGCGGCGGGCCGAGTCGTGGCTGAGCCCCAAGGTGTTCGAGATCCAGATGATCGTGCAGGGTACCGCGTCGAGGAAGATGTTGAGCCAAGCCTTGTCGACGAGGTCGTGACCATCGTACCGGGTCTTCGTATTCAGAATGGAGTCGGCTTCATCGATAATGAGGACCTCGTGCTCGGGGTCGATAGTGCGGGTTACAAGCTGAAGGGCGAAGCGGCGGTCGATGGCACCGCGTTCGGCAAGTGGTAGGTTGAGGAAGTAGGCCTTCTTGCCGCAGGACGCGACGATGGCCTTGGAGAACTCCGACTTGCCCGTACCCGGTTCGCCATAGAGAAGGATGTTGCAGGGGCGAGGGGCGGAAAGCATGCGCGAGACGATGCCGAGGTCCTCCGAGTTCACACTGAACGAGTCTAGGGCAAAGGGCGAGGGGCTGCAGGGCTTCGTATAGGACGCGTGAAACGGAACGGGGGCCGTACCGAGGAAACTCCGCACGATCGGTTCGGCAAGGGAGCAACCTACAACTTCGTAACTGTCTGGAAGTAGGAGGCCCAACGTAAATAGCGGCGAAGCCTCCGCGAGGATGCCATTGATCTCGAGGACGGCGAGGCCTGTGCAATGGGAAATGAAGGATGTGCGCTTGGTGAGCGAGAGCGACTTGCCTAGCTCCTTCAAGGGTTCGGAGACTTTGGTGAGGAAAAGGAAGGTCAATACCTCGAGTTCAGCGGGCGAAAGCTTGAAAATGCGAACGAGATAGGCCAGCGCCTCGGGAAGCGGGTCGGTGAGGACAGAGGGTGCGAGGCTGGGCTCGAGGAGGGCCTTGAGATAGCCGAGCGCATCTCGGGGCGAGAAGCTGTCCTGGTTCTCATAGATACGCGAGAGGATCGAATTGACCATAAAACGACTCTGCCACTGGCCGGTGGCGAAGGAATCCGCCTTAGGTGAGCTATGCTCGCGGATAAAGCCGATGAGGGATAAAACCTCCGCCTCAGAGAGGACCGAGAGATAGAAGCCCATACTGGTCTCGTCACAGGGGAGCGTATCGATGATGCGGTAGGCGTAGAGGCGGAGCGCGGCCTCCGCCGGGAAGATGCCAGAATCACCGGGAATGCCAGGTAAGAGCTCGGCGGGCTGAGTTCGGGACATGGCTGAAGTCTCCTCGCCATAATCAGGCGGCCAATATGTCGTTTGGGACGTCGATAGATCGTTTCGGAGGTGCGCTGCAGGTACAGTTAATATAACTTCAAGTCCGATAACCACACGGCTATCGCGTATACAAAGAGGCCCGCCCCAGGAGGGGCAGGCCCCGATATCACTTCAGGAAGCTATACCGGCTCTTCATATAGAGCTGCCAGGGCTCGAGCTCAGGGTAGCTGCCCAGAGGGAATGCCTTGAAGAGCTCTTCGACCGGGAGCGCCACGAAGTCGGAGGGCTCGACGAGAACGTGACGCCACACGTCATAGACATCTCGGCCAAGCTCACGGAAGTTCGGTGAGGTGATGGCCGTGAGCTCACGATTGCCCTTGGCGTAGACGTGGACGACAAGAACACGGTCAACGTCGGGGATGCCCGTCTCCATGATTTGGGTGGCGAGGAGCTGCTGTCTAAGGAGCTGGTAGAACGGCTCGTAGAGGTGGTCCTCGATCTTCGGGACGACCGTGATGTCGATCGGCGAGTTGCCTGCATAGTAGAACTCCCGATAGGACAGGACACGGTCGGTGCCGTCAGACCGAAAACGTTTGTACGACACGCCGTAGGATTCGGAGTACTTGAACTCGACGAGGAGCATAATGCGGCGGCCGTCCTGGGTCTCGTAGATGAGGGCGGCGTCGATCGACGTGTTGCCAGCCCCACGATGTCGGTCGACGCCGAGCTTCGGGAGCTCGCCTAAGTAGTTGTAGTCACCAATCCACTCGAAAGCGATGTAGCGATCGTCCTCGACGGGGAGCATCCGAACGAGATCGGGAAAGAAGGGACGGAAAAGGTCGGCGAGCGCCTCGGGACGATGAATGAACGGGAAGAGCACATTGACGCAGAAAATCTGGGATGAGCATAAGTGATTCGTCGGAAGACCCGGTAAAGCTGAGCCGTGCCAGACGATACTGGAGCGATCGAAGGTCGAGAGGGCTTCGTCCCTGATCTCCGCGAAGAGGTTGTGGGCGGCGAACTCGAGGGGCAAGCAGAACGGGTACAGATGCGAGCGGTAAAGGCCGGGAGCTTTGGCGAGACGCGGGAGTGCATGAGTCTGGAGTTTCCATGCCGTCTGAAATTTCTTCTGAGCTGCGAGAAAAGTCATGGGTACCTCGATGTGTGGATGATGGCGGCTTACGCCGAAGCGCCCGCTACGGCGCCGACATTCTTGACGACCTTCTGGGCATAGGAGAGCATCTTGAGGACGCCCTCACGGTCGCGGGAGTGCTTGGCCTTTTCGAAGATCCAGTCCCGATGCTTTTCGCCGAAGGCCTCGTAGTTGTCGTCGAGGTAGGTCTCGAGACGGTGAAGGAGGACGTCTTGTGGCTCGCCAGGATACTGGTCCTGGTGCCCGATGAAGCGAATGGGCACGGGCTCAGAAGGCGGCGCTGAAAGGGGCTCAACCACAGCGGGCTTCGGCTCGATCGGGGAGGTGGGGCGTTGGGCTTCGGTACCAGGCTTCGAAGGCGTGGGCGTCGGAGTGGCCGAGGTGTGAGCCTCGGGCGCTGGCGAGGCTGTGGTAGTCGGGACAAGGGACTCGGCATCGGGGAGCTCCGAGGAGTCATACGGGAGGCCGCCTAACTCGTCCGGGAATGCGAGGCGGAAGCCCTGGCTGATCGCGACCTTCTTCAACTGGAAGCGGGGCTGCTTAGTCCAGAAGGAGGTTGGGGAACCGTCCTTCTTCTTCTGAACAGCCTCGCGCCAATAGACCTCGTGGATGAAGGACTCGGCCCAATCCTTGCGATGGATCTCGACGAGAGCCTTCATAGCGTCACCCTCGCCTTCGACCCAAGCCTTCCAACCATCAAGCTTGCCGGTGCGTTCGGCACGCTTCAAGTAAACCTCGTAGCCCGTGATGATGCTGAGACGACGGTATTCGCCTTCACCGTAGACGGCGACGTGAACCTCGCGCTTGAAGGGGTTGAGCTTGAAGGCTTGGGCGATCTCGATGAACTGAAGCTTCTCTGAGTCGGTGAGCTGTGAGGCAAGGCCGAAGGCCGTGAGAAAATCAAGAACAGTCTGTTTCGAAATCTCGGTCTGTGGCGGGTTATCGCGAGATGTTGCGGGGAGCGCTGATGCTTGGGACATGGAGACCTCCTTGAAGATGGGATCTCCGATATGAGTAGCGAGTCTCCTTTTAACAACGTACTCGCTTTTCTTACTCCATTCCCAGGGCTTTCACGACCGCATCTGTGGGATCCTGATAGAAGGCAGTTTGGAACTTGGCAAAAAGTTCTCCAGGAACAGTTGGAATAGCACTAACAGAACTCATTGGTAGGAGGACACGTTTTGCCCCTGCATCGAAAGCCGCTTGCAATGTATCTGCCAGATTGATGACCGGCTTCGGAGATCCCCCTAAACTGATATCACCTAGAATCACTAATTGAGGCTGCATAGGGCGTCGAAGAATCGAGCTACAAAGCGCAACGAATCCTGCAAGGGTTGTGCCGGTCGGATACCCGGCATTCTGAAGCTCAACAATATGCAGGTGGAAATCATGATCGGAGAACTTTTCTTGCCCGGCGATATGGCCAAGATTTGCTTTGAAGAAATCAAAAGCCAATTTTAAGGGTTCCTTAGCCTGTGCATTTGAACCGAGCCCTGACGTCGAAAGCACGCCATGCCCCGGTGTGAGCTGACATTCGATACGATATACACCAAGATGCCCCGTTGAGCCTTCGGCGATGCAATATTGAGTACCTGGAGCCAACAAACCTTCAGGTATCAGCTTGCCTCCACCCTGTTCGGGGACAGAGATGAAACGCTCTTCCAGGGTCTCCTTGTCGATATAGCTGAAATGCACGTCATAGAATTCCATCCCGCCAATCTTCTTGAGCTGCTCCTTGACGCGGCGTCTGCTTTCCAGCGCGTACTCCAAGCAATGCTGTGCAGACTCTTTCGAAAAATCGCCGGCCGGATAGAGCAGTTTGAGAAGTCCTGAGACGAGCTTCCTTACGGCTATCACGTCGCGTTGGTTGAGATTGTCGCCCAAGCGGAACCAGGTATCGATAGCATCGGAGAAGGTTTTCTTCCTGACCTCGATGAAGAAGCTGGAAAGGTAATCGACGATGAAGCCGAACTGCCGGGTGAAGAACTCGGGGCGGTATTTGGGTATTTCCCAGCCCGGTATGTAGGCATGGAACCTGTCGAAGAATGCGGTGTCGATCATCGCTTCGGGGAATGGGGACAAGAGGTGGCTGGTCTTTATGAGTGTTTCCACCGGCTGGTTGATATTGCCGACGAACACGAAGGAAGCGTAGCCAGGCTTCATCTCCTTACCGCGGGCAAATGAACCTGAAGCCATATAGTCCTTCATGATCTGGACGCCATCTTTGTCCTTGAAGGAGATGCCGGCCACTTCGTCGAAGGCGACTACGTCCCACAGGCCTACGAGGCCCATGGCCTTGGAGCTCAGGTTGTAGAAGAGGTTGGCGACCGTGGTCTGGCCTCCCGAGACAAGAATGCTCGCGGGGCTGATCTCCTTGTAGACATGGCTCTTGCCGGTACCCCTCGGCCCCAGCTCGCAGGAATTAAAGTTGTTCTCCACAAACGGGACGAGTCGAGTCAGAAGGTGCCACTTGACCCGTGGGGTAAACTCAAGGGGCTCCATACCCACTGATCTGAGGATCACATTGATCCATTCCTCTTCGGTGAACTGCTTACGGGCTTCAAGGAGTTCCGCCATGTCCATGCTAGGAAGCTGGATGGGCTTAAGATCCTGGATGACCCAGGGAGAACGGCCGCTTCCTTCTTCGAACAGGTAGCCCATGGTGATGATGCACCAGATACCGCCTGACAGGATCTTCTCGTATCGCTTCACCTCGGCATCGGCGATGGGAACCTTGCTGATGCCCAGATTGGAGAACGACACTTCATAGATGTCCTTGGTGTCGTTGAGCGAGCCGGTTATCCGGTCGATTATCTTGAAGCTTCCTGTTTCGCGTATCTTCATCTTGACCCGTTCTTTTTCATCGGGCCTGACATAGTTCTCCGATAGAATCCGCTTGACCTTCTCGACACCCTGGGCGATCAGATCAGGATCGTCCGTTGAACAGTACATGCCCAAGAGGTACTCAAGGACGAAGATGGGGACATTGGCCCCTTGCTTGATGGCGACCGTCAGGTCCTTTCGGACTACCTTCCCGGGGAAGAGGCGTAATAATTTATCATCAAGGCTTTCATCACTCATATCTGTCCCCCGCCCTTGTTAGAACTCGTCGGCAATCATAAGAGAAATGTGCAGATCCTGGCCGTAGACTTCTACTCCGCTTTCCTCATCAGTAAGAGAGAAGCGGTACAAGGCCTTGCTATCGAACTCGTCTCCCAGCAGATGCAAGGGGACTGTCTTCCGTAGATCCGTATGGGTACTGCTGCTGGCATTGAACAGAACCACCGGTTCATCAGAAACAGGATGGCCATCTTTATAGATGCCGACCTTTACCGTCCGGGCCAGAATGCCAGATCCGACTGGCTCATCCTGGTGTATGCGCGGGTTTATCTGTCGGGTCGTAATCGTCGGTGGCAAGGACATGACGCCCAGCTCCACTTTTCGTACAGCTGATGACGACTTGGCGCTTTCCCCGGCAGGCCGAACGGTCAGTACGGGTACGATCGTTTCCTGGGGCATGATGCCACCATGAAAGAACTGCGCTCCACCCTTGAAGTGGAAGCGTTGTATCCCCCTAGGCACAAGGAAGCCTATCTCGGAGGCAGGATCATCCAGCTTCAGGCTCCCTCTGATGGCTCCGGGATACTCGGCAAGCTGCTTTCCGATAATGTAGCGTTTCTTGGTGTCAAATGAACCTGGGATCGCGGCGGGGAGTGTCGTCTTCATCGATTCCGGCGGATCACCTGGGATATAGATGAATCCATGGTCAGCGGTGATGACGATGCGCGAACCCTGGAGGCTGTTCACCACATAGTTCACAATGCCCTCAATTTCCCTGATGGCGTCCCGGCATGCGCTGAAGGTATGTTCTTCCGACGACTGCTTGTCGCCAATGGCATCGATCTTGTCATGGTAGATATAGACGACCGATTTGTCTTTGACGAATGCCCGAGCCGCTTCCCGCTTCATAGCTACCAGCTCGGATCCATCAATGGCAATGCCGTTCACGCTCTCCAGTATCTTGGATCTTCCATCGAGCCCCTGGCTGGAGAGGCCATCGACCATGAGGTTCTGGCTCGCGCCCCAGGATAAGCTGCGATGCGGTAACAGCGCGGCCATGCCCAGGCGGGTAATGGAGGGCAGCATTGACTGCATGGCGGTACAGTCCAGCTTGAGCCTGGGATTGGCGGCAAGTTGATCATGGAGCTCCATGGCCGTCTCAAAGCGCAACGCATCGCTGACGATGACATACACCTTGCGCAGTTCTCCAGAATCCAGCGGGGCTTTGACATGGCGGGAGAAGAAATCGTCCTGGTTGCATCCGGGCAGGATGGACCATTGGTCAAGAGTCTGCCGATCTCCCAGCAAGGCCTGTTCCCATGCTGTGCCCAGCACCTGGAGGAATCTATCGACATACGCGGAATCCAGAAGCAGGCCGAGATTCTTGAACAAGTCCCACGATGCCAGCGCTTCGTTCTGCTCACGGTACTGGCGGTAGGCTTGGTCAATGCGGTACCAGGTATCGCAGTAAGACCTCGCGAGGGCTTGCTCTCCCATGTTCGCGTCGGGGGAGAAGGTCGTCATTGCGAGCATGAACGTAGCGCCGGCCTCGCAGGCGGCATAGGCCTTGGCATAATGCTCCGATTCAGCCGGGTTCAACCAGAAATCTTGGGAAGCCTTGGCCTCCGAGAACTCGGCGATTTTCCTGAGCTCGTCCGCGCTCGCCTGTACCTTAAGACCGTTCACCAGCAAGGCGAGCATCCACTTGTTCGCATCGAAACAACGGATGCCATCAAGGGAGACAAGATCGAGTCCACCCAAAAGCTCGTTGAGCAGGGATTCCGTAGAAGACCTTATCCACCGCATCCAGTGGATGTACGCAGGACGGGCGGATACGGTGTTCCGCCAGCTCTGGCAGAAACGGAACGCCGCGCCAGTATCAGGCACCAGGTACGTGGCGATCTTCCTCTTGGCTTTCGCCGCCTGTCCCATATCCAGGGTATACGAGAGATCGCTGTAGAAAAGACGCAAGACGAGTTTGGACAGGTTGGGGTTCGCATCATCGAATCCGAAGGCATCCTTGATGGTAGCCCAAAAGACCGCTTCAAGGCCAAATGGACCAAGGAGGGAGTCCAGGCCTTCCTCGGGTGAAAGACGAGAAACCAAGGCAAGAAGGACATCCTCGAGCCGATGACCTTCCGCATTGGCGAGAACCGCCAGGAGTTTGGCATCAAGCGAAACGCTACTCTCAGTCGCGGCCTTGAGTCCGATGCGGCGCAGGCCGTCCCGTCGAGCCTTGCTCTTGAAGAATGCCAGATGGGAAGCGACATAGTCCCTGAGATCTATCCTGGAGCCAAGCCCCAATTCATCCAGATACAGGCTAAGGTCATCGGCCCTGAACACCGGATAGGAAAGCTTCAGGTCCAGAAGGGGGTCCCTTCTTTGTTTCGGCAGCTCTCCGGTGAGGAGGATCACAAAAGAAGTATCCGGCTCATCTCGCAGGCGCGATTTCAGCGCCAATGGGCCAAGGGTTGAAGCATCGATGAGTTCCCAAGAACGTTCGGCACAAGCCTTCCTGTACTCCGCAAATTCACCTTCATCAAGCCCATCGCTATGCCAGAACACAAGCCGGAACGGATTATGGCAGCAGTCGTGCGCCTGCATGCGAAGGGCGATAGCTTCAATTACGTTTGGATTTATCATGGGGCGGAGTCCTTATCCTGTGCGTGAACAGTATTGATGCGAGATTCAAGGCTTCCTAATGATTCCAGTACGATGTCGAACGATGGTTCCGCATGGAAGAACATGGAGCCCATTGCCTGGTAGTCGCGCTCAAGATCAGGGATTCGCGCAGAAGGGGGAACCAGGCGGAACGAACCGGGGCGGGCACTGGCAAGACTAGACCAGGTCGCCTTATAGAACCGCTCCTTGAACTCGACGACCCTGGGCAAGATATCGATATGCTTGATCGCCGAGTCGGCAATAGAGGCCCTGGCCATCTTGAAGACATCGTAGTAATGGCGGGAATAGCGAGGGGGCATCGGCTTGTCGTCGGGCCGATGATATTCCTGGTGAAGTATGGTCGCCTTTTCCCAGAACGTGCGCTCGATGGTAACAACCTTCAGGTGACACTCAGAAGTCGTGAACACGCCGGGATACTGCTCGGCTGCATACGGTGTGATGACGGCGTCCTTGTGCGGCGTCCAAGCAGCAAGAGGGCCCAGCTCCAGTATGATATAGGGCAGGATTGATGGATTGTCGAATGCCCTCGGGTATTCGACCTTAACGATATCCTCATCAGCTCGAATATTCAGTAGTGAACCAAGTTCGCTATCGCAGAGTTCTTGGAGGGATGGCGTAAAGACATCGTTCAGGAATTGACGCGTTATGGGTGTCGTCGCTTTTACGAACTGGTCTTTCTTGTTCTTGCTCTCGGGCAGCCAGGGGTCGTCCTTCGAGTACCCCAACTCCCGCCAGTCCAGAATGAGGTCTATGTCTTCGGAAAAGCGCTCTATCGCCCCATATACCTTGGACAGGCTGGTTCCACCCTTGAAGACCACCTTGTCTCCCCAGCGCTCGGAGGAAAAGAGTATCCGCAGGATGAGGCACACCCAGAAGTCCTTCTCGATGATGGCCTCGTGGACAGCCATCTTGCGGGAGGTCTCGCGGAAGAGTTCCTGCCTGCGCCGGTCAGGCCCCTTTGCCAGCTCGATCATGCCTGGCCTTCCTGGGAGGCAGCGTTGTTGGCGGCCTGCTTAAGCACATCGAGTACCCAGCCGGTTACATAGCGGCACTCCTTGACGATCTTAGCCCAGGACGAGGCGGGGAGATATTCACTCAGCTTCGATACGACGCGCTCATCGATGCCATCCTTGCCAAGCGTCTTGATGGCCTGCACCAGGATGGCGGCATCCCTGGAAAGTTCCGAGGCTTCCTTGTTGGCTCGCTTACGAAAGACAATACGAATGCCATCCAGCTCGTAGCGCCTGTTTTGGCCATCGGTCAGGTAGCTCCATTCGGCGGGAATCTGGGTTGAAAGGCCAAGCAGGTTGAGCGCAGTAGTCCCGTCGGGGACGATGTTCCAGCTATTGCCTCGCGCGATGGTCCTGGCTACCCGATCAGGATCCGGACTGGCATAGCCTTCAAGAAAGCTGTTCTTCTCGGGATAGTCATACACACCACGCAAAAGCTTGCGGATAACGCCCTTTTTCTCCAGGCGGGACAGGGCCTGCCATATCGCCGACTGGGATCCCAGGTCGAGGAAGTCTTTTGGGGTAAAGCACCAACCCCTCTTCATGCCGTAAATCCTTGAAAGTAATTTATCAGCAAGCAATTAGACACCTCTTATTGCAATTTAACTGTCAGGATTATAGCATGCATTCCTGACAGCCAGAACTAGCCCAAACACCGAATTTGACTTCCACAAAGCTACATGAGTATGGTGTACCCAGCATACTCATGTAGCTGGATGCTCAATCCTCTGCCTTTCCGCATACATCCTTCACATTGGCCAGTAGTCCGCCGAACTTCCCATAGTTCACCCGCACCCCGTCATCCAGGTCCAGCGCTATCTGCGACTGGGCGTAGTGGTTCAGTTCCTCATCAAACCTGGCCAGCTCGGCAAGCTTCTTCTGCAATGTAGCCTGTTCCTTCTCCAGCCGCTTTCGCTCCGCGGTGCTTGCCGCTTCCCGGACCTGGCCATCCAGGCTGTCTATCTTCTTGCGCATCTGACCGGTCAAGGGCACCACGTACTGCATGCGCATCCGCGACAGGGTGCCCTCATGGTAGCGGTGCAGGTACACCAGCGCTTCAAAGGCCTTCTCCTTGCCAGAAGAAAACTTCCAGTAGATCGGCCGCTTCTTGTAGACCTGCAGGTGGTCCTTGTAAAAGTCCCCCGCCAGGTAGCGCCGCAGGGTATCCAGCGGCAGTTCGCTGCTCTTGGCACACAGTCCCTCCGCCAGCCATGCCATGTTCGCCTCGTGTCGTTCGCCGCCCCACACGGTACGGATAAAGGCTTCTACCCGCAGGGCCGCGTCCGTCTCGAACCACAGACAATCGGTCACCGGCACTATGCCGTCATCGTCCGCCGGGTAGCTCCTGTAGCGCGCGCCGTCAAAACCCTGTCCTCCGGCCTCGGCATACACGAGGCCTCCCTCATCCAGACTGTACCGCCCCATAAGGCAACCCAAGGCGTAGCTCACCAGCTCCCGCGCCCCGTCCTCACGCATGCGCCGTTCGCCTTCTGTAAAGATCTGGGGGCCTGCCGCCGTTCTGGCGTCACCGGGCTCTCCGCTCCAAGTCCTCGGCATGCTGTCGCCAGCCTCCGGGCTCTGCCTGCTCACCGGTTTGCAGGCGAGTGCTTCGATCCCTGGCCCGTCGTCCTCGGTCGCCTCTGCCTTGCTCTTCCGTGGTTTGTAGCGGTACCAGGGGTTTACCGTCAGCGTTATCTGCTCGATGGGTACCTCTGGAGTCAGCTCATCCTGCAGGCCGTAGGCGTCGATAAACAGACGGTTGTTTTCTTCCTCCAAACGGAGCATTTCAGCAGTCCAATGCTGGCCGATTGCCCGCCAGGTATTCCAGCAGCTGGCTATGGAGTGCTGGTCGGGGGCGGACATGGTGGTGCCGTTCAGGTAGGTGGGCAGGCTCTTGGGGAGCCAAGGGATGGACTGGAAGTCCCAGCTGGTTTCGAAGGCGTCCCAGTCGATCATGCTAAGTTTTATTGCAATATTTGCGAAATTGATAGCTGTTTCTTTCTTAATCTTCTTCGGTAATGGCAATCGTGCAAAATCACCAGACTTGAAATGCATCGTTGGGTTAATTACCTTCGCCAACTCCCAAGCAAAAACGGTATTGGTCAAAGACAACACAAAACGAGCATCTTCCTTTATATTAAAGAATGCACTTAAGCCAGAAGCGTCAAATATGAATCCTTCTGGAAAAAATCGGACTGAAAGTCCAAAGGATGTGATATCCGACCAGCTTATGCACTCCTTAAATAAATACTCTAGATTGAAATTATGTGCCCATACTCTCCCGGAAGGATGAAGCCTATTTTGAAGCTCGTAACCATCATTACTCCAATCAATTAGAAATTCCATATTTCCATACCACTTACGGTACTCTCCACCCTTATTATACAAATACCATTTTTTTCCTAAACATTTCTTATTACTTGTAGTTATTGTTGATTTGGATATAGCTATTTCATGCCAGTTTCGTAGATACTTATCATTATCTCCAGTAGCCAGTCCCTCCCTTGGTATACCAATAGAAAGGATATTATTGTTCTTAAAAATACCAATAACCTTGGAAGATAACCAATATGCGACTGGATTCCCCGGAATTGTAAAAAAGTCATCTACTGTGACTTCTTTTCGCCTGTTGTTGTTAACTGGGAATGTGAAAGGCTGGTTGCTTTTGTTAATATCAGACTTCTTTGTATAACTAAAACTAGCCTTATAATTCTGGATTTTTCTATGTACAAATACCGAAGCTGCTGTACCAAAAGCTATCCCCATCACACCATTATCCATGTGTGATAAGCTTGAAAGAGTATGGTTCTTTAAGACCAAGGTACGCATGTCTTCAAACCTTGCAATGAACATCCAGCTATGCATTGTGACCATAGCATTGAGTGTTCGTTCTACCCCAAAGTTAAAACCGCGTAAAATGAATGCAGAGTAAATATCATTTTTGCAATCTGGATAGTTCTTGGATATGAACACCTTTAGTTCGTTATTCATACCACTACTACCCATATACGGCGGATTACTCACCACCTGGTCGTACTTCAGTCCCAGCACCTGAGCCAGACGCACAAATACCAGTGCCGATTCCGCGGCTTTGCTTGCCAGGAGATCCTGTCCGGCAACTACCTTCTCCAACCGTTCTATTAGTTCGGACAACTTCCCCACAAGATGCTCAGGTACATGGATCAAAGAGCCAAACAAGGTGCCTTGTTCAAACAGGCTCAACACTGTCTGCAAGCTCTCTCGCTGATCCTTGGTTGGATTCAGACTCTGGATCAGGTCAGCCCGATCCTCAGGTGCACAATCCCGGAAACTCAACAGGTTCAGCCGCAAGCCCTTGCCTGTGGCAAGGATGGTCGGGTCATCCTCCCGGGCCTTCATGATTAGCGCAAAGCTGTCGGCGCGCAGTTTGAATTGACCAAATAAAGCACGTCTCTCGCGAATACCCT
>CAYOIX010000042.1:0-26702 GCA_964404145.1 uncultured Treponemataceae bacterium
CCGACTTTTCCTTGCCCGCCACGGACGGGAAGACCTACGCGCTCAAGGATTTCGCCGATGCCGCGGCGCTGGTTGTCTTCTTCACCTGCAACCATTGCCCCTACGTGCTGGGTTCCGACGAGGTGACCCGGCGGACCGCCGAGCGTTTCGCGGCTCGTGGGGTCAGATTCGTGGGCATCAACTCGAACAGCGAGATCACGCACGCCGAGGACGATTTCGCGCATATGGTCAGCCGGATGGAAGAGAGCAAATTCCCCTGGGTATACCTGCGCGACAAGGGGCAGGAAGCGGCCTTGGCATACGGCGCCCTCCGTACGCCGCATTTCTACGTATTCGACGGGAAGCGAAGACTGGTCTATACCGGTCGCGGCGTGGACAACCCGAGGGTGGTCGCCGAAATGACGGTGAACGACCTGTCCAACGCCCTGGAGGACCTCGTGGCCGGGAAGCCGCCGCGAGTCGCCCTGACCAACCCGATCGGCTGCAACATCAAATGGGAGGGGCGGGACGCGCACTGGATGCCGCCCGAAGCCTGCGACCTGGTGCCGCAGCCCCGTCGCGCCGCGACCTCCTGAGCGAAGAGCCTCTCAGAGCGACTCGTCCCCGCGGCCGCGCTGGACCAGTCTGCCCGCGCCTCGGCTCGCGTAGCAGTAGACGCAGCCGCGCGGGCAGGTCCCGTATGCGCCGATGTCGACGCTGTGGGCGCAGCGGCAGGCGCGTCGCTGCCCGGAATCCTTGACCGCGGCCTCGCCGACGGCCTGACCCCAGAGCGAAGCGGCGAGGGAGGCGTCGACGCAGGCCCCCGCCTCGATGCCCAGGGGGGATAGATCGTAGGGCTCGGCGCAGGCGAGCGGCGCGATGCCCTTCGATCTCGCCATGGCAGCGAGATCGGCCAGCAGCGCGGGATAGGGATCGGGCGGCGAGCCCGCGCCGACAGGACCGACGCTCTCGGCCCCGGCTTTCCTTGCGCTGCCGAAGACCGGGCCGGGAAAGCCGGCGCGCGCGAGGCGTAAAGCGGTTCCCGCGTACTCGTCCAGGAGGCTCAGCGTCGCGCGCTCGGTCCAGCCTTCGAGCGCGGAGGCTATGCGCCCGAATGCGCGGCGATGGAAATCCGCGTCCAGACCCTCGGCCACGAATACGGGATCGTAGCGCCACAGGACCCGGCGGCTCCCGATAGCCCCGCTGAGCTCGCGGAAGGCGCGGATCGATTCGTCCGGGCCCGGAGCCCCGGGCTCCAGGCCCGCGGGGTAGGCGTTTATGGTCATCTGCACGTAGGAGCGGATGCCCAGCCCGTCGAGATCGCCCATCTTCGGGATCATCGGTCGGGGATCGCGGGTCCAGAGGACCAGGAAGTCGACCTCCTCCGGAGCGAGGCTGACGCGGGACGATCGTCGCGCGTCGAAGGGATTCCGGACCAGACAGTAGCCCTAGCGGACCCTGCCGAGGAGCCATTCGGAATAATAGGCCGGAATGTCGGTACGCCGCGAGGCCGAGACGATCATGCTTCGACTATACGTCAAACGCGGTTCCCCGATCCGGTACCTATCGATCGACCACGATCATCCGCCCCGCGATACGCTCATCGCCGCCGGCTCGGCCAACTCTTCGACTCGGAGAGCTGCTGAGATATCGTCCCCGATGGAGTAGACAGTCAAAATAGTTCGCACGGTAGACATGGATAGTATATTTACATTAGTTATTTTGCGAATGCAATCCTAACCGTCTTGTAATTATTTTTGGTATTATCTAGTATGTCCGTCGATCGAAATGTCCTTATGCGACCTTCGAACAGTTAATATCTGATACCCCCCAACACCTTATCTCCCAGGAGCGGAAATTGGCTCGGAAGACATCGCTTAGCACAAGAATCTCGCTGCTATTCGCCATCGTCGTAGCGCTGATCGTCGGCGGAATAGCGCTGCTCATCAGTATTAGAGTGAGCTCCGCCGTCAATGCCATGGCATTGGCTGACAATCAGCAGACTACCACTGCGCGAGCCGCTCAAATCGGCGAGCTGATGAACAAGCTGTACTGGCAGGAGAAGTTAATCGCGCAGAACGACGCACTGAGGTTGGGCGACCGGAAAGCCATCGAGACCGCGATCCTAGGACTCAAAGGTCGCATATCGCCCGAGATCGCAAATACCGTTTTCATTTGGCCGGACGGGAATACCCTCAATTCGGACGGCATGAGGTCCAACGTGAGCGACCGCGACTACTATGACGCGATAATGAATAAAGGCGCGGAAAGCTTCATCGGAAGAGCGGTGATGTCGAAGACCCTCAACGCACCCGTCGTTCTTGCCGCGGTCGCGGTCAAGGCTCCCGACGGAAAGACCGGCGGCGCGCTGGCCTTCCAATTCAAACTCGAAACGCTCTCGAAAATCACCAGCGGCATGAAAGCGGGAAGAACCGGCTACGGGTGGATCGTCGATGAAACAGGCCTCGTAATTGCCTTCCCCGATCCCAAGATGGTCATGTCGCTCAACATCACCGACGGGGAGAAAGTCGGCTTCCGCAGGCTGAATGAATTCGGAAAGAGAATAATCAGGGAGGATTCCGGTCAAGGTACCTTCATCGCGCCGGATGGTCTGGAGTATACGACCTTCTTCGTTCATGTTCCCAATACTCCAGGCTGGTCCCTTGGTATAAATGTTCCCAGTCGCGAGATCCATGAAACCGCGAATGCCCTGTCCTCTATATTGTTGATTCTGGCCATGGCGTCGATCGCGCTTGCCGTTATCGTGGCGATACTCATGGCGCGAACGCTCGTAAACCCTATAAGAACCCTCGCAGCCGGCCTGGGGCTTATGTCTAACGGTGATCTCCTCTTTACGGGCCTGGACAAGGAAGCGCGGAACCGGATCATAGCCCGGCGCGATGAATTGGGAATGCTCGGAGGATCGCTGCGCGCCATGGCGGAGCGCCTAACGGAATTCGTCAAGAGCATAAAAACTTCGTCGGCCCAAGTATCGAGCGGTTCAGAGCAGCTCTCGGGGATGGCACAGGACCTGTCGCAGGGAGCGAGCGAGCAGGCGGCGAGCATCGAAGAGCTGACCTCTTCCGTGGAAGAACTCGCGTCGACGATAAAGCAGAATGCCGACAACACGAGACAGGCGGACAGCCTCGCGCGGCGCGTGAGGGAGAATGCGGAGGAGTCGGGATACTCCGTGGGCCGGACTGTCACGAGCATGAAGGAGATCGCATCGAAGATCGGCATCATCGAGGAGATAGCGCGACAGACTAACCTGCTGGCCCTGAACGCGGCCATAGAAGCGGCTCGAGCGGGGGAGGCCGGCAGGGGCTTTGCCGTCGTGGCATCGGAAGTGCGAAAACTCGCGGAGCGCTCGGCGACCGCCGCAGCGGAGATCAACGAGCTGTCGACGAAAAGCGTGGCGGTAGCGGGAGAGGCGGGGAAGCGACTGGAGGAGCTCGTGCCGGACATCAAGAAAACCGCGGAATTGATCCAAGAGATAGCGGCGGCGAGCGAGGAGCAGTCGAGCGGAGCCGATCAGATAGCGAAGGGCGTGACACAGATGGATTTGATCGTGCAGCAGAATGCAACGAGCTCGGAGGAGTTGGCGGCGACCGCAGAGGAACTTTCGGGCCAGGCGGTGCAGCTCTCGGAGACTATATCCTTCTTCAAGACCGAAGCGAAGGCAGACGTCAAGGCCATGCGAGAACGCACTCATGAAGGTCGCGCAGTCCATGCCCGAACCCTTGCCGCCGAAACCGCGGCTACTGGCAGGCCAGGCCGGACGACAGCCATCACCCTGGCTAAGCGCGAGTCCGCCTCCGACGGCGACTTCGAGTCATTCTGAGGGCGAGAAGTACATCATGCCCGGGGGAGGTGCCGATTAAAGCCGTCATGCGTCAAAGCGGACGAGCCCGAGCCTGACCGCCTCGCGAACGGCCTCCCCGCGCCTGGACACGCCGAGCTTCCCGAAGATCCCCTCGAGATGGAAGCGCACCGTCCGGAGGCCGATGCCGAGGGCGGAGGCGATCTCGGCGTTGGACCAGCCGTCGACGAGGTAGTCCATGATCTCGAGCTCGCGCGGGCTCAGGGCCGAGGGCGGCCTCGCCGACGATCCCGTCGTCGGAGCTCGGGGCCCGGCGCCCTCCTCGCAGGGGCTCGCATCGAGATCGGCGGCCTCACCGGGGGCCGCCAGCACGAGGCCTTCCGCCTCGGCCCAGGCCAGAAGCCTGGCGCCCTCCGGCCCCGCCGCCTCGATGCGGACTTTCAGCGGCCCTCGCCCGAGCCGCATCGGCCTCCTCCCATCCACCAGGGACCGTGGTGGCCATGGTGGCCGTGATATCCATGGAATCCGGCATGGCGGCCCTCCGCGCGGCTACGGGCCGCGGGTGTCGCCGAGAGCTCCTTTTTCTCCCCGGAGCGCAGGACGACGATGGGCAGCTCCGTTCCCGGACGCGCCGCCTCGAGGGCGGCGAGGAGATCGGCGGGCTCGGCCAGGGCGCGTCCGCCGAGGGAGGCTATGATGTCGCCGACCCGGATCCCGGCCGTGGCCGCGGGACTACCGGCCTCGACCCCTGCGACGAGGAGGGCGCTCTCTCGGCCGTCGCCGAAGAGTCCCGAGAGCTCGGGCGGCGCCGCGATGGGCACGGTCGATACCCCGAGCCAGGCCTTCGTGGAAGTCTGCCCCGAGGCGATCGCCCCAACCAGGGCGAGGGCTCGGGAGGCCGGAAGGGCCCAGCCTCGGTTGCCGCCGCGGTCGGCGAGGACGAAGCCCGCGAGGGCTCCTTCGGGGTCGACGACGGCGGAGCCCGCGAAACCGGGGAAGGGAGAGCCGTCCGTCTGGAAGTAGCTGTCGTCGCCCGAGCCGCCCGCGATGCGCAGGGCGTCCAGCCTGACCTCGGGTCCCTCGGGAGAGGGATAGGCCGCGACGAGGACGAGGGAGCCGAGCGCGGGAAGCCCGGGCGAGGGAATCCACGCCGTCTCCGGCATGGCTTGCCCCAGCTCCAGGACCGCGAGCCCGAGCTCGGGATCGAAGCCCTTCACCTTGGCCTCGACCTCCTTCCCTCCCGGCGCCAGGATGGAGAGGGACTCGCCCTCGCTCGCCTCCGAGGCGGGAACGAGGAGGAGCTTGCCGTCGAAGCCTAGGGCGGTCCGGCCGCCCAAGGAGGATGGCACGTGGAAGAGCTTGGCGCCCGCGCGCGACGCGAGGGCCGCGATCGAATCGGACAGGGATTTGAGAGGGTCCATGGATATCTCCTTTGATAAAGTACTAATGAAAGGATAGGCATCGCGAAGGATATCGGCGCCGGCCATTAGGCCGGGCGGGCCTGTAAGCTTTCCCCCCGTCCTGCTAGGATGGCCGACCGGAGGTTCGATGATGCGCGTCCGCGGCGGCTACGCGGCCCTCTATTCGGCGGCCTGTTTCTTCGCCTGCTCTTCCCTCATGGTCAAGCTGGCCTCGCGATACTATTCGGGAATGTTCGTCTCCGCCGCGCGCTTCGCGGCCGGAGCCGTCCTCTGCACCCTGGTCCTCGTCCTCAGGTATCGCTCGCTGAAGCCCGGCCGCCCGGGCCTGGTCCTCCTCCGCGGAGTCTTCGGGGCCCTGTCCATGGCCATGATGTATATCTCCATCTCCATGACGGGACCGGGCCGGGCGGCCCTCCTCTGCAACACCTACCCCCTCTTCGTGGCCCTCTTCGGCGCCCTATTCTTCGGCGAGCGCCTCACTCCCCGCATCCTCGGCTGCATCGCCGTCTGCAGCTGCGGCGCCTTCCTCGTCATGCGCGACGGCTCGGGAGCCTCGCTGGCGGGCGACCTGGTGGCGATAGGAAGCGCCATATTCGCGGGAGTCGGCGTCAATCTCGTGCGCCACGGGATCAGGTCCGACAATCCCTTCATGCTCTACCTCAGCCCCTGTCTCTTCGGCCTCCCCCTGCTCGCCTTCGCTCCCGCGGGCAGCGCCGGAGCCGCGGCGGCCGGCGGGGCTATCGGCCTACTACTCCTTCTCGGGGTGGGAATCGGGGCCTTCCTGGCCCAGGCCTTCATGGCCTTGGGCTACAAGAGCGTTCCGGCGGGGCGGGGCAGCATAGTCTTCTACCTCGAAACCGCGTTGACCGTCCTCCTCGGCGCCCTTTTCGCGGGCGAGAAATTCAATCTGAGATTCGGGGGCGGCTTGGCCTTGATACTCGGGGGCTTGGCGATGAACCACGTGCGCCCTGCGCGCCAGCGTGAACCAATGAGGCCGAACACTGCCGATGAGCATCTCCCGCGGAAAAATCTATCATCGCGAATCTCCTCGTGGTATGATTAGGTCTTATTCGGGGAGAGACCAGCATGGAGCCGAAGTCCGATTCCGACATCCGACGCTTCGACCAGTGGGCATCGAGCTACGACAGTTCGGTCCTGCAAAGATTCTTCTTCGTGCCGGTTCACGGCCGCATGCTCAGGCTTCTCGCCGAGGGCGGCGGCGGGTCTTGGCCCGCCACCGTGGTCGACGTGGGCTGCGGCACCGGTCGCCTTCTGCGCGCCGCGGCCTTGTCTTGGCCGGATGCCCGGCTCTTCGGCGTCGATCCCGCCGAGCACATGGTCTCGGAAGCCGCGCGGCTGAATCCAAAAGCCTCCTTCAAGCTGGGCCCGGCCGAGTCGCTGCCTTTCGCCGACAGCACCGTCGACCTTGTGATGAGCAGTCTCTCCTTCCATCACTGGGGTGACCAGGCGAAAGGCATTCGGGAGATCTCACGGATACTGCGTCCCGGAGGAAGGTTCTGCCTCGCGGATCACGACTTTCCCCTCGCCAGGCTGACCGGGGAGAAGGTAAAGAGCCGGTCCCAGGTTCGAGACCTGATGATGGCCGCCGGCCTCGCCGTACTGACGCAGAGAGGCGCGGGCCTTCCCTTCCTCATGATCACCCTGGCCCGGAAATGATTCGTCCCCTCGCGATGAGAACGGGAGGTCGCCATGGCCGATGATTTCTACGCGAGTATCGAGAAGGCCGAATCCCTGGTCGAGGTCTTCGGCGAGAGCATGTTCGAGGATGTTCCCCCCGATTGGTGGATCGCCCTGACCGACGTCGTCGCCTCGACCAAGGCCATCGAGGAAGGGCGATACAAGGAAGTCAACTCCGCGGGCAGCCTGCCGGTCATGGCCATCAGCAACTATCTCGGCAACATGGATTTCCCCTTCGTGTTCGGCGGGGACGGCGTGACCTGCCTGGTCCCCGCGGGAGCCGTCGACGCGTTGCGGGACATCCTCGTCGGCACCGTCCGGTCCGTGAAGAAGGCCTTCGACCTCGAGCTCCGCCTGGCCATGATACCGGTAAAGGATCTGCGCGAGCGGGGCAGGACCCTCCGGGTCGCGCGCTGGGCCGTGAGTCCCCATTATACGCAGGCGATCTTCGAAGGCGACGGCTTCGAGGAGGCGGAGACCATCCTGAAGGACTCGGTCCCCCGGTACATCGTGCCCGCCGACCGAGAGACCTCCTTCCTGCCCGACTTCACCGGCTACACCTGCCGGTGGCAGGATTTTCCGTCCAGCAAGGACGAGACGATCGCCCTCCTCGTGAAGTTCAGGAGAAACGACCACGGCTTCATACGGAATTTCCTGGACGATCTCCAGCTCCTCGTCGGTACCGAGGTGGAGCACCATCCACTGCGGCTCGAGACGCATCGGCCCGCCTTCGGCACGAAGCGGCTGAACGCGGAGGCCGCGATCCAGGCCGGCGCCACCCGCGGGTGGCGCGCGATCGCCTACCGCCAAAAGGCGCGGGCGCAGATCATCTTCAGTATGCTGCTCTCCGCGCTGCGGCTGCGCTACCTCCAAGGGAAGAAAGACCTTTCCCGAACCAAGGAGGAGAACATCGCCTCGAGCGATTTCCGCAAGTACGACAACGCCGTCAAGATGATACTGGCGGTCAGTCGAGAGTCCCGCGAGGGCTTGCAGCGGAGGCTCGAGTCGGCCCGCGCGAAGGGCGAGATCTTCTACGGCCTCCACGTGAGCGACCGCGCGACGATCACCTGCCTCATGCACACGAATACGGGGGCCGAGGTCCATTTCGTCGACGCCGCCGACGGCGGCTACGCCTTCGCGGCCAGGCAGATCAAGTCGCAGATGAAGGCGGCCGCCGCGAGGTCCTGATCTAGGACCGATGGACTTTGAGCTTGGCCAGCTTGGGCGCGATCACGGCGCGGCAGTAGCCCGCGTCGGGATGCTTCCCGAAATAGCCTTGATGATAATCCTCCGCCGGCCAGAAGCGCGGGGCGGGAAGGAGCTGGGTGACGATCGGGGCGTCGAGCAGCGCGGCTTGCGCCGCCATCGAAGCCCGGGCCGTCTTCTCCTGGGCCTCGTCGGCGTAGAAGATGACCGAGCGGTACTGCTCGCCCACGTCAGCGCCCTGCCGGTTCAGCGTGGTCGGATCGTGGATTTTCCAGAAGAGCCCGAGGACGGCCTCGTAGGAGAGACTCGAGGGGTCGAAGGCCACGCGCACGACCTCGGCGTGGCCCGTCTCGCCGGAGCAGACCTCCTCGTAGGTCGGAAAGTCGCGCGTGCCGCCCGCGTAGCCGCTCGTGACTTCCGCCACACCGGGCAGCGTGCCGTATGCGGCCTCGAGACACCAGAAGCATCCGCCGCCCAGGAGGGCGTACTCCACCTTCGCGTCGCTTGCCATGCCCACCAATATACTCACTTCTCGGCCTCGAACTCCAGGAAGATCCTGTCCATTGACTCGCCGGGGCGGAACGCGACCCGTCTCGCCAGGTTGCGGCACATGAGGAGCCCGATGCCGCGCCAGCGCCGGCGCGCCGGGTCGAAGAGGGGCTCCGAGAAGGCGGACTCGGGTCCGTTCTCGCCGGCGAAGGCGGCGAAGCCCGGAGCTCGGAAGTAGAAGCCCAGGAGGATCGTGGAGCCGCGCAGGGAAGCCCTCGCGCGGATCCTGCCGAAGTCCACGGGCGACGCGTGCTTGACGATGTTGTCGAGGATCTCGCCGCCCGCCAGCTTGAGGCGATTCCGCTCTCCCGGCGACAGGAAGGCCAGGGCGTCGACGAAGTCCTCGAAGCGGAGGATCGAGGAGAGTCCCGCCTCGAGGACTACGGTGCCTTTGGCCCTGCGGCCCTGCCGGCCCGTCATGACTGGCGCGTCACGCCTGCTTGAGCGTCTTGACGATGGGGAAGCGGTCCCCGAAGCCCGTCGAGTCGAGGGCGAGCCTCGCTATCTCGGAGGGGTTGACGATGGCGAAGCCGTGGCCCGTGGTCTCGGCGTCCTCCATGGCGGTCATGATCACCCCGATTCCCGCGGAGGAGAGGGCGGTCACGTGCTCCATGTCCACGGCGGTGTCCGACTGGGCTATGGCCTTGTATACCTTTTCCTGGAAATCGGTGAAGGTGTAGCTGTTGATGGGCCCCGAGACCGACAGGACGAGCCGGTGATGCTCGGTGCGGACGGAGATATCGAGCTGGGTCATGTCGCGCTCCTTTCCTTGAGCTTCATCACGAAGAGGGTGATATCGTCTTCCTGGGGCCTGTCGGTGAAGGCGTTGAAATCGTCCATCGCTCCCGAGGCTATCTCGGCCGAGCCGAGACCGAGCCGCTCGCGGACGGAGCGGAGCAGCCGCTCCTTGCCGAAGCGCTCGCCGCGGAGGTTCTCGCCGTCGAGGATGCCGTCGGTCGCGGCGACGATGGCGGAGCCCGCGGGCAGGACCATCTTGCGGGGCTTCAGGTAGGGCGCGACGTCCTTCACGAAGCCTAGGATCCTTCCCTCGCCCTGCACCTCTATGAAGGTATCGAAGCTCGGCGAATAGAGGAAGATCGCGGGCACTCCGCAATTGAGGTAGTAGAAAGCGTCCTTGGAGAAGTCCAGGTAGCCGAACACGCCGGCGAAGAAGGTCCCCTTGGGGAGATTCTCCTTGATGAAGGCGTTGACGCGCGAGACCAGGCCGACGAAGTCCTTCTCCACGCGGAGGAAGGTGCGGATCATGGACTTGAGGACGAGCATGTTCATCGAGGCCGAGAGGCCCTTCCCCGAGACGTCGCCGATCACGATGAACCAGCGGTCGCGGGACAGCCTCACGAAGTCGATGAAGTCGCCGCCGAGACTCCTGGCCGAGCGCGCCACCCAGGCCGCGTCGGCCTTCGGATGGTCGATGCGCTCGACCTTCTCGAGGGCGAAGCGGATGATCTGGTCGGAGAGGGCGACCTCCCGGTCCACCGTCGTCATGATGGACTCGCGGGCGATGTTCTTGAGGTAGTACGCGATCACGAAGAGCTTCCCGTAGATGGACTTGAAGGTGTCGTAATCGTAGGCGGTGTACTCGGCCCCCGTGCTCCTGGCCCCGAGGGCGAAGAGGCCCATGGCCCGGCGGCCCTCCAGGACGACTATGAGGGCCTCGGCCTTGAGGGACTCGAAGAGCCCGAGGAGGAGATCCCGCTCGGAGGCGTAGTCGGAGCCGGTCTGGGCCTCGGACTTGAGGATCACCGCGGAGCCCGAGCCCTCGAAGAGCTCGGACAGCCTCGATCCCCGCTCGATCGTGGCCCTGCCCCCGGTGGGCGAGTAGACCGTGCGCATGAAGCCCTGGTCGTCGTCGATGAGGACGGTGAAGTCCGTGAAGTCCAGGGCCTTGGCGAGGTGGCCGTGGACTTCTCCCAGGACGGCGTCGCGGCCCTGGGAGAGGTCCACGCCCGCGAGGTCCGACTCGAGCTTTTCCCGGTAGTCGCCCCGCGCGACGAGGCGCTCGAAGAAACGGGCGAAGAAGAGCCTCCCGAGGAAGGAGGCGCCGACGAAGGCGGCCGCGCCTCCGATCATCGGCAGGACCGGCGAGGTGAGCCTGCCGAGGGCCGCGAGGCCCGCGACGGCCGCGCCCGTCGGCACGCCGACGACGACGAGGAGGGCGCCGTAGCCGGCGAGGGTCCTTCCGATCGCGCGCCAATCGAAGAGCCGCGATAGGCGGAGCGAGTACGTCAGGCCTCCCGCCAGGAGGAGGGCGCCTGCGGGGGCGAATACTACGCTCGGCCGCTTCGCCTGGCCCGCCGTGACCAGGCCCGTGGACACCAGCACGAGCGAGGCCCCGGCGACGATGAAGGCGGCCGCGACCGCCGATCGCTGTCTCTGCACGTTGCTCTTCACTGCCGCGGCCCGGATGCCGAAGGCGACGGCGGCCAGGCCCGCGATCGCGGCGTCGCCGAACACGAAGAGGTTGTAGTACTTCCCCTCGATGCGGAAGATCGTCGTCCAGGGCCTGTAGACGGAGATGATGTAGTCGAAGGTGAAGCCGGCGTCGTAGGCGGCCGCGACTGCCAGGGGCAGCAGCAGGGCCCAGGCGAGCCGCCGCAGGAAAGTCGGCAGCGGCGTCGGGAAATCGAGGGCGAGGGCGAGGAGGAGGACGTAGGTGACAGCGATCAGCGCGCCCGACGCCCGCTCGAGGGCGAGGGAGTAGCTCTGGGGAAAGCCCGGCCCGGTGAGGATGAACACGAGGCCCTGCGCGAGCGAGTAGGCCGCGAGGACCGCCGAGATGGCGGCGACCGAGGCTCCGCCCGGCATGCCCCTGCCGCGGCGGACGGCGACGAGGAACAGCGCGATGAAGCCGGGGACGGAGATGAAGGCGAGTATAGTCAGTCCCATAGCCTGCCCACCTTCGCCGCGAGGATGGTGACATCATCTTTGAGGGGACTGTCGCCGAGGAACGAGTACAGCATCGCCCCGACGCTCGAGATGAAGTCGGCGGCACTCGACCTCGAGGCTCGGGAGAGGGCCTTCTCGAAGAGCTCGGTCTCGCCGAGCCTGGCGCCCGACGCGTCCGAGACCTCCGTGACGCCGTCCGAGGCGAGGAGGAGTATCTCGTCGGTCCGGAGCGGCAGCTCCTCCACGACTACCTCGTCGAAGGGAAGCAGACCGACGAGGCCCATGGTCGGCTCGAGTCTGACGACCTTGGGGCCCATCGCGGTCTGCGTGATTATGATCGGGTCGGCCATCGCCGCGTTCACGTAGCGCAGTGTGCGCTTGGCCGTGTCGGCGAGGCCGAGGAACATCACCGTGTACTTGTCGTCGAAGCCCATGTCCCTGACGGCGGCGTCCACGCTCCGGACCAGGGCCGCGAGGTCGGTCTTGTCGGCGGCGACCCGGATCGTGTTCACGATGATGCCCATGATCAGGGCGGCCGCGAGGCCCTTGCCGGAGACGTCGCCGACGACGAGGAGGGTCCGGTCCTCGTCCACCGGTATCGCGTCGTAGTAGTCGCCCGAGACGTTGACCAGGGGCCGATAGTAGACCGAGAGGTCGAGCTTCCTGGGGCTGGGCAGCTGGCGGGGCAGGAATGATCGCTGCGTCTCCGCGATGAGCTGCCACTCCTTCGTGAGCGAGGCGACCTCGAAGAGGTCGGAGATCGTGCCGACGCGGTCGAAGTAGATGCCCAGCTCGGCGTAGAGGGTCCTGAAGGCCTCGGGCTCCACGAGTGGGCACAGGCGGGTGAGGACGAAGAGCTGATAGCCCCTCGCGCGGACCGCGAAGCCGCGGGCGTCGGTATTCGCGCCGGCCGGCGAGAGATCCTCGGCCATGAAGAGGACGCCGTCCGCCTGGTCCCGGAACGGCGGCTCCAGCGACGCCGGGAGCTTGGGGTCGCTCGCGGCCGCGGACGGACTGCGGTAGACGATCTCCCAGGAGGCGGACTTCACGAGGAGGACGCCCATGTCCGCGGCCTTCTCGAGCTTCTCCCTCATGGCGTCCACGAGATCGAGGAGGGTGAAGCAGACACCCAGCCGCTCGGTGAAATCCATGATGATCCGGGTCTCGCGCCCCCGGAAGCTCCTGGTATAGGCCCTGCGCTCGAGCGCGGACGCGGCGGCATTCTTGACGGCGTGGAAGGCGAGGAAGGCGGCGGCGCCCAGCGCGATCGCCGCGGGGAAGGAGAGGCTCGGCGCCGCGACGAGGGGTACGATCAGGAAGGCGAGGGCCGCCGCGCCCATGGTGCCCGTCTCGACCAATCCGCGCGCTGTTCTATACGTCATCGCTTGGGGTGCTCCAGGATGGGTATCATTTGTAAGCCCTAAGAGCTCCGGCGTCAACTTTTTTCGGACGCCGCCCCCTATCCGGGCGCCGACAGTATCGAGTTTATGAATCCGACGAGGACGTCGAGGGCGCGCTCGTTGGCTCCGCCCTCCGGGATTATGATGTCGGCGTACTGCTTGGTCGGCTCCACGAACTCGTAATGGCCGGGCCGCACGATCGTCAGGTACTGCTCGATCACCGAGTCGATCGTGCGGCCCCTCTCCTTGATGTCGCGCGTTAGGCGGCGGATGAAGCGGATGTCATCGGGCGTATCCACGAAAATCTTCAGGTCGAGCCTCTCGCGCACCGCCCGATCGGCGAAGATCATGATGCCCTCGAAGATGACGAGCCGGCTCGGCTCCACGAGGATCGTCTCCTCCTTCCGCATGTTCCGCACGAAATCGTAGGTGGGCATCTCGACGCCCCGCCCGGCCCGCAGCGCGTCCAGGTGCTCGATGAGGAGGGCGTTGTCGAAGGCGTCCGGCCGGTCGAAGTTGAAGGCGGTGATATTGTCGTTCGAGACCTGCGAGGCCGACCTGTAGTAATTGTCCTGCGGTACGAAGGCGAAATCCGACACTACTTCGGATATCTTGCGGACTATCGTGGTCTTCCCGGATCCGGAGCCCCCGCCTATGCCGATCACCTTGACCTTGGCCATCTGCCTCCAGCCTACACCTGCGGCCAGCGGTCGCGGAAGGCCACCTCGCCCATGGGCTTGCGCTGCCGCGGCGATCTCTCCCCTTCCAGCTGGCGCTCGTTGAGGAGGCTCGAGTCGCCGGGCCGTCCGACGATGACCAGGGTCAGGGGCACGAAGTCCTCGGGCAACCCGACCGCCTTGGCCGCCCTGGCCGGCGAGTAGCCGGCGATCGGGTGAGCGTAGAGCCCCTCGCGGGTAGCCTGAAGCTGGAGCGCCATCGCGGCCTGGCCGAGGTCGAAGTAGGCGTAGTCCCTCCCCGCGTCGAGGCGGCAGTCGAGCGAGGGCTTGGTCGCGAAGAGGACTATCAGCGGCGCCCGCGTAGCCCATTTGTTGTTCTCGGGAAGGGCCTCCCGGAGCGCGGGCAGGGTCTCGCCCGTCACGGCGACGATGCGCCAGGGCTGGTTGTTGGAGCAGGAGGGCGCCAGCGTAGCGGCTTCCAGGAGCCGGTCCACCTGGTCCTCGGGCAGCGGGTCGGCGGCGATGGATCGGAAGGCGCGGCGAGCGACGAGCTCGGGCAGTATGTCCATGGGATCTCCTTGGGGCTAGTATACTCGGCGGCGGGTCTCCGCGGCGAGCTCAGTCCCCGGCGAAGACCGCGTCGATGTCCTCCACGACGCCGGCCTCGAGCTTCCCCTGAGTCGCCAGGCCCCGCAATATCTCCATGGAACGGCCATGGCTCAGGGCCTCGCGGTAGGGACGCTCCTCGGTCAGAGCCTGGTATATGTCGAGGCCGGCCATGAGTCGGGAATTGAAGTCGAGCCGGGAAGCCTCCAGCCTGTAAGGGTAGCCCGAGCCGTCGAGCTTCTCGTGGTGGTTGGCGGCCCACTCGGTGATATTCTCGAATCCGGCGATGGACTGGAGGCTCACCCGCGTGTAGTAGGTGTGCCGCTGGATCGCGTCGACCTCCGACGGCTCGAGCCCGCCCGGCTTGTCGAGGATGGCGTTGCTCACGGCAAGCTTGCCCAGGTCGTGGAGATCGGCCGCGATGCGGAGCTCGGCCACGGCCTCTCCGTCCATGCCGTAGCGCTCGCCCATGCGGCCGGCGCGCTCGGAGAGTTCCTGCGAGTGCAGTCGGGTGAAGCGGGACTTGGAGTCGATGATCCGAGAGAAGACGGCCGTCGCGCCGCGAATCTCGGCGAAGCTCATCCGCGCGCCGAAGTGCGGCGCGCTACGATGGATGGCCGCGCCGACGAACTCGTCCTGGAGGTCGAGCCAGAAGGCGGGATAGGCCGCGGCCTCCCGAAACGCCGCGAGGAGTGTGGGCGCGAAAATTCGGCCCGAGCGCTGTTCGAGGAACTCATACAGCTTCGTCTTCCCCTCGTAGTCGACGTTCCTCAGGTTCGATCCGCTTTCGGCGAGGTCGGCGAGCCTGATGATCTGGGCCAAGAGCGGAATACTCTCGCCCCGCAGGCGGAAGAATCCGGATCCGTCGTAGTTCTCGTGGTGATAGGTGATGATGTCCTTGGCCCCGGTGAGCAATGGGTAGTCTTCGATGTTCTTTTCGCCGGCAGTGCAGTGCACGGCGGCCTGCTCCGCCGCGCGCAGCCCGGCGGCGCCGGAGGGTGCGCCGTCTTCGTCCTCGGTCCCGGCGATGCTCTGGAAGGCCGCGCCGATGCCGTTGTCGTGCAGTATCGAAAGCGCGACGAGGTCGAAGCGAGCCTCGGGCGGCAGGGCGAGGCACTCGGCTATCTTCAAGGCGATATACGTCACCCGCTTGGAATGGTTCGAGACTACCCCGAGGAAATCCATCTCCATGAAATCGATGGCGTGGGAAAGCGCGACGACGAGATTGTTCAGGTCGAGTTGCAAGGCGATCCCTCGCTCCTCACCGAGTTCCGAAGTCGGGACATGTTAGGCGCCTCTGGCTTGTGCAGTAGGACCAGTCTATCCCAATAGACGGGCTGTGGCTATTCATCCGCCCCCTTCCCGAGCCGAATCGCGCTTAGACTGAAGGAGACGAGGATGACCCCCGCACTAGCGCCGCCTCCACCTCGTCGATGAGCCGCTCGGGCGTGGAGGCCCCGGCCGAAAGCCCGACGCTCTCGAAGCCGTAGACCTCCGCCGGGAGCTCCCCGGCGGTCTCGACGAGCCACGCCGGCTTCCCCAGCTCCCTCGCCGTGGCCGCGAGCCGGGCGGTGTTGGCCGAATTGCGGCCGCCCACGATGACTACCGCCTCGACCTCGGTGGCGAGCCGGGCGAGGGCGGCGAGCCGGTCCTCGGTGCAGGGGCATATCGAGTCGACCACTTCCAGCACCGGGAAGCGCTCGGCGAGGGCGGCGCGGATCGCCTCGTACTCCTCCTTCCTGATCGTAGTCTGGGCGATGAGGGCGAGCGGAATTGGCTTCCCGTCCGGACCGACAGACTCGGAATCGCCGGAGCGCCAGAGCCGCGAGACTTCTTCGGGGCAGGAGACGACCACGGCCCCGGGGGCGTGGCCCGCGATGCCGGCCACCTCGCCGTGGCCCTCGTCCCCGGCTATGACCACCCGCCATCCGCGCGCGGCGTAGGCGGCCGCCTTTCTCTGGCTGGCGAGGACGCGGGGACAGGTCGCGTCGACCACCCGGGCGCCGAGGGCGAGGAGCCTTTCGCGCTGCGCCGGCGGGACGCCGTGGGCGCGGAGGACGACCACCGCGCCCTCCAATCCCTCCTGCCCCGGGCCGCGGCCTTCCAGCTCGGCCTCGGAGATCGCGGTGACGCCGGCGGCCTCGAGCTCGGCCACCGCCTGGGGGTTGTGGATCAGGGGGCCCAAGGTGAATACACCCCGCGCCTCTTCCCTCGCCGCGGCCGCGAGGGCCATATCGACCGCGCGCCTCACACCCATGCAGCGGCCCATCACGGCCGCGCGCCTGACGATCATTCGAGCCCTCCCGCGCCGGCGCGCCCGAGCGGCGTGCCGGCGTTCACGGCAGCGCCGGCGTCCAGCCGGAAGCCCAGCCGGAAGCCTATCGCCTGGTCTATCGGGGATCCGTCGAGGCGGGCGAAGACCTCGCCGAATACGCGCGCTCCGCCGAAGACCATGCCCTGGGCCGCCGCGATGTCGAAGGACAGGCGGGCGAAGGCGGACTCGAGCAGTCCGGCCTGGAAATACGCCCCTCGAAGGCCGACGTCGATGAGCATCCTGTTGAAATAGAGGTCGAGGACATTCGAGTGGATCGCCTGGTCGGCCAGGCGGTAGTCGAGCGTTCCCTCGACGAGGAGATCGGAGCTTCCGGTATCCAGGGTCTCGTATTCCACGTAGGCGGGGCGGCGATCCGCGGAGAAGACCGTGCTCGTGGCGTCGAGCTTGAGTATGGGCGAGCTCGCCCAGGCGCCCCAGAGGTCGAGTCTGAAGGGCACGCGGTCGTAGGCCGCGACCAGGTGCTCCTCGGTCTTGTAGGTCAGGGAGGCGAGGTCGAGGTCGTGGTAGCTCAAGAGGTCGAGACCGCGCGACGTGGCTACGGCGATGCCCGGGATCCTTCCCTCCCAGCCGACGAGGCCCGAGGCCGTCGCGTTCCAGCCCGAGTAGCCCCAGGCATAGGGACTGCCGCTCGTTCCGTCGCCGCGGGTCAGGACGCCGCCGCCGAGACCGAGGAGCGCGGCGCGCGGGGAAGGCGAGGCGGGGAGCTCGAGCGAGCCCGAGAGCGTGGCCGAGCTCTGACGCTCGGGCGGACCCGAGGCCCCGTAGACCAGGTGGTCTCCGAGGGTGGTCGTGAAGGAGACGGGAAGATCGTCGTTGACCCATTCGATGCTGGTGTCGGCGAAGGGATAGCTCGTGTCGTAGCCGGCATCGAGGAGGAGGGCGTTCGCGGCGGTCGGGTCCTGGAGATAGAAGAGACTGAAGACGCGGAAGCTGCGGTCGATGACGCCGAGGTCGGGATAGGGGACCCACATGTCGAAGGGATTCGCATAGGCCAGAGGCCGGTATGGGTCGACTGTCGCGGTCGCTCCGGCGGCCGCTATGCCCGCGTCGCGCGAGGCGAGGGCGGCCACTGGGTCGAAGCTCTCGAGACCGAAGGCCACGCGGCGTCCCCCGACCGAAGCGGCGTCGCCGGGGTAGCGGCAGACCTTGTCGCCCTCGGAGAAGCGGCCGACGTAGAAGATGCGCCCGCCCGCCTCGCGCGGCCAGAGCACGCCTCCCGAATAGTCGGTCGTCTCGACGCTCAGCTCGTCCCCGTCGAGGAAGCCGAGCTTGTAGAACCTGTCGTCCGAGTCGTAGTTGAAATAGAGCCTCCGGGGCCTCCCGTCGTCCCCTCCCGAGACCGAGAGCTGCCTGACGTAGTCGAGGAGCCCGGCGTCCTGGCCCTCGGGCCTCAGGAGCGAGAGCCTCCCCGAGTCGAGGTCGAGAAGGCCTATGCTCCTCCTCCCTCCCACCGCGACAATGAGGGCCAGGCGCCGATCGTCGAGCACGGCCGGCGAGGAGTACATGACCTCCTCCGTACCGGGGAGGAGGACCTTGGAGCCCGCCTTCGAGACGAAGACCAGGTCGGTGTTATGGAGATTCGAGACGATGCCGACCCAGCCGTCGCGGAAGAAACGAGCCTCGCGCATGTCGGCTGTCCTCGTCTCGGCGAGGAAGCGTCGCGAAGCGAGATCGTAGACGATGGTCTCGGCGCGGCTGCGGCCGTCGGGCAGGTAGACGGCCCTCGAGACGAGGAGGCGCCCGGCATCGGCGCCGGCGTCCGGCGAGGCGTCGCTGATGGCCCAGGACGGATCGGCGTCGAAGAGGGCCGCGCTCGTGAGCGTCGCCGGGTCCATCGTCATCGCGCGGTTCGACCGCGCGTCGACCCAGTACAGGCCCTTCTCGTTCCCCGCGAGGCCGCCGGGCATCCAGGCGAGATCCCTCGGCCCGAGAATCTCCGGCGCATCGACGGTGCCCGCCAGGGAGAGCGAGTTGCGGAAATCGGCCCAAGCCTTCAGGAAGGAAAATCCGTAGGTCCTGCGGAAGGCCTCGTAGAAGCCGATCCCGTAAGGATCGAGCGAGGCCGCGAAGACCAGGTTGCCCATGGCCTTCCAGAGTTCGGCGTATTTCCCCATGCCGTAAGTCCTCTGGATATAGGCGTTGAAGAACCCGCCATAATTATAGAAGATATCGCCAAAGGGATACTCGTCGTAGATGCCCGAAGCCTCGAGGGGCGTCTTGAAACGGTTTTCGATGATGTCCTGGCGGACGGCTTCCTTGACCAGGGGATCGTTGGCGCGGCCGCTTGCGGCGTCGTCGCTCTCGAAGCTGACCGCCACCCCTTCGACCATAAACTCGGGTTCGTTGAGCAAACCCGGCAGGAGCCAGGAGCCGAAGACGCTCGAAAGGAAGGAAGCCCAGGGCGCCCTGATCTGGAGCGACACGGCATGGGTAAGCTCGTGGAGGAAGAGGTTGCGGAAGTTGTCCCTGAAGGCGGTCCAGCCGATGTCGATGGCGCTGTCGATGAGGACTATATGCATGTAGGGGAAGGGATTCGTCGAGCCGTTGAATATGCCGATATCGGGCGTGATCACCACGGGCACGCGGGCCGGCAGCTTGGCCTCGAGTTTGCCCGACACTTCCTCGTAGACCGATTCGGCCATGGTCGAGAGCCGGAGGGCGCTGGGCCTCGAGCGCTCCGGAAAGATGATATCGAAATGCTCGGTCTTGATGACGAAGAGCCTCGTGCCCGGCGCGAATATCGGGCCCGCGGCCGCGGGAAGGGCCAGGATCGCGAGGATACAGGCCATCGCGACGGAAAAGTCTCTTCTCATGCCTGGATAATAGAGTTTCGACTCCACTCGCGATAGGTCGACCCTCCCGCCCTCCGGGTCCCCGGCGACCGGAGTATTCATTTTTATGCAAAAGAATTGCATAAGCCTTCGGTCTTGTCTCTCCTGGCCTTCCCGCATATAGTTGATCGCGATAAGGGGTAGCGAATGAGCAGGAAGACCATCGTCGTCGCCTTGGGCGGCAACGCGATCATCGAAGAAGGCAGCGAAGGCACGATGGCCCAGCAGTTCGCGAACACGCGGAAGAGCATGGAGGCCATCGTGGGCCTCATAATCGAGGGGCACAGGGTCGTGCTCTCGCACGGCAACGGACCCCAGGCAGGGGTCCACCTCATCCGCCACGAGGCGGCTTCCGGCCAGGTCCCTCCCTCGCCGCTCAATGTGATCGTGGCCGATACCCAGGGCTCGATGGGCTACATGATTGCCCAGTGCCTGGCCAACGCCCTCATCGCGGCCAAGATCGAGAAGGACGTCGTCACCATCATCACCCAGGTGGTAGTCGATCCGGCCGATCCCTCCATGTCCAATCCCACCAAGTACGTCGGGCCCTTCTACAAGGCCGAGCAGGTCGACAAGCTCCGCACGCGCGGCTGGATCATAAAAGAGGACCCGGGCAGGGGCTTCCGGCGCGTCGTGGCCTCGCCCATGCCCCTCGACGTCGTCGAGAAGGGCACGATCAAGGACCTCATAGACGACGGCAAGATCGTCATCGCCGCGGGCGGGGGCGGCGTCCCCGTCATGCGCCTGCCCGACGGCAGCCTCTCCGGCGTGGACGCCGTCATCGACAAGGATCGCGCCTCCGCCCTCCTGGCCAACCTCATCGGGGCCGACGAGCTCTGCATCCTGACGGGAGTCGAAAAGGTCGCCATCAACTACAAGAAGCCCGACCAGCGCACATTCGACGCCCTGACCGTCGCCGAGTGCGAGCGCTACCTCGCCGAGGGGCAGTTCCCCAAGGGATCGATGGGTCCCAAAATCGAGGCGGCCTGCGACTTCATAAGGCGCGGCGGCAGCAAGGTGATCATCACCAGCATGGACATGGCCGTGGCCGCCATAGACGGCAAGGCCGGGACGATAATCACCTCCTAGCCAAACTTGACGGTCTCTCCGCAAACGTGCTACCTTTCCGCGAATCTTCCCTTAAGGAAACCACATGAACAAGCTTCTGTCGGGGCTCGCCCTGCTCCAGGTCGCGCCGTCCGGAACCGGCAACTCGTCCGGCTCCATGGTCATGACCCTCGTCACTTTCGGTGCCGTCTTCGTCATCTTCTATTTCCTCATCATCCGGCCGCAGAACAAGAAGCAGAAGGATGCGCAGCGGATGATAGCCGCGGTCAAGAAGGGCGACAAGGTCGTCACCTCCGGCGGAGTCCACGCGACCGTCTACACCGTAAAGGAAAAGACCGTCATCCTAAAGGTTGACGAGAACGTGAAGATGGAGTTCTCCAAGGCCGCTATCGCCGCCGTCGAGCCCAAGGGCGGAGACGAGAAGATAGAGGCGCAGAAGACGCCCGATAGCGACGTCGAGAAGCCCACCGAGGACAAGAAGTAGAATCTCCGCCTAGCCAAGGGCCGTCCCGAAGCCCGCGCTTCCGAGCGGCGGGTTGGGGGTCGGCCCTATTCCCTCATCTGGAGCGACCGGAATGAGCAAGTTTCAAAGGTTACTTATCGTACTGGCGGTCGTAGCCGTCTCCTTCGCCTTCCTGTGGCCGACGGTGAACTGGTATTGGCTCACGCCGAAAGCGGATAAGGCCCTGGCCGTCGGTTCGCGCGAGCAGATTCGCGAATACGCGCGGAGCATGGCCATCGCCGACCTCAACGCGCTCAAGGCGAGCGCGGCGTCGGGCGACGAGGCCAAGCTCGACGCGCAGAAATACGCCGTGGATGTCCAGGCCGCTTCCGCCACCTACAAGACCGCCCGCAAGGCGACTCCCGCATCGTGGACGGCCAAGACGGCCCTCGCCGCCTTCGTCAGCGAGAAGGCGGCCTACGACGCGGTGGAGAGCATCTATAGGACCCACGTCCTCGACCTAAAGGCCCAGCAGAAGAAGGCGGTCAAGCTCGGCCTCGACCTCTCGGGCGGCATGAGCGCCGTGATCCAGGCCGACCTCGACGCGCTCTCCAAGAAGGTCGGGCATACGCTCTCCGCGGCCGAGAGGGCCGATGCCATGAAGCGCGCCATCGAGAGTCTCAACTCGCGCATCGACAAGTTCGGCCTCACCGAACCGACGATCCGCCAGCAGGGCGACGATCAGATCTACATCGAAGTCCCGGGCGCCGCCGATCCCGAGAACATCAACTCCATCCTCATGGGTCGCGGCAAGCTCGCCTTCCATATAGTCGACGACGCGGCGACCGCCAAGCTCGCCACCTACCTCGAGACCAACCCCCTCGGCGTCGACGAGAAGACCATGACCGTCGCGGACAGCTCGATAGTCCCCGCCGGCTTCGTGATCCGGAAGTTCTACAAGAAGGACTCCTACGGCCTCGACGAGTTCACGGGCCGGTACATGATCATCAACGAGGTGCCCGGCCTCGACGGGACCCACATCACCAACGCGAGCACCTCCTCGGACTCGATCACCGGCCAGCCCGAGACGGTCTTCCAGCTGGACAAGGAGGGCGGCGAGATCTTCTACAAGATGACGAGCGCCCACGTCCACGAGACCATGGCCGTCGTCCTCGACGACAAGGTCAAGGCCGGAGCGACGATCTCCGAGCCGATCCGCGACTCGGTCCGGATGACGGGTTTCAGCGCCGACGAGTCGGCCAACTTGGCCTTGGTGCTGCGCACGGCCGCCCTCCCGGTCGAGCTCACGCCGGTGAACACCCAGGCCATCGGCTCCTCCCTCGGGGAGGACGCCGTCCACTCGGGAATCCTCGCCGTGACCATCGCCTTCGCCCTAGTCATCGGCTTCATGCTCCTCTACTACAAGGGCGCCGGCATCAACACCGCCATCGCCGAGCTCGTCAATCTCTTCATCATGATCGGCGTCCTCTCGGCCTTCGGGCTCACCCTCACCCTGCCCTCGATCGCGGGCTTCGTCCTCACGATCGGCGTCTCGGTCGACGCCAACGTCCTGATCTTCGAGCGCATAAAGGAAGAGCTGCGCGAGGGCAAGGGCCGCATAGCCTCGATCCGAGCGGGCTTCGTCAAGGCCTTCTGGACCATCGTCGACTCCCACCTCACCAACCTGATCGCCGCCCTCTTCCTCGCCCAGCTCGGCTCCGGGCCCATCCAGGGCTTCGCCATCTCGCTCGCGATCGGCACCGTGTGCTCCCTCTTCACCTCGCTGTTCCTGTCGCACCTGATCTTCGACTTCGAGACGGACGTGCTCAAGGTCAAGCACGTGAGCATATCCTGGAGGGTCAAATGACGCGGGTCATCAACTTCGACCGTAGCTTCAAGATTACGGTGCCGATTTCGCTGGTCATCATAATATCCGGCCTCGTCGGCGCCGTGACCCTGGGCTTCAACAAGGGCGTCGACTTCCAGGCCGGCCTCAACACCAGCGTCCGCTTCGCCCCTCCGTCGATGTACGTCACCTATACCGGGACGGGCACGATGCAGCTCAAGGTGAGCAAGACCGAGGTGGACCTGATTTCCCAGGCCCCCTCGGGAGCGGCCAAGTCCTACACCTACACCTTCGACCAGTACCCGAACCTCCAGGCCATGACCGACGCGGTCAAGACCGTGCCCGGCATGGTCGTCGAGCTCAAGGCCGACGCATCGACCTCCTCCTCGCTCCTCCTCGGCGCCTCGCAGACCGACGCGGTCCTGTCCGCCACCGTCCCCTCGGTCCTCCACTACGCCCTGACCGGCTCTACCGGGCTCGAGATCAGCGTCGAGTCCATCCGGGCGGCCCTCAAGAGCTTCGGCAGCGTGTCGATCCAGCGCGCGGGCGACGAGATCGCGCGCGAGTACCTGATCCGCATCGAGGACTCGGGCAAGGATCCCGAGTTCTCCAAGACCATCCAGCCTAAGCTCTCGACCGCGCTCCAGGCGGCCTTCGGCGCGGACAACGTCATCGTCAACAAGGCCGACTTCGTCGGCGCCCGCTTCTCCAAGAGCCTCGCCGACCAGGCCGTGTGGCTGACCCTCCTCACCTTCGCCCTCATCCTCGCCTACTGCTCCATCCGCTTCAAACCCGTATACGCCATCGGCGCCGTCCTCTCGGTCATCCACGACGCCCTGGTCCTCGTCGCCTTCATCGTCTACACGCGGATGGAGTTCAACACCTCGATCATCGCCGCCATCCTCACGATAGTCGGCTACTCGATCAACGACACGATCGTCATCTACGACCGGATCCGCGAGAAGGTGAGATTCAAGCCCAACGCGGTGTTCCGCGAGAACATGAACAAGGGCGTCACCGAGACCCTCGGCCGTACCTTCATCACCTCCGGCACCGTCATCCTCGCCGCCCTGGCCCTCTACATCTTCACCCAGGGCAGCATGAAGGATTTCGCCCTCTGCATCCTCGTCGGCGTCATAACCGGCACCTACTCCTCGGTCTTCATCGCCTCGGCCTTCGTCGACGCCTGGAAGATCCTCGAGGCCAAGAACCTCGTCAAGAAGCAGGACGAGCAGGCCCACATCGCGGCCACAGCCAAGGCCGCGCTCGCGGCCGCCAATCCTCCCCGTGGGGTAAAGGCCGTAAAGGCCGCGAAGAGGTAAGCCATCGATCAGCCCGGGACCGCGCTCGAGCGCGGCCCCGAGGCTCTTCGTCCTAAATCGCCATGGGGCTTGCCATTCGCACCCCGCCTTGGCTATATTTACGCTTCGATTGGCGCCGTCCGATGGTAATCGGGCGTCGAGAGGAATTGTATTTAATAATATGCTAACGCATATGGCGCCGTCCGATAGTAATCGGGCGGCGAGAGGAAGGGATTTAAAAATGCGCTATCGCGCATGGCGCCGTACCCAAGTGGGAAGGGAGAGGTCTGCAAAACCTTTATGAGTCGGTCCGACTCCGACCGGCGCCTTAATTAGCGAAGCCATCCTGCGGATGGCTTCGATCGTTTTAAAGCGCTGGTCGGAGTCGGAGGCCCATCGCTCCATCAGGCGCTCGATTCGATGAGAGCGACTGATGGTCGAGCGTACAAGGATGTACGCGAGAGCGATGGGCCCGGACCGGAGAGGCGAGACAGGAAGTCGAGCCTCGTAGGGCGACTCCGACACGTACAGCTAAGCCCTTTTTCGATGCGATGACGGCCCTTCAATTGCCGGTTCAGTTGCAGACGAAGCCATCCTGCGGATGGCTTCGACCGTTTTTAAAGCACAGGGAGGAGGCGGTATCGCAGGTCGTCTGATGCGACCAATCCAATCGATTCCTTGCGATCTGCGCCCATAGGGCGCATGGCCTATCGCTCCGGAGCAAGAAAGAAATTACGCCCTCGCCTCGATGCCCACTCTGCTAGCTCATCGCATCCGGCAACGAGTTCGTCCCCGACTTTTTCGACACTAAAGACCTTTCCCCCTTCATTGTTGACATCAAGCCAATCCCAAAAGGCGGGACAGAAGTCGAAGCCATAGTGCAGATTTTTCGCTTGTATAAACACGTTTGAATCGAGGAGATGGCTCATCCGAGGCCCCCAAGGCTACGACCTAGTTCCTGAAAGGTCGAATATTATGAAACGCCTAGGAGTTGGAAAGCATAGCGATGAAGGGTCCGGCCTTCCATCGTGCTGATCACGAGGGCGCGGGCGAAACGCTTGCTGACACGAGCGGATTGAGTGAGGTAGAAGTTGCCGCCGCTCTTTTTCGGGAAGCTGCGCAGCCTCTCTTCTTCGATTTGATACTCGTGCCAATACCGTTCCCTATAAAGAATCCCGATTTCGAACAGGCGCCGGATAATGACAAGATTGCTCACCTTATAGCGTCGTGCGAGACGACCGATCTCCGTTTCGAATCCCTGTTCTTCGCTATAGACTCCGCGAAGATCGGAAGCGGGGGAAGTGTATCATGAATCCGGTACATTTTACGCAATCATCCGCAATCGCATCTTGTCTAATTCTATTGCTTTACATCACTTGGCTATTGCAATCCAGCCATTTTTACGCAATTCCCGCGCAATCCAGGCGCAATCCCGGTGCAATTCACAAAGCGACCGCCTTTTCTAGGAGTACATAATGGCTAAAGAGAGCGCAAAGAAAAGCGTCGAAAGCTATAAGCACGATGAAGCCTCTCGCAAGAATATACCCACGGTGGAGTACCAGTCCGTAATGATGCAAAACGAGGAGAATCCCATCCGCGTGGTCTACGAGAGGCGAAACCGCGATCTCGACCCGCAGCTCGTATGGCGAGGCAAGGACGAGCAGGATTGGTCCGACCTCGTCGTTGAGAGCCTGTCGTACCTTAGCCACATGATGCCCAAGCCCGGAAGCAAAGAACCTCCAAGCCCATCCTGGGTCCAGGTTTATCGCGAACTCGTCGAATGGGCTACTCTCTATAGGATTGTGAAAACCAAAGACTTCGCCACGGACACGATTATCGTCTTCGATGGATTATTACGAAGCAAGGTTTTTTCCAAGACCTTCTTCATAGACACAATCCGCCTGATTTCAAAGGTTATCGAGGAAAAGAAGAGAAGTACACGGCGCTCAATCTACGTCGTCGGCTTGGCCAAGCATAGTAAGGTGATCACCCGTTATAGGCTCGCCATGTTCGCGGAGTCGATCATGCTTAAGGATTATCCTGTAGCCTTACCAGTACCCTCGGAACTGGAGGAGAAATCCTATGTCTGGCGGGAATATTCCAGGACCACCGGTCAAGCCGAGGCGCAGGGCGGAGAAGTCAACAAATTCGTCGAGTGAAGGGACGCGAGCCGTTACTGAAAACAAAGTCCTAGCGCCGGATTGTTGGAATAAATCGATATAATTCAAAGATCGTTCTATCTCCTCTTGTCGTTCCTCCCTCCAGGGCCTGCACAACTAATCGCCGATACCGGTATCGTGAGGACGAAGGCGGCACCATGATCCCTTCCGGGAAGGACATTGATGGCCCAGCCGTGTGACTCTACGACGGTCTTTACGATCGAGAGACCGAGGCCCATGCCCGGCTCGCGGCGGGAGGAGGAGCCGCGGTAGAAGAGCTCGAAGATGTGCGGCAGGTCCTCCGGCGAGATGCCCGGACCGTCGTCGACGACGGAGACAATATAGTTTTCAGCCTCGGCCCTTGCCGCGATGGCGATCCTGCCGCCCGAAGAGGTGTAGCGCAGGGCGTTGTTGACGAGGTTCTCGAGGGCCCGAGTCACGAGGCGCTCGTCCATAC
>CAYOIX010000043.1:0-25398 GCA_964404145.1 uncultured Treponemataceae bacterium
CCGTCGACTATCTGGGCGGCGGCTCGATACCGATATATGCCATGGAGAGCTTCGGTGGCCGCTGCCCCAGGACCAGCGTCGACACGATGGTCGTGAGAGGTTTCGAGCCGGGACGACTGGATGCGGCCACGAAGGTTCTGAATCAATTGGAAATCAGGATCTGCGGTCCGTCCATCGCAGGGCGGGACTTTATACCCGGCATATACGCCTTTGTGGACGGCGCCTATTGCGCGGATCGCGTCGATGATCCTGGGATCTTCGCTTCGACCGGGCTCGGGCTTTTCGTCGATTGTTTCAGGCTCCTGAACTGCACTGCCTACCTCGCGCATCCTTTTGGCGGCAGCGAAGGACCGGGCGCTTTCGCCGTGCTGGGCGCGTCGCTCCATCTGGCGTTCTAGAAACCACCTGCTTTGAAAATTGGTCTCGTAACGCGCTTTTCTACCCCTTTCTTTCGATTGCCTCTTTCACCTTTCCCGCGTTCGGGCCTTCTCCGCTCCCCTCGTATTTGGATAGGTCCTCGTCGATCCCGACCAAACGGAGCACCTGACCTCCTGGTGCCTGAAAGTAGAGGTGGGGGTCTGGTATATCAAGCTTCCTGACGCCGAAATCGAGGATTTTCCTCCTCATTTCTTCGACCTTGTCGGATTTTATTTCCAGCCAGACCGATTTTCCAGTTCGTAAAAACTCGCTCTCGTCGGCGTCATCTCCATACATGAACGCGATATGGAAGTTCTCTCCCATACGAAGGTCATCCTTTTGATCATTCTCTCTCGTGATCGTGCAGCCCAGGACATCGCAGTAAAAACTGCGAATTCTGTCCCGGTCTCGTCGCGGAACGATTACCGCCGAATGGTTTCCGAAAATTACCTTTGCCATGCTCGCTCCTCATTCTGCGAATTAGAGCCTCTCACTTTGCGACCTGCTTGCTAGAAGGTACTTTCCCCGCGTGCCGGAGCATTGTAAAAAAGCGAAACGCTACATGAGCGAGTGCCAGCGCCAAAGGCTATTGGGAACATTCCGGGAAAAGTATTTCGGAGGGAATCCGGTCATCTTCTTGAAATCCTTAACGAAGTGGGCTTGATCGTAGTAATACTCGTACACATCGCCTTGGATACCGGCGTAGGAAGAGCCCGCGATGAGCTTTTTGTACAGGCTTCGAAAACGGAAGATGCCGGCCAAGGTCTTGGGCGACACCCCGACCTGGGTCCGAAAAAGAAGCTCCAAGTACCTTTTATCGTATCCGGTGGCGTGTTCCAATTCCGAGATCGAGGCGAGGCCCTTCCTCCTTTTTAGGAACTCCACGCAATGCTCGACTATCGGGTTCGTGGGCCGGTTTTGCCGGAGGCTTTGCCAAAGCCGCTCTTGAATCAGGCCGACCTTCCCCTCGAGGCTTTCCGTATTCCGAAGCCGCTCGGTGAAGGCCGGAGTCCAGAAGGCCGAAAGCGCTTCGGCCGGGAAGAGGCGATTCGTCAATTCGGCCATCGGAATGCCCAGCACGGGAAATGCCCCGAAGGGGTAGAACTCGACTCCGAGAAAGCGCGCTCTTCCGGGTGGAGTGCTCAGAGTGACGGGGATGTCCCTGAGCCCGACAAAATACAGACTCTGCTCTTTACTCAGATGGGAGCGGCCCTGCGCGGTGCTTACGAGGGAGTTCTCGCAACTGACGATCAGCTTGGCGCAACCGTTGGGCGCGACGAGGCTCACTTCGGAAGCCGGCAGCCCGACCTCGCTCTCGAATATCCAGATGGCCCGAAGGTATGGCTTGAGCTCGACGCGCGGTTCGATATAGGAAACATTCATTCATTTACAAAGTACTACCGCTGGTAGAAACGGGGAAGAAGGGGTCGCCTTCGGCGGCGCGCGGCCTTCGCCTTGGGATCGCTGCCGTCCGTCGCGGCGAGCTCTTCCCGCGCTCCCCGGAGACCCATTCCTTCGGAGAGTTTGGCCCGCTGCTCTCCCGCGAATATTTCGAACGAAGCCTTATCCGCAAAGGTGAAAGGATTTAGCCTGAGCGCGCCTGATATGAGGAAATCTGAATCCGCGTTTAGCGCTTCGAGGCCAAATGCCGTGGCTTGGGTTCCCTCCGCCCAGATGGGGGGCATTGAGAACAAGGCAAACATGATTAAGGCAAGCATAACGAGACGCGGCACCTTCATTTTAATGTTCGAAGTGACATCTTGCTTAGTCCATAATTCGATCCGCCGATCGCTTCATGCACTATTTCCGGATTACTGTAATAGCCATTCCTACCTTTGGTGAGAATCACGATCCCAGTACCAGTATCCAGCGAGATATAGGCTAATGACCGCCACTTTTCGCCGTTATTCCCACCATGCCACAGGATATTTTGCCCATTCCCGTGTTGAATGGCAATGCCGAGGCCCCAATAATTATGATCATCAAGCTTAATCGAATCGGAACACATTTCATCGATCAATGATTTACTTATGAACTTTGGGTTTAGGAGCTCCATGAAAAACCTGGACAGATCAGACGGTGTCGTGCTAAGTCCACCAGATGCAAAAACTTTCAGCTCCCCGTTTATCCTCATTTTTAGGTAATGGCTATCCTTCATTCCCAATGGATCGAACACTTCCATTTTCATGAACGCATCGAATGGCATCGCGACAATATTCTCGATCACTGTTTTCAAGTACTCAAAAGTTTCTCCTGAATAATGAAATTCCTTTCCCGGTTCGAGGTATATCTTTCTATCATCATGGCTCACATCGTTGCTCATGCCCGAAGTATGATTCAAAACCATTCTAAGCGTAATACTATTGCCACTAGAGACATCGCAAAAATACCTCTTTCCCGGGTATTCGGATAATGGCCTATCGAGCTCCAGCTTGCCCTGTTCGACCAACCTCAGTGCGGCGTATGCCACGACCGGCTTGCTTATTGATGCAGCCTGAAGCTGCTCATCTCCGCTCGCGTTGAATCCATGTGAATATATTATTTGGCCATTTGAAAAAATGGCCAAGGACACTTTCTCGAGATGAGAAGCGACCATTTTGTTTTCTATGTAGCGCTCCAATTGAGTCGTGTTTTTTTGTATTTCATCTTTCGTCTTTATAGGGTCACGATAATCGGTATTATAACAACTCATCAACAATGCACATGCGAACAATAAATATCTCGCCTTCATCCGAGATGCTCTATATGGCATTTGAAACCGGTTCGCCACGAAGTGGACCGCTCCGTTTGCTCTTATCCTGTATTTCCCAGACGACGTGCTATTCGTGCCTGTCATAGGAATTCTCTCCTGTTCTGGCACGATTTTACAGTGATGTGGCTTATTGTCAAGATTGTTCCCTTGACTCGCGTTTTTCGACAGTGCTGTCTGGAGGAAAAAGCTCCCCAGGTTGTACGCTGTCGCGAAGAGCTGCAATCGAACCTGATTGTCAACAAAATCATGACAGAAAAAGCGGAAGGGTCGCGCCCGGAGAGCTTCGTATCGCCGTCGGGAGCATCTGCTTGTCTTGTCCCGACGAGGTCGGTACAATCTCTCGGGGAGGAGCCCCATGGCGGTAAATTTACTCAACGCGGAAGTCAGATTGATCAACGATTCGATAAAGTTCTCGTGCACATCCGGCGACAATCCGCCGATCGTCACCGATTACTACCCTCCGCTGGGAAACAACGAAGGCTACACGGCCTTGGAGGTATTCTTGGTGAGCCTGGGTTCCTGCACGAGCGGGACCGTTATCCCCTTGCTGCGAAAAATGCGAAAGACGATCAAGGATTATAAAATGAGTCTGGAGGGGACGAGGAGGAGCGAGCATCCTACGTCCCTGAGCAAGATAGTCATGAAAATTTTCTTGAAGTCGAACGATATTACCGAGGCTGACCTGGATAAGGCGGTCTCGATGGCGGAGGAGAAGTATTGCCCGGTCTGGGCGATGATCAAGGGGAACGTCGCAATCGAAAGGCAGTACACTATCGAGAAGGAAGAATGATGAGCGAATCCCCCTATCCCTATGTCAACCACATGAATATTCTTCATGAACCTTTGCAATTGGTCGACATCCGATCACTGGTCGAAAAGTGCACCGATCGCTGGTACAATCAGACGCTTTGCCAGGTCAACGATTCGGTGGTCCGCCTGGGAATTTTGCAGGGCGAATACCACTGGCATAAGCATGATAATGAAGACGAGTTTTTCTTTACTCTCGAGGGGAATCTTTTCATCGACCTCGAAGGAAGAGAAACGGTGGAGCTGCGACCTCACCAAGGTTTCGTCATACCGAAAGCTGTCCTCCACAAAACCAGGGCGCCCGAGAAGACCATTGTCCTGATGATCGAAACAGTCGGCATTATTCCAACAGGGGATGCCTGACTGTCCATCTGATGAAGTTTATTGCGCTCTTCTTGTATCCGATCGCATTCAATTTCCGCAGGACACTTGCTCCGTAGTGCGAAAATCCATATTTTCCGATTATGAAAGCCATCTTTTTCGTCGTCGCCTTCCTGGTCTCCGGCTTGGCCGCCTGGGCCCAGAGCCAGGACTGGCCGCGCTTCGGCTGGGACGTCGCGGGCTCGAGCGCCCCTAGTGCGAACATGGGCGTCAATGCGGGTAATCTCGGCTCTCTCGTGCGGCAGCAGGTCGAGCTGGACGGCACCGTGGACTCCTCGCCCATTTATCTGCGCGGCGTGACGGTCATGGGCGCAGTCCACGACGCCTTTTTCGTCACGACGAGCTACGGGAAGACGATCGCGATCGACGCGCGGGACGGGGCAGTCCTCTGGGAGTACACGCCACCCGGCTACGAGGATCTCGCCGGCACCTACCGTATAACGAACGCGACGCCGGTCGCCGATCCCGACAGGCTCTTCCTCTACGCCGCGGCGCCCGACGGCGCGATCCGCAAGCTCGCGATAGCGGACGGCAGCCTGGTCTGGAGCAGGGCCATCACGCGGCTTCCCCGGCGCGAGAAGATCGCATCGGCCCTCAACTTCTTCAAGGGCCGCGTGATCGCGGCGACCGACGGCTATATCGGCGATACGCCTCCCTACCAGGGACACGTGGTGGTCCTCGATGCGGCGAGCGGAACCCTCCTCCGCGTGTGGAACTCCCTGGACAGCGACAGGCACGAGCTCCTGGACCCGGCCTCCTACCCGCAGAGCGATTCGGGGATCTGGGGGCGGGCGGGCGTGGTCGTCGACGAGGCCGGCGGCGAGCTCTTCATAGCCACGGGGAACGGCCTCTGGGACGGAAAGACGAACTGGGGCGACGCGGTCATCGAGCTCGATCCGGAGGCGACGCGGATCCTCGGCAACTACACGCCGATCGAGACCGAGCAGCTCGACGAGGAGGACCAGGACCTCGGCTCCACTTCGCCCGCCCTCCTCGGCGGCGGCCTCATCGCGCAGGGGGGCAAGGACGGCTGGGTCCGCCTCCTCGACTGGCGCGGACTTCGGGGTCCCGATCCCCACCGCGGGGGAGAGATCGACCGGGTGCCCTCCCCTTCCGGGGACCGCATCTTCGCCGCGCTCGCGGTTCTGCGCGCCGATTCCCGGACCTGGGTCTTCGCCGCGGACAGGGGCGCCACCTCCGCGTGGACGGTCGAGGGCTCGCGGCTGAAGCTCCAGTGGCATAGCGCCTACGGCGGCACGAGCCCGGCGGTAGTCGATGGCCTTGCCTTCGTCTACGACTTAAAGGGCGGGCTCCGCGTCTACGAGGCGACGAGCGGCCGCTCGGTCGCGACCCTCCCGTGCGGCGGCGGGCACTGGAACAGCCCGATCGTCGCCGACGGTCGCATCGCTCTGCCCGAGGGGGACGCCAACCGCCACCAGACGAGGGGCGTCCTCGACATTTGGCGGATGCCCTAAGTTAGTCCAATTCGATCGACTCTTCGCAATAGTCGCAGTAGGGCCGGATCCTCTCGTAGCTTCGGGCGAACTTCAAGCGAGGATCCACGGCTTTGACCAGGGCGTCCGCCGCCCTTTCCGTCAGGTGCCTGCATACGATCCTCGTGTCGTAGCCCAGGATCTTGCAGGCCTCCAGGGTAGGGCAGGGGTTCATGGAACGGAACACGAGTCTTGTCCCGCTTCTCTCGGCGATCGGCGCCTCGGCCTCGCTGATCCGCAATTTCTCGAGGAGGATCGAGTATCCCGCGAGCAGCGCGTCCGCCTCGTCGGTCGTATGGGGATTCTCGTGCAACCATCGTAGTCGCCTCTCTCCGATGGCCGCCCCTTCCGCCTCCAATTCGTCCGCGGTCCTGTTCCTGATCCTCTCGATTTCCTCTCGTATCTCCTTCCTGTATAGCAGGGAGCATTTCGCGTACAGGACCTTCCCCTGGATTACCGCCTCTCGGCCGGCTCTCCTGAATATTTCCTCGCATCCGATATCGATCCGCCTCCTGCCTTCGCTCAATGCCTCGCTCGTCGGGAAGCCGTAGGCTATGGATCGTATCCCCGCCCAGAAAATGGCCGCGGCGCACATCGGACAGGGCTCATGGGTGCTGAATATCGCGCAAGCCTTCAAGTCGGGGCCCGAGACTCTCGAGGCCTTGCTGACGGCGGTGATCTCCGCGTGGAGCGTAGGATCGCCTTCGGTCCTTTCCGTATCGTGGCTCCTCGCGATGATGGCTCCGCCCGCGTCGACGACGACGGCGCCGAAGCCGCGGTTGCCCTCCCTCAGGCTGGCGCAGGCCTCCTCGTACGCGGATTCCATGTATTCCTCGTCTGTCCGGCGCATGTCGCCTCCTTCCGGTCCCCACGCTAGCCGATTCGTTTTATTTTTATTTTCGCCTCATATCCGCTATTGTACAGGCTGTCGTCCGGGGAGGCTATCGAAAGCGCCGTCCTTCGAGTATCGCATTGGATCGCGGGACGGGAAGTTTCGCTCGCGCGGATGAACGAAAACCCGTCCCGGATCGTCGTTAAGGTGGAGGACATGAGAGTGGAAGACGGAACCTTCGCGGCGACGACCGCCATCGAGACAGCGTATCGGCAGCGGCGCGGCGGCTTTCTCGCCTGGGCGAGGAGACACGCTCCCGACGAGGCCAGCGCAGAGGACGCTCTCCAGGACGCCTTCGGCAGGGCGCTGGTGAACGCGGACGCGCTCTCGATGGTCGAGGACGTCGCCGGCTGGATCTTCTCGGCGATGCGCAACCGCCTCATAGACCTGTGGCGCGGCGAAGGCGCGCGCAGACGGGCGGGCCAGGTCGAGATCCCCGACGGGATGCTCGAGGAGATCGCCTCGGCGGCCGGCATGGATCCGCAGGAGGCCCTCCTGCGAAGCGATCTCGCGGAGGCCCTGGAGACGGCCATCGAGGCGCTGCCCGAGGAGCAGCGCGAGGTGATCCGCGCCCAGGCCCTGGGCGGGACGGCCTTTCGCGAGCTCGCCGAGAAGACGGGGATTTCGATAGACACTCTCATGTCCAGGAAGCGCCGAGCGCTGCGCAAGCTCGCGGCGGCGCTCGAATACTGGATGGAGGACTGACGCGTCCTCGGCACTGGAGGTGCGAAATGAGCGATATGAGAATGGGTCATGGACACGGACATCGGAAGCCGTGGTCGGAGTGGTCGAGCGGGGCGAAGGCCCTCCTGATCGCCGGGGTAGTCGTGGGAGTGCCCGGCCTCATCGCCCTCTTCGGGGCGATCACGATGTGGCTGTGGAACGCCCTCATGCCGGGGATCTTCAAGCTCCCCGAGATCGGGTTCTGGCAGGCGATTGGCATCATCGTCCTCACGCAGATCCTCTTCAAGGGTGGCCCCGCGCACCGCGCGGCGCGAAGCCACTGGAAGAAGCGCCAGGTCTGGCAGCACATGCGCGAGGACGAGGCGGAGAAGGCCTAGCATGCCGCACCGCTTCGATCCGGAGCGACTGGGGCATCTCGACAGCCCTCTTCGTCGGCTCTTGATGCCCCCGAAGAGGACTCTGAGGCGCCTCGGCCTCGCCGAGGGGGACATAGTCATCGACGTCGGCGCGGGCTCGGGCTACTTTTCCCTGCCCGCGTCCGAGATGGTCGGCAGCAAAGGGGAAGTCTTCGCGGTCGATATCGCGCCGGAGGCGGTCGCCCTGATCGAGCGCAGGCGCCTCGAGCTGGGGCGCAGGAACCTCCGGGCGATCTTGTCCACCGAGGCCTCCTTGGGCCTTCCCGACGGCGCGGGGACCCTGGCCCTCATGTCCGTGGTCCTCCACGAGGTGGAGGACAAAAGGGGCATGCTCCGGTCCCTGCACCGGGCGCTCAAGGCGGGAGGGCGGATCGCGGTCCTGGAGTTCGGGAGCGCGGCGATCTTCGGCCCCCCGCGCTCCGTGCGGATCGGCGAAGGGGAGATGCGCGTCCTTCTCGAGGACGCAGGTTTCGCCGGTGTCGCCGTTAAGAGACTCAATTCGGCGCTCTATGCCGCGACGGCCATGAAGTAGGCTCATCCCCGACGGTCGCGCGCGAGGACCGCCCATATCCGAGATCGGGCCGATCCATCGAAGGCCGAAAAATCGGACAGCATCTCCATTATCTCCTGGCATCCGCTTTCGCGGCGCAGGATTTCGCGGCGCCGGGACTCGCAATTCCCGGGCTTACGGATAATTGATTCGAATAACCTTGTTTTGCGGAAGTTTTTTTTCTATCTTCGGGGCCACCTGGGAGATTTCCCCGAGGCTGGAGAGAATCCCCGCCATGGTTGATCTAATCTCCATGTCATTGTTTCGATTCTCGCCCGCTCCGGGCCTCCGGAGCGGGCATCATCGAGCGCGACGCGAGCGGGACAACGCGATCGAGCAGCAGGGAGAGGAACCATGACTACAGGCATGAAATCCAAGATCATCGTCCCCGCGGCCATGGCGCCCGCGGCGATCGCCGCATCGGTCTTCGCCATTTCGCTCACGAACGCGGTACCGGCGCCCTACTCCGCTTCTGCGGCGCTCTTCGCCGTCGCGGGGCTCCTCGTCGTCGGCGCCTTGGTCGCCGCGCTCGCGATTGGGAGGGTCCAGGGACCGCGCTTCGCGACGGCGGACATCGCCGGCCGGCTGGTGGCGGGGAGCCTGAGCCTTCCTCCGGAATCGCGAGACGGGTCGGCCGCGCCGGCCATGGCCGCCGCGCTGTCGGCCATGGCAGTCTGCGTGGAGGAGTTGCGCGGCATAGCGTCGGCGGGCCACGGCTTCGAGAGCAGACTCTCGCGGAAGCTCGAGGACGCCCTGGTCATCCTCACCTCGCTCCGCGCCCACGCCGACGGCAACGCCGCGAGGTCGCGCTCGCTAGCGGAAGGCGTCGAGGCCTCCTCGAGCGCGGAGGAGGAGATCGCCGCGAGCGTCTCTTCGCTTTCGGAGCTCATCAGGAACCAGGCTGAGGCCGTAGAAACGTCCTCCGCCGGCATCGCGCAGACCTCCGCGGCGATCCAGAGCGTCGCGCGCATAGCGCGCGAAAGGAAGACCGCGAACGACAGGCTGAAGGCCGCGACGAAAGCGGGCGTCGAGGCGGCGGTCGATTCCGGCAATATAGTAGAGTCCCTCGCGCGCTGGGCGGACGACGTGATCGGGATGACCTCCACGGTCAAGGACATAGCCTCGCGGACCAATCTGCTGGCCATGAACGCCGCGATCGAGGCCGCCCATGCCGGCGCGTACGGCCGCGGCTTCGCGGTCGTCGCGGGGGAGATCCGCCAGCTCGCGGAAACCACTGCGGCGAAATCCAGGGAGATCGACGGCACCCTCGCGCTGGCCAAGTCGAGCATCCAGGCCGTGATCGAGGCGGAGCGTCGAAGCGGAGCGGCCTTCGCGGCGGTGGACGAGTTCGCCGGGGAGACCGTCGATTCCTTCTCCGAGGTCGAGAGGAGCATGGGCGAGCTGGCCGCCGGCAGTAGGGAGATCGTTTCGGCAGTCGAATCGATCAGGACCATCACGGCCGAGATCCGCGGGGGATCCCAGGAACTCTCTGCCGCGTCGCGCGAGCTGAGCTCGGGGCTCGTGTCGCTGAGCTCGCACTCGGCGGAGAGCTCGCGGAGCATGGACGAGCTCAACGACAATCTCGTGCAGCTCAATCTGACTCTTTTGGGCATATCGGACCTGAACGTGGCGAACGCCGGAGGGAACGATCGGATAATCGGACTCCTCGCGCCCTACAGGACGGGCGGCTCCGGCGACGAGTTGCGGCCCGCGCGCCTGGACATAGACACCGCCCGCCTCCGCCACAAGGAGTGGATCTCGAAGGTGCGGCTCAACCTGAGCGGCAAGCTCGCTCTGGACCCGAAGGTGATCGCCTCGCCCAAGGCCTGCGCCCTCGGTCTCTGGCTCTACACAGGAGGCGGGATGGAGCACTACGGCCATCTTCCCGACATGAAACAGCTGGAGGCGGTGCACGACAGCATCCACGCCAGGGTCGCGGGCATCGTCTCGCGGAAAGAGTCGGGCGGGATGCGCGGCGTCGAGACGGACGAGGAGCTGGCGGCGCTCGAGCGGGATTCCGCCGAGCTCATCGGAATCCTGGCCAGGCTCGACGGCAAGGTCGCCTAGCTTCCGCTCAGATTCGATTTGACCAGGGGCGTCTTGCCCGATGCCGCCTGCGGAATCGACGCCACCTCCTCCACCTCTACGCGGGGGACGAGCGCCCCTCGACGCGCCAGCTCCTTCCTCATGGCTTCGGCGAGCGCCCCCTTGTCCAAGGCGCCATGAAGGCCGCTCACGAGCAGGCGCAATCCTTCGGCCTCCTGCACCACTTGCCAACCGCTCACCGGCAGCGCGTCCGCGAGATCGTGAAAGACGATGGGATGGACATTCACGGTCGCGCCCGCCGCGCCGGGAAATGACAGAATCTCGTGGACGCGCCCCTGGATGTCGTCGATGAGGGCGGTAGGGCGGCCGCAGGAACAGCGATCGAGCGGAGACAGACGCACGCTGTCGTCCAGTTCGTAGCGGATCAGGGGCTGGGTGAAGTTCCCGAGGACGGTGACGAGGAGCTTGTCGCCATAGGCCCCTGCGGGTACCGGGCGATTCTCCAGGTCGACCACTTCGACGATGGCGAGGTCTTCCTGGATATGCAAGCCCTGGTGCCGGTCGCATTCGGCGGCGATTCCTCCGCAATCGGTGCTTCCGTATTCGTCGAAAAGCGCTTTCCCCCAGGCCTGTTCTGCGCGACGCCGCGTTTCCCGCGTCAGCACCTCGGATCCGCTGAGGACGCTGCGCGGCGCTATCGCGAGGCGGCCGGAGAGCTGTTCGTCGGCCAGGATGCGGATCATCGAGGCATAGGCTATGAGTATCTCGGGCCGCCAGGCATTCAGGCGCTCGACGACGCCGGCGATCGGTTCGCCGGCGGACAGAAGCAGCACGGGCATCCACCAGTTCCCCATGCTTTTCCCGCCCTGGGCCGACATGTGGGAGGGATTCGTGGAGGTGATTTGCGCCAATCGGATCCTTCGAGCGAGGTTCAGCCTGATGCCGGCCCATTCGAAAATGCGGAGGGCCGCGGCGAGGGTGGAGACCCATTCGCCGCGATCGGCCAGGAACAAACCGGGGCGGCCGCTGCTACCGGAGGTCGAGGTGACCAGATAGCGTCCGCGGAAACGTTCATCCCCTCGCCGGCCCGTCAGGTAGGCCTGTAGGTCCCGCAGACGTATCGCCCTATCCGTAACCAGATCGTCGAATCTTTCCATCATCACGGACTTGGTCAGTACCGGGAGCTCCTTCAGCGGAGCCGAATAGAGCCCCTTGTGGAACTCCCGATAGAAGGGCGAATGGGCATAGGCGCGCTCGCGCAGGAGACGCAGGGCGCGCTCCCGATAGGCGTCGAGCTCGGGTCGAGTCCAGCGCTCCTGTCTTCGCAGCCGTCTGCGCTCCAAGAGAAGTTGCACGATCGTCGCGATATCCATGATCTATCTCCTAGAGGACATTGCCTCTTCGCTTTTTCCGGGATCCTTCAGCATCCCGGCGACGATGAAATCGACGAGGTAGCGACGGCTTCGCGCAAGGAAGGCCGCCGAGCCGAGATCTTCGTTCGGCAGGAGGAGTCGATATAAAGGCGAAAAGGAGAAATGGACCTGGCACACTTGCATGAGCATCGAAAACTGGATTTTGGGAAGGAAATCGGAGCGAAGCAACCCGGCGCTCGAGGCATTGCGGAAGAAGGCCTCGAATCGCTCGCTGTTCTCGCTCGGGAAGCCTTGCGCTATCACGGCGAAGGTCCGCCAGCCATCGGCCATTTCCCAGGTGAGTATGCGCAGAAGGCGCGGATGCTCCGAGAGGTAGTCGAAGAAGGCTCCGGTCATCGTTTCGAGATAGGTCCTAAAACGATGCGCATCGGAAACGACGCTCTCGTCCTCGAGCATGGGCGCGAGCACTCTCGCGAGGAGGGCGTCTACTTCCCCGTCCGCCCGCTTCAGCACTTCGGTGTAGAGGCCGAGCTTGTCCCCGAAATACTGGCCGATGAGACTCTTGTTGTAGCTGGAGTAGGCGGCAATGCCGTCCAGCCGGGCTCCGGCGAAGCCCAGGTCCGCGAAAACGGCCTCCGCAGCCGCGAGTATCGCCTCGCGGGTCCGATTCGCGTCGCGGCTCCGGCCCTTAGCGCCTTCTGCTTCATCCATTGACCAGATTCTCCTTTAACTATCCATCCAGATAGATACTTAAAAGAGTTCGTGCTGTCAAGGGAATTTTCTCAGCCCACAGAGCCCGACTCGAGGGATGTCTGTGGCGCAACGCGAATGGGCGTCAGGTGGCCCGCACCTAGGTCTCGGTCTTCCCGAGGACGACAGTGTCCTTGCCGAGACCCTTGGCCGCATACAGCGCCCGGTCGGCGATTCGTAGCAGTGTATCCAATGAATCATCGGACGAGGGTACGATGACCCCCACACCTATGCTCACCGTGACCCAGGGCTTCGTTCCCGATCGCCCGTGGGCGATCCCGAGTCCCCGGACGGCCTCGACCAGGCCCTGTGCGACGAGGAGGGCGCCGTCGGAATCGGTGTTCGGCAGCGCGACGACGAACTCTTCGCCTCCGTAGCGGGCGGCTATGTCGGTCGGCCTTCGCGCAGCCTCGCCGAGGACCGCGGCGACCCGACGGAGGACTTCGTCCCCCGCCTGGTGGCCATAGGCGTCGTTGTACGACTTGAAAAAGTCGATGTCCGCCATGAGTAGGGCGAGCGGCTCCCGCGCCCGCGCGCCGAGCCTGATTTGCGTCGTCAGAGCATCGTCCAGACTGCGGCGGTTGGCGATCCCGGTGAGGGGGTCGGTCGTGGCTAGGCGCCGAAGCTCGACATTGGCCTTCGCCAGCGCGATCTCCGAGCGCTTCACCTCGATGATGCCCCAGAGTCGGTTCATGAAGAGCAGCAGCTGGCGCATATCCGCGTCGTCGTAGGGGAGATCCTTGTTCGCGACGCCGCAGACGGCGATCACTCTGTTCCTCTTCATGACCGGTATGGTCATGATGCGGGTTATCGGGATGTGCCCCGGGGGAAGCCCCCTTTCGCTCCGCTCCGCGGGATAGTCGTTGTGGATCACGGGCTTGCGGTATTTCAGGCTGTCCGCCCAGATGCCCGCGGTGTTCAGCGTGAAATCCATCGGCTCCGAGGCGCCGCACGATTCCTCCGAGCCCTCCGACCAGACATAGGAGATGAAGCCATCCTCCGCGTCGTTCACGTAATGCAGATAGCCCAGGCCGCTCCGCGTCAGACTGACGCAACCTTCGAGCGCGATCCTGTTCAGCTCGTCCTCCGGCCTTTCCGCGCTCTCGCTCAGCTTGAGGAGGGCATCGAGGCGCGCCTCGCTCAGAGCGAGCGAGGTCTCGGCCCGCTCGCGACGCTCGATCTCGCGGCGCAGGCTTTCGTCCGCGGGGACCGCCCGGAAGCCCAGTCTCTCGACGATCCGCGCCAGAGCCGCGATCCGGGCTGGATCGCCGTCTACGACAAGGACGTTTCGCGGCGCAATCGGATCCATCTGTCCTCCGACGATTTCGGCGCGGAGGGCGGCCCGACCCCGGTCCGAGCCCTACCGCTCGGATCATTATGGCCCGGAATGCGGGTCCTAGCCAATTCCGCCCCGAAGATTCTGTCGGGCCTGCCTGGGACCATCGACGGCCGGCGCTCCTCTACCATGGCGCTTCAGCCTAGCCCATGGTATCTTGTGTTCCGACGGCATCGGGGGGCGCCTTGAGCGGCGATAGAAAGAACATCCTCCTCGTAGAAGATCAGGCGCCGATCGCCTTGAGCGAGAAAAGGGCGCTCGAGGAATCCGGCTACGGCGTCACTGTCTCCAACAGCGGGCAGGGGGCCCTGGAAGCCGTCGGCCGCGATCCCGGCATCGATCTCGTCCTGATGGATATAGACCTGGGCGGCGGAATCGACGGAACGGAGGCAGCTCGGCGGATACTGGAGACCAGGGAGATCCCGATAGTCTTCCTCTCCGGCTACGCCGATACCCGGACCGTCGGGAAGATAGAGAGCATCGCGTCCTACGGCTATGTCGTGAAGAGCGCCGGGACGGTAGTCCTCGATGCGGCGATCAAGATGGCTTTCAGTCTCTTCGAGGCGAAGAGGATAATCAACGACAGCGATACCAAGCAGAAGGTGATGCTGTCCAATATCTCGGATGTCATCGGGATCTTCGACGGAGACGGCACTCTCAAGTACGTCAGTCCCAATATCGAGAAATGGTACGGGTGGCGCCGGGACGAAATCCTCGGGACGTCCAGCATGTCGAGGGTCCATCCCGACGACCTCGAAGAGATGATGGAAGCCCTGCGAATCCTCCTGGCGACCGAGAATCTGGAATTGACCCGGTCATACAGGCAAAGATGCAAGGACGGATCGTACAAGAATGTCGAAGTCAGCGCGAAGAATCTGCTGTCCGACCCCTCCGTGAACGGCATATTGCTCACTTACCACGACATCACCTATCGGACGCGCCTCGAAGAGGCTCTGCGAAGGAGCGAGGAGAAATACCGCTTCCTGGTGGATACCGCCCCGATCGGCATTTTCCAGCTGACCGAAGGCGGGGACTACCTCTTCTTCAACGAGGTGGAGATGAGGATCTTCGAGTGCCGAGACGGGGAAGAGTTCCTGGCGCTCTACGGAGAGGTCGCGAAGCGCTGGGAGGATGCCGAGAGTCTCGAGGCCTTCATGACGGCGCTCAAGAGGGAAAAGCAGGTCAGGAACCTGGAGAAGAGGATCCGGCTTCGGGACGGCAAGGAGAAATGGATATTGCTGTCCGCCAATCTCGACGAATCGACTTCCACCATAAGCGGAATCTCCGTCGACATCACGGCCCGGAAGCAGGATGAGCGGAGGATAAGCGATCTTCTCGAAGAGAAGGACCTCGTGCTCAAGGAGGTCCATCATCGCATAAAGAACAACATGAGCGTGATGAGCAGCCTTCTCTCTCTTCACGCCTCGGTCATGGAAGAGCCTCGGGCCGTCACGGCCCTCAAGGACGCCAGGGGGCGCCTTCGCAGCATGATGCTGCTGTACGAAAAGCTGTACCAATCGGCCGGCTTTACCCGCGTGGCGATCAAGGATTATCTTCCCGAATTGATAGACCAGATCGTCGAGAACATTCCCAGCGACGTAAAGCTGAGGATCGACCAAAGGATGGACGATTTCGATCTTGATTCGAAGAAACTGCAGCCGCTCGCCATCATCGTAAACGAGCTCATCACCAACATCGTGAAGTATGCCTTTCCCGGAAGGGAAAGCGGTCTGGTAAAAGTATCCGCCCTGCTGAGGGACGGTATCGTAACCGTGGCTATCCAGGACGACGGAGTGGGCCTGCCGGCATCGGTCGATTTCGAGAAATCGCCCGGATTCGGCTTCATGCTCGTCGAGAACTTGACGAAGCAGCTGCAAGGCAGAATCCGCATCGAGAGGGAAGAAGGGACGAAAATCGTCATCGAGTTTAAGAAGTAGCGCAGGCGCTCGAGGAGCGCAGCGAAGAACGCCGCTCGGCGATGCCCTGGACGGGGAATGGCCGCGAATCGCCTGTCCTCACAGGCGATCCGGGTCGGCGGTCTCCTCTCCGCCGTCGAGGAGGCCGAGGTCGCGCGCCCGCATGGCCGCCTGCGTCCTGTCCCGGGCGTCGATCTTGGTCAGGATCGCGCTGACGTGGTTCTTCACGGTGCCTTCGGCGAGGAAGAGCCTGGACGCGATCTCCTTGTTGCTGAGGCCCCGCGCGACGAGGGCGAGGACCGCCCGCTCCCGGGACGACAAGGGCTCCGAGAGCCTTTGACCGGCCGCATCGGCCCTTCCCGCGAGCCGGGCGAAGGCGTCCATGACCTTGAGCGCCACGTCTGGCTGGAGCGCCGCGCCGCCCGAGGCCACGTCGCGCACCGCGGCCGCGAGCTCGGCCCCCGAGATGTCCTTGAGCAGGTAGCCTCGCGCGCCGGAGCGTATGGCCTCGAACACGAGCCGGTCCTCGTCGAAGGTCGTCAGGATCAGGATCCTGGCCTCGGGGTCGAGTGCCCTGATCCGCCTCGTCGCCTCGACGCCGTCCATGCCCGGCATCCTGATGTCCATGAGCACGACGTCGGGAGAGGCGGAGGCGAAGGCCGCGATCCCGCCCGCGCCGTCCGCCGCTTCCCCGGCGATCTCGATCCCCTCCTCGAGCTCGAGGAGGGTCCTGAGGCCCTCCCTGACGAGCTGTTGGTCGTCGACGATGAGGACTCGGACGCGAGCTCTAGCTCCTGCCGCCAATTTCGCCCTCCTTCCTCGAAGGACCTGGCAGGCGCAGCCTAAGCAGGGCTCCGCCGCCCTCGGCCGGCAGGAGCTCGACGCTCCCGCCGAAAGCGTAGGCCCGCGCCCTGAGATTGCCGAGGCCGAAACCGCTCGCCGGGCCCTTGACCGGGGAAGGGTCCGCGGCGCGGGGTCCGCGCCCGTCGTCCCGGCACTCGAGCTCGTAGGCCTCGCCGTCGAAGCCGAGGCGGAGCTCGACGCGGGAGGCGCCCGAGTGCTTCTGCGCGTTGGTCAAGGCTTCCTGCGCGCTGCGCGTCAGGACGAGCTTGCGCTCGGTATCCGGCTCGGGCAGGCCATCCTGGACTTTGAGGCTCACCTTCGCCTCGGCCGATTGCCCGAAGACGTCGACCATGGCGCCGAGTATCCCCGCGAGGGGGAGCCTGCCGGACGCGTCCTCCCGCAGGGCGCTCACCGCGGTCCGCAGCTCCGCCAGGCCCTCGCGCACCTGGTCGCGCGAGGTCTCCACCATGGCGACCGCGCGCTCGGGCTCGGTCGGGATGAGCCTCGCCGCGCCTTCGAGGAGCATCGCGGTGGCGGTGAGGCGGTGCCCGACGGCGTCGTGCATCTCGCGCGCGAGCCTCTGGCGCTCTTCGAGGATAGCTAGCTCGCCGAGCCGGCCATGGGCGTCGTTGAGTTCGTCGAGGAGCCTCTGGCTCTCCGCCCGCGCCTCCTGGGCGCGCCGGAGGGTGAGCGATAGGGCGATCACGGCGAAGACCCCGAAGCCGTAGGGCAGGACCTCCGCCGCCCACTCGCCTCCCCGCCCCTTCGACAGGAGGCAGCCGTACAAGGTGAGCGAGGCCAGTCCGTCCAGGGCCAGGGCAGTCGCGAGGGAGAGCCTCCGCGCGACAATGGCGCAGAGGACGAAGAACAGGACTCCGCCGAGCATGGGCGAGGAACCGAACAGCATGATGCCGAAGGCGAGCGCGGTCTGGGCCGAGAGGAAGGCCACGAACCGGAGCTTGCCCGGACGCCCGAAATCGCGGAACATGAGGAAGAGAAGGCCCAGGAACGCTGCCAGGAAGGCCAAGGTCAGGATCAGCGAGGGGCCGGGCGCCACGGTCAAGCCTTCCGCGATCGTTATGCCGACCGCGGTGCCATAGCCGGCGAAATGCATGATTGCGGGACTCGACTCGCGCTTTTCCGTCTCGACGGTGCCGTCGGTCATGGTTTTCAGTATATCCTCCCCGCCTTGCAGGTGGATCAGAAAAAGAGGCTGAGCTCGAGATCGAGCCTCCAGAGGAGGGGGGACAGTCCCTCCTCCGTATCCGGACCGCCCCAAGCGTCGACGAGGGCTCCCGAGATCGCCCAGGCGTCCCTCGTGAGGGTGAGGACGGCGCCGGTCATGCAGGAAAGGTCTTGCAGGTTAGCGACGACCCAGAGCTGCGCGGCCAGGTCGTCCTCGATGTTGCCCGCGACGCGCGCGAAACCGTAGTGGCGCGCCGCCTCGAAGCTGCCGTACTGGTCGAGGACATCGGCGACGCTCCGCCCCGTCGCGGCGAGGCGGTTCTGCGAATAGAGGATGAGTCTGTCATAATCCGACCCCGAGAAGCCGAGGCCGTTATAGTAGTACTCCGCCATCACGGACAGGTCCTTGGAACCGCCTTGCGCCCAGGTGAAGCCGAGTAGGGCGCGGGGGGCCCAGGCGACGCACTGCGTCGCGCTCGTCAACCCAGTCGCGTCGACGACGTACAGCCTCTGGGTCGAATCCGCGGCGCTGGCTTCGGCGCGGACCGTGAGGCTGTCTCCGAGGTTGACGTCGAGCCCCGCTCCAGTCTGGATATGGATGTCAGGATTCGCGGCGTCGATCGACTCCGCGGAAGTCAGGGCCAGGAGCCGGAGGTCCGCCTCGCCGACCCGTAGACCCAGGCGCAGCAAGTCGTCGTACTCGCCTTGCTGCTGGCTTACATATTGAAGGACCTGATCGGTTTCCCGGCTCCAGGTGAGCCGCGGCGAGAGAAAATTCGCCACGGTCAGGTTCCCTACCAGCCAGGTGATATCGAGGCCGACCCAGCCCTCCTCCCATTTGCCCACCGCCGCCGCGGTAGATGAAGGTACATCGCCGATGGCGGGACGCGAGAGCATGTTGAGCGGCGTCATGAAGAAGCCCGAGGAGGGGTGGATGATCTTCTTCCCGAGATCGAGGATCAGCGCTCCGGGGAGAGCCTCCCACTCGAGGCCGAACTCGAGGAGGCGGGAGTTCATATCGAGCTTCGACTCGGGTACCGCGAGCGGAGAGTCGGAGGGGAGGCTGTCGGCGTCGAGCCAGGCGGTGCCGGAAAGCGTGAGTCCTTCGCCGAGGGCCTGTTTGTGCGAGATCGCCGATTGGGCCACGATCCTGGTCGCTTCGACCTGCATGCTCTGGCCGCCGCCTTCCTGCGCGAGGCTCGCGGTCGGGAACAGGTCCACGTCGGCCTCGACCTCGAGCGCGAACTCTCGCTGCGCCGCGGTCAGCGCGATGGCGGCCGCGATGGACGCGAGGAGGAAGCGGCTCATCGGGTAGGCTCCGGTGTCCACGCGTCGAGGTAATCCCTGCGGAAGGCCGTCTCGGGTACGGATTTTCGCCCGATCAGGAGGTAGGCCATCGTCGTGTGCTTCTGCGGGTCGTCCCCGTCGCTGATGTCGAGGGCGAAGGGGACATCCTTGCCCTCGACTGTCCGGTAGTCCTCGTATGCCGCCTTCTTGAGCAACTTCCCGTCCGCGGCGGAGAACTCGGCGTAGAGCGGCCTCAGGCTGGCCTTCTCGACCCAGAGATCGACCTTCGCGTAGGTCGAGTCCTTCCTGTCCGCCTTCGCGTCCAGCTTGAACAGATAGCAGGCCGCGCCCTTCCAGACCGTTTCGGAGAAGGCGGTCACGTCGTAGTCTTTTGCGAAGCCCGTGCGCGCGACGTCTCCGTTGGAAGTCTCGCCGAGGAGGACCTGGAGGGGAGAGAGTCGTATCGGGTTCCTCGTCCTGGGGAAGAGATAGTACACCACGCGGCCGTCCATGAGCATCTTGCGTCCCTTGACCGAGGCCGGCTCCGAGAAATAGACGAGGACCGAATTGCCGGTATCCGTGATCTTCACGAAGCCCCGCAGCACGTTGTAGTCCTTCTGCTTCCCCGACTCGAAGGACGTTATGCGCAGGTCGAAGCTCATGTCCGGAATCGTCCGGCGCTCGTCGATCTGCGCCAGAAGCTGGGCGGGGGTTTGGGCGCCCAGAGCCCCGATGGCCAGGCACGCGAGAAGGCAGGCGAAAAGCATCTTCATGGCACACTCCTATTTGGATCTGAGAAGCTCCGCGATGACGCGCCGGGAGGAGAGGGAGGCAGGGACGAGGGCTCCGACCGCCGCGGCCAGGAAGACCCACAGCGCGTTCCGGACGAAGGTCGAAAGCTCGGGCCGGAAGAGGATGGTGAGCGCGGAGCTCGTCCCCGGCTGGGACGGCACTGTCATCCCGCCCGCGGCGTTGATCGCCGCCACGCCTCCCCAGCCGATCGCCGCACCAGCGAGCACCCCGACGAGGCCGAGCGCGAGGCCCTCGGCGAGGAACATGACGGCGACGTGGAAGCGCCTCGAGCCGAAGGTCCGGAGAGTGCCGATCTCGCGAAGGCGCTCGAGGATCGAGAGAGAGAGGGTCCCGGAGATGGAGAATAGCGCGACGACGAGGACGATGAGCCTGGCCACCGCGAAGATCATCCGATACACCGAATTGGCCTGGCGGTAGTAGGGCGAGAGCTCCTCCCAGGTCCTGAAGGTCAGACCCGACGCCGCTTCCAGGGAGCCGGCTCCGCCCGCGGAGGCAGCGGAGAGCCGAGTCGCGACGCGCTCGGTGTCGCCGGTCGATTTCAGGAAGACGGTCAGCCGAGGCACGGCCTCGGTCCCGAGCAGGATCGAGGCGTCGCCCAGGTCCATCGACACCGAGACGTTGTCGAGGGCCGCGATGATCGTCGAGGTCGTCCCCGCTATCGTGTAGCTCAGCGTGTTCACGCCTCCGCCCGCTCCCACCGCGAAGAGCGATACCCTGTCGCCGGGCGCGAGGCCGAGCTTTCTGGCCAGGCCGCGCCCGACGAGTATCCTGCCGCTCTCGCCGGGCTCTAGGTCCCGTCCCGCGGCGATCTCGCGCTCGTCGAGATCGGCCTTGGCCTCGGCGGTCGGCAGGGCGCTCACCTGGGCCGTGCTCGTCCTGCCCTTCGCGGAGATTACGGCGATGAAGGATAGGGTCGGCACCACGTCCTTCACCTCGGGAAGGGCTCGCAGCTCGGCCTCGAGCCGCTTGGCGTCGGGAAGCATGAAGGGGATGGGATCGTCGTCGCCTTCGTCGAAGTAGCGCGGCGAGAGGGCCGCCTGGATGTGGCCGGTCCCGCTGTGGATCACCACCTCCCCGAGGCCGCGAATCGAATAGGTGATGTAGCCGTCGAGGAAGGTGAGACCGACGAGGCCGACCGCGATGGCGAGGAGGGTCGAGATGGTCCGGCGGCGGTTGCGGAGCAGGTTCCGCGCGGCCATCGCCGCAGTCAGGGCAAAATGTTTCATGGCGCCTTTCCTATATCTGCCTGAGGCATTCCGCCGGCGTCCTGCCGACGGCCCGGCTGGCCGGGAAGAGCGAGGCGAGAGCGGCCGTGGCCGCCGCGGGAAGCAAGTTGACCCATACCGCGCGCAGGTCGGGCGCGAGCTTGATCATGTGCGTGACGAGTCCGACTCCCTCTTTGAAGGGGAGGCCTCCGGCCGTATTGATTATCTGGGAGAGGCCGAAGCCCAGGCCGATGCCCAGGGCCGAGCCGAGGAGCCCGAGGAAGGAGCCCTCCAGTACGACGAGCGCGAGGACGCTCCGCCTCGGCGTGCCGAGGGCGCGGAGCGTGCCCCACTCGCGCATGCGCTCGAAGACGATCCGGTTCATCGTATTGCCGAGGATGAAGAGGGTGACCAAGAGTATGATCGAGCGGATGACCTCCAGGAAGCCGTTGAACATGGTGTTCACCTGGAGATAGAACGGCGCGAGCCGGGGCCATGCGCGGCGCGGCAGGCCGGCCGGGAGGCTCGCCGCGAGTGCATCCGCGAGGCCCTCGTCCTTCGCGAGCACGTGGAATACGGGGGGCTCGGCGATGCCCGTGAAATCCGTCGCCGTCCGGTAGTCCGTGAAGGCGAAGAGCTTGTCCCTGCCGGGGTCCCGGTAGATCGCGGCGACCGCGAAGTCGCGGCCGTTGAGGGCGCCTTCGGGCAGGATGCCCATCAGGGTGACGACGTCGCCCACCCGCGCGCCGAGTATGCGCGCCGCGGTTTCGCCGAGGACTATCCGATACCGATCCGAAAGTCCCGGGGCCGCGCCCGCGACCAGCGCGCCGAGATTGAAGCGGTCCTTGGGCGCGTCGACTGCCTTCGATCCGGGGCCGGCGGACGGCGCGAAGTACATGCGATCCGCCGGGTAGGCCTTGACGAGGAGGGTCGCCGACTTGTCCCCGAAGCCAGCGATCGAGGTGAAGCCGGTCGAGGGAAAGACCGCCTCGACGCCGGGCTCTTTCCGGACCTCGTCCATCCTGAGCTCGGCGTCCTTCATGAGGTAGGCGTAAGGATCGAAGTCCCCGTCTTCCCAGTAGCCCTCGCCTCCCGCGACCTGGACGTGGCCGATGCCGGAGAGGATCGTCCTTTCGCGGAGATTGAACATCACGCGCGCGATGTAGCCCTGGAAGACCACGAGGCCGGCGAGCCCTATCACCAGGGCCGAGAGCGCGATCAGCGTACGCCGCTTCTGGCGGAAGACGTTCCGCCAGGCCATCGCCGCGAGCCTCATGCCGCCTCTCCGTCGGACTCTATCCGGCCGTCCATCATCCGCACGATCCGTTTCGCGTAGCGCGCGACGGCGGGATCGTGGCTCGAGAAGATCAAGGTCGACCCTAGTGTCTCGTTCAGCTCGACCATGAGGGCCATGATCGAGCTGCCGGTCGCGTGGTCCAGGGCGGCCGTCGGCTCGTCCGCGATCAGGAGCCTCGGCCTCCCCACGAGGGCCCTCGCTATGGCGACGCGCTGGCGCTGGCCGCCGGAGAGATTCTCGGGGCTTCTTTTCCTGAAGCCGGCGAGCCCGACCACCTCGAGGATGGCCAGTACCCGCTCCCTCCGCTCCTTCGCCGGGATGGTCTGGAGGAGGAGGGGATATTCCACGTTCTCGAAGACCGAGAGCACGGGAATCAGGTTGAAGCTCTGGAAGACGAAGCCCATCGTCCTGTTCCGGAAGCGCGACAGCTTCGCGTCGTCCAGCCTGCCGGTATCCTCTCCGTCGACGACGACGCTGCCGCCTGAGGCCTTGTCGATGCAGCCTATGATGTTGAGGAGGGTCGACTTGCCGCTCCCCGAGGGCCCCATGAGGCAGAGGCGCTCGCCCGCCTCCACTTCGAGACTGACGCCGACCAGGGCCGGGGCCTGGGTCTTCTCCAGTTGATAGTGCTTCTCTACGTCCTTTACGCTGATCAATGCCATCGCTTTCCTCCGTGGGATGGCTGTAATATCGCGTCTAGGGACGATGGACGGAGAGTGCCGAAAGTAATGCCGTGGTCATGGTGCCGGGAATGCCCGGCCGTCGCCCGTATCCGGCTATGGGCTCCTCAAGAGCTCGAGAGCCTCTTGGAAGGGGATTCCGAATACCTTCCGGAATTTGACGCGATAATCGGCCTTCAAATCGACCTTCGCGGCCTCCTCGGGAGGTACGCGGAAGGACTTCACGTACTCGGCGACTTTCGCGGCCCCGAACTTCCCGACCAGGGAGCTCACGAGGGCGTAGGATTGCGCGTAGTGAATCCTCGCCTTGGTCACCTCGAAGTCTCCCGTGCCGTGGATGGTCGCCTGATCCCAATCGATGAGTCGGCCTTGGTCGCGCGATACCTTGAAGGTCAAGTCCCAATAGGCCCGGCACTCGGTCGAGAATTGTGATTCTATATATACCGCGAAACCTTCGTTGAGCCAGGCGGGCACGGGGCTCAGGAGTCCGGCATTCTCCCCCACCATGAGGTGGAGGTACTCGTGGGCGATGATCTCGTAGAACTCCTGGCCGAAGAAGTAGTCTTGCCCGGCCGGAGAACTGTAGCGAGGCACCGATATCGGCCACATGACGATGTGATCCCGGGTCTCGAAGCCGGAGGGATACCAGTTGAGCGTGCTGCGCGGCTTCGACGCCTGGAGCTTGCAATACGAGGTCAGGTCGGGAGGGATGAGGATCGTACGGGCTCCGCTCACGTCGAAGCCGCTGAGCCTCCGATCGCTCTCGTCTATGGAAGCCAGCCGCTTCGGGTCCAGTTTGGACAGCAATGATTCGTCCTTCGCCGTATAGAGCACCCTGAAGGGGCCGATGGACTTGGACAGGTACTTCTCGGGCCAGGCCGGGTTGATGTCCGCGAAGCTCAGCCCCGGTCCGACCAGGTTCTCCATGGCTATCCCTTCGGGGAGATAGACGGAGAGGAGGTCGGTGGCCTTGTTTCGCGCGGTATCGAAGACGGAGAGCTGTTTCTCGTAGCGCGAGTCTATGGCTATCGCCCTCGTTCCCGAAGTGACGAGTATCGTGTCGTTCTCCGGCAGGTAGTCGAAGCGAAGGCCGGAGGGTGCCGACACGCTGTACTCCAGGAATTCCTTCTCCCGCGCGACGAAGAAGGTATACGTCGTATTCGATCGGGCATCGGGGAAGGAGAAATGGTATTGCGGCTCCGGACTCGCCGAGTACTCGACGATACCCTGGGGCGCGCGCATCCTCTTGAAGTCCCCCTTGACCGTGAAGACCGCGTCGCCGTCTTGGTCGATCACCGACGAGTCGGCCTTGTTTAAGGAGAATATTTCCTTTCCCTCGGGGTCGAGGCGGGTATAGGAGCCGTCCCGGAAATACTTGAACGCCCCCTTGTCGGCGAAATCGATGAAGTACTCGCCATCGTTCAAGACGGTGATGAGCGCACCCTGCGAGCCCGGATATACGTATTGCGCGCCGTTGCTGTAATCCTTGACCTTGTCCCCACGGTCGGCGGGCAAGGGGGGAAGGGCCCGTATCGCCTCGGCGTCCAGCCGCGCCCGCATATCCTTGAAGGCCTGCAAGCCGGCGACATAGAGCAGGTGTCCTTTTACCTCCAGATACAGCCGGCTATCGGCGGCGAAGTCGCCCTTCAATACGCTCTCGAGTCCGGGGGTGCTCAAGAAGTCCGGCCTCTCGATTTGGAGGGCGCCCGCATAGGGCGCGAACACATAGGGGTCGACGGTTATGGGATCGTATTTGACGGGACCGAATTCCAGTTTTTCCCTCAGGAATACGACTTTTCCATCCGGTATATAGCCCTTCGGCGCACTGAATGTCGCGCAGCCATTCAGGAAGACGAGCGCGGGAATTGCGAGAAAAAACAGATGAACTCTATTACATTTTTCCTTCATGATCCCGAGTGTATCGCCGGCTCGGCGAGCGGTCAAGTTAGACGATCTTCGCTCGGACACTCGGGCCACCCGGGACGGCGAATGTTAATCCAGTTCCTCCGCGATCTCCCTGGCGATTCGATCCCATTTCCAAAGCCTGGCCGGCTCGCGATGGACGGTGCTGATGTCCTTGAGGACGATCTCCACGTTGCAGCCGCGCGCGGCCTCGAGCTTCTCCGAGAGCTCGCGCCCGACCACTTCCTCGTCGAAGCTTTCCCCCGCGATCGTCGCGGGATTCGGCTTAAGGGACATCACGTAGCGGCCCCGCATGAGCTCGGCCGCGGCGGCGACCTTCGCCCAGGGGCTGATGGATATCTTGCGCAGGTTC
>CAYOIX010000044.1:0-24838 GCA_964404145.1 uncultured Treponemataceae bacterium
TGCCGCCGGTCCCGTCCTTGGTCCCGGCCTTCGTGACCGTCTTGGATCCCGCGAAGGCCTCGCCGTCGGTCTTGACCGACTTGCCCAGCGACTTGAACCAGGCGATCCAGGTCTTCATCGAGGCTTCGCCCTCGGCGGGCGTCGACGGCTGGGTGCCGCCGCTGTAGAGAAACACGAAGTTCTTCATGATTCCTCCCGATCTTGCGAATATACTGATAATTATTCGCGAAATCCCGATCGAGAGCCCGAGCCTCTCCCTTGACGAGGCGTCGCCCTTTCCGGCAGAGTCCTCGAACATGATACGGGCGGTGCTGTTCGACATGGACGGAGTCCTCGTGGACTCGGAGGCCTTCATCGCCGAAGCGGCCATCGCCATGCTCGCCGAGCGCTACGGCGTGGCCGCGACCCGCGAGGACTTCCTGCCCTTCGTCGGCACGGGCGAGAACCGCTTCATCGGCGGGGTCGCCGAGAAGTACGGCGCGGCGATCGACATTGTGCCCGACAAGGCGCGGACCTACGAGCTCTACTTCGAGCTGATCCGGGGCAGGCTTCGGGAGCTGCCGGGGGCGGTCGCCTTCGTGCGCGAATGCCGCGCCCGCGGCCTCAAGATCGCGATCGCCACGAGCGCGGACCGTAACAAGCTCCACGCCAACCTGCGCGAGATCGGCCTCTCGGAGGCCGACTTCGACGCCGTGGTCGACGGCCTGGAAATCGAACGCAAGAAACCCTTCCCCGATATCTATCTCGAGGCCGCGCGCCGCCTCGGCCTCGGCCCCGAGACCTGCCTCGTCGTCGAGGACGCGGTCTCGGGCGTCAAGGCGGCCAAGGCCGCCGGGGCGACCTGCCTCGCCCTCGGCGGCAGCTTCCCCGAGGCCGAGCTCAGGGCCGCGGGAGCCGACTATTTCGCGGCCGACCTGGCGAGGGCCGAGCGCTCCGTCCTGGACTGATGGCGGCGCCTCTCGCGTCGTCGGGGACAGCCTAAAGTATCGAGCCCGGCTTCAGCCGCTCCGCGTTCAGCGCCCCCAGCCTCGTACCCTCGGCTACGGCCTCGGCTATGGTCGCTCCGTCCTCGAGCGCCGTGGCGACTCCGACGGTGAAGGAATCGCCGGAGCCGATCGGGTTCAGGACCGCGACCGGGAGGGCCGGGCATTCCCTCAGACCCGTCCCGTCCCAGAAGAGCGTCGGCCGGGAACCCCTCGTGACGACCAGCCAGGCGCCGTGCAGCTCCCTGTACTCGCGGCCGATCCGCGCTACGAGATCGCGCATCGCGCCTTCGTCCGCGCCCGCCCTCCACGATGCCGCCCGGTCGGGCGCGTAGGTCTGGAGGAGCTCCTCGAGGTTGGGCTTGGCCACGCAAGGGCGGAAAGGCAGGCTCGCCTTCAGATCCGCCCCCTTGATGTCGAGGATCAGGCGCTTCCCCCCCGCGGCCGCCCGGGCCGCCAGCGCGGGCATGAGGGTGGGCGGGAAGCCCGCGGCCTTCGTGCCCGAGAGCAGGACCGTCGCGACCTCCGGGAGGAGCCGGTCGAACTCCTCCAGGATCCCGTCCGCCGTCCCTTCGCGGACGGCCCGCGCCTCTTCGACGAGCTCGGTCGCGGTCGAGTCGGCCCTGTCGATGATCGTCGTGCAGAAGCGGATATCCGAGCCCGAGTCGACCCAGCGCACCCGGACGCCGTCCGCCGAGCACATCTCGAGGAACCAGTCCTTCGTGGGGCCGCCCAGCTGGGTGAGGTGGATCGCCTCCCGGCCCAGCTGCCCGAGGACGCGGGCGCAGCAGACGCCCTTGCCCGCGACGTCGACGCGGTATTCCGAGCTGCGGTTGACTTCGCCCTTCTCGAGGCCGTCGTAGACGAGAGTCTTCTGGATCGTGGGGTTGAGGCACAGGGCCAAGTAGCGGCCGCGCGCGCTTGGGGTGTCGGACATGCGCGGATTCTACCGATCCGGGGCCCTTCGATCCAAGGCCCCCGCGGCGCGCCCGGCCGCGGCCGCTCGTCGACAGCCATCCGCGACAGTGCTAGGATTCGACCATGGGGCGCGGGATGAGGGGCGAGATTCTCGAAGGGATAGGCCGATGCGGGATCGTGCCCGTCATCAGGCTCGAGAGCGCGGAACAGGCGAGGGGCCTCGGGCGGGCCCTCGTCGCGGGCGGCCTCCTCGTGGCCGAGGTGACCTTCCGGAGCGCCGCGGCCTCGGGCGCGATCGCCCTCCTCAGAAAGGAGTACCCCGAGCTCCTCGTCGGCGCCGGGACCGTCCTCAGCGTCGTCCAGGTCGAGGCGGCCCTCGCGGCCGGCGCCTCCTTCGCGGTGACCCCCGGCTTCAATCCCCGGGTCGTAGACGCCTGCCTTGCCTCCGGCCTCCCCGTGGTACCCGGGATCAATTCTCCAAGCCAGGTGGAGATGGCCCTGGAGCTGGGCCTCGATCTCCTCAAGTTCTTTCCGGCCGAGGCCTCGGGCGGCGTGAAGATGCTCGCCTCGCTCCACGGCCCCTACCCGGAGATATCCTTCGTCCCCACGGGCGGGATCGACTCCTCCAACCTCGCCTCCTACCTGACCCTACCCTACGTCGCGGCCGTGGGGGGCAGCTGGATGGTCAGAGAAGAGCTCATCGCCTCCGGGTCCTGGTCCGAGATCGAGCGGCTGAGCGACGAAGCCGTGAGCCTCGCCGAGGCGGCCCGCGGCAGGGGCCGCGTTTCAAACTAGTGCAGAAAATGACTCCCTAGCCTTTTTCAGCGCCCCGGTGGGGAAGGCGCCGGCGCCGGTTTTTCCATGATGGTCGCGGCCCAAAGCAGGCTTCCGACCGCCTCCCTAGCGTTCGGCACCCTCGGGTGCCCCACGTAGGCCTCGTAGTCGTCCTGGACGCCGAGACCGTCGCAGGCGTCGTAGACGTCCACGAGGCCGTCGCGGCCCGCCTTCACCTTGCTCCGCAGCCCGGCGTAGCCCTTCTCGGCGACCGCTCGGCAATCGCCGGCGTCTGCGCACCCGAGCTCCCCGGCCCGCATCACCGCGTAGACGAACATGGCGCTCCCGGAGCTGTCGTGCCAGTTGTCCGGCCTCTCGCCCCTGTCGACTACCTGGTACCAGAGCCCGGTCCGCGGATCCTGGACCTTGGCCAGGGCCGCGACGAGGCTCCCCATGATGCCCTCGAGCCTCTTCCGGCCAGGATGGCCCGGATCGATGAGGGCCAGAGTCTCCGCGAGGGCGAGAGAGTACCAGCCCAGCCCCTCGCTCCAGACCTCCGGGGAGAGACCGGTTTTCCGGTCGGCCCAGGAGGCCTTCCGGGACTCGTCGAAGGCGTGCAGGTAGAGCCCGGAGCTCCCCTTCTCGAGTCTCCGCGCCGCGAGCTCGAGCTGGAGGACGGCCTCGTCGAAGGAGGACTCCCGCTCGCCTATGGCCGCTCCGTAGCGGGCCAGGAAGACCTGCCCCATGAAGACTCCGTCGATCCAGGCCTCGTGGGGAAGATGCTTCCCGTGCCAGAAGGCGCCGTCGGAGTTGCGCGGATAGTCGTCGAAGGCGCGCCGGATCCTCGATGCGGCGCGCCGATAGCGCTCCTCCCCGGTCCCCGCGTATGCGGCGACTATCGCGGTGCCGGCCATGATGTCGTCGAGACTATCTCCCGTGAAGGCGGGGATGCCGCCTTCGGCATCGACCTGGGAGTCGGCGAACTTCGCGATGTAGTCGAAGTACCTGGGCTCCCGAGTCGATTCGAAGAGCTTCTCGAAGCCGGCCAGGATGTAGCCCTGCACGTAGCACCATTCCTTGTAGGGAATGCTCCGCGGATCGGGATGGCGACGCATGACGCTGTCCGCCAGGGCGAGGGATAGAGCCTCCAATTCGGTGCCTCCTTCCGCGCGGCCGCCGCCTACTGTCCCGCTACGGGGAAGAGGAGCTTCTGGTTCTCGGGATCGAACATGTTGGCCTTGTCGACGTCGACCGAGCCCGTGTTCGTGTAGGGGCTGGGCCGCTTGCCGGCGAGTAGGCCGCGGACCTCCTCCATCGAGATGTAGCCCATGTTGAAAGGCTTCTGGACGATCGCGTCGCGGATCACGCCTCGCTCGATGAGCCGCATCACCTCGGGAGAGTTGTCGAAGGCGACGAGGGCCACCTCGCCCTGTCTGCCGGACTCGACGAGGGCGCGGGCCGCGCCGAGGGTAGTGGGCAGATTGAGAGCCGCTATGCCCGCGAGCTCCGGCTCCCGCGCGAGGATCTCCTTCGCCTGCCGATAGGCTATCGCGTCGTCAGAGGAGCTGTAGCTCGTCCCCGCGAGGTCGGCCCGGTCGGCGAGCGCGTCGCGGAGCCCCGACTCGCGGCCAATCGCCGTGGAGCTCCCCTGCACGTAGCTCATCACGGCGACGCGCGGCTTCCCTCCCCCGGGTCGGGCGCGGAGGTCGCGCAGGAGGGCGGCGCCGCACTTCTGCCCCGCCTCGAAGTTGTCGGTGCCCACCTTGGCGTCGGCGTCCTCGGACTCGAGGAAGGAATCGACGCAGACGACGGCGATTCCCAGGGCCTTCGCGTCGCGGACCGGATCGACCAGGCGGTGGATGTCGGCCGCCGCGAGCACGATCGCCGCGGGCCGCTCGGCTACCGCGTCGCGGAGGATCCGGATCTGCTCGTCGACGTAGATCTCGTCGCGCGGCGCGCGGATGGAGACCTCGAGGCCGAAGTCCTTGGCCCCGGACTCGACGCCCTCGCCTACCGCGGCCCAGAAGGCGTTGGCGCCGGCCCCGGTCTTGAAGATCGCGACGACCTTCTCCCGGCCCCGCGCCGGGCCGGAGTCCCTCCGGTAGGCCAGGGTGATGACGAGGGCGGCGACCAGGGCCAGCGCCACCAGGGCGAGGATGCCGCGGTTCTTCATGGCTCGGTCTCCTCGACCAGAGGTATCCTCACCGTGGCCTTCGTGCCGACCCCGGGAGTCGACTCGAAGGCGAGGCCGTACGCGCTCCCGAAGTAGAGGGCGATCCTTTCCTGGACGTTCCTGACCCCGACCCCGCCCCCCGAGGACTCTGCGCCGTCGCGGGCCTCGGCGTCGGGGGACCGCGAGAGCGAGGCGCGCAGCTCCCCCAGGCGCTCGGCGTCCATGCCCACCCCGTCGTCGCTCACGCGGATGAGCATGGTTCCTCCCTCCCGCTCGCCGTAGACGCGCACGACGCCCGGGGTCTCCTTGTTCTTGATGCCGTGGTAGATCGCGTTCTCGACCAGGGGCTGGACGAGGAGCTTCAGGATCCTGTAGCCGTAGAGCTCGGGCTGGAAGGAGATCTCGTAGTCCAGCTTATCCTTGTAGCGGGTCTTCTGTATCGAGAGGTAGGTCTCGAGGTATTCGATCTCGGTGCGGATCGTTATGATCTCCGAGCCCCGGTTGATGCCCAGGCGGAAGAAGCGCGCGAGGCTCGAGGTGACCTCGATCGCCCTTTGGTTCTCGCCGAGCTCGACCATCCAGATGATGGAGTCGAGGGTGTTGTAGAGGAAGTGCGGGTTGATCTGGGCCTGGAGGGCGCGAAGTTCGAGGAGACGCCGCTGCTCGGAGTCCCTGCGGTTCTGCTCGATGAGGTCGCGCACCTTCTTGACGGCGATATCGCAGTCGCGCGCGAGCTGGTAGACCTCGTTCGAGCACTCTACGGTGATGTCCATGTCGAAGTTGCCTTTCTCCACCTCCTGCATCGAGCGCCGCAGCGCCTCTATCGGGCGCGAGATGCGCACCGAGACGAAAGAGGAGACGAAGACCGAGACCGTGAAGCAGAGGATGGCGAGGAGGAGGAAGGTGTAGATGGCGCGGCGCGAGCCCGCGAGGAGCTCGGAGACGTAGGAGACGACGACGATGATCCAGCCCGTCCGGGCCGAGGACTTCGCGGTGTACAGGATGTCGCGTCCGTCGACCTCGGAGGTGAGGAAGCCCTCCCGCAGCGCCAGGAGCTCCGGGATGCGCTCGGTCTTGAGGTTCCCGTAGATCAGCTGCTGCCGCGGGTGGTACACGATGTCGCCCGACTTGTCGAGGATGAAGACATAGCCCGAGGAGCCGAGCTGGATGTCCTTGCAGAGGTCCTCGATGATGGCATAGTTGAGGTCGACCTGGATGTAGCCCAGGGCCGCGCCGTCGGCCCCAACGAGCTCGCGCACGAGGGAGATGACCCAGGGATAGCGCCCGTCGACCATGTTCTCGACGTGGGCCGAGGAGACGAAGGGCCGGTCGCCGCTCGCCGACGCCGCCGCGCTCGCCGAGGCGAAGCGGGCGAAATCGTAGTCGGGGTTGACCTTCGCGCCGGGCGAGGAGGCGATGACGTAGTCGGGCATCGCCCCCCCCGTCTCGGGCGCTCCGGGGACCAGGAAGACTCCGTCGATGTCCTTGCGCACCCTGCGGATCGAGCCCAGGAAGAGCCCGATCCTCGCGCGGTCCCTCGGCGAGCTCGCCGCCGGCTCGGCCATGTAGGCGCGGACATCCTCGTCCCCCATGACGACGAGGGCGATGTCGTTCATGTAGGTGATGTAGTTGTCCACGATCCTCGAGAGCTGGGCGGCGAACTGCATCGTGCTCTGCTTCGCCGAGTCCACGAGGGTCTTGCGGAAGAAGTTGAGCGAGACGCTTCCCAGGAGGGCTATCGTCATCACCACGATGAGGGCGAAGGCCCGCACGAGGGTGGACTGGATGCGGCGGATCCTCATCTCTCGGCGCCGCCTCCGGCCTCGCCGCCACGGCCGGCCGAGCCGAGCGACTTCCGGTACTCCGAAGGCGTCAGGCCCGTCCGCTTCTTGAAGAGCGAGGCGAAGTAGCGGGCGTCCGGATAGCCGACCGCCTCGGCCACCTCGTAGCTCATCATGTCGCTCGCCGCGAGGAGCTCTTTGGCCCGGCCGACGCGGAAGTCGGAGAGGTAGTCGACGAAGGAGGTCCCGAGCCGGCGCCGGAGGAGCTTGGACAGATAGCTCTCGCTGATGGAGAGCCTCTCCGCCGCCTTTGCGATCGAGAGACCCTTGTCGGCGTAGTGCCGCGTCACGTACTCCTTGAAGTCGAGGATCTTCCACTCCGGCTCGTGGAGACTGCTCGCCTCGAGGGCCCCGGCCGCCACCTCGGCGAGGCGGACCAGGGCCGTCGTCACGGCTTCGGGGCTGTCCAGACCCTCCGCGTAGCGGTAGTAGTCGCAGGCGAGCTTGCTGGCCAGGGCGGCCGACGAGACCCCGATCCCCGCGAGCTCGTCGTGGGCCCGGGAGAAGAGGGCGAGGACCTCGTGGCGCACGCGCTGAGGGGAGAGGTCGGCCGCGGAGAGGGCCTCGATGTACGATACAGCGAGCTCGGCCACGCGGCCCGCGGCGCCCGTCCTCACGCCCAGGCAGAGACGCTCCTCGCGGACCCGGAGCTCGGCCAAGGCGCCCGGGTCCTCGGCGGCCTGGAGGTAGACGAAGGGCTCGTTCGGCGCGCGCACGAGGCGGTAGGACAGGGCGGCCCCGGCCTCGGCATAGGCGCGGGGGGCGTCGATCCACTCCGCGTAGGCGCGGCTGACCCCGACGCGCAGGCCGGCTCCGCCCCCGTCGACCAGGGCCGCCGCGACCGCCGCGGCCGAGGCCCGGCAGCGCTCCAGGCTCGGCTCGAAGATCAAGGCCGCGCCCAGAGCCTCGGCGGGGAAGAAGAGGGCCGAGCGCCTGGCCAGGCGGACCGCCTTGGCCAGGCGCTCGCGCGTCTCGGCGGGCCCGGCCGTCTCGGTACCCTCGGCCTCGCAGGCCGCGGACTCGCGCTCGCGGCCATCGCGCTCGACGACGATCGCGGCGCAGGCGAGGGCGCGGGGGTCGAAGCCCAGGGCCGCCTCGGCTTCGGCAAGGGCGGGAGGAGAGGCGGCGCCCAAGACGAACTCGGCGAGGCCTCGCTCGCGCAACAGTCCCGCCGAGAGGTCGGCCCTCTCCCTGAGCGCCGTCTCGTCGTCGCGGGAGCGGCGGTCGGCGTCGAGCTTGGCCTTGATCTTGGCGAGGAGGGCCGTGAGCTCGCGGGAGGAGACGGGCTTGAGCACGTAATCGAAGACCTTGTTGCGGATCGCGGCCTGGGCGTAGCCGAACTCGTCGTAGCCCGAGAGGATCACGACGACGATCCCGGGATGCCGCTCCATGACGCGGGCGGCGACCGAGATGCCGTCCGCGTGGGGCATGTGGATGTCGGTCATGACCACGTCGGGCAGGAGCTCTTCGATGGCGGCGATGGCGTCGCGGCCGTTCTCGCAGGGCGGTAGGAACTCGAAGCCCTGCCCCGCCCAGTCGATCTTGGTCTCGAAGCCGCGCCGGACGATTTCCTCGTCGTCCACCATCAGGAAACGGTACATCTTGCCCCACTATAGCACGAAAGAGCGGACAGGGCGCGGATCGCGCCCCGGGCTCACGCCCTCCGGGCGAACTTCTTCATGTCGAAGTAGACGGCGGCGATGATGATGAAGCCCTTGACCAGGAGCTGGTAGTAGGAATCGACGCCCAGGTAGGTCATCCCGTAGTTGATGATCCCCAGGGTGAGGACGCCGATGAGCATGCCGCTCATCGTGCCCACGCCTCCCGTCTGGGAGATGCCTCCGACCGTGACCGCGGCGATCGCGTCGAGCTCCATGCCGTTCGCCGTGAGCGCGTTGGCCAGGCCGAGGCGGCCTGCGAGGAGGCAGCCGGCTATGCCGTAGAGGAGGCCCGCGTAGGTGTATACCACCACGATCTCGCGTTCGACGTTGATGCCCGAGACCCGGGCCGCCATCGCGTTCCCCCCGATGGCGTAGAAGTTGGTGCCCCGCTTGGTGTGGCGCAGCAGCAGCCACACCAAGAAGCAGGCGATGGCGACGTAGACCGCGAGGTTGGGGATGGGCCCGATGAGCGCGCCCTGAGAGATCGACTTGTAGTTGTCCTTGAGGCTCCCGACGACGGCCGCCCGGGTGTAGATGAGCTGGGCGCCGCGGGCTATCGACATGGTGCCGAGCGTGGCGATGAAGGCGGGCAGCTTGCCGAAGGCTATGAGGACACCGTTGAAGAGGCCGAAGAGGCCGCCGGTGACTATGCCCGCGAGGAGGGGCAGCCAGATCGGGAAGTCCTTGCCCGGGTAGAGGGCTGCTCCGTAGTCGGGCGTCTGGGCGAAGGAGGCCGCGACGCTCGCGACCAGGCAGACGACGTAGCCGATCGAGAGGTCGATGCCCCGCGTGATGATGATCATGCCGACGCCCAGGGCCGCGAAGGCCCGCACGGACTCGGCGATCATGAGATTGCGGATGGAAGGCCACTCGAAGGACCTGCCGCTCGTGAGCAGCCCCAGGGCCGCGGCGAGGGTGACGAAGGTGACGAGGTTGGTGTTCTTGCTGGTGAAGGCGCGGAAGCCGTTCTTCCGCTCCGGCGTTTCGGCTTGGGTCTTGGCGGCCATCGGAGGACTCCTTAATCACTCGAACTGCGTCGCGAGGCGCATGATGCTTTCTTGGGTGGCTTCGGCCTTGTCGAGGGTGCCCGTGTGCCGTCCCGCGCAGAGGACCATCACCCGGTGGGACATGCCGATGAGCTCGGGCATCTCGGAGGACACCATGATGATCGATTTGCCGTTCTTGGCGAGGTCGGCCATGATCGTGTAGATCTCGAACTTGGCCCCGACATCGATGCCCCGCGTGGGCTCGTCCATGATGAGGATGTCGGGCAGGGTCATGAGCCAGCGGCTTACCAGGACCTTCTGCTGGTTGCCGCCGGAGAGGTTCTGGATCAGCGTGGACATCGAGGGAGTCTTGGTCCGGAGCGTCTCGTTGAGCTTCCTGGACTCGCTCTCGATCCTCCTGTGCTCGAGGAAGCGGGCGGGGTTCAGGTAGCTGCCGAGCGAGGCTATGGCCGTGTTCACCGTGATGGAAAGCAGGGGGAAGATCCCCGAGCCGCGGCGGTCCTCGGTGATGAGGGCTATGCCCTTGGCGATCGCGTCGCGCGGCGAGCGGATGACGACCTTGCGCCCGTCGACGAAGATCTCCCCCGAGGACAGCTGGCGCAGCCCGAAGATCGACTCGACGAGCTCGGTGCGCTGAGCCCCTACGAGGCCCCCGATGCCGAGGATCTCGCCCCGGCGCAGCTCGAAGCTGACGTCCCGGAAGGAGCGGGGATTGGCCGAGGAGAGGCCCCGGACCTCGAGCCTCTTCTCCCCCGGCGTCGACTCGACGGGCGGGAAGCGGTGCGTGTCGTCGCGCCCGACCATCAGCTTGATGAGCCTGTCCTCGTCGATCTCCGCGATCGGATAGGTGCCGATCATCCGGCCGTCCCGCATGATCGAGACCTCGTCGGCGATCTGGAATATCTCGCTCATCCGGTGGGAGATGTAGATGACGGCCACGCCCTTCGCGGTGAGGTCCCGGATGATCTTGAAGAGGTGGGCAGTCTCGGTCTCGGTGAGACTGGAGCTGGGCTCGTCCATCGCGACCACCGAGGCGTCGTAGGAGACGGCCTTGGCGATCTCGCAGGCCTGCTGCTTGGAGATCGAGAGCCCGCCCATCCTCTCGGATGGCCGGATCTCCATGTCCAGGCTGCTCATGAGGACGGCCGTATCCTCGCGCATCTTGCGGTGGTTGAGGAGCTTGACCGGCCCGATGCGGTGCAGGGGCTCGCGGCCGAGCCAGATGTTCTCGCTGACCGAGCGCTCGGGGACGTTGGAGAGCTCCTGGTGGATCATCGAGACCCCGGCCTCCAGCGCGTCCTTGGCGCTGTGGAACTTGATCTTGCGGCCCTTGAGCACTATGTCGCCCGAGTCCTCGCGGTAGATGCCGAAGAGGCACTTCATGAGCGTGGACTTCCCCGCGCCGTTCTCGCCCATGAGGGCGTGCACCTTGCCCGGGCGGACGCGGAGCGTGACGTCGTCGAGGGCGCGGACGCCCGGGAAGCTCTTGGATATGCCGACCATCTCGAGGAGGAAATCGGCCCCGTCCCTTGCCATCGCAAATCCTCCGGAATAAGTATCGCCGAAGCGGCGGATGAAGCGCTAGACGATTGCGGCGCGGGGAGGGGCCGTCCCCTTCCCCGCGCCCGGCCCGTCTAGAGGCCCATTATGACGCGATTACTTCGTGATGAAGGACTTGTAGTTGTCCTTGGTCACGGCCTTGAAGGGGACGAGGTAGCACTGGCCGATGACGGCCGCGTCGTTCGCGGGGGCCTCGGCGCTGACCTTGGTCTCGGGCTTGATGCCCCAGGCCACGAAGCCGGGCTTGTACTTCCCCGTGGCCATGGCGAGGGCCAGCTCGAAGGCGGTGGAAGACTGGCCGACCGAGTCCTGGAGGACGGTCGCGTAGAGCTTGTTCTCGGACATGGACTTGAGGGCGACCTGGGTCGCGTCCACGCCGAGGACGGGGACCTTGAGGATGGTGCCGTCGGAGGCGTCGGACTTGGTGTAGTTGGCGGTGAGGAGGGACTCGACGGCGCCGAGAGCCATGCCGTCGTTGTTGGTGATGACGATGTTGAACTTGCCGTTGTAGGCGGCGACCCAGGCGTCCATCTTCTGCTGGGCCTCGTCCGGCTTCCAGTTGGCGGTGTCCTCGGCGATCACGTTGAGCTTGTAGCCCTTGGAGACGAGGCTGGCCTTGACGGCCTCGGTGCGGTACTTCTGGGCGGGGTGGCCGAGCTGACCGAGGAGGAAGAGCGCGTTGATCGCCTTGCCGGGCCCGAGCTTGCCGGGATTCTTCTTGAAGTAGTTGTCGATGATGTCGGCCTGGATCCGGCCCGCGACCGACTCGGGGCTGGAGGCGAGGAAGAAGGTCGGGCCTACCTTGAGGGCCGCGACCGAGGGCTGGATGTTGGAGAAGGCCGCGCCGCCGCCGACCGCCTGGATGGCCTTGGCCATCTGCTCCGTGGCCTCGGTCTGGTTCGGGACGATGACGAAGTACTTTACGCCCTGGGTGATCAGGGTGTTGAGCTGGTCGAGCTGGGTCGCCTGGTCGGAGCGGGAATCCAGGAGCTTGAGCTCCACGCCCGCCTTGTCGGCGAGGACCTTGAGGTTGGCCGCGTAGTCGGCTACGAACTGCTCATCCAGGTTGCGGATGAGGGCGCCGATCACCGGCTTCGGAGCCGCGAAGACTCCGGTGGCCAGTACGGCGAGGACGAGGGCGATAACGACGAGTTTCTTCATGGACGCTCTCCTCTGACTGAAACGATTTGCCTGGTGCGAGGCACCGACGATCCAGCCTAGGCCGCCTTTCGCGAAACCGGCAATCGAGGATAGGGCACTCGATGTTCGTTTTTCGGCACTCGTGCCGGTTGCAAACCCCTTTCCCCGATTGTAATCGATTACAAATAAGGATTGACAAAAGGATGAAACGGGTAAACGATTACATCCACGCTCAAATGGAGGTCTTCAATGCTGATCGGAGTCGCGCCCTGCATCTCGGCCGAGCTGCTCTCGGCCCTCTATCGAATGGGACACGGGGACGAGATCGTCCTCGCCGACGCCTTCTTCCCCGGCGACAGCTGCAACCAGAGGGTCCTGCGCGCCGACGGGATCCGTGTCCCCGCCCTCCTCGAGGGCATCCTCTCCCTCATCAACCTGGACAGCTATGTCGAGGCCCCGGCCATGATGATGGCCCCGGTCCCCGGCGACGCCCTCGACCCGAGCGTCGAGGCCTCTTTCCGGGCGGTCATAGACCGCCGCTGGCCCGGCACCCCCCCCATCGCCCGCATCGAGCGCTTCGCCTTCTACGAGCGCGCGAAGCAGGCCTTCGCCATCGTCATGACGGGCGAGACGGTCAAGTACGGCAACATCATATTGAAGAAAGGCGTGATTCCCGTCGCTAAATGAGGGCCGCCCGCCGCTTCCTAAAGGACTCCCGCCCCCGCCGCGGCGACTCTGGCCTTCTCGAGCGCGGCGACGATCCCGCTCGAGGGATCGACGGAGAAGGAGTAGACATTCTCCTCCGCCCCGCGGGTCACCAGCGAGAAGCGCGGGAAGGCCGGGCCGAAGATCCTCGCCAGGAAGTCCCGCTTCGGGGCGAGGACCTCGGCGATCTCCGAGCGCGGCACGACGATGTCGACGGGCTTCTCGCTGTCGGCCGTCTTGGTCGCGCGCTTGAAGAGGGACATGATCCAGTTCTCGCTCGGCATGTACTTGAATCGGAAGGACTTGTCCGTGAGGATGAGGAGGCCCCAGAGGCCGCGCTCGGCGCCGCCGCGCCGGAACCACTCCCCCATGCTCCGCGCCTCGACCTTCTCGCCGGTCTCGTTCTCGAATTTGTTCCAGAATTCCGCAGCATCGTCGGCCATGGTCGCTCCTCCTCCGAGCGCATCAGTATACCTGAAACGCCGAAGAGGCGTATAGCGTGAACGCGACCATACGCGATGTCGCCCTCGCCTCGGGCCTCTCCACCGCGACCGTGTCGCGCGTGCTCAACGGCGACGCCTCGGTCGCCCGGGCCACCGCCCTCCGCGTGCGCGCCGAGGTCGAACGCCTCGGCTACACGATGAACAACGTGGCCCGGAGCCTCAAGAAGGGCTCGACGCGGACCGTCGGCGTCATCGCGCCCGAGCTCGCGAGCGACTTCTTCATGCTCCTCGCCGAGAGCATGGACCGCGAGCTCTCGAGCGCCGGCTACAGCCTCATCGTCTGCTCCTCGTGGGAGAGCGCCCAGGAGGAGGCCAAGCGGATGCGCCTCCTCGCCGAGCGCCTCGTGGACGGCATCGTCGTCATCCCCGCGACCGGCTCGGGCGAGGGGCTCCGGAAGGCGAGGGCGGCGGCCATCCCCCTGGTCCTCGTCGACCGCCTCGCGCCGGGACTCGAAGCAGACGCCGTCCTCGTGGACAACGAGGGAGGCGCCTACGCCGCGACCATGGCCCTCGCCGCCGAGGGCTTGGCCCGGGGGAGGCGCAGGATGGGCTTCATCGGCGGGAGCCTCGAGCTCTCGACCGCCCGCGAACGCTACGAAGGCTGGCGCCGCGCCATGCGCGATTCGGGCCTCGCCGTCGAGAGCGAGTTCACGAGCTTCGCCGGTCTCCACGTCGCCTCGGGCTACGAGGCCATGCGAGCAATGCGCTCCCGGCCCGGGGCCCCCGACGCCTACTTCCTCGTCAACGCCTACGTCCACGTCGGCGCGACGAACTACCTCGTCTCGGACGAGGCCGGCCCGGCCTCGTCCAAGGTGGCCTTCGCCGCCTTCGACGAGATGCCCTACTCCCCGCTCCTGCGCTTCTGCAGGTACTCCCTCTCCCAGCCCGTCGCCGAGATGGGCGTCCGCGCCGCGCGCATCCTCCTCGCGAGGATCGGCGGCGACCTCGGCTCCTCGCCCGAGACCGCGAGGCTTCCCGCTCTCCTCATCCGGCACGATACGAAGCCGGCATCGATAGTCGCGAACGAATCCAACTAGGAGGAATGCATGGCAGAGACGAACGACATGAAGGTCCTGGCCCCGACCATGAGGCTGAAGGGGGGCCTGCCCAAGATAGGCATCCGCCCCGCGATCGACGGAAGGCTCGGCGGGGTGCGCGAGTCCCTCGAGTCCCCGACCATGGCCATGGCCAAGGCCGCGGCCAAGCTCATAACCGGGAGCCTCAGACACCCCAGCGGCCACGCCGTCGAGTGCGTCATCGCCGACGGCTGCATCGGCGGAGTCGCCGAGGCGGCCGCCTGCGCCGAGAAGTTCGCCCGCGAGGGAGTCGCCGTCACCCTGACCGTGACCCCCTGCTGGTGCTACGGCTCCGAGACCATGGACATGGACCCCCTGACCGTCAAGGCGGTCTGGGGCTTCAACGGCACCGACAGGCCCGGCGCCGTCTACCTCGCCGCCGTCCTCGCCGCCCACAACCAGAAGGGCCTGCCCGCCTTCGGCATCTACGGCCACGACGTCCAGGACCTCAAGGACACCGAAGTCCTCCCCGCCGACGTCGCCGACAAGATCCTCCGCTTCGCGCGCTCGGGCCTCGCCGCCGCGTGGATGCGGGGCAAGTCCTACCTCTCCGTCGGCTCCGTGTCCATGGGCATAGCGGGCTCAATCGTCGACCCCGACTTCTTCCAGGACTACCTCGGCATGCGCAACGAGTACGTCGACATGAGCGAGCTCGTCCGGCGCATCGACGAGAAGGTCTACTCCGACGCCGAGTTCCGCCGCGCCCTCGACTGGGTCAAGGCCAACTGCAAGGAGGGCCCGGACAACAACGCGCCCGACGCGCAGCATTCCCGCGAGCGCAAGGACAAGGCCTGGGCGACCAGCGTCAAGATGGCCATGATCGTCCGCGACCTCATGGTCGGCAACCCCGACCTCAAGCGCAAGGGCCTCGTCGAGGAGTCCCTCGGCCACAACGCCATCGCCGCGGGCTTCCAGGGCCAGAGGGCCTGGACCGACCACTTCCCCAACGGCGACTTCATGGAGACCATCCTCAACTCGAGCTTCGACTGGAACGGCATCCGCCAGAGCTACGTCGTCGCCACCGAGAACGACTCGCTGAACGGCGTGGCCATGCTCTTCGGCCACCTCCTCACCGGGACCGCCCAGATCTTCTCCGACGTCCGCACCTACTGGAGCCCCGAGGCCGTGCAGCGAGTCACCGGCTGGAAACCGACCGGCGAAGCCGCGGGCGGCTTCATCCACCTCATCAACTCCGGGGCCACCACCATGGACGGCACCGGCAAACAGCGCAAGGACGGCAAGAGCGCCATGAAGCCCTACTGGGAGATCACCCCCCAGGAGGCCGGCGCCTGTCTCGACGCCACCAGCTGGCGCTACGCGAGCCTGGGCTACTTCCGCGGCGGCGGCTACTCCTCCGACTTCCTCACCGAGGGCGGCATGAGCGTCACCATGAGCCGCATCAACCTCGTCAAAGGCATCGGCCCCGTCCTCCAGATCGCCGAGGGCGTCACCGCCACCCTGCCCGACGAAGTCCACGAAAAGCTCGACAAGCGCACCGACCCCACCTGGCCCACCACCTGGTTCGTCCCGCGCCTCACCGGCAAGGGCCCCTTCAAGGACGTCTACTCCGTGATGGCCGCCTGGGGCGCCAACCACGGCGCCATCAGCTACGGCCACATCGGCGCCGACCTCGTCAGCCTCGCCTCGATGCTCCGCATCCCCGTGTGCATGCACAACCTGGACGAGACCAGGATCTTCAGGCCCAGCTACTGGTCCGCCATGGGCATGGACAGCGAAGGCTCGGACTACCGCGCCTGCGCGACCCTGGGGCCCCTGTACGGGAAGAAGTAAGAAGAAGTAGGGCGCGTCTCGGCGGGCTCTATGCCCGCCGAGACCGGGCTCTCCGCGAGTAGTCCTCGCGCTGCGCGCTCCGGTCTACTCGCTCCGATCCCTCGCGCGACTAGTGGTCGCGACGATCCCTCGCGCGGTTCAACCGAGCAAGATAATCCTCTTCGGCTCTCGTGCTCGGGGCGATTCCAGACCGGACTCGGATTACGACCTTGTCGTAATCAAGGAAGGCGAGATAGACGAGCATGCGACTAGCGCGAGCGTTACCGTCGACCTCGCTCGCCGCCGGGATATTACCGTGCCCGTGGATATCATCCCTGTGTCTGCCGCCGGTTTCGAGAGAAGGTCCTCGAAGGCGGGCTCTCCGATCTCCGCCGCCGCGAGGGAAGGCATTACCGTTTATGCAGGATGACCCCCTCCAATGGCTCAGCCGGGCCAGGAGCTGTTTAATCCTCGCTCGAACGCCGCTCTAACCGATTATGCGGTCAGGACTCGATACCCTGACGATTACCAGCCTGTCGATAGGAAGCAATTCGAGCGAGCGATAGCACTGGCATCACGCATAGTTTCCTGGGCCGAGAGCGTTGTCCAGCCATAACCAAGCGCGAAGTTATAGCGAGGTTTAAGGATTCCTTATAAGTTTCGCGGTTGACAGCCCGCCTAGACGGCAATACGCTGTTTCCCGGCACAATCGTCCATACCAAAATACCAAGGAGCTCGCCATTATGGTAGTCTCCATCGCCCGCCATTTAGAAGGATACCTTGCTGTCCGCTTTCCCTTCGACCAGAGGGTCGTCGACGCCATCCGCATTGTCCCCGGTCGCAGGTGGTCCGCGGGGGACAAGGCCTGGCTTGTCCCGGACCGCAAAGAAGCGGGAGAGAGGTTGCTTCAATCCCTCTACGACACGGGCCTATTCAACCTCCCCGATTCGCGAGGCTCCGGCTCGGCCGATTCCTTCGACGAAAAGGAGATCAATGCCTTCCTTAGCCGTCTAGCCGTCGATGGCAAAGTCAGCTCCTCCACCCAGAACCAGGCGCTCGCCGCTCTCCTTTTCCTCTATAGGCAGGTCCTCGGGGTCCCGGTCGGGGAGTTGGGCCAGGTCATCCGCGCCAAGAAGCCGATACGCCTTCCGGTGGTCATGAGCCGGGATGAGGTCAGGGCCGTCCTAGCCAAGCTCGAAAGCGACAAATATCTGGCCGCAAAGCTGATGTACGGAACGGGGCTGCGCCTCATGGAATGCCTGATGCTTCGGGTCCAAGACATCGATTTCGAGCGGAGCGAGATTCTCGTACGCAACGGCAAGGGAGCGAAGGACCGCGTCACCATGCTCCCCGAGACCCTGAAGGAGCCGCTCAAGGAACAGCTCGCCCGGGTCAAGGGAATCCATGAGAAGGATCTTGCGGAAGGCTGGGGCGCCGTGCCAATGCCCGACGCATTGGACCGTAAATACCCCAATGGAGCGACCGAATGGCCGTGGCAGTACGTCTTCCCCCAGGAAAGGCGCTGGACAAACGCTCAGACTGGCCGGCAAGGCCGCCATCACATGGACGAGTCCCTCATGCAAAGGGCCGTCCATACCGCCGTCCTAAAGGCCGGTATTTCGAAACACGTAAGCTGTCATACCTTTCGTCATTCCTTCGCGACCCACCTCATCGAGAGCGGCTACGACATCAGAACAGTCCAGGAGCTTCTCGGCCACAGCGACGTGAAGACCACCATGATCTACACCCATGTCCTCAATCGCGGCCCCTCGGGAGTGCGAAGCCCGGTGGACGGATTGTGAAATGGATGCGCGTATTATGGGTCAGTATAAGCTGTATTCTTTCGATACTGGTTATTAACGGAAATAGAGCCCAAGGAAGGAGTAAGATGCCAGTGGTTGGAAAAATCGAGGAGCTTATAACTATCATGAGAATCCATGAATTTGGTTTTTATGTTGAACGTTCTAATTATTGTTCGGCGGACGCTTCGCTCAGAGGTGAATATGAAGAAAGAAGCAAGACATCTATTCACAAAAGCGATTGATTCCTTGATTTTAGGAATTGAATTATTCAATAGACCAAGTAATGTTGGAAGAACACACGCTGTATTAATTTTGATAGATCATAGTTTCGAAATGCTATTAAAGGCTTCGATTATTGAGCGTGGTGGCAAAATAACCCAAGACGGCAAAGCCGAAACCATTGGGATGGGACAATGCATAAGGCAATGCCTTTCAAATGAAAAGATAAAATTCCTCTCTGCGGAAGAAGTATTAGTTCTACAAACATTAAATTCACTTAGAGATGCCGCCCAGCATTATATAATAGATTTATCAGAGCAACAATTGTATTTTCATGCGCAGTCCGGATTAACCTTGTTTAGGGATATTGCCAAAAATGTATTTGAAGTTGATCTCGAGACTAGATTACCCGAAAGGGTTTTGCCTTTATCAACAATCCCGCCGCTAGAAATAACTGCATTTTTCCAATCGGAAATATTAGAAATAGAGAAGTTGCTTTCTCCAAATAGTCGTAAGATTGTTGAAGCTAAAGAAAAATTAAGGGCATTAGCCATTTTTGAGCATTCAATACAAGGAAATGAATTACAGCCAACAGATGGTGAACTGAAAAAAGTCCTTGATCAGATTAGGGAAAAGCAAAGTTTTGATGAAATATTTCCTTCAGTATCTGCCATACAATTTACTACAAATGGATATGGACCTTCTATTGATCTTAGAATAACAAAAAAGGAAGATGCTACACCAATTACCATAGTTCCAGAAGGTACACCAGGTATTTCAGTTGTAGCGATAAAAAGAGTAAATGAACTCGATTTCTACTCGATGAATCTTACAGACTTAAGTCAAAAAGTAGGTATAAATACTACAAAACTACTTACAGTAATAAGGGAGCTAAAGATTCAAGAGGATATAGATTGTTTTAAAGAAATTAGGATAAAAAAATCAATACATAAAATGTATAGCATGAAAGCACTTGACACACTAAAGAAATCAATACCATCTCTTGATCTTGAAGATGTATGGAAAAGAAATAGGACTCCTTATAAAGGGAAAAAATGAAACGCCGAACAACTGCTTCAACCTGACTCGGCTATGTCACGATTCTTGCTGTCGCTTCGCTCGACAAGAATTGCGCTATATACGCCTCGCAGGTTAAGCAAATGTTCGGCGGACGAAATAAAGGAGGAGAATAGCAATGACGCAACTTGATGATATCGCAATTCAACTCTCAAAACACCGACTTGTTCCGTTCTATGGCGCTGGCGCATCATTCCCAGTTCTGAAACTTGATTGGGATTTATTACGTGATGAAATCAATGGAGCTACAACAATCATTGAGAGTGACAACCTTAAGGCTGCCCAGATATTTATCGACAAATTTGGAAAGTCTGAATTTTCACTGATTCTGCAGCGACGTCTTCTTATATCAAACTTTGACGACGCTCTAGGTGAGGTGTACCACTTCCTATTGTCGCTCAACTGCTTCCACTACTATACGACAAACCAGGACAATGTATTCGAAAAATGTCTTGAGCAATACAAAAGACCCTTTCAAACGATCTCAGTAAAAGAGTCCTTCGTATCAATGAATCCCAGAACGACGACGATATTCAAGTTTCATGGTGAACTTAACCATCCAGAGAGTATAGTCTTTGGAACAAAAGACTATGCTGACCGCATGCCAATCTCGAAGGATCTGGCCTCCTACAACCCGCTCGACATATCGTTAATATCGGACACAATCACCAAGGGGATGCTTTTTGTAGGATATTCATTTCGAGATCCGAATATCCGAGAGCTATTTAGTCACATTACTATGATATTTGGGGGCAATCCACCTCGAAGTTACTTAATCGAATATTTACCAAACCCTGCCTTCGAAACAGAAATGCTTAGCTATAATGTAGAGTGTATCGACTGTACAAAACACTTTCCGGGTCTTTCGATTGAAGATGCATTCTCTGCAACACTGTCTGCAATTAGCACAAAGGCGTATGAAGCCAGAATGGCCACTGAACTCGATGACTTTTTTGGCGGCTCGTTGCCCCGTGTCGTACCAATTAAAACAGCCTATGAGGTCAATCAATTCAAAAAATATATAGAAAGCACCTCAGATGATGTTGAAACTAGCATTAATAGATTCAGGGGGTCATTTGACCAGCAAAATGTACCGGATACTCTTTCGAGTATTGTTGCTGAATCACTAAAGGTAATAATTGGTCGGATAACTTCCCTATCTGAGCTTGCAAACCTAAAAGGGGCGCTCTTCAACCTTCGTCTCATGAATGTTGGGGCGTCAGTTTCTGTACTTCTAGCCTATTACATTAAGCTAAACGAGTTTTCTATTCATGAGGATATGATTATGGAGCGAATACATCACTTTTCAGTCCACATTCATAGTCTCCCAAGTAAGTACACAATACTGGTAGCGGCAATGGCCCTTGACTTTCTTGCGTCATCAGGAACGGAAGTCTCAAATCTCACTTCTTTTATTGTCTCTTCCGTACATTCAGTCCATGATATTGACGAACTTGAAGACGATCAGAAGGAATACGTTTTGCACCATTTTGAGGTCGCTTTTAGTAGAGCTGGGAGATATTCAAACCCGCTAAAGCAAAAATTTGCATTTGGTCGAAAAACCTCTTTTGATGAGATTTATAGAAACTTGTCTGGCTCTATCCCCAAAAAATTCAAGGATAGACCGTGAGGCGCCGTCGAACATTGATTTCAACCTGATGCTTTTGCTTCGCAAAACCACAGGTTAAATCAGCGTTAGGTGGACGCTACGCGCGCCAAATTAGGAGGTAAGAATGGCGGTTACTACAGGGAAGTTGACATCGGAAAGAGTCCGCGGACTTGTTTGGGTTTGCGATATTCAGGATTCTACAAAATATCTTAATAATGATGAAAAAGTTGATTTATTCGAGGATTATATTGCAAGGTTCTATTATATCTCCAGTCAGATAGCAAATGCAGCAAATGCAACAATGTATAAATGGACAGGGGATGGCTTCATCGCCTGGTTCGACTGCGATCTGGATAGAAATGCCGGAAAGCTTGCTGCTTCACTTTGTGAAGCAGCGTGGCAATTGTCTTTCCTAAACAACGTAACGCAATTGGGACTTTCATTTAAGAGTCCGATCAAACTTAGGAATGGAATCACATATGAAAAAGATGGTCTTCATATAATGATCGAAAACCCAGTAGGCGAACAGACTTCGGACTATGTAGGCAGGGATGTAGTACTAGCATTTCGAATATCTGGAATAAGTGTTGATTTTCCATCAATAATCACAACATGGGAAATTGTAAATCGAGTAAAGGACTATCCATTAGATTACTTGCGATTCGAGAAACTTGAAATATCTGAAGAGCAGATAGATAGGTATTTCAAAGGAGAGAAGAGGCTTGCAAAATCCCTATTTGGTACATCGGCGAAAATAAAGGAAAGCAGATATCGTAGTACAGAAAATGTAATAAAAGAGCTTGTGAATACAAAGACTAAAATACAAAACATTGCGCCAAGTGAGTTTGCCTCCAAATATCACTCAATATTCACAAATGGTCCTGGTTGGGCCAAAGTTGTTGGAGATAAGCTAATTGAATTCATAAAGCACGAATTGTATGGTAATTTCGAAGAGCTCTTTAAGACGACATATATAAATAAGAAAATCACCTAACAACCGCTGTGTGCCACGATATCGATGGGCATCTTTGAGCAAATGGCAAAGGAGGTGTCATAAGAGTTGTACGACAGATGAGGAAACGCGGGGTAACCGGCGTGAGCCTCGGGATCTGCTTACAGGAGCCGGTCTCAAACCGCCAGAAGCTGCTTAGATTAAGAGTCTCGGTGGTGAACGTGTCTGGTTAAAAGGCCTCGCTGGACGAGGTCAGGTATGGTATCAGGAGACGAACGAAAGTGAACCGTCCGATGATGTGTCGAAAGTGAGTTCGATGAGGTCAAAAGCAGCAATTAGCAGGTGTGTTGTGAAAGAGTCCATCAGAGACCTGTTTACTGGGTGGACGGCCTCCGGCATTAAGGCGGCGTGAACTGATACCGGGCTGTTGTACGAAACGTGGGAACCTGTCGTTCCGATGTGAAGGGAGAACCTCAAGCGGAGAACCCGACAAGAGGGAGAGTACCAATGCGGAGCACAGGGGCGGATCAGCTCGTAGTAGCGGTGAAATCCCTGTAATGGGGGTGGAGCGAAGGGGCTGACGTATTCAGATTGTTGCGGAGGCCAACCGCTTGCGGGATGAACCGATGCGACAGATGGAATTGTGCATTGTCTCATGAAGAGGCAATGGCACGGTGGAATACGAAGAGCCGTATGAATCGAGAGATTCAAGTACGGTTCCGTGAGGGGCTGGGGGTGAAATTCCCCCGGCCTACTCGACTCAAGCCGATTCGCGGGACAAGCCCGCTCACGGCTTAAGCGTAATGTTAGATTGACCCTTCGGGCAAATATGGAGATACCAAATGGGGCTTGATATGCGACCAATGGGAAAACCAAAAAATGGATATGAAGATAAATTCATTGAACTATACAATCTCATATCGGGAAAAACAAAACAAAATATCGGTTTAGTTGGCAAGTTAAAAGGAAAGAAAGAGAAAACAAAAGATGAATTGTTACAAGAATGGTTCGAGATACAAATACCTTCTTACGAGACTATAAAAGCACCAATGGTCGGTCGCGATCAAGAAGCCAATGAATGGATAAAAAATAAATATAGACAAAGCGATCATTTGATTTCTGAAGAGGAATTTATTGAAAAGGCCCGAGGATACTATGTAATTGAGCTCGCCAAAGAAAAAGATGGTGTTCCAATGTATGTAGCCATTGGGCAAGATGAAAATGTATTTCGTGGTCAGTTCTTAAATGATTGTGTAGATATCATAGGAGAAAATCTAGTAGCTGAAGCATGGAATACCAAATTAGCTAACGAGGCATTGGATTATGGGATCAGATTAATGGGGAAAGCTGATGAAATTGCAAAGGTAAATAACCTTGAGTATTTAAGAAGCCAAAGAAATCCTCCAAATTCTGATGAAACTAAGCTTGATTGGAAACTACATATATTATTTTCAGTCGCTAAATGGCTTATATTTTATGGAAAAAATGGACATGGGTATGAAGCCGATTATTAATCTAACAACCATTGTGTGCCACGACATCTGATGGGCACTTTTGAATACTTAATTCAGGAGGTGTCATAAGAGCTGTACGACAGATGAGGAAGCGCCAATCACATTGGCGCGGGCCCCGAGATCCGCTTGCAGGAGCCGGTCTCAAACCACCAGCAGCTGCTTGGATTAAGAGTCCCGGTGATGAACGTGACTGGTTAAAAGGCCCTGCTTGACAGGGTCAGGTATGGTATCAGGAGACGAACGAAAGTGAACCGTCCGATGATGTGTCGAAAGTGAGTTCGATGAGGTCAAAAGCAGCAATTAGCAGGTGTGTTGTGAAAGAGTCCATCAGAGACCTGTTTACTGGGTGGACGGCCTCCGGCATTAAGGCGGCGTGAACTGATACCGGGCTGTTGTACGAAACGTGGGAACCTGTCGTTCCGATGTGAAGGGAGAACCTCAAGCGGAGAACCCGACAAGAGGGAGAGTACCAATGCGGAGCACAGGGGCGGATCAGCTCGTAGTAGCGGTGAAATCCCTGTAATGGGGGTGGAGCGAAGGGGCTGACGTATTCAGATTGTTGCGGAGGCCAACCGCTTGCGGGATGAACCGATGCGACAGATGGAATTGTGCATTGTCTCATGAAGAGGCAATGGCACGGTGGAATACGAAGAGCCGTATGAATCGAGAGATTCAAGTACGGTTCCGTGAGGGGCTGGGGGTGAAATTCCCCCGGTCTACTCGACTCAAGCCGATTCGCGGGACAAGCCCGCTCACGGCTTAAATCAATGTTAGGTTGACCCTTCGGGCAGAGGAATAGAGTATGAGGAAATCAACTTGAGCTACGTTATCAATGGCTACTTTGACGGAGAAACAAGCCTCAAGAAGATTACTGAGCTAGTCGAATTGCTGGGATCCACTAAGATGAGAAATGAACTTGCATCTCACGGAATCATCGGCGAGTACTTTTGGTCAAAAAAAGATGAATATCAGACCTTCGTCGGTGTGGAACTTAGCGTTAGCCGAGAAGAAGACAAAATTGTTGTAGGCACTAGGTCGAGGGCTGGGAGAAGCTACTGGGACCTAACACAGCAGAATCGCACCATGAAGCTCCTTCGAGATTGCTGTGGTGGCTATTTTGACGGTGATGCAGGAAGAAACAAATACTGGAAGCCCGAAGGCGCCCCACCATCTCCCAGAGAGCCGGGACTGTATATTGCTCGATGGCGATTCAACAATGCACTGATTCGTCCAAAAATCTATCTGGATAGCAGAAAGCTAGAAGGTGAGATAGCGAAACCAAAACCAACCGGATTGTCTTTCATGGATGAGATGAATCCTCGATTCTTTTCAAATGCTCTACTCCTACCTTATCTTGTTGCAATCTGGGAGGAATATAACAGGTCATCTTTTGTAGTTTTGCTGAAGTACGCTACGGATCGTGAGCGGATCTTCAAGAGTTTGAAGTTGTCGCCAAGCCAAATTGATTCAATCTCGCAGCAGATACTAACAGTTGAGGAGGTGTCGCTTCGCACATTGCCCTGACATATCTTCGCGCGCTTTCCTGACACGCAC
>CAYOIX010000045.1:0-24398 GCA_964404145.1 uncultured Treponemataceae bacterium
CGCGATGCGTGCCATGGGCTACCTCCTCCCCTCAGCCTTGCTTCTGCTTGTGCTTTGGGTTCTCGCAGATGATCCTGACGACGCCTTCGCGCCTGATCACCTTGCATTTGTCGCATATCTTCTTGACGCTGGTCCTGACTTTCATACCGAACTCCTCCGCCCGCCGGTTGCCGACGGCGACCGACCGCCAATTGTAAGCCTTTTCGGCAAAAGAATCTAGCGGGAAGGCGAAAGCCCGGTCGGCTTTCGCCTTCCCGCGCAATTTCCTCGCGGAAATTGTCTCTTTCAATGTCGATTTTGAAAGACTGAAGTCTTTCAAAATCCCTATAGGTTCCTCGACCTAATGTGGCCCTTGCGGGTCAGGCCCTCGTGGTGATGCATCTTCAAGAGGGCATTTATCTGGGACATCGTATCCAGGTCGACGCCGACGAGGATCAGGAGCGACGTGCCTCCCAGGAGGTAAGCCAGCTGGCTGGGGAACCCGAACAAGCTCTGCACCAGGCTCGGGATGAGGGCGATGAAGCCCAGGTATATCGAGCCGGGGAGTATGATCCTGTTGAGGATCCTCGTGAGGTGCTCCTCCATCTTCTCGCTGCGAATGCCCGGGATGGAACCGCCGTTCTCGCGGATGTTTTTCGAGATCTGCTGGGGATTCAGAGTGACCTGCGTATAGAAGTACGCGAAGAAGATGATGAGGGCCACGTAGGCGATGCTGTAGGCGGGTCCGCTGGGCCTGAGCCAGTACGAAAAGTCGCGCAGCCATTTGGCGTTTACGCCCAGTTGGCTCGAGATTTGAAGGGGAAAAGTGAGGATCGAGCTCGCGAAGATCACAGGGATGACGCCCGAGGGATTGATCTTGAAGGGGATATAGGTGTTCTGGGCGCCGTACATCCTCCGTCCCACGACGCGCTTGGCATAGTTGACCGGTATCTTTCTCTGCCCCTGCTGCTCGTAGATGACCATGACGACGACCAGCACGAACATCGCGAGCACCACGATCGCGTAGATCGGGTTGAGCTCGTCGCGCTGGATCTTCTTGTAGAGCTCGAACAGCGCGTTGGGCAGGCGCGCAACGATGCCGGCGAATATCAGGAGGGAGACGCCGTTGCCGATGCCGCGCTTGGTGATCTGCTCGCCTATCCAGATGAGGAACATGGACCCGGTGGTGACCGTCAGGATGGCGATCAAAGTGTAGGGCAGGCGGGCCATGGCGATCGCGTTGGGAATCCGATCGGCCCATACCGTGATCGAATAGGACTCGACGATGGTGACGAACACGGTGCCGATCCTGGTCCAACGCGCGATCTTCTTCTTGCCGCCGTCCTCCTCGGATATCTTCTTGAGCTTGGGCGACACTACCAGCATCAGCTGCATGATGATCTGCATGCTGATATAGGGCATGACGCCGAGCATGAAGAGGGAGAAGTTCTTGAAGGCTCCTCCCGCGAAGAAGTCGAGGTAATCCGTGATGCCGCCGGCGCCGGAGCTGCTTTGGGAGGCGAAATACGACTGCAGCGCGCTGGCGTTGATGCCCGGTATCGGCAGGAATGTTCCGAGCCGGAACAGCGCAAGCCACATGATCGTATAAAGGATCCGCTGCCTCAGCTCCTTGACGCGGAATATATCGATGAACGCGTTGCTCGCCATGATGATCCGCCCTTCGCGCCTTTCAGTCGGCCGCTGAGTCGCCGGCCGGCGTCTCGACCGCGCCGCCGGCCTGCTCGATCTTGGCCCTCGCGGAGGCCGAGACCTTGTCGACCTGGAACGTCAGCGCCTTGGAAAGCGTCCCGTCGCCGAGTACCTTTACCAGGGCCTCGGCCTTCTTGACCAGGCCTTTGGCCTTGAGGGACGCCCCGTCGACGACGTCGCCCGCGGAGAACTTGGCGTTCACCTGCTCGAGATTGACGATCTGCCAGTCTTTCTTGAACGAGGTGTTGGAGAAGCCCCGGTGCGGGAGCCGTCTATACAGGGGCATCTGGCCGCCCTCGAAGCCGGGATAGGTCTTGCCGCCCGACCGTGACTGCTGGCCTTTGTTGCCACGGCCCGCCGTGGTGCCCAGTCCGGAGCTCTGGCCCCTGCCTACCCTGCGCGGCTTCCTGGTGGCGCCCACTGGCGCATGGAGGTTGAAGTCGGCCATCACTCGATCTCCTTAACTTCGACGAGGTGCTCGACGGCCCGCACCATCCCGAGGATGGGCGGCGTCGCCTCTTGCACGGTCTTGGAGCCGATCTTCCGGAGCCCGAGGGAGCGAACCGTGGCCCGCTTCTCGGGTTTCTGGTGGATCGTGCTCTTGACCAGGGTGATCTCGATTTTCTTAGCCATGGCTTAGCCCCACAGATCCTTCAGGGTCTTGCCGCGGTTCTTCGCCACGGTCCTCGCGTCCATCATGTTGTCTACGCCGTTGAATACGGCGCGGACGATGTTAACCGAGCTGCGGGATCCCACGCACTTGGATAGGACGTCGGTGACGCCGCCCGCCTCCATGATGGCGCGGACGGGCCCTCCCGCTATGATCCCCGAGCCCGGACAGGCCGGCTTCAAAAGGACGTGCGTCGCCTTGTACTCGCCGACGACCTCGTGAGGGATCGTCCCATTCTTGACCGGCAGCTTGACCATCACCCGACGGGCCCGCTCGATGCTCTTTCGGATGGCCTCGGTGACATCCTTCGCCTTTCCGAAGCCGAAGCCCACCATGCCCTGGCGGTCGCCTACGACGGTCAAAGCCGAGAAACTGAAGCTGCGACCGCCCTTGACGACCTTGGCCGTCCGGTTGAGCTTTACCAGCTTCTCCATGTAATTGTCGCGACCGCCTTCGTCTCGCCTTCCTCTATCCCTGTTATCCACGCCGTCCCCCTAGAACGTGATGCCGGCCTTGCGGGCGCCGTCGGCGACGGCCTTCACGATGCCGTGGTACTTGTAGCCGTTGCGGTCGAAGACCACGGCGGCTACGTTCTTTCCCTTCAGCCTCTTGCCGATCTCCTCGCCGAGTTTGGCGGCTCCGTCCACGTTCCTCTTGAGGTCCTTTAGACCCTCCTCGAGGGACGAAGCAGATGCCAGCGTAGCCCCGGCGACGTCGTCTATGACCTGGACGTACAGGTATTTGTTCGACTTGAATACGGTCATCCTCGGCTTCTCCGGCGTGCCGGAGAGAGTCTTGCGCACGTGCAGCTTGCGCTGACCCCGCTTGCGAAGCTTGTCGCTCAGTTCCTTGACGCTCATGTTCTCGGCCTCACTTCACGCCGGTCTTGCCGACCTTCTTCCTGATCTTCTCGTCCTCGTACCTGATGCCCTTGCCCTTGTAGGGCTCGGGTAGGCGGAGCCCCCTGACCTCGCTCGCGAACTTCCCGACCAGGTGGCGGTCGCGTCCGGTGATCACGACCTTCTGGCCGTTGGCCTCGACGGCGGCCGCGAGGCCCTCGGGTATGGCCACCCCGAAGTCGGTGGAATACCCTAGACTGAGCACGAGGACCTTGCCCTGTATCTCCGCCCTGTATCCGACGCCGTTTATCACGAGGGTCCTCGTGAACCCCGCGGACACGCCGACGACCATGTTGTTGACGAGGTTGCGGTAGAGCCCGTGGTAGGCCCTAGCCTGCTTGGAATCGGATTTCCGCGTCACGACGACGCTGGCGCTCGCGCCGGTTCCCTTGACCGCAATCTCCACCTCGCTTACGTAGGACTGGGTAAGCTTGCCCTTTGGCCCCTCGACGGTCACCGATTCGGGACCGACGGTGACCTTCACGCCCTGAGGCACTTGAACCGGCTTTATTCCTATTCTAGACATCTCGTTCTCCCGGTCACCAGACGGTGCAGATGAGCTCGCCGCCCACTTTCTTCTCGACGGCCTTGCGACCCGTCGTCACGCCCTCCGAGGTGGAGACGATGAGTGTGCCGTAGCCGTTGAATACGCGTGGGAGTTCCTTGTACCCGGAGTAGACGCGCCGTCCGGGTCTGGAGACCTTCTCCACGCCGTGAATGACGGGGTCGTTCGCGTCGTCGTACTTCAGGAATATGCGGATGACGTTGGAGCCCTCCGCCTGGATCTTCTTGAAATTCTTGATGAAGCCCTCGGTCTTGAGGATCTTCACGATCTCGAGCTTCAGCTTGGAGGTCGGGATGTCGACCTTCTCGTGACGGGCCGAGCTCGCGTTGCGGATCTTCGTCAGCATGTCCGCGATGGGATCGGAAACGCTCATCGCTACCTCCTACCAGCTCGATTTCGTCACGCCGGGGATCAAGCCTTCGGAAGCGTATTTCCGGAAGCAGATCCTGCACATGTCGAACTTCCTCAGGTATCCGCGGGCACGGCCGCAAACCTTGCAGCGCCGGACCAATCGGGTCGAGTACTTCGGCTTCTTCTGAGACTTTAGGATCATCGCCTTGCGCGCCATGTTTCGGCCTTCCTTATTTCCTGAAGGGCATGCCCATCTTGGCAAGGAGGCTCTTGGCCTCCTTGTCGTTCCTCGCGGTCGTGACGATCGCGATATTGAGCCCCATGATCTTCTCGATCTTGTCGAAGTCGATCTCCGGGAAGATGATCTGCTCCGTAAGGCCGAGCGAATAGTTCCCGTGCCCGTCGAAGGCATTGGGATTGACTCCCCTGAAGTCCTTGACGCGCGGGAGGGCCACATTCATCAGCCTGTCGAGGAACTCCCACATCATCGCGCCTCGGAGGGTCACCCTGGCGCCGATTTCCTGCCCCTGCCTGATCTTGAAGGTCGCGATGGACTTGCGAGCCTTGGTCTTCACGGCATGCTGCCCGGTGACGTGCGCCAAGTCCTCGACGGCCGCGTCGAGGAGCTTCTTGTTCTCCTTCGCCTCGCCGACGCCCATCGATACGATGACCTTTACGAAGCGGGGGACCTGCATGGCGGAATCGTAGGCGAACTCCTTCAGGAGCTCGGGAGCGATCTTCTCGCGGTAGATCTTCTTGAGCCGGGGTACGTAGCCCTTCGGGAGCGGCGCGCTCTCGCCGCCGGTCTTCTTCTCGGCGGCAGCGGCCGCCTTGGCCTTCTTCTTCTCGGCTGCCTCGGCTGCCTTCGGGTTTACCTGCGCTTTCGCTTCGGCCATGTCAGAGCGCCTCCCCGCATTTGCGGCAGACCCGCTTCTTGGCGTCGCCGTCGATCTTGTAGCCTATCCTGGTCGGGCCGCACTTCCGGCAGACGATCATTATGTTGGATATGGCCAGGGGCGCCTCGATCTCGACAATGCCGCCGCGATCGGTCTGCTTGCGCTTCTTCTGCGCCTTCTTGACCATGTTGCAGCCCGCGACGATAGCCTTGCCCTTCTCGCGGTCTATCCCGATCACCTTCCCCTGCTTGCCCTTGTCCTTGCCGGCTACGACCTGGACCTGGTCCTCCTTGCGGAGCTTGTACTTGATTTCGGCCATCTCCGGTCTCCTCACAGGACCTCTGGCGCGAGGGATACGATCTTCATGTAGTCCCTCTCGCGGAGCTCGCGCGCCACCGGCCCGAATATGCGCTTGCCCTTCGGGTTCTTGTTGGCGTCGATTATGACGCAGGCGTTGTCGTCGAAGCGGATGTACGTGCCGTCGGGCCGCCGGTACTCCTTGTGCGTCCTGACGACGACGGCCTTCTCCACGGTTCCCTTCTTGATCGCCGAGTTGGGGGTAGTGGCCTTTACCGCCACTACGATGATGTCGCCTATTCCCGCGTATCGCCGCCTGGTGCCGCCGAGCACCTTGATGCACTGGACCATCTTGGCGCCGGAGTTGTCGGCGACGACCAGCATGGACTCTACCTGTACCATCTCGATCCTGCCTTATTTCGCCTTCTCGACGACCTCGACCAGCCTCCACCGCTTGTCGCGGGAGAGGGGCCGGCACTCGACCACGCGGACCGTATCGCCCTCGTGGGCTTCGTTCTTCTCGTCGTGGGCCTTGATGCTCTTGGACCTCGTAACGTACTTCTTGTAAAGGGGGTGCAGCTTTCGCAGGGTAATCTCGACGACGATGGTCTTGTCCATCTTGTCGCTCTTCACGACGCCCTGGAGCGTCTGCTTGTTCCTGGAGCCCTGAACGGTTTCCACGATATGTCTCCTCGCCCTACTTCTTCGCCGTCGCTGCGGCGAGGGCGGCAGCCCTGCCGACATTACGGATGAGTGTCTCCACGCGGGCTATCTGGCGCCGGAGGACCCTCGCCTGGACCGGGTTCTCGACGTGACCAACCACTGCCTGGAAGCGGAAATCGAAATACTTCTTGCGCAACTCGGCGCGCTTGGCGACGAGCTCGTCGATCTTGAGCTCCTTGAAGCTGTTCTTCATGGCCTCACTCCGTGTCCGCGCGAAGCGTGAATTTGGTCTTGACCGGCAGCTTGGAGCCCGCCAGGCGCATCGCCTCCTCGGCGACCTTGGCTTCGACGCCCGCCAGCTCGAATAGGACCGTTCCCGGCCTAACGACCGCGACCCAATACTCGGGGTTGCCCTTCCCTTTCCCCATCCGGGTCTCGGCCGGCTTCTTGGTATAGGGCTTGTCCGGGAATATCCGGATCCAGAGCTTCCCGCCGCGCTTTATGTAACGGTTGAGCGCGACGCGGGCCGCCTCGATCTGGCGGTTGGTCAGCCACTCGGGCTCCATGCATACGAGGCCGAATTCGCCGAACGCTATGGTGTTGCCGACATGGGCCTCGCCGTGCACTCGTCCCCTCTGGACCTTTCTGTGCTTGACTCTCTTCGGACTAAGCATATTCTAGCTCCTCGCCCGCGAGCCTTCGGCTCGCGAGGTATCGTCGGTCGCGGGGCCGCGGCGCGGAGCCTCGCTCTCGCGGCCGTCGCTCGGGCGGACGGGCCGCTCAGGCCTCGGGCGGCGGTCGTCGCCGGCCCCTCCATGCGCGGCCTCTCCCGACGATCCGCGGCGCGCGTCGTCCCGACGCGAGTCCTCTCGGGGTCGGCGATCGTCGCGGCGCGCGTCGTCGCGGGAATTGTCGAAATCGCGCCGCTGCTTCCTCACGAGCATGCCCGCGTCCTCGTTCTTATCGGACCGATACACCATGCCTTGGTAGATCCAAACCTTGACGCCTATGCGCCCGAAGGTGGTAGAGGACTCCGCGAACCCGTAATCTATGTCGGCGCGGAGGGTGTGGAGAGGTACCCGGCCGTCCTTGTGCTCCTCGGTGCGCGACATGTCCGCGCCGCCGAGGCGCCCGGAAACGCGGACCTTGCAGCCCTGCGCCCCGCCCTTTATCGCGTTCGCCACCGACATCTTGATGGCCTTGCGAAACGAGCCGCGGTTCTCGAGCTGCCTGGCGATGTTCTGGGCGACGACCTGGGCGTTCGTGTCGGTCTTCTTCACTTCCTTGATCTTGATCTGGACTTTCTTGCTCGCGATCGTCTGCAGTTCCGCGCCGATTCGCTCGATGTTGGCGCCCTTGACGCCGATAAGGACGCCCGGACGGGCCGTATGGATCACGACGGTCACTCGCTGAGGATGGCGCACGATCTCGACCTCGGAGATATCGGCGCCCTTGCACTCGGGCAATTCGACTATCCGACGGCGAAGCCCGAGATCCTCGTGCAGTGTCTTTGCGTAATCGCGGGGATCGACGTACCAGCGGGACTTCCAGTCCTTGTTGATTCCCAAGCGCAGACCGATGGGATTTACTTTATTTCCCACATTACGCCTCCGTCTTCTTTCCGATCTCGTCGATAACGCAGGAAATATGGCACATCCTCTTGATGAGCATGTCGGCGCGCCCCCGCGCCCTGAACCAAACGCGCCTCATGCGCGGCCCCTCGTCGATCCGGATCTCCCTGATGTAGAGCATGTCCTCGTCCAGCTTCCGATTCCGATTGAGCGCGTTCGCAGCAGCGGAGACGACGACCTTCTTTATCAGGCCTGCGCCCTTGTTCGGCACGTTGTCGAGGATCGCTATCGCCTCGGCATAGGGCCGCTTGCGCACGAGGTCCGCTACGGGACGGACCTTGGAAGGCGAAGCGATGAGCCACTTGGCCGTGGCGCGGTATCCATTCTTGGTATCAGCCATTTCCCGCCTCTACTTCTTCTCGGCTTTCTTGTCGCTGCCGGCATGACCGCGAAATATCCGGGTCGGGGCGAATTCGCCGAGCTTGTGGCCGACGAGGTTCTCCGTCACGTAGACCGGTATCCACGTCTTGCCGTTGTAGACGGAGACGGTCATCCCGACCATTTCGGGGATGATCGTGGAGGTCCTGGAGAAGGTCTTCACCATCTTCCTGTCCCCCGCGACCTTGCTCATCTCCATGATCTTCTTGTACAGGCTCTTCTCGATGAAGGGCCCCTTCTTCACGGACCTGGACATCGGCTCTTACCTCACTTCCTGCGCTTGACGATGAAGCGGCTGGACGGCTTATGGGTGTCGCGCGTCTTATAGCCCTTCGCCGGCTGGCCCCACGGAGAAACGGGCTGCTTATAGCCCTTCCCCCGTCCCTCGCCGCCTCCGTGCGGGTGATCTACCGGATTCATCACGGTACCTCGCACCGTTGGGCGAACTCCGAGCCAGCGAGTCCTGCCCGCCTTGCCCAGTCGCTCGTTCATATGCTCGTCGTTGCCGACGGAGCCGATGGTCGCCATGCACTTCTTGAACACCATGCGCAGCTCGCCGGAGGGCAGCTTGAGGACGACGTAGTCGCCCTCCTTGGCCGCGATGAGGGCGCTGGCGCCCGCGGAGCGCGCCAGCTGGCCGCCCTTGCCCAGCGTGAGCTCGACGTTGTGGACTGTGATGCCCACGGGGATCGCGTCGAGCGGCAGCGCATTGCCGGGCTCGATCGGGGCGGAAGGCCCGGCGATGATCTTCTTGCCCACCTCGAGCCCTTTGGGGCTGAGGATATAGCGCTTCTCTCCATCGACGTAGTGGACGAGGGCGATGTTCGCCGAGCGGTTCGGATCGTACTCTATCGAGGCTATGACTCCCGGCACCCCGGACTTGTCGCGCTTGAAATCGATGTCGCGGTACTTCTGCTTGTGCCCGCCGCCTTGATGCCGGACGGAGATGCGGCCGTTGGAGGCTCGTCCGCCGTTCGACTTCTTGCCGCGGGTGAGGGCCTTCTCGGGCGAGCTCGCGTTGTCGGTGATCTCTGAATTCACCACCTGGATGCGGTGCCTTATGCCCGGCGTTATAGGCCTGAATGTCTTGATGCCCATGCTGCTCCCCCTGTGCTCACGCGCCCTCGAAGATCGCGATCTTCTCGCCGGGCGAGAGCCTGACGATCGCCTTCTTCCAGGTCGCGGTCTTGCCGGGGCGGTTGCGGAGCCGCTTCGGCTTGGACTTGACGTTGATTATGTTGCAGGCGACCGGATTAACGCTGAACAACCGGCGCACGGCCTCCATTACCTGGCGCTTATCGGCTTTCGGGTCGACCTTGAAGGCATAGTGCCCCGCGTCGCGGGCGACATTGCTCTTCTCCGTCAGGACGGGCGCGATAAGGATCGAATCGTATTCCATTCTCAGGCTCTCCTTACTTGTCCGCGTAGAACTCGTTGAGTCCCCTCGCGGCCGACTCGAGCACGATGACCTTCCTTCCATAAAACAGGTCGTGAGCCCGAAGCCGGTTGTACGACAGGAAGCTCAGCCAGGGGAGATTGCGGCCGGCGCGCTTGACGACAGCATCGTCGTCCTTGAGTATGACGACCGTGCGGGCGGCGTCCTTGACGGAGGCGATCGCCTCGATCTGCTTGATGAAATCCTTGGTCTTGCCCGTCTCGACCGTGAAATCCTCCACGATCGCCATGCTCCCGTCTCGCGCCTTGAGGCTCAGTATGGTCTTCATGGCAAGACGCTTCACCTTCTTCGGCAGCGCGAAGGAGAAGTCTCTGGGCTTGGGCCCGAAGGCCGTACCTCCGCCGACGTAGACGGGCGACTTGAAGTCTCCCTGACGGGCGCGGCCGGTCCCTTTCTGTGAGTAGGGCCTGCGATTGGACCCATGGACTTCGCCGCGATCCTTCGTGCAGGCCGTCCCGGCGCGCTTGTTGGCGAGTTCGTTGTTGATCGCGTAGTAGATGACGTCATCGTTGAGGGGAAGACCGAACACGGCGTCGGAGAGCTCGATGTCCCTAAGCTCCTTCCCTTGCAGGGAAACCACTTTCCTTTCCACTTCGGGTCCTCCGCCTTACTTCGTCTTCTTGATAGCGCCGCGCACGAGCACGTCGCAGGTTCTGGGGCCGGGAACTGCGCCGCGCACCAAGAGAAACCCGCCTTCGGCGTCGATGCGGACGACCTTCAGGTTTTGCACCGTCACCCTCTCGCCACCCATGCGGCCGGGGAGCTTCACGTTCTTGAAAGTCTTGTGGGGGTAGGTGCTCTGGCCCGTAGAGCCGGGCTCACGGTGGAATTTGGAGCCGTGCGTATTGCGGCCTCCGCCGAAATTCCACCTCTTCATGACACCCTGAAAGCCCTTGCCCTTGCTGGTCGCGCTCACGTCCACGAAGCGCAAGCCCTCGAGAGCGGCGACGCCGAGCTTCTCCCCTACAGCGACTTCCTTCTCGAAGTCCCGCAGTTCGCGAAGTATCCTGGTGGGAGCTACACCCTCCGGAAACTGACCGCCATAGGGCTTCGTTACGCTCCCCTTCTTCTTGTCGTAGATACCGAGGACGACGGCGTCGTAGCCGTCCTTCTCGGCCGTCTTCTTCCCTACGACGACGTTCGGGGCGATCTCGATGACCGTGACGGGTATGAGCCGCCCCGTATCGTCGAAGACCTGGGTCATCCCCGTCTTCTTGCCGATTAGTCCGATCATTCTTCAACTCCTAGCGTTGAACGCGCAGCTTCGGCTCGTCGAATGCTCACCGAACCCGGCCGGGCGTTTACAGCTTCGCAGCTACGGCGAGTGCCCTTACTGCTTGATCTCTACGTCGATTCCGGCCGGCAGCTCGAGCTTCATGAGCGCGTCCATGACATCGGGCGTAGGATCGATGATATCGATCAGGCGTTTGTGCGTCCGCATCTCGAACTGCTCCCGCGACTTCTTGTGCACGTGAGGAGAGCGAAGGACGGTGTACTTGTTGATGCGCGTAGGAAGCGGGATAGGCCCCGAAACCTTGGCGCCCGCCTTTTGGACGGTTTGAACGATACCCCTCGCGCTGTCGTCGATGAGACGGACATCGAAGCCCCTGAGCCTGACTCGAATCCTGTCCTTCATGCAATCCTCCAAAGATCTCTTGCGCTCGCTCCCGGCTGCCGTACCCTGGCGGGCGAGCGGCCGAAACGAAACGCTGCGGGGCCGGGGAGCCCCGCCGTCAGATGACCGATCCGCCCGAAGGCGACCGACCGAACGCTACACTATCATGGTTGCCTTGGCTTCGTATAGCAGGTAGCGGCAAAAAACCAAGGAACCGAAAAAGGACGGAACCCTCCCGTCAACGCGAAAGCTCTCAGCTATTACTCTATTACCTCGGTTACCTGGCCGGAGGCGACCGTATGCCCGCCCTCGCGGATGGCGAACTTGAGGCCCTTCTCCATGGCGATCGGGTAGATCAGCTCCACGTTGATCTCGGTATTGTCGCCGGGCATGACCATTTCGCGCCCCTCGGGAAGGGTTACGGTGCCCGTGATGTCCGTCGTTCGGAAATAGAACTGGGGCCTGTACCCGGCGAAGAAGGGACTGTGGCGCCCGCCCTCGGTCTGGTTGAGCACGTATACCTGACCCTTGAACTTGGTATGCGGTGTTATCGAGCCCGGCTTGGCGAGGACCTGCCCGCGCTCGACCTCCTTCTTGTCGATGCCGCGAAGGAGGGTCCCGATATTGTCGCCTGCGCGCCCCTCGTCGAGGAGCTTGTTGAACATCTCGATCCCCGTCACGACCGTGGACTTGGTCGGCTTGATGCCGACGATCTCCACGGTCTCGTTGATCTTCACGATGCCGCGGTCGACACGGCCCGTGACGACCGTGCCACGGCCGGAGATGGAGAAGACATCCTCTATCGGCATTAGGAAGGGCTTGTCGGTGACGCGCTCGGGATCGGGAAAGAAGCTGTCCATCGCGTCGAGGAGCTCCTGGATGCACTTGGTCGCCTCGGTGTTGTCGGGCTCGGAGAGGGCCTTGAACGCCGCGCCTTTGATGATCGGGGTCTTGTCGCCGGGGAACTTGTAGAACGTGAGGAGGTCGCGGATCTCCTCTTCGACGAGCTCGAGCAGCTCCGGGTCGTCGACGAGGTCGACCTTGTTAAGGAAGACGAGGACGGAGGGGACGCCGACCTGGCGGGCAAGGAGGACGTGCTCGCGGGTCTGGGGCATGACCGAGTCGGGGGCGGAAACGACAAGGACGGCGCCGTCCATCTGGGCCGCTCCGGTGATCATGTTCTTGATATAGTCGGCGTGGCCGGGGCAGTCGATGTGAGCGTAGTGGCGCTTGACGGACTGGTATTCGAGGTGCCGGGTGTTGATCGTGATGCCGCGGGCCTTCTCTTCGGGCGCGTTGTCGATATCATCGAACTTCATCGCCTTATCCCCGAACTTGCGCGAGCAGTACTGGGTGATAGCCGCGCTGAGCGTCGTCTTTCCATGGTCGATATGACCGATCGTACCGACGTTCATATGAGGTTTGGTGCGCTCGAATTTCTCTTTGGCCATATAAAACTCCTCCTTGGCTTCGCCCCGCCAATTGCAATCCTGGTGAGCTTCCGGATTATATAGGAGAGTCAAGAGCGAATCAAGGGGCGAACGTACCGGTATCCCCATTCCGCGGATCAAGAGTATTCGGAGAAGCCTGGCGGCACGGGCTCGAAGCGCATGAAGCGCGCCGCATATTCCGCCCTGCCCTCGGTGGCCGAGCGGAGTTCGCTCGCGAAGCCGAAGAGGCGCCTCAAGGGAGCCGCGCCCGAGATAATGCTGCCGCCCGCCGGCGCGGCGTCCATCGACTCGATGCGCCCCCCTCTTCCCGAAACCGCGGCGGCAGCGGCGCCGAGGAAGTCCTGTGGCACCGTCATCTCGATGCGCATGACCGGCTCGACCACCCGGGTCCCCGCATCGCGCAGGGCGCGCGTCGCAGCCAGGGAGGAGGCTATTTCTATGCCGCGCTCGGCCACCTTCCCGGGCGAGGAGAGCGAGGCGCCGGGAAGCGAAAGGGACTCGAGGACGACCAACGCGCCTTCGAGGGGAAAGCCCGAGGTCGGACCCGCGCTGAGCGCCGCCTCGGCGCCTCTGCGCGCCGCGGCTATTATGGAAGGAGGCAGACGCAAAGAAGGCGAGACCTCGAACGAGAAGCCTTTCACGTCGGAGCCCGGCCCCAGGCGCAGCGCGACCCTCGCCCTCGCGCGCTCGCCGCCGAGGTCTCGGTCGAAGTCCTCTTCCCCCCGGGCCGACGACGAGAGTAGCTCGCGGTAGGCGACGCGGGGCCGGCCGATCCTGAAGCGGGCTCCGAAGTCACGGGCGAGACGATCGGCGGCCACCTCGAGGTGGAGCTCTCCCATTCCCGAGAGCTCGATGCGGCCGGTTTGCGGATCCTCGCGAAGCCTGATCGAAGGGTCCTCGTCCGCCAGGGCCGCCGCCCCTTTGCGCAGGCGCTCTCCATCTTCCCTCGTCCTCGGCTCGAGCGCGAGCGAGACGACGGGCTCGTCGAATTCGATCGGCTCGTAGAGAATAGGCCTGAGGGGATAGCAGAGCGTGGTCCCGGTGACGCCGATGGCCGAGGAGGCGCTCTCGACTGCGCCCTGGGCGCCGAGAGCCAAGGCCACGATATCTCCGTCGATCGCCTCGGCGGCATCCTCGAGCCGGTCGGCGTGGATGCCGAAAATACGCGTTATACGAACGATTCTCCCCGCCCCGACGTCCAGGACCTTGTCGCCCGCGGCTATCTTCCCCGAGCGGACGCGTAGCCACGAGAGCCGGCCGAAATGCGGATCGGCGCCCGTCTTGAACACCAGACCCGAGAATGGATCGCCCGGACCGATGGCTACGACCTCGCCAGTGGCCGGATCCACGGCTTTGGGACGGACAGCCTCCTCGGGAGAGGGGAGATAGTCGGCGACGGCGTCTAGCAGGAGGGAGGCGGCGCCGTCCGAGAAGGCCGAGCCGCAAAGGACTGGAGTCACCCGGCCAGCCAGCGTAGCCGCCCGCAGGCCTGCGCGGAGCCTCTCGGGCGAGCTTTCCCGCCCGGCCACGAAGTCCTCGAGGATGGCCGGATCGCCGTCGGCTCCGCCGGCTCCACCGGCGAGCGCTTCCGCGAGAGTCGCCCTCGCCCGCGCGGCGAGGGCCGCGAGTTCGGGGGGAATCGGCCGAGGCTCGGGCCGCCCTGGACCTAATCCGACCGGTGACGGACGCTTCCCGGACTCCGCGACCTCGGCCGCGGAGTCCGAGGCCGAGAAATCGTAGGCGATCATCTCGACGAGATCCACCACTCCCCGAAAGTATTCGCCTTCGCCCCAAGGAAGCTGAACGGCGACCGCCCCCGGATCGAGGATGGACGAGAAGTCCCCCAGGGCCCGCTCGAAGGAAGCGCCCTTCCTATCCATCTTATTCACGAAAGCGAGCGTCGCCACCTCGCGCCTGGCGCAGGCGCGATAGAGGACCTCGGTGCGCGACTGGACTCCCGCGACCGCGCATACCAGCACGACCGCGCCGTCCAGGGCGCGAAGGGAGCGCCCGACCTCGGAGGAAAAATCCACATGCCCCGGCGTATCGATAAGATTGATATGCAAGGCGCCCGTCTCGCCGAAGCCCGCGGTGCTCCCGCCCTCGATCGCGGCTCTGCCATCGGGAATCGCCGGTGCCGTCGATCGTCGCATCCACTCGAGGCGCGCAGCCGCGGCCTTGACAGTTATCCCCCGTTCGCGCTCGACCTGAAGATAATCGGTGACCGTCGTACCATCGTCAATGTCGCCAGGACTGCGAATCCGGCCTGAAATATAAAGGAGTCTCTCGGTGAGACTCGTCTTGCCCGCGTCGATGTGGGCGAGTATGCCGATATTGCGGAGGCTTCGCGGCGGCGACATGGACTCGAGTATACGCTCGAGGCGTCGAAAATGGGAGCGTTCAGATCCCTACTCAATCGTATCGAGGCTATCTATGCCCAATTCTACCACATTGTAGCACTAACTTGACATTTTCACACTTATAGAAGTACCTTGATACACATACCTAATCTAGGTCCGTTTAGTCATGATTAAATGGAGGTTGCCCGTGTCCGACACGCTTCGTCCTGTCGATCATACTGCCCTCAAAACCAACCAGCTCATCATAATTCTGCTCAGTCTCTTCGCCTTTATCCTCGGCTCTCCTTGGATAGCCTTCGGAGTGGGCATTGTGATGGTTCTTGGAACTATCTTGGCGAAACCAGGCTTTTTCCCTATATACAAGGGGCTGCTCCGGCCGCTCGGCTGGGCGAAACCGAATGTCATCAACGATAATCCCGAGCCGCATCGCTTCGCGCAAGGTTTCGGGTCGGTCGTCCTCCTGGGCGGCTCGGTGGCGCTATTCTCGGGTCTCCCCGTTCTCGGCTGGTCCCTAGTCTGGCTGGTCATCCTACTTGCTTCGCTCAACGCCTTCGCCGGCTTTTGCGCCGGCTGTTTCGTGTACTACCAGCTCGCCAAGCTCAGCTTTCCGGGATTCGCCAAAAAGCCGCCGGAGGGGACTTTCCCGGGGCTAAAGCCGAGAGCCGCGAGCGCGGTCCCGGTCGGCAAGATATAGGGAGAGCGGGATGCTGGTGGGCATGGCGGCGCGTGCCGGCTTGGCCATCCTCCTCATGGCCTTCTGCTTCGGGGCCTGGAAATTGACAGGGATGGCGGTCTTGGCGCGGGCGCGTCGCGCATCGGAAACGGGCGCCGGAATCCTCGAGGGCTTCATCCGCGGAAGGCCGGGGCTTCTCGTTTTCGGCTCTCCGCATTGCGCCCCATGCGTCCATGCGCAGAAGCCGGCGGCACACAGACTCGAGAAGGATTTCGAAGGGGCGATTCAATTGATCGAAATAGACATCACCCAAAAGCCGGGCCTTGCGGAGCGATATGGCGTCGTCAGCCTTCCCACGGTTTTCATCTTCGACTCCGCCGGGGCCCCGCGGCGCGTCAATCATGGACTCGTGTCCTACGATGAGCTACGCAGGCAGATATCGCCATTCCTGGTATAACGGAGGGTAGTATGGCGCGGTTTTCGGGCATCGGAATGGGGCAGGACCTTCGAATCGATACCAGGACGGCTCGCGACGCGGATAAAGGAGTCGAAGCGATGGTGGAGAGCCGGGACAGGAGCTGGCAGGAGCTGCGCGAGGAAGTCTCGGCCATCGCGAAATCGGAGACGATGCTAGCGAGCTACCTCCACGCGACCGTGCTGAATCATGCCAGCCTCGAGGACTCTCTCTCCTACCTCCTCGCAGAGAAGCTCGGGACCGCCTACCTGTCGGCGATGTCGCTTCGCGAGGTCATCGACGAGGCCTTCGCGCGATCGCCGGAGATCCGCGAGGCGATCCGCCGGGACCTCTACGCAGCGGTCGAGCGCGATCCCGCCGCGCGCGGCTTCGCTCAGCCTTTCCTCCATTATAAGGGATTTCACGCGCTCCAGGCTTATCGAGCGTCCCACTGGCTCTGGATAGAAGGTCGACGCGCCCTCGCCTATTATTTCCAGGAGCGAATCTCGGTGGTCTTCGCGATCGACATCCACCCGGCGGCTCGGATAGGCAAGGGCATCCTGATCGACCACGGCACGGGCGTAGTGATCGGCGAGACGGCCGTCGTCGGCGACGAGGTCTCGATGCTTCACGGCGTGACTCTCGGGGGCACGGGCAAGGAAGTCGGCGACCGGCACCCCAAAGTCGGCGACGGCGTACTCCTCGGCGCGGGAGCCGCGATCCTGGGGAATGTCCGGATCGGCAACGGCTCGAAAGTCGCCGCGGGCAGCGTTGTCCTCGAGGACGTGCCGCCGCATTGTACGGTCGCGGGAGTCCCATCGAAGATCGTCGGCCGGCCCACCACCGACGAGCCCTCGCTGGAGATGTACCAGGGCCTGGAGCTCGATTACAGCATTTGACGACTTCGTGCTATAAAGAATCCCCTCGGCGTTTGGCTCCCGAGAGGTGCCGGCCTGGCCCGGGCAGGCCTCGCGCACCAGTCAGGGGGCCGAGTTCGTCCTCGACGAGCGCAAGAAGACTTACGAGTAACTTCGATAGCGAGGCGACAGGCGCCGCTTATCGCGAGGTCAAGAAAGGTTTCGCGTAAAGGCTCTCGTTACGACGCTCCCTTCGGTCGGATCGTCTATCAAACGAAGGCCTCAGTAGGGGGAGATATGCCGAGCACGAGCGCGAAGTCTCGCTCCTTCGGGGAGTCGGTCATTCGACGGATGACGAGAGTGGCTATCGATTGCGGGGCCATTAATTTATCGCAGGGCTTCCCGGACTTCGACCCTCCGCCGGAGCTGCTCTCGGCAGGGGAAAGGGCGATGCGTGGCGGGCCGCACCAATACGCAGTCACCTGGGGCGCGCCGGAGTTCCGACGTGCCCTTGCGGAGAAGCAGCGGCGCTTTACCGGGCTCGATATCGATCCGGAGCTTCACCTGACGGTCACCTGCGGCAGTACCGAAGCCATGCTGGCGGCCGTGATGACGGCCGTGGACCCCGGGAATGAGGTTATCGTATTTTCGCCTTTCTACGAAAACTACACAGCCGATGCCATCCTCGCCGGGGCTCTGCCGATCGGCGTGCCCCTGCGCGGCCCGGGCTTCACATTCGACGAAGCGGAGCTCGAAGCCGCCTTCAAGCGAGGTGCGAAGGCCCTGATCCTCTGCAATCCGGCCAACCCGACTGGCAAGGTCTTCAGTCTCGGGGAGCTTGAGGCTATCGCCTCCCTCGCGCGCCGCTACAACGCCTTCGTTATCACCGACGAGGTCTACGAGCATATCGTCTACGAGCCCAATAGGCATACCTACTTCTCCGCCCTCCCGGGCATGTTCGATCGCACGATATCCTGCGGTTCCTTGTCCAAGACGTATTCCATAACGGGCTGGCGCCTCGGCTACGTGACCGCCTCCCCCGAGGTGACCCAAGGAGTGCGCAAGATACACGACTTCCTGACCGTCGGCGCGGCGGCTCCTTTGCAAGAGGCGGCCATCGGCGCCCTGCGATATCCCCAGGAGTACTACGACGGACTGAGGAATCTATATGAAGGTAAGCGTTCACTGTTCCTGTCGATACTGCGCGAGGCCGGGCTGAGCTTCGTCGAGCCCCAGGGCGCCTATTACGTGCTGGTCGACATCTCCGAATTCGATGCCGGAAGCGACCTCGCTTTCTGCGATTGGCTGGCTCGCGAAGTCGGCGTCGCCGCCGTTCCGGGCTCGAGCTTCTTCCTCGAGGAGGAGCGGCGCTTTATCCGCTTCCACTTCGCGAAGAAGGACGACACTCTCGAGGCGGCCGGGAGGCGCTTGTCGACCCTGCGCGATAAATGGCGCTCAAGGCGTTTGGAGGATTCGTCCGCGAGGAGATCCCCTCCCACGGATACGGATGGGGGCGTATTATTCCCTCCGGGGAAGAAATAGGATATATTTGGTACTACTCAGGCGGCCTTAGGTCCGCCCAAGCGTTTGAGGGGCATCCGCGGGCGCGCGTACAGCGGCTTCCGGAGGCCGCCCGGGAGGCAGTCATGAACGATTCGGCGCGCTATGAGTCCCTTCCCATCGAGAAACTCCGAGACAGGGTGATGGACGATCTGGTCCGGCAATATTCCCTCGAGCGGGTTGACCTGCCCGAGTTCGAGCGGAGGACCGACATCGTCTCCAGGGCCGCGACCAGGAGCGAGCTCATCGCGCAGGTGTCGGACCTGCCCGGTCTGCCGAACGAGGGCCGTGCGGCGGCTCGGACTTCCGCGTCGCCGGGCGCCGCGGGGTGGCGAGTCGGCTCGGAAAACGCGAGGCCCAACGACTACGCCGTCGCGATATTCAGCGGGAGCGACTTCAAAGGCGTTTGGCAGGCCCCGCGCAGCCTGACGGCTCTCTGCGTCTTCGGAGGGGCAAGCATCGATTTCCGCAGGGCCATCGTCCCCGAGGAGGGAGTTACGGTAAGCTGCCTCTGCCTATTCGGCGGCGTCGATATCGTCGTCCCTCCGGGAATGCGCGTCCGCGTGAGAGGTATCGGCATCTTCGGCGGCTTCGACAGGACGGAGAACGAAGTCGAGGACCCGGCCGCGCCGACCATCGTGGTCGAGGGCCTCGCCCTCTTCGGCGGAGTCTCCGTTCGCGTGCGGCCATGACGGGGAGCGCGGCATGAAGGGCCTATTCCCCGGGAACGAATACTCGACCCCAGACGGCCTTCCCCGAGCGCTAAGCGAGTTCCTCCTTCTGGGTTCTCGCTGGAGCGTCTACTCGCACTTCATCGCGACCATACTCCGCAGCAGGGCCCTCGCCCTTCGCGGCCTCTACGACGACGAAGCCTGGGCCGGAAGCTCCCTCGAGATCATCGGAAACCTGGAACGCTGCGCGGCCAAATTCCGGATCGCAGGCATGGACAAGGTGCGCGCAGCCCCCGGGCCCCTCGTCTTCGTCTCGAATCACATGAGCACGCTCGAGACCCTGGTCCTCCCCGGCCTCATTCGCCCGCTGAAGCCCGTCACCTACGTCGTCAAGCGCAAGCTCCTCGGCGGATTCTTCTGGGGCCCGATCATGCGCTCCCGCAATCCCATAGCCGTCTCGCGCACCGACCCGCGCGCCGACCTCGAGATCGTCCTCAGCGAGGGCCAGGCGCGGCTCGCCTCGGGCATCTCGGTCATCGTCTTTCCCCAAGGGACGAGGACCGCCGTCTGGAAGCGCGAGGGCTTCAACAGCCTCGGCATCAAGCTCGCGGCGAAGGCGGGCGTTCAGGTCATGCCGGTCGCGCTCAAGACCGACTACTGGGGCTCCAGCGGCCTCTTCAGGGGCTTCGGCCCGGTCCATCGCGATCGAATCGTCCATATGGAGTTCGGGGATGCCGTATCGGTGAACGGAAGAGGCAGGGCCGAGCACGAGCTCTGTCTCGGCTTTATCGAATCGCGGCTCAGGGAATGGGGCGCGAAGCTGGGTTAGAGGCGGGAGGCCCCCAACGGCGCACGATCCGGGCGCTTCGCGAAAGCCTGGGCCAATGAAAAGCCCCGTCCATGTGGAACGGGGCTCGTCTTCCGCGTCCGCGAGGACTACCACCTGTAATGGGCGAAAGTTTTGTTCGCAAAACACTCCGCGCCTGTGGCGCTCCGTTAGGGCTTCACAAGGCGTTCGCGCGGGCGTTAAAAAAGCCGGCTTACGCCGGCCTTCGTTCGAGCACCGTTAACTACCAGCGGTAGTGAGCGAACGCCTTGTTCGCCTCGGCCATCTTGTGGGTGTCTTCCTTCTTCTTCACCGCGGTTCCGGTATTGTTGAAAGCGTCGAGGAGCTCGTCGGAGAGCTTGTCGGCCATCGCCTTGCCCGATCGGTTGCGCGCGGCGGTTATGAGCCAGCGCATCGCGAGCGCCTCGCGGCGCGTGTCGCGGATTTCGACGGGAACCTGGTAGGTCGCGCCGCCTACGCGGCGGGACTTGACTTCGACTAGGGGCTTCGCGTTGTCTAGCGCCTTCAGGAAGACCTCGAGCGCCGGAACGTTGGCCTTCTTCTGCATCGCGTCCATCGCGTCGTACATTATGCGCGTGTTGACCGACTTCTTGCCCTGCCACATCATTCGACACACGAACTTGGTCACGATGACGGAGTTGTACTTCGGATCGGGGAGGTGTCCCCTGTCTATAGTCTTCTTCTTGCGGCCCATGTGCCTGCCCCCCTATGCCTTCGGCCGCTTGGCGCCGTACTTGGAGCGGCCCTTCTTGCGGTCCTCGACGCCGAGGGTATCCTTCGCGCCGCGAATGATGTGGTAGCGCACGCCCGGAAGGTCCTTTACGCGTCCTCCGCGGATCAGGACCACGGAGTGCTCCTGGAGGTTGTGGCCGACGCCGGGGATATAGGCCGTGACCTCGATCCCGTTGGAGAGCCTGACGCGGGCGACCTTGCGGAGGGCCGAATTGGGCTTCTTGGGCGTGACTGTCATTACGCGGGTGCAGACCCCGCGCCTCTGCGGGCACTCTTCGAGCGCCGGGGCCTTGTTCCGCCAAGCGGAGGCCTTTCGGCCGAGACGGATAAGCTGGTTGATCGTCGGCATCTATGCTCTCGACTCCCTGTTGTGCCGGGCCTCAGCATGGCCCGACGTTGTATTAGTACGCGAAAAACCTTCAAATTATGCCGGAATCACTGCTCCGGCCGCGCTGGCACGAATCAGAACAATAAACCGCAGGTCGGATCCCTGTCAATACCGTAGCTCCGCCATGGCGCTTAACTAATGAACGCGCGGGTCCCGGCTTCGAGAATATCGATACCTCGCTCGGTCCTCGGCGAGTTAAGCTCATGGGCTCGCCTGCGCAAGCGCTTGGCGGGGCCGCTCCGCCGTCGATACGGACTCCGTTAATCCTCTTCGGAGTCCGTATCGACGGGCTCGAAGCCCTCGTCGTTCTCGAATATTTCGTCCTCTTCGAAGGCGGCGCCGTTCTCGGCCCTCTCCTCCAAGGCTGGCAGGGGCTGGAGCTCCTTCTCGCGCCGGCGCTTCTCGAGCACCTCCTCGACGAAAGCGTCGAGGTCCTCGTTCTCGGCGTCGGAGAGCTTGATGTTGCGGTAGGCCCTCATGCCGGTCCCGGCGGGGATGAGGTGGCCGATGATGACGTTCTCCTTCAGTCCGCGCAGGGTATCGGTCGCCCCGGCGATAGCGGCGTCTGTGAGGACCCTGGTCGTCTCTTGGAAGGAGGCCGCGGCGAAGAAGGAGTCTATCTTGAGAGAGGCCCTGGTGATACCGAGGAGGAGGGGCCGGGCGACGGAGCTCTGGCCGCCTTCCTGGACCACGCGCTTGTTCTCCTCGTGGAAGCGGTACTTGTCCACCTGCTGGCCGTAGATGAATTTCGTGTCGCCAGGAGCGACGATCTCGACCTTCTTCATCATCTGCCTGATGATGACACCGATGTGCTTGTCGTTGATCGTGACTCCCTGGAGGCGGTAGACCTGCTGCACCTCGTCCATAAGGAAGCGCTGACAGTATTGCTCGCCGAGGATGTTCATGAGGTCATGGGGATTCTTGTTGCCGTCGCAGAGCATGTCGCCGGCCTCGACGGTGTCCCCGTCGCGCACGAGAAGCCTGCGGCCCATCGGCACCAGATGCTTGTACTCCTTAGTGAAGATGTCCTTGACGACGACGACGCGCTTGCCCTTCACGATGCCCCGGAAGGCCACCGTGCCCGAGACTGTCGCGAGGACCGTGGGAGTCTTGGGCTTGCGCGCCTCGAAAAGCTCGCCGACGCGCGGCAAGCCGCCCGTGATGTCCATGGCCTTGGCGCTCTCCTTGAGCGTCTTGGCCAGCGTGCGCCCCGCCTTCACCAGCTCGCCGTCCTCGACGTTGAGGTAGGCGCCGCCCGGCAGGAAGTAGGTCACGATCTCGTTGCCCGCCTCGTCGGTGACGACGACTCTCGGCTGCTTGGCGTCGCGCTCCGCCGCGAATTCGGTGATCTTCTTCTCGATATTGCCCGTCTCCTCGTTTATCTCTTCCTTGAGGGTGGAGCCGGGGATGATGTCCTCGTAGCGGACATAGCCGTCGTGCTCCGAGATGATCGGGTCCGAGAAGGGATCGAAGGTGGCCAGTGTGCCGTTGGCCGCCACGATGTCGCCGGGGTTGACGATCACCTCGGAACCGTTGCGGACGTCGATCTTCTGGTCCTGGGCGATCAGGAGGACCCGACCGGGGACAATCTTGGCGTAGGATATGTCGGTCGCCTTGGCGACGGTCTTGTCGGCCCTCTGGACGATGGAGTCGCCCTTGAGTATCCGCTGGCCGTCCTGCACGAGGACCTTGTCGCCCTTCCCGACCTCGAAATTGGAAAAGATCTTGCAGGCGTGGAGGGCGCCTTTGCGGGTGAAGAGGGAGCGCCCTTCGGGCATCTTGACGAAGGTGCCGGCGACGTCGGTGACGAGGACGGCATATTTGAGGTAAATGCGGTTCTCCTCGGACACCTTGGTCGCGGCGCCGCCGATATGGAAGGTGCGCATCGTGAGTTGCGTGCCCGGCTGGCCGATGGACTGCGCGGCGATGATGCCTACCGCCTCGCCGATCTCCACCGTGCGGCCGGTCGCGAGGTTGCGGCCGTAGCACTTGCGGCAGACGCCGTGCTTGGCCTCGCAGGTCAGGACCGTTCGAATCGTGACTTCCTCGATGCCGGCCTCGTCGATCTTGTCGGCGATCTCCTCGGTGATCTCGTCGTTGGCGGCGACGATCAGGTCCCCGGTGATCGGGTGGCGGATCGGATCGAGGGCGTAGCGTCCGACGATGCGTTCCCGTAGCGCCTCGATGATCTCCTCGCCGTCCTTTATTGGGGTGTGGATCGCGCCGTTGATGGTCCCGCAGTCGTCCTCGTTGATGACGACGTCCTGGGATATGTCGACGAGGCGCCTCGTGAGGTAGCCCGCGTCGGCGGTCTTCAGGGCGGTATCGGCGAGGCCCTTGCGCGCGCCGTTGGTCGAGATGAAGAACTCTATGACCGAGAGGCCCTCCCGGAAGTTGGAGCGTATCGGCAGCTCTATAATGTCGCCCGAGGGCTTGGCCATGAGGCCGCGCATGCCCGCGAGCTGGCGGATCTGGTTGCGGCTTCCGCGCGCGCCCGAGTTGGCCATCATGTAGATGTTGTTGAACCCGGCGCGATCGCGCTCGAGGGCCTTCATCATCACCGCGGTAAGCTCCTCGTTGGTCTTGGACCAAACCTCGACGACGCGGTTATAGCGCTCCTCCTGAGTGATATGGCCGGCCAGGTACTGCTTCTGGATCGAGTCCACCTGCTTGTTGGCCGCCTCGATCATCTCGGGCTTCTCGGTCGGGACCACGATGTCGTCCATGCCGATAGTGGCCCCGAAGAAGGTCGCGTAGCGGAAGCCGTTGTTCTTTATCTCATCGAGCATCTCGACGGTGACGTAGGGTCCCTTCTCCTTGTATATGGCCTCGATGAGGGCCCGGAGCTCTTTGTCGCCCATCTGGTAGTTGATGTAAGGGACGGCGGCGGGCATCGCCTCGTTCAGGAGGATGCGCCCAGCCGTCGTATCCAGAAGCGAGTCGGCCCCTATCTCGATGGCCTTGTTCACCCCATTCCAGACCGGCCTCTTCTTGACCGGCACTTTGACGACGGCCTCGTAGTCGCAGGACTTGGCCTCGCAGGCCATGAGCAGTTCCTCGGGCGAGGAGAATCGCCGCCCCTCGCCCTTCACGCCCGGCTTGTGGCGCGTGAGGAAGTTGATGCCGAGGACCATGTCTTGCGAGGGGAAGACGATGGTCTTGCCGTTCGCGGGATTGAGGAGGTTCCGGCTCGAGAGCATCAGCGTCCAGCACTCGGCCTGGGCGGAGCTCGTGAGGGGCACGTGGACGGCCATCTGGTCGCCGTCGAAGTCGGCGTTGTAGGCGTGGCAGACGA
>CAYOIX010000046.1:0-22780 GCA_964404145.1 uncultured Treponemataceae bacterium
CGTAGATGAGGAACGAGAACTTGTAGACAGGCGCCGCGAACCCGGCGATACCAAGCGTGATCAAACAGAACATAATAAGGAAAGCCTTGAAAAACCTCTTGGTCATAAACCCCTCCTCTTGTCTGCTAAATGGGGGCGCAACAGACGCCCCGAAAGACCTACCCGATTCCAGGGCAAAGCGCTCCTGATCCCCCCTTTCCAGCGGTCCGCCGATTGATGTTGGTGTCAAACATAGTTTTCTGACATCGTTGGCATTAACCGATCCATGACATCGTTGTCATGGATCGTAAACCTGGTTTTCAACCTCGTCAATCTTTTATCTGAAAATTCTAATAATCATGACTGTCCTATTTTGTTTTCGGTATTGCATTACTACATATACTTTTATTATTTATCAACATTTCAGAAATAGGTGGTTTCAACATTTTTGAGGATAAAAAATCTGTTTTGCAATCGATTTCATGATTTCTATCGTAAAACCAATATTCAAATGCTTCAATGAAAGATTTTTCAGCTGTGGTATTTGCGTCCCTCCTCCGAATCAACCGTGTAACGATGGAAACGCAAAAGACAGGTGGTTGAACCTGCGGGGCGAGCTAGTCAGATACCTTATCGTCGCTTTAACATTTGGGAAATGGACCGTTATTCGGACAACGATGCCGTCTCCTCGAGATTTCCATTGGCCCTGTCTGCAACATCGCCATTGCCAATCCATCAATCCCCGATCCTGCGTCTCGGTTCTTGACCTCGTTCGTTCGAGCTTCGACTACCGCCTACCCTTTCCCCTCGGGCCGCCGGGTCTCTGACGCGGCCGCAGCGGATCCCCCCGAGGCGGCGAAGGAGCCGGCGACTATCCGCGACAAGATGTTCCCCAGCAGGCGCGGGGGCGCTGCCTTCGGATCGATGATGCCTTCGATGCCGAGGCCGTTCGACAGGGCGAGGACGGTCGTCGCGAGGTCCATCGCCTCCGCGCGGCCCAGCCGCGCTCCGGCCGCCGCGGCTTGAGCCTCGACGAGATCGGCGATCCTGCCGCGCATCTCAAGCCGGCGCCGGGCGAGCTTGGAGCGGAGCTCCTCGTTCCGGGCGCAGCGGATCCAGAATTCCAGGAAGAGGAGCTGCCATGCCGGATCGGCGGCGCCGACGGCCCGCAGCTCGCGGCCCGCGGCGGCGGCCGCATCGGCGGCGGCGCCCTCCGTCCCCCCCGCCGCGCGGGCTTTGGCGGCCCGCTTCTCCGCCGCGCCGCGCGCCTCCTCGATGCGCTCGTCGATCTTCGCGGCGACGAGTTCGAAGACCAGCTCGTCCTTGCTCGAGAAATTCGAGTACACCGCGCCCTTGCTGAAACCGGCCGCCTGGGCCACGCGCTCGAGGCTGGCGCCCTCGTAGCCGCGCTCCGCGAAGACCCCGAAGGCCGACGCGAGGAGCCTGGCCCGGACGTCCTCCTTCTTCTCGCGTCTGCGCCGCTCCGGGCCTGGCCTCGCCGGTTCGTCCATTCCGATTCCTCCCTGGAAACCATCGGTATTCGATACCAATAGTATTGACATTACCCTGACTCGTCAATAGATTCCTCCCCATGAGATACCCGACCGAGATTTTCGACCTGATGCAGTGGCACTACGAGGCGACCGGTTTCAACGACCACCAGGTGCATTGCGAGATCGGCCTCGGTTCCCCGCTGGACGAGACCGCGCTGAGGCGGGCAGCGGCGATTTCGCTCGAAGCCATGCCCATCCTGGCGACGAGGTATGCCTCGAGCGAGGGACGGACCGCGTGGGAGACCCTCGAGCGCTCCGATCTCGAACGGGCCTTCATCGCGACCGAGGACGAGGCGGCCTTCGAATCGGAGAGGACTTTCAGGATACGCGAGGAGGTCGGGCCACAAGTCAGGTTCTGCCTCCTCCGCGGGAAGAGGAACGCCCTCGCCGTCACGATGAACCACATGATCGCCGACGGCGCAGGATTCAAGGACTACCTCTACTCGATATGCGAGACCTACTCCCGCACCCTGCGCGACCCCGACGGCGATCACGGCGGAGAGGTCCGCGACGAGCCGAAGGCCTTCGAGAGCGGCGACAGGGGATTGGGCGACGTCCTTGGCGGCTTCGGCCCGATCGCGAAGGCCGCCGCCTTCCTGGGGGCCGGCGGCGCCAGCAACAAGGAGGGAAGCTTCGCCCTCCCCCTGGAGAGCGGAGGGGATCCGAGACCCTTCATCGCGACGCGGACGATGCCCGGCGAGAAAGTCGCCCGGCTCAAGGCGTACTGCCGCGCCCGCGGCGCCACGCTCAACGATGCGGCGCTCGCCGCCTACTATCGCGTCCTGGCGCGCCGCCTCGGCCCGGCCGCGCTCGACGGCCTCGAGATCCCGATAATGGTCGACATGAGACGATACCTGCGGCGCAGGGAGCACCCCTCCCTGCGGAACCTGTCCTCGACCGCCCTAACCCGCGTCAGGCAGCGCGAGGGAGAGTCCTTCGAGGAGACGCTGCTCAAGGCCAAGGCGAATATGGACGCGCTCAAGAGGAGGCGCATCGGCCTCGGCGGTTTCGTCAAGCTCTCCCTGCTGTTCTCGATCCTCGGGGAGGCCGAGGCTTTCCGGCTCCTCGGGCGCGGACTCCGCAATCCCCTCCTGTGCATGACCAACCTGGGCGAGCTCGACTCGAAGAGGCTCGCCTTCGAAGGCGCGCGGGTCGAGACGGCCTATGTCTGCGGGTCCATCAAGCACAAGCCGCATTTCCAGCTGGCCCTCAGCGGCTTCGCCGGGACGATCACCCTCAGCTCGAACCTCTACGGGAGCCCGGCGGACCGCCGGACGCTCGACGATTTCCTGCGGGAGGCCGAGGAGGAGCTCTCGGTATAGGGGCTCATGCGAGCGGCGCTCAAGCTAGCCGCCGAGGCGGCTCCGATTCCCCGCCCGACGCGATCTCCGCGAGCTTGCGCACCGTCGTCCAGTTCCTGGTCGTGGCCGAGACCTTCAGGATCTTCTCGATGAAGTTGTTCGATCGCTTCGAATTGCCGTAGCCCTCGCCGTAGTAGGAGTAGACGACCCTGCCGACGACCTCATGCCTGTCGACCTCGTTCATGGTCTCCATCAGCGTCTCTACGTCCGGCTTGGCGGGGTCGTGGGACAGGATGGTCACGTACAGGTTCTTGGGATCGCCGAGGCCCGCCAGCGGATGCGATTCCGCGATGCGCCTCATTTCCTCGGCGCTCTTGACTATCACGACCACCTCGCGATCGATCTCGTTCCGGATCTCCTGGGCGATCTCCGCCTCCATCTTCCTCTTGTTGACTTCCTTGCTTTCGAACAGCGCGTTGCCGCTCTGGATATAGGTCGCGACGCCGGTGAAGCCGATGTACTCGAGGATCCGCTTGAAGTCCTCCATCTTGAGGACGACCCCGCCGACATTGACGCCGCGCAGAAGCGCTAAGTACCGGGCCATATCTCTAGAGGTCCCAAATGTCCCTGAAGGCGTGTTCCCGCTCGCAATAGCGGCAGACGAATTTGGCCCCGCCGGGCTCGCCGACCTCGCTCTTGCGCAGGAACTCGGTCGTGGCGCCCTCGAGGCTCTCCGGCGCAGATATGCAGAGCTCGTTCTTGCAGGATATCTCGTCGAAGCCGTAGATGCGCGGCGGCATCGAGAGACGGTACTTCTTGGCCACCCTGTGCTCGTGCACGAGGTTGAGCGTGCAACCCGGGGCGATCGCCGCGAGCTTCTTGAGCTCCCGGCCGCCGAAGCTCATCACGTCGGGCAGGGAGATGATGCCCTTGTAGGTCCCCCGGTTGTTGTGGAAGACGCCGTGACCGCCGCGCACATCGAGCTTGAGCAGGCGCCGCACGGCGTCGAGATGGCTCCAGATCTCCTCGATCGGCGCGCCGGAGGAGATATGGTCGATGACGAGGCCATCCTCGACGGGCTTGATGCCCACCTTGTACTCGGGCTTCGCGCGTTGGGCGACCGAGACCTCATGGACGAAGTCGTCCTCGAAGGCCTCCGGCGCCTTGGGCTCGCCCTCGAAGTCGGCGCCCAGGAGGCCCGACACCATGGCGATGAGGGCGATACGGGTCCAGTAGCCGTTGGCCGACTGGGAGTCCCAGCCGTTGAGCGGCGTCTCGTCGAGGAAGGTCGGGTTGGTCGGGGCCGTGCGATCGCGCGGCAGGGGATGGTAGAATCGACAGCCTTCCGGGAGGGAGCCGATCATGTCCTTGCGGAAGGTCACCGACCTGCGCAGGGCGGGAGCCTTCTCGAGCACCGACTCGCCCATCCGCTCGAGCTGGAGCCGGGTGAAATACCAGATCGGCGCGACCTTGCCCGAGGCGAGGTACTCGTCGATGGACTCGTACTCCCTGACCAGGAAGCCGTTGTCGCGCATCCTCTGCGCGTAGGCGGGCGGCATCCCCAGGATCTCGGGCGCGACGAGGTCGACCTCGACCTCGCGGAAGAGTCTGAGCCCGTCGGCCTTCGAGTGGACGGTACGGCCGTGGTAGAGGTCCCCCGTGAGCGCGATGCGGATGCGCTCGTCCCGGCCGCCGAGCTGCTCCAGGAAGGAGTATTCGTCGAGGAACTCCTGCGTAGGATGCTCGTGCTTGCCGTCGCCCGCGTTGAGGAAGGAGGGCCTCGGCCTGCCCGAGGCGTCGGCGAAGCGCCCGAGGGCGCCCTCGAGCCAGCGGCATACGCCCTCGAGCTTGGAGCGGATCACGAAGCAGGATTCGTCGGCGTAGCCGACGAGCATTTTGACTGCGTCGGACATCGACTCGTTCTTGTTGAAGGAGGAGGTAGCGGTGTCGAACAGGTTCGTCCGCGCGCCGAGGAACTTGGCCGCGTTGCGGAAGGACTCGCGGGTGCGGGTGGAGTCCTCCATGAAGATCAGGTAGACCGAGTAGTCCTCGTCGTTCAGCCTGTACTCGAGAGCGTCGCCGCCCGCCTGGACCGCGCGCTTGAGCTCGCCCGCCTTGCGGTAGAGGTATCGCTGCTCGTCGAGCGAGAGGTCGTTCACCACCGCGACCGTACGGCCCTTGAAGGGCCCGTTCCTGGAACTCATCTGCTGCCTCACTTCATGCGTATGCTCGAGGATGCGCCGCGGAGGACCCGATGCCTAGCCTCCGCGGCGGCCCTTTCGAAGGCCCTTCGTCATCTCAAGGCTGGAGGTCCTTCACCTTCTCGAGCGTATCGGGCTTGAGGAGGGCGAAGGAGCCGTCCGGCGACTGCGCGGCGATTTCCCCCGACGCCTCGCGGAGGAGCGCGTAGGGGGCAGATGCGTCCTTCGCGCGCGCCTGCTCGGCGAGATCGGCGACCGCGAACCTCGCGACGTAGCACTTCCCGTCCGGCGTCGACGCGAGGGCGTAGATCGAATCGCCCGAGACGAGGACGGCGCTCTCGGGGAACATCTCGGACTTGGTCTCTGCCACGGATTCGAGGCTCGCCTTGTCGAGCTTGACCAGCTTGACCCCTCCGGGCTTGCCCGCCAGCCCCGAGACTGCGACGAAGGCGTCGGGCAGTTCGGCGAGGGAACGGAGGTGGAGCGTATTGATCCTCGAAGAGCGGATCGCGGCCCCCTTGCCCGGATCGACGAGGACGACCTGCGCCAGATGATCGGCGTCGTTCCCGACGCGGATCAGGAAGACTCCGGCCGCAGCTGCCGCGCCCTTCGCGGCGACTTCGGCGGCGATGACCTGCTTCTGGTCGGCCGTGATGTCCTTGCGCTCGGCCGCGGCCTCCGTCTGCTTGGAAGCCACAGCCGCCTCGCCGGCCACCACGTCGGCCTTCTTGGCGGCGACCGCGGCCGTGCCTGCCGCGACCTGGGCCTCCTCGGCTTTGACCGCGGCTTCCTTGGTGCTGAGCTCGGCGCTCGGGGCGGCGCCGCCCGCCGGCGCGCCGGCATTCGTACCGGCTGGAGCCTCCGGCGTCGCGACCGCAGCGGAGGCAGTCGCGGCCGGGTTGGGCGGGGCCGCAGGCGCCGAGGCGGCGGCCGCGGCCTTGGCGGCCTCGAGCGCGGCCCGGTCGGCTTCGGCCTTGGCTTTGTCGTCGGCGAGCTTCTTCTCGGCTGCGGCGAGGGCGGCCTTCTGCTTGTCGAGCTCGGCCTGCTTCTGCGCGGCTTCGCGCTCCTTGACGTCCACGAGGGCTTGCCTCTCGGCTACGCCCTTGTCGGGCTGGGCCTTGAGACTCTCGGTCACCGCCTTGTCGGAGACGGCGCCCGTATCCACCGCGCCGAGCCGGCCCGCCGCGGCGCCGGCGCTCAAGGGGACGACGATACGGCTCTTGCCCGCCCACTCGGCGTAGGATAGAGCCAAACCGGCCGTTTCGGGCGTGAGCTCCCTCTGCACGATCTCCTTGTACTTGGCGGAAAAGTACTTCATATCGCCGCGATGCACGGCGTCGTAGACGGTGATGAAGGTAGCGAGGGTGTAGGCATCCTTTTCGGCGTAGCTCCAGGCCGCGACGAGATAGCCCGCTATGATCCAGCGGAGGTTGCGGATATTGTCGACTTGGGCCCCGGGCCCCAGGATGATGATGTCGGCGTCGAGCCCCGTCTTGACGGAAGGGTCGATCGCCCGGATCACCTGGTAGCGCGCGGCGGAGCCGGAGCGCGTCGCGGCGCCGCCCGCCGGCAGCTCGCGGCCGAGCGCCGCGCCCAGGCCTTTGATGTCCGCGAGACTGTCGATGCGCGGCTCGGGCCCCTCGTAATTGACGAAGACGACGCTCGACGCGCCTACGCTCTCGATCTCGGCCCGGTCCGGGGACAGGGCGCCGGCGACCTGAGCGACGATAGGGGCGGAAGAGAGAGAGAGGAGGAGGGCCGCGAATGCCGGGACGCGAAGCTTCATGTTTTTCTTCTCCTTATCGAGATGCGCCGGAGATCCGCCAGAGGGCGGCCGCGGCCCGATCGCGAACGGCCGGTCCGTAGGGCCTGGCCGCGAGCTTGACGAGGGCGCGAAGTCCGTCCCCGCTCGGCGCCTGCCCCGAGCGCAGCGCCATGCCCTCGATCGCGGCGACTATGACGGCCGCCGTCCTCTCGTCCACCGGACGCGCCGCCGCGGCCAGGAAGGCCGACATGGAGGACCCGTCCGGATCCACGCCGAGCAGGGCGAGGGCCTCGCAGGCCGAGGCCCTCACCGCGGGATCGATATCGGACTCGATCGCCCGAAAGAGCGGCTCGCGATAGGCTGGCGAGCCCAGGCTCCCGAGGAGATAGCAGGCCCGCGACCTCGGCAGGGGATTGCCGCCTCGCCGCCTCTCCTCCTGGGACAGATCGCGATCCAGCGACCTCTCGGCGACTGCCGCGCAGTAGGCCGCGGCATCGACCTCGTCCTTTCCAATAGTACCCGATCGCAGGGATTTTTCAATATCAGCCAGACGCCCCAGCTGGTCGTCGGGATCGGCGGCATAGGGGTCGAAGGCCAGGACCTTCGAGGCCGTGTCGGGCAGGACCGGATAAGGCCGCGGCTCGGCTCGGCGCGGCTGGCCGAGAGGCCTCTCGAAGCGATAGGCGGCGAGGACCCAATCCGAGCCCGACGAAAAGGCGAGGCCCATGGGAGAGACCGCCGGCGTTCCCGAGGCGCCGGGTATTCCCAGCTCGCGGAAGGTCTCCCCACTCAGGGAGAGCGATACCGCCCTCCCCTGCCCGACCGCCACGAGGCGTTCGGAGAAGAGATAGAGCCTCCCCTTCGAGCAACCCGTCTGGATGGCCCACAGGGCCTCTCCCCCGCCGGAGACCGCGAAGGCCTCGCCGGACGCATCCAGCCCGTAGAGGATGGCCCCATCCCAGACGAAGGAAAGAGGAAGGGCTCGAGCGGTGTAGCTCGACAGGATTCCACCGTCGGCCCCGACGAGGAGGACCCGGTCGTCCGAGAGGCCCACCGCCAGGCAGGGCTCCTTTCCGCCGCCTGGAGAAGGAATCACGGGATATAGCAGCGCGGGTACGGCCCCGAGCGGCACGTTCGCGACCGTCTCGCCGTAGGGAGTGGCGATGAGGAGCCTGCCGTCCGCCAGGCCCAGGCAGGGCCGCCCCGAGCCGTCGACGGCGGGGGGGGAGGAGGGCGCGGCCGGCAGAGAGAGGCTCCACAGGCGGAGCCCCGCCGGATTCAGGCATATCAATTTCTTCCCCGAGAGCGCGAAGGCCCTGCCGTCCGAGCCGAAGGCCGGCGGGTAGACGGAGGCGACGCCCGCGACCGGCTCTATCGGGGCTTGCCAGGCTTGGGCGCCCATGCGCGTATAGGCCGAGAGCTTGTCGCCCCCCAACACCACGACGACGCGCCCGAAGGGATCCAGGGCGATGCTCGAGACCGGCCTCTCGGGCAGGCCTATCCGCGCCGCCAAAGTTCCGTTCTCGGTCAGCGCGTAGAGAGAGAGATCCTCCGAAAGCAGCCAGGCCGCGGCGGGGGAAGTGCTCGGGTCGATGATGGGGCCGGCAAGGGCGAGACCTCCGGCCGGAAGCCGGAAGGCGGGATCCAGGGTGGAGACGCCGGCTTTGGCCGCGATATCCTTCGCCGCGCTGTCCTTCGCGACGGGCGCCGCGCTGTCCAGAGCCGCGATGCCGAAGCAGAGCGCCGCTATCAGAGTCGCGCGCTCAGCGCAGGGCAAAACGCGCATTGCACTCCACGTGGCTCGTCTGGGGGTAGAAGTCGAAGGCCTTGAGGCTCTGGAGCGAATATCCGGCCCTGATCAGGTCGCCCGAATCCCTGGCGAGGGTGACCGGATCGCAGGAGAGATAGACTATCGAGCGCGGCCTGGACGAGGCGAGCCATTCGCGCACCGGCGGAGCGAGACCCGTCCGCGGGGGATCGAGGACGACGAGATCGAAAGGCCGCCTCGCCGAATCCGTCCGCACCCAGTCCTCGACGGGCAGGGAGGAGAATTCGTTGCCTGTCCCTGGCACGTTGACCCTGGCCAGCTCGAGGGCGTAGGGATTTTGCTCGACGCAGACGACGCTCGCGAAGGAAGGGGCGAGGAAGCGCCCGAAGAGGCCGACGCCGCAGTAGAGATCCGCCGCCCGGCCTCCAGACAGCCCCGCTACGGCGTCGGGGACGAAGTAGTCCAGGAGGTAAAGGTTGCTCTGGAAGAAACCCCTGACGTGGAATCGGATGGCTTGGCCGGCGACCGATACTTCGACGAGGCCCTTCTCGCCCTCGATCCAGACCTCGTCGCCGTATCCGAAGACGAGGAATCGATCCTTGCCGCGGACGACGGCCTCGAGCTCCTCGTAGGCTTTCGCGCTGCCGGCCCTCTCTTCGATCCAGTCCTGGACCGGACGGAGGGCGACCAGGCAGGTCGGCGCCTCGACTACATCGGTGGAGCCCCGCTTCATGAAGCCGAGACGGTGCGACTTCGTGAAATGGAGCTGAAGCCGGTTTCGGTAGGCGAAGGGCAGCGACGGGACGGCCGCTATCTCGCCGGTCTCCACCCGCGCAGTGCGCGCGAAGGCCTCGGCGACGATGAGAGCCTTCTCCTCGACCTGGCGCGAGTAGGAGAGATGCTGGAGGTTGCAGCCGCCGCACTCGCGGTAGATCGGGCAGGGAGGCTCGACCCTGTGCCGGCTCGGCTCCAGGACCTCGACCAGCTCGGCCTGCGCATAGTCGCGCCTTCCAGTCGAGATCGAGGCGAGGACGGTCTCGCCCGGGAGGGCGAAAGGCACGAAGACCGCCTTCCCGTCGAGGAAGGCCAGCCCGTCTCCCCCGGCGACGAGCTTCTCGATGCGCAGCCTGACCGCGCTCGGGTCCTTCATCCGACGCTAGCTCGGGCGCCCCGCCCTGTAGGCGGGCGCGTACCGCGCGGCGACCATGACGGCCTCCACCATGCTTACCGCGCTCGCCTCCCCCTTCCAGGCTATGTCGAAGGCCGTCCCGTGGTCGACGCTCGTGCGGAGGAAGGGCAGGCCGAGGGTGAGGGAAACGGTCCTCTCGAAATCGAGAGTCTTGCAGGCTATGTGCCCCTGATCGTGGTAGAGCGAAAGCACGGCGGCGTAGCGCCCGGACTTGGCGAGATGGAATACCGAATCGGCCCCAACGGGCCCGGCGACGGCGATCCCCCGCGCTCTGGCCTCGGCGATGGCGGGCGCGATCTCTCGCCCCTCCTCGTCGCCGAAGAGGCCGTGCTCGCCGCAATGCGGGTTGAGGCCGGCGACGACGAGCTCCCCCCCGAGGCCCAGGCTGACGAGGGCGGCGCTGCAGCGCTCGATATAGTCGATAAGGCGGCCCTTCGTGACGAACTCGCAGGCCTTGCGCAGCGAGACGTGCCTCGTGAGGAAGAAGACCCGCAAATCCAGGGTCTCGAACATCGTGAGGGGATCCGCGACGCCCGCTACGGCGCCGAGCATCTCCGTGTGGCCGATGTGGGAGACGCCGGCGGCGGAAACCGACTCCTTGTTCAGAGGCGCCGTGACGACGGCAAGGGCGTCGCCCGCCTGGGCGGCGCGGGCCGCCGCCTCGACATACTCCCAGGCCGCTCGCCCGCAGGCCGCTGAGACCTTTCCCGGCTCGAAGGATGAAGGATCGGCGTTGGCGAGATCGACGATCCTCGCGTCGCCCCAATCGCCGGGATCGACGCCTACTCGCGAAGCCGCCTCGCCCATGACCCGCGCGTCGCAGTAGAGCTCGCAGCGCGCCGCAGCCTGCACGACCTCGTCGGCCAGGGCTCGCGCGCAGATCTCGGGGCCCACACCCGCCGGGTCGCCCATGGTCAGGGCCACCACGGGCCTCCCATCCTTTCCCATATCCTCTCCTTGCCTCTATACTATAGCAGACATCCAAGGAGCGGGAAGATGAAAGCCCTCGTCAAGAAAAGCGCGGAAGTCGGCATCTGGATGGAGGAAGTCCCCATGCCGACGGTCGGCCCCGAGGACGTCCTCATCAAGGTGAGGAAGGTCGCCATCTGCGGGACCGACGTCCATATCTACAAGTGGGACGCCTGGTCGCAGCGCACGATCAGGACGCCGATGACCACGGGCCACGAATTCGTCGGCCGTATCGTCGAGCTCGGCGCCGAAGTGAAGGATTGGAAGGTCGGCGAGCGGGTCTCCGCCGAAGGCCACATCGTCTGCGGCGAGTGCCGCGCTTGTAAGGCCGGCCGGCGTCACCTCTGCCCCAACACCGTCGGCATCGGCGTCAACCGGGACGGCAGCTTCGCGGAATACGTATCGGTCCCCGCTACGAACGTCTGGCGCGTGCATTCCAGCGTCGACGACGACATCGCGGCGATATTCGACCCCTACGGCAACGCCACCCACACGGCTCTCTCCTTCGACATGGTGGGAGAGGACGTGCTGATAACCGGCGCGGGACCCATCGGCTGCATGGCCGCCGCGATCTGCCGCCACAATGGCGCCCGCAATGTGGTCGTGACCGACGTCAACGACTATCGCCTGGCCCTCGCCCAGAGGCTGGGCGCGGACCGGGTCGTGAACGTCGGGCGCGAGGACCTGAAGGAGACGATGGACGAACTCGGCATGGTCGGAGGCTTCGACGTCGGCCTCGAGATGTCGGGAAGCCCCCAGGCCTTCACCCAGATGCTCGACACCATGTATCACGGCGGCCGGGTCGCCCTCCTCGGCCTCATCCCCAACGGCACCGCGATCGATTGGGACAAGGTCATCTTCAAGGGGCTCTTCGTGAAGGGGATCTACGGCCGGGAGATCTTCGAGACCTGGTACAAGATGGAGGCCATGATCCGCTCCCATCTCGACATCGGACCAGTCATCACCCACCGCTTCGCCTTCGACGACTTCCAGAAAGGCTTCGACGCCATGTTGTCGGGCGAGTCGGGAAAAGTGATCCTGAGCTTGTGATCGGGATGCCCGTTCGCGTCGAAGCCCCGCACGGCCCCGACGAAGCGTCTGCGCTTGGCGGGCCATGCTGCCGGGAGAAGCGATCAGAGCTCCTGAAACCGCGCGTATTGTAGGATGATACCCGAGGGTGATATAGTCCTCGTACCGTGAGAAAACGCTCCAGGTCCTCGCAAGAGACCGACGAACCGCGGGCCGTCGAGCCCGCGCGAGAAGAGAGCGGTTCCCCGAGCTCCGACGGTCCGGAAAAGGCAGCTCCCCCTCGTTCCGGGGGCCCCAGAAGACGCCGGTCCAAGCGGAGCGCCGAGAAGGACTCGGCCCAAGGCACTCTCTTCGACGAAACTCCTCCTCCCGCGCCCGCCGGCGAAGACCAGTCCGAGGCGAAGATGAGCCGATCCAAACGGCGTCGAGAAAGGCGCAAAGCGGCCAAGTCGTCGGACGAAGCACAGCCGCGCGCCGCCGCTAACGATACCCCGCGAGGTGGTGGGAACGCGCAGCCCCGGCCCCCGGCGGCGCAGAGGCATCCGATCGTCAAAAGCGCCGCCAAGAAAGAAGCGGCCCGCCCCGACCGGGGAGCGAGTCTCCCCCAGTCCCGGGGCCCGGTTTCCCGCAGCCTTTCCGCGCGCGCGAGGAACGACGAGCGCCGTCCCTCCGGCCCGCGCCGCTCGGATGCCCGTCGCGAGCGACTTCTGTCCGGAGGATCCCACAGGCGCGTCCATCCCGACGGACTCCCCCCTCTCAGCCCCGAGGACCTCGCCGCCGTTTCCGGCTCGGGATACAACGAGGAGGCCATCCCCCGCTACGTCTCGAACGTCCGCGGCCGTGACCGCGGCGCGCCGGCGAAGGCGCCCGATTCCGTTCGCAGGCTCGAGACGCTCTCGCCCTCCTCGGAGAGCATCGCCGCCCTAGCCGCCCTCGAAGGAGTCCTCGACGAGGCCGCGCCCCTCCAATCCAAGCACCGCGCCTCGCTCAAGGGCGATATTCGCAAGCTATGGGAGGAGCTCACCTCGGACCGCGAATCGCGCTCGGCCGATTATCTCGGCTCCCCGCCGGCCCTCTCGGCCTACCTCCGCTACTTCCTCCCCTGGAACGCTTTCCGGCTCGCCGCCCTCCTGACCAATGCGGATTTCTGTCTCCCGGACAACGCGGTCATCGTCGATATGGGCTCGGGCCCGCTGACCTTCCCCATAGCGCTCTGGATCGCGAGACCGGAGCTCCGCGAGGTGCCCTTGACGATATATTGCGTGGACAGGGTGGAGCGCGTCCTCGAGGCCGGCATCAATATCTTCCAGACCCTCTGCATGCGGGCCGGCGGCAGGCTCCCGCCCTGGCGCCTGGAAACGCGCAAAGAGACCTTCGGCAGCCCCCTGCCCGAGCGCGCCCACCTGCTCGCCGCCGCGAACGTCTTCAACGAGTTCTTCTGGAAGGACAGACGCAACCTCGGGGAGCGCGCGCTCGATACGGCGCGGACCCTCCTATCCTATCTCAGGGAGAACGGCAGCCTCTTCGTGATGGAGCCTGGGGACCCTCGCTCCGGCGCCTTCATCTCGGCCCTCCGCGCCGCCCTCCTGGCCGAGGGCGCCCCCCCACTCGGCCCCTGCCCCCACGCCCTTTCCTGCCCCATGCCGGGCATCTTCCGCCACCTCCTCCCGCCCGAGGAGACCAGGACGAAGAAGAGCGACCCCAACGTGGCCCCCTCCCGCTTCGTCCTTCCTCCCGTCGTCATGCCGAAGAAAAGGGACAAGTTCCCCTGGTGCCACTTCGGCGTCGACGCCATCAAGGCGCCCGCCTGGCTCGAGGCCCTCTCCGAGGAGGCTGGACTGCCCAAGGAACGCGCCGTCCTCTCCTATCTCTGGGCGGCTAGGGGGACATTCGCGCGAAACCCGGCAGGCATCCCCGATCCCGTCGACAGTACCGATCGCGAGCGCCGCGCCAGGGTCGGCAGGGGCATCCTCGTCCGCGTGGTCTCCGAATCCTTCGCCCTGCCCGACGGCTCCACCGGTCAATACGCCTGCTCCAGCCTGGGCTACACGATGCTCAAGCGCCCCCGCGGCGAAGAGAGCTTCGGCTCGGGCGATCTCCTCGAGGTCACCTCCTCCCCGCCCAAGCGCAACGACGAGAAGTCGGGCGCGGTAATCCTCCCCACTTGACAGCGGCGGCGCCGCGTCGATATAGTTCCTCTTCGTCGGCAACGACACGGGGGCGTGGCGAAGCTGGTTTATCGCGCCGGCCTGTCAAGCCGGAGATCGCGGGTTCAAGCCCCGTCGCTCCCGCCTATCCCGTCGTACGACGGGATTTTTTTACGGGCTGTAGCGCAGGGGCTAGCGCGCTTGGTTCGGGACCAAGAGATCGGTGGTTCAAATCCACTCAGCCCGATAAGGAGTTACGTGAGGTAAGGGACTGGAATTCGGTACTGTTACTTGATACTGTTACTGAAACGGAGATCAAGTATGCGCCGAACCAGTGCGAAGAACCACTTCACGTACGCAACGTTCTCTAGAGCGGCCAGCAATGGCCGCTCTATTGTTTATGTTCGCTTCATCGACACGGAGACCGGCGAGATCATCGCCACTCGATCCACAGGCAAGGAGACCGAGAAGGCCGCCAAACCGAAGATTGCAGCGCTTCTCGCTGAACTCGATCTCAAGGCTATGGCCAAGGCAAAGGACAGGGTGCGCACCGCTGACCTCGATGACGAAGAGCGTCTAGCCGCATTATCCGTCTATGACTTTGTAAACTGGTTCTGGAGCGACGACAGCTACTACATCGTCGAGCGCAAGGACGCGGGGCGTCCCCTCTCACGCGAGTACGTCGAGACCTCGCGAAGCTACATTCGGACCACGATCAAGAGTTTCGACCAGTTCCAAATCACATCGCTCAAGGATATTCACCTCAGTATTATCGAAGCCTTTGTCCGCAAGCTCAGGCGTGCGGGAAAGTCGCGGGACGTCATCAAGCGTAATATAGACGCTATAAGGACACCCCTTAATTGGTCACAGTCTCGCGGTCTTGTCGAGTCACCCTTCGACTTCAAGTCGATCGTCCTGCCAGAAAAAAGCAACCACGAGCGTGGTATTCTCACCGATGAGGAAATTCAGAAGATCGTCGTCCTTCCCCATGCCCGAGGATGGAGCGAGAGCACAGATGCGGTTCAGGTTAGCATCCGCCCAAGGACGCGACTTAAAGGTAAGAATACCCACGAGGGGCCGCCGATGCTCGATATGCGACAGAAAGCGGCTATTCTATTTGCGCTCTTTGCAGGCCTCCGTCGTGGAGAGATCAGGGGGCTTCGTTGGGGAGATATCGACATGGAAACCAAACAAATAAATGTGCAGCACAATTTCGTGCGGTTCGATGGCGACAAAGCCCCAAAGAGTGATTCCACCGGTATTCTCCCTATCGCGCCAGAACTAGAGCCCGTCTTGAGAGATCTTCTAACCTTGCGCTCGAAACTCGGCTATTCCAAGCCAGAAGACTTCGTCTTGCCTGGAACATCTAGAAAAGCCGCTGTCAGTGATATAACATTACGCCGAGGTTGGGAGCGGGCGCTTGAGGCTATCGGCATTGATGAAGAGCAGCGCAAGCGTCGAAACCTCGTCATGCATGGTGCTAGGCACTCCTATACTACCCGACTCATTGATTCTGGTGAGTTAACTCCTGCCGAGGTCGCCAAGCTCACGAGGCACAAAGACTTAACCATGCTTTCACGTTATGGTGGGCACCTTCAACCTGAGACCATTGAGAAGGGTCGGCGTGCGCTAAGTATGAAAAAGTCCAAGGAGGATTGCGATGGAGAATCCAGAACCTAATCCTGCTAAAAGGTACGGCCCCTCCGAGGCTGAATTCTACGCAGAGTCTCAACCTAAGGAGATTCCTCCCCTACCTGATATCAACCAGTTGCTTGAGAATACAGAAAGATCGGTCCTCGAGGCTGGAACGGTGGATATCAAGACTGGCTACATTGATGTTGGCATCAAAGAGCTAACAAATTATAGGGCGGACGGAAAGGATATTTTCAGGGAGGCCGAACGATTGGGCGCGGTGGACGAACCTGATGCATTCGTAGACTTCAATACTGCAGTAGCTAGTGCAATCCGGCGACTAAAGCTCCTTCGGGCAAGGGTTATTCTCGAAAGCAATGAAAATGCTAATAGGACTGCGACGCTCGAACCTCAAGTAAGATCAATTAATGAGCCTTCGCCATCCCCAGAGTCCCCTCCTCAATCGTCCCCTTCTCCGCAAGAAGACCCTAATTGGAATATGAAGAGAGCTGCTAAATACCTTGGGTATTCATTCTCTGTATTTTCAAAGCACTATAAGGAATGGGGGGTCCCATATACAACGGAAGGTGGTATTCGCTTCAATAAGGAAAGTCTCGATACATGGCGAAAATCGAGGGAGAAAACTGGTGGCCCTCGATAACATCTCCATGCTGAATTCGAAGTACCTTGGTGTAGGCTAGAAGTAAACCAGTTTAATCTACGAATGAGAGGACATTTGGAAACATATTATACAAGCCCTCCCCCCTATACCCAGGCTCTATAGCTCTCTATACCAGAGGCTATCGAGAAGAATAGGGCCCGGCATCACACTGCGGCCGGTGCACCACCATCAGGACGCACGTTGTCAGGCTCACTGGTCCCGACCTTTTCAAAGGTCAGGGATCCTGTAAGCTGGACCACGTTGCCATGAAGGTTCTTGAAAATGTTGATGTTCAATACGTAATGCTTGCACCGCGCCAAGATCGTCGAGTACCCGTACTTGCACTCCGTCATCACCCCAATGCCCTTCAGCATCCTTAGGTACCGATGGTACTCGCTGTCCCACCCGTGCAATTCTTTCGAGTTGATCGGGTAATACCCTTGCCGGAACAACCTCAAGAACCCCGGATACTTGTAGTTATGATACGCCGCCCGCTCCGGGTCCCGGCCGATCCCGTCGAGCTCGATCTTCCTCCCCCACAGGCACAGAATAAACCCTTCGAGCCTCCGATATTCTTTGTCCGTCTCCTTCATTCCGGTGGCCTCGATGATTGTCTGCACGACTTTCATCGCATCCGCGTCCCCCCGGATCAGCGCGTGCTTAATCCCCGCTAAGTTATTCGGCTTCTTGAGTTTTCGGTAGGCGCTCGCCACCCGCCGTTCAAGTTCCGATCGCAGGTCCCGCGTATACTCCGGGCTCCTGTCGAGCATTGCATTGAACCTCGCCACGGCCTGCTCCTCGCTCAAGCCGTTCGCGAAATACTTCCCGACCAGCTTTTTGAATGGTTCATTCGTCTGGAAGTTCTTGAACGGCCCGTAGAAGGCCTCGGCATCCTCAATATTCTTCATCGGGGCCCGCTCCGTCTTCGCCCCTTTGCCCTTGCCCTTCCCCCCTCCTTTCACAGTTCCTACCCCACCAGAATAACTCTTTGCCCGCCGCACCTCCGGCCCGATCTCCTCGCCGAATAGCGCCTCTGGCGTATACCTTCGCATTCCGTCATATCCAATAAACACCTTGGGCCAATAATCTTCGCCGATGTAATCCTGTGGCCTCGGTACCCGTAGCACTTGCCGACTAGTGGGTCGATGCTCCGCGAAATTATCCTCGAACCGTTCCCTCATGACCTCGTCAATCAGCAGGTTCGGTAGGCTCCGGTCTAAGAACCAATACAAGTGCAGCCCACGGGGGCTTCTGAACATCACGCTTGGCTTCTGTCCCATCCGCCGGAGCACTTCCTCATACTTTTTCGTTATTTCCGAAAGTCCGGCTAGCCTCTTAAATATCCACGCCCCGCCCGCATGATCATCTATGTCGACGCCGACGTAATCCCGTGCTACCCCCGACGTCTTGAACGCCACGACGATCTTTCCGTCGAAATGCTCCTGGACCACCTTCGCTGTCAGCGGCGCATAGATCGTCTTCTCTGTATCTCTGCGGACATACTCCTCCCTGTTCGGCCGGAAGGTGGCGAAGAACTCCTCAATCACCGTCATTTGCCCTCTCCTTGACCTCCTTGGCCCCCTTTACTTCCGTGGCCCCCTCTTTCTCCGCGCTCTTGGCCTCCGTTGGCTCCACGTTCTTGGCGAACGCGTACTTGTTCCCGTCATTGAAATACGGGAACCGCATCGTGGCCAGCACATGGCACAACGCTGGATGCTCCCGCTTGAATTCTCCCGCGGTTGGCCCGATCAACACGATGACGCGCTTCTCCGCCCGCCGCTCCATCATCCGAAGGAAGTCCAGTAATACCATCTCGTCCTTCTCTCGATACCCCGGCCCCCGCATCGGGTTCACGCTACTGAAGTCGACTACAAAGTTTGGGAACGCCTCGGCGTAATCACTCAGCGATTTGTACTCTGTGGTCCCCCGCATGCCGATGATGTTGAGCTCCTCTACGCCAATAAGACTATACCCGCGGTCTTTCCACTGATTAGCCGCGAAGTACATCAACCTCGCGATGTTCTCGTTATTGAGGACGAGCGCTTGGTTTTCGTTTTGGAGCTCTGATGGTTTCCCTGTCACTTCCATCGGTAGCTTTCTGAACCGCATGATTGGCCCCAGCAGTTTCTTTAATTGCATCTCAGAAATACAGTCGCAGCGGTCGGGGGTACCATTTCGCATCATCCATCCAGCCCCGTGACACACCGTACAGTTCGGATCTCCGTAGCCCATAGCCCCCCCTATTCACATTGTCTAGTTATATTACTATATCTTCACCATTCGGGATGATCTTCGCGAGTTAGCCGATACTCTCTTCTGAATTCTCTTATTTTCTCCTGGAGTTCAGGCACCTTACTTTCGGCAATAACAAATGTTTCCGTGTCGCTGTCGGGCCAACTGCTGGGGATCTTCGTTGGAATTCCCTTCTTCACAAAAAACCTCACGATTATTCCGAAGGCCGCACTCAAAACAGGGTCTTTCATCACCACAGCGAAACAATCGGCCTCCATTACTACCGTGGTTCCCGCAAGCAGGTAGTCGTGTGACGAGAAGAATGGCACCCATTCCTTATTTGTCTCAGATCCAAAAGGCCTTGATTCCTTTTTCTTTTTATCTTTGCGGACACGAGACTTTCCTTCGAGCTCCCGTATTTTCCTGTAACCATCGATCCAGTCCCGCAAACTTTGTTTGTCATTATTTAATAGTAACTTAACCAAATCGGCGATATATTTTTCATCCTCAACGAGTTCCTCGATCGGCTTTTCCATATCTTCAGCCGCGATCTCGAGGATTCTTGGGATCATTGTCAATTCCTCGGTGCCCGCGAACAAGTTCATCTTTTCGCCAAGGCTGACATACAAATAAGGCCACACCCTTATATTCTTGCCGATCTTTTCCATTTCGAGCACTTTCTTTTTTGTCAGTGGCTTCCCATCCGGTCCCACTAACCGGCCCGTGCCTGCGTACTGCTCGAACGTCATCGGCAATTCATCGCTATATTCAGCCCCGAGCTCGAACCTTAGGTTATCCTCAATTTCTGCGATCACTTTTTCATAACTCGCGACCTGAAGCTCATTGTCCTCGAGCTCCTTTGCCCACGCCCTCACCCGCTGTGCGCCATCTGCGCCGATGGGCCTTGTCTTCTTGAGCTCCTCACCTTTTATGACTTCGCGATGGTATCGTTCTTCGACGGCCTTACCGAAGAATTTTTCCGCTTCCCAGAAACGCATTCGGATTCCGCTAGCGAGAAGGAACAATTGGTGCACATTTTCTTCTGGATCGCCTATCGCATCTTCAAATAACTCTTCCTGCCCGTGGATTTTCATCCAGCAGAAGTCCTGTTCTTTTCGTTTACCGAATACTTCGCCAAAGGTTTTCACGAGCCCTCCAAGTTCGTGTTTAGAATAGCGAGGCAACCCTCGTGAGTCAATTTATTTCTGATTCTAATTCTATTCCAGGAAGATATTTATCCTGATATTCCCTGCTAGCCAATGCAACGCTATGATAGCTTGCGCAACAACAAACACATGTACTCGCGCCTCCGCGTTCCTTTTAGGTGATCCTATGCAACCCAGTGCAAATACCTTGAATTTCCGAAAATCTCGTGCTTTCACCAGCATTCGAGAGCATTGACCGCAACTAAGGGCAATGTTCGTCTTACTCAAGTTCCATCTCGCCGTTTTCATGACGATCCTCTGCTTCGGGTCCAATTACCCGCCAAACCCATTCTCCAATCCACAACTCACAGATTTTGATCGACCGCTTTAGTCAGTAAGGGAGTGTTACCGCTTCACATCAATAAGGGGGATATAATGTCAGATGTTATTGATTCCCAGCCCGAGACGCCAATCCAGACTCAGGCGCTACCTGGTGTAGCTCGTGATTCCACGGACATCCCAAAATACCTCGAACGAGCAGTTGCTTTTGCCGAGCTCCAAAAATGGTGCGAAGCTCGCCGCACCACGTGGCCGGAGGTAGAAGATGTCTTGTTTCCGAGCTCACAGTGGTACTGGCCCTCTGAATTCGGCAGCGAAGACAGGATCAAGGGACGCATAGACTTTTCGGAGATCCCCGCTGTCCTCTCGGACATTGTCGCCTCCAAGCTAAGCCACCCTCGGACCCTCGCTCTCCTCAACTACTACCTCGGTTTCGTAGCTGCACTCATCATCGCCGACAGCCTTGCGGATGAAAAGACAGCTGTCCAGATCTGTGGCTTCCTAGAGGTAGGCATCGGGCCCGCATCTTTCGGCTTTGACACTGATCCTCCGTTCATGGGCTTACTCACGCCCTCTTCCGACGCCGAGCCAGCCGAAACTGAGCTCCTCGCGCAGATCGGCCTGAGCATCAGTGCCTGCCTCGGTTCCTTCAAATAGCACGGCCTTCTAGGGGCCGTCTCGTATGAGGCGCAGATGCTAAACTCCCCCGCATCTGCGCCTCTCTTTTTATCCTCAGCTTATGGGCCTCATCGCAACCTTGACATAGATTTTGCCCGCACATCGTTACCTCCGCTGACTACCTATATATCCAATAGGAGGCCACGATGATTTACGAACTCGTCAGTGAGCGCACAGCCCCTGCCTACAAAATCAGCTCTCCCTCGGACATCTATGGTGCGCTCGCCCGTTATGCTCGAGCCCGCAATGAACGCTTTTTCGCCATCACGCTCAATGGGGCCCACGAAATCATAAAGGTCCACATCGTTAGCATAGGTCTTGTGAATCGTACGGTTGTTCATCCACGTGAAGTATATATAACTGCCATCAAGGACAACTCCTGCGCAATCATCGTCGCCCATAATCATCCCTCAGGCCGTCTAGATCCATCGCCGGAGGACCGCGAGATCACCACCCGCCTTCGCCAGGCCGCCGAAGTCCTCGGCATCGCGCTTCTGGACCATGTCATCTTCGCCCGCACAGGCTACTATTCCTTCGTCGAACACGGCCTCCTCGAGCCTCCTACCCCCGACTGACACCTTTGTGCCGGCCTTCAGCCTCTCCTAGTATCGATATTCATCTCGATCAAAGGAGGCCACAATGGCCAAGTCTACCAGATTTTCAGCTGTCCCTGCTTCAGGTTCTCCAACGCTTATCTGCTACGAGCGTCTCGCCCCAACCGAGCGAGAGCAGACCCTTCTCGCACTCGCCCATGACCATATGCTCGCCCTCGTCGACGCATTCTACTCGGCCTGGCCCTCGGGCGCCGCCACGGACTCATCCAAGGATCGCCACGAGCGGCAGTCTCGCTTTCAGTCCTTCATGACCCTCTATCGCGCCCTCGAACAGGATCTCGTCGGCCTCGATCCCCTCGAGTCTTTACCAATGGACATCGCTAGCTGGCTCTACGGTGGCTGCCTCGGCTCCAGCCCCTACTTCCCACGTCCTTCCGATCCTTCGGCTCCACAGCGATGGGACCTCCCGGTCGCGCGGGCGCTCTCAGCCTTCCTCGACATCTTCAGCAATTCCGACACCGACTAACTTTCTTCGTTCTCCATCTCTTCAATAGGGCCGCCTTTTCAAGGTGGCCCTTACTTTCTGGAGGCCCAACATGATCGCCGATATTCCTGTCTCTGATATCCCCCGTTCCTCGATGCGAAGGGGCATTCCCGTTACCACCACTACCCGGAAGCCCGACATCGATCACTCCACGAGCAATTCCATCCTCGCGCTTTTTGAATTGGCCGCCCAACAGACCCCTGACCCCGATCTTGTTCAACACATCCGCCAGGTCATCGCATCCAAGCGCCGGGTTCTAACTGCTTCGCGATGATCGCTGGGCAATTCTCCGTCGACGACAAATGGGTTTCCATTTCCATGCTGGCTTGGTATGCTTTTGTCAATGAGGCTTTCATGAAACGCATCACCGTAACGATTATCGTCTTATTTGTTGTCTTTGCTTCGCTTGGGCTTGCGGCCCAGACACCTCTTCCAGCGGGCGCTTCTTTCGACCTCGGCTTCTCCCCCAGCGGCTCGTCCCTCGCGGTAGTCCTGAAGGCCATCTCGTCCGCCAAGTCGACGCTTCTCGTTGCCTGCTACGAGTTCACCTCCCGTGACATCGCCGCCGCCCTGGAAGCCGCGGCCCACCGTGGCGTCAAGGTCCGTATCGTTGCCGACTTCAAGGCCGCCCATGATCGCTATTCCCAGATCCCCATCCTCAAGGCCGCGGGCATCCCCGTTCGCCTCGATGCCCACTACGCTATCCACCACCACAAGTTTATGGTCATCGATTCCGTTTCAGTCGAGACCGGCTCCTTCAACTACACGACCGCCGCTATCGAGCACAACGCGGAGAATGCTCTCGTCCTTTGGAATGTCCCACCTATCGCTACGCGTTATACGACCGAGTTCGAACGGCTGTGGTCCGAATCCGACTGATCAGCACTCCTTAACCTTATCAGCGACATTGACCTTCACATGTCCGGCTAGCCCTCGCGTTATTCAATACCCACCGAGTTCACCGCAATAGGGTATACAGGGTCTGATACCGACTATTAAAAATTTCACTCTATAGATTGAGGGGGTGTCTTCTCCTGACCGTATATAAAGATATTCCAATCCACCGGGTATAATATATATCTTTATATATATAG
>CAYOIX010000047.1:0-21657 GCA_964404145.1 uncultured Treponemataceae bacterium
TAAAAGACGCACCTACAAGAACAGAAAGAAGGGGAATCCCACGACGGGATTCCTCCTCTATAAAGGGAGTGTCCATAGTACGGAGAATTTCAGGAGGCGCTACTGGCTCTGTAGCTATGCAAAAAGCGTTGTAAGAAAACTATTTATATTGGTAAAACAAACATGGTTTAAATCCCAAAAATTACTGAGAGCTCCCAATCCTAAAGAATTCACGATTGGAGCTCTCGAAGCGAGATACGCTTGCACTCGAGCCTTTGCGGAATTAAAAAATGGTTTTTCTTCAAGTAACTGTCCAGGGGAAAAGCAAGAAATATACTGTTGGATGCATCGTTCGATGTCGGCCCCTCGGAGCGTATTCAAACAGAGATCTTCCAGCATTCCCGGGGATGCGTTATCAGGCATGATGAATATACCTACTGACGGATTCTGTGTAGAATTGACTTTGCCCGGGGCAACGGGAACTGGTAGACCAAACTTCCCTAGAGTGTCACAGGCGCTGGCGAATGCACTCATTGCGGGATTTTCTTCTGCATCGCGAACAATTCCAATAGTTGTTAGGTTATGGAATTCCGCCATTTTTTGCAAGGCTTCAAATTGCTTAGGGAATTTTTTGCTTCCTCCAGCATTTATGATCTGTAGATCTCGGATAGAAAGCCGTTCCGTTAAGGACGCAAAAAAATTGCACTCATCTTTACCTTCGACTATGAGCAGACGTGAAGAAGTAAGATGCTGAGGTATGGTTCCCGGAATCATCATCGCACCTCATATCCTTGTTCCAGCGCCGTTTTCATCACGGCTGAGTCATACTCGACGGATTTATGGCCACCCTCAAGAGTTCGCTCGAGACGATAAAGTTTAGCGACATCGAGGCCCTTCAGTATTCTATCCGCGCTATCGGAATAAGCCGAAACGCATTCGTTAGAATGAGTCGTTGCGATGATCTGGACATCATATTCTTGGCTAGCTGTCAGCACCGCGTCCCACATTATGTCCAAAGAGGAATAATGAAGCCCGTTCTCGATTTCGTCGACAAGCAATACCCCGTGTTCGTATATTGCGATATATGCAATTAGGGTAAGTATGTGACGAAAGCCGTCGCCAAGGATTTGAATAGGGGCCAATGTATCCATTCCAACATCAACCCATAGCATTCCTCGCGTTCCGAGCTCAATTCGCTGGACTCTGGGTTCTATTTGCTGGAGTGTCTTGATTACTAAGCCGGTTTTTTTCTCGCGCAATGCTTTTTCCCAAATTGTATCAAACGGTGCGCTTAGAATCCTGGGGTTGAGATAGGCACACTGCAACTCTTCACTGTAAACCGCGGGCAAAACGGGTTGCCATCCACGGAGAATGCTGATATTTGCATTTCGACTCTTTCCATCGGGCGGGATAAAATCAAGTTGAATTCCCGTGACAGCCTTGTGAGATTGCGTAGACACCGAAAGCTGTGATCCACCACTCATTACTTCGCCAGGCTCACCTGTTCGAATAGCCGGCTGAAAACTGCCAGAAACGCCGTATTGGGGCGTAATTACTAGTTTTCGCAATCTTCCTTCGAGACTAGCGTCAATGCTAATTGGAGTCGCAAAATCGAGATCGTGAAACATAAACCTGAAATCGTCGTCGTCGGTCATTAACAAATCTCGTGAATTGTGAATAGCAACAGACAACTGGGCATTAGACATCCCGGAAACGAGAAACAGCGCTTCGAGTAGGGTAGTCTTCCCCACGTTGTTGCGCCCGACGAACAAGTTGAATTTACCGAAGCCGTCAATACGGAGATCCTTGACTGCACGGAAATTTCGTATCGTTAGCGCAGTAATCTCCATTTTTCTTCTCCTCGATTGCCAGCTGAACAAGCCATCGTATTGTCGGCTCTCCCTATTATCCGAAACAAGAGCTTGGGCCAGTTTACCACAAGGAAAGGAGTTGGCGCATTCCCCTATACCCTTACCTGGTCCGGACCGTCAGCCTTGAGGAAGGCCTCAAAAATCCCGCGATATGGGCTCGAAACAGGGAGAAAGGCGGCCATTGAGCCCCAAAAACAATATAACAAAGGAAACGTTTAGTATACTTTAGACCTGTGAACCCCGAAAACGGCCTCGCGCCGGCGCTTCCTGGCCGCGTGTGAGCGGCCTGAGCTCAGCCGCGGCGGCGGGTCCGCTCGAGCTAGGAGGCCCTCAGCCGCGAGACTCTGCGGGGAAACGGGCCGCGGTCGTCGGTATCGCGGACGGGATTTCCGGCGGTACTTCCGGGGAGACGCCGCATTCGCCAATCCGAGAATCTCCGGGAGGCATGATACCGTGAAACTGAAGGGCAAAGTAGCGATCGTCACGGGCGGCGGGCGGGGGATCGGAAGGGCAATTGCGGAAGCCTTTGCGCTCGAGGGGGCGAAGGTCGTCGTTACGGCGGCCCGTCAAAAAGCGGAGATCGCGGAGGTCGCGTCGAGAATCGATGGAGCTGCCTTCCTTGCCGACGTCTCGGACAGGGACCAGGTTCGGCGGCTCGTCGATACGGTCGTCGCGGATTTCGGAAGAATCGACATCCTGGTAAACAACGCCGCTCGCGGAATGAAGTTCGTCAACGAGAATTTCATGACGGAGCCGAAAGCTTTTTGGACTGCCGACGTCGACGCGTGGCGAATGGTGATAGATACCAATGTCATCGGCGTCTTCCTGGTCACTCGGGCGGTAATTCCGCACATGCTCGAACGCGGCTCGGGGCGAATCATCAATATTTCGATCAGCGCCGAGACGATGCGGCGCAAAGGTTTCACGCCCTATGGCCCATCGAAGGCGGCGCTCGAATCCATGAGCACCATCTGGGCGCAGGAGTTGGAAGGTACGGGAATCACGCTGAACGTCCTCTTGCCCGGCGGGGCGACCAATACCGGAATGATTCCCGGCTCTTTCCCCGAGTCCAGATTCAAAGAGCTGATCGATCCTAGGGTGATGGGAGCGCCTGCCGTCTACCTGGCATCGGACGAGGCTCGGGAAGTGAACGGCCAGAGAATCATCGCCGTGGAGTGGCAAAAGACCCGGTCGGTCTGAGGCCCTGCGACGCCTTCAGGTGCCTTGAGCCGAAGTGTACCTTCATCGGCTCGAAGCAACTCTCTCGATTTCGAGCCCGGAGCCAGCGAGAGGCGATGACTGCCCTTGGATCGACCGCCATTCTTCGACCGAGAGGACGACGACTGCATCCTGCCCATTTCGCGTGACTTCCTGCGGTTCTTCTTTGATGGCCCGCTCGACAAGCTCGGAGAATCTGTTCTTTGCATCCTGAAGAGACCACGCCGTAGCTACCCTCGAACAATAGGCTGGCCAAGCTAGATTGTATTGATTAGAGAACGATTATTCAAAGGCTGCTCTTCCAGAATGCGGATGCATTTTACGCGCGTTACGATAAGTTGCGGCCGAATACTGCAGCAACGGCAACAAGTATCAGTACGATAAGCCCTTAGAGCAGACACGGCTTGGCCTCGTCTCAGCTTAATATTACAGGAACCGTAGGATTTAATTCGATCGGTTGACAATGGAGGAATTCTCCACTGATCGCGGAGGAATCCTTCAGTGATCCCGGAGGAATCCTTCACTGATCCCGGGAGAATTCTTCACTGATCCCGGCCGACTTCTTCAGTGGTAAATTCCTCCGCGACCACTGAAGAATTTCTACCGAGAAAATCGCTCAGCTTTTTATCAGCCTTCAATCGCAACTCCCCTCTCTCGGTTTGAGCCAGACGGGAAGGTTGACCACCTGCAAGAGGTCGAGGACGGGATGGTCGCCGACGATCACCGAGGCCCCGTAGGCCGAGGCGACCGCGTCCGCGGTGATCACTTCTCGCGGCGGCCCGAGCGCCGCGAGGCGGCCGCAGGACAGGAGGGCCACCCGGTCGGCCACGAGGGCGGCGAGGTTGAGGTCATGCACGCTCAGAGCCACCCCGACACCCGAAGCGGCGAGGGAACGCAGCAGGCCTAGAATGTCCATTTGACGGGCTATGTCCAAGTCCGAAGCGGGCTCGTCGAGGAGGAGGAGGGCCGGCTTCTGCGCGAGAGCCCTGGCCACGAGGACCCTGCGGAACTCTCCTCCCGACAGCTCGGTGACCGGCCGGGCGGCGAGGGGCCCGAGCTCGGTGGCCTCGATGGCCTCGTCGACCGCGCGGCGCTCGAAGGCTCCCGGCGAGCCGAACCATCCGGTGCTGGCGAAAGTGCCTGCCTCGATATAAGCCCGCACCGAGGCCGCCCAGGAAGGGCGCTCGGATTGGAGGACCCTGCCTACGAGACCGGCCCGCTCGCGCCGCGGTATGTCCATGACCGACAAGAGTCCTCGCGGGCTACGGAGCGAGGCCAGACCCGCTATAGGGGAGAGCTCTCCCGCAAGAGTCCGGAAGAGAGTCGTCTTGCCCGAGCCATTGGGGCCGATGACGGCGAGGACCTCCCCGGCGGCGATATCGAGATCCACTCCCTCGAGCACGGTCCTCCCGGAGTAGCCGCAGGAGAGACCGCGCGCCGAGCAGAGGGAACTGCCGAGCATCGAGGCGCGGGGAGGAGCCGCGGGCGGCTCGCGTCTGCTCACGAGCCCTCGCCTCCGAGGCCGCGGCGCGAGAGGAGCCACAGGAAGAGCGGAGCTCCCAGGATGGCGGTGACCACGCCGACAGGGAGCTCGATGGGCGCCGCGATGCTGCGGGCCGCGGCGTCGGCGGCCATGAGGAGGGCGGCTCCCGCGGCGGCCGAGGCGGGGATGAGTCGTCTGTGCCCGGGACCCACGAGGAGGCGGGCGAAGTGGGGTCCGAGGAGGCCGATAAAGCCGATGACGCCACCCGCGGAGACGGCCGCCGCCGTTCCCAAGGACGAGGCGGCGACCGCGAGGGCCCTGGTCCTCGCCACGTCCAGCCCGAGAGAGGAGGCGGCCTCTTCCCCGGAGCCGAGGATGTCGAGGGGTCGCGCCAGGATCATCGAGACCAGGAGGGCGAAGGCGGCGGCCGGGAGGGCGGCGGCTAGGTCCGCCCAGCTTTTGCCGCCGAAGCCCCCGAGCAGCCAGAAGAACACTCGCTGAAGGTCCCTCTGGCGCAGAGTCATGATGAGCGAGACCGTCGCGCCCAGGAAGGACCCCACGGCCGCGCCCGCGAGGAGGAGGGCGGCCGTGGGCGCGCGCTGGCCGGAGGCGCGGGCGATGCCGTAGACCAGGATAGCCGCTCCCAAGGCGCCGGCAAAGGAGAAGCCTTGCAGGGCGGTGACCGACGCGACGGGGGACGCTATCCCGAGGCTCAGCGCGGCGACCGCGCCCAGCGCCGCCCCCGACGAGACGCCGAGGGCGTAGGGATCGGCCAGGGGATTGCGGAAGAGACCCTGGAGGACGGCCCCCGCGGTGCCCAGGGCCGCCCCCGCGACCCCTGCCAGGAGGGTCCTTGCGAGGCGGAGCTCCCACACGATCGTGGCCGAGACTCTGTCCTGCGCGGCGCCGCTCGCGCCGGCGGCCCCGCCTACCCGCGAGAGGAGGGCGCCTAGCACCTGCCGCGGCGTCAGGGATGCGGCCCCGAGACAGAGGCTCGCGAGGAGGGCCCCCGCGAGGAGGAGGGCCGCGACGACAGGACCGAAGACGGCCACCAGCCCCCTGGTCGGCGAGGGAAGGTCGCGGGACTTCAGAAGGCGAGCTCCGGGTGGAGGACTTTCAGGGCGGCGACGACTCCCTCGGCGAGGCGGGGGCCCGCCCGCGACACCAGGTCGGCCGGGAGGAGGAAGATCCTCTTGTCGCGGACAGCCGGCATCTCCGCCCAGCCCGGTCTCGAGGCGAGCTTGGCCAGATCCACCTTGTCGCCCATGTCGTCCGGGCCGAGGATGACCTGCGGGGCCCTGCGCAGGACTTCCTCCGAGCTGACCATGGGCCAGGATCCGGGGATTTCCGAAAAGACGTCGCGTCCTCCGGCGAGCTCGATGACTTGATGGGGAAAGGAGTCGGCGCCGCAGGTCATGAGGGGCTCGGCGTAGACCTCCCAGAAGACGCCTGGCCTTCGTGTGGCGTCGAGCGCCGCGGTGAGAACCCTCACCTTTGCCAGAGAGGCGTGGAGGGCCGAGGCGGCGGCGGCTCCCCTTTCCGGGGTACCCGCCAGGAGCCCCAGGCCCCGCATCTCGTCCTCGATGGCGGCGAAGGTCTTCGGCAGATAGGCGAAGGCCGGTATGCCGAGCTTGGCGAGGGCCGCCTCGACGCCCTGGTGCAAGGCGCCGGAGGTGACGACGAGATCCGGACCGAGGGCGACGATCTTTTCCACGCTGATCGTATCCGAGGAAAAGCCTCCGACCTTGGGCAGGGACAGAGCCTCCGCCGGGTAGTCGCAGTAGCTCGTGTCCCCCGCGACGAGCCTACCCGCGCCGACCGCGAAGAGGGCCTCGGTCGCTTCGGGCGAGAGGGACACGATGCGCCGGGCCGGCGCGGAGAGGATCACGCGACGGCCCAAGGCGTCGGTGGCCGACACCGAGGCTCCCTCGGCAAAAGCGCCGAGGCCGGTCGCCAGGGCCAGGGCGACGAGGACCGCCCTGGCCGCCGGGAAGGATTCGGAGCCCATGTCCCGCCGCCCGAGCTCTCAGTCGCCCTCGGAGACGCCGGCTTCGCCGAAGGTCGCCATCTCGTCGAGCACCTTGCAGGCGGAAGCGCAGATCGGCATCGCCAGGGCGGCGCCCGTCCCCTCTCCGAGCCTCAAGCCCAGATCGAGGATGGGCCTGAGCCCGAGCGCGGCGAGCATCGCCTTGTGGCCGGGCTCGACGGAGTTGTGGGCGGCGATCATATAGTCGGTCGAGGTCGGGCACAGTCCCTTGGCTATCAGGGCGCCCGCCCCCGAGATGAAACCGTCGACCAGGACAGGGACTCGCCTGGCCGCAGCCGCGAGGATGGTGCCGGCGATGGCGCCGATCTCGAAGCCCCCGACCGCGGCGAGGACGCCCAGGGCATCGAGGGGATCGGGCGCGTTGACGGCGATCGCCCTCTCGATCGCCGAGATCTTGCGCTCGAGGCCGGGGTCGTCGATGCCCGTGCCCCGGCCGACCACCGAGCGGACGGCTGCGCCGGTGAGGACAGCGACTATGGCCGCGGAGGGAGTAGTGTTGCCGATCCCCATGTCCCCCGTGGCCGCGATCCCGAAAGCCTCTTTCGCGTACTCGGCCTCGAAGACCTCGATGCCGACCTCGACGCAGCGGCGAGCCTCGTCCAGGGTCATGGCGGGGCCCTTGGCCATGTTGCGCGTGCCGCGTCCCACCTTCTTCAGGTAGAGGCCGCCGGCCGCCTCCAGGTCGGCGGCCACGCCGACGTCGGTGACCACCACCCGCGCCCCGGCCGCGCGCGCGAGGACGTTGATGCCCGCCCCGCCGTGGACGAAGTTCAGCACCATCTGGGGCGTCACTTCCTGCGGGAAGGCGCTCACGCCCTCGGCGCAGACGCCGTGGTCCCCGGCCATCACGAAGACCGCGCCGGGAGCGAGGACGGGTCTCGCCTTTCCCGTCATTCCGGCGATCCGCACCGAGAGCTCTTCGAGCATGCCCAGACTGCCGCCGGGCTTGGTCAGGCTGTCCTGCCGCGCCCGGGCGGCGGCCGCGGCATCGGCATCGGGTTTCGCGATCGCGGCGATAGTCTTCTCCAACAGACTCATGCTTCCTCCTGGATGGGGTGATTGGTATTCATGCTTTGCATCTCGCAGCGAAGGCCATGAGGGCTGCCGCGAGGGTAGCCACGGCCGGCGCGGCCATCATGCCGGCGCGGGGGATGGAGTCCTGGAGGCGCGGGAAATCCGGGGGATTCCGTATACCGTCATTATTCATCACCCAGTGAATAATAAAGCGATTGTCGCGCCCAAGGCGCGCCGGTACGGCTGGTCTCCTGGCTCGAAGGCTTGCCCTTTGCGCCCTCGCCTTCCCGCTTCTCGCAGTGGCTTCGGACGGGTTCGCTGCCTTCTTACAGTGCCTGGGGGCGCGCCGGAATCGCACCGGCTTCCCAATTGAGCCTCGCGGCACCAATACTCGGTGCCGAAGTCTAGCCCGGCCCTTCGGCCGCGGTCAAGCGGCCGTAATAGCACAAAGAGGCGTCGGCTCCGGCATCGAGCATTTCATCGAGAGCCGAAATCCAAATTGCCGCAGGAGTAGTACCGATCCGGACGGAGCGATATGCGCTCAATCGACCGGCAGAGCGACGCCCATCGCTCGGAGCTCCTCATCCTCGTTCGGGGCCGGAATTGACGTATCGTCGTTGGCGAGGATGCGGAGGATCGAACGCGCGTAGGCGGGATACCAGGGTGAACTACGTTCCTTTACGCCCATTTCCTTAAATCCCATCTCGAGTAAATCTCTATGATCGCCTCTTCTTCCGTTTGGCCAGGTTTCAAATCTCGAAGTACATAACCGGCCTCGTCCGGCCATCAAGATAATAGAAATAGTCCTTCCTCGGCAGCGCTCGCCTCCGAAGGAGAGGCTTGCCTGCCGGGAGCTATCGATTGAGAGGCGGGCTCAGTCGCTCAGGGAGTATCTGACCGCGAGGACGAACTCGAGCTCGCGGCGCGCGGTGTTGTCCAGGGGGAAGACCGAGGAGGCGAGCTCGAGGGCGGCGCGGTCGAGAAGGCTCGAGCCCGAACTCGCGGCGAGCTTCGCGGCGAGGAGGCGGCCGTCGCCCGAGACGCGGAGCCTGAGGCGCACTACGCCCTCGGCCCCCCGGCGGCGCGCGGCCTCGGGGTAGGTCTTGCGCGCCTCGAAGGCCGCGCCCACGCGGGCCGCGAGCTCGGCGCCGGAATCGCCCACCGCGCCGGATCGGCCGTCGGCCGATCCTCCTGTCGCGCTCGTCGAACCTGAGCCCGAAGCGAGGCCTCCGGGGAGGGGCGCCGATGTTCCGCTCGGAGTCGGGGCGGCCGCATCGCTCCGGGCCACGCTTTCCGCGCCGGCTGTCGCAGCTCCGCCGGGTGGCGCGGCGGCCTCGGGAGACGGAGCCTCCGGACCAGAAGGCTCCTGGGACGGCGACGCGGCGCTTTCCCGATCGATGGCCGGTTCCGCAGGCTGCGCCGCGGGCTCATAGGTCGGGGGAAGCGCCAGGGGCTTCGAAGCGGGAGCCGGGGCCGGCTCCTTCGCGCGGGACGCGCCCTCTCCATAGAGGGCGGCGCCTACGGAGGACGACGCGCCCCGCGTATCGTCGGGGAAGCTCGCCAGGTTGATCTCGAGGGGAGCTGCGGCCTTCGGAAGTTGCGGGGGAGGGAAGTAGAGGAACAAAAGGAGCGAGAGGTGGAGGAGGAGGGAGGCCGCGCCGGCCGCGAGAAGGCGCCGTCGGCCGGCCTCCCGGGCCAGGCGCCGGGTCGCGGTCATTTCCATCTAGGCTGCGGCGGATGCTCCGTCCTTAGTCCGCGGCGGCCTTGGCCCAGGAAGCCTCGGCCTCGGCGATGCGCGCGACGAGCTCTTCCTTGGACGGCCGCTTGGCCAGGAAGTCGAGGAACTCGGGCCGCTGGCAGAGGTGCGAGACCGCCGCGAGCGCGGCCAGGTGGCTCCTCGCGTCGGCGGAGAGTATGAGGAAGAGCACCGACACGGGCTTGCGGTCGAGGGCGTTGTAGGCGATCGGCGACTTGAGGAAGAAGACCGCCACCCTCTGCGCGCCCGGATCCGTGAGCATCGAATTGCGCGGGTGAGGTATGGCGACGCCGTGGCCGAGGGCGGTGGGCATCAGGGCCTCGCGCTCGAGGATCGCGGTGAGGAGGCTCTCGCGGTCCAGGGACTTGGGCAGGGAGAGCGCCTTGGTGGCTTCGTTCAGGGCCTCCACCGGATTCGAGCCCGCGATGTTGTAGTACACTCCGCCGCGCTCGATCAGGTCGGCCAGGGATATGGCGCTGGACATGCCTTCATCCCTCCTTCGGCTCGAGTATGAAGGCGGGGGGCCCCTCGCGGCAAGTACCGCGGAGCGCGCGGCCCGTCCGCGTTAATGAAAAAGTAAGGCGGCTCGGGAGAGCGGGATCTTCGCGCCGGTGCTATTATTAGAGCTAGAATGAGGACGAAGCCCAGATCCATCCGCAATCTCGTGCTCGCGCTCTTCGCGGTCTCGCTGGTGCTCTCCTTCGCCCTGTTCGCCAGCTACAACGAGATCATCTCGAGCTATTATCGCGGGGAGTCGAGCCCGATCACCCGCTTCTTCCAGGCGGCGCCCTCGGCGGGCAAGGGCTTCCGCACCGTCTACCAGGTGCTTCGGAGACTCAACGCCGCCCTCTTGCAAGGCCCCGATCGCCTCACCGACCCGGGCTTCATCAAGTCGCTCGCCGCGGCCGCGACCCCCTTCGGAGTCGTCCTCCGCCTTGAGGGTTGCGTGACCTACAGTTCCCTGAGGCTCGAGGACCAGGACCTCCGGCGGCTGCCCGGCTTCGGCGCCCCGGCCTCCGACCAGCCCTTCCCGGAGACCGAAGCCCATCTCCGCGTCCTCTTCCAGCTCGACTTCCTGGATTCGTCCAACCTGCCCGCCTCCATCTTCGTCGTGAGCATGCCTCACCCCGAAGGCTCGCACGCCCCCTTCGGCAGACAGCTCTTCCTCATCGTCGCCCTCATCCTCCTGGCGGCCGACAGCGCGGCCGGCGTCTACTTCATCCTGCGCCTGACCGGCCCCCTGCGCCGAGTCGAGTCGTCCGCGCTCGCGATGAGCTCGGGCGACCTCGACACGCCGGTCGAGGGCGACCAGATACTCGAGCTCTCGCGCGTCTTCGGCGCCCTCGAGACCATGCGGTCCAAGATCAGGGACCTCCTGCGGCGGGAGCGGGACAGCGAGGCGGATCGCCGCGAGCTCATCGCCAATCTGTCGCACGATCTCCGCACGCCGCTCTCCTCGATCCGCGGCTACGTCGACGGCCTGCGCGAGGGCATCGCGGACACGCCCCAGAAGCGCGAGCGCTACCTCGGCGTCCTCGATCAGAAGATCCAGGACCTCGACCGCATGATCGGCCAGATCTTCCTCCTCTCGACCCTGGAAGCCCAGGCCGCGCCTCCCGAGCTCAGGCGCATCGACCTGCGCGCCTTCCTCCGCGACTCCATCGAGGATCTCAGGCTCGCGCACGGGCCCGAGGAGGCGAGCTTCGCCGATGTCGGCCCGGACGGCGCCGGGGACGCCGCCCCGATCTACGTCCTGGCCGATCCCCTCCAGCTCAGGCGCGTCGCCGAGAACCTCGTCGACAATTCCCTCCGGCACTCGGGCAAGAAGCCGGTGTCGATCGCCTTCTCCGTCTCCCGAATCGACCCGGAGCCGGGAGCGTCTCCCCGAGTCCGCCTCTTCTTCGAGGACGACGGCCGAGGCATCCCTCCCGAGGAGCTCGATCGCGTGTTCGAGCGCTTCTTCCGCGGCGATCCCTCCCGCACCGGAGGGGGCTTCGGGCTCGGCCTCGCCATAGCCCGTCAGATCGTCGAGGCCCACGGCGGTACCATCTCCGCGGGCCGCGGCGAGAAGGGCGGGGCCGCCTTCAGCATCGTCCTTCCCCTCGAGGAGGCCAGGCCATGAGCGCGCAGGATGCGATGGCCCGCGTCGAGCCGCGGGCCTTGATCATCGAGGACGACCGCGCGATAGGCGAGCTCGAGCGCGACTACCTGGAGGCGGCCGGCTTCGCGGCCTCCATCCAGACCGACGGGAGCGCGGCGCTACGGACGGCCCAGGCCACGCTGCCCGAGAACGCCTTCGACCTCTATATCGTCGACCTGATGCTGCCCGGCGCCGACGGCTTCGCCATCTGCCGCGAGCTGCGCTCGCGCACGGAGCGCCCCATCCTGGTCGTATCGGCCAGGGACGGCGACATGGACAAGGTCCGCGCCCTCGGCCTCGGCGCCGACGACTACGTGACCAAGCCCTTCAGCCCAGCCGAGCTGGTGGCGCGCGCCAAGGCCCACATCGAGCGCTACGAGCGCCTCCTGGGCGCGGCGCCGGTGGGCGAGACTGCGGCCACCGCCATCTTCGCGCGCGACGTCGTGATCGACCTCGAGAAGAAGGCGGTCAGCGTGGCCGGCCGGGCGGTCCAGCTGACCGCCACCGAGTTCTCGATACTCACGCTCCTGGCCGCCTCCCCCGGCCGGGTCTTCAGCCGCGAGGAGATCTTCGAGCGGGTCCGCGGCGAGGGGACCTACGGAGAAGTGTCCACGGTCACCGTGCACATCAGGCGCCTGCGCGAGAAGATCGAGACGGACCCCTCCGACCCGAGCCACATCGAGACCGTCTGGGGAATGGGCTACAGGTTCGTGTAGCGACAGGCGATCAGACGATTCGGCGCATGCTGGCGACCGCGCCCGTTCAAAACCCCGGCAAGGGGTCTTCGGTGAGCGAGGCGAATTCGGTCGGTGTGTAGACGAGGAGGTCCATATCGGGAACGAGCCCGGAGAGTTCCGGATACTCCGAGGCCCTATCGAGGAATGAGGCGTCCGTCTCGGCGACGAGCATCATATCGACGTCCGAGTCGCGCCCGAACTCAGGCGTGCCGTAGGAGCCGAAAATATAGGCGGCCTCCACGCGGCCGACGAGAAGGCGCCGGAGCTCGGCCTCGAATTCCGCCTGAGTCCGGCCGCGCAAGGGCTCGCGCGTATTCCAGACGATCACCGGATCATGTGCGGGACATCGATCTCGGTCCTTGCCCGATCCAAGAAGGCCGAAGCGGACTCAAGAGCCTCGCGAGCCTGACGCTCGACGAAATACTCGAAGGGAGCCCCCGTCGCGAAGGCATCCGGATACCTCGTCGTAATGTAGTATTGATCGAGGACTCGAGCCTTCTCGTCGAGGTCCCCGTCGATACCGAGCTCTTCCGCTATCTCGCGGGTCGAATGGCTTCTCACCTGGAGCGCGCCGCGAGCGAGCGCGATCGCTCTCAGGCTCTTCTCGGCGACTTGCTGAGCCGTGAAGCAGACCACGGCCCACCGCCTCAGGCCGAATGCGTCCTTCGCCCAGGCGAACTCCTCATCCGCCTGCTTGAGCCAATCGCCGGCCCTCGATTTCACGCTCAGCCCCTTACGAGGCGCATGCGCGCCGAGAAATTCAGCATGAAGACATTATACCGAAGCGGAAGGGATTGACGAAAGCCTCGGAATAGCGCTAGTTTTGAATTGATCTTTGGGGCGGGGTGAGATTCCCCACTGGCGGTAAAGCCCGCTACTTCCGGACCTCCACTGCGGAGCGTCCGGAACCGAACCGGTGAGACTCCGGTGCCAACGGTAAAGTCCGGACGGGAAAAGATCCAATTTCCTTTTCACGTAATCTTCGGATGCGCGCCCCACTGCATCGAGGCTCCCCCTTTCGGGAGCCCCGCCGCAGGCGCGCACCCTTCCCGCCCCGGAAGGAAGCGCATTGTGTGTTCCGACAGCGCCTTCATGGAGCGGGCCATCGAGCTCGGCCGACTCTCCCTGCCCCTGTCAGGAGTCAATCCCGCGGTCGGCGCGGTACTGGCGGCGGGCGGGCGAATCCTGGGCGAGGGCTACCACCGCGGCCCCGGCACGCCCCACGCGGAGGCGGCGGCCATCGCCGACGCGCTTAAGGCTGCCGCGTCCTCGCCGCGCTTGCCGCGGGGTACCACGCTCTACTGCACGCTTGAGCCCTGCTGCCACTCGGGGGCGGGTAAGCGCACGCCGCCTTGCACCGAGGCGATCATCGCCGCGGGCGTCGAGCGCGTCGTCTTCTCCGCCCGGGACCCCAATCCCCTCGTCTCGGGCCGCGGCGCCGCGCGGCTGCGCGAGGCGGGCATCGCGGTGGAAGAGGGCCTCGAGGCCAGCTGCGCCGACGGGCTCGTCGACCACTTCTCGGTCTCGATCCGCCGCAAGCGCCCCTTCATCCGCCTCAAGTGGGCCCAGAGCCTCGACGGCAGGATAGCCTGCCGTGGCGGGACCTCGAAATGGATCACCAACCAGGCTGCGCGCGACGCGGCCCACGATCTGCGCGCAGCGCACGACGCGGTCATGGTCGGAGCCAATACCCTGCGCGAGGACGACCCTCGGCTGACTGTTCGTTCCGCCGGGCAGGCCGACAGTCCGGGACCCCGCAGGCTCGTCCTGGCGGGGCGGCGGCCTCTGGACATGGCCGCGCGCCTCTTCTCGCCCTCGCTGAGGGAAGGGACGACGGTCCTCGCCGCGGCGGCCAGCCCGGCACTCGAGCAGTGCAGGGCCGCAGGCGTCCGCGCGATCGAGACCTCCCGGGACGCAGACGGCTGGCCCGAGCTCGAGGAAGTCTTCCGCGCCCTGTACGCCGACGGAGTGGGCTCGGTCATGGTGGAGGGCGGGGCGGGCCTCATCACCTCCCTCCTTAAACGGGGGCTATGGGACGCGCTGACGGTCTTCGTCGCCCCGCTGATCATCGGCGAGGGCGTATCCGCGGTGGGCGATCTCGGCGTCCTCTCCCCGGACCGGGGAGTCGCGCTCGAGGAGCCCTGCGTCGAGGCGGGCGAGGGCTACACCCGGATCGACGCGAGGCGCCGAGAGACTAAAGCCGATGAAGATGGGGCGCCATGTTCACCGGCCTGATCGAGAAGGTCGGCGAGCTCCGCTCGCTGCGTACGGCCGGGACGGGCATGAGACTGGGAATACGCTGTCCCGACCTCGCCGCGGGCCTGGGCATAGGGGCCTCGGTCGCGGTGGACGGCGTGTGCCTTACCGTGACCTCGAGCGGCGGAGACGGCTTCGAGCTCGAGGCTGTCGGCGACACCCTCGAGAAGACTACGCTGCGCGGCCTCGTGCGGGGCGCCCGCGTCAACCTCGAGCGGCCCCTCCTGGCGGGTGGCCGATTGGACGGCCACATCGTCACCGGACACGTGACGGGAACGGCCCGGATCCGATCCTGGGGACCCGCGGCGCGGGGGGCGGGAGGCTCCGCCCGAGAGGACCCCGAGGCCTGGTTCCTCGCGCTCGAGCTCGATCCTTCCTGGGCCGACCGGGTCGCGGCCGAGGGCTCGATCGCCATCGACGGAATCAGCCTCACGGTGGCGGGCCTCGAGGGCGGGGACGGGGCTTCGGGGAGCGGCCGCCTCGCGGCGAGAATATCCGTCATTCCGCACACCCGTCTCGCGACGAATCTCGCCGACAGAAAGGCCGGGGACCTGGTCAACGTCGAACTCGACGTCCTCGCCTCCTACGTCCGCGCGGCCGTCTCGGCGCTGCTCCGCCCGGGCGCGGCCGCCGAGACCTCGGCCGAAACCGGCCCGCGAATCGACTTGGAAAGACTGAGATCATGGGGGTACCGATGAACACGCAGGACAGGGCCAACAGGGCGGATGCGATCGCTGCGCGCGTAGAGCGCGCCGCGCAGGACATCCGCGAGGGGAAGATGGTCATCGTCAGCGACGACGAGGACCGCGAGTGCGAGGGGGACCTCCTCATGGCGGCGGCCAAGGTCTCCGCCCAGGACGTGAACCTCATGGCGAGAGAGGCCCGGGGCCTCATCTGCTGCGCGATCGACGCCGCGGCGGCAGAGCGGCTCGATCTGAGGGTGCAGGCCGACGACCGCAGGCCCGCGCTCCACGGCACGGCCTTCACCGAGAGCGTCGACGCCGTGGAGGGCACGAGCACAGGCATATCGGCGGCGGACCGGGCGCTCACGCTGCGCGCCCTGGCCGATCCCGCCAGCCGTCCCGCCGATCTCGGCCGGCCGGGCCACATCTTCCCGATCGTGGCCCGGCCGGGCGGAGTATTGGAGCGCGGCGGCCACACCGAGGCTGCCGTGGAGCTCTGCCGCCTCGCGGGGCTTCCCCCCGCCGGCGTCATCTGCGAGATCATGCGCGAGGACGGCAGCATGGCCTCGGGCGAGAGTCTGAAGGCCGCGGCCAAGCGGCTCGGCCTCACCCTCGTCAGCGTCGAGGACCTCGTCCGCTACCGGCGAGGCCGCGAGACCCTGCTGAAGCCCCTCGCGAGCGCGACCCTCCCCACGAGATGGGGAATGTTCATGATCCACCATGTCGAGTCGCGTTTCGGCCAGGCCCCGCAGGGCCTGCAGATCCTTACCCGGGGAAAGGCTCTCGAGACCCTGCCCGCCCCGACCGGGCGCGAGGACGAGCCCCTCCTGGTCAGACTGCACTCCGAGTGCCTCACCGGGGAGCTCTTCGGCTCGATGCGCTGCGACTGCGGCGAGCAGCTCGAGGAGAGCATGCGCCTTATCGGGGAAGCTGAGGAGGGGGCCCTGATCTACCTGCACCAGGAAGGCCGCGGCATCGGCCTCGAGGCCAAGCTGCGCGCCTACGGGCTCCAGGACCAGGGTCTCGACACGGTGGATGCCAACCTCCGGCTGGGCTTCCCTTCCGACATGCGCGACTACTGGGAGGCCGCCCAGGCGCTCCGCCTCCTCGGGCGAACCAGGGTGCGGCTCTTGACCAACAATCCCGACAAGGTCGCGGGCCTCGAGGCCTACGGCATCGACGTCGCCCAGCGCATCCCGCTTCGGGTGCCCTCGAACTCGCACAATGTTCGCTACATCGAAACCAAGCGCGACCGTCTGGGTCACGCGATCTGAAGCGGAGGTTAGGAATGAACCGAATCGAAGGGATGCTCAGCGCCGAAGGAAAAAAGATCGCCCTGGTCGCCGGGCGCTTCAACGACCTCATCGTGGGAAGGCTCATCGAAGGGGCGCTCGACTGCTTCGAGCGCCACGGCGGCGACGAGAAGGACCTGACCCTCGTGCGGACGCCCGGGAGCTTCGAGATCCCCCTGGTCGCGGGCCGCATGGCCCAGAAGGGCTTCGACGCTGTCGTGTGCCTGGGCGCGGTTATACGCGGCGGCACGCCCCACTTCGACTACGTCGCGGCGGAGGTGTCCAAAGGCATCGCCGCCGAGTCCTTGCGCAGCGGCCGGCCCATCATCTTCGGCGTGCTGACCTGCGACACCCTCGAGCAGGCCCTCGAGCGCGCCGGCGTGAAGAGCGGGAACAAGGGCTGGGACGCCATGCTCTCGGCCCTCGAGATGGCCGACCTCATGGGCAAGCTCGGCTGAAGTAAAGAGGTCAAAAAGTCGAGGCGAGAGCGTGGCCGCGACCGAAGACAGAGCCGTCGTGGCGCTTTCTCTCCGGAATCTCCTTCCATTGCATGCGGCGCGGGTACGTGGTACGATGATGGTGGTGGGATTATCCCACCGAAGGAGCGGAGGCGTAATGACGAAAATGGTTCTTGGGGCCGCCCCGAAGGCGAAAGCCAAAAAGGCCGGCTCAAAAGCGGCCGCGAAGGCCTCGCCGGGGGCGAAGAAGGCAAAGGCAAGGACGGGAGCGGCGGCGGGCCGGGGCGCGCAGGGCATGGCCCGCGTCGAATACATCGCGAAGCTGGACTCCAAGAAGCGCATCACCGTGCGCGCCGCCCGCTCCGAATACTACGCAGTGACCGAACTCGCAGGTGGCGTGATTGTCCTGAAGCCACAGGTGGCGTTCAGGCTGGCAGACCTCCCGAAGGACGTTCTCGCCATGATCGACGAGGCATCCGCCAACTTCAAGGCGGGTCGCGTCTCCGCTCCAATAGACCTGGATTGAGAACGTAGGGTGGCATACAAAATCCGCATGGGCCTCCCGCAGATGACCGAGTATTGGAACTCGATGACGAAAACGCGGGCGGAGGGGACGCTCGGCAAGAACGAGCGGGAACTGTTTGAGAAGGTGCAGAAGGCACTACGTTTCTTGCGGGAAAATCCCGCGCATCCCGGCCTCCACTCCCATGACATCGATGCCCTGACGAAGCGTGAGGGATTCACGGTTTATGAGTTGTACTTGGAGAACCATAGCCCTGGCGCGGGGCGGATGTTCTGGGCCTATGGTCCGGACAAGGACGACATCACGATTCTTGGCGTCGTTCCGCACCCGTCGAAATCCGGCTACAAGCGAGTCCCCTTGTCGGGCAAAGCGGTGGCCACCCCTGCCATCGAAAAAGAGAAAAAGGACTCGAAGAAGGGGAAGGGGCCGTCGAAAAGAAAGAAATGATGGGGGAAACGATCCTCCTGGGGAAATACGAGTACTGGCGACAGTATGTCGACATGTTCCGCATGTCGAAGAGTCGAGGAAGGTTTCATGTCCCCACCCATACGGGATACGGGTCAGCCATGTCGCGTCCATTTCTGATAGTGACAGTCCACGCACTGGATTTCATTCTCCATCCGCCATATCGAGCCTCTTTTAGGCCACTCCGCGCAGGGGATCTTCCTATTGACGCGGCGAAAGGCCCTCAAGTCCCTGCGCAGCGGCCGGCCCATCATCTTCGGCGTGCTGACCTGCGACACCCTCGAGCAGGCCCTCGAGAGGGCCGAGCTCATGGGCAAGCTCGGCTAGGGCCGACGGGAGGGGCTGTCTTTCCCCGAGCGATTTTTATTGACAGCCGACCCAATGTCAGTAGTTTTAGCTCCAGGGGGAAGAGATGCGTGGACTAGTACTCGGACTTTTCGCGGTCGCCCTGCTCGCGGCTTGCGCCTCCGTGGCGCCGCCGCCCGCGAGCAGCGACTCTTCCATGATACTAGGTAGGCTCAAGGTCGAGGTCAGCGGCATGGGCATCGCCACCAACGGAGCGAGCGGATGGGTCGACACCGAGTGGCCCTACGCCGCGGCCCTGGTCGTCTACAACGAGACGAGCGGCAGGACCTACGAGATCCGCACGGCGACGCCCGGCGATTCCTTCGTGCTCGCGAACGCCGAGCCTGGAAGCTACCAGCTTCGCGAACTGTGGGCCCAGGTGAAGACCGACGATGCCTATGTGACGATCAGCTCGAGCTTCTATAAGGACCTAGCCTTCGAGGTCAAGCCGGGCCGGCTCGCCAACCTGGGCGTCAACTCTTGGAAGTTCTCCTACGACCTGACGCGCGCGGTGAGCAACAACAGCTTCGCGCTCAACGCCGATTTCCCGGCCGCTGAGCAGGCCCTGGCCGGAGTCGACACCCAGTGGACCGGACGGGCCGACCAGACGAGTTTTGAGGGCGAGGCCAAGGCGAATCCATCGGCAGTTGCCTTCGAGCCCCGTGGTACCTCGAACGGCCAGATCATCGTCCTCCATTGAGGAGCGAAGGCTGCTGCTGCGATGTGGCCGGGCTAATCCTGAGCGTCGGGCAGCGGAATGTCGAAGTCCTGTTCCTCCCCGTTGACGGATAGCCGTATGTGGGCTGTCAGGGAGTCGGGTAGAGGGTGCTTCCCGACTAGGACGAAGACGTAGGAGTGTTTGCCGGGCTTCAGAGTCAGGGTGCCTTGGGGCAGATAATTCCAGGTGATCTTGTTCTCTCTCTGGGAAAAAGAGCCCGATGACTCCTGGTTCGCCACAGAAGACATAGTCACCGTCTTGAACCTGTCGCTGTCGTAAAACGGAGCCTTGACCTTTCCGTCCGCATTCTCGGCGTCCGCGTCGAGAAGCTCTAGCTGGGTAGACACAGGAAAGTTGACTGCCAGCTTGAATACGAGGAAATCGTAAACTCTGGGGAATATTGTGCCGCTGTACGACAGATAGGGGTTGTCGAGAAGACTCCAACCATAGGAATCCTTCACTTCCCTTTCGGTGAGGAGGGCGACGGAGAGCGGCCCCTGTCCGGATTCGGCCCCTGCCCTCTGCTTTTCGGTCGCGCAGCCGGTGAGGATTAGGACGAGCACAGCTACGGCGGACAGTATCTTTCTCATGCGAAAACCCCTTTCATCACAAGATTCCTTGAACAACCACCATAGCCGCTTTCGAGTTACATGGTAAGTGAGGGCTTCGCGGAAGTTTGCGAAGTAAGGAGAAATTTATAAATCGCCGGACCGCCCAAAAACACCAAAGCCCCCTCGCGGGGGCTTTGGCTAGTGAGAGGAAGCTTGGCTTAGAAAGCCCAGCTGTAGGATATCGGGATAGCGAAGAGGGACTGGGCGTAGCTGGGGTTGGCGGCGTTCCAAGAGGCGCTGCCGAGGGTTGCGCCATTGGCATTGGCGCCGCTCGCATAGAGAATGCCGACCATGATGTAGCTGCCGTTGTCGAAGTTCGCCTTTACGTAGGGATAGACCTCAAGGCCGGAATAGGCAGCAGCCTGTCCGCCATAGAGACCGATGCCCGCGCCGTTGTCGTAGCCAAGCTTGGCGCCCACGGCGTACTGACCCATGGTGTACTCGGCCTGGATCTCCGCGGCATAAGCGGAAACAGTGCTGCCGCCAATGTTGTAGTTAACAGAGGAAACAGTGTAGACAGGAGCAGCCGCAGTGCCGGTATTGGTATATCCATACATGGCCGAGGTACCAGTCATATATCCCGCATCGAGGCTGAGGGCCAGGGCGCCCATGGTGTATCCGGCGGTGAGCCAGACAGTGCTCCCAGTCGGGGACATATAGTCGTCGTCGTACACGACCTGCAGGGACAGGGGCTTGAGGGCGGAGATGTTGACGCCGACGCTGACTTCGCGAGCGGTGTTGTTCCAGGCCACATAGGCCTTGAACGTGTCCTTCATCTCGTAGCTGGCGGCCAGGTTCGTATTGTCCTGGTAGTCGGCCGCTGCATAGGTGCCATAGGAATAATTGACGGCGTTGAGGCCGCCACCGGTCGGAATAAGCTGCCCAGCGAGAGTCGTGGTGCCGGGGACCTCTTCCAATACGGCGAGTGAAAGGCCAGAGATGGGGTAGAGCTGGATCATGCCGCCATAATTGCGCTGGCCGAAGCGGGAGTTGGCGCCGCCCTCGATAAAGGTCGTCCAGCGGTAGTCTCCGATGTCGAGCTTACCGGCGGTGAACTTCACCATGTCGCCGAACTTGTAGTAGGTGTCGAACCAGCTGATGGAACCCGAACCAGTGGTGCTCTGGGCGAAGTTGCCCATGCCGAACTCGAAGGTGCCGGAATAACCGAAGTTCTTGCCGTCGTAGGAGAAGGTCCACTCCTGATCGATACCATAGTTGGGATCCCAGCTCGGGCCCCATCCGCTCGCGGCCGAACCGCCGTTGACCGACGCAAACGAGAAGAGCTCACCATAGTTCCAGGCATGGAACTGGCCCTGGGGGGCAGGAGCCGCCATCGCGTCATCGGCGAAGGCGAACACGCCGATCACCATGAGGGCGAGAAGTACAACGAGTAACTTCTTCATTAAGTCCTCCTTAACATTATAAAAGGGGGTAAACCAACGGCCTACTAATCCCCTTCCCTAGGTTCTACGGCAGTATAGCCATCCCGTTTTTAGGTGTCAAGTTTTTTTTAAGATTTACTCGCATTGTTGTAACCTTGCAAAAAACACATTTAAATCTTTTTTAGATTAAGTTTTAGCCCCTTGCGGTCGAGGGGAAAAATGAAGCTTTTCTTTTACAAATATTCCATTAATGTCAGACTTGATACTTCTAGTCTTAACAGATTATATACAAAGGAAATAAACAGCCCAATAGGCCTAAATAGTCAAATATTCGAGGACGCTACTACGATGCCAACTCTCCTGCCGGAAGATCGCGGACCATCGCCCTCGGACTGCGCGATGCCGCGAGGATATAAAAAGCGGCCCCGATGCATTGGCGCACCGGAGCCGTTAAATCCGCCCAGACGAAATCCGAATTACATTAGCTCGGGCTTCTTCTCCTCTATCGGAGAGATCATCGGCGCAGGTTTGGGCTCCGCCGCGGGCTTGGCAGCCGCCTTCTTGGCGGCGGGTTTCCTGGCCACGGCCTTCTTGACCGCCGGCTTCTTGGCCACGGCCTTCTTCGCGGCCGGCTTCTTGGCCACGGCCTTCTTCGCGGCCGGCTTCTTGGCCACGGCCT
>CAYOIX010000048.1:0-19756 GCA_964404145.1 uncultured Treponemataceae bacterium
CGGTCTAAAGCAGGCTATCGAAATACTCGATGACCTCGCCGAGGCAGTGGGGAAGCTATGAGTCGTTGCCCACACTTCTTAACATGCAATGCGCCACTATGCCCGGACGATCCGAACCTTGAAAAGGCCGCATGGTTTCTCGGTGAGGAAGTCTGTAAACGCGAGGGTACCGACTTCGCGGCCGTCCAGCGCCGAATCGTCCGAGTGGGCATAGGTTCGGGGACTTGCTTTACGGTCTCGATGCTGAGGCGGAATATCCCGATTACGAAGACTCTCCGGGGCCTCGATCCCGAAAGGCCGCGAGAGGAGGCTCTCGAATCCTGGCTTAGACAACATAAGGGCAGGATGCCCCTATCCGAGGAAAGGAAAGCTCAGCTTAGGGATCGTATGAAGGGCTTCAAAAGGGCCGGATAGCTCGAAAAGTGGCAATCGGCTCGGGCTCGTAGGGGTATCCCTGGCTTCGGACGGGAAAGTATGCGTCAAGGGCCGCGATACCCCTTCTACCGCGTTGTCCGGGAGCCACGGGGGCTGGGGATGCGCGAGGCTCTCGGGCCTGGGCGTAATCCCCAATCCGAGAGTATGAGATATAAGCTATGTTTATTCGTGGGCGGGAGAATTGCGGATTTTAGGGGACATTTATACTCTTTTGCGGTTATTTAACTAGCGCACAAAGTGGGATGATTCCATACAATTTGTGTGGGGCTACCACGGCAGGGCTAGTGACTCTTTTCAGGGGCGAGGCCAACAAATGGCCTCTTGACGGCGTTCTGTACAAGATTGATAACAATGGGGTATTAGAAAAAGGAGTAGATATGGAAAATGATTCAGGTTTTCTTAGAATAAAGAAGAGGAAGATTCTAATGAAATTTAGGAAGCCACTGCCTTTGGCGGTGTTGCTGTTCTGTGCTTCAATAGTTCTTCTTTTCGGTCCCGCTACTTTGATTCAGGCGGCGGACTACAACGGACACGACATCGATGGGGAAACTTATAGTGCGACCGCCTTTTCAAACGAGACCGGGGAATATTACACGGTCCAAGTTGAATTTAGCGGCGACGAAGCAACCATGCAATTCAAAAATGGCGGCAAGAGGGAAATCACTCTCGATGATGAGGAAATCGACGATCCCCATAGTATTTCGGGAACAGATTCGGATGGCGTGTCCTGGGATTTAGATGTAGACGGATTGGACTAAAGGAGGTTTACTTTGAGAAACTTTCCGGGTGTCTTAAAGCCATTGCTTGCCGGTATTCTTCTTATAGGTTATCACGTAGCCATTGCAGCGCAGCAAACTACACCAACCTACACTGTCAATGAGGCGCAAGCTCATATCGGGGAATATGCAATTGTCACTGGCCGTGTCTCGGAGGTTTTTACTTCAAAACGCGGCAATGTCTTCTTGGATTTCGGCGGAACATATCCACATCAAGCCTTTTCGGCTGTTATTTTTGATCAGAACACGGATCAATTCAAATTCTTAAATAACTACAATGGAGAGATAATCTCTGTCGAAGGGAAGATCATCTTATACAAGGGCAAGCCTGAAATTATTATTACATCGCTACCACAGATAAAGATTGCGGCGCAGTAAATGTTTTGGAGAAGGTGAGTATTTCCCACGACCTTAAAGAAGGTTATTATGAAATTAAATGAAAGCAAAAGTGATCGGAGCGCCTCCAGATGAGAAGAATGTTCTTTGTAGCTCTGGTTTCTGCGTTGTGCGTATTAAGTTGTTCATCAAATGACGATGATATCGTCGTTTCTCCGCCTAGCTGGATAAGGGGAGTTTGGGAAGGGCAGAATTACGAAATCATAAACAGTATTGCCAAAGCCATGGGTAAAGTTCGATGGGTATTCACGCGAGATGACGCAGTTGTGACCAAAAAGGGCGGATTATACGCTGGCAAGTCTTCTGTAAAGGACTTCGATGATTGCACGGAACTGGAAAATACAAGCGAGATTTACTCGGTCCAGGTAGACTTAGCGGCGCTAAATGAAAACCCTTCAGAGGTATGGCGCTGGAAGAGGATTGATAGCAATACGCTTGAATATTGGCCGTTGTCTGGCGCCAATCCATTAACCATAACCCTAAATAGGGTACCGCGGGGAGCAGGCATCCTGGAAAGACTAAAGGATGCCATATTCGGCCCCTAATCGCGCCAACTTGTTCATTTCTAGCTTGTCCATTTGAGTCTTGGCAGTTGTTTGAAGAACACTTGGTTTAGTTTAAGCCGGCGATGCCGTGCCGAATAGGGCCGGTTTCGGCTACTTTTTTCGGGTCAAGAACGAGTCTATAATTCCTCCATGAACCTTCAATCTGAGTCGTCGGACTCGTATGAATTGCCGCGAATGCCGGGCTATAGGCTTCTCTCCCGTGGGGAGCTTCTTCCGACTGGCAGGCCGACGACCCGAAAGGGTCGCGCCGAGAGAAGGGGGCTCCCGCCGGGGCAAAGATCAAAGTACAGTGAAGAACTTGTACGTGAAATCTTGGATTTGCGTCATCAGGGGCTCGGAGTAAAAGAAGTGGTCGCGAGCGGCCTTTGCACATATAAAGAGCTAAGGAATTGGCGAAGTAAATCTGACCTTGGCCGGATGTGGCGGAGCGCGTACCGTGGCTGGCTGAGCGACATGATGGAGGAAGCTGTCGGTACACTCGGCAAGGGGGAATATACCGCGTGGCGGCAAATGCTTGTTAAGCGCTGGAAACGGCTTCCGGCCCTGCCTCGCCGAGTGAAAGTCCGAATACTGGGAGAATAAAACATGAGCGACTATGGGAAGCCCCAAGAAGGCCAAGATGCAGAAAAGGCGAATGAGATTGTGAAGAAACTCGCCAGCGGCGAGATGGACGAAGAGCATGCGCGATGGAAGGCGAAACATAGAATCATGGTTTTGGAGCAAGACCACGACCGTATTATGGCGTCAACTGGCGCGGCTACCGCATTTGAGCTTTTCTCTGATGTAAAGCGCCTGGAAAATGAACGCGTCCAAAATGCAGAAGAGACAAATAAACTCCTTAGATTGAGTCATGATCTAGAAAGCACACACGCACCCTCCTTGGAACCTGCCGCCAATGGAAAAGAATATGAATCCGGGCCAAACCTGGCCCCTATTACTTGGTTGTGGGGGAAGGCGGATTTTGCATTTCTTTACGAAACACTAAAGTCTCAAGGCGCAATTTCGTGCGGCCCAACATCATTCGCGGCGCTATTTCATGACAAGGATAATAACCCAATGCCTACCGACCTAGGGAAGCTAATCAGTGGGAGCGCTAATCCGCGAAAAGAAGCCGCCCAAAAAGCATATTCTCTAATCCAAAAGCACAAACCCAATCCAGAAAACTAGCTTCCCGGTCTAGCCCCGGTCTTCTCCCGGTTCTGCCCCGGCCTGAGAGGAAAGGGAGGGGCTACCCTGCCTATGTCTAACCAACTAAAGCAAGGGGGAAGCATGGGCACAACTAATCGCCTTATTTCCGTGAAGGACGCAGCGCATCGTCTCGGCATCGCCACAATAACTGCCTACCGCATGGCCGAGGATGGGCGGCTTTGTAGCATTCGCCTCGGGGGTCGTCGTCTCATAGCCGAGGCCACGATAGAAGCGCTTATCGCCTCCGCGATGGGCAGGGAGTCGAAGGCATGACGACCTCAGAAAAACGGGAAGCCCTTGCGGCGCTCTCCCGTCTCCTAGATAAAGCGCCCGACTATGGCCAAGTCGGTGTAACGGTTCACCTTCATGGTAAGGCAGTGGATCGTATCGAGGAGCTCCGCGCTGAAGCTCACAAAGCAGAACAAAGAGGGCCGCATGTCTAACAAAAACGAAGCCCCCGACCGAGTGGAACCGGCTACGGGGGCGATCAAGCAGTGTAGCAGAAACCTACTCGATAATGGTCCAAGGGTCAACGCTAGGACCTCGATTAGTACCAAAAATAGATGGTACCCGCTATCTTGGCTAGTATCAATAGGGCGATGAGTCTATGCAATACAATGACTTAGGCGCCCTATTTGGGCCCGTGTTACCGCCTACGTTACCGGAAGCCCCTGATATTGCCCAAATGCGCGAGAGAAACCGCGAGCTTCGCGCAGATCAGCTCTATACCGAACGACTAATCGACGAGGGCAAGCTTTCACCCAATGCCCTTCCCGAGGGGGCCCGACCGATGAGCGCCGAGCGGATCGCGCAGCTCGAGCGTCTCGCCGCCCTTCCTCGCGGAATGACATGCGGCGAGCTTCTCGATACGGATTTCCCTCCGCCTCAATGGATCGTCCCTGACCTCCTCGTCTCGGGCCTGACGATCCTTGCAGGCGCGCCGAAGCTTGGCAAGAGTTGGCTTGCCCTCGCGTTAGGCGCGGCCGTTGGCATAGGAGGGGCCGTGCTGGGCCGCTATCGAGTCGAAAAGCGCGGGGCCCTATATCTTGCCCTCGAGGATCCGCCGCGGCGCTTGAAGGATCGGCTCGAGAAAATAGGAGCGGTCCACGATGCGCGCCTAAGGCTCTACACTCAATGGCGAAGGGGGGCCGAGGGCAATAAGGACCTTGACGCATACCTTCAAGAGAACCCGGACGCGAAGCTCATCCTCATCGATACCCTCGCGGGCTTCCGCGGGTCGCCTCAGGGCGATGACCGCTACAGCGAAGACTATCGGGCCGCCTCATCGATCAAAGCAATCGCCGATAAGCACGATTGTGCGATCGTTGTTATCCATCATGTACGGAAGATGCAAGCCGAGGACCCCATGGACCTTGTATCGGGCTCGAATGGCCTAAACGGGGCTGCGGATTCGACATGGATCTTAACTAGGGCCAGAGGCGGGGCCGATGCCTCCCTCTTTATTACTGGTCGCGACGTTGAAGAGCAAACGCTCGCCCTCAGATTCGATAGCGCTTGCGGTTCATGGACCGTTCTAGGCAATGCTGCTGAGTACACACAAAGCCGGGAGCGACGTGAGGTCCTCGAAGTTGTGCCACTAGAACCTGAGGCGCGTAAGACGAAGGATATCGTCGCTCGACTCGGGAAGAAAGCCGCGGCTGTCTCTCGACTCCTAGAGAAGCTCGAGGCCGAGGGGCTTGTCTTCTCGCCGAATCATGGCGAATGGAGCCGGAGAGGCGGTAAAGATGGTAAATAGGTAAATTTAGCCAATGGTGTAAAAGAAATGGTTTAGGGGGTCTTTACCAGATTTACCGATATATGTGTTCTCCAAGAGCAGGAAATAATCCAAACATTTTGCTTTGGGGCGATTTAAGGGTTGAAATTCGGATTCTATTCTTAGGTATAGGTTTTATCGACTTTGGAGTTGCTCAGGGCTTACTCCCGTTAAATGTATTTCAAGTATTTCTTTTTAGTATAATAAAATAAATGATGAACAATAGGCATTGTATTCTGGGCTGAACAGTTTTATAGTTGATTGAAGTGAAAAATTATGTTTTTCTAGAATGCCTCGATTACCACTTCAAGTCATCTAAAGGGCGAAGTAGTATACGTGGGGCTTAATGAATATTCAATACACTATTAAATCATGATCAGAATAGCATATATCGAGAATTTAAATGTGTTTCCTGGGAGGAAGCAACATGTACAAAGATCGTCTTCGCTTTTATAGAGAACTGGAAATCCTTCGAGGTTCAAAACTGTTAGTCTATGTAACTGGTGATCGACAGGGGATGGAGACTCAAATACATTCTGAAGTTTTAGATAAGCTTGTGGAGCATTTGGACGGATTTGGGAAAACTGAAAAAATTACCCTGATTTTACATTCACGAGGCGGAGAGACTGCAGCTGGATGGAGCATTGCGAAACTACTTAGGTCCTTTTGTGAGGATTTAGAGATCATTATTCCCGCAAGGGCCCATAGTGCTGCTACACTCATAAGCCTTTCTGCAAATCGGTTGATAATGACAAAACAAGCAACGCTTGGGCCCATCGATCCGAGTATTAATTCTCCAATAAATCCAGAAATACCAGGGGCTGGCCCAACTGGTCGCTTCCCTGTAAGTGTTGAGTCAATAAAAGGTTATGTTGATCTTGCTAGGGACGAATTTGGTGTAAAATCATCCGGTGATATGACAAAGGTCCTTGCAATTTTAGCAGAAAAGGTCCACCCGCTTGTACTAGGAAATGTATTTAGAATACGGTCACAAATCCGAATGCTCGCAAGGCGTCTTCTTGAAGTCCAATTTAACCCTCAAAAAGACCGAGCACGAATTGAAAAAATAGTTGAGTTTCTGTGTGCAGAATCTGGCAGTCACGATTACACAATCAATGCACAAGAGGCTCGCGATGAATTAAAGCTACCCATTGAAGAGCCGACCGGACATCTATACGAAATCATTCGCGCGATATATTCTGATATTGCGGAAGAACTTGAGTTCGTCTCTGGATTTAATCAGCAAGCACTACTTGCTTCGGCGCCAGAATCGACTTACTCTTGTAAGCGAGCGCTTATTGAGAGTTGTGAAGTTCAACCGCATGTCTTTGTATCAGAAGGAATAGTGCGGCACCAGATTGTTCCAACGCCACAAGGCCCGATGCCAGCTATTCAGGATCAAAGAACCTTTGAGGGCTGGAGGAGAGTAGAATGAACGGCACCGCTCTTATGATTCGTCCAGAAAACGAAGTTCTAGGGCGTTTTTTTTCGCATGAGTACTCAAATACGGCTGATCCGCAAACTCAAATTCTTGTACAGTGGGGGCCTCCGTTGGCCAATCATATAGATAAAACTACTGACACCTCTGAATCAACCGCATCCAATCCATCTCTATCGGCCTCCCAAGTCTTGAAATTCAACGCGGTTGATTTTGATTGTATGATGGAGTCCTTAGCTGATCCTCCAAGACCAAATGCTGCATTGATAGGCTTAAATCTTCGGAATGGGGAATATTGAAAGGCAAGTGCTTCATTTTTCTCTCTTAGATTCATCCTTCGATAAAAAATCTTTTAATTGCGGAAAACAGAAGCTAAACGAATATTTAGCTTGCCATGCTCTTCGGCATCAGGGCATTGGTTATAACCGAACAATAATTATGCATTCACAAGATTCAACAAAGATTATAGGGTATTATTCCCTTTGTTCTTATAGCTGTGCTGCGGTTGAATTCCCAGATAATACACTGAAAGGATTTCCTAGGTCGGGATCAATCCCATGTACACTGTTAACAAAGCTTGCCATTGATTTAGAGTATTGTGGACGCGGATATGGTAAGGAATTATTAACAGCAGCATTGCAACAGGTTTTGGATTCTTCTAAGCGGATAGCATCTGTAATGATTTTAGTCGATACCAACGATGAAGAGGCAAGAGGTTTTTATGAGCATTATGGATTTTCGAGGCTTCCCACTCAACCTTTTAAGCTCTTTCTGCCGATTTCTACTCTTGAAATGGCTACACGCAAATAATCTTCGGTTTTCCAAGTATAAAGGCGAATCTGTTTGCTAGGTAATACCTTGACTGTGGAGGGGCTTTCGCCCCTAGGTAGACCGATTACGGAGGCCACCAAGCCCCCAAGTTACTGCCACGTTACCGCGGACACTTGCAAAGTGAAGCAAAGCGGGGTAAACTAAAACTAAATTCAAGAGAAGGATTTCTCTTTCCTATCATCTTTTATAGCAGCGCATAACAAGAGCGATAACGACGGGAAAAGTTGATTCTGCGGCTTGAGGTGCTGGTGCCGAGAGGTATGGAGGTTCAAGTCCTCTTCGCCGCAACTTTAACTAAGAAAAGCATTTGCATTCTTGACCAACCGGAAGCGGAGACCGCCGAAAACCCGAGTCGCCGGCAGGTCAGCGCGATACTGGGGCTTTACCTGGCGAGAGTTCCGTTCTCAATTCTTAAACGGGTTTCCCGAGAACGAGTACAGGGATATCCTCGATGCGACGACGCTCGAGGCCGCCCCCTCCCGCTATTATGCATCGACATAAACGCAAGATCGTTGCGATGCATCCGGGCGAGCCCTTGAAAGGCACTCGCCTCCAGTGCGTATACGTTCAAGCGTCATTTGACATTTTTTCAATCGTCGAATAAAGAAAAACCAATCGTCGGATAAGTCTCACGCAGCCTGAAAATGAAAGTTTCTCAATCTATAAACATTTGTAGCATAGCCGTCGATTTTTTCTCGCATAGTCGTCATTCAAAGAAAAATCAATCGTCGAATGGTAATTTACCTGCCGGAGAATCGGGGGCGATCGGTCAAGAGAAAAGATGGCGTGGCCTCTTCCCTGGCCGCCAGTCAGGCGGGCACGCTCCCTGGCCTCCCGATTGCATCGCCTTGCGCGGAGGCAGCGCCGGCGCCCGCGAGCTCATCGGCAAGCCGATCCGAGGCGCGGAGGGCCTGGGCCAGGATAGTCAGCGACGGGTTGACCGCGGCCGAGGACGGGAGAAAACTCGCGTCGATGACGTGAAGGTTGTCGAGATCATGGGCCCTGCACCAGGGATCGAGCACCGAGGTCCGCGGGTCGATGCCGAAGCGGAGGGTCCCGCACTGGTGCTGGAGCGCATCTATGCCTCGTCGATCGAGGATCACGAGGGGGAGTCCGGCCCGCCTGAGCGCGGCGCGAAGCCGCCGGAGGAGGGTCTCGTGCGCTTCGCGGTTCGTCGGCCGGTGCCGGAGGTGGATCCTCCCTTCTCCGTCGAGGGTGACACGGTTCTCCGGGTCGGCGAGGTCCTCCGTCATCACCCAGAAGTCCACGCTCCGTTCGGCGATCGCCCGGGGGAAGAGGCGGAGGAGGGTGTTCCGCTTGGCCCGCAGCATCTCGGGCCGGATCTTCCCCCGGAGCTGGATGGCGCCCAGGGCAAGCCGCTCGCCGGGGATGGCCGCGTAGAAGTCGTGGATGGCCATCGTCTTCTGGAACGAAGTCGGATTCTTCCGGAAGGGCGAAAGCGCCAGCACGACCGTGTTGTTGTGGCACATGAAATTGCGACCAACGAGTCCGCTCGAGTTCGCGAGCCCCTCGGGCTTGCGCGCGTTGCCCGAGGCGAGGAGGAGGGCCGCCGAGTTCACTGCCCCGGCCGCGAGAATGAAGTGGCCTCCCTCGACGCGCAATTTCTCGCCGCCCTTCTCGACCTCCACCGCGACGACGCGGCGGCCCGAGGCGTCGGTCTCGAGGCGCCGCGCGCGGCTCATGGTCCAGAGCGTTACCAGGGGCGGCTTCCTGAGGAGGAGGGGCCGGAGAATTCGGTTTTCCGCGTCGCCTTTCGCGCGGACCTTGCACGGAAAGCCGTCGCAGGGGCTGCCCTTGACGCATCGTCCTTTGGCGCCCTGGTCGATTGCGACGGGGAGGTGGATCGGATGGAGGCCCTGCGCGCGGAGGGCCTCGGCCAGCTCCGCGATCCGCCCCTCGTGCTCGAGGGGGGCGAAGGGAAAGGGGGAGCGCGGAGGCTCCGACGGATCCTCCCCGAGAGCGCCGTGGACCTCGAGGAGGGCCTCGGCCTTGTCGTACCATGGCGCGAGCTCCGCGTAGCCGAATGGCCAGGCGACTGTGCTGCCTCCGCCGAGGGGACGCTCTTCGAAATCCGCTTCGCGGAAACGGAGCGCGGCTCCTCCGAAGAACTTCGTCGCCCCGCCCACGTTGTAGTAGGCCCGGGGATTGAAGGGTTTCCCGTCCGCGTCGAACCAGGTCTCGCCCGCGTCGTAGCGGCGCCGGACGACGACCTCCTCGACCTCCCAATTCTCGCGCTCCTGCCGGACGAAGTCGCCGCGCTCGAGGACGAGGATCGAGAGGCCCCGGTTCGCGAGGCTCCGCGCCGCGGCCGAGCCCCCCAAGCCTGAACCGATTATGACTACATCGAAGCGATGCGAGTCTTCCATCCGTCCCTCCCGGCGGCCTCGGCCGCTATCGAGCCTCGAGCGCGAGGGAGGCCGCGCCCACTATGCCGGGGGCTTCGCAGGCGCTCCGGATGACGGCGAGCTCGTCGTACATCATATCCCGCGCGAATGATCTCACCGTGCGCTTGATGCCTTCGAAGAAAGGCGTCCCCCAGTTCATGATTCCTCCGCCGAGGACGACCGCCTCCGGGTTGAAGAGCTGGAAGACATTGTAGACGCCGATGCCGATGTAGCGCGCGAAATTCTCCGCGATCTCCGCGCAGAGCGGGTCTCCGACGGCCAAACCCCGTCCGATGAACTCCCCGTCCAGTCGGGTCGAGCCCAGGCTACCGGTGTCGACGAGGGTCGAAGTCGAGCCGGCGGCGAGAGCGCGCCGGACGGCCGAGGGAATGGCGACGCCCGAGGCGTGGGCGATGAGGCAGCCACGGTTCCCGCAGGGGCAGAGCTCGGCGCTCGATGCCTCGACGATGGTATGACCGATCTCGCCCGCGGTGCCCGTCCTGCCGCGGAGTATCCGGCCGTCGAAGACGATGCCCGCGCCGATCTGGGTGCTGATGGTCATGAAGACCAGACTCCCGTATTCGCCCCCCTCGCAATGGAGGTACTCTCCCAAGGCCTGGGCGTTGGCATCATTGTCGACGAAGATTTCGGTGCCTTCGAAATGGCGGCCGAGTCTATCGCGGAGGGGATAGCCCTTCCAGCCTTCTAGGTTGGACATCGTGATGACCACGCCGTCCCGGTAGCGGATGTGGCCCGCGGTGCCCACGCCGATGCCCCGGAGGTCGGCGATCGAACGGTCGTTCCTCGCGAGGAGCTCCCTGATGTGCGAGGCCATGTCCTCCACGATCTCGTCCGGCGTATGGCTTACATGGTCGTGGTAGAGAACCTGGTCCAGAATGGCTCCGGACTCGCTCACGAGGCCGATGCCCAGCTTTGTCCCACCGAGGTCGACACCGCACAGGATGGATGCCATGCGTCCCCCTTCCCGGTTCTATAGGGCCCAGCTTGATGCTAGGGTTCTTTCATATGAAAGGCCAATATTCTCATATACAGATTATTAATATTTTGTACAAAAGCAAAATGCTTGACAATTGCAGAATGCCCTACCTATATTGCCCATGTCAGGAGGCTCCAATGGAAAAAAGCTCGAGGATCGGCGTCGTCGGGAAGCAGGCCAAGATCGCCGCCGGGCTCTTCTGGGCCGATTATGGTTCCCTCGGCGAGACCGTCGAAGAACTGGAGACCGGCGGTGCCGACTGGATCCACATCGAGATGCGCGACGGCAAATACATGGACTTCGCCGCGCCTCGGGGCGGCATCGACATCCTCGACGGGATACGGCGCCGCACCAAACTCGAGATCGAGATACAGCTTCAAATGGTACGCCCGAGTTTCGACCTCTTCCGCCAGCTCAAGGAGCTCGGGGCCGACCTCGTCAGCCTCCCCATCGAGACGACGGGCGAGATGCTGATGCAGCAGCTCATCTTCGTGAAGGATACTCTCGAGCTCAAGGTTGGGGTTTGGGCCTGGCAGGGCACACCGCTCGTCGCCTTCGAGCAGTACCTCCCCTTCGTGGACATCATCGAATACGAGAGCAAGGCGCCATTCTGGAAACCGACGTCGGGCGCGGCCAGCCCCCATTCGATCGATCCCATAATGTTCACGAACATCCGCCGCCTCCACGATATGATCGTCGCAACCGGCCGCGAGGCGGAGGTCGACCTCATGGAGGACGGCGGTCTCAACGTCGACAACGTGGCCGAGTTCGTGGCCGCAGGCATGACGGTGGGCGAGTTCTCCTCGCCCCTGTTGAAGGGCAAGGACGGTAAGTTCCTGCCCGGGGCCGGGGACATCGCCGCGGCGGTTCGAAACCTGCGCACGAGGCTGGAGGCTGCCTCCGCGGCCGGCAATGGGCCATAAGGGGGACGGGATGACCCCGATCGGCATAGGGATGCTCGGCTTCGGGAGCATGGGCAAGCTGCACACCCTCGCCTGGCGGGCTCTGCCGTCGATTTATCCGGACATGCCCGCCTTCCGGCTGGTGGCCGTCTGCACGAAGTCGAGGGAATCGGCCGAGGCGGCCCTCCGCGAGGGCGGCTTCGCCCGGAGCCATGCCACGATCGAGGAGCTCGTGGCCGATCCCGAGGTCTCGGTAATCGACTGCGTCCTCCCCAACGACGCCCACAAGGCCGCAATATCCGCGGCGCTTTCGGCCGGCAAGCACATCTACTGCGAAAAGCCGCTCGCCCTTTCCGGAGCCGAGGCCCGCGAGCTAGCGGCGTTGGCTGCCGCCTCCAGGGGCAGACTTGGGATAACCTTCAACTACCGCTTTTTGCCGGCGATCATGCGGGCCAAGAGACTCCTCGACGAAGGCGCCCTCGGCGAGATCTACAGCTTCGAGTTCGAGTACCTCCATTCGGGCTACCAGGACGCCACACGGCCCCTCACCTGGCGCATGCGCAATGAGTTGTCGGGAGGCGGCGCCCTCGTCGACCTGGGCGCCCACATCATCGACCTCGCGCGCTATCTTCTCGGCGAGTTCGCCGAGCTAGCGGCCCTCACCACGACCTGGGTGGCCGAGCGCCCCCTCCGCAAGGGTTCCGCGGAGAAGGGCCCGGTCACGGTGGACGACGCGGCCTGGGTCACCGCCCGCCTCGTCTCCGGCGCTCTCGGTACTCTCGTAGTCTCGCGTTTCGCCACGGGAGCCGCGGACGACCTCCGCCTCCGGATCGAAGGCTCGAAGGGCGCCCTGCGTTTCGATCTGATGGACGCCAATTGGCTCTACTACTTCGACGCGACGCGAAAGCCCGCGGACCTGGGATGGAATCGCCTCGAGACCATCCAGAATTATCCGGGCGCCGCGGTGCCGCCGGCCCGGGCGATCGTGGGTTGGGAGCGAAGTCATGCCGAGAACCAGTATCGCTTCCTCTCGGCCGTCGCCGAGGGACGGGAGCCCAGTCCCGGCATAGCCGACGGCCTGGCCGCCCATCTGGTCACGGATGCGGCTTATGAGGCAGCCCTCCGGGGCACCTGGGTCCCCGTCCCGAGGGCATGAAATCCCGCCGTCGCCTCGCGCGGCAGGCTGGTGGAGAATAAGCCATGTACCTCTCTAGCGAGCAACTTTCCCAGGGTACTGTCCTCGAGGACTACGACATCTGCATCGTCGGCGCGGGGGCTGCCGGTTTGGCTATGGCCCAGCGTCTGGTCGGGGCCGGGAAGAGAGTACTCGTCTTGGCCGCGGGCTTGTCCGCCGACCGCGGACTTCCTCCCGGCTTCCGACAGAAAATCTACGGCGGCAGGGTCGGCGACTTCCTTTCGAAGGTCGACCCGCTCTTCCTCCGCAGGTCCCGGCTTCATATGTTCGGCGGGACGACCAACCATTTCGGGTTCTGGTCCCGCCCCCTCGACAAGGTCGACTTCGAGCCCCGACCGGGTTACCGGAGCGCTTCCTGGCCTCTCAGCCTCGCCGACCTGTCCTCCTATTATCGAGAGGCCATGGAGTTCGGTCGCTATGGTCCCTTCAACTTCGACGATCTGCCATTTTGGGAGAGGGTCCTCTTCGCGAAAAACTTCCCGAAGCATCAGGATGATCCGCTCGAGGGCGCGATCTTCCACGCGCAGTACGATGAGCGTCTCCATGATTTCCAACTGCAGGTCGGCGAGGAGCTCCGCGGCGCGACCGACGTCGCCGTCCTGTTCAATGCCAACCTCCTGAGCCTCGAGACCAGGGGAGACCGCGGTCACGTGAGCTCCCTGGTCTGCGGCAGCCTCGAAGACGGTCGCGAGGGCCGCCGCTTCCGGGTTGTCGCGGACAGCTATGTCCTGGCCATGGGGGGAATCGAGACCGTCCGGGCACTCAAGCTCTCGGGCGATCTGGGCAACAACGAGAAGGACCAGCTCGGCCGGGGATTCATGGTTCACCCCTTGCTCACTACGGCAGCCGAGCTGCGCTTCGAGCGACCCGTGGCGGGCGAGATCCGCAACTTCTTCCGGGACCAGCAGGTGCGCCTCAGGCGGCCCGAAGACGAGGGCGGAGAATATATCCACGACACCGCGCCCCTGGTGGACCCGAGACTTCTGCGCGAACAGTGCGTCTTCAACGCCTGGGGCGTCCTCGTCCCCACGGCCGCGACCCTCGCCCGCGAGAAGATCGGCCAGTTCCGCGTGATCCTCAGGTTCGATCCCGAAGGCGACAGGGCGGAGCTCAACATCAATTGGGAGCAGGTCCCCAACGAAGACAGCCGGATCACCCTCGACGAGTCGGAGTCGGATCCCGTCTTCCGCCAGCCTGTCGTCCGCCTCGATTGGCGGCTTCTCGATGAGGACAAGCGGACAGCCGTCCGCGCCCTGGAGCTCTGCGAGGCCTATCTGCGCCGGAAAGGGGCGACCGATTTCCGCATGACCACTGACCTCGGCGGGGGCGCCGATCGATGGGTTTTCGGCCGGGCCGAAAATGCGCTGGCGACCGGCGACCACCACTGGGCGCGCTTCGGATGTCGGCGAGCGGCGACGACGGGATCGTCGACAGGAACTCGCGGTTCCATGCCGTCGATAATTTGTACGTGGCCGGTTCCGCCCAGTTCCCCACCAGCGGGTACGCGAACCCGACGCTGACGATCGTCGCCCTGGCCTTGCGCCTGGCCGACCATCTCTCGGGACGACGATGATCAGGGAGACCTGTATTTCCTGCGGAATTGGCTCGGGGTGAGCGAAGTGGCGCCCTTGAAGAGATGGCTGAAGTATTTGGCGTCCTCGAATCCGAGAGCGTCGGCTATCTCCTCGACGGAGGCCGATTTTATGAGAAGCAGGTGTTTCGCCTTCTCCATTCGCACCGTGTTGCGGTAGCGCATCGGCGTCGTGCCGAGGTGCTTCCTGAAGAGGCGGGAAAGGTAGGATGGGGTGACGTAGGCGACCTGCGCGAGCGTCTCTACATCGATGTCCTCGGCGCAATGCTCGTCGATGTAGGCGCGGCAGCGATCGAGGGCGGCGCTCCTCGACCGGCCGCTAAGCGCTAGTTTCTGCTCTATGAAGAGGAGAATCGACCTGAGGAGATGCTCCTCGAGCTCGCGGAAGCGCTCTCCTCGCCGAATGTGGTTCTTGTGGGCGCTCTGGCAGAGCCATCCGAGCTCTCCATCGTCGTCGCTCAGCTTGAAGGAAAAGGGGAGCGTGGCCCGACACCCGAGATCGAGCCAAAGACAGACGATCTCCTGGCGACTCGTCGAGTCCAGCGTCTCGCGGTGCATGACGCCCGGGGGATAGACCAGCAGGTCGTAGAGGGCGACATCGAGGGTGTCCCCTCCCGTCGCCACGCTCGCCTTGCCCTCGATGAAGTAGAGGAGCTCGAGGTAGGGGTGAGAGTGCGCCTTGAGATTCCAAATCCTGCTTTTCTCGTCGAAGCGCTCGCAGAATTTGAGAGTTATGGTCCCCTTTCCGGCTTCCCTCAGAAAGAGAAGCACCTCGTTCTTCGTGGCCTCGGTAAGCATGCTCCAGTCCCCTACGCGCCAGGGTCAAATATCGGCATGTCGGAGTATAGAACGAAATGGATCGCCCGTGGTGACTGTCAAGAGCTATCGACAATTAAAATTCCATATGAAATCATAAATTGACAAAATGAAATTACTAGCTTACAATCAGCGCGATGATATCAGATATCCGGAGCTTTTCGGCGCAGAATGGGCCAAGGATCCGCAGGCTGGTCTCAATCAAGGTCTACCCCGTCGCCCGCGCTTGGCGCGAGAAGCCGGAGAGCCATCGTACAGCTGGGAGGTGGGCATGAACGGACGATTGGCGCGGCTCAAGGAAAAGATACTCTCGACCGCGCCGACGCTTTGCACCGAAAGAGCGCGAATTTACACTCGCGTCTATCGAGAGAGCGAGGCTCTGCCCGTCGTCAGAAAACGCGCCCTGGCGCTCCGCAGGACGCTCGAAGAGTGTTCCATATATATCGACGACGAAGAACTCGTCGTCGGGAATACCGCGTCCGGGTGCAGGGCCGCGGCGATCTTTCCGGAATATTCGGTGGATTGGATACTGCGCGAGATCGACGGTATCGACGACAGGCCCGCCGAATCCTATATCGCCACGGAATCGCAGAAGGCCGAGATCAAGGAACTCTGCCTTTGGTGGAAGGGAAGGACCTTGCAGGACCGGGCCGAGGTCAACTTCTCCCCGATGTTCAAGGCCATCAACGACTCGGGCATAGTCCATGCGGAGGGGAACATGACCACCGGCGACGGGCACATCGCCGCGAACATCCCCCGGGCGCTCGAGCTCGGTATCGGCGGTTATGCGGCCTACGTCGGGCGAATGGACGAGGCTCTCGACCCGACCCGCTACGATGATCTCAAGAAGCGACAGCTCTACCTCGCCATGCTCGACGCCCTCGCGGCTCTGGCGACATGGATCCGCCGCTACGAGGCCCTCGCGCGGAGCCAGGCCGCCGCCTGCGCCGATCTCGCCAGAAGGGCGGAGCTCGAAGAGATAGCGCGGACCTGCGCGAAGATCGCGAGCGACTCGCCCTCGAGCTTCCGCGAGGCCCTTCAGCTCGCGTGCTTCATCCAGCTCGTCCTCCAGATCGAGTCGAACGGCCACTCGGTCTCCTTGGGGCGGATGGACCAGTACCTCTATCGCTTCTACAGGAAGGACGTCGACGCGGGCCGCCTCGCGCCCGAGGCTGCGAAGGAGCTCCTCTCCTGCGTCTGGCTCAAGCTGCTGGCGGTCAAGAAGGTCCGCTCCTGGTCCCACACTCGCTTTTCGGCGGGCGGCCCCCTGTACCAGAACGTGACGATCGGCGGCGTAACGCGGGACGGAAGGGACGCGGTCAACGAACTTTCCTTCCTCATCCTCGAATCGGTCGGCGACATGAAGCTCACCCAGCCCAATCTTTCCGTCCGATACCACAGGGGCATGAGCGACGATTTCCTCAGGGCCGCTATCGAGGTGATCAGGCAGGGCTTCGGCATGCCGGCCTTCAACAACGACGAGATAGTCGTCCCCGGGATGCTGAAGCTCGGGGTGAGCCTCGAGGATTCCCGCGACTACTCGGCGATTGGCTGCATCGAGGTGGCGGTGCCCGGCAAATGGGGCTACCGCACGACGGGCATGAGCTTCCTCAACTTGATGCGAGTCCTCCTCGCGACCCTGGACGACGGGAAAGACGCGAAGACCGGGCTCACCTTCCACGGCGGCACCGGGTCCCTCGAGTCCTTCGGGGGCTTCGATGACCTGATGGCCGCGTGGAAGGACCAGCTCGCCTTCTACGCATCGGCCTCGGTCGGCATCGACGCGGCCATCGACATGGCCCTCGAAGAGCTCGTGCCCGACATCCTCTGCTCGGTCTTCACGGACGATTGTATCGCCCGAGGCAGGCATATAAAGGAAGGCGGCGCTGTCTACGATTGGGTCTCCGGGCTTCAGGTCGGGATCGCGAACCTCGGGAATTCCTTGGCCGCGATCAAGAAGCTCGTCTGCGAGGAGGGCACAGTCTCCCCGAAGGAGCTCGTCGCCGCCCTGGCGTCGGACTTCGCCGGACCCGAGGGCGAGCTCCTCCGGCTCCGCCTCCAGAATCAAGCGCCGAAGTACGGCAACGACGACGATTACGTCGACTCCCTTGTCGTCGAGGCCTACGGAGCCTACGTCGGCGAGATGGCGAAGCACCATAACACGCGCTACGGCCGCGGCCCCATCGGCGGCGGCTACTATCCGGGGACCTCGAGCATTTCGTCCAATGTCCCGTCGGGCTCGGTCGTGCCCGCCACGCCGGACGGGCGCCGCGCGTGGACTCCCCTCGCCGAAGGATGCTCGCCCACGCAGGGCACGGACACTCACGGCCCCACGGCGGTCTTCAAATCGATCGCGAAGCTCCCCACGGTGGACATCTTCGGAGGCGTGCTCCTGAACCAGAAGCTCTCGCCCCAGATGCTCGCAGGCGAAGGCCAGCGCGACAAGCTCATCGCCCTCCTCAGGACTTTCTTCGACGAGTTGAAGGGCTGGCACGTCCAGTACAACATCGTCTCGCGCGAGATCCTCCTCGAAGCGAAAAAGAACCCTTCGAAGCATCGGGACCTCGTCGTCAGGGTGGCCGGCTACTCGGCCTACTTCAATGACCTCGCGGAGGAGACCCAGGACGATATCATCGCCCGCACCGAGCAGGTGCTGTGATGAAGAAGCGCTGCCGGAGAGATCGTCGCCGGACGCGCGGTATGCCGCAGCGTGCGCGGACAACGTCACTCCATCCTACCTTCCCCGTTTATGATCGGCCGCCGTGGCGGATATCTCCGGCGCTCTCGGACTCGCGCGGGCCAAGCGTTTCAGCCGTCCTCCCTGATCCTTCGAGCGGCCGCGCAGTTCAGTTTTGTCCACCTCATCGTGCAGTTTTCGCCCTTTCCGAATCTCCAAACTGCATTATCATGTCTTCCTGGTACACGCTGGAATCGCGAGCATTGAGAGCTCGGGTTGTAAGTCCTTTGAGCGGAGATACTTCCGTGTACCCGAAATATTTGAATATCGAAGGGCGATCGACTACTCTTACAAGTTAGTCTTACATGTGAGTTCCAGAACTCACTGTATGATATTTCTGTTCTATTTGAGGAGGTTCAGAATGGCAGGAATGAAGAGGGTGCTGGCCATCGCGCTCGTGCTGCTGGTCGCGGCGGTTTTCGGAGCGAGCGCTCAGGCCAAGGTCAAGGCGGCGTTCGTCATCTCCAACATGGCCAACGAGTCGCAGGCTTTCTCGTCGAAGCAGTTCCTGAAGTTCGGGGCGGAGTACGGCTTTGACATGTACACCTACGATGCCAAGGGCGATACCCAGGCAGAGTCCCAGATCGTCACCAACTGCATCGCGCAGAAGTTCAAGGTCATCTTCCTCAACCCGAACGACATCAGCGCGATCGTCCCCAGCCTCATCAAGGCCAAGGCCGCCGGCCTCATCGTCGGCATGTTCTCCTCGGACCTCGCTCCGGAGAACCAGAAATACCGCGACTTCTACGCCGGCGTAAACGACACGATGGCCGGCCAGCAGGCCGCTCAGGCCTTCATCAAGGCCTTCCCGAACGGCGCCAAGATCGTCGAGATCGGCGGCCAGGCGGGTCACGACGCCCAGATCAAGCGTCACGACGGCTTCAACGGCGACAAGGGCATCAAGGGCAGCAAGATCGAGGTCCTCGATTACAAGGCCTGCCAGCAGTGGGCGACCGACCAGGCGCAGGCCATCATGGAGGACGACATCACCAAGTTCGGCGACCAGATCCAGGGCGTCTTCGTCCACTGGGACAACGGCGCCACGGGGGTCATCGAGGCCGCCAAGGCCGCCGGCATCAAGAACCTCTTCATCGTCGGCGTCGACGGCAACCGCGCCGGCTATTACCAGGTCCAGAGCGGAGCCCAGGCCGTCAGCATCGCCCAGGACTTCGTCGTCATGACCAAGAAGGACCTCGAGCTCGCCAAGGCGGTCGTCGCCGGCAAGAAGGTCAACCCGATCAACTTCGTCCCGCTTACTGTCGTCAACAGCGCCCTGATCTCTTCGGGCGGCTTCGACGCTCCCGAGTGGTAAATCGAACCTAGTGCGTAGGGCTCGTTCCGCCTCCCAGGCGGGACGAGCCCTGTTTTATAGCTTTACCGAGGATGGTCTGGAATGGAAACTGTCGGGTCGGACATAATTCTCTCTATCAAGGATGTCTCCAAGTCCTTCCCGGGCGTCCATGCCCTGGACAAGGTGTCGATCGACTTCAGGCGGGGAGTGGTGCACGGAATAGTCGGCGAGAACGGGGCGGGCAAGTCGACCCTGATGAAGATCCTGTCGGGCGTCTACCAGAAGGACTCAGGTAGCGTTGTCTTCGACGGCCGGAGCATCGAGCACACGACGCCGTATGAATCCATGCAGCGGGGGCTCGCGATAATCTACCAGGAGCTCAACCTCGTCAACACGATGAGCGTGGGCGAGAACGTCT
>CAYOIX010000049.1:0-19090 GCA_964404145.1 uncultured Treponemataceae bacterium
ACGTGGACGACGTCCCGGACGGCGGGCAGGGAGGCGAGCGCGGCTATGAGGGCCGCGTCGATCAGGCCGTCGACCTCCGCCACTATGAGGGCCTCGTCTCCCCGGTCCCTGCGCCGCGAGGCCAGGGAGGCGATGTTGATCCCCGCCTCCGCGAGGAGGGAAGCCACCCTAGCGATGACGCCCGGCTCGTCGCGATGGAAGACGAGTATCGCCTCGAGCCTGCCGTCGATCAGGGCCTCGAAGCCGTTGATCGATTGGAGCAGTATCTCCCCGCCGCCGACCGAGGCGCCCCGGACCCTGAGCGAGCTGTCGCCCGATACCAACTCGATCACGACGGTGTTGGGATGGTAGCGCTCGGGAGCGTCGAAGACGGGGACGATCTCGACATCGAGGCCCTCGCGCGCGGCGAGCTCGGGGGCGAAGCCGAGGCGCTCGTCCTCTGGCAGGATGCCCAGGAGCTCCGCGATCGCGGCCTTGTCCGATCCGTGGCCTTTGTAGGTCCGCGCCAGGCTCCCGTAGAAGCTCACTCGCGCCCGGTCCAGGCGCCCAGGAAGTATCCTGCGCGCAAGGAAGGCGATGCGGGCTACTCCGGCGGTGTGGGAACTGGAGGGGCCTATCATGACCGGTCCCAATATGTCGAAGAGCCCGATTTTCCTCTCGTCCATTCTCGGCCGGTTCCTCGGGTCGATGATGGCACGACCGCCGGCCGAGAGGCAAGGCCAGGCTTGACAGGTCCGCTTCGAAGGGCATAAATTGTCGCTATGCCAACGATGGCACAAGTAGGACAGAGTCCGAAGCCCACCATAAAGGACATCGCCCGGGAGGCCGAGTGCTCGGTGCGCACCGTTTCGCGGGTGCTCAACCACGCGAGGAACGTGAACGAAGAGACCCGCGCCCGAGTGCTCTCCGTAGCGCGGAGCAGGAACTTCTCGCCCGATCCGCAGGCCCAATCCCTGAAGACCAAGCGCAAACGCACCATAGGCGTCATCGTCAACTCGGTCACGAGCGACGTGAATCGGCAGCGCATCGAGACGATAGCGCGGCTGTTCAACACGGCTGGCTACGCCATCCTCATCAGCTACGCCGACGAGATCGCCGTGGAAGAGGAAGTGGCGAGGCGCTTCGCAGCCCGGACCGACGCCCTCGTCGTATTCACCAATCTCCAGTCGCCGCGCTCCTCCGTCCTCGACGAATTCGCCCGGCAAGGCTTCCCCTTCATCCTCGTCGATCCTCCCGTGCCGGGACCCTACCCCTGTGTGGAGATCGACCGCGCGGCGGGCTACCGCGAGGCGCTCCGGCACCTCGTCTCGAGGGGCCGAAGGGCGATGGCCCTCGTTATCGAGGATTTCCGCAGCGCGGACAGACTCGCGGCCTACCGCGCGGGCCTGGCGGAGGCCGGCCTGGCCTACGACGAAAGCCTGGTCCTCCACGCGGGAAAGGGCTTCCGGGGCGGGCGCGACGCGGCGGAATCTGTGCTCGCACTCATGCGGTCGCGCGGCGTCGACGCCGCGCTCTGCCACAACGACAAGGTCGCGGCGGGAATACTCTCCTTCCTCGGGGACCGCGGCGCGAGGGTACCCGAAGAGATCGCCCTCGTCGGCTTCGACGACGACGACTACTCCGCCTTCCTGAGCCCGCCGCTCACGACCATAGCCCAGGGCGGAAGCGAGGTGGGCGTGCACATCTACGAGCAGCTCTTCAACAGGCTGGAGCTCGGCGGCTCCATCGCCAGCCGGACCTTCCACACCTCGCTGGTCCTGAGGCGATCGGCCTGATGGCGGGAAGGAGACCGAAGTGGAGATAGCGAGGGGCGGCCTGTCGCCGATGTCCCGGGACGAGGCCGTCGCGGTCTTCGAGGAGGCCCTGGCTCGCGAGAATCTGTCGGGCAAGTCCGTCCTCTTCGTCATTCCCGACTCGACTCGCTCCTTCCCCTTCAATCTCGTCTTCACCACGCTGCACAGGCTCCTCTCCGGCAAGGTCGGCAAGCTGGACTTCCTGATAGCCCTGGGCACCCATCGCCGGATGAGCGACGAGGCCATCCGGGGGATGCTCGGCCTTACGGCGGAGAGGATGCGCGGCGAGTTCGCCGACGCGCGCGTCTTCAACCACAGCTGGGACGAGCCTGCCTCGCTCAGGCGGATCGGCGTCATCGGCAAGGAGCGCATCGCCGCGCTGACCGGGGGCCGCTTCTCGCAGGACGTGCCCATCGCCGTCAACGGGATGCTCTTCGACTACGACAGGATTCTCATCGTGGGCCCGGTCTTCCCGCACGAGGTGGTGGGTTTCTCGGGGGGCCACAAATACATCTTCCCCGGCGTGGGGGCGGCCGATTTCATCAACTTCTTCCATTGGTTCGCGGCGGTGATTACGAGCCCCAGGATCATCGGCAACAAGGACACCCCCGTGCGCGCCCTCATAGAGGAAGCGGCCTCCATGCTGCCCTTCAAGGTCGGCGCCTTCTGCCTCTCGATGCGCGGCGAGGAGCTGGCGGGCGTCGCCTATTCCGATTCCGCGTATCGCGCCTGGGAGATCGCCTGCGAGCTCTCGAGGAAGCTGCACATCGTCTACTGCGAGAGAGCCTTCGCCTCGGTGCTCGCCTGCGCGCCGCGGATGTACGACGACCTATGGACGGGAGGCAAGTGCGCCTACAAGACCGAGAGCGTGATAGCCGACGGCGGCGAGCTCGTCATCTACGCCCCCCACATCACGGAAGTATCCTACACGCACGGCAGGGTCCTCGACGCGATCGGCTACCACACCCGCGACTTCTTCCTCGCGCGCTGGGACGAGTACAAGGATTATCCCTGGGGGGTCATCGCCCACTCGACCCACGTCAAGGGCATCGGCTCCTACGAGGGCGGCGTCGAGCGGCCCCGCATCCGGGTCAAGCTGGCCACCGGCATCCCGCGCGAGCGCTGCGAGAGGATCAACCTGGAGTTCATGGATTATCGGAGCATTTCCAAGGCCGAATGGCAGGGCTCTCCGGACCGTCTCTACGTGGACCACGCCGGCGAGATGCTCTATCGGCTCGAAGACCCGCCCGAGTGGCAAAGGAGCGACGCATGAGTCAGGCTGACATCGGGCTCATAGGCCTAGCGGTGATGGGCGAGAATCTCGTCCTCAACATGGAGAGCAAGGGCTTCACCGTCGCGGTGTACAACCGTACCATCTCGAAAGTCGACGACTTCACGTCCGGGCGCGGGGAGGGCAAGAGGATCCTCGGCTGCCATTCCATCGACAAGCTCGCCCGCTCGCTCAAGAGCCCGCGAATGGTGATGATGATGGTGAAGGCCGGCGAGGCGGTGGACGATACCATCGAGCAGCTGATCCCGGTCCTCTCGCCGGGCGACATCATCATCGACGGCGGCAACTCGAACTACGAGGACACGATCAGGCGGACGAGCTACGTCGAGTCGAGGGGCCTCCTCTTCATCGGTACCGGCGTCTCCGGCGGCGAGGAAGGCGCCCTCCTCGGCCCGTCCATCATGCCGGGCGGCTCGGCCAAGGCCTGGCCCGCCGTCGGACCGATCTTCCAGGCCATAGCCGCCAAGGTCGACGGCGCGCCCTGCTGCGAATGGGTCGGCGAAAACGGCGCGGGCCACTTCGTGAAGATGGTGCACAACGGCATCGAGTACGGGGACATGCAGCTCATCTGCGAAGTCTACCAGATAATGCGGGACATCCTCGGCATGGCGCCTGGCGAGATGCGCGATGTCTTCGCCCAGTGGAACGAGGGCGATCTCGGGAGCTACCTCGTCGAGATCACGCGCGACATCCTCGCCTTCAAGGACTCGGACGGCGCGCCCCTCGTCGACAAGATACTCGACACGGCCGGCCAGAAGGGCACGGGGAAGTGGACGGGCATCGCCGCCCTCCACCAAGGCGTCCCTCTGACGCTCATCGCCGAGGCGGTCTTCGCGCGCTGCCTGTCGGCGGCCAAGGACGAGCGGATGGCCGCGAGCAAGATCTTCCCGGCGCGAGCCGCCGTCCCCGCCTTCTCGGGCGACGGCCGCGGATCCTCGCGAGAGGCCTTCCTCGCGGGACTCGGGGACGCCCTCTACGCGGCCAAGATCGTCTCCTACGCCCAGGGCTTCCTCCTCCTCCGCGCGGCGGCCGACGAATACCGCTGGAAGCTCAACTACGGCGGGATAGCCCTCATGTGGAGGGGCGGCTGCATCATCCGCTCGGTCTTCCTCGGCAGGATCAAGGAGGCCTTCGACGCGGATCCGGGTCTGTCCAACCTCCTCCTCGCCCCCTTCTTCAGCGACAAGATCGCCCGGGCGGAGCGGGGCTGGCGAGAGGCGGTCGCGACCGCCGTGATGAGCGGCGTGCCCGTCCCCGCCCTCTCTGCGGGCCTGTGCTATTTCGACGGCTACCGCTGCGGGCGGCTGCCGGCCAATCTCCTCCAGGCCCAGCGCGACTACTTCGGCGCCCACACCTACGAGCGCATCGACGCCCCGCGAGGCCGGTTCTTCCACACGAATTGGACGGGCCGCGGCGGCTCGACCAGCGCCTCGGCCTATTCGGCCTAGGGAAGGAGCCCCAATGTCGACGCTGAGCATTCCTCCCGCCGAGGGGAGGAAGCACGACTTCCTCGCCCTCGGCGCCCTGGTCACGCGGCTCGATCCCGGCATCGTCCCCTTCTCCATGGCCAGCCGCTACGAGCTCCACGTCTCCGGCGGCGAGTACAACGTCGCGGCCAACCTCTCGCGCTGCTTCGGCATGAGGACGGCCATCGCCAGCGCGACGGTGGACAATCTGCCGATCGCCCTCAAGGTCGAGAACGCCGTGCGCGAGGCGGGAGTCGAGGCCTATTACGCCCGCTTCAGGCACGACGGCGTGCGCGGCCCCAACATCGCCACGGTCTGGAGCGACCGCGGCAAGGGAGTCCGAGCCCCGGTCGTGTTCTACAACCGCGCCAACGAAGCGGCCGCCTTCCTAGAGCCCGGCAGCTTCGACTGGGCCGGGATCCTCGGCTCGGGCCTCAGGTGGTTCCACTCGGGGGGCATCTTCTCGGCCCTCTCGCCCACTACGCCCGAGCTGGTCATCGAGGCCATGAAAGCCGCGAAGAAGGCCGGCGCGGTCACCTCCTTCGACCTCAACTACCGCGCCAAGCTCTGGTCGGCCGCCGAAGGCTCGGGGGCGAGGGCGCCGGAGATCCTGGGGCGGATAGTCGAGCTTACGGATGTTCTCGTGGGCAACGAGGAAGACCTCCAGCTCGGCCTCGGTCTTCGAGGCCCGTCCTCCGGCCGCGAGACCGCGTCGAAGCTCGACCCGGCCGCCTTCCTCGGGATGATGAATGAAGTGCACAGGAGATTCCCCGGCGTAAAAGCCGTGGCGACGACCCTCCGGGAAGTGCATTCGACCGATCGCCACGATTGGAGCGCGGTGCTGTGGCTCGAGGGCGAGAGCTTCGTCGCCCCGACCTGCCGGCTCGACGTCTACGACCGCGTAGGAGGCGGAGACGGCTTCGCGGCAGGCCTCTTCTACGGCCTGATGAGCGGCAGGACGCCCCAAGAGTCGCTCGCCCTGGGCTGGGCCCACGGCGCCCTGCTCACCACCTTCCCTGGCGATACCACGATGGCCACCCTCGACCAGGTCGAGGCCTTCGCGAAGGGCGGCTCGGCGCGGATACAGCGCTAGATCCACCGGGCGGGGCTATGCCTCGCTCGAGCCTTCCTAAGAGGCCGTCTTGAAGTGGCGGACCTCCCGGTCCAGGTCCTCGGTCATGGAGCCCAGCTCGGCCGTCACTCCCTGGGCGCTCTTCATGGTCGCGTCGAAATCGGCGATGCGGCCCGCCATCGCGTTCATCGCCGCGAGCGCCTCCTGGGAGAAGGCCCGTATCCGCTCCATGGCGGTGGAAAGGTTGGCGGCGCTCGCGTCGATCTCTCCCGATCCCGCCTTTATTTCCATGGAAGCCGCGGTCAATCGGGTCATGGCGTCGAGGATCTGCCTGCCGCCGACCTCGAGCTCGTTCATGTTCGAGGCGGTCTCGGAGAAGGCGTGAGCCATCTCGTGGATCTCGCCGTCGATCTTCGCGAAGACCTCCCGCGTCTGGCGGCTCGACGTCGACGCCGCCCCGATCTTGGCGACGATTTCCTTGATCGTCGAGCCTATCTGCCTCGAGTTGGCCTCGGTGCCCGCGGCCAGTTTGCGGATCTCGTCGGCGATCACCCCGAAGCCCTTCCCGACGCTTCCCGCACGCGAGGCCTCGATGGCGGCGTTCATCGCCAGGAGGTTCGTCCGCTCCGAGATGTCCTGGATCGTGGCGGTGAGGCCCCGGATCGAGTCGACGCTCTTGACGATATCCTCGATGATGTCCGTCGTCATCGAGAGCTTGGCTCCCCCGTCCTTCGCCGCCTCGAGAAGCGCGTCCGCGCTCTCCATCTTCTTTCGGGTCACGGTCGCGACGTTCTCGACCGAATGGATGATCTCGGTGACCGAGGCCGTGGATTGGACTACCATCGCGTATTCGTCGGCCTGCCTGTCGTTCACGGAGGCTATGCTGTCGACGATCCTGCCGACCGCCGACGAGGCATCCACGATGGTGCCGTTCAGCGTGTCGACGCCGCTCTTCACTTCCCTCGTGCTCGCGTCCATATGGCCGAATTCCCTCGCCGTCGCCGTCAGGACGTCGACGAGCCGTCCCTTCGCCGAGACGGACTTCGAGGACACAGACTTCACGTTCGACAGCGAGGCGCCGATGGCGGCTATGAAGAGGTTTATGTTCCTGCTGAGCCGGAGCAGCTCGCGATCCCCCGCTTCGCGGAATACGACCGTCAGATCGCCTTCCTTCATCAGGTCGACGTTCGAGACGATCGAGTCGATCGACCGCACGACGCTGCGCGCCGTCCTGTTGGCGAAGTAGAGAACCGCCAGGAGGAGGAAGGTCGCGATCACGATGGCGGTTATCGTGCTCTGCCCCGCGGCGAGCGCCGTGGCCTTCGCGATGGGAGCCCTGCCCTTGTCGACGGTGTCGACTATGGTCGTGAGGTTGTATTCCGTCAGCTGGATCGCGTGGAAGAGCCCCGCTACCGCGGCTCGGGCGGCCTCCGCGTCTTCGGGCTTGAGGAGGGCGAGGACGCCTTGATCTACGATGAGCTTCTGGAGGTTGATGGCGTCCTCGAAGAAGAAGACCTTTACGAGGGGCTTCTTCGCCTCCTCTACCGCGGCGAGCAGCCCGTCGACCCCGCGGACGTTCGTATCCTGGATGCCGGACAGGGAGTCCCTCATCTGCCGGAACTCCTTGCTTATGGAGGGAAGGGCCTTGACCCGGCCCAGGCCGGCATAGGCGGCCTTGAAGGCCGCGTAGGATCCGTCGATCTCCGACGACTGCTTCTTCAGGGGATTTATGGTCAGGCGGACCACGTCGGATCTCAGCGCGACCGCGGCGAGCCTGTAGGCCTCGACCACCCGCGTCTCCGCTTCGATTGTCCGAGTCCTGGAGGTGAACGCGAGATAGACTCCCAGCGAGGCGAGCATCGCGACGATGCCGATGACCGGCAATCCGTTCAGCTTCATCCGTATGGTCATGTTTTCTGTCCCCCGCTATGAGAAGGCGTCTTCGCGCGCGTGCCTATCGGTAGTCGCCCTATCCCTCAATTGTATCGAAAAGGGTCCGGAAATTCTCGGGCAGGGTGTCGAGCAAGAGTCCCCTTCCCTCCGAGCCCTTCCGGGCGGCCCATGTTCCGATTATCTTTTCCGCCTGTTGCTCACGTAGACGATGAGGAGGATGAAGAGCACGATCCCGAAGCCCGTCCATTTCCCTGCATCCCCCCATCCGAGGGCGACGAGGAGATTCGTCAAGGTCTGGAGGAAGATCGCCCCCAAGATCACGCCGACGTAGTTTCCGTCGCCCCCGGCCAGCGAAACGCCTCCGACGACGGCCGCGGCGATGCTCGGCATGACGTAGTTCGATCCCATGTCCTTGAAAGCGATGCCCATGTTGCCGATCAGCAAGAGCCCGATGAGACCGGCCAAGGTCCCGCTGATGACGAAAGAGACGCAGCGGACCCTCTTGACGTTCACTCCCGACAGGTGGGCCGCGGTCTCGTTGGCGCCTACACCGAAGAGGATGGCGCCCCATTTCGTCCTGTAGAGGATGACCATCACCGCGGGCGCCACCACGAGGAGGATGAAGAGGATGTTCGGGAAGCCCCCGACCGATTTCGCGGCGATTGTCTGGAGGATGGGCGACGGCCTGCCGGTGATGTTCCTGCCCGCCGTATAGACGTTTATCGCCCCCTGGATGATCTGCGACATGGCGAGGGTCACGACCAGAGGGGGGAGCTTCACGTAGGAGGTGAGCAGGCCGTTCGTCAGCCCGATGAGGGCGCCGATGGCCAGCGCGACCGCGATGGCGATCCAGATGCTCTCGTTCTTGCCGTCCATGATGCTGGCTGTGATCACGGCCGTCATCGTGGCGTTGTATCCGACGGACAGGTCGAGCCCGTCGCCCCCGCCCGCGATGACGATCATCTGGCACAGCCCGAAGAGCGCGATGAAGGATGCGAGCTTCGTCGTGAGCAGGACCTGGCCGAAGCTGAGGAAGTGGGAGACGATCACTTCGCCCAGGACGAAGAGGAAGAGGATGAGGCCGAATGCGATCAGGAGCTTGCTGTTCCTGGCGGTGAAGGACCTCAGGGCCTTCGAGGCCTGCGAGCGCGCTTTGGGGTTCATCCTGGTATGCTCTCCCTCGTCTTGATCCTCTTGTTGTACATGGTGTTGGCGCGGGAGCTCGCGATCGCGACGATCACGATCGCGCCGCCGACGAGGGTCTGGTACGCGTAGGGTATGTTGGCGAAGAAGATGATCTTGTTCACCAGGCTGAGTATGAGCGCGCCGATCAGCGCGAAATAGACGTTCCCGCGGCCGCCCGAGAGCGCGATGCCCCCGACCACGGCCGCGGCTATGGCGCGCAGGGTGAAGGGATCGCCCATGCGCGCGTCGCCCGAGCCGGTCTGGCCGACGAAGAAGAGCGCCGCGAGGAAGATGAACACGGAGTTGATCATGCAGGCCAGGGTCTGGACCTTGGCCGTGTCGATCCCGGAATTGTATGCGCTGTCGGAGTTTCCGCCGACAGCGTAGATATGCCGCCCCGTCCGAGTCTTGCTGATCGCGAACCAGAAGGCGCAGCCGACGAGGACGAGGAGGAGGGCGGGGGGCAGGACCGTCCCTATGGCCTTGACGGCCGGGCTCGCTCCCGGGACATCGCCGAAGTTGTAGAACGCGCTGAACCAGTCCACGGATTCGCCGCCGGGCGTGGGCCTGAGGAAGAGGGCGACGCCGAGCCATATGAAGGAGGTGGCGAAGGTGGCGATGACCGGCGGGATGCGGAGGTAGCCGATCCCGATGCCGTTGATCAAGCCCAGGAGCAAGGCCACGGCGAGCCCGATCGCGAGGGCGGCCATGCCGCTGGAGGGATCGCTCCGCTTCATCACGAAGGTGAGGACGCAGGTGAGGAGCGAAAGGGCCGGACCTACGGAAAGGTCGATACCCCCGGCCAGGATGACGACGGCCTGTCCCATCGTCATCAGGACGAGCGGCGCGAAGGCGTTGATGTTCCTGTTTATCGACTTCGTCTCGAAGAAGTTGCTCTGGAGGATCGCGGTCAGGGCGACCATGAGGACCAGTATCAGCAGGCTCGAGAACTCCGGCCTCGCGAAAAGGCGTCGAAGGTCGGGCGCTCCCGCGTCCCTCCTCCCCGAATTCATATCGCCCTCTCTCTCGCTGGTTGCCCAACGCGCATGGATGTGGTGATGATCTTGTCCTCGTTGATGTCATCGCCTTCCAGCGCGGCGACGACCCGGCCTTCGTACATGATCAGGATCCTGTCGCAGTACTCGACCAGCTCCTCGATGTCGCTGGCGTAGAGCACGACGCTCATGCCCTCGCCGCGGACGCGCCCGACGATGTACTCGTAGAGATCGCGCTTGGCGCCGATATCCACGCCCTTGGCGGGGTCGGCGAGGAGGAGGACGTTTATCTTGTAGGGGAACCATTTCCCCACGACGACCTTCTGCTGGTTGCCGCCGGAGAGGGTCCGGACCGGCACGTCGAGGCCGCTCGCCTTGATGGCGAGGACGTCGATGATCTGCTCGCATTCCTTGGCGTAGCGGTCGAGGGGAGTGAAGAGCGACTGGCCTCGCAGGCCCATGCGCGGGAACACGAGATTGTCGAACACCGAGTGCTTGACGAAGAGTCCCTCGAGCTCCCGGTCGCCGGGCACGAGGAGGATGTTCTCCCGAATCAGCTTGGCGGGCTTCGTGAGCTCGAGCTTCCTCCCGTCGATCGCCGCTTCGCAGGAGACCCCGGGGTAGTTGCCCGCGAGGGCCAGCATGAGCTCTCGCTGCCCCTGGCCGGCGAGGCCGCCGATTCCCAGTATCTCGCCCTTTCGAAGATCGAAGGAGATGTCCCTGAGGAAGGGCGCGTAGTCGAGGCCCTTGACGCTGAGCAGGGTCTCGCCGCAGATCTCGGCGCAGGCCTTCCGATAATTTCCCTTCTGGGCCTCGCCCGTGATGTAACCGACGATCTTCTCCGTATCCTTCTCGTCGTGGTCGAAGTCCATGCTCCCGACGTTCCTGCCGTTGCGGAAGATGGTGAGATCGTCGCAGATCTCGATTACCTCCCACAGCCGATGCGAGGTGAAGATGATCGCCACGCCCTTCTCGGTCAGCGACCGCATGAAGGCGAAGAGACTCAGGACCTCGGCCTTCTCGAGGGCCGACGTTGGCTCGTCGAGTATGAGGAGCTTGGGGTCCGCGGCCAATGCCTTGGCGATCTCGACGATCTGCATCTCCCCGGGGGTCAGGTCGTAGGTCATCCGCTCCACGTCGAGGCCGGGCAGGAGCCGCTCGACCAACCCCGCCGCCAAGCGCCGGGCGCTTCGATTGTCCAGGATGGGCCCTTTCTTCGCCTCGTCGCCGAGCACGATGTTCTGCCAGACCTTCAGATCGGCCACCAGGCTCAGGTTCTGGTAGACCATGGCGATGCCGTCCTTCTTCGCCTCGTTCGGATTCCTGTAGCGCGCGATCGCGTTCCTGTAGCGTATCTCCCCGGAATCGGCGCGGTAGACTCCGGCGATTATCTTGGAAATGGTGCTCTTGCCCGAGCCGTTCGCCCCGAGGAGGCCGGTTATCCTGCCTTCGCGGCACACGAGGTTGCCGTCGCTGAGGGCCGCCACGCCGCCGAAGTTCTTCGCGATCCTCGAAACCTCAAGAATGCTCAATTCCCACCCCTGTAAGAAAGGGGAGGCGGGTTGACCCGCCTCCCTGAGTCGTTCAGGACGTCAATGGAGAGTTCCGGTCAGGGCCAGCCTATTTGAACAGGGCGTCGACCTGGGCCTGCGGCATGATCTCGCTGAGCAGGTAGTCGTCCGCCTTGTCCTTGAGCAGGTTCCAGCCCTGGTCGAAGTTGGCGTCGGTGATGAACATGCCGACCTTATAATAGAAGATACCGTTCTTGAGGACGTTGTCCTTGAAGGTCTTGCCGTTGTAGAGGCTCAGTGCCATGCGGAAGCCGGTCCCGCCGATTCCGGGGGGATTGGGCTGGGCGCAGGCCTTGAAATCGGCCTTCTTGTCGCGGAGCTTCTTCCACTCCTTGAAGAAAGCGGTGCCCGGATCGCCGAACATGACCTTGGGCACCTTGTTGGCATCGAGGAAGGCGGAGAGCACGCCGTAGGCCTCGCCGTCCTGGGTGAAGACGGCGTCGATCTTCTGGCCGGAGCCGATGAGCTGGGCCGCGACTTCCTTGGACTTGGTCTGGTCCCAGTAGCCGGAGGTGTTGGCGATAAGCTTGATATTGGGATACTTCTTGAGCACGTCGGCAGTCGCCTGGATGCGGGCGTTGTTCGCCGGATGGCCATCGAGCCCGTAGATCTGGATCGCGTTGCCGGACTTGAGCGTAGAGGCTATCCACTCCGCGTTCTTGAGATTCCATGCATAGTGGTCGAGCGTGACGTTGAGGACATTGGGGGCGGTGACCGTCGCGTCGAAGGATACGACGAGGATGCCCGCGTCCTGGGCCTCTTTGATGACGCCGTTGAGGGCGTCGGGCGAATTGGGGTTCAGCAGGATGATGTTGACGCCCTTCGAGATGAAGTCGCGGATGATATTCGCCTGCTCGGTCGCATCGCCGTTCGTGACGTTGTTCACCATGATGTAGTCGGCGATCTTGCCGGCGGCCTTGTATTCCTTCCCGACGCTGTCAAGGGCCGCGATCATGATGTTTCGCCACGACGTTCCGGAGCTGCCGGTGGATATGCCGACCACGGGAAGCTTCGGCGCCGCGCTCGCGAATCCGGCGCAGGCCAAAAGCAGAAGCGCGCAGAAGCCGATGATCCTTAACGATTTGCCTCTCATACCCTTTCCTCCTCTAGACTTTTCTGATCAGGGAACCCCTGATTAGCGAGAACAACGACGATGCCACCCTCCTTTCATATGGAAGCGATGCGAGTCGTCCTTTGAACACTAGCCCATTCGCCCCGCGGCAAGATAGCCATCCGATGGGACCTCGATTCACCGAATGCCGTCGCCCGAAACGTCCCTCCTGAGCCTGTCGAGGCTGCCATCCGCCTTTACTTTAATCGAAGAAGCGGAAAAAGCCAGAGCCAAGCCTTCGTCGTCGGCCTCGATGCCGAGGATGGGCCCCTCCGGCCTCGCCGACCGGAGATCGAAGAGCCCTGTCGCGTAGGGCAGGATCATCCGCTCGCCCGCCTTGACCGTGACGGTGGTCGGCCTGCCGAGGAGCCGCTTCCGCGCTCGGGACTCGGCGAGGCCGTTGGCCCAAGCCGCCGTCGAGTTCTCCATCCCGAGGCAGAAGCTCTGATCCGATCCGCCGTCATAGAGGGCCCAGGGGGGGAAGCGCCTGCCGCCGTACTGCATCCAGAGATCGTTGAAATTGAGGCCCATCTCGCCCTCGCGCACCGAGGCGGGCCCGGGAAACCAGGTGACATAGGCTATCGAGGCCGCCTCGTTGACGCAGGCCGACCAGCCCAGTCGCGCGTCCGCGGGAACCGCGCCCGTCGCGAAATCGGTAAACCCGATCATGCCGGGCACCCGAGTAAGGTCGACCGAGCCGCCGGCCTTGAGCGGCGCCTGGTGGAGGGAGGAGAACTCCGCGCCCAGGGCCAGCCGGGATGTGGCCTCGAACTCGCCTCCCGCCGGCGCCGTGATCCAGGAGCCCGCGGAGGCGGAGATCCTGCAGCCCGCCTCGAGGAAGGGGGCACCGACAGTATTATGCCAGGCCGCGTTGACGGGAAGCTCTTCGGAACCGCGGTTCCTGATCCCGAGGACCGAGTAATGCACGTTCTCCCCGGCGACGAGGAGGTCAGTCTTGTCGAAATCTAGATCGAAGCCGCCGGCGCGGATCCGCAAACCGAAGCGGCCCCAGGCCTTGAGCCCGTCCGCGCTCGTGCCGAGTCCCTCGAGCTCCCAAAGGGAGTTGGCCGTCCATCCGTGGGGCGGGATCTCCACGCCGTCTACGGGCGCTCCGCCTCCAAAGGCCGGAAGGCAGGGGAAGTTGCCGGCCAGATTCGCGAGCAGAGGCACGCCCCAGAACTCTTTGGCGAAGGCTGCCTTCTCGGACGGTTCCGCCGGGGACATGGACCTGAACCACGGGATCCAATGCGCGTTGATCGAGGAATCGTCCCGTCGCAGGCTGAACTCGGGAACCATTCCGCCGAGGAGGTCCAGGACGACGCGGACGGCGCCGTTCTCGAGTACGACCGCATCGCGATGGCCGGATTCCAGAGTCGTGAAAGCCTTCATCGCGGATTCCGCGCTCATTTCCAAGATCATCCTCCGGAGGCGAATTCGGGATAGAGGGTCATACCCCCGTCTATATAGAGGGTCGCGCCGTGGACGTAGTCCGAGTCGTCCGAGACTAGCCAAACCGCGGCGCGGCCGACGTCCTCGGGCTCGCCGATGCGCCTGTTCGGGATGTGATCGAGGAGGATGCGCTTGTAATCCTCCGGGGAGCCGAGCTTCTCGACGTTCATCGGCGTGCGTATGGCGCCCGGCGAGAGGCTGTTGACGCGAATTCGGAGAGGCGCCACTTCCTGCGCAATGCTCTTCATGAGAAGCATGACGCCGCCCTTGGCGGCGGCGTAATTGACGTGGCCCGCCCAGGGAATGACGTCGTGGACCGAGCTGATGTGGAGGATCTTGCCCATCGAGGAGGAGATTCCGGGATCGATGCCCTGGCTCTTGAAGGCCCTCACGGCCTCCCGGGCGCAGAGGAACTGGCCGGTCAGGTTGATCCCGATGACGGCGTTCCATTGGTCCAGCGTCATCTCGTCGAAGGGAGCGTTCACCTGGATCCCGGAATTGTCGATGAGGATGTCGATGCGCCCGAAGCGCTCGCGCATCGCGCCGAACATGCCCAGGACCTCCTCTTCCCGCGAGACGTCGGCCTTGTGGATGTAGGCGGCCTTCCCGAAGGAGGCGACTTTCGCGGCCGTATCCTCGGCCCCGCCGCGGTCGCTCGAGTAGTTGACCAGCACGTCGCAGCCCGCCTCGGCGAGGGCGACCGCGATGCCCGCGCCCAGGCCCTTGCTCGCGCCCGTCACGAGGGCCTTCTGACCCTCGAGTACGCGATGGATGACGCGATCTGGCGCCTCGTTGGGCGGCGAATAGCTCGGATTGGTCTCTGCCATGCTGCCGCTTCCTCTAGATGCTGTACGACGAGAAGCCGCCGTCCACAGGGAGGACCACTCCGGTGACGAAGCTCGAAGCGTCGGACAGCAGGTATATGACGGCCCCGAGGAGGTCCTCCGGCACGCCGTACCGGCCCATCGGAGTATGGGCCGTGACCTTCCTCGACCTGGCGGTCGGCTGCCCCGTCGCTTTGTCGGTATGGAGGAACCTGAGCTGCTCGGTCATGAAGAAGCCGGGAGCCAGGGCGTTCACGCGCACCCCGGTGTGGGCCAGGTGGACGGCCAGCCATCTCGTATAGTTGGCCACCGCCGCCTTCGCCGCGGAGTAGGCGCCGACCTGGGTTAAAGGGCTCAAGGCGCCCATGGAGGACATGTTGAGGATCGCGCCCTTGCCCTTTTCGACCATGAGGCGCGCGAAAACCTTCGTCGGCAGGAGCGTCCCCATGAAATTGAGATCGAAGGTCTTGCGGATGCCGTCCATCTCGAGGTCGAAGAAGTTCGTCTCGCTCTTGTCGTCGAGCATCGATGGCTCGAGGAACTCCGCCTTCGTGCTGCCGCGCGGGTTGTTGCCCCCGGCGCCGTTGATCAGGATGTCCGGAATGCCCCAGGCCCCGCGGATCTCGTCCCGGACCCTGGTCAGGCTGGCTTCGTCGAGGACGTCGCAGGCGTAGGCCCTGGCCTCCCCTCCCCCGGCCTTTATCTGCCGGGCTACGTCTTCCGCCTTGTCCAGACTTATGTCGAGCACCGCGATCCGGCATCCGGCCATGCTCAGCGCGCGCGACATCGCGCCGCAGAGGTCGCCTCCGCCTCCCGTGATCACGGCCGTCCTGCCTTCGAGGCTGAAAAGGTCCTTGAAGCTGTTGTCCATCTCCCGTCCCTTCGATACCGTCTAGTCGACTACGATATATTGGCTTACGAAATTGCGGCTTTGGATGAGGGCCGTCTTCACGTCGCCCTCGTCCCTCTCGTAATTCTTGTCCTCCACCTCGATGCAGGCGGGCCCGCGGTAGCCCGACTCCACGAGGGTCGAGAAGAAGGCGGCCCAGTCGACGTCGCCCATCCCGGGCAGTCTCGGGCTGTGGTACTCGAGGGGCGTGGCCAGTATGCCCACGTCGTCCAGCTTCGCGCGGTCCAACTTCACGTCCTTGATGTGGACGTGGAATATCCTGTCCTTGAATTCCTTGATGGGCTTTATGCAGTCCATCATCTGCCAGACCAGGTGAGACGGGTCGTAGTTGAGCCCGAAGCTCCTCGAGGGGATGAGCTCGAACATCCTTCGGAAGTGCGCGGGCGAATAGGCCAGGTTCTTGCCGGACGGCCATTCGTCCTTGGAGAAGTACATAGGACAGTTCTCGATGGCGATCTTGACCGATCTCGACTCGGCGTGCTTCACGATCGAGGGCCAGACCTCCTTGAAGAGGCCGAAATTGTACTCGGGGTCCTTCGTCGGGATCCTGCCGATGAAGGTGTTGACGACCGGGACGCCGAGGGCCGACGCCCCCGATATCACCTTCTTGATGTGCTCGACATAGACTCCCCGCTTGGCCTCGTCCTCGTCGAGGGGGTTCGGGTAGTAGCCTAGGCCGGAGATGAACACGTTCTTCTTCTCGAGCAGGGCCTTGATCCTGCCGACTTCGGCCGCGTCGAGCCTGTCCACGTCCACGTGGGTGACGCCGGCGTAGCGGCGCTCCGCCTTGCCGATGGGCCAGCACATCATCTCGACGCAGGCGAAGCGATTCGCGCTCGCGAAGTCGACGACTTCCTCGAAGCTCTTGTTCCCAAGGATCGCGCTGACGAAACCGAGCGATATCATCGTGTACCTCCGTCGACGTCGACCCATTTCTGCCCGCGGTGGCTCTCTAGGATGCGCTGCGCGAGCACCTGCTCGCGCAGCCCGTCGGCGAAGGTCGGGTAGCTGGGGCTGGCGCTCGGCCCCCCCCTCCGCACATCGCCGTAGAATTCCGTGAAGAGCTGGAAGGGAGTGTCGTTGAAGCCCTCTTGATGCCCACCCGGGAGCGAGATTATGGAGCGTACCTCGGCATGGACCAGGGAGGGGTCCTTCATGATCAGCTCGTTGTTGCCGTCCCTGCGCCCGATCCACATCCGGTTGGGCATCTCGGAATCCCAGGCCGCCGACCGCGTCGAGCCGTCGAGCTCGAAGTAGAGGCGGTTCTTCCTGCCCGCGGATACCTGGCTGACCGTGAGGACTCCGCGCTCACCGTTCTGGAATCGGAAGAGCACGGTCGCGTAATCCTCGGTATCTATATCGACCTCGGCGTAATCCTCCGGCTTCAGGACTTTGCCCGCGTAGGTCTCGACCGGCTTCAGCGGCTTCTTGCGCTTGGGATGGAAGGTCGCGAAGTCGGCGAACACCTGCTTGATCCTGAGCCCGCTCACGTACTCGACGAGGTCCATCCAATGCGAGCCGATGTCCGCGACCGCGCGGGACTCGCCGGACAGCTTGGATTCCAGCCGCCAGTTGTAGTCCGTCTCGTAGAAGAGCCAATCCTGGAGGTAGGATCCCTGGATCGAGAAGATCCGCCCCATCTCCCCCTTCTCTACCATCGCCTTCAGCTGCCTGACGAGGGGATAGAACCTGATGTTGAAGTGGACGGCGTTCGCGCGCTTCAGCTTGGCGGCGAGATCGACGAGCTCCTTGGCCTCCGCCGGAGTTACGGCGAGCGGCTTCTCGCACACCACGTGCTTGCCGGCCAGGAGAGCCTTCTTGGCCATCTCGGCGTGGAGGAAATTGGGCGAGCAGATGTGCACCGCGTCGATATCCGGCTTGGCGAGGAGGTCCTCGTAATTGCCGTACCAGGCATCGATCCCCAGGGCCTCGGCCTTGGCCTTGGCGAGCTCGTCGCCGGTCTCCGCGAGTCCCGCCACCCTGATGTAGGGTATCCTTCGCAGCGCCTGGACATGTACTGGACCGATGAAGCCTGTGCCTATCACGCCGACGCGCAGCTCTTTCATTCGTACCTCCCCGACAGGACGGCGGATCGCTCGAGCGACAGGACAAGGGCGGCCGTCCTTATGGCAATATCATATATAGTATATTAAATGGCGATAGGAGGATGATAAAGCCTGTCTTCCGGGTTGTCAACGTTTTTCTGAGAAGGCCGATACTATGCCCCAATTAATAGAGATGAAATCGTACTCGGCGCCGTAGGCGGGCCCCCCATTGAAGCTTGACAATGATCATATATAGTATATGATATGGTCACAAGAATGAAAGCGAAACAGACGGAAGCGGCATATCGATCCTCTCTCTCGTCGCAGATCGCGGACTCCATCCTGAACATGATAGCCTCGGGCCAGCTGCTCCCGGGCGACAGGGTAATCGAGTCCCGCATCGCGGAGGAGTTCAGCGTCAGCACCATCCCCGTGCGCGAGGCCATCAGGGAGCTCGTCGCGAAGCGGGTGCTCGAGTATATCATGCACAAAGGCGCGAGGGTCCGCGAAGTGAGCATGTCGGAGACCGTCGACGCCCTGGAGGTGAAGGGAGTCCTCGAGGCTCTCGCGGCAAGGCTGGCCGGCGGCCGGCTCAGGGGCCAAGTCCTCAAGCTGCGCAAGAAGATCGGCCCGATGCGCGAATCCCTCGGCGCCCACGACCACGTTCAGTACAACCTCCAGAACCAGAACTTCCACCGGAGCATCGTCGAGGCCGCCGAGAACGACATCCTCCTCACGCTCTGGGAGTACCTGGCCTTCGAGGTGCGCACCCGGCCCATCATGGACTACCTGAAGTCGGCCGATCCCGAGAAGCTCATCATGGAGCACGAGAGCGTCATCGACGCGATCGAGGGGGACGAGACGGCGAGGGTCGCTTCTCTGTTGTCGATCCACTCGAACCATCTCGTGAAGCACCTGCAGGAGCAAATGTCGCGAGACGCCGAAAAGGCGAAGAAATACCCCACAAGCACCCGTAAAGGAAGGAGAAGAGAATGAGCGACCTCAAGTACCCGTCACTGTTCAAGCCTCTCAGGATCGGCAACTTCGAGGTGCCGAACAGGATCTGCCACGTCCCCACCGATATCTCGTCCGGCAACGCCGACGGATCGGTCAGCCAGCGGGTGATCACCTACCACGAGGAAGTCGCCAAGGGCGGCACGGGCCTCATCATCGTCGGCGCCTCCACTCCCGACCGGAAGACCGGGCGCCCGACCGTCACCTGCCTCGCCGTCGACGAAGATCCGCTCATCCCCGGCCTCGCCGAGCTCGCCGAGGCGATGCATCGCCACGGGGCGAAGTGCGCCGTGCAGATTCAGCATCCGGGACGCCAGGCGGCCTGGCCCCGCACCGACATGATATCCGCGACCGACATGGTCGTGGACCTGCCCGGGTCGGCGGGTCACGAGGTCGTCTACGCGGGCTCCGAGGCCCACGGCAAGTCCATCCGCGCCATGACCGTCGAGGAGATCTACGACCTGATCGAGA
>CAYOIX010000050.1:0-18714 GCA_964404145.1 uncultured Treponemataceae bacterium
CGTATTTATCCTCATCCTCGCGGGACAAGAGGGGGATGCGGTTGATTTCCTTGAGGTACATGGACAGGACGTTCTCATCGCAGGAGCTCGAGTCGTTCAGGCAAGCATTCTTCTTCGCCATTTTGGCCTCCATGTGCACCCTTAATAATGCAAATCACGTGCCAAGCTCGGCCCAATGCCTCTCTGTTTCGTCGATAAGATTGATTGTCCTTATCCAGGAATGATTTATCGTATCTTGAAAGCTCTCTAAAATAGTACTTTTTATATTTTTATCTATTGGAGAATCCGCGATAAACGCAATAATTATCCAGGCGCTGCATCAATCCTCTACGAAAGGATTACAGAACTATTTCGACGCGTATCGTTTTGACACAATCAGAGCGGCTAGGTCGGATACTGTATCGATTCTACTCACAAAAGCGCTCGCGGGGGGCCGAGGTCCGTCCGCAGCACTGCATGAAGGGCAGGCCCGAGCCGCAGCTGCAGCGCTCGTCGCCCTCGAGCCCGATGCCTCTGCGGAAGTCCACGTCCAGGATCTTCCCGCGGGAGGGGTCGAAGCCGATCGGGAAGACTATCTTCTTGGACTTGAAGATGGCCAGCTTGCGCGAGGCCGTGAGGCCCTCGAGGGCCCCGGAGCAGGACAGGGAGCGCCAGGCGTCGCCTATGAGCCGGGTCACCATGTCCTTCTCGGCGTTGCCGTCGAAGCGCCTGCTCTTCTTGCGGCCCAGGTAGATGCAGGCCTGGACCGAGTAGAAGGCGTAGAAGTCGTCGAGCTCGGGACGCGCGCGGCGGCGCATCCCGTAGTCGTTCACGCGCTTCACGTAGGCCGCGCGCGCTATGCCCCGCGGCCTCAGTTTCTGGGCCGAGGCCAGGCTCCGTATGGCGAGCTCCGAGCGGTCCAGCCGCAGGAGGGCGACGGCCAACCAGTAGAGGTCGCGGGAGAGCGTGCCAGGATGGGCCGCGGAGCATGCGTCCACCGCCGACCTAAGGCTGCGCACGGCCAGATCCGGTCTGTGCAGGGCCAGCTCGCGCCGCCCTCGCCGGAAATCCGCCTCGCGGCCCTGTCCTGGGTATCTCCTCATAATGATAAGATATAGTCATTTTCGCCGCCCTGGCAAGCGACATCGGCGGGCCGGAGGGCTCAGCTCTCGCGCGAGACGAGGACCACGATAGAGCGCGGGGAGACCGCGTACTCGTCCTGGGGCACGAGGATGCTCTCCTCGCCCGGGCCGAGGAAGTCCTCGGGCGAGGGCAGGGAGCTGTCGACGACGCGGAACCAGCGCCGCGCGAGGGGGGCGGGCCCGATCTTGAAGACCGAGGACTCGTCCTTCGCGTTGAAGATGAGATAGAAGTCGTTGTCGTCCCGGTCGGCCATGATGTCGGCCTTGGAGCCGTCGATGCGCGCCGCTATCCGCGAGTCGATCTTGGCCCAGTCCGGGCTCTGGCCTGCCTCGTCGAACCAGGTGATGTCGGGCGAGGCGTTGAAGTCCGCGTCCTGGCCAGTGAAGAACTCGGGCCTCCGGAAGGCCGGGTGCCGCATCCGGAAGCCGATGAGCATCCGGGCGAAGCGGACGAGGCCGGCGTTGCTCTTCTCGAGACCCCAGTCCCACCAGCTCGTCTCGTTGTCCTGGCAGTAGGCGTTGTTGTTCCCGCCCTGGGTACGGCGGAACTCGTCGCCGCCGAGGAGCATCGGCGTCCCGATGGACAGAAGGAGGGTGGCCAGGAAGTTCTTGGCCTGGCGGTTCCGCGTCGCCTCGAGGGCGGCGTTCCGGCTCGGGCCCTCCTCGCCGTAGTTGGAGGAGTAGTTCGCGTCCGAGCCGTCGCGCTCCTCCTCGCCGTTGCGCTCGTTGTGCTTGCGGTCGTAGGAGACGAGGTCGTTGAGCGTGAAACCGTCGTGCGCGGTGATGAAGTTGATCGAGTGGAAGGGCTTGCGGCCGTCTCGGAGGTAGAGGTCGCTCGAGCCCGTGATCCTCGTGGCCAGGTTGCGCGCGGCCCCGCGGTCCCCCCTCCAGAAGCGCCGGACGTCGTCGCGGTAGCGGTCGTTCCACTCGGCCCACCTGCCCCCGGGGAACCAGCCCACCTGGTAGGCCCCGCCCGCGTCCCAGGCCTCCGCGATGATCTTGGTGTGCCGCAGGATCGGGTCCTCGGCTATGCCCTCGATGATGGGCGGGTTCTCGAGGAGCTTGCCGTCCTGGTCGCGGCCCAGGATCGAGCCCAGGTCGAAGCGGAAGCCGTCGACGTGCATCTCGACGACCCAGTAGTGGAGACAGTCCCGGATCAGGGTGCGCACGACGGGATGGTTGCAGTTGAGGGTGTTGCCGCAGCCCGAGTAGTTCTTGTAGTAGCGCTTGTCCTCGTCGAGCATGTAGTAGATCCGGTTGTCGAGGCCCCGGAAGCTCAGGGTGGGCCCGAGCTCGTTGCCCTCGGCCGAGTGGTTGAACACGATGTCGAGGATCACCTCGATGCCGGCCGCGTGGAGGGCGCGCACCATCCGCTTGAACTCGGTCACCTGCTGCCCGACCGAGCCCGAGCTGGAGTAGCGGCCCTTGGGGGCGAAGAAGGCGATGGTCGAGTAGCCCCAGTAGTTCGAGAGCCGCTTCCCCGTCGCGGGATCCTTGCGCCGGTTCTCGAAGAGGTCGAACTCCTGGACCGGGAGGAGCTCGAGACTCGTCACGCCGAGCTCCTTGAAGTAGGGGATGGTCTCGGCCACGCCGAGAAAGCTCCCGGGATGGTCCACCTCGGCGCTCGGGTGCATGGACAGCCCCCGCACATGGGTCTCGTAGATGACGCAGTGGCGCAGCGGGTAGTTGAGGGGGCGGTCGCCCTCCCAGTCGAAGTCGTCGGCCACCACCACGCACTTGGGCATGCAGGCCGCGTCGTCCTCGGCCGAGAACGACAGGTCGCTCTCCGGGGAGGCCGGGTCGTAGGCAGTGGTCAGCGAGAGATCCCAGGTGAAGTCCCCGCTCACCGCCTTGGCGTAGGGGTCGATGAGGGCCTTGTGGCGGTTGAAGCGGTGGCCCTTGGCCGGGAGGTAGGGGCCGTCGGCCCTCCACAGGTAGAGGGCGCCGGGCCCGAGCCCGACCACGAGGACGTGCCAGATGTCCCCCGTCTTGTTGAGGCGGGGGTCGAGCCGGTACTCGAAGGAGGCCTCGCCGTCGGTCGAGGACTCGAAGAGACAGAGGGTCATCGACTCCGCGTCGCGCGAGAAGACCGCGAAGTTGACGCCCTCGGCCTGGATCCCGGCTCCGAGCGACATGGGGCTGCCCGGCTTGACCGCTAGTATGCTGGAGCGCACTCGGAGGAGTATAGCTTCGCGCCCACCCGGGCGCCAAGCGATTTCTCTCGCCTACATGCCCATTCCGCCGTCCACCCTGAGCACCTCGCCGGTCACGTAGGCCGACAGGTCCGAGCAGAGGAAGAGGGCGGCAGCGGCGACCTCCGCGCTCGAGCCCGTGCGCCCGAGCGGTATGCCGGCCTTGAGCTTCTCCTTAGCGTCGGCGGGGATCTTCTCGGTCATCGCGGTCTCGATAAAGCCCGGGGCGAGGGCGTTGACGCGGACTCCCCGCGAGCCGACCTCGCGGGCCAGACTCTTGGTGAAGCCGATGAGCCCGGCCTTGGACGCGGAATAGTTGGTCTGCCCCCCGTTCCCCATGAGCCCGGCGACGCTCGAGACGTTGACTATGCTCCCCGATCGGCGCTTGATCATCAGGCGCGCCACGGCGCGCGAGACCAGGAAGGCGCTCGTCAGGTTGGTCCGCAGGACCGTGTCCCAGTCCTCGAGGCTCATCCGGAACACGAGGCCGTCGCGGGTGACACCCGCGTTGTTGACCAGGGCGTCGATCGAGCCAGCCTCGGCCACCACGGTCTCGACAGCGGCGCCCACCATGGCCTCGTCGGCGACGTCGCAGGCTATCCACCTGGCGGAGCCGCCGCCCGCTGCGGCCGCGGCTAGACCCGCGGGATCCTCGGCCTCGCTGCGCGAGAGGTAGAAGACCCGGCCTCCCTCGCGCGCGAAGAGCTCGACGATGGCGCGGCCGATGCCCTTGGAGCCCCCGGTCACGATGCAGGTCTTGCCGGCCAATAGACTTTCCATGTGTTCTTCCTTCCTTTACAGAGTTATCGCGGCTATCTGGTCGAGGGTGCCGAAGGGATAGCAGGGCACCTCGCCTCCGACCGACTTCCAGAGTCCGCCGAGCACCGTGCCCGGGCCCGTCTCGGCGCAGAAGCCCGGCCTCTCGGCCAGGATGGCCGCCTCCTCCTCGATCCAGCGCACGGGGCTGACGATCTGGGCTACCGCGAGGGTCTTGGCCTCGAGCCCGCCCGAGATCCGTTTGCCGGTGACGTTCGAGAAGAGGGCTATCCTGGGGTCCCCGAAGGCCACGTCGGCGACAGCCTCGGCGAAGCCGTCGCGGGCGTAGGCCATGATGGGCGAGTGGAAGGCCCCGGAGACCTTGAGCCGGATCGCGCGCTTCGCCCCCGCCTCCTTGACCGCGATCTCGGCGGCCGCGACATCGGCCTCGGTGCCCGAGATCACCGACTGGGTCGGGCTGTTGTAGTTTGCGACCCAGACCTGCTCGAGCCCGGCCTTCGCGATCGCGGCCTCGATGGCCTGGGGCGAGAGGGCGAGCACCGCGCTCATCGTCGAGCCGCCCGAGCGCTTCCCCGCCTCGTCCATGAGCCTGCCCCGCTCCGCCACGAGCCGGAACATGTCCGCGTAGGAGACGACGCCGGCCTCGGCCAGGGCAGGCCACTCGCCCACCGAAAAGCCCGCGCAGCCATCGGGGCTGACCCCATGCTCTCGGGCGCAGGTCGCCGAGGCGGCGCCCACGAGGGCCACCGCGATCTGGGTGTTGCGGGTCTGCTTGAGCTCCTCCTCGCTCCCCTCGAAGATCAGCTTCTTGAGGTCTATGGCCGAGACCTCGGACGCGAGGGCGAAGAGATCTCGGACCGCCTTGCTCGTCTCGTAGAAATCCCGGGCCATGCCGGGATACTGGGCCCCTTGGCCGGGGAACAGGAAACAGGTCTTCATGAGGACCTCCTCGGAGGCAACAATATTTACAAAAATCGCCCTTTTGTAAAGATGCTGGCGCGATGCAGCGGCCGCGCTATACTGCCTCCATGGCCTCGGAGACGACGGAGCGGATCAAGAGGGTCCTTGCGCGGATACCGCCCGGGAAGGTGCTGAGCTACGGCTCCGCCGCGGCCCTCGCCGGCCTCCCCAACGGAGCGCGCCAGGTCGTGCGGGTTCTCCACTCGAGCGCCGAGAAGGAGGGCCTACCCTGGCACCGCGTGATCCGCAAGGACGGGAGCATAGCCCTGCCCCGGGGCGCCGGCTTCGATCTCCAGCGAGCCCTCCTCCTGTACGAGGGCGTAGAGGTCTCGCCATCGGGGAGGGTCGACATGGCCCGATACCTCTGGCTAGGACATTAATCCTGCCGGGTGAGGGCCCGCAGACCGTAGGAGACAAAGCCGAGGGCGGCCAGGTTCTTGCCGAGCTCGGGGGGGAGGAGGGCCGAGTCGAGCATGACGAGGTTGATGCCCTCGTCCTCGAAGGCCTTGGTGAGGGCCCCCAGGAGGGCGGTGGCCAGGCCCATGCGCCGGAACTCGGGCCTGACCCTGAGGAAGACGATCCTCCCGAAACCCCGGTCAGCGGCCACCGTCCGCAGCCCGAGGGCCAGGCCGAGGGCGCCGCCCTCGCTGTCGTCGGCCACCGCGCAGATGGCGTCCTTCGCCGCCGCGACATCCGCCTTCAGCCGCTCGAGCTCGAAGACAGCCACCGGGCCCGGGAGGCTCTCGACGCTCTCCTCCTCGGCCTCCTCGAAGAGGGGCCCCAAGAGGCGCCGGGCCTCGTCGAGCCCGAGGATCTTGATGTCGAGATCGCTCGCGAGGAGCTCGTCGACGTCCTCGGGCTCGGGCCCCAGGCGCTCGAGCCCCTTGGCCTCGCGCAGCTCGTCGTACCAGGAGGAGATCGTGAGCCGCATCGCCCGGATCTTGAAGTCCCGGAAGGCCCGCTCGAGGTCTTCGTGCTCGGCGAGGACGGCCTTGAAGGCCTTGAAGACCCCCCTGCCCCGAGCGAGGGCCGACGAGAGCTCCCGCCGGGCCGAGGGCTGGCGGACGGAGGAGAGGAACTCCTCCATGAGCTTGAAGCCCTCGCGCGAGGACCAGGTGGGCGCCCGCGCGTAGAGCTCGCCCTCGGGCCCCGGCCCGACCTCGCCGCTCTCGAGGTCGACGAAGGAAGCGTGCTCCTGATCCTCCATCGCGAAGACGATCTGCTCCACCGTCTTCTCGCTCAGCTCGAACACCCTGGCACCTCGGTCCGACATTTTCCAGGGAGATGGGCCCTTCGGTCAAGGGAAAATTGTCGGCCCGGCGTTGGCGAGCGGGGGCCCGCCGGGTATACTCGGAGCCGGAGGCCCCATGCCCCATTGCGTCGTGCCCGCCGCCGAGGCGATCCTCGACCGCGAGTTCCCCGTCCTCGACAAAGGCTTCGTCAGACTCGTCGACTACCTGGGAGGGGACGAGCGGATCGTGCAGTCCGCCCGGGTCTCCTACGGCGCCGGCACCAAGAGCTTCCGCGAGGACGCCGCCCTCATCGACCACCTCCTGCGCATGGAGCACAGCTCGCCCTTCGAGCAGGTGATCCTCGCCTTCCACGTCAAGCTGCCGATCTTCGTGGCGCGGCAGTGGATCCGGCACAGGACCGCGCGGGTCAACGAGGTCTCGGGGCGCTACTCGGTGATGAAGGACGAGTTCTACCTGCCCGACCCGGCCGTCATCGCCGCCCAGAGCGCCGACGACAAACAAGGCCGCGCCCCAGGCCCTGTCCCCGAAGCCCTCGCCGCCTCGACCCTGGCCACCATGGAGTCGGGCCAGCGCGCCGCCTACCGGGAGTACTCGGGCCTCGTCGAATCGGGCATAGCGCGCGAGCTCGCGCGCATAGACCTGCCCTTGAGCCTCTACACCCAGTGGTACTGGCAGATCGACCTGCGCAACCTCTTCCACTTCCTCCAGTTGAGGCTCGATCCCCACGCCCAGCTCGAGATCCGCGCCTACGCCCGGGTCCTCCTGGACATCTGTCGCGCCGTGGCCCCGGCCGCCTGCGCGAGCTTCGAGAACCACGTCCTGGGCGGCGTGCGCTTTTCGGCCGAGGAGCTGGCCGAGCTCCGCCGGCGGCTGGCGGGCTCGCCGGCCGGCGGCGAGGATGCCGCCGCCCTCTCGGGCCGCAAGCTCGACCGCTTCGAGGAGAAGCTCCGCACGGGCCGCCAGCTCTGAGAAAGAGGGATCGAGCCTTGCGGCCGGAACGGTCGAGGTTTAGGATTCGAGCATGGAGACCGGACCTGGCGTCGACCCCAGCTGTACTCGCCGCTTCTTCGACGAGAAGGCCCTCCGTCGAGCGCGGAGTCTCGACGAGCGCTTCGAGGCCGCGAGGGAGGACGCCCGGAGGATCGTGTCCATGCTCGAGCGCGACTACAGCCCGCGGCGCATCTACCAGTGGGGTTCCCTCCTCGATCGCGCGCGCTTTTCGGAGATATCCGATATAGACCTCGCGGTGGAGGGAATAGCGGGGACGGAAAGGTATTTCGAGCTCTATGGCAAAGCCCTCGCGATGACCTCCTTCCCCCTCGACCTCGTCGAGCTCGAGAGGATCGAGCCCATCCACGCGGATTCGATCCGCAAAGGCGGGAAGCTCCTGTATGAGCGACCTTAAGCTCCTCGTCGCGGAAATCCGAAAGAACTTGGAGGTGCTCGATCGCATCCGGGCCTTCATCGAAACCACCGAAGGACGCGAGCTCGCGGTCTCCGGCAGGACCCCGGCCACCGCGCTCATGATGGCGGGGATCATCGAGAACTACTACACCTGTCTCGAAACCCTATTCCTGCGCGTATCGCAGAATTTCGAGAATCATCTCGAAGAAACCCGGTGGCCCCAGGCGCTCCTCGACAGAATGACTCTCCGCGTGCCCGAGCTTCGGGAGAGCGTGATCTCGGACGAGACGCGGCGAGACCTGGGCGAGCTGCTGAAATTCAGACATTTCAAGCGCTACTATTTCGAGCTCGAGTACGACTGGGACAGAATCGACTTTCTCTTAAAGAAGCTCAAAGATCTCCATCCGCGGCTCGTGCGGGAGATCGGCGCCTTCATCGCCTTCCTCGAGCGGGCGGATGCACTCTAGCGGAGCGTTGAAAATGGCACATGGTTACTCCGAAAATTTTTACGACGATGCCCATTTTACCGACTAGCTATTCGCTTTTTTACAATACTCGCTGCTGGAGCCGCCGTATCTTTTCCCCGAGGAGGGTGGAGATGGCTGAGCACAGGGTGGTGTCGCAAGACAAGTGGGTCGAGGCGCGGAAGAAGCACCTCTCCGTGGAAAACCGCTCCTGGCCGAGAGCTGTAGAACTACTTGGGCTAGCTGCTCTTCTCCCGCCCGTTTTTTCGACCCTGAAAGAGCGGGCGCTCTATGATCAACAGTGTGCACACTGCTACTTCAAGGGCCATTAGGACAAAGTTCAGTTTCCCGCCCGTAAAGGCCAAAATAGTTTTTTGCGTGAGTAGATACATCTGCCACCCAAGACTCGCAACGCAGGATATGATGAAATAGAGCCGACTGAGCCTGTTTTTCCGCAGTAGTCCCACGACGCTTACAATGAGCAAAACGCTGTCTATCGCGTAGATTATGGTAATTCGTATGAGATAATCGATCGAAGGAGCCTGAGGGAAACCCCACCAATTCCTATTCGTAAAAAATCCCATTTGGATCTGCGTAAAGACAAAGCAGGCGACATAGAGGATAGAGACCAATACGCTGACCCTTTTCAAAACGGTCCATCTTTATGCAGCATAATTAAGGGGCGGGACACTAGGCCCGCAGGTATTCCTTCTCGCCCACCCCGTAGAGGAGCTCGGCCGCGATCTTGTCGCCGTCGCCGTTGCGGACGAAGCCCCTGAAGCTGCCCAGGGGGCCGTTGTAGTCGCTCTCGACGATGCCGAGGTTGAAGCGGAGGTCGTTCCCTACCTCGGGCACGAAGACGAGGTCGACCATGCCCTCAGTGTCCTGGACAATCCAGTCGCCCGCGGGGCCCTGGGGCCGCGTCACCTTGACCGGGGGCAGGGGCCAGACCTTGTTGTTGATCCAGAGACAGTTCTCGTTGTAGCGGACCTGGTCGCGGACCTGGTTGTCGGTCAGGTTGAAGCCGACCCGGCGGCCCTTGGCGTCGGCACCGAAGCCCGTGACCCAGTCGTAGCGCAGCCGGTAGGGGTAGTAGCCCTTGTGGTCGTCGAAGATGCCCATGGACGAGGGGCCCTCGAAGCGGTGACTCTCCCCCCCGATCGAGAACTCGCCCTCCATGGGCATGAGGATCTTTGTCGAGTACATGGCCCGGTTGAGACCGAGGGGGAGACAGACGACGTTGGGCGAGGCGAGCTTGGGCCCGCAGGAGAAGTCGAAGCGCCCCGAGAAGCGGCGCTCGGGTTTGCGCGAGCCCCGGGCGACGGTGAGCTGCATCGAGCCTTTGTCGTAGTCGCAGCTGGACTCGAGAAAGGTCCGCGCCCCGCGGTAGTAGACGTCCGATCCCGAGATCGACTCCGGAAAGTGGAATACGCTGCCGGGAATGAAGCGCCGGATCAGGTAGCGTTTCTTGCGCTCGCGGTCGTAGGCCAGGAAGAGGACGAAGCTGCAGGTCTTGGCATTGTACAGCGAGGCGAAAAAGCACCAGCGCCGGTCGCCGAACTGGTAAGCCTGCCACTCCTTGAGCCGCCAGTCCTTGAGCAGCCGCGGGACGGGATAATGGAAGGGCATCGAGACGTCGAGCATGTTGGCGCGGCGGAAGGGCGTGCCGAAGCGGCCCAGGGCGAAGGCGCCCCGGTCGACAACCGTCTCGGGAGAGGGCTCGAAGCCGCGTCCTCTCAAAACCCGCTCCCCTCGCGGACCCGGCGCTCGTAGAGGAGGTAGAGGGCCTGGGTGCCCTTGTCGCCAAGGCCCTCGTCCCGCATCGACTCGAAGAGCCGCTCGGCGAGGGCGAGGAGGGGGAGGTCGAGCTTCATGGCCTTGGCCGACTCGAGGGCTATGCCGAGGTCCTTGAGGAAGTGCTTGACGTAGAAGCCGGGCTCGAAGTTGCCGTCGAGCATCCGGGGCACCATGTTGTTGAGCTGCCAGCTCCCCGCGGAGCCCGCGCCTATGCTCGCGAGGAGGGTCCTGGGGTCGAGACCCGCGCGTTTCGCATAGGTGACGGCCTCGACAGCGCCCGCGAGGCTGCCCGCGATGGCTATCTGGTTGGCCATCTTGGCGTGCTGGCCCGCGCCCGGCCCTCCCTGGAGGATGACGGTGGCGCCCATGAGGGCCAAGAGCGGCTTGACCGCCTCGAAGTCCTCGCTCTCGCCGCCGACCATGATAGTCAGGGTGGCGTTCCTCGCGCCGACGTCCCCGCCCGACACAGGCGCGTCGAGGGCCTCGAGGCCCCTGGCCTTGGCGGCCGACGCGATGCGCCGGGCGAGATCGGGCCTGGTGGTCGTGCAGTCGACGAGGTAGCTCTTCGGCATCGCGTTCTCGACGAGGCCCTTGGGGCCGAAGTAGACGCCCTCGACGTCGCTCGGGTAACCGACCATGGTGAAGACCGCCCGGCAGGCAGGGGCGAGACGGGCCGGGCTCTCCTCCCAGACCGCGCCCGCGTCGAGGAGGGAGCGCGCTTTTTCCTTGGTGCGGGTGTGGACGTGGACCTTGTAGCCGGCCTTGAGCAGGTGGCCTGCCATGCTCGATCCCATGACACCAATCCCGATAAAGCCCAAGACATCTTTCGCGGGGTCCATTCCGACATGGTACTCCTGTATTCCGGGAGGGACAAGCCTCGGGGGAGCTTGCCCAGGCCGGGGCAAAGGCGCTAGGCTTCGCGCATGCGCAGGATCATCCTGTCGGTCCTCGCGTGCGGAGCGATCGGGGCCCTCGCCGCCCAGACAGGCCCCCAGCGCGCCGTCGTAAGCTACGCCGCCGGCTTCTCGATCGAGTACAGGCCCGGCTACAAGGTCCTAGGCGTCAAGTCGCCCTGGCCCGGGGCGAAGAGAGGCTTCACCTACGTCCTCTACAGGCGCGGGGAGCCCAGGCCCGCCGGCGTCGAGGCCGACGGCTTCTTCGAGACCCCGCTCCGCAGGGTGATCACCTTCTCCACCACCTACATCCCGCAGATCGCCGCCCTGGGCGAGGCCGACAGCATCGTCGGGGTCGACAGCGCCTCCTTCGTGAGCACGCCCGAGCTGCGCACGCGGATCGAGTCGGGCGCGACCGTCGAGACCACGCGGAACTGGTCGCCCAACCTCGAGCTCATGATCTCGCTCGCGCCCGACGCTGTCTTCACCTACGGCATGGGCAACGAGTGGGACGCGCACTCTAAGATGAAGGAGGCGGGGCTCCCGGTCGTCGTCAACGGGGACTGGAACGAGGCCTCTCCCCTGGCGCGGGCCGAGTGGCTCAAGTTCATCGCGGCCTTCTACGACAAGGAGGCCTTCGCCTCGAGCTACTTCGACTCGATCGTCCGCGAGTACGAGCGCGTCCGCGCCCTCGCCGCGGCGGCGAAGGAGCGTCCCCGGGTCCTGGCCGACGGCCCCTTCCAAGGTTCCTGGACCGTCCCGGGGGGGAAGAGCTACATGGCGCGCTACATAGCCGACGCCGGCGGGCTCTATCTCTGGGCCGAGGACGGGGGCACGGGCGGTCTCGCCCTCTCCTCGGAGAAGGTCTACGAACGAGCCCTCGGGGCCGACATATGGCTGAATCCCTCGATAGCCGTGCGCAGCAGGGCCGACCTCGCAGCGCTCGACCCGCGCTTCGCCGCCCTGCCCCTCATGAACCGCGGCGGCGTCTGGAACGACACGCGGCGCCTAAGCCCCGGAGGAGGCGACGACTACTTCGAGTCGGGCATCATGCGCCCCGACCTGGTACTCATCGATCTGGTCAAGATTTTCCACCCGGGCCTCCTCGGGGACCGGCCCTTCACCTATTATCTGAAAGTTGACGGATGAAAGCCCCAAACTCGACCCCGGCCCTCCTCGCCGCCCTCTCCCTGGCGGCCCTTCTCCTCTTCGTCGCCGACCTGGCCTTCGGCTCGGTCCGCATACCCCTGGCGGGAGTCTTCGACGCCCTGGCCGGCCGACAGAGCGACCCGGCCTGGTCGAGCATCGTGCTCGTCTTCCGCCTGCCCAAGGCCCTCACTGCCCTGGCCGCCGGCGCCTCGCTCGCCGTCTCGGGGCTCATCCTCCAGTCGGTCTTCCGCAACCCCCTCGCGGGCCCCGATTCCCTGGGCATAGGCGCCGGCGCGAGCGTAGGGGTCGCCCTCGTCGTCCTGGCCGCAGGCTCGGCCGCGGGCTCGGCCTTCCTCTCGGGTCTCGGCCTGGCGGGCTACGCCCTCCTGTCGATCGCGGCCAGCGCGGGCGCCTTCCTCGTCCTCCTCGTGATACTCCTCTTCGCGCGCCGGGTGGAGAGCGGGGTCACCCTCCTCATCGTCGGGATCCTCGTCGGCTACCTAGCGGGCAGCCTCGTGTCCCTCCTCGTGTACTTCGGCTCCCCGCAGAAGGTCCAGGTCTATCTGGGCTGGACCTACGGCTCCTTCTCCTCGGTCACGGCGCGCCAGCTCCCCGTCCTCTACGCCGCCGCCGCCCTAGGCATCGCCCTCACGGCGCGCGACGCCAAGGCCCTCAACGCCCTCCTCCTGGGCGAGCGCTTCGCCGAGTCCCTGGGCGTCAGGGTGAAGGGCGCCAGGACCCGCGCCCTCCTCGCCGCCGCCCTCCTCGCCGGGGCAGCGACGGCCTTCTGCGGTCCAATAGCCTTCCTCGGCATAGCCGCGCCCCAGGCGGCGCGCCGGGCCTTCCGCTCGAGCGACCACGCGGTCCTGATACCGGGCGCCGCGCTCCTCGGGTCGATCTTCGCCCTCGCCGCCGACATCGCATCCCAGGCCCCGGGCAAGGGCGCCGTCCTCCCGGTCAACCCTCTCCTGGCACTCATAGGCGCGCCGATCATCCTGAGCCTCTTCCTCCGCGGCTCGAGGGAAGAGGGGGGCGCGAAGTGAAGTTCCTGACCGCGCGCGGTCTCGCCATCGGCTGGCGCGGCCGGGCGGAAAAGGCCCTCGCCACCGGCATCGAGCTCGAGCTCGGCCCCGGCGACTTCGCAGCCCTGGTCGGGCCCAACGGCTCGGGCAAGTCCACACTCCTCAGGACCCTGGTCGGCTACCAGGCCCCGCTGCGCGGCGAGATCCTCCTCTGCGGCGGCGAGGTCGGGCGACTCGGGGTGGAGGAGCGCTCGAGGCGGGCCGCCTGCGTCTTCACCGACCGCTTCGACGCGGGCTACTTCACCGTCTTCGACATAGTCGCCTTCGGGCGCTATCCCTACACCGACGCCCGCAACCGCCTGGACGGGCGCGACCTCGCGGCGGTCGAGGGAGCCATCGGCGCCGTGGGCCTCGCGGGCCTCGAGCGCCGCCGCCTCGCCGAGCTCTCCGACGGCGAGCGCCAGAAAGCCCTCATCGCCCGGGCTATAGCCCAGGACTGCCCCCTCCTCGTCCTCGACGAGCCCACGGCATTTCTCGACGCGGCCGCGAGGGTCGAGATCTTCCATATACTCCGCGACCTCGCCCGGAGCTCGGGCAAGGCTGTGGTCCTCTCGACCCACGACATAGACCACGCCCTGCGCTACGCCGACATCCTCTGGCTCATGGACGCGGCTCACCGCTTCAGCTCGGGCGCGCCCGAGGACCTCGCGACCACGGGCGCTGTCGGGCGAGCCTTCGACGGCGAGAGCTTCCGCTTCGACCCGGCCTCGGGCGCCTTCCGCTCGGTCGAGGCGGACGAGCCCTACGCCCTCGCGATCGAGGGACGCGAAGGCGTCGCGCGGTCCTGGGCCGCGCGGCTCGCGGAACGGCTCGGACTCGTCGTCCAAAGCGGAGAGGGCGGGCTCGAGACGGTGGGCAGCGTCTCGGTCGCGGAGGGAGAGGGCGGACCGACCTTCACGCTCCGTCCGGCCGATCCCGCTGCCCCCGTCCTCGAGGCCGCGAGCTACGCCGAGCTGGCGCGACTTTTGGCCGCGCTGATCGCCGAGCCGCGGGTCAAATAGACCGTAGCGGGCTTTGTTGCACGGATGCCGACCAGCGGGGCTTCGCGCGGGCAAGGTAGGGCCGATGATACCCTAGCTTAGAGCCCCATCAGGGGTGCGTCCCTCCGGTTCCCGCTCCGCATGGATATAACTACTCTCATGTCCGTACGGCCGCCAAAACAATAAGAGTGTCCTGCAAGGGCTTACATTATGCCAAATGGCTAGTATATTATGTCTTATGGCAAGCAAAGCAAAAATTACTCCACGGACCGGAAAACATGCGAATTGGACAAGCTTTCCCTTGAACGAGGAGAGTCCGAAACGCATCATAAAGCGGATATCCGCGGGGGCGCCCTTTGGGACTCTCTTGAAAGTCCAAGAAATGTTGGCTATCGACGCGGGTAAATTGTCGAAAACCCTCCAGATGAGTTCAAGGACATTCGCCCGGCGCAAGGTCGAAGGGAAGCTCGCGCCGCCCGAGACGGATCGGCTTTTGCGGCTTATGCGCGCATACGATCATGCCGTCCGGCTCTACGAAGGGAATACGGCTGCGGCATTGTCGTGGCTCAAGCGTCCAAATCGCGCCTTGGAGGACCTTGCGCCTCTGGAGCTCTTGGAAACGGAAACTGGCGCTATACTCGTCGAAAATCTCATCGGACGGCTCGAATATAACGTTGTGTCATGATCGTCGAAGCGTGGCGATTGTCCAAACTCAAGTATGCGGCCAGCGCCTTCGACGGGGCAGGAGCGGCCCGGTACCCAGGAAGATGGAACAAGATCGGGCAACGAGTCGTCTATACCTCGGATTCGCCGTCTCTTGCCGTCCTGGAACTGGTTGTCCATGCGGATGACGCCTTATCTTTGCGCTACGGACTCATTCGGTGCGCGTTTGACGATACTTTGGTAGAGGAAATCGATACGGCTCTTTTGCCTGTTTCATGGCAGGCTCTCGTAGATCCTGCCTATGCCCCCCTTCAACTTATTGGAGGGGAGTGGTTCGAGTCTGCGCGGAGTGCAGTGTTCAAGGTACCAAGCGCCATTGTCCCCGAACAGCATAATTTTCTCATAAATCCGACTCATCCCGATTTTCGCTTCATAGCCATTGGACCGATGACGATCTATAAGCCCGATGCGCGCCTAAATCGATACACCGGGGAAAAGATGTGACTAAAATTTTACCAATTTCGCAAGATCGACGTCATGGATGCCATCGCTCCAGAAAGTTCAACAATGTCCGAGTTTGTATGACCGAGTTCTTTCAATGCATGTAGCAGATTTTCCCAATCGTCGGTCAGTCCATTTGATACTGGGTGCACTAATGGGTGGGTTCGCTTTTACAAACTGGACGCGCGATCTCCAGCCCGGGCCGGTTCTCCGGAGAGACGGCCTGCCGACGCATCCCCGGTCCTTTGCGGTCGGCCCGTTTTCTAAAACCCAGGATTTCCGATAAAACCCTCCTTAGCGCCCGTCCTTGCGACCGCCCTCGAATCCCTCCTACAATCGCTCCATGCGCATCGTCGCCGACCTCCACATCCACTCCCACTATTCGCGCGCCACGAGCCCCAAGCTCACTGTGCCCCAGCTCGAGCGCTGGGCCCGCATCAAGGGCATCGGCCTCGTCGGCACGGGGGACTGCAGCCATCCCGCCTGGCTCGCCGAGCTGCGCGAAATGCTCGAGCCAGCGGGGGAAGGTCTGTACAGGCTCAAGGACGGGCCCAGACGCGAGTTCGACGCGGGCGAGGCGCTCGCGGAGGGGCTGCCTGACCCCGCGCGGAATCCCGCGATGCGGGACGCCGACCCGCGCGACGCGGCCCCGCGCTTCGTCCTCACGGGCGAGATCAGCACGATCTACAGCCGCGGAGGCCGGACGCGCAAGATTCACCACATCGTCGTGCTGCCGGACTTCGAGGCCGCAGCGGCCTTCCAGGCCAGGCTCGAGCGGATCGGCAACATCAGCTCGGACGGCCGCCCCATCCTCGGCCTCGACTCGCGGGAGCTCTTCGCCAATCTCCTCGAGGCGGACGATCGCTCCATCCTCGTGCCCGCCCACATCTGGACGCCCTGGTTCTCGGTCCTCGGCGCGCGCTCGGGCTTCGACTCGATCGACGAGTGCTACGGGGACCTGGCGCCGCGCATCGGCGCCCTCGAGACAGGTCTTTCCTCCAACCCTCCCATGAACTGGGCGGTGAGCTCGCTCGACCGCCTCTCGATCGTCTCGAACTCCGACGCCCACTCTCCGGAAAAGCTCGGCCGCGAGTCGACCATATTCGAGATGGAGGATTCCTACCCCGCGCTCGCCGAGGCCCTCGCCGGGGGAGGCCCGCAGGGCAGGATACTCGGGACGGTGGAGTTCTTCCCCCAGGAGGGGAAATACCACTACGACGGCCACCGCGGCTGCGGCGTCGTCCTCTCGCCCGAGGAGAGCGCGAGCCTGGGCGGTCTCTGCCCGGTCTGCGGGGCTCCGCTCACCCCAGGCGTCCTGCGGCGCGTGACCGAGCTCGCCGACCGGCCCGTGGACGAGGCCGCGCCCTGTCCGGAGGATTTCGCTGGCACGAACCGGAGGCCCTACAGCTCCCTCATTCCCCTTCCCGAGATCCTCGCGGAGCTCGTGGGCACGGGCCCGGGATCGAAGAAGGTCGCCGAAGCCTACCGCGGTCTCGTCGAGGCCGCGGGGAGCGAGCTCGCCCTCCTGGCCGACCGCCCGGTGGCGGACATCGAGGCCCTGCGCTGCCGCGGGGTCTCGGGCGAGCTCCTGGCTGTGGCGATCGGCCGGATGCGCTCGGGGCAGGTCTCGATAAAGCCGGGCTACGACGGCGAGTACGGCTCGATCCGAACCTTCGTCCCGGGCGAGCGCATCGAGGTCAAGGCCGAGTCGGGACTCTTCGGCGACCAGGACCAAGCCCCGCCTGCTCCCACCGTCGGCGCCGCTCGGCGCAAGGCTCGGAGCGGCGGCGGCCGATCGCGCGCGAAGGCCGCCGGAGGCGAGACGCCAAGCCAGAAGGAAGAGCAAGGCGTCTTCGAGCTCGATCCCGCGCAGGAAGCGGCCGTGAATCGCCCGGTCGGACCCGCCCTCGTGGTCGCGGGGCCGGGCACGGGCAAGACCGCTGTCCTGGCTCTCCGCATCGCCCGGCTCGTCCGGGAGGGGCTCGAGCCTCGGGCTATCCTGGCCCTCACCTTCACGAACAAGGCGGCCGGGGAGCTCCGCGCGCGTCTCGACCGGAGCCTCGGCGAGAACATGGCCCGGGACGTGACGGCCTCGACCTTCCACGCCTTCTGTCTCTCGGTCCTGCGCGAAAACGGCGCCGAGGCTTCGCTGAGCTCAGATTTCCGGATACTCGACGAAGATGGGCGTCGCTCCCTGCTCGAGAAGATCGCGGGCAGCGCGGCGGCGCGGAGAGTCGGCTCCTACATCGAGGAGCGCAAGCGCTTCCTCCTCAGGCCGGGCGAGTCGGCGCCGCGGCTCGGGCCCGGCGCCCCGGAAGGCCTGCCCGAAGTGGCCGCCGAGCTGGGCCTTCCGCGCTTCGACCTCGAATCCGACGCCGTCTATGCCGCCTACCGCGACGCGCTCAAGGAGGGTGGCGCCCTCGACTTCGGCGACCTCGTCGCAGGGACGGTGAGGCTCCTCTCGGCACGGCCGGGGATCCTCGCGGTCTATCGCGAACGCTACCGGGCGGTCTTCGTGGACGAATACCAGGACATCGACTACGCCCAATACGCGCTGGTCCGGGTCCTCGTCCCCGCGGGAAGCTCCGAGCTCTGCGTCATCGGCGACCCGAATCAATCGATCTACGGCTTCCGCGGCTCGGACCGCCGCCTCATCGATCGCTTCCTCGTGGATTACCCGGAGGCCGCGGTATGCCGCCTGGTCAAGAGCTTCCGCTGCGCCCCCTCCATCATCGGCGCCGCGGGCCGCCTGGTGGACTCGGCGCTCGAGGGCACGGGGCTTGCGGCGACCCTCGAGCGCGCCGAATACCCGACGGACAGGTCCGAGGCCGAGGGCATAGCGCGCGAAATCGACCGGCTCATCGGCGGCACGCGTTTCTTCGCCCTCGATTCGGGCGTCGCCGACGCGCAGGCGCCCGAGCTGCGGAGCCTCGGGGAATGCGCCATCCTCGTCCGCGCCGCGGCCCTCGCCGAGCCCATAGAGAAGGCCCTCCTCGACCACGGCATACCCTACAGACTCGTCGGAGAGAGACCCTGGTGGGAGGAGGAGCCCGCGGGATCGATCCTCGCCAGTCTCCGCGAAGAGCGCCCCGAGCTCGCGCCCTCGGAGGCGGTGGCCCGGGCGATCGAAATCCTCGCGGGTAAGGAAGGGGCATCGGCCTCGTTCGCCGATCCCGAGGGCCCGGCGGAGCGCCTCGCCGGCTTCGCGGCCTCCTTCACCGACCTGGCCGGCTTCCTGGACGCGCTCGCGCTCGGAAGCCCCCAGGACGGCTGGGAGCCGCGGACCGAGCGCGTGGCCCTCATGACGATCCACGCCGCCAAGGGCCTCGAGTTCGACCAGGTCTTCGTGGCGGGCTTGGAAGAAGGCCTCCTTCCCTTCACGCTCTTCGATTCGGGGGAGGGGGAGGAAGGCGAACTCCTGACCGAGCGGATCGAGGAAGAGCGCCGGCTCCTGTACGTGGCCATGACCCGAGCCCGC
>CAYOIX010000051.1:0-16751 GCA_964404145.1 uncultured Treponemataceae bacterium
CCGAGATGCCCTTTACCGACATGGAGCCTTTCTTCCCGTCGATGAACTTGAAGAAGTTCATGATCTTGCCTATGCCCGAGGAAGTGATGGTCCGCACGGTCGTCAGGTCGAACACGACCGACTTGATCCCGTCCATCTCCATGGCCTCCTGAAGGGAGACCGCGAGCCGATGCCCGCCGTCGGTATCGATGTTGCCGTCGATGACGATCTTAAGGGAGTCGCCCTTCTTGTCAAGCTCGATGTCCATAGTCCCTCCGATTCAATCGAGAATGATGTACTTCTGAACTCCGCCGAGGGCGCGCTCGACGGCGCCGATGACCTCGGCCTGGACGTTGATCAGAATCTGCTTGCGCAGGCGCTCTTTGCCCGCCTCGATCCTCTTGGCGTTGAAGTACGAGGGGAATTCCTCGGGATCGGGCCTGATGGTCAGGGACGCGGTGACCTGATCCCCGTCGATGTACTCCTTGAAGAGCGCCGCCGCCGCGTCGGCGCCGACGGCCTCCACGGCGGGCCCGGGGAGGGCGGCGATGAGGCGCTCCCGCCTGTCGCTCGCGGCCTGCCCCTTGAGGCTGGCCCGGACGTAGGCGTAGTAGCGGCCGAGCTCGTTGTCGACGTCGACGGCGTACTCGCCGTCGGTGCGGACCTCGAAGTCGTAGAGCCGGTCGCTGCCTCCCGAGGCGGCGGCGGCCCAGATCGCGCGGTAGGGGTCGGCGAGGCCGAGGCCCTCCTTCGAGAGCAGATAGGCATCGCCGCAGATATCGGCCAGCTCGCCGTCCTTGTCCTGCACCCTCACCGTCGTCCAGCCGAAGGAATCCAGGAGGCGCTCCTGGTCCGCCCTGATGCCGGCCAGGACCGCCTTCGGCAGCTCGTCCAGGGCCATCTTCTCGGCGTACGACATGCGCGCCTTGGAATAGTACGATGGGTAGTCGTCGGGCTCCGGCCGCAGCGTGAGCCCCTCCGAGACCTGGCGGCCCGCGATCCTCGAGGGGATGCGGGAGAGCACTGCGTCCTTGCCGTACTGGGATACGAGATCCTCCAGTGCGGCCGCGAGCTTGGCCTCGCGATCCTCGGGCGTCATCCCCTTGAGCTCGTAGAGGAGGTAGGCGTAGTAGCGCCCCGACCCGCGTATGTCCTCGTCGAAGACGCCGTCGTGGGCGACGCTCCTCTCGTAGAGGGCGAAGAGATCGCGGGACGCGAGGCCCGAGGCGATGCCCTCGAGGTCGCGCAGGCGCGCGACGGCTTCCGCGGGGCCAACGAAGGTTCGCCCCTCCACCGCCACGCCCGCGCCGAGGTCGAGCGAGCGCAATGCCTCCGCGATGCGCTCAATCCTTTCCACTTATTTCCCCTTCTCCTTCTCTTTCTTCTCGAGTTCCTTGAGGGCGACGCGCTTGCGCGGGGCCACTTCCTTCTCATGGTAGCTCGCCTTGACGAGGAGCACGGGCGGGATCACGTCCTCCATGCGCTTGCGGTCGTCGAAGAAGGCGTTGCGCACCGCGGAGGCGTGGATGGCGGTCTCTTCCATGTCGGCGTCGGTGCCTACGCCCTCGAGCTGGCCCACGCGGTCGAGGATATTCAGGATCGTCCGGTTGAGGGGGTCTTCCTGGCCTTTCTCCTTGTCGAGGTGCTTCGCCAGGCCGTTGATGTCGGCTATGGACAGAGGATAGATGCGATAGCCGTCGCGGGGCGACGAATAGTTGGACTGGAGGACGCCCAGGATCACGGACAGGTTCTTCGGGTAGATGCCGCCCTTGTGCCACTTCGTCATCATCGCGAAGATCTTCCCGATGATGTACCTGTTCGGCTGCACGGGCGAGAGGAGGAGGAAGGGATCGGTATCGCCGATGAGGGAGTCGATCACCCAATGGTTCTCGATCTCGAGCATCCGGAGGAACACCGGGTAGTTCTCGGGCGTGAGGCCGACGGTGTTGAGGAAGGCCGAATAGGTGATGGCCGCCTCGACGGCCTCGTAGGTGCGGCATCCGATGATGCCCTGGAGGAGTCTGTTCTCTATCCCGTTGATCTGGTCCTCGGACCAGCTGTCGTTGACTATGACTTCGTCCATGGTTACTCCTTTAGGCTCGCCGCCGTCAGTCGTGGCGGAGGGCCATGTCGATGTCCTCGGCGAAGAGCGTCCTCGGGTTCACCTCGTCCTTGAGGTAGTCGCCGCGGACCATGAGGACCTGGGGGATGCAGTCTTCGAGCTTCTTCGAGCTGTCGAAGAAGAAGCTCCTGATGCGGATGGACTGGCGCGAGACTTCCTCCATGCTCTCGTCCCAGCCGAGACCCTGAAGGGAGCCGATCCGGTCGAGGATGTCGAGGATGCAGCGATTGAGCGGGAAGTTCTGCCCCTTCTCCTTCTCGAGGTGCTTGCCGAGGTTGTCGACGTCGGCGATCGTGAGGGGGTAGATCTTGTAGCCGTCCTTGGGCGAGCTGAAGGCGTTCTGCAGCACGCCCAGGGCGATGGACAGGGTCTTCGGGTAGATCCCGCCCGGATGCCAGCGCGTCAGCAGCGTGAAGCACTTCGAGATCACGTAGCGGTTGGGCTGGATGGTCGAGAGGAAGAGGAAGGGATCCTCGTCCCCGATGAGCGCGTCGAGGACCCAGTGGTTCTCGATCTCGAGCATCTTGAGGAATAGCGGGTAGTTATCGGAAGTCAGCCCGGATAGCCTCAGGAACCTCGTGTAGGCGATCGCCGACTCGACGGCCTCGGGCGTTCGGGACGACATGACCTGCTGGAGAATCCGGTTCTCCACGGACATGATGTTCTCGCGGGTCCAGAGCCGTGCCTGCTCCTCCGCTTTTGTAGTAGCCATCGTTCCTCCTTGACCGGTCGCTTCAGGACCTCAGACGACCGTAAATGCCATTCAGCCTTCGAAAAGACTTCACTTCTTCTTCGCGGCGCCCGCGCCCTTGCCCTTCGGCCCCGCCGCCCTGGCCGGGCCCTTCGCCGCCTTGGGCGCGCCCACGGCGGAGCTCTTCTTAACCTTAGGCGCCGCGACCTCCTTGTCAAGCTCGGGCTTCGCTTTGGCCGCCTTCGCGAGTCCCATCTTCCCTGTCTTGAGGACCGAGAGGCTCTCCTCCATCTCGCGGTCGAAGCGCGTCCTTTCCGAGGTGAGCGGACCTACCTTCGTCTCGATCTTGTCGATGACCGAGGCTACGAGCGTGAGCTTGTTCTGCTCGCTTTGGCTCGCGCCCGAGACCTCGCCCCTGAAGCGATAGAGCGCTTGGAGCAGGACTCTCAACTCCTTGTCGCTGAAATCCATACTACCTCCATGAATCGGGTGCGTCATTCGGCGATGCCGAATGACGACGTTTCGAGAGCGTAAGCGAATTTCCCTTCTCGTTGTACGAGGCGGCGTCGAAGGGCCGCCGGATGAGCCAGAATCCCTTGCCGGAGACGCCGAGGCCGCTCGGGCCCTCGTCCATCTTCGTCGTATCGAAGCCTTCGCCCTGGTCCTCGAGGACGATTTCGGCGCGTCCGTCCGCGATCGAGAGGCGGATGCCTATGAGCTTGCCCCCGTAGACGGGGTCCGCCAGCCGCCTGTCGCGCTCGGCCTCGTAGATATCCTCGGCGAGCGGCTGGTCGGGCCTGAGCGCGGAATCGAGGGCGAGGTTGCCGTGCTCGATGGAATTGACGAGGGCCTCCTCGAGGGCGAGGGCGCATTCGTCCTCGCCCGCCCGATCGGCGTAGAAGCCCGCCTGGGCGAGGAGCTGGGCGATACGCCTGCAGACCTGGCTGACTTCGAAGCCGGAAGTCTTCCACGAGAACTCCGCCTCGAGCCGGACGAGGCCGGAGAAGGTCGCGTCGCCGGCGCCGCGCTCGCGCGCGTCCTCCGCGAGCGCGGAGAGGAGGCGCTTGAGCTCGCGGCCCTCGGGGGGGATGAGGAGCATCCTCCCCTCGCGCGCGAACGAGGCCGCCGCTACGAGGCCGCGATTCGAGGCCGGCACGCAGAAGCACCAGGGGCGTCGATCGTCGAGGGCCGCCGCCCTCTGCCCCCGCAGGGAAGTCTCGTCGTAGGCCGCCGCCAGCACCAGGGCGGGGCTCGCGTCGTTGACGGCGTCCCCGGGTACGGCCCTGCGGCCGAAGGCCCCGATGGCGTCCCGGACCGCGGCGAAGTCGGCCTCGTCGAAGCCAGTCAAGAGGACATCCGAATCCGGCCCATCGACCATGCTAGGCCTCGTCCATCCAGAGGCGGAACTCCCGGATGCCGCGCGCAATGACCTCCGCCGTCTTCCTGGAGTCGGGGACGGGCACTCCGAGCCGGTCGCGCAGTATCATGATGAGGAAATCCTGGATGTTAGTATACACGTCCGCGATGTTGTAGAAGAGGACGGCGAGATCCTCGCCCGTTGGCTTGAAGACCGAGAAGCTCGTCGGCATGAATACCGGCTTTCGGCCGATGAGGATGCCCTGGAATCGCTTGGTCGTGATGCGCAGGAGCTCCGAGAAGCGGTACGGCACCATCTGATCCGACGGCCGGTTGACGGGCTCGACGCTCTTGAGCAGGTAGCCGGAAGGCTCGACGATCGCGTAGAGCTTGCAGCCGACGCTCTTGAAGACGAGGGTATCGCCCTCGGGATAGAGGTCCTGCATGTTCTCGTAGCCAATTATCTCAATGACCGTGTAGCCCTTGTCGTCGCTGAAGCGGACGCAGACGATGAAGCCGCCGTATTTCGGAAGACGGTTCTGCTGGAAGGCGTCGAAGAGGTGGAGCGCGGCGAAGTGCTTCTTGGCGCCTGACTCGCCGGAGTCGTCCGCGCGCCCGGCTATCATGTTCGCCCTCTCCGCCGCGGCCTTCGCGCCCCCCGCGTGGCGGCTCCGCACGTCTTCGTAGACCGAATCGTCGCGCGTCGGGGCCTCGGGGCGGGCCGTCCCCTTGACCGGGGCGGAGGCCTTCTTGCCCGATCCCTTGGCCGCCGGGCTCTTAGGCTCAGGGGAAGTTCCCTTCTTCGCTCCCGGCTTTTCGGCCGACTTGGCCGGGACGGTCGGCTTGGCCGGTGGAGACTTGCCCTTCGCGGGCGGCCTCGCGCCCGCCGGGGACTTTTGGGCCGTTTCCGTCGCCGCCTTGGCCTTCGGGGAGGCCGCGGCCTCCTTCCCTTTGCCTCTGGAGGACGTTAGCGTGGCGAGTTCGGCCGCTCGGGAAGTCATCGGCCTCGCCTGGCCGCCCCCCTTGAGACCCTTTTTGGCGTCCATGAGCGAAGGAAGGGATTCCGCGGAGCGGGAGGCCCGCCCGCCTACGGCCTTCTTGCCACCCAGCTCGGCCTCCAGGGTTCCGACGAGGCCTTCGCACTCTTCGCGCACCGCGGCATCGCTCGTGCTTATGCCGCCCCCGTAGATGACTTCATATTGTCGGACGATCTTGACGAGCTTCCTGAGATCGGCCGCTTGGATGCTCATGGGGAAAAGTATAGCTGTACGCCAATCTTTGTCAAATTCGCCTATCGCTTCTCGGTTGGAATTTTCATTGAAATCGCCTACCGTCCTCGCCTAGAATTGACTCCAGATGGACTACCTCCAGACGCTCGAGTTTCGGATGGCCGCGCTTCAGCGCAAAATCCGCCTTTTGCAGGATCTCCGCTTCTTCGTCGAGACCTCCTCGCCCGAGGAGCTCGCGGCCTTCGGCGACGAGCTGAGATCGGTCGTCACCGCCTCGGGCGCCAGCGTGGGCTCCGCCCTGGCGGCCGTGCTCGGGGTCGGGGCGGCCGGGTCCTCCCCGGCCAGGGCGCCCATGGAGCCGCGCTCTCCCATCCCGGCCCAGGTCGCGGCGCCGGAATCGGCCCTTCCGAAGGCCCAGGCGCCGTCCCCTGCGCCTCCCGCCGAGACCGGGCCGGCCGCCGAAGCGGCCGAGGCTCCTGCCGACGCCGCGGATTCCGCCGCCGAATCGGCGAGCGCCCGCGCGCTATTCGATGCCTCGATGAAGGCCATACCCGCCTCCAGCTTCATGATGGGCTCGGAGACCGCCGATTCCGAGAAGCCTCCGCACAAAGTCTCCCTGAGCGCCTACAGGCTCTGCGATCATCTGGTCACCAATAAGGAATATTCCCTTTTCCTCGCGGCGAGCCCCCAGTGGTCCAAGAACCGGGCCGATCCCGAGCTGCACGACGGGAATTATCTCTCCGATTGGACCGAGGAGGGCTATCCCGAGGGCAAGGACGACAATCCCGTCGCCTTCGTCTCCTTCCGCGCCGCCGAAGCCTTCGCGGCCTGGGCGGGGAAGCGCCTCCCCACCGAGGCCGAGTGGGAATGCGCGGCGCGCGGCGGCCTCGTCGGCAAGAAGTACCCCAACGGCGACCAGATGAACGACAAGATCGCCAACCTGGCCAAGCAGTATCGCGGAACGACCGCCGTTCGGCAGTTCGAGCCCAACGCCTTCGGGCTCTACGATATGGCGGGCAACCTGTTCGAATGGACTTCGGACTGGTACGGGCCATTCCCCCCGGGGGAGGCGCGGGACCCCGCCGGCCCGTCCACGGGCGACTACAAAGTAGTCCGCGGCGGCTCCTGGATGTCCGGCGCCGGCGCCCTTCGAGTCAGCGCCCGGGTCGACATGGAGCCCCAGGTCTGCGGCCAAGTAGGCATCCGCCTAGCCGACGGCGGCTGAACGCGGGCTAATCCAGACCCGGCTTTAGTAACCAGCGCCCGAATCATGGGAAGCGGGTCCCTGCTACGAGAAAAATGGGATTCGCTAGTCCTCCGAGCCTTCGCCTCGAAACACGATGGGCTGCGGAATCGCTCACCCCATTTTTCTCGGCTTCCCGCTTCCTATGATTCGGGCTCCGGTGGATGACTAGCGTGACCCGATTTCTCCGTCGCTGGGACCCATGATCCGTAATTCGGGATGTGCGAAACGTCAAAGCGACTCGATCACTTGCGTTATCAGGATCGTAACGTCGTCCGAGGCCTCCACGCCCTCGGACCACGAGAGCAGGTCGGACAACAGGCCGTCGGAAAGCTCCGACGCGCCCGAGCCCAGGCGCGAGGAGACCGAGCGGAGTATGCCTTCGCGGCCGAAGAGCCTTCCCTCGGTGTCCGGGGACTCGAAGACGCCGTCGGTGAAGAGTACGATGGTATCTCCGGAGTCGAGCACGAGGCTCTTCTCCTCGTAGTCCATGCCTTCCATCATCCCGAGGAGGAAGCCCATCGTCGCGAGCTCGATCGAGCTTCCGTCTGCCTTGACGATGAGCTGGTTGGGGTGCCCGGCGCTGCAATAGCGCATCTCGAGGCTCTCGATGTCGATGATCGCGGCGAAGGCCGTGACGTAGTGCCCCGTCGTGAGGAATCCGATGAGCGTCGCGTTGAGAGCGGCCATGAGGGCCGAGGGCGACCTCAGATTCTTGCTCTCGAGGCCGAAGGAGCTCTTGAACATCGCGGTGATGAGGGCGGGGCCCACGCCGTGCCCCGAGACGTCCGCGATCACGAGCCCGAGCGTCCTCTCGTCGAGGCGCACGACGTCGAAGAAGTCGCCTCCGATCGAATTCAGGGGAATGAACTTGTGCGCGAACTCGAGAGGAGCGTCGCTCGGGTACGAGCGGGGCAGGAGGCTCTTCTGAAGCTCGCTCGCGAGGTTGAGCTCGTCGACGAGCTGCCGGTTCGCCCCGTCGAGCCGCACGAGGGTCTCCTTGAGCTCTTTCGCCTGCCCCTGCAGGAGCTCGTTGGCGGCCGCCAGTTCGAGCGCCCGCTGCTCGGCCATCTTCACGCGGATATCCTCGAGCCGCTTGACCCGCGCGTCGGACCTGGCCGCCTCGATGTAGCGCTCGTCGGCGAGGCCGAGGCCCCAGGCCGCGGCGGCGGCCGCCTCGGCCGCGTTGTCCGACGCAAGCCTGAGGACGGGCAGCCCCGCCTCCTCCGCGGCGTCCACGAGCCCGTCGCCGCCGCCCGCGTCGCCCACGACGACGACGCAGTCGGCCTCGCCCGGTATCGATCCCTCGGCGAGCATGCACGCGTGCCCCTGGGACTCGAGCCGCTCGGCGACTGCTTTGGACGAGGCCGGGTCTGCGAAAAGCGCGATTATCATCTCTGGTCGCTCGTGAGGACAACTATAGTCGCTGGCCGGGATCGGCGCAACTTCGCGAAGACGCTTTTCCCTTGCCAGTCGCGGCTCTGCGCTCTAGGATTGTGGGAATAGAGGAGAAGGCCAGGATGAACCACATATCCAAGAGCTTCGTTTCGAGCGACGGTCGAGCCTACAAATGCCATTCCTGGGAGCTGCGCGAGGGAGGCTATCGCAGGGCGGCCCTTCTCGTGGGCAACGGCCTCTGGCCGGCCGGAAAGGAGACGAGGCTCATCTCCTTCCTCATAGACCGCGGGTTCCGCGTGATTTCGCTCGAGCTCGCCTTCGGCGGGGCCGCTTTGCCGGCTTTGCCGAGGATCAGGCTCGGCGCCTTCAGGGAGGCGATTTCCTCTTTCGCCAGGACACAGGCGCCCCTCGGCCTTCCATTATATCTGGTCGCTTCGTCCTTCTCGGCGGGAGCCCTGTTGAGCGCGGCGAATGGGATGGAGGGAATCGCCGCCATGGCTCTCATCGCCCCCGTCGTCGAGCTCCCGCCGCCCGGGCTCAAAGTCCCGATCTTCTTCCTGCCGAAGGCCGAGCTCGCCGTGAAGCGCGAGGATCTGAGCGGCAGCCCCGAGCTCCTGGAAGGCTTCGTCGACAGCGGGGCCCAAGGCTCCACCAAGCTGATCTTCGACAAGCGCGACCTCAAGACGGCCGCGGCGGAGATAGCCGCCGCGCTCGAGGAGCGCGCGGGTCCGCCCGCGGCCGCCTTCGCGGGCGAGGACGACCCTTATCTCTCCAAGGCTGGGCGCGACGCGCTCTCTGGCGCGGGGCTCAAGGTCTATTCGTACCCGAGGATCAGGCGAGAGCCCGCCCACGATCGCTACGCGGATAATTTCTTCGCGGACCTGGGCTCCTTCCTCGACGAGGTCGAGGCGGGCAGGGCGCGCTAGTCATTTCCCGCCTTTGGCCGCTTGGCACTTGTCTATCACCGAATCGATGACCTTGACTTCCTTCTGAACCGCCAGGAGGTAGGTGGGCAGCCTGTTCCTGTAGTCCGAGCAGCACCTCACGATCGCCTCTCGCTCGGCCGCGCTGAAGTCCGAGGGGCCGAGACGGCCTGTCCTGATCGGAGCGTCCTTCCCGGGGAGCGGCGCGGTCGAGGGATCAGGCTCTACTCCGGGGGCTGGCGCGGCCTCGGCGCTCGCGCGCTGGGCAGCGGCCCTGCGGCTTCGCGGCGATTTGACCGCCGGCGACTTGTCTTTCTTCGCTCGGGGGGGCGGGGGAGCCGGATGGGGGCTCGCCTCCGGGACGCTTCCGGCCGCGCCTTCCAGGGCTCGCAGGGCGTCGAAGATGCTCGACTCGGGCATCGTCACGTCCGCGGGGACACGGGCGATGCGCTCTTCCACCCGCGCGGCGTTGGCGCCCTTGATCAGTCGCTTTCGAGCCATGCTGCGACTTCCTCGGCGAGGGCTCGGTAATCGTCGGCGCCCGTGGACTTGGGCGCGTAGTCGAAGATCGTCCTCTGCGCGTACTGGCTCTCCTCGATCGCTATGTTCCTCCGGATCGCGGTCGAGAAGAGGCTTGGGCCCAGCTTTTCGCGCAGGAGCTTGGCGATGTCCTGGCTGATTATCGTGCGCTTGTCGAACAAGGTCATGAAGTAGCGCACGGATACCAGGGCGGAGTTGTTCTCCCTGGCCTCGACTATCGTCTGGTTCAGGTCGCCGAGGCCCTCCTGGCAGAAGAAGGTGGGCTGGACCGGCACGAGGACGTGGCTCGCGGCGAGCAGGGCCGATACCGTAAACAGGCCGAGGGATGGAGGAGTGTCGATGACGACGAGGTCGAAGTCCCCGGAGAGCTTGGGTATCTCCCTCCGGAGCGTCGTATAGGTGGACAGGCTTCGCTCGAGGTTCTCGACGCGGTTGAGCGAAGTTCGCGCCGGAACGATCGAGAGGCCCTTCTCCGATGTCGAGGCGACCGCGTCCCGGAGGCTCGCCTTGCCGGCGTAGACCGAGGAGATGTCCGTCCGGAGCCTCTCGTAATCGACTATGTTGCGCGTGAGGTTCGCCTGGGGATCGACGTCCACCATGAGGATGCGCGAGCCTGAGCGCGCCCAGGCGGCCGAGAGGGACAGGGCCGTGGTCGTCTTGCAGACACCGCCCTTCTGCTGGGCGATGCAGAGTACTTTCATCTAGTCTCGATTATCGGCAATGTGCCCTCGACACTTCAACTTGACGCGCGATGGACAGCTGGGGTTTTCGGAGCTAGACTGCCTCCCCATGCAACCCGAAGAACTGGCCGAAGGCCTGTCCTACCTCCTGGATCGCGCCCCGGCCCTGCCTCGCCGACTCGCCGGAGCCTTGCTCGTCGCGAATCCGACGGCCGGAGGCTTTACGCGGCCCTCCTATGCCAGGCTCAGGCAGGCCGAGCTCCACGCATTGAAGGAGAGGGCAGCAGGGCTGCCCCTCAGGGCGGACGCCGCGCCGCTCGAGCTCGGGATGACCACGAAGCCGTCCCACGCGGCCGAGCTCGCCCGCGAGTTCTTCGCCGCAGCGCGAGCTTCCGGTCTCCGCGAGGATGAGTTCCGCCTCGTCATGCCCGCGGGCGGCGACGGCACCTCCTTCGAGGTCCTAGGCTCCCTCATGGAGCTTCCCCCCGAGGAACGCAGGCATTACGCCGTCCTGCGCCTGCCCTTCGGCACGGGGAACGACGGCTCCGACGGCCGTGACCTCCTCTCCTGCCTCGGCCGCCTCCTCGGGCCCTGCATCGTCTCGCCGAGGACGGCCATCCTGGCGACCCCGAGGCCTGAAGCCGGCAAGCGACCGATCTGGTCCTTCAATATCGCGAGCTTCGGGGCCGACGCCTTCATAGCCCACATGACGAACAAGCTGAAGACGGTCTTCCCGGGGGACTTCTACAAGCTCTGGGTGGATCTGGCCGCGGTCTTCTACGATTTCGCCTGGCCCAGCCGCGAGATGGGTCTCAAGGCCTTCTCCGCCGCGGGCTCGGTGGCGCGCGACTTCCGGCGCAGGCTCCTTCTTCTGGCCATAGGGGCTTCCGGAAGGCGGCAGTACGGCTCCAACAAGGCGATCCTTCCGGACGACGACAATATTTGCGCGGTATCCCAGATGCCCTTGCTGCGCAAGCTCGCCGTGAAGGGTCCCTTGCAGCGCGGCGCGCACAAGGGCTTTCCCGAGGTCGACCTGTTCAGCGCGACCAGACTCGCGCTCGACTATTCCGATCGTATCCTCTTCCAGGCCGACGGCGAGATCACCCGCTTCGAGGCCGGCGATTTCCCGATCGTGATCGACCTCGTCCCCGAGGCCTACCAGTGCCTCTGTCCCGCGCGCTAGCCTGACGAGGCTCGCGCGCGGGAGGGCCATCGCCTACGCGGAAGCCAGAGCGGCCTGGTCCGCGAGCAGGTATCCGAAGTCCCTCGAGATATAGTCGACTATCGTCTCGGCGATGAGTTCGTGCCCCAGCCCGTTGGGATGTATTCCGTCTTTGCAGATCAGGGCGGTGTAATCGGGGGATCGCAGGAAGGCTCCCCGGATGTCTATCCACCTGGTCTTCGTCCTCTCGGCGACAGCGGCGATGGCGGAGCTGTATCGTTCCTGCCACCAGTAGATCTTCGTGACGCTGCCGAGCCATTTCAGGATATTTCCCTCGGCCCGGGCATCCCGACCGCTCACCCATTTCAGGTAGCTGTCCGCGTTGAGCGGCGGAAGCGTCATGAGAACGGGAACGATGTCCTTCTCCTTGAGAGAGGCTATGGCCTCGGTCAGGATACCCTCGAACAGGGCCAGGTCGGTCCGGGGCTCGTGCGCCGAATCCGGATCCGCGGCGATCTCGTTCCAGGTGAAATCGCAGTCGTTGCCCCCGTACTCGATGAGGACGACGTCCGGCCGCCCCTTCGCGATGTCCTTGCCCAGCCTGCCTATGCCGCGGATGAGCGTATTCCCGAACCTGGAGACGTTCAGCACGATGCCCTTGAGCCTTTGCTGGACCAGCGCGACGTAGCCCCTCTCCAGGATGACGTACTTGCCTCTGTCCTCGTCGTAGACGACTCCCCTGGAGATGGAATCACCCGTAACGAGGAAACTGTACTCCTTCTCCATCGAGACATCCTCCATGAATCCGCTCCCCCCGATGCCTTATAGACAGGGCCGGCGCGTTTTGGTTTCCGCGATGAGCCCGAAATAGGTCGGGGCGTATTGTCGAGGACATTCTCTCAGGGAGTTCCGCATGGCCCTGCGGCATGCTGTGACCCTTTCCGGCGATATTCGCTCGGGGACAAGCCGACGATACGCAAGAATTGGCTGTTGAACACGGCCCTGGAGCCGTAGCCTACGTCCATAGCGATGTCGAGGATCGAGCGATCGGGCCGCTCGAGGATCTGCCGGCGCGCTCGTTCGATGCGCAGGGCGTTGAGCCACGCGGGGAAACTCGTCTTGAGCCTTGTGTTGAAACAGATCGAGAGGCGGTAGGGCGGGACCTTGACTATGGCCGCGAGGCCGCGAAGGCTGAGTCCCTGCCGGTACGGGATCGACGCGCTCGCGGCGACACGGGCTATCCGCTCGAGGATGAACCTCGCCTCCTCGTCGCTCAGTTTGAGATTCTTCTCCCGAGCCTCGCTGATTTCGCGGCGGGCGCGGGGAAAGAGGTCTGGCCGCGCGACCGTGAAGAGGTACATGAAGAGCGTGAGTATTGCGAGCGCCGCGTGGCCCGTTCGATACAGCGCGACGGAGGGCAGGGCGGCTCCCGCGAGGATGGCGCAGAGTACCACGATGAGGCAGAGGGTTCCTCGCACGAGGGGCCTCGTTCCGGCCCCATTAACAGGTATATCGCGCAGCGAATGGTGGCCGGTCCGGACCGCGACCACGGATACCGCGATGGGCCAGGCGTAGATCGCGATCGAGGCCGCGTTATGGAGGATACCCGTTCTCGTTCCGTTTTCGATGCTCAGCCTCGTCGCGCCCCCGCCCAGAAGATAATCCAGGAAGGGAAGACACCATACGAGGAGGGACCACGCGATGCCCGCGAAGAGCAGGGGGCGGGCCAATCCCGATCGTCCTTCGTCGCCGAACAAGTAGATCGAAAGCTCGAATTGCGCCTGGCCCAAGGCCAAGATGGCGGCGACTATCAGGAAGTTGCCTAAGGCCTCGGGGACGCGAGACCCCAGGTCCAAGGCGCTGAAGCAGAAAAGGAATCCGACCGAGGCGAAAATCATGCTCAGGCATCGCTGCGGCTTGTCCCGCTCGGGCTTCAAGAGGATCGCCGCGCCGCCGACGATCAATGAGAAGCCTATTGCTCCGCGAGATAGCCAGTATAGGGAATCAAGCAAGCTCGCGCGATCCATAGGCCCGGTACCTTCCTTGGGGCTGAGAAAGTAGTGGAGGGAAAGAGCTCCGATAGAAGAGCCGCGACGATTTTTTATATAAGGATTTGCAAAACAGGACGATATCCGAGCGGCTTTCCTCTAGCTTTTCCCCCGCTATTCATACTATAGACCAAGTCCACCGAGCTTGGAATCAAAGTGTGAAAAAAATCTAACAATAGCCGCTATTCCACCACTATCCGAGGTCAAGGCGGGGGATTACGGCCTGACAATGTCCCGATACATGAGGAGGAAGAGCTTGAAGAACCGTGAACGCATCGTCAGCCTGAGAGTGGTACTTTCTTTGATCATCGGCCTTATTATCGTACTTTTAACGGCGTCCGTCTGCGTGATCGCGTACTTCTCGGCCTATGGCGAGGAAAAGAGCGTCTATCTCGACGAGCTCCAAAACTTCAATAAAGATATCAACGAGCAGATCGTTTCTTTCTACCAGGACAATCTGAACGAGGCGCGGTTCCTCGCAGGGCTCGAGACCGTCAAAAGCGCGGCTCGCGGCGGAAAGGCCGATCAGGCTACCGCCCTGGTGAAGGGGATATTCGCCGAGAAGAAGCTCTACGAGAATGCCTTCGTCTCTACGGCCGAGCAGGATACGAGGATCGTAGCCGCGGCCCTCGACGTGGCCGTGGGCCAGAAGTGGCGAAGCCCGGCCTTCGAGGCCAACATCGGCAACGCTCTCGCCGGCAAGGCTTGGGCCAGCGAGCCGACAAAGTCGCCGAGCACGGGCCTGCCCGTAGTTCTCATCACGGCGCCCATCATGGACGGAAGTCGCGTCATCGGCATCTTCGGTCTGCCCCTCGACCTCGGTACCTTCGCCCAGCGGATAGTGACCAAGGTCGCCATAGGCAAGACGGGCTTCCCGGTCATCATGAACCGCGCAGGCCTCGTCGTGGCGCATCAGAACAAAGATTACATTTTCAAGCTCGATATCTCGACCACCGAGTGGGGCAAGAGGATGCTCGCGAGTCCCTCGGGGTCCGTGATCTACTACAGCCTCAACGGGGCGGACAAGGTCCAGACCTTCGTCAAGAACGATGCTTACGGCCTCATCGTCGCCGCCTCCATCTCCATCGCGGAGATCGAGAAGAGCGCCATAGGCATGGCCACCATGATGCTGATCGTGGGCCTGTCCGGCATCGTCGTGGCCCTCGCCATCATCGCCCTCTTCATGAACGCGAGGCTGAAGCCGCTCAAGGCTGCGGCGGAGGCGGCCGACCGCCTGGCCGGAGGCGACCTGGATATAGCCCTGCCGCGGACGCACCGGGACGAGATCGGTCTCCTCCTCCTGTCCATGGGCGGCATGGTGGAGAAGCTCCGCGACATCGTCTCGAACGTCAAGTCGGGAGCGTCGAACGTGAGCTCGGGCAGCCAGCAGATAAGCTCCACCGCCCAACAGATGAGCCAGGGATCGACCGAACAGGCCGCGAGCGCCGAGGAAGTCTCCGCATCGATGGAGGAGATGTCCGCCACGACGAAGCAGAACACCGACAATGCCCTTGCTACCGAGCAGCTCTCCCGCAAAGCGGCCGGCGACGCCCTCGAAGGCGGGAAGGCCGTCGAGGAGACGGTGAAGGCGATGAAGCAGATAGCCTCGAGCATCTCGATCATCGAGGAGATAGCGAGGCAGACCAACCTCCTGGCGCTCAACGCGGCCATCGAGGCCGCGCGGGCCGGGGAGGCTGGCAAGGGGTTCGCGGTGGTGGCGAGCGAGGTGCGCAAGCTGGCCGAGCGCTCGCAGAAGGCGGCGGCCGAGATTTCGGTTCTTTCGAAGGAATCGGTCGAGGTTGCGGAGAAGGCGGGCGGGCTCCTGAATAAGGTCGTGCCCGATATCCAGAAGACCTTTGGCCTGGTGCAGGAGATAGCCTCGGCGAGCCGCGAGCAGAGCGCCGGATCCGAACAGGTGGCAAAAGCCATTATGCAGCTCGACTCCGTGATCCAGCAGAACTCGGCGGCCTCGGAGGAGCTCGCCGCGTCGGCGGAGGAGCTCTCGGGACAGGCGGTAGCCCTGCAGGAGGCCATGGCCTTCTTCAAGCTCCCCGGGATGGAGTCGGCGAGGACGGTTTCCACGGCCCCGGCCCCTCCGGCGCGTCGGCTCGAGCACAAGGTCCCACAGACGGCGTTAACGCTCCTCCGCGATAGGAAAGACGACTCGTTCGAGGAATTTTAAGGCGCGTGAAGGGGCTTCTACCGATGCAGCCGCAATGAACGACCTCGCAGCGAGCTGTGGGGGGTATGAGTCCCTCCTCCGAATCAATCCGGCAGGCGCTTGAAGGGCAGATCCTCGTCGAGGGCCTTCGCCCGCCCGCGCTCCTCGACGTTGATATCGGGGAGGACGCGGTGCATGAACGAGGCCAGCCTCCGGTCGAAGGGCCTGTGGAAGCTCGGCGCCATCACCGAGCGGAAGCCGCGGCGAGCCTTGTGCGGGCTACCCATGCCCGGGTCGAAGGAGCCGATCCCCTTCGACAGCGCGTACTCGATGGGCAGGTAGTAGCAGAGCTCGAAGTGCAGCCCGGGGAACTCGGCCCTGGCGCCCCAGAAGCGGCCGTAAAGCCTGTCCCTGCCCTCGAGGAGGAAGGCGAGGGCGATCGGCTCCTCGGAGTCCCCGTCCGCGAAGGCGGCCGAGAGCGCCCATCCCTCGGGCATGAAATCCGGCAGCCGCAGGAAGAAATCGCGCTCCAGGAACTTTGCGGCCCAAGGCCCGAACTTGTCGTTGTGCGATTCGTAGAGATCGGCCATCGCGGCGAGGAGCTCGGGCTTCGCCGCGGCTTCCGCGGGCCCGACTATCCTCGTCGAGATGCCCGCGGCCGCCACCGCCTGCCGCTCGCGGCCCACGTTGCGCCTCATGTTCTTCGAGAAGGAGTCTAGGTAGCCGCGGAAATCGCCGTAGCCCTCGTCCGTCCACAGGAAGGCCTGATGCTCCCATTCGGCCCAGTCTCCGGCCGGGCCGGTGGCCGTGCCCCGGAGGAGGGCCGCCGCGCCCGGCTCGGGCCATAGCACGTGTGCGCCCGCCAGGCCCGCTTCGCGCGCGGCGCGGCAGGCGGCCTCGAGGAGGGCGGTCGCGATGCGGCCCTCCTCCTCGGGCCCGCGGGAAGGATCGGCTCCGACGAGCACTCTCCAGGCCGGGGCCGGCGTGGCCGGGATCATGCCGACGAGTTTGGGGTACCATTCGGCCTTGGCGCGTTGGGCGATCTCCGCGAATTCGAAATCGAAGACGAACTCGCCCCAGGAATGGGTCTTTATGTAGAAAGGCGCCGCCGCGACGAGCTCGCCGTCCCTCCTCGCGAGGGCGTGGGCCCCCGTCCATCCCGTTTCGGGCGTCATCGAGCCCGAGGCCTCGAGGAGGGCCAGGAAGCCCCAGGAGAGGA
>CAYOIX010000052.1:0-14819 GCA_964404145.1 uncultured Treponemataceae bacterium
AGGCGACCCTCTTTCAGCGCCTCGAGCATGCTTTTCATTTCGCGCTACCTCCCTTGGCCCGGGCCTCGATGGCAGCGCCAGCCTTCGGCGGCGGATCGCGGTCCCGTAGACTCCATTATAGCGGACTCGACGTCCGGGCGGAACCCGCCCCCGTTTCGGCTTGACTGCCCGCCGGGTCCTGCTTAGGTTTTTCTTCGATCGAAGGTCCGGCTTTCCGAGCGAGGAGTCGCGATCATGCCAGAGACGCGTTCCGATCAGTACGAGGAGTGGTACAGGCCCTCCGCCGAAATCGTGGCCCAGGCCCACGTCAAGAATTGGGAAGAGGTCGCGGCCAAGGCGGACGAGGACTTCGTCGGATTCTGGGAAGAGCGGGCGCGCGAGCTCCTCGAGTGGCAGGAGCCCTGGACGAAGGTCCTCGACGATTCGGCCAAGCCCTTTTACAAATGGTTCGTAGGCGCCAGGACCAATATCGTCCACAACGCCATCGACAGGCACCTTAAGGGAGCCTACCGGAACAAGCTCGCCCTCATCTGGGAGGGAGAGGACGGGGAGAACCGGACCTTCTCCTACCATTCCCTCAACCGCGAGGTGAGCAAGTTCGCCAGCGTCCTCAAGTCCCTGGGCGTCAGGAAGGGCGATCGGGTGACGATCTACATGGGCCGCGTGCCCGAGCTGCCGATCGCGATGCTGGCCGTGGCCAAGATCGGCGCGGTGCACTCGGTCGTGTACGGCGGATTCTCCACCGAGGCCCTCCACGGCCGCATCGACGACTCGAGCTCTCGGGTCCTCGTCACCTGCGACGGCGCCTTCCTCAACGGCAAGATCGTCGAGCTCAAGAGGATCGCGGACGAGGCCCTCAAGCGCTCGGGCGCCGTCGAGCACGTCGTCGTCGTCAAGCGCACGGGCCAGGAGATCCTCATGGAGCAGGGACGCGACATGTGGTACCACGACCTGATGGGACTGCCGATCGCCGACCCCAAGTGCCCGACCGAGATCGTCGACGCCGAGGACCCCCTGTACATGCTCTACACCTCGGGCACCACCGGCAAGCCGAAGGCCATCGTCCATACCCACGGGGGCTATCAGGTGGGCGTCGCGACCATGCTGAAGTACGTCTTCGATCTCAAGGACGAGGACCGGTGGTGGTGCGCCGCCGACCCCGGCTGGGTGACCGGGCACTCCTACATCGTCTACGGCCCCCTCCTCCTCGGAGCCACCAGCTTCATGTACGAGGGCGCCCCGACCTTCCCCTATCCCGATCGATGGTGGCAGCTGATCGAGAAATACGGCATCAACGTGTTCTATACCGCCCCGACCGCCATCCGCGGCCTGATGCGATGGGGCGAGGCCTGGCCCAATCGCCGGGACCTCTCCTCGCTCCGTCTCCTCGGCTCGGTCGGGGAGCCGATCAATCCCGAAGCCTGGCGCTGGTACTACAGGGTGATAGGCAGGCAAAGATGCCCGATCATGGATACCTGGTGGCAGACCGAGACGGGCAGCTTCATGATCACGCCGATACCTGCGCTGGCTCTCAAGCCGGGATCGGGCACAAAGCCCTTCTTCGGCGTGGAGGCGGACATCTACGACGACGAAGGCAGGCCAGTCAAGGATGGCGAGGAGGGCTTCCTGGTCCTCAAGCGGCCCTGGCCGGCCATGTTGCGAACCATCTACAACGATCCGGATCGCTACGTCAAGCAATACTGGAGCAAGTATCCCGGCGTCTACCTCACCGGCGACTCGGCCAAGCGCGACAAGGACGGTTATTATTGGATCATCGGGAGGGTGGACGACGTCATCAAGGTCTCGGGCTACCGTCTGGGGACCGCCGAGATCGAGTCGGCCCTCGTGAGCCACCCCGCCGTCGCCGAGGCCGCCGTCATCGGCCTGGCGCACGAGATCAAAGGCACCGCGATCCACGCCTACGTCCTATTGAAGCACGACGCGGTCGCTTCGCCCGCCCTGGAAGAGGAGCTCAAGCAGCACGTGGGCCGCGAGATGGGGCCGATCGCCAAGCCCGAGGAAGTGCGTTTCGTCGATCAGCTGCCCAAGACGAGGTCGGGCAAGATCATGCGCAGGGTCTTGAAGGCGCGTGCCCAGGGTCTGCCGGAGGGAGACATCTCGACCTTGGAGGAATGAGCATCGCGCCCAAAGACACGGATCGCCGCGCCTCGGATCGGCATACCCCAACGATTCATCGCCGTCAATCTGGGCGGGAGCTACGCGCGCCATCGATCGCGCCTTGAATCCCGAGGCATAATCTATCGCGAGGCTTTCGACGCGAATCTGGAGTATTTCCGGATGCAGGTTGACAATGTCGTCCAGCCGACGATCGGAACCTAGCCCTGAGCAGCCAAGGCCGCGGCAGCGGCCCCTATCGTCGCTATCTTATACCCTTGGTTCCACCGGTTGACCCCGACGAAGTCGAATATCTCCGCCTTCAGGTGGCGGCAGAGCCGTTCCATCTGCTCGAAGCAGCTCACCATGCCGTTGCCGCTTCCTCCCGGGGAAGCGACCAGCAGGACCCGCTTGCCGCGCAGGGCGCTCGAGTCTCCCTTTGTCGCCTCGCAGCGGCGGTAGCGGTCGAAGAAGGCCTTCATCGCCTCGGACATATCGCCCCAATAGACGGGCGTCATCAATATGAGCGCGTCCGCGAGAGCGAGCTTATCCTGCAGAGCGGTGAAGCCGTCGTCCCCGAAGCGGCAGACGTGCTCCTGCCGGCAACTTCCCCAGCCGTCGTTGCATACCGCGCAGAGCCTCAATCCGGCTTCGCAGAGATTTACGACTTCGCAATTCCCGCCGGCTTTCAGCACCCCTTCGCGCGCGCTCTGGACGCAGGAAAATGCGAGGCCCTCGCGCTTCGGCGTCCCCGAGACGATCACTACCTTCATCTTCAGCCCTCCTCACGGTCCGGCCCACGATAATGCGCGAGGATTGCGGTCCGCAAGGGGGCTCCCTATACTAATAGGACAAGGGGCCCTTTGGGGAGGCGGCGGCATGAAGAAGGCGTTCTTCGAAGCGATGGAGAACGACGAGAAATCCGCCACATGTATAGGATGGAAGAGCTGTGGATCATGAAAGAACAATACATACTGGAGCTGAAGTAATGTTTTTTTCGCTCGCGGGGCACGCCGACTCGCCCGGCGGGCCCCGCCGACCGAATGCCGCGCTCATGCCTCGGCTCTCGCGCCCGCTTCCGCCCAGCGCCCGTCAGGGGATACAACCCCCGTCATGATGAGCGCGGACATCATCGGGCGGAACGCCAAGAACGAACTGGAAGCCCTCTGGAGCCACGAAGCTCCGCGCGCCGTCATCAAGGACGGGAAGGACATCGCGCTACGGCCGTGACGACGGACTTTGGCCGGTCGAGGATGAGGAGAGGCATGATCGCCATAGCGATGGCGGTCGCGGTCATGGTCTCGGAAGCCGCGGCTCCCCTGCGCGTCGCCGTCGTATTGCCCAGCGCCACGACCGACATGGCCTTCAGCCAGTCGATGTGGAGCGCGCTCCTGAAGGCGCAGAAGGCGATGGGAGGCCCGGCCGGCCTCGAGCTCGAGTATTCCGACAACATGTCAAAAGTGCCCGACGCCGCGGCGGCCATCCGCGACTACGCCAGCCAGGGATTCGACATCGTCATCGCCCACAGTTCCCAGTTCGGATCCTCCGTCCAGGAGATCGCCAAGGACTTCCCCGGGGTCACTTTCGCGTGGGGCGCGGACCTGAGCACCTTCGGCCTGCCGAACGTGGTCGCCTACGACCCTGCGGCGGAGCAGGGCGGCTTCGTCAACGGCGTGCTCGCCGCGAGGCTGACCAAGGCCGGGAGGATAGGGGTCACCGGTCCCGTCGAAGGAGGCGACGCCAAAACCTACGTCGACGGATTCCTCCAGGGCCTGGAGTCGGTCGACAGGTCCATAGCGGTGGCCAAGACCTGGACCGGGTCCTTCTCCGACGTCGCCCTCATGACGGCCGCGGCCAAGACCCAGATCGCGAGCGGCGCGGACGTGCTTACCGGCTCCTCGCAGGCGGACATCGGATCGATCGGCGCCGTCAGGCTGTCGGGGAGGACGCTCTGGCTCGGCACGCAGACCGACCAGGCTTCGCTTGCGCCCGAGCTCGTAGTCGCCTGCCAGGTCTACGACTGGAGCGGCATGCTGGCGGAAATCATCGGGCGGCGCCGCGCCGGCGTCCTCGGCGGCTACGCCTACGTCCTGACCCTCGCGAACGGAGGTCTCAGGATCGAGTACAACCCCGCCTTCGGCCTTCCCGCTTCAGTCAGGGCGGCCGGGGACGCCGCCGAGAAGGCCATCGCCGAGGGGAGCTTGCGGGTCGAGCCCTAGCCCGGCCGTCCCGGCCCGAGCGGGAATCCGGCGGCCGGACGCGGGGCCACCCGAAAAAGTTGTGCCGGCGCGACGAGTCGAATAGACTTGTACAGGTGGAGTCTATAGCGTGAAAGAGAAGCCCTACCCGGAGTTGCCGATCCTCATCCTCGACGACGACCCATCCATACTCGAGTTCATGAGGCTCGTCCTGGCCAAGGCCGGCATCGACAACGTCGTCGCCACCGACGACGGCGAGTTCGCGTCCGACTTCGTAAAGCGGGGAAATGTCAGCCTCGTCTTCCTCGACCTCCTCCTCGTAGCCGCCTCGGGGGAGGCCCTCCTCAACGAGTTCGTCCTCGACTTTCCGCAGGTTCCCGTCATCGTGATCACCGGGACGACCGATACGGAGACCATCGTCCGCTGCGTCCGCTCCGGCGCGATAGACTACATCGTCAAGCCGATCGAAGTGGGCCGCCTTCTCGCCTCGGTCTGGAACGGCCTGAGCATCGTCGAGCTCAAGAGCGAGATGGAGACCTTCCGCGCCCGGGTCCTGGGCGGAAGACTCTATCAGCCCGAGATCTTCGAGGAGATAGTCACTTGCGACGAGCGCATGGTATCCATCTTCAGGTATATCGAGGCGATCGGGAAGTCGCGCCATCCCGTCCTCATCACGGGAGCGACGGGGACCGGCAAGGAGCTCTTCGCCCGGGCGGTCCATAGGGCGAGCGGGCGCTCGGGTCCCTTCGTCGCGATCAACGTGGGCGGCCTCGACGACTCGGTCTTCGCCGACAGCCTCTTCGGCCATCGGAGGGGAGCCTACACCGGCGCCGATTCCCTCCGCTCCGGATTCATCAAGGAGGCCGCGGGCGGCACACTATTCCTCGACGAGATCGGCGATCTCGAGCCGCGCTCCCAGATCAAGCTCCTGCGTCTCCTCCAGGAAGGCGAGTACTACCCTCTCGGCGCCGATGTACCGCTCCGCTCCGATGCGCGGATCGTCGCCGCCACGACTCACGATCTCGCAGAAGACTCGCGGTCGGGCGCCTACCGCAAAGACCTTTTCTACAGGCTCCAGACTCATCCCATCGCGATCCCCACCCTGATGGAGCGCAAAGGCGACATTCCCCTCCTCGTCGACCACTTCATCAGGAAATCAGCCGCCGCCCTGAAGATGCCCGACCCGACTCTTCCGCAAGGGCTCCTGGACGCCCTCATGGCCTACGATTACCCGGGCAATGTGCGCGAGCTCGAGTCCCTCATCCACGACGCCGCGGCCGGCGCGGCGGTCGGCGATCTGATCCGCCGGCTCGTTCCGTCCTCGCCTCCTCCCTTCGGCGCTGCGCCGTTGGGCCCGGATCTCGAGCTTGCCCCCGAGGCGCCTCCGCCGACATCGCGGCGCGCGAAGACCGAGGAGGCGATAACCCTCGCGGGGGATCGCTTCCCCTCCCTGCGCGAGGCCGAGGAGGCGCTGTTTCGAATGGCCATCGAGCGAGCCTCGGGCAATCTCAGCGCCGCGGCTACTTTGCTCGGGATCAGCCGGCAAACCTTGTACAAAAGGATGAAGAGCGCGATTTGATAGACTGTTAAGATGCTTCGTGTAGTTCAACAGCCTGCTGATAGACGTAAACATTTTTTACGCATTTCGCGAGGCGGCGTCGACAATTTTGACATCTGTCGCTTTTCGACGCGGCGCGGCCATTTCGCAGCGTCCCCTTCAACGGATTCGCCATCAATGGCAAAAATCAATTTATTTCACTATAGTAAAATGCTAATAAATTGAAAAATCTTTAATCTCCCTATTTCTGGCATCAATCCTGCTCTTTAGATGATCGCGCCAACTCCATCGCTTCCGTCGATAGAGTTTGGCCATCCATAGAAACCTGAGCGAGGAGCCAGAACTTGAAAAGCGGCGAAAGAATCACCAGTCTGAGAGTCCTTCTAGCGTCCATCGTCGGCGTCATCATCGTGCTGCTGACGGCGATCGTATGCTCGATCGGCTACTTCTCTGCCTACGGCGCGGAAAAGAGCGTGTACATCGAGGAACTCAAGAACTTCACCAAGAGCATCGATGAGCAGGTCGATTATTTCTATCGGGACAACCTGAACGAGGCGCAGTTCCTCGCGCGGCTCGAGGTAGTCAAGAGCGCTGTCCGAAGCGGCAAGACCGATCAGGCCACCGCCCTCATGAAGGACGTATTCTCCGAGAAGAAACTCTACGAGAACGCATTCATCTCCACGGCCGAGGAGGATTCGAGGATCGTGGCCGCCGCGCTCGACGTGGCCGTGGGCCAGAGGTGGAGAAGCCCGGCCTTCGATGCCAATATCGGCAACGCCCTCGCGGGCAAAGCCTGGGCGAGCGAGCCCACCAAGTCGCCGAGCACCGGACTCCCCGTCGTGCTCGTCACCGCGCCGATCATGGATGGGGGTCGGGTCATCGGCATCCTCGGCCTGCCCCTCGACCTCGGCGGCTTCGCCCAGCGCCTGGTGACCAAAGTCGCGATCGGGAAGACGGGCTTCCCGATCATTATAGACCGCTCGGGGCTCACCATAGCCCACCCCAACAAGGACAACATCTTCAAGCTCGACATCTCGAGCACGGACTGGGGCAGGAAGATCCTCACGAGCCCTTCGGGAACCGTCGTGTACTACACCATCAACGGGGTGAGGAAGGTCCAGACCTTCGTCAAGGACGAGTCCAACGGGCTCATCGTCGCCGCTTCGCTGGCCATCTCCGATATCGATGAAAAGGCCGTCGGGATGGCGGTTGAGTTGCTGATCGCGGGTTTCGCCGGAATCGCCGCGGCCATAGCCTTCGTTGCCCTCTTCATGAATGCCAGGCTGAAGCCTCTCAAGTCCGCCGCCGAGGCGGCGGACCGCCTGGCCGAGGGCGATCTGGACGCGGCTCTGCCGCGGACGGGCCGGGACGAGATCGGACTCCTCGTGCAGGCGATGGGAAGGATGGTCGAAAAACTCAGAGGCATAGCCTCGAGCGTCAAGAGCGGCGCGGCTTACGTGAGCTCGGGCAGCCGGCAGATCAGCTCCACGGCCCAGCAGCTGAGCGAGGGCGCGACCGAGCAGGCGGCAGGCGCCGAGGAGGTTTCTTCCTCCATGGAGGAGATCGCTGCCACCACGCGGCAGAACACCGAGAACGCGGTCGCCACTGAGGCGCTCTCTCGCAAAGTGGCCGAGGACGCGCTCGAGGGCGGCAGGGCCGTGGAGGACACCGTGAAAGCGATGAAGGACATCGCATCTAGCATCACGATCATCGAGGAGATCGCCCGGCAAACCAATTTACTGGCCCTCAACGCAGCGATAGAGGCGGCCAGGGCCGGCGAAGCTGGCAAAGGCTTCGCGGTGGTGGCGAGCGAAGTGCGCAAGCTCGCCGAGCGCGCGCAGAAAGCGGCGAGCGGGATTTCGGTCCTCTCGAAAGGCTCGGTAGAGGTCGCCGAGAAGGCCGGAGTCCTCCTGGGGAGGATCGTGCCGGACATCCAGAGGACCTCGAGCCTAATGCAGGAGATAGCCTCGGCAAGCCGGGAGCAGAGCGCCGGGGTCGAGCAAGTGACCCAGGCGGTGGCGCAGCTCGACAATGTCATCCAACGGAACTCGGCGGCCTCCGAAGAGCTCGCCGCGTCGGCGGAAGAACTCTCGGGACAGGCGGCCTCCCAGCAGGAGGCGCTGTCCTTCTTCAGGCTCTCCGAGGCCAAGACCGGTCTCTACCTGGTCCGCCGCGGCGCGGATCCCGACATCGAGGCGTTTTGAGTCTGAGCGTATATCAAGGAAGCCGTCGAAGGTCTTTACATTTTGCCGATAAGATCGCACTTTTACATGAGGGAATCCGGAAGCGCGGGAGGGGGCCGATCGGGTCATGGTCACGGCAAATGGACGCGCGGAGCCCGCCGCCGATGCGGCGCGCCGCAGGATCGTCGCCATCGACGCCCTCCGCGGTCTCGTCATGGTCCTCATGCTCCTCGACCACGCGCGGAGCGGATGGAACGAGGGCGGCGGCATCGACCCTCTCGATCTCGCGAAGGGCTATCCTCTCCTCTTCCTGACGCGTTGGATCACCCATTTCTGCGCGCCAGTCTTCGTGCTCCTGACCGGGCTCTCGGCGGGGCTCACCCGGAGCGCGAAGGGAGAGACGGCCGGCCGGGCGGCCGCTCGGCTCGCCAAGCGCGGACTATGGCTCTTCTGCTTCGAGCTCATCGTCATTTCGCCGCTCTGGGGTAGGGTCATCTTCCTCAACGGCATCATGTTCCAGGTGATCGGGGCGATCGGCGTCTCGCTCCTGGCTCTCGCTCTCCTACAGCCGCTACCGAGGATCGCGGTCGGGCTTATCGGGATCGCGATCATAGCCTTCCACAATCTTATCCCCGACCGCAGCTTCGCCGCTCCTCTGGGCAATCTCCTCTGGGGACTCCTGCACCAGAGCGAATTGGTCGCCTTCGCCCCGGGATGGGGGGTGGTCGTCCTCTATCCCGTGCTTCCCTGGATCGGCGTCATGGCGCTCGGCTATGGCCTGTCCGGTCTCTACGCCGCGGCGGAGAGGGAGCGGAGGCTCGCTCTCGCCGCTTTGGGCGCCCTCTTTATCCTGGCCTTCGCGGCGCTTCGGGCGATGAAGGGTTACGGCGATCCTCGCCCATGGCAGAGCCATGCCTCGGGCTTCGTCACCTTGCTCGACTTCATCAAGGTGGAGAAATACCCTCCTTCCCTCCTGTACATCCTGATGACCGTCGGGCCCGCCCTCCTCTTCCTGGCGGGCTTCGACCGTCTCCGGCTCGCGACCGAGCATCCTCTTCTCGTCTTCGGCCGCACGCCGCTGTTCTACTACCTCGTCCACCTCGTCATGCTGGCGATCGCCTTGCTGCTCGCGGACGCTCTTGTCTATGCGCTCGGGATCTCGCCCGCCTTCTGGTCCCTACCCTTCGCCTACCCTCTCGTCTGGACCTATGCGGTATGGCTCGCGCTCCTCGCGCCTCTGTACTTCGTCTGCCGAGCGCGGGATCGCGCGGGGCGGCTGCGGCCGCGCCGGTGGCACGCCTGGCTGTAGTGCCGCCTGAAAGGAGAACGCTCATGGACCTTCGCATCCTGCCTCTCGGAGACCCGCGGCTCCGCGTCGTCTGCGAGCCCGTGGCCGATGCGGCCGAGCCAGGGTTCCGGGAGGAGGGCCGCCGGTTGAAGGAGGCCCTGGACGCGTTCAGGGCCGAGCGCGGCTTCGGCCGCGGCATCGCCGCGCCTCAGATCGGCGTTCCGAAACGCTTTATCGCCGTCAACCTGGGCGAAGGCACCCGCGCGCTGATCAATCCTTCCATTATATGGCGCAGCGAGGAGACCTTCACGCTCTGGGACGATTGCATGTGCTTTCCCCATCTTCTCGTGATGCTGCGCCGACGCGTCTCGATCTCCGTCTCGTATTCGGACGAGGAAGGCAGGCTCCAGGTCCGGGAGCGGCTCGGCCGGGCGGAGTCCGAGCTCCTTCAGCACGAGCTGGACCATCTGGACGGTATCCTCGCCGTCGATCTCGCCTTGAGCTCCCGCGGCATCGTCTATCGCGAGGCCTTCGACGCGGATCCGGAGTATTTCCGAAGCCAAGTGGACTACGCGATCCTGCCGACGATCCGAACCTAGCCCCCGGCCTATCGTCGCCGCATCGAGTCTCCGATCCTCTGCGCCTCGGCGACCAGGATCTCGAAGTCGGCGTCGCGGCTCCGATGATTCGTTATCGCGGCTCGCATCGCGTACTCGCCGCGTAGTAGGGTATAGGACGGGACCGCGATTCCCTTCGCCTGTAGCGTCATGAGTATTTCCCGGTTGATCCGATCGAGCTCCTCGACGGAGAGCTCTCCCGGGTTGTACCGGAAGCAGACGATGTTGAGAGGGACCGGCGCCATGAGCTCGAGACGGGGGGAAGCGTCGACGAGGCCGGCGAGGTAGCGGGCCTGGGCGATGTTCTGCGCCGCGAGCGCGGCATGTCTCTCCGCCCCCGCTTCCTTGAACTGCATCCAGACCTTGAGGGCGCGGAAGCCGCGCGAGAGCTCGGGGCCGCGATCGGCGAAGGCGACGGGTCCGGCCGCCACGCCGCGCTCGTGGGGACTGAGGTAGGCCGCCTCCTGCTTGAAGGGCGCCTCGAGGGCGGCTCGGTCCCTGACGAGGACGCAGCCTGCCTCGTACTGCACATAGAACCATTTGTGAAGATCGAAGGCGAGCGAGTCCGCCCGGGCGACGCTCTCGCGCAGGTCGGCGAAGTCGGGGAGCGACAGGACGGCGGCTCCGACGGCTCCGTCGACGTGGAACCAGAGGCCTTCCTCCCGGGCGATGTCCGCGAGATCGTCCATGGGATCGATGGCGCCGGTATTGACCGTACCGAGGCTTCCGACGACGCAGAAGGGCGCGAGGCCCGCTTTCCTGTCCGCGGAGATCGCCGCGCGGAGCGCATCGAGGTCGATGCGGAAATCCTCGCGTGTCGGGACCTTGACGAGGGCGTCCAGACCGATACCCAGGAGCCGCACCGCCTTCGCGACGGAGTTGTGCGTCTCGGCCGAGGCGTAGAGTCTGAGGGCTCTCCTGCCGGGATCCACGCCCTTCGCGCCGATTTCCCCGTCTCCGCGCGAATCCCGCGCCGCGGCCAGGGCGACGAGATTGGCCATCGAGCCGCCGGAGAGGAGAAGGCCCTCGGCGGTCATGGGGAATCCCAAAATTTCCTTGAGCCAATCCAGGACTTGGAGCTCGACGCGGACAGCGCTCTGGTCGCCGAACGCGGCGTTCGAGTTCATCGCTCCCGCGAGGAGGCCCGCGAGCATGCCGATCGGTGTTCCGGTTCCTTCGACCCAACCCCAGAAACGCGGATGGTTGTTCCCCTTCGCGTAGGGAAGGATGTTCGAGAGGAATTCCTCGTAGACATTTTCCGCCGGCGACCCCTGCCGAGGGACGGGAGCCCTGAAGCCATCTTTGATCGCCTCGGGGACAGGCCTGAACGCGGGGCTCTCGGGGAGAGCGCGAAGATAGGCGACCATGTCGTCCACCATGCGCTTCCCGAGCCTGGCGATCTCGTCCCAATCGTCCGGATCGAGGCCGAGCTCGGTCCGCCCTACCATGGGACGGATCCGTTCTCGTCGAAGAATCCGCCGCTCCTGCCCTGGTCCTCATCCAGCACGAGGCGCGCAATGAGGCGGGCGGGCTTTTCGGGGGGCTGGGTGCCTGTGTTATTGTTGAGGTCGGTCCTGGTGAAGCCCGGGGCAATGCAGAATATCGTGATGCCGAGTCGCTCGAGATCGTCCGCCCAATAGGCGGTGATCGCATTCAAGGCGGTCTTCGAGGAGCCGTAGGACAGGTAGGGCGGACGCGAGCCGGGCTGCGATACGCGGGCGAGGGAGCCGAGGCCGCTCGAGATGTTGGCCACGATCGAAGGGCGTCCCTTGGAGAGCAGGGGCAGAAAGGCGCTGGTCACCGCGAAGGGTCCGAAGACGTTGGTCTCATAGGTTCGTCTAAGCCCCTCGAGCGTGGTCTGATCGCCGGTCTCGACGTTGATCCCTGCGTTGTTGATCAGTATGTCCAGACGCCCCGCCTCGCGCTCGATCCGTACGCGGGCAGCCTCTATGCTTTCAGGCATCGTGACGTCCAGTCCGATGAAGCGCGCGTCCATCTTCTCGGAGACGAGAGCGCGGGCCGCTTCCTGGCCTCGCCCGGCATCGCGCGCCCCGAGGAAGACGGTGATGCAGCGAGAGCCGAGCTCGCGGGCGACCGCGAAGCCGATTCCCTTGTTTGCTCCCGTGACGAGCGCGACCTTGGCTTCCTTCATGTAGGTCTCCTCGAGCGCTACGGCCCATAAGGCCGAAACGCGCTTTCCGTGAGTATATTCGACTTAGCGCAGAGCTATCTATGGGATTGCGCTTTCTGGCCCGGCTTGGCCGGAGGTGGCTCATGAGAAGGATCCGGAGATCGGTGTTCGGAACGGCCTTGGCCGCTGCCCTTATGATGTCGGCCCTGGGGAGGCCCGCGCTGGGCGCGGAGGGCGCGATGCCGGCCATTGTACGCGTTCGGACCATGGTCCCGGAGGATGCTACGACGGCTCCTTCCTTGGGAACCCAGCGCGAGGGCAACGGAATCGTCATCGATTCCGAAGGTCTCATCCTGACGATCGGCTACCTCATCGTCGAGGCGAGCAGCATCGAGATTCAGACAGCCGCGGGGAACTACCCCGCGGATTTCGTGGGATACGACGGAGATACCGGCTTCGGATTGATCAGGGCCCGCCCGCCGGCCAAGCTCCAGCCCATGGAGCTCGGGGAATCCTCGGGCATCGCGGTGGGAGACAAACTGGAGGTTGGCGGCTTCGACGCCGAGGCCCAGCCCGTTCAGGTGATCTCCCGGGCCGAATTCGTCGGAAACTGGGAATACCTGCTCGAGAACGCCGTCTATACCGCTCCGCCCTTTCACGATTACGGAGGCGCGGCCCTCATCAACGATGGGAAGCTGGTCGGGGTGGGTTCCATCTTCGAGACCTTCTTCCTGTCGGGAGTCGGTCGCATCGGCTGCAACATGTTCGTACCCATCGATCTTCTGAAGCCTATTCTCCGGCAGTTGGTGCGCTCCGGCCGCTCGGGCGCGCCCCCGCGCCCATGGCTGGGGCTGAACACCGCCGAGACCGAAGGACGCGTCGTAGTGACCATGGTCACCCCCGGCGGCCCGGCGGAAAAGGCCGGCCTGCATCCCGGCGACATCATCCTGGCCGTGGGCAAGAAACCGATCGCCCAGATCGCCGAGTTCTACCGCCAGGTATGGTCGACGGGTGCGGCCGGAGTCAGCGTGCGCCTTCGGGTACTGCAGGGCCAAGACATCCGCGATCTCACCGTGAAGTCCGTGGACCGCAGCGCGCGGCTGCACCATCCGCCCGCCGCTCCGGCCGGCTCGCAGGTCAATCCGTCGGCGTGAGGTCGGCCGCGTAGATGCGCACGCAGACGGGAGTCGGAACCTCCAGCTTCGCGCCCGTCGCCTCCAGCGTTCCCCTGTCCCGATCGATCCGGAACACGAAGATGTCGTCGCTGTCCTGGTTGGCGGCGAGGAGGACCCGCCCCGACGGGTCGATGTCGAAGCTGCGGGGAGTCCGACCTCCCGTGGGGAAATGCCCGATCGCCTCGAGCCTGCCCGTTCCGGACGCTATCCTGAAGGCGGCGATGCTATCGTGGCCTCGGTTCGAGGCGTAGAGGAAGTCGCCGGAGGGAGCCGCGTGGAGGTCGGCGCAGCTGCTGGCCCCCGCGAAGCCCGAAGGCAGGGTGCCGATCTTCTGGATCTCCCGGAACGAAGGGCCGGCTCCGTCCCGGCTCAGGACGCTGATCGACGAGTCGAGTTCGTTGACGAGATAGGCGAAAGGAGCCCTCGGATGGAGGGCCAGGTGCCTCGGGCCCGAGCCGGGTTTCGCCTTGTAGCCGAGCCCGTCTCGGCGCTCGAGCTTTCCCTTCGTCCCGTCCCATCCGTAGGCGACGAGCTCATCCGTCCCGAGATCGGAGACGAAGACAAGGGCGGCATCCCGGTCGAAGACGGCGGAATGCGCGTGCGGCCCGGCCTGCCGCGCCGGATTGACGCTCGAGCCAAGATGTTGCCTGAAATCGCTCGCGTCTCCCAGGGAGCCGTCGGCGAGGATGGGGAAGACGCAGACGCTCCCGCTCATGTAGTTCGTCACCACCGCGTAGTTCCCCGAAGGGTCCACGGCGACATGGCAGGGATCGGTGCCGAAGGTGGGCTTCCTGTTCAGGAAGCGCGGCGCCCCGTTCGCGGCGTCCAGCACGAAGGCGCTGAGCGTGCCGGTCTTCTCGCCCCCGTAGTCCTTGAGCTCGTTGACGGCGTAGAGGAAGCGCCGGGAGGGAGAGAGGTCCAGGAAGGAGGGATTGGTCACGCCGGTCTTTTTCCAGACGAGCTTCGCTCCGCCTCCGTCGCCGTCCAGTTCGAACAGGTAGATGCCCTCGCCCTTGCCTTTCAGGACCTGCCCCGTGCCGAACAGGATCGGATCGGTGTAGGTCCCCACGTACGCTAGCAGTTTCCCTTCCATGAAATCCTCCTTTGAATCATGCTCCGATGAATCATGCTCCGAGCCATCCCCCGTCGACGGGGAGCACATGGCCGTTCACGAAATCGGAAGCCTCCGAGGCGAGGAATATGATGGGCCCGAAAAGGTCCTCCAGTTCCCCCAGGCGCCTCATCGGAATCCGGCTTAGGACCCAGTCGCGCTTGACGGGATCGTTCAGCTGGGGGGCCGAGATCGCCGTCATCGTGAACACCGGGGCGATGGCGTTGCAATTGATGCCCCGCGGCCCCCACTCTATGGCGAGCGAGCGCGTGAGCTGTTGGACGGCTCCCTTGCTGGGAGCGTAGGCCAGGTCCTGCGCCCTCCCCTGGAAACCGCGCACGGACGATATGTTGATGATCTTCCCCTTCCCGAGGGCGAGCATCCTGCGCCCCGCGTGCTTGCAGCAGAGGAAGACCGACTTGAGATTGACGTCCATCACCTTG
>CAYOIX010000053.1:0-12061 GCA_964404145.1 uncultured Treponemataceae bacterium
GTCTCGACCTCGTGTACGTGGACGCGAAGGCCCAGCGCAGCGAGCGGAGCGTCGAACCCGAGCGGCTGGTCAACTACGCGGGCCGCTGGTACCTCGTGGCCTGGGACCTCCTGCGCGAAGCGCTCCGGACCTTCCACCTGTCCCGGGTCGAGAGGCTTTCCATCTCGAAGGAGCGCGTCGCCGTTCCGCCGCCGCCCGGGCGGGATGCCGCCTCGATCGAGGCCTTCCTCGCCGCTGGTTTCGGAATCTTCAAGGGAGCAGCCACCACGGAGGCCACGATACGAATACGCGGGAGCGCTGCGGCCCTCGTCGCGCGGCAGAGCTGGCACCCGAAACAGCGCGTCGAGCGCGGAGTCGGCGGCGATGGTGAACCCTACACAGACATAAGCGTCCCCGTGGCGGATTGGACCGAACTGTTGGGCAGGGTGCTCTCCTTCGGCTCGGCGGCGGAGGCACTCTCCCCGCCGGAGTTCAGGGAGAGGTGGAGACAGGAGATCGGGAGGATGGGGGAGAGGGCGGGGATATCGTACAAGAAATCGATCGGAGGGACAGCGGGCGGCCCCGGTCCCATGTAGGATGAGGACTCGTGCCCGAAGAGCTTGAACGGCGCTGGGAACAGAGGAAGCTGGCATGACGAGGACTGTCGACGACGATCTATCCCGCCTCTCTCGGCTCGAGGGTAGCGATCCAGGCTTTTTCGTTCTCGCCGTCCACTCCTTCATTGAAGCGTATCTGCGCCGGAAGTTTACGCCGGACTGCGAGGAAGACGACCGCTACGCCTGGCTCCTCGACAGATTCCGCCGCGATCTCGTCGAGCGATCGGAGCGTTTCATCCCCGAGCTCGAGGCGATCGGAAAGCTGAAGCTCCAGCGGCAGTTGACCAACGGTGTCCGCCACGAGTTCGGCGCGTTGCACCCCGAAGAGGCGCGGAGCGCCGTGGAGCTTCTATGCTCCTTCGCCCGCCTCGCGGGCTTCGAAACCTCGCCAGGCATGGGGAAGCTCGAAGAGTGCCTGTGCCAGTGGGACGACAAGCGCAGTCCCTACGAGCTCTGCCGCGAGCTCGCGGCCCTCGGCTTCCGCCTCCACGAAGAATCGAGGCGGAGCGCCGAGATGACCCGGCGCCTCGCCGAGTACGAGGCCGCGACACAAGCCGCGCACAGGCTCGCGGCGGAAAAGAAGGGTCTCGAGGGCCGACTCGCGGAGCTGGAAGCCGTGGCCGCGCGGAAAGACGAGCGGGTGGACAGTCTGCGCAAACAGAAGTTCGACCTCGAGTCGGAGCGGAAGGAGCTGGTCGCCCGCGTCGCCGCCCTCGCCGGCGAACAGAAGGCGAACTGCGACGCGCTCGCGTCCCTCGCCCAGGTGAAGACCTACATCGACGAGCTCGCGCGGGTCAGTGTCTACACGCGTACGCGCTTCGACTACGAGCGGCGCATATCCCGCCTGAGCGAGGAGCAGAAGCGGACGGTGGCCCAGATCCGCTTGGACGCCGACTTCCTCGTAAAGGGCGCCGCGGGCACGGGGAAGACACTCGTCCTCCTCAAGGCCCTCGAGCGCTCGCTCGGATCCGACACCCTCGGGCTCGAAGGCCGCGCGACGAGCATCCTCGTCACCTACACGAAGAGTCTCGTGAAATACGACGGCTACCTGGCCCGGATCATGTCCAAGGACGCCCGACCCGACAGGATTCAGACCATGGATTCGCTCCTCTTCGAGCGGCTCGGAATGGTCGCCCCTGGCGCCCAGCTGAGCTTCGACTACCCGCGCGAGCTCGCGAAATCGCTTGCCCCGCAGGGCATACGCGCTGAAGACCTGGCCCACGAGGCCGAAGACTTCGTCTGGGCCAACATGGTCAGCCGGGCCGAGTACCTCGACGAGCTCATAGACCGGACGGGTATGAAGACCGCCCTGAGGCGGGAGGACCGCGGCCGATACATGGACGCCATCGAGGCCATGGAGGCTCGGATGGAGGCGGAGAGGCTGTACTCGCGCAACTACAGCCGGATCGTCTTCCTGCGCGAGGCCGCGAAGCATCCCGAGAAGCTCGGACTCATCGATTACGCCTTCGTCGACGAGGCCCAGGACCTCGCCCCCTGCGACCTGGCCGCGGTTAAACGCTGCACACGCCTCTGCGTCGTCCTCGCCGGAGACTCGGACCAGTCCCTCTATCGCAGCGGCTTCGGCTTCAGGCGCGCGGGCATCGACATCAGCGGCAGGACGAGGATCCTGAAGACCAACTACCGCAACACGGTCCAGATCCACGAGCTCGCCGAGCGCTACCGCGCCCTCATCCCCGGACAGGACACCGAGAACGCGCCCGAAGCCTTCCGCGTCGGTCCCCCGCCCGAGCTCATCGAGGCGAAGACCGAGGACGAGCTCCTCGAGCTCCTGTGTGCCCGCATCGGCCTCTTCACAGGGCACCTCGGCTACGAGGCGGGAAACATAGCCGTCTTCGCCCCGCGCGAGGCCGAATTGCAGAAACTCGAACAGGTCTTCGCCGACTGCGCCATCCCCGCGAAGAACATAAAGGCCGAGGACTTCGACTTCGGCGACCTCGGCCGCGTGCGCCTCTCGACCCTCCATTCGGCCAAGGGCCTCGACTTCCCCGTCGTCCTCCTCTATCTCCCGCACATGCTCCCCCCGGACCAAACCTGGGAGCCTGAGCTCGCCGAGCGCCTCCACCGCAACCTCATCTACGTGGCCATGACCCGCGCCCTGGACCAGCTCTCGGTCTTCTGCCTCGAAGGCTCGACGAGCAGGAGCATCGTGGCGCTGAAGGGGTGCTTTGGGGCTATCGAGGCGTCAAATGAATAGGGGGAGCCATGCGGGAGGCAAACCTTTTGGAAAGGTTTTCCTCCCGCGCCCACCTTTCCAAAGAAGGAAGGCCCGGGCTGCAAACAGAGAGAATCACCGGAAAGGGGAACTGCATGATGAAAACTAGCCCGATACGCGATCTAGGCGCCTTTTCTCAAGTTGATCCACGATGCGCATTGAGAGTATGTTTTGGTCGTCAGCGTAAGCTGTGGATTGAAACATTGTTGATCGTAATAGTAGCCATTCTGCGGAATGGCTACTATCGATTTTATAAAAGAAACTACCCAAATTCCAATAATAGGCTTCCCAATTGCATATTTCAAAATGAATTAATTCCAACACCTCATCTGTCAACAATAAGACTGGACTTCGTGCCTATTGTCGAATACTTAAGCAAATAAGAAGGAACTTGACTTTCATTGTAGATGGAAATAGAATGTTTAACGGAGGCACTACAATGAACATGAGGCGGTTGACCCTTGGCCATTCTCATTCACCTGTGTCTTACCATCAAACAATAGCGGATGCCATCAAACGGGTAGTTCATTCGTCCCCTAACCATTTTATACCATATGCGGCTCATAAATGTAAAATTACCGTTAAGGTAAAAATTACTTTATTGAGAAGAATTTATGAAAAATCCTAAACCGATAGCACACGTGCGAATAAACTCAGAAGGGATTTATGAAACACAATTGCTGTCCGCACATCTTGAAGGTGTTGCCCAGCGTGCTAAAGAGTTTGCTTTAAAAGTGGGGCTACCTGAGATCGGCGAGCTTTTGGGTCTCCTTCACGACCTCGGAAAGTACAGCTTCAAGTTCCAGGCGTATCTCGAATCGGGCTCAGGTTTGATAGACCCGGACTCCGACGACTATGTCGAGGCGACCAGGCTGCGAGGACACATTGATCACTCAACCGCCGGTGGCCAATATGCATATCGTCGCCTTATGGATCAAGGCGAAGAAGCCAGTCGGGCTGCCGAATTGCTCGCCTTTGCGCTCATTTCTCATCATTCAGGCCTGATCGATGGACTTTCCCCCGATGGCTCCAATCGTTTTTCGGAGCGCATGGACAAGCCTGAAGACAAAACCCATCTTGCAGAGGCTCTGACCAAGATTGATGAAAAAGTCTACGATAGGATTGAAAAGCTTTTGCACTCAAAGACCACGGTATCTACAGTATCCGCCGTCATTACCGCCCTCGATACCAAAGAAAAAAATCGACAAATTCAAACATTCCAGTATGGAATGCTTGCGAAATTCCTGTTCAGCGCACTCATCGATGCTGATCGCCTGGATTCGGCAGATTTCGAAAGGCCGGATGAGGGGAAAGAGCGATCATCCGCGTCTTTCAAAAGATGGAGCGAGCTTCTTGGTCGCCTGGAGACTTATCTCCGCGGCCTCGATGAACGGAATCGTGTGGACGGAATCAGATGTCAGGTGTCCATGAGTGCCGCTGCTGCAGGGAAACTGGCGCAAGGTGCCTATACTCTGTCGGTTCCGACGGGAGGTGGGAAAACACTCGCGAGCCTCCGTTTCGCTCTCCGCCATGCTGCAGAGTATGGGCTTGAACGTATAGTCTATGTCGTTCCATACACTTCCATCATCGAACAGAATGCGGCCCAAGTGCGCGAGGTGCTCGAAGGCGGGCATCCTGAAGACAAGGGCAAAATAGTCCTCGAGCACCACTCTAACCTTCGGTCCGAGCAAGACACCTGGCTCAATAAGCTTCTCGCCGAGGACTGGGATGCCCCTGTGGTTTTCACCACGAACGTGCAGATTCTCGAGGCGATGTTTGCGAAGAGCACAAGATGCACGCGGCGATTCCATCAATTGGGAAAAGCAGTGCTCATCTTCGACGAAGCGCAGACCCTGCCCATTACCTGTATCCATCTTTTCAATAATGCAGCCAATTTTTTGGTCGATCACTGCGCTTCGACGGTCGTACTCTGCACTGCAACCCAGCCCCTTATCGACCGTGTCGACGAGGCTAAAGGAGCTCTCCGACTCGCAACCGAGGGCGGAGAACTCATGCCGCAGTCCCGCGATCTTTTCATGGATCTTATACGAGTGAGGGTGGAATTTTTGCGCAAAGCCGGTGGCTGGACACACGCAGAGGTGGCGGGGATCGCTGTAAAAGAACTCCCCAGTTCGGGAAGCGTTCTCATCGTGGTCAACACGAAACGGAGCGCGCGGGAGATCTTTGAAGCCTTGAAAAATGAAAGAATCGAAGCCGCAGCTCTGTATCACCTCTCCACGAGCATGTGTCCAGCGCATCGCAAGCGTGTGCTCGACGAAATCAAGAAAATGCTTACAAGCGAAGAACCGGTGATATGTGTGAGCACTCAGCTTATTGAAGCAGGAGTCGACATAGACTTCGGTTCGGTTATCCGCGCCCTCGCAGGACTCGACTCCATCGCTCAGGCGGCGGGCCGCTGCAACCGAAATGGACGAAGAATATATGGGAATGTTTATGTCGTCGAACTCGTTGAGGAGAATCTCTCGAGTCTCAGGGAAATCGAAGAAGGAAAGAAATGTGCCCGGCGTGTTTTAGACGACTACGACGAGAATCCGGCCCAATTCCGGGGCGATCCCTTGGGCCCCGAGGCAATGAAAAATTATTACAGCTACTATTTCTGGACTCGCAAGGATCATATGGACTATCCAGTCGCCGCGTCGAGTCCGATTGGGCGGCCTGATAAATTGCTTAGACTGCTCTCCACGAATGGTTCCACGCAGGCGGGATCGCTCGGTGAATACTGGCGCAAGAATGGGCACACAGAGCCAGATCTATTCTTTAGGCAATCCTTCATGAGCGCGGCAAACGCCTTTAAGGCTATCGACGCACCTTCGGAAGGCGTGCTCGTACCCTGGTGCAGAGGGGCTGAGATCTCTGCGCTGCTCAACGGCAGCGCCTCGCTTCAAGAAAAATATCAATTTCTGAGAGAAGCTCAGCGATATTCGGTCAACCTCAGGAAAGGCGAGCTGAATCGGATGCAAGATGAAGGTCTGCTCCACGAAATAGACGGGATCGGAATCCTGGAGCTCAAGAATGAGCGCTATTACAGCGAAGAGTTCGGCCTCTCCGATGAGGCCCATGGCCGTCTAACGTTTCTTAATGGCTGATAAATGTGGCCATAATTTTCTGATTTGTCCTGAAGCCCGATTTAAATCGCGATTTGTCAGTAGATATGGGAGGGCACATGAGAAATCAAGTCGACTTCAAAATCTCCGGCCGTTTCGCTCTTTTCACCGATCCATTATCTCATCTAGGCGGGGAGAAATGCAGCTATCACTTGCCGACCTACGAGGCCCTCAAAGGCATCATCTCCAGTGGGCTATGGAAACCCACTATCACCTGGATTGTAGATCGCGTACGGATACTCAACAAAATCAGGACACAAGCCAAATCATTGAAGCCCCTCGACTATGGTGGTGGCAACTCGCTCGCCATCTACACCTATCTTGTAGATGTCGAATATCAGGTGCAGGCGCATTTCATGTGGAACCTCAACTACCCAGAGCTCGAGCTCGATCGAAACGAGGGGAAGTATTTCGCGATGGCGAAACGCGCAATTGAAAAAGGTGGCCGACGGGACATCTTCCTAGGCACTCGAGAATGTCAGGCCTATCTCGAGCCCTGCATCTTTGGAGAGGGACTAGGTTATTACGACGACGAAGAGGAACTATCCTACAGTCTCATGTTCCATGGTTTCGACTATCCCGACGAAACGGCTAAGGATGAGCTTTGGGCCCGCTTCCAGCATATCGCGATGAAGCGCGGTGTTGTCGAATTCCTTCGTCCCGAGAACTGTACGGTCAGACGCTTCGTACGGACCATGAAAGCCAGAAAGCCGACCCTCCAGGTTTTTATAGGAGATGAATGTGTCACCGAGGGAGTAGAATAATGAACTGGATTGGCGCATTGGCCCGGACCTACGATCTCGTCCCGCCTAACAATATTGGCAAGATAGAGGGCGACAGTGAAGAGGCTGAGGGGTCGACTCTTCTCCCCGTCTGTCATACGACGAATCTCGCGCACATCGAGGTCACTCTATCCGCCAAAGGCGAAATCAGGGATGCGGCGGTGCTCACCCCCGCGGAACCGACTCTTATTCCTTGCACGGAAGATTCGGGAGGGCGAGCAGGCTCCAAACCGAAAAACCATCCTCTCTCCGACAAACTCCAGTATCTTGCGGGAGATTTTTCTTCCTTTGGAGGCACAGTCACGTCAGGGTTCAGCAATGACCCTACAGAGCCTTTCCGTGGTTTTGTGACAGACCTGGAGGCTTGGTGCATCTCGGCTCATTCGCATCCGAAATCGAAAGCAGTTCTCGCTTATGTGAAGAAAGGTTGTCTCATCTCAGACCTCGTGAAGGCGAAGATTCTGTATCTCAATGACCAAGGGAAACTGCTCTCTTCGTGGCCTCCCGGCGATGAGAGAACACCAGCAATCTTCAGAGTGCTCAAAGGGAATTCCGCGCCTTGCGACGCTTTTGTCCGCTGGAGGGTACGGATAATGGACGATCCTGAGGATCGCTGCTGGGCTGATCCTTCACTCTGGAAAAGCTGGACCGATTATTATACTGAAAACGCGGAAACGATCGGATTCTGCTATGCTACAGGGACGAAGCGGCAGCTTGCAAAGCAGCATCCTGCAAAAATCCGCAATGCCGGAGACAAGGCGAAGCTAATATCCTCGAACGATGGCAGCGGTTTTACCTACCGTGGGCGCTTTGTCGAGCCAGAAGAAGCTTGTGGCGTGGGTCTCGATATCACGCAGAAGGCGCACAACGCACTTAGATGGCTCTTCGCAAGACAAGGCGATTGGAAGAGTGGCCTTGTGACTTGGGCTTTGTCAGACGAAGTCGAGGACATCGTTTCGCCCGTTATTGGCGCGTCGGAATATGCAGACTCAGGAGAAGATGTCATCGATTATGACGCCGGAATCTATACAGCACGGCAATTCCGCAACAAGATCAGCGGCTATCGTGCGAAGATCAGCAACTCGAGCGATGTATTCATCATAGGCCTCGACTCAGCGACACCTGGGCGCATGTCTATTACCGTCTTCAGAGAACTTAAGGCTTCTGAATATCTCGAGCGCCTCGCCGCATGGCACGGCGAGTCCGAGGGAGAAGACATCGTAGGCTGTGCTTGGCTTATCGATTATGGCTACGATAAAGAGAGGAAAAAACGGAAGCTCTATTTCGGCGCGCCCTCGCCTCACGACATAGCCCTCGCCTGCTATGGCCCACGTGCAGACGAAAAGCTGCTCCGCGAGACAGTCGAAAGACTGCTATCCTGCATTATCGATTCCGCTCACCTGCCCTTCGATATCGTGTACTCCGCGGTGCGACGGGCCATAAGCCGTTCCGGAATGGAAGACTGGGAGTGGAGGAAAACTCTGGGAATCGCTTGTGCTCTTTACCGAAAACATTGTTATGAAACAGGAAAAGGGAGGTACAACGTGGCACTTGAGGAAGAGCGCACATCGCGCGACTACCTGTACGGGCGACTTCTCGCCCTCGCGGAGCACATCGAATCGATAGCCTTGCGAAAGAATCAAGAAGGCGAGCGGGAAACCAACGCCGAACGCTACACGGTCCGTTTCGCGGAACGTCCCTGCGAGACTTGGATGACGATCGAGTTGAAATTGAAGCCATACTTTGCTCGACTCGGACGGACAATGGAAGCATATCGTAAATTGATGGACAGCATTGTCAATCTATTTCAGGAAAATGATTTCACGAAGCCAGGACACTTGAGCGGCGAATTCCTACTTGGATACCACTGCCAACGAATCTGGCTTTCTGAACATCGCAGTCGCAAGGGCGAATGGGTTCTCAGAACGGTCGCGGAATCATATGACGAAACCGACGACCAAGAAATCGTAGAATAACAAAGGGAGGCAGGAAATGGAGTATCTGCAGAACAAGGTCGATTTCGCAGTGATTTTTTCAGTTAAAAATGCCAATCCGAACGGTGACCCTTTGAACGGCAACAGGCCGCGCCAAAACCTGGACGGAACCGGCGAACTGTCTGACGTTTGCCTCAAGCGGAAAATCCGCGACCGCCTCCAGGATGCCGGGTATCCCATCTTTGTGCAGTCGGACGATCGCAGGAACGATGACTACAAGAGCCTCAGAGAAAGGGCTGAAAAAGAGCTGAATACAGCCACCCTGAAAGACGGCGACAAATTGTATAAAGCTGGCTGCGAGAAATGGCTTGATGTTCGCGCTTTCGGCCAGCTTTTCGCCTATAAAGGGGACAAGAATGACGGTGTATCAGTCGGTGTCCGCGGCCCAGTTTCCGTCCATCCTGCGATGAGTATCGGTAGCGTCAATGTAACTAGCACGCAAATAACTAAAAGCGTTTCGGGCGAAGGCGATGGAAAGAAGAAAACTTCTGACACCATGGGAATGAAACACCGTGTCGACTTTGGACTTTATGTATTCTTCGGCGCAATGAATCCTCAATTAGCCTCGAAGACAGGTTTTAGCCAGAAAGATGCGGAGGCAATCAAGGCCGCTTTGCCGAAGCTTTTCGAGAATGACGCTTCATCGGCACGTCCCGAAGGTAGCATGGAGGTGGTCAAGGTTTATTGGTGGAACCACAACTGCGCGAGCGGCCAATATTCCTCCGCGAAAGTGCATCGATCGCTTCACATCGAAGCTCAGAAAGAGGACTCCACGAGCGTGAATGATTTTGCATTTAAACTCGACGAGCTCGCGGGCTTGACTCCGGAAATCATACCTGGATTCTAAGTTCTGGGCTCAAGAAAGCGAAAATGCACTAATGAGGACAGTGCTGCGAAAAAATTATAATGGTGAACCGATAAGCGCCGAGGTAGCAATGGGTACGCGTTACCCAGATGCACGCCTTCTTGCTACCTCTCATAATCGAGCCTCGCCTCGCGAAGGCATATTCTGAAAGCAGAATCTCGCTGCAGCAAGAAACAGGGTGTATGGAGGTGCCGGATGAGCCTGGACGAGATGGAGATACCCGATAGTTTCAAGATCGATATAGACCGAAGCTGCCATATTCTTCGTAGTTTCGGCGCACGGGAAGTGTATTTGTTCGGCTCGCTCACCAAGGGTTCGTGGAATGATCTTTCAGACTTGGATCTCGCCGTTCGGGGCTTGCAGCCTGCCGTCTACTTCAAAGCCCTCGGCGAATTGCTCGCAAATAGCATTCACGCAGTGGATCTGATCGACTTAGAGGACGCAAGCCCATTCAGCAAACGTCTCATCAATAAAACGGAGCTCGTGAAAATTGCGTAAGAATCTTTTTGATATTATAGCCCAGGCGAGACACTTGTAGTCTGGGGTGGCACTATGATCAGTTTGGTGATCGTTCGTGAATCGACCAAGGCGACCATCGAGGTACCGGCGGATATGGTGAATAAAAGACTCCGCGTAGATATCCACGAGGAAGAGGGACCAATCGTCGAAAAAACCATTCTACCAGAACCCGATCCGGAAATTCTCGCCGAGGCAACAGCTTTTTACGCGACGATCAGGAAAGATCTTAGGGGGCTAGACTTCGATCGGAACGAAAGCTATGAGCGATAAGTATTTCTGTGTGCGAGCGTCTACTTGTATGCGCTTCGTATGGACGAGATGGAGAAAACGGATAGAGCGATATCCTCCTGGCGACCACGGGAACGGATGAAGATAGGCGCATTGCAATGTTAGAGAGGAGCGGCACATGCTAAAGACCCTGCGGATCAAAAACTTCAAGGCCTGGAAAGACACAAGAGAGCTCAGGATGGCGCCATTGACGGTTTTATTCGGTCCCAATAGCGCCGGGAAGAGCAGCATCGGCCACCTGCTACTGGCTCTGAAGCAGACGGTTCTTTCCGCGGATCGTAAGCGCGCCCTCCAATTGGGTGATTCCAAGTCCCAAGTCGATCTCGGGACTTTCGTGGATTGCATCTATTCCCATGACACAAAGAGGCCTCTTGAGTTTTCATTGACATGGACTCTCCCCTACCAGCTCGAGATCGAGGATCCTCTGAAAACCGCCACACAATATCGCGGATCCAGCCTCGATTTGGACGTGCGCATTGAAGCTAATGGCTCTGGGCAGCCTGCCGTAAAAAGCGATTACGTACAGATTGCGTGATGAAGCCGGTCATTCACTCGATATCGACTACAAGAAGAACGATGGAGGCGTATTTTCCCTCGAATCGGATGTCTATAAGTTCGTGCGGACCCAGGGGCGAATATGGCCCCTCGACGAACCGGAGAAGTTCTATAGGATTTCGGACCAGACTCGTGCCCGATTCCAGAATGGGGGTTTTCTCTCCGATTTAGCGTTCGAGGTAGAAGCGTTCTTCGGGAGCATCCATCATCTCGGGCCCCTGCGCGAGGAGCCGAAGCGGATCTATCCCTGGTCCGGCGAGAATTTTGAGGATGTGGGACCGAAGGGTGAGAATGCGATCGGCGCGATGCTCACCGCTCAGGCTCAAGGCCGCAGGCTCAACCGGAAAGTCAAAGCCGGAACGAGCGACTTCATCCCCTTCATCGCTCAATGGCTCAAGGAGATCGGCGTTATCCATTCCTTCGAGCTCAAAGCGGTCGCCGCGGGTAGGAAGGAATACGAGGTTCTCATCAAGACTCATTCCAGAGCCAGCGAGGTTCGCATCACCGATGTCGGGTTCGGGCTGTCCCAAGTCCTTCCGGCTATAGTAGAAGTCTTTTTCGCTCCGCAGAGATCGATAATCATATTGGAGCAGCCGGAGATACACCTCCATCCCTCCGTCCAGACGGGACTCGCCGATGTATTTATTTCCGCAATTCAGTCGCGCGAGAACGGACACGCACGGAATGTACAACTCATCGTCGAAAGTCATTCTGAGCACTTTCTCAACCGCCTCCAACGCAGGATCGCGGAGCGAGTTTTGGGTCCCGAAGAGGTGGCCATCTATTTCTGCTCGAATGAAAAGGGCGAGCCTTCGCTCGAAGAGTTGGCGATCGATGAGTTCGGCGATATCTCCAATTGGCCCGAGAATTTTTTCGGCAACGAAATGGAGGATTTGACCGCCAGGACCGTAGCGGCCATGCGGCGAAAACAGGGGCAGACAGATGCCTGACTCTACCTTCGTCGTCGATACCAATGTGATTATGGTCGCGGGCGGGCGGCATCCGGACGTTTCGCCCGCCTGCGTGAGTTCCTGCGCGATTAAGCTCGCAGGGATCATGGAGAACGGGAGAGTCGCAATCGACGAAGGATTCGAGATACTCGGC
>CAYOIX010000054.1:0-11749 GCA_964404145.1 uncultured Treponemataceae bacterium
GTAGGTCGTCACGATGAGGTCGTAGTCGGAGAGCCATGCGGGTGCCTGCGCCGCTGCGTCCGTTTCGGGGTCGGGCTTCTCTTCCGCGTCCATCGAAGGATGCGCGAAGCGCGCGCGAAGCGAAGGAGCGAAGCGATCGAGCTCGGCCCTCCAGTTCGCGAGTAGGGATGCCGGCAGGACGAGGAGGGATGGCGCCGCCTGAGCCTCCCTCTTGACGAGAAGGAGGAGGGCAATGACCTGAATGGTCTTCCCGAGTCCCATGTCGTCGGCGAGACAGGCCCCTAGTCCGAGCCGGGTCAGGAAACCGAGCCAGCGAAACCCCAGCTCCTGATAGGGCCTGAGCTCGGCCTTGAGTTCCGGGCCCGGAAGGCTCGACTCGATGCTCTCGGGTCTGCGGAGCTTGCCGAGGACTTCGCCGAGCCAGGCTCCCGCCCGGACCTGCGACCATTCGCGAAGCTCCCTCCTATCCGACTGGGCGAGCGTACCGGACGGGTCGGCGAGCAGGCGCATGCCTTCGGCGAAGGACATTCCTCCCGCCAGGGCTTCCTTTTCCGCCCGCTTCCAGAGCTTCAGCGCCTCATCGAGCCTGGCCGCATCGACCTCGACCCATCGTCCCTTGAGGAGGGCGAGTCCGATCCCGACCGCGCGAATCTCCTCGAGTTCCTCGGCATCGAGACTTTCCCCTCCTAGAGCTACGCCGATCCGGAAATCCAGGATGGCGCCCGCGTCGAGGGATCCTACCGCCGTGGACCCGATGGTGACGGAGACCTGGGGCCGGGGCCGGCTGGCCCACCAGTCGGGAACGCGCACGAGCACCCCGCTTTCCTCGAAAAGCGGCAGTTCGCCGAGGAAGCGGTGGGCCTCGGCGGGATTCCAAGCGAGAGGCTGATAGATGTCCCCCGTGTCGAGGAGCTCCCGCACCAGGGAACTCCTTTCGGCGGCGCGGGAAATGGGCGTAAGGAGCTGGAGGAGGGCCCTTCGGTTGCTCTCCCCGGCGAACTCCTGGAGCGCTCGGGAGAGGGGCTGGTAGCGTACTTTCTCCGCCCCCTCGAGGCGAGGCGCGTAGGTGGCCAGAAAGGCGAAGGGGAACTCGGGATCCTTCTTGTTCTCCGCAAGGTGGAAGCAGACGCGCCCCACCTGTCTCCAGAGCGGCGCCCGAGCCGCCAGGAAGGTCTCGAGCCCTCCGGCAGCGGCGGTTTCGCGGAGCAGCCAGACATCGAGAGAGGCCCAGAGGCCTTGGAGGCACTCGGGGGCAAGATACTCGGCCCCTTCCATCGGCGGAGCTGCCTCGGAAAGACTCTCGGCCTCTTCGAGGGCAAGGGGCCCCAGAGGCTCTAAAACGGCCTGGCCGATCGGGCTGTGACAGCGTTCGGTGAGATAGCGCGCGGTAAAATCGCGCCAGTAGCCGAGGAGGGGAGATAATTCGCCACCGGGCGGTCGAGCGGCAAGCTCGAATAGACCCCCTTCCTCTCCCGCGCGAAAAGCCTCCGTCACGGCGTCGAGGAAGGCCGAACTCCCGGCGTCGTTCACGGCGCCGAGCCGGAGCCGCCCTGCAGGACTGAGGTGGAGTGGAAGGTCGAGGAGCTGTTCTCGCGGCATCGGCTGACTATAGGGGAGGTCGTGGGGCGGCGGCAATCGGGGGGCCATATCCAAAGCGATGTTACTGACTTCGTCGTGAGCGAGATCATGACGAGCTGGCACAATGCCGGGAGGACTCCGCTCCTTTTTGATTGACGGCTCAATGGAGTCGTGCTATACCATTATTGGTTGCAACAATCAACCAACCAGCGAACAACGAATCGGGCTGCATTTGATGTCGAGAAGGAGGCCCGGCGCCAGGCAGGTCGCGACGACGACCGCGAGGGCGTATAGATATGGCTTAAACGCGCCAAGCGTTTAAATAATGTTCATTGCAGGAGGCATCCAGTGAAGAGATTTCTTGTAGCTCTCATGGCGCTGGCAGTACTGTCCGGCGCCGCAGGTCTGTTCGCCGCTCCCAAGTTCACCAACGACGGCAAGGTGCTGACCATTTACGTATGGAACGACGAGTTCCAGACGCGGTTCAAGGACTACTTCGAGAAAGCCGGCCTCGTGCCCAAGGATGTCACGGTCAACTGGGTCGTGACGCCCAATCAGGACAACGCCTATCAGAACAAGCTCGACGAGGCGCTTCTCAATCAGGACAAGGCCGCCCCGAACGACAAGATCGACATCTTCCTCGTCGAGGCGGACTACGCTCTCAAGTACGTCAACACGCCCGCTACACTCGATGTCATCAAGGATGTCGGTCTTACGAAAGCCGACGTCAGCCAGATGTACAAGTACACCAAAGACATCATGACCGACTCGAACGGCGTCCTCAAGGGCGTTTCCTGGCAGGCTTGCCCGGGCGGCCTCATCTATAGGCGCTCCATCGCGAAGGACGTCCTCGGCACGGACGACCCGGCGAAGGTGCAGGAAGCCCTCAGCTCTTGGGATAAATTCGACGCCGTCGCCGCCAAGGCCAAGGCGAAGGGCTATTTCATGCTGTCGGGCTACGACGATGTCTATCGCGTATTCTCCGACAACGCCAAGTCGGCCTGGGTCGACAAGACCGGCAAGATCGTCATCGATCCCTCCATCAATAGGTGGATCGACATGACCAAGGCCTACACGGACAAGGGTTTCAACAACAAGGCCAGCCTCTGGTCCGCCGAGTCGTGGCAGGGCGCCGGGAAGGACGGCAAAGTCTTCTCCTACTTCGGCCCCGGCTGGTTCATCGACTTCTGCCTCGCTCCCGCGACCAAGGCCGACGCCAAGGGCCCCGACGCCCCCGGTAACGGCAGCTACGGCGACTGGGCCTTCTGCAAGGGCCCCCAGGGCTTCTCTTGGGGCGGCACCTGGCTTTGCGCCGCGGCCGGCACGGACAACATCGATCTCGTCAGGTCCGTCATGCAAAAGCTCACCTGCGACAAGGCGACCCTCACTTCCATCGCCAAGGAGAAGGGCGACTTCACGAACAACGCGGCCGCGATGGCCGACGTCGCGAAGAGCAGCTACAAGAACGCCTTCCTGGGCGGACAGAACCACGTAGCCTTCTTCCTCGACTCCGCCAAGTCCATCAACCGCAACAACATCTCCATCTACGACCAGGGCATGACCGAGGGGATCCAGGCCGCCTTCAAGGAATACTTCGACGGCAAGGTGACCAAGGACAAGGCGTTGGATAATTTCTACACCGCCATCCTGGAGAAGTACCCGAACCTCACGAAATAAGCGCTCCGAATGCGGAAAAGCGGGGCGGCTCGTCCGTCCCGCTTTTCATCTGAGCGTCTGGAAGGATAGAGCGATGGCGAAGACAAGGAAAAGGAGCATCAGCTATTCGAGATGGGGATATTTCTTCCTCGCGCCGTTTTTCATCGTCTATCTGCTGTGCGCCCTGATCCCTCTCTTGTCAACATTCTATAACAGCTTCTTCGAGAATTATCGGGTCGGGTTGACCCAGGTGGGCCCCACCTACGTCGGCCTTTCCAACTTCGTCAAGATATTCACCGAGAGCCATGTCGATGTCTACGCGTTGAACACGATCATTCTCTGGGTACTCAACTTCATACCGCAAATCCTCGTGTCTTTGCTGCTTGCCGTGTGGTTCTCGAGCTCGAGCATGAACCTGAAGGGACAGCAGTTCTTCAAGACCGTCATCTATATGCCCAACTTGATCATGGCCTCGGCCTTCGCCATGCTGTTCTTCGCCCTGTTCTCGGACGGCGGGCCGATCAACAGCATACTGATGAACGCCAAGATCGCGAGCGACCCGATACGCTTCCTGTCGAGGACCGACTGGACCCGAGCGCTCATCTGCATGATGAATTTCATGATGTGGTTCGGCAACACGACGATCCTCCTCATGTCGGGCATCATGGGCATAGACACTTCCCTGTTCGAGGCGGCCAGGATCGACGGCGCCAGCTCGACTCAGACCTTCATCAAGATAACGATGCCGCTCCTCCTGCCCATCTTCGCGTTCGTCCTCGTCACCTCCATGATAGGCGGCATACAGATGTTCGACGTGCCGCAGATCCTGACGAACGGGAACGGCAGCCCCGACCGGACCAGCATGACGCTCATCATGTTCCTCAACAAACATCTCGCCAGCAGGAACTTCGGGCTGGCCGGCGCCGTCTCGGTGCTCATCTTCTTCGTGACCGGCGCGCTGAGCCTCACCTTGTACAGGATAATGATGAGCCGATACAGCCTCAAGAGCAGTACCAACTAAGGAAGGATGAATATGGGTACCGCAACGGCCTTTGAGCGTCCCCGATTCATCGCGGGTACGAAATTCTTCAGCTATTCGTTCTTGATTCTTCTTTCCGCGTTCTGCGTGTTCCCCTTCTATATACTGCTCGTGAATTCCACGCGCATGCACGCGGAAATCATCAAAGGCTTCTCCGCGATCCCGGGATCGTCCTTCCTCCAGAACCTGAAGGGCCTGCTCGGCGATCAGAACATCCCCGTCATAAGGGCCTTGGCCAACAGCGTGTTCATCTCCACGTGCTGCGCGGCCCTGACGACCTACTTCTCCTCGATGACCGCCTACGGAATCTACATGTATCGTTTCAAGGTCAGGTCCTTCGCGTACAATTTCATCATCGTGGTCATGATGGTGCCGACACAGGTCGCGGCCCTGGGCTTCATCAGGATGATCATCGAAGCGAAACTCCTCGATACCTTCTGGCCCCTGATAATCCCGGCGATCGCCTCCCCGGTCGTATTCTTCTTCATGCTCCAGTACATGCAGAGCGTCCTGCCCTTCGAGATCGTGGAGTCGGCCCGCATCGACGGGGCGAACGAGTTCTACACCTTCAACCGGATCGTCATGCCCATCCTCTCTCCGGCGATCGCGGTCCAGGCCATCTTCTCGTTCGTAGGGAACTGGAACAACTACTTCCTGCCCGCGCTGCTCCTCAACTCGAAAAACAGGAAGACCATCCCGGTCCTCATCGCCCAGCTCCGGAGCGCCGACTACCTGAAATTCGATTACGGCAAGGTATATATGATGATCTGCATCGCCATCGTCCCCTTGCTCCTCATCTACCTGATCCTGTCGCGCTACATCATCCGCGGCGTGACTATGGGCAGCGTCAAGGGATAGAAGAGCCGGCCGACCTGCCCCTAAGGCTGAGGCTTCCCGTATTGGGCGTCGAGCCAGTTGGCGATCCAGGCGAGCGGCGCATTCCAGTTGATACAGACCTCGTTGGTCGCGAAGGAGCCTATGAGGTCGAGGTAGCGCTTGGCGATCGGCTCGCCCGAGAGCCGCGCCGATCGCATTTCGGGGTCATCGATGTTCTTGTCCGGGCCTCCCGCGAGCACTCCGGGCGGAGGGGCTACATAGCCCGAGGCCGGGTCGTTCGCCCAGAGCCGGTGGTGCGGGTGGACGGTTGGATCGATCCCGTATCCCGTGATAAAGCTCTTGCGCAGGCCGTTGTAGCCCAGTAGGTAGTCCATGGCCCGCGCGACCGCGTCGCGGTATTCCGGTCTCTTGGTCGCGTCGTAGGCGAGGGCCAGGATGATCGCGTTGTTGAGGACGCCGCTGTTCGATCCCCATACGTAGCCGCCTACTTCGAGCGGGGCCCCGTAGCCGATCTTCGCGGCGTCGTCGAGGTAGCGGTCGGCCGTCTGCAAGATCTGGGAGACGAGGAAGCCGCGATCGGTCTCGTCGAGCGCGGAGGGGGCCGATATGAGGCTGATCGTGCCCAAAGCGGCAGTGTCGGACCAGCTCATCGCGCTCGCCTTCTTCGCGCCGAGGCCGGGGAAGCCGCTCCAGTAGGGCGAGGCCTTCAGGAAGCCAAGGTACTCGCCGTCGGCGGTCGTCGCGTAGAGCTCGGCGGCCGCCCAGAAAAACTCGTCCGACACCTCGCCATCGTCGTAGTTGCCGCCGCCGTCGCCCGGGACCTTGCCCGCGAGGAGGCTCGGATGATCGAGCGCCGCCTTCCACGCAGCCTTGGCCGCGGTCAGGCAGCGCTCGGAGAAGGATTTGTCCATGGAGGCCCAGAGCCGGGAGGCCTGGGCCGCGCAGGCGGCGAGGTTGAGCGTCGCCGCCGTCGTGGGCTCGTAGACGAAGCGCCCGGTTTCGCAGCCGTCCTTGCGCTCGAGGTTGTTGTCCATCTCGGTCGGAAGCTCGGAAGGCATCATGGCCCATTTCCGGTCGTGGAGTTTGTGGAAGCACATCCCCGCCAGCGGCTTCCCATCCGGAATCTGCATGTTCAGCATGAACTCGAGCTCCCAGCGAGCCTCGTCCAGCATGTCGGGGCGGCCGTCGCCGCTCTCCGGGATGGAGAGCTGGCCATCCTTGAATCGGCCGGGGTTCCTCTCGTAGGCGTTCTGCAGGGTCCAGACCGAGATGCCTCCGTTGACCACGTATTTCCCGAAGTCCCCCGCGTCGTACCAGCCGCCCAATCCGTTCACGAAGTAATCGTAGCCCTCCCATTTCTTCCCCTCGGCGTCGATGCCCTCGAAGACGGCGACTTTCGCGTCTGAGAGGTGGCCCGCCTCGCGGGCCCAGGTCGTGCCGGCGAACTCGGGCTTCAGCTCGATGCCGCTCCGGCTCCGGTAGAAGTACTTCAGCGCGTCGACCGATAACTGCCCCATAATGTCGTCATCGATGCGAAAGACGGGTCCGTGGACGCCGCCGATGGTCAGATAGTACTCGCCGGGCTCGGTGTACGAGGAGAAGTCGGCGACGTGGAGAGTGTCCCCGGAGAGGAGATCGTAGGCGCCCGGGCTCGTCGTGCCGCTCGCGACCTCCTTCTTGGTCTTCGCGTCGGCGAGGGACCAGGGAAGGCTCCCGAAATCGAAGCGCGAGAGCGAAGCCACCTTCCTGCCGTTCGGGAAGTAGCCGACTTGGTTCATGGACAAGAGAGGCGCGGCCGGGTCGGGCGCGGCCACGGATGCCAACTCGGGGGGCGTGTCGACGGGCAGCGGCAGCTCGGAGCTCCCGACCTTGAAGAAGAGCGCGCGGCCGAAGAGGCTCGGATTCCGCCAGGAATTGTCCGAGCTGTCGGCTTCCGACCAGATCAGCTTGACGTCGCGGTCCAGGACGGAGGCTCCGTTGAGCTGAGCCTGGAAGCCGATCTCCTTGCCGTGCGCGGGAGTCGACTTCGGGCCGATCTTGACAGCGCCCTCGAAGCCCCAGCCGTCGCTCGTCTTGAAGACCTTCGCCTTCAATGGATATTGGTCGAAATTGTTCCCCGAGATCTGGACTTTCGAGAGGTCGGCGTTGTCGATGTCGCCGGGGCTGACCCGGTACTGGACGATGTCGCGAGAGTACTTCTTGGCGTAGAGGTCCTTCCCCAGGTTGATGTAGAACTCCAGGGAGTCCTCGTTCCAGGTGTCGGCTCCGTGCTTGTTCGCGATGATGTTGTCATCCTTGGCCAGCATGAGCACATAGAGGTTTTCCGAGTCGGCGGCGACGGCGAACTCGAAGGAACCGTTCTTGGCGGGATCCTTCGAGGTGGAGGGTCCGCGATCGACCCTTTGGCGCGGGACGCCCGCCCAATCGTCGAGCTTCCCGTCGAGCGTGATCGCGACGGGGAATGGTACATAGACGACCTTGCCTTTTATCTCGGCGGGGGCAAGGGGCGCCTCGGCCCGCAGCGCGCCCGCGCCGAGGAAGAGGAAGCAAAAAAGGAGCGAAGGCAGCGCGCGCGGATGCTTCATGCGAGAAGACCCTCGGTCGTAGAATGGAATCGCTCGGCGGATGATATGATACCCTGGCAAGGGAAAAACGCAAGTCTTTCGCGCCGGGAACGCTCTGTGGGCATGGAAGGCGGGACGAGACTCATTCCGCGCTTTCTCGAAACTCTTTTTCGATGCTCGGGCATTTTTCGGTTGTTTAGACTCCCCAAAAGCACTAGCATGTTGGTTTATGCAAGAAACTAATTCATTTGCCCAGGGTCTACTGAGCGATCCCGTCACCCAGGATCCGAACCTTCGCAGAGTTCTCCGCCTGATTTGGAAAAACGAAGGAATCCCGCGGACCGACGTGGCCAAAGGTCTCGGCCTCCACAAATCCACCGTCACCAAGATCGTCACCCAGCTCCTCGAGGGGGGCATTGTCTACGAGGGAGCCGAGGGGGAGGCGAAAAAACTCCTCGGGGGGCGCAAGCCCATCGAGCTCAGGATACGCGGCGACTTCGGCGCCTTCCTCGGCATCGAGATCCTGCCTGACCGCTATCGCGCCTGCCTGCTCGATCCTCTCGGCGCCATCCTGTCGACCGCCGAGGCGGGCTTGTCGTATTCGGGGAGGGATCTGCACCTGGTGGCGCTCGAGGCGATCGCGGACGCAAGGAAGCGATTGGCCATCTCGAGCACGACCCTCCTCGGGGTCGGTCTCGGTCTCTCCGGAATCATCGACTCGGAGCGCGGGGTCGTCCGCAGGAGCCTGCCCCTCGGCGTCGGCGAGCCGGTCCATATCCGCGGTTCCACGGCGGAGCCCTCCCCGCGAATCGAGAACGACGCGCGCTGCTGCTGCTGGGCGGAACTCGTCAGGAACCGCGGCATCCTCTCCGAGGATTTCATGTTTCTCCTCGGCGAATTCCGCCAGGAGAGGGCGGGCGAGCTCCCGGCCGGGATTGGCGTCGGCATGGCTCTGGTCATCGACGGGGCGGTCCACCGGGGCACGGACGGGAGGGCGGGCGAATTCCGTTCCGTATTCAGGCGCGAGGATACGAGGAGCCAATTCTCCCTCCCCGACAAGGTGATCCGCCTGGCAGCGACCGAGGCCGAAGACTTCTCCCGAGTCGCTCGCGAGCTCGGCATGAACCTCGGCTTGATCGTCAACCTCCTCGACCTGAGGCGCGTCGTCATCGGGGGTAATTTCGAGCGTTGGCGAACGGTCCTTGCGGCCACCCTCGCCGAAGAAATCGAGTCGAACCGGGCCTACCCGGGGAAGGCCCGCTGCGAGGTATCCTTTTCGTCGTTCGGCGACAATATCGTCGCCTATGGCGCCGCCTCGATGCTGATCTCCCGTCTCTTTGCCGAGCCTCCCGTCGGCCGCAAAAGGGCTCCCGGCGCCGACGGCTTCATCCCGGGCCTCGGCCCGGGTCAGACGCCTCCTCCACTCCGAGGTACAGGAACTTCCGGTCCTTCCGGGCCAGGAGGCGGATGATCGCGGGTACCACGACTATTGCGCTGATGGCGGTTACCGTGAGGCAGAGGGCCGTCAGGAAGCCGAAGTCCCTCAAGGGCCCCATCTGCGAGCCGAGGAGGACCAGGAAGCCGCCGGCGATCACGAACAGGTTGTAGAGTATCGCCCTGCCCTTGTGGAGTATCGTCCGGTCCACCGCGGCAAGCACGTCGCGGTCCACGCGCAGCTCCCGCCGGTACCAGGTGATGAAATGGATCGAGAAGTCGATGCCGATCCCAATGCCTATCGAGGAGACGAGGGCGGTCGCCGTGTTGAGGGTCGTGCCCGAGAATCCGAGGTAGCCGAAGTCGACGACGAGGCAGAGGAGGACCGGCACTACGGCCACGAGGCTCATCCGGAAATCGCGAAGGGAAAAGAGCAGGAGGAGGAAGACGATCGCCGCGCAGGCGAAGATGCCCTCCATCGTGCCCTTGAGGAGGCTCCGGTTCGACTCGTAGGAGATCTGCTGCTCTCCGACGACCTGGACCTGGAGATGGTTGCGGTCCAGGAAGCTCCGGTCGAAATAGGACCGGGCGTAGAGGGCTATCTTGTGGATGTCGTCCAGGCTCCCCTCGTTCATGGTCATCATGATCCGCAGCTTGTCGTGATTGTCGGTGAGCAGGGTCTTCGTGTCGCCGGAGAAGATCACGAGGTACTGGCCGATGAGCGAGGCGTCGTCGGGGATGGCGTAGGCCCCGGGATCGCCGCCGTTCATCACCTGGTTCATCTTCTTGAGGACGTCGGCGTAGGAGTAGACCTTCGTCACGTTGGGATAGGCGGCCTTGATATCCTTGGCGAAGGCGTCCACCTTCTTGAGAATCTCGGGCGTGGTCAGCTCGACCAGGCTTTCCGGGTTGCCCTTGCGCGTCAGCGGCTCCCGGAGATCCGTGTCGAGTACTACCGACAGGCTCTTGGTCCCGGCCATTCTCTCGTTCAGCACCCGGTCCGCCACGCGGACTGAGTCTCCGGGCGGGAAGAACTTCGTGAGGTCGAGGTCCGACCTCGTCATCGTGGCCCCCAAGGCGAGGACCAGGGCCGCGAGGCCGGCGACCGCGAGCACCCTGCCCGGCCGCTCCCTGCCGAGGTCCTTGACCCGGCGAAGCAGCCTCGCGATGAGGTCGCGCTTCTCGTCCTCCGGGACGTACTTCCTGCCCATCTTCTCGGGCGAGCCGAGCATGAGCAGGGCCGGCAGAACGTAGAGGGCGGCGAGCACGCCCACGAGGTCGCCGAAGGCCGTGAGTATGCCGAAGTTGCGGATCGGGATGAAGTCCAGCGCGACCATGGACCCGAAGCCGATCATGACCGAGAGGCCCGAGAGGAGAATGGCGAGGCCGACGCTCCGCGCATTGTGGCGCAGCACTTCGAATTTGCCCGTCCTCGGGTCCTCGTAATAGTGGTTCATCTGGTGGATGCCGTAGGCCGAGACGATGGCCATGAGGAGGACCGGCATCGTGGAGCTGACGATGGTCAGGGGCAGGCCGAGGTAGCCCATGAGGCCGAAGGTCCAGATCACCGAGAGCAGGGTGGCCAGGAGGGGATAGAAGACGCCCTGCGCGCTCCTGAAGCACAGGAAGAGGATCGCGACGAGCACGAGGGCCATGAGCGGGGTGAGCAGGGGCAGGTCCTTCGCGATGACGTTGGCCAGGTGGTCGACGATGACCGGCTCGCCGGCCACGAAGACCTCGATGCCCGGCGGCGGATCGGCGCTGATCCTCTGCAGGTCGGCGTTGAGCATCGCCTTGACGTCCTTGTCCTCGGTCCTGATGGTGACGGTGATCGCGGCGAGCCTGCCGTCCTTCGAGACGAGGACGCCTTCGTATGTGTCCCAGCTCTCCACCCGCTCCTTCAGGCCGGCGACGCTCTCGGCGGTCGGCAGTCCTCCGTCGACGAGTTTCTTCGCGACGAGGGCGTCGTCCTCATAGGCGATGTAGTCCCCGTTCACGAGGCTCTGGATCTGCCCCAGGGGGCTTTCGTAGGCTCCGAAGAGCCGCTCGCCCGGGACCCCGGCCGCGTTCCGCGCGACCTTGTCCGCGAGGCCCGCCTCCCAGCCGAAGCGCTTGCGCAGCGCCTCGCTCGAGCCCAGCAGGGGCACGAGGGTCTCGCCGTAATTGAGGTCGTTGATCCCCACGCTCCGCAGGTCGTCCATGACCTTGGCCGACTCCTCGGGGCTCAGCCTGAGCAGCCGCGCCATCTGCCGGACGGGTAGGCTGCGGTCGAGGTCCGAGATCTCGTCCTGCAGCTTCTTGATGTATTGCAGCGTGTCGAGACTGTAGACGTCGGCGGCCTCGACGCCGACGAATACGGCGTTGCTCGAGCCGAAATTGGACTCGCCGTCGTAGAGCTCAGTGAGGGCCCTCGTCCTGTCGGTCTTCGGCAGCATCGACTTTATATCGTTGTCGACGGTGAGCCTCGGGATGCCCCCCGCCAACACCGCGGTGACGATCGCCGCGGCGACCAGGATAGGCCAGGACCGGCGGTAGGCCCCTGCGCTGCGCTGGAGGAAGTCTTCTACCATGCTGTTACCTCTTACTTGTCGTAATTCCACTTGTAGGAGACGCTCAGGAAGACCTGATTCTGCGGAGTGTA
>CAYOIX010000055.1:0-11244 GCA_964404145.1 uncultured Treponemataceae bacterium
AGCTCGAGCGCGGCATCGATGAGGGAGAGACGCCTGATGAAGAGGGAGCCGGAATCGAGGGGCGCCGCGAGGCGGAGCGAGAGCGAGGCGTCGATCGCCGCCAGGTCCATGAGCCGCTCGAGCTCTTCACCGAGGGTCGCCGTCCTGTCTTTGGAGGCGTGATAGCGGAAAAAGCGGTCGGCCGCGGAGAGGTAGGCGAAGGCCCCGGGCGCCTCCTCGACGTAGGCCAGCTGGGCCGCCCGGGATATGGCCACGATCATCAGCTCGTCCACGCTTTCGCCAGTCATGCGCCCCGCCTCGCGACGAGGTTAGCACGGAAGCGTCCACCGCGCTAGCGCCGGGCGAAATCGCTCCGCGAGAAGTCGCGCCGCGAGAAATCGCGCATGGCCAGGATGTTGGCGCGCGGCGTCCCGCGGGGAATCTCGCAGCCCGCGCCGACGATCCAGGCGGAGCCGGCCGCTGCGGCGCAGGCACCGAGGGCCGCGTCGATCGATTCTGGAGACCCGTTCCGCACGACGCGGACGGGGTCGAGATTGCCGTTGAAGACCTGATCCGGGCCCGCCCATTCCCTCGCGCGGGCCATGTCGACCATGGAATCGAGGTCGATGACGTCGTAGCCGAGATCCTTGGTCATGGGCAGAAGGGACCCGGAGTTCCCGCAGATGTGGAGCCGCGCCAGGGCGCCGGCCTGGTGGATGGCAGCAGTGTAGCGACGATGGCGCTCGAGGATGAACTCGCCGAATAGATCGGGGCCGATCAGGGAGGAGGCGGCGTCCCCCACCCCGATGATCCCCGCGCCGGCCGCGGCCTGGGCGCGGGCGAAGGTGATCTCCATTTCGGTGACGAAGTCGAGGAGCTCGGTCGCGAAGCCGGGGTCGTCGAAGAGATCCACCATGAAGCGGGAGAGGCCCCGGAGGTCGGCCGCCTCGGCGCAGGGACCTTCGACCCAGCCTTCGACGAGGAGCTCGCCCCCCGCGCGCTCCTTGAGCCCCGAGACCGCGGCGAGGCGGTTCTCCATGCGGGGTCCCCCCGAGGGAGAGGGCGGGCGCAGGCGGCTCAGCGCCGATTTCTCGGCGAGGAGGGACCTCGACTCGTCGAGCGAGGCAGGCTCGAGCCGGGGCATGACGAGGGGGGCTCCGAGGTCGGAGGCCTCGACCCCCGGATCGGAGATCGCCGAGACATGGTCGGCGCCGAAGGCAGCGGCGAAGGCGAGCTGACCCTCGACCTGGACGCGCCAGTCGGTCTCGTAGTCGCGGTAGGCCGCCCCGATCTCGTCGGCCGCGAGGCTCATGGATATGGGCATGAAGGCGCGGGTCCCGGTCTTCCCGCCGCGGACCGCGGCGCCGATCCTTTCCTTTCCGTTCATCGATCGACTCTCCTCGGCGCTAGGCGTTGAAATTGGGGGGGACTGCCGCCGTCGCGGCGGCAGTCCCCCCCTTGTCGTCGGCGGATTATATCACCAAGGCTTCTTGCCCGCCTTGACCGCCTTGACGTTGTCCTTCGTGACGATCTCCATGTCCGTCCAAATCATCTCGGCCGGCGGCTTCCCGCCCTTGACGATGTTCGCGATGTTCTTGACACCCTGGAGCCCGCAGGCGTACATGTTCTGGCCGATGAGGACGTCGGCCATGCCCAGCTCCAGGTATTGCAGCATGGGGTAGAGCGAATCGACGCTGACGACCTTGCCGCCGCGCTTGACGAACTTGGACAGCTCGGTGAGGGCGGAGGGATTGGCGATGAAGGGCCAGCCGCCGTCGAACCACCAGGCGCTCATGTCGGGATTGGCGGCCGTGAACTGGTTGACGACCTCGACGGATTTCTGGATGTCGTCCTCGCCGGTCTGGATCGGGTACAGGGTGATGTCCTTGTCGAGGGTCTCCTTGAAGCCCTTTATGCGCTCCTCGAGGTTGGCGATGCCGACGATGCCCGTGAGCACCGCCACCTTCCCGCCCTTGGGAAGGAGCTTGTTCATGCGCTGGGCGCTGACCCTGCCGAAATCGTAGTTGTTCGATCCGACGTAGAAGGCGCGTTTGGACTTGGGCGAGTCGGAGTCGTAGGTGGCGACCACGATCCCCGCCGCGACCGCCTTGTCGATGACAGGCTGCAGGGCCTCGGCGAGATTGCAGGCGATGAGTATGCCGTCGACGCCCTTCTCGATGAGTCCCTCGACGATGGACACCTGCGCCGACGAGTCGGGATCGGGCGAGCCCGTGAAGAGGATCTCGACGTTTCCCAGCTCCTTCGCCGCCGCCTCGGCGCCCGTCTTGGACTCCAGGAACACGGGGTTGTTGAGCGACTTCGGCACGACGGCGATGACGAGCTTCTTGCCCGCGGCGGCGGCGCCCTGCCCGTAGGCTGCCGCGCCGAAGACCGCCAGGGCGACCGCGACCATGACCAGTACCTTTCTCATTGTCCTTCCTCCTTATGCTTCTCGGCGGACCGACATCCGCCCGAATCGCGAATTAGGCTTTGGCCATGTTCCTCAGCTGGTCCATGGACACGGCCAGGATGATCACGAAGCCGATGATGGCCTGCTGCCAGTAGGCCGACACCGAAAGCAGCACCAGGGCGTTGCGCAGCACTCCCATGATGGAGGCCCCGATGATGGTGCCCGAGATCGTGCCGGTCCCGCCCTTGACCGATGCGCCTCCGATGATGACCGCCGCGATGGAGTCCAGCTCGTATCCCATCCCGGCGGTCGACTGCGCCACTCCCAGGCGGGACGCGGTGGCGATCCCCGCGATCGCGGCCAGGGCGCCGCAGAGGACGTAGACGATCACCTTGACCCGGTCGATGTCGACGCCGGAGACCCGCGCGGCCTCCTCGTTCCCTCCCAGGGCGTAGATCCGGCGCCCGAGCACGGTCCGGCCGAGGAAGGCCGACGCTATCGCGGCCAGGGCGACGAGGAGGAGGACGGGGACCGGGACGCCGGCGATCTGGCCCTGGCCCAGGAAGGCGTAGTCCGCGGATTTGATGTTCACGGGGAAGCCCGAGGTGACCGCGTAGGACAGCCCGCGCGCCACCGACATGATGCCGAGCGTGGAAATGAAGGGCGGGAGCTTGACCCTCGTGATGAGGATCCCGTTGACGAGGCCGAAGGCCATGCCGCAGGCCGCGCCGACGAGGAGCGAGGCCGCCAAGGGCGCCCCCGCGGCCAGGGACATCGCGGAGATGACGCTCGAGAAGGCGAACACCGAGCCGACGGAGAGGTCTATGCCCCCGGTGATGATGACCATGCATTGCCCGATGGCCATGATGCTGATGAAGGAGAACTGCCGGACGACCGAGACGATGTTGGTCTCGGTGAGGAACTTGTTCGTCAGGACCGCCATGACGGCGCACATCGTCGCCAGGATGACCGCCACGCCGAACACGGACGAGGAATAGACTCTTTTCACGGACGATGAGACTGCCATAGCCACCCCTAGCGCGTATAATTGAAAGCCGTCATCGGAAGGCCAGCTCGAGCACCTTGACCTGCGTGGCCTCCTCCCTCCTGAGCTCGCCCTTGATCCTTCCGTTCCGCATTACGACGATCCGATCGCTGATCCCGAGGATCTCCGGCAGCTCCGAGGATATGACGATGATCGCCATGCCCGTCTTGGCGAGGGCGTCGATGATCGAATGGATCTCCTTCTTCGCGCCCACGTCCACGCCCCTGGTAGGCTCGTCCAGGATCAGCACCTTCGGAGTGGTCGCCAGCCCCTTGGCGAGGACGACCTTCTGCTGGTTCCCCCCCGAAAGGAACTTGACCGCCTGGCTCGCGGACTGCGCCTTGATCCTGAGGCGGAGGATGGAGTCCTCGGCGAGCTCCTTCTCCTTCCTGCCGCTGACGAAGAGGTAGCGCTTCAGCCTCTCCAGGACCGAGAGCGAGATGTTGCCCCTAACCGCCATGCCCAGCACGAGGCCTTCGCGCTTGCGGTCTTCGGGCACATAGCCGATGCCCAGGCGTATCGCCTCCCAGGGGGACCCGATCGAGACCTTCTTCCCCGCCAGGTAGATGTCGCCGCCGGACTTCCGGTCGAGTCCGAAGACGACCTTCGCGAGCTCGGTCCTCCCCGCGCCGACCAGGCCGGCGAATCCGAGCACCTCGCCCTCGCGCACGGCGAAGCTGACCTCCCTCAAGAGCGATGCCGTCGAGACCTTCTCCACCCTCAGGGCCTCGTTCCCGATGCGGCCCTCCGTCTTGGGATAGAGCTCGTCGATCTCCCGGCCGACCATCATCGCGATCAGGGTCTCCTTGGTGCATTCGGAGAGCTCCTTCGTGCCCACGGTCCGGCCGTCGCGGAGGACCGTGACCCGGTCGGCGAGCTCGAAGATCTCCTCGAGGCGGTGGGAGATGTAGATAACCCCGATGCCCCTGGCGCAGACCTCCCTCACTATCCGGAAGAGCCTCTCGGTCTCCCTCTCGGTGAGCGAGGAGGTCGGCTCGTCCATGATGATGAGCTTCGCGTTCATGGAAAGGGATTTGGCGATCTCGACCATCTGTCGCGAGGCCAGGCTCAGATCCTTCATCAGGGCCCGCGGATCGACGTCCAGCCCCACGGAGGAGAGGAGTTCCCGCGTCCGCCCGACCTGGGCCTTCCGGTCGACGAAGACCAGGGCGGTCCTGATCTCGTCGCCGACGAAGATGTTCTCGGCGACGTCGAGGTTCTCCATGACGTTCAGCTCTTGGTGGATAATGCTGATGCCCAGCCGCCTGGCATGGGCGGGGTCGCGCAGGTCCGCGGGCCTGCCCTCGAAGGCGATCGTCCCGGAGTCCCTCGAGTGGATCCCGCCGAGGATCTTCATCAGCGTGCTCTTGCCGGCGCCGTTCTCGCCCACCAGAGCCAGCACCTCTCCCCTGTGTATCTCGAGGTCGACCTGGTCGAGGGCCTTGACCCCGGGGAAAGTCTTGCTTATCCCTTCCATCTTCAGCAGGCATTGATCCGTGCGCATCCCGGTGAGTGTGTACCCGGGCGGCGATTTCGTGCGCTGGAGATTCCGGCGAAGGGATGGAGAAGACGGCCGCGGATCGGGCGGCGGAGCCCGCGCCCCCGCACTTCCCGGATGCGCGGAAAATGCTAGGCGAAGGGAGACGCTCAGTTCCCTCCGTCGGGCCTGCCCGGGAGGTTCCGGTAGATGTCCTCGCGCTTCTGGTAGTTGTCGGCCACGACCGTGGCGTCCAGGTTGTCCCTGGTCACGAGGACGGGCTCGATGACCATGTAGGGTATGTCCTCGCGCCCGTCGTTTATCACCCGGGTCGTCTGGGGCCTTCTCCTCGAGGCGAGGTCCACGGCCGCCCCCGCCGCCCGGGCGGCGAGGGTCGCGATGGCCTTGTACACGGTCGAGAGCTGGGTCCCCTCCACGATCCGCTGGCAGGCGGCCAGATCGGCGTCCATCCCGACGACGAAGACTTTTCCCGCCAGCCTCCGCTCCGCGAGGGCCCGGATGGCGGCGCCGGCGAGGTCGTCGTTCCCCGCTATGATCGCGTCGGGCCGGCCTCCCGCGTCGAGGACGCGATCGACCGCGCGATAGGCGAGATCCTCCGCCCAGTTCTCGGTCCAGGTCTCGCCGATCACCCGGATCCGGCCCGCGGCTATCGAGGGAGCGAGGACGTCCATGTACCCGGCGCGGAACATGCTCGTGTTGTTGTCGGTCTTCGCGCCGTTCACGATGAGGTAGTCGCCCCGCGGCGCCTTCGAGACGGCGGATCGCGCCATGAGCCTGCCGACGAGTTCGTTGTCGAAGGACACGTAGAGATCGACGCCGCCCTTGCGGACGAGCCGGTCGTAGCTGAGGACGGGGACGCCGCGCCTGCGGGCCTCGAGCGTGGACGAGGCGGCCAGGTCGGCGTCGTAGGGCACGATGACGAGGACGTCGATGCCCTTGTCCAGGAGGTACTCGACCTGGCGCCTCTGCTCGCCGGCGTCGTTGTTCGCGTCCTGGCTGTAGACCTGGGCCCCGAGCTCCCCGGCCTTGGCGACGAAGATGTCGAGGTCGCGCTGCCAGCGCTCCACGGTCAGCGAGTCGATCGCGAAGCCGATCCGCGGTCCCGGTTCGCTCCCCGCCGCGTCGCGGCCCTTGGGCGCCCGGCCCGGCGAGCAGGAGCAGAGCGCCGCGATCCCCGCCGCCGCGCAGACCGCGGCCCGGAGCGAGCGCCGGGCCGGCGAAGGTCGATGCTCAGTCATGGGGTCAGCCCTCCCTCGTCCTCGCCGCGGGCCGCCGACTTGTACTCGGTCACGGTGAGCCCCTCGCGGCTCTTGAAGATGCGCGAGAAGTAATTGGGGTCCCGGTAGCCGACCAGGGCCGCCACTTCCTTGGCGGTGATGCGCGGAGAGCTCAAAAGCCGGCGGGCCTTCTCCATCCGCAGCGCGGTGAGCCAGTCGAGCATGGTCGTGCCCGTCTCGTCCCTGAAGATCCTGCAGAGGTGGCCGGGGCTCAGGCCCACCTCCCGCGCGATGTCCTCGAGGCCGAGATCCCTGGCGTAGCCGGCTTCCATCGCCTCCTTGGCGCGCCGGACCGCCAGGCTCGTCCGGTCGCGGCGGGCGTCGAGGGCCGCCAGGCAGGCCCGCTCGACCACCCGCTTCCCCGTCCCGAGACAGTCCGACAGGTCCCGGCAGGCCCGCAGCTCCTCGGCCGCGGCGAGGGCTGCCGGCGACGATGCGGCGTCGTTAGCGGCCCCGGTAGAGGCCCGGAGCGCGAGCGCGATCAGCTCGAGGGTCCGCGCCGCTATCCAGCGGGAATCCCCGTCGTAGAGCGAGGCGGCGCGATCGACGAACTCCCGCAGCGCGGCCACGGCCGCCAGCTGCCTGCCCCGGGCCGTCTCCCGGACGAGGCGGCGCTCGAGGGCGAGGATCTCGTCGATGGCCCCCGCCGCCCGCTCGGGCGAGTCGGCGCGGTGGAGGATGCCCCTGCTGCCCAGTTCCTCGAGCGCGTCGACGGACTCGCGGTACGATCGCCCGATGCCCTCGGCGCCCAGGCCGCGCGACCCGATGCCGAGGGCCAGCTCGCGGCCCGTGGCCTCCCTGAGCCGGGCGCGGTAGCGCCCGGCGGTCTTCGCGTCGGACACCCGGGCGGCGTACTCGTCCTCCGGCGCCTGGGGGGCCGGAGCGAAGATCGAGATGCGGTCCAGCATGAGGGGGCCGACGATGCAGGTCCCCAGGCCCTTGCAGCCCTCCCGGACCGCCCGCTGGAGGCTGCCCTCGCCCACGGCGGCCTTCCGGCCGTCCAGGAGCTCCCCGAAGCGGAAGGTCATGAAGAAGCCTCCCCGCGCCGCCGCGCCGAAGGAGGGCAGGATGCACTCGAGGTTGCCGGGATCCTCGACCGACTCGAGGGCGGCGTAGACGAAGGCGTGGTCGATGGCGGGCTCGAGCCGCTCGAGCCGCTCCCTGAGCTCGAGGCTCCGCGCGCGATCCTCCCTCCTCTCGTCGAGGACGGCGATCGCGCGGGCGAGGGCCGCGAGGACGCGCTCCCCCGTCGCCGGCTTGACGAGGTACTCGAAGGCCCCGAGCCTGAGAGCGTCCTTGGCGTACTCGAACTCGTCGTAGGCCGAGAGCACGAGGAAGAGGGCGCGGGGCTCGGCCTCCCGGATCATCCGCATAGCCTCGATGCCGTTCATGCCGGGCATCATGACGTCCATCACCACGATGTCAGGGCGGGAGGCCGCGGCCAGGCGGACGGCCTCGGGGCCCGAGCGCGCCGTCTCCAGCTCGACGAGCCCCGACAGGCTGTGGTCGACGATGTGGGCGAAGGAGTCGAGGACGATCTTCTCGTCGTCGACGGCCAGGAGGCGGTAGGGCTTCATCCTCGGCCCCGCCGATCCAGCCGGATGGTGACGGTGGTGCCCCTTCCCTCCTCGCTCTCGACGGCGATGGCGTCCTCCCTGCCGGTGAAGAGCCTGAGTCTGCTCGCGACGTTCGGCATGCCGATCCCCGTCGTGTGGCCGGCGGCCCTCGGGCTCGAGACCGGCCCCGGGACGGCGGCCTCGAGGATCGCGGCGGCCTTCGGCGGGGACATCCCGACGCCGTCGTCCCTGATCGTGACCACGACGAGAGGCCCCTCGCGGCGCGCCGCCACTTCGATGGCGCCGGCGCCGTCCCGCTGTCCGATGCCGTGGATGTAGGCGTTCTCCAGGACGGGCTGGAGGATCATGCGGGGCATGGCCGCGTCGAGGGCGTCCTCGTCGACGCTCTCGCGGTAGTCCACGCGGTCGCCGAACCTGGTCCCGAGGATAGACAGGTAGTTGCGGGCGTTGTCGAGCTCGTCGCGGAGCTCCACGTCCTCGTCGAGGCTCCGCAGGTTGTACCGCAGGAGGCGGGCGAGCTCGTCCATGAAGCGGCCGGTGCGGCTCGCGTTCTCGAACATGGCGAGCTGGACGCCGGCGTTGATCGTGTTGAAGATGAAGTGGGGGTTGATCTGCGACTGGAGCGCGTGGAGCTCCGCCTCGCGCAGGAGCCCGGCCATCTTGAGCGAGCGCATCTCCTCCTCCTTGAGCTTCTCCTGGAGGGCGCTCTTCTCCCTGAGCTCGACGAGGTAGGAGCGCATGTTCGCGACCATCCGATCGATCGAGCCGGAGAGGGTCTCGATCTCGTCGCCGGTCGCCTCCCGCATCGGCCCCACGTCGAAGTCCCCCTGCGAGACCCTGTCGGCGAGCTCGGCGAGCCGCATGATCGGCCCGGTCATGCGGCGGCTCGTAAGCACGACGAAGCCCAGGTCGAGGATCGAGATGACCGCGATGAGGAGGAGGGCGGCGAGCTGGGCGGCGGCTATCCGGCTCGAGAGGCGGGAGTAGCGGACGGACTGCTCCCCGAGCTGGTGCCGGTTGTAGCGGTCGATGTCGCGGTCTATCCAGGCGCCTATCTTGCCGGCCTCGCGGTAGCTCGCGATGTAGGAGGGTATGTCGCGCTGGCGCCGGGCGTTCATGGAGGCGTCGCAGCTCGCGAGGTAGGAATCTATGAGGTTGCCCAGGTCCTCGAGCATGATGCTGCCCTCGTCGTAGCTCCGGGAGCGGTCGATGCCGCGCGCCTTCCCGCGGAGCTCGTAGCTCGCCTGGAGGTAGGCGTTGAGGCTCTCGAAGCGCCTGGTCACGAGATAGCCCTCCAGGCTGACGGCCACGCGATCGACGTTCTCCACGAGTCCGGCCAGGAAGGTCGAACCCGCGATGATCCGATCGGTCTCCCTGAGGTAGAGCATCGAGGCCGCGTAGGAGAACAGGCTGCAGAGCGCCATGACGAGGATCGCCGGGAGGAAGGCGAGGAGCATATTGGCGCGGAGGCGGGCGTGACCCCGCGCGGAGGCGGGCGGGGTCAAGGGGATTTCCCGTCGGATCCGGAGAGGTCCCTGCCCGCCTCGACCGCGGCGCGGTCCAGGCTCCGCACGCCGATCTCGACGAAGGAGGAGGCCCGCTGCCCCTTCGCGAGCGAGACCAGGGTGGCCACGGCCCGGTAGCCCATGTCGTCCGCGTCCACGACGACGCTCCCGGCCACGACGCCCTTCTCGACGTAGCGCGCGATCTCTGGATCGTCGCCGAAGCCCACGACCAGGATCCTGCCGACGCGGTTGTAGTCGACGAGGACCTGGGCCACCCCGATGGTGTCGCTGGCCGAGTAGCACACGATGAGGTCGATCGACGGCCGGTTGAAGACGATGTCCTGCGCCGCCTCCTCCGCGCTGAAGATGCCCAGCCGGGAGTAGAGCACGGAGTCTATCCTCATGCCCGGGCTCGCCTTGACGGCCTCGCGGAAGCCGGAGAGCTCGAGGTCCGAGGATATCCCCCGGCCCGGGGCGAGCTCCTCCGGGATGATCTGCACGATGCGCGATCTTCCCCCGGACGCGGAGGCGGCGAGGGCGCCCGCCCGGCTCCCGATCGCGAAGTTGCTCGCGCCGACGAAGGCGCCCCGCCTCGAATCCTTGGCGTCGTCCTCCACCGTGACGACGGGTATGCCCCGCTCGACGGCCCGATCGATGACCGGCGCGAAGAGGGCCTGGTCGGGGACCTGGACTGCGATCCCGTCGACCTTGGCCGCGACGGCGGTCTCGAGCCAGGAGAGCTGGGACTCGTTGTCCGTGAACCTCGGGCCGAAGAACTCGATGGCGACCCCGTACTCCGAGCCCGCCCGGAGGCAGCCCCGCCTGAGGGCCGCGCGCGCGTGGTCCGCCTCGTTGTCGGTGATCACCGCGAAATGGTAGGAAGGCGCCGCGGCGGCCGCCCCGTGCTCGGGCCCGAAGGCGGCCGCCGCCAGGGCGACGAACAGCGCGAGGGAGGCGAAGGTGATCGCCAGAAAGAGGGGCCCCGCGAAGGAGTAGGGAGTGCGCATGACAGGTGAGGAATACTAGGGCCGCCCATCCCCGCCGTCAAGGTCGGGGCGGGCGGCCCGCCTGGAAGGCCGCGCGGTCAGTAGGCGCCGTACTCCCGCATCGCCTCCCACATGGCCATGAAGTTCTCCGGCGGCACGTCGCCCTGGACGTTGTGGACGGAGGCGAAGACGAAGCCCCCGCCGGGGGCCAGGTCCTCGATCCGCCGCCTCACCTCGTCGCGCACCTCGGAGGGGCTGCCGAAGGGAAGGACTCGCTGGGTGTCGACGCCGCCGCCCCAAAAGGTGACATCCTTCCCGAACTCGCGCTTGAGGACCTTCGTGTCCATGTCCGCGGCGTTCACCTGGACCGGGTTGAGGACGTCCACGCCCTCGTCGATCAGGTAGGGAATGAGCGGCTTCAAGGCCCCGCAGCTGTGGTAGAAGATGTGGACCGGCGATTTCGCCTTCCTGCGGATGAAGGAGAAAAGTTCCTTGTGGTAGGGGTGGACCATGCGCTCGTAGAGCTCGGGCGAGCAGAGGAGGCTCGACTGGGTGGCCAGGTCGTCGGCCTCGGAGACCACGAGGACATTGTCCCCCACGGTCTCGAGGGCCTTCTCCCAGTAGGCGATCTTGAGCTCGGTGATCTTGCGCATGAGGGCGTGGGCGAAATCCTCGTTGATGAGCATGTCGGCGAAGAACTTCTCGAAGCCGCACATCCACAGGGCGGTCTCCCAGATGCCCGCGTACTGCCGCCCGAGGATGTAGGCCTTCTTCTCCCTGAGGACGGCGCGGTCGGCGCGCGACTTGAGCGTGGCGAAGCGGGCGGCCTGGGTCGGGTTCGGCCAGGGATAGCGCTCCAGGTCGGCGGCGCTCTCGGCCGCCTTGAGCGGCTGGTCGGTCATGTCGAAGTAATGGCCGCCCTCGACCGGCATCTTCCACGAGATGCCCCACTCGTCCACCATGCGCC
>CAYOIX010000056.1:0-9899 GCA_964404145.1 uncultured Treponemataceae bacterium
GCCATGATGTCCTTGACCTTGAGCCCGAGGGGAGTGCCGTTCTTGACCGCGGCGCGGAAGAGGTCGCCCGTAGAGATGTGCGGCAACCCGAGTTTCTCGACGGCGAGGTCGGCGATCGTGCCTTTGCCCGCGCCGGGGGGTCCTAAAAAGATGAGTTTCATTCTGGATTCTCCTTCCGTTACCATAACCCAAGGGCCGCCATTGGTAAACACATCTGGTCAGATGTGGTACTCGGGCCCTCCCGAAGAGACTCTCGAGTCCTCGGAGGGGGCCGGAGGGCCAGCTCGATCTCGGGCGCCGGACCAGGACCGATACATGCCATAGCGGAACAGGAGCTCGAGCCGGGAGAGTATCGCCTCCGTAGGCAGGACGAGGGTTATCGCTCCTTCGGAGCGGAAAGCCGTGCTCGAAGGCGTCCCGATTACGGTCCTGTCGACGACCATCCTGACGCCGAGGCTCCGAACCGCCTCGGCCAGGGGGCGCAGGCGGCTCTTCCTGTCGCGCGTCGCCACGTGTATCGAGAAGTCGAGATCGACGCGGTGCTTCCTCGAGGCCTCGCCCCATGCCTCGAGGTCGTCGGGCAGGAGGGTCGCCGCCATGGGGAGGACGTCCGAGCCCAAGAGGTGAGTCAGCCTGAGAGTGGCGCCGGGGTGGAGGCCTATGAGACGCTTGATTATCTCGATGGTATCCGCGCCCTCCCCTATGTCCAGGGGCGCGATGAGCGGATCGAAGATGCCGGCGATCTGCCGCTTGAGGATCTCGAATCGGAAGCGGTAATCCGTCTTGAGCGGCTTCCTCGCGTCCGCCGAGCCCTCGGGCACGATGAAGAGGGCGTCGGCTTCGCTCGCGTCGGAGGCCAGGAAGCGCAGCGCCATGGCGAGATGGGTCATCTGGAAGGGGTCGAAGGAGCCGATGAAGACGCCGACGTGCGCCGAAAGGCGGGGATAGCGGAGTTCCTGGGGGAAACCGCGCAGATCGAGGGGAGAGAGGCGTCCCTCGCGAATCTTGCGGTCGATGCGCGCGAGGGACTCCTCGAAGAGCGAGCGAAAATAATAGAAGTCCTTGAGTTCCGAGAGGCCCAGATAGGGCAGGCTCTCGAGCGAGTCGAAGACTTTGGCCAAGCGGCGGGCTACCCGCCTGACGGCGGGGGAGGAGACCGAATGCCTGAATGGAAGGTCCGGGCCCATCGGCTCAGTATAGCCCTTCCTCGGGATCGGGCAAGGAGAATTCCGAGCGGTCGTTGCGAACGCGGCGCATTCTGCTACAATGGGGGCATGCCGCAGAAGATGGCCGGGACGGGTGAGGCGCCCGATCGTTCCGATAACGAAGAGCGCCTGCGCGAGGTCCTCGATCTCCTCCCCTGCCCGATCATGATCCACGATGGGAACGGCAGGGTCGAGATGGTCAACCGCGAGTGGGCCCGTCAGACGGGATACTCGCTGGCCGATCTCCCCACGGTCGCGGATTGGGAGCGGAGGGCCTTCGGCCATCCCGAGCTTTCCCTCTCCGCGGAGGGGGAGCGGGAGGTCCGCACCAGGGACGGCCTCGTCCTCACCTGGAACTTCAGCCAGGCGGACCTGGGCGCGCGCCCGGACGGACGCGCTGCCATCCTGCGCGCGGCGGTGGACCAGACGGCGAGGCGCCGCGCGGAAAGAGCCCGCCGCGAGAACGCGGAGAAGTTCAGCGCCCTGGCCGAGGAATCGCCGCTCGGCATCGTCATCGCGAGGGACGGCGGGATCGTCTACTGCAACGCGACCGCGGGCGCGCTCTTCGGGATCCCTCCCCGACGGGCCCAGGGCATGGCCCTGGAGGATTGGTTAGGGGCCGTTCCCGCCGGCGCTAAGCGCGTGCTCGGCCCCCTGCTCCGCGGCGACTCGGCCCGCGCAGGCCCCTTCCGCGTCGGCGAAGGCGCCTGGATCGAGGCCTTCGGCAAGGAGATAGAGGCGGCCCTGGGAGATATGATCATGGTCACCTTCCTCGACGTGACGGAAAGGATCCTCTACGAGGAGCGCGAGCGCCTCCAGCGCCAGAGACTCATCCAGGCCGAGAAGCTCGCTTCCCTGGGAGAGCTCGTCGCGGGCGTCGCCCACGAGATCAACAACCCCAACCACGCGATCGCCCTGAACGCCGACATCCTCGCGGAGGCCTGGTCGTCGGCCGCGCCGATACTGGACCGGGCGCTCCAAGGCAGGGACGGCGACCTCATCGGGGGCATGGATTGGCAGGAGGCCCGATTGGAGGCCCCCCGCCTCCTCTCGGGGATAGCGGCGGCCTCGCGCGACATCGACGCCATCGTCCGCGGGCTCAAGGACTACGCGCGGGGCGAGGCGAAGCCGGAGACCGAGGACGTCGCGCTCAATCTCGTGGTGAAGGCGGCCCTCACCCTGCTCTCCAACTACATAAAGAAGGCCACCCGCCGACTCGTCCTCGATCTGGCCGAGGGACTGCCTCCGGTGCTCGCGCATTTCCAGCGCCTCGAGCAGGTGACGGTCAACCTCATCCAGAACGCCTGCCAGGCCCTCACCGACCCCGAGCAATCGATTCGGGTCTCGACTTCCTATGACGAGGATTCGGGCAACGTGCGCCTGGTGGTCGCCGACGGGGGCCGCGGCATGTCGCCCGAGCTCCTCGAGCGCATCAAGGACCCCTTCTTCAGCACCAAGCACGATATCGGGGGGGTGGGCCTCGGCGTGTCGATCTCGGAATCGATCATCGCCGAGTACGGCGGCCGCCTGGAGTACTCCTCGGAGCCCGGCAAGGGGACTACCGCCACGGTCTCGCTGCGGGCGAGCGTAGGAGAGGGCGGGCCCGAGGCCCGCCGCCCGGGCGCCTCGGGCGGAGGGGATTGCCCGTGAGCTTCGCGGCTCCGGGCTTCGGCGTCCTCGTGGTCGACGACGAGGACTACGTGCGGCAGAGCGTCGTGGCGGCGTTGAAGTCGGCGGGAATAGCCAATGTGGCCTCGGCCGGCGAGCCCATCGAGGCGATGGAGCTCCTCGCCTCTCTCGACGTCGGACTCGTCCTCCTGGACCTGACGATGCCGGGGATGTCGGGCGAGCGGCTCCTCGCGAGGATCCGCGAGGACCAGCCGGGAGCGTCCGTCGTCGTCGTCACCGGCAACCGCGACGTGGAGAAGGCGGTCGAGTGCATGCGCGCAGGCGCCGCCGACTACCTGATCAAGCCGGTCGAGCGCGAGCGGCTCGTAGCCACGGCGAGGCGCATCATCGAGCACCAGGAGCTCCTCCGCGAGAACGAGGCCATCAAGGACAGGCTGCTCTCGGCCTCCGCGCAGAGGAACCCCGCCTTCTCTGCCATCGCGACGGCCGAGCCCAGGATGCTCCAGCTCATGGGCTACGCGGAGGCGATAGCCAGGAGCGCCCACCCCGTCCTCGTGACGGGCGAGACCGGCGTCGGGAAGGAGCTCTTCTCGCGGGCCGTCCACGAGCTATCGGGGCGCAAGGGCGAGCTCGTCGCCATCAACGTGGCGGGCCTCGACGACGCCCTCTTCGCGGATCTCCTGTTCGGGCACCGCAAGGGGGCCTATACCGGGGCCGATTCCGACCTCGAGGGCCTGATAGACAAGGCCAGGGACGGCACTCTCTTCCTCGACGAGATCGGGGACTTGAGCCCCGCCTCCCAGCTCAAACTCCTCAGGGTGATAGAGACCGGCGAGTACTTCCCCCTCGGCTCCGACCTGATGCGGCGCGGCCGGGCGCGCTTCATCGTCGCGACGAACCGGGACCTCGACGCCGTCGTGGGCTCATCGCACTTCAGGAGGGACCTGTACTACCGTCTGCGAGCCCATCGCATCCGCATCCCCCCGCTCCGGGAGCGCCTCGGCGACCTGCCCCTCCTGGTCGAGCGCTTCATCGCCTCCGCGGCGGCCGAGCTCGGCAAGAAGCCGCCGATCGCGCCGCCCGAGCTCTATCCGCTTTTGAGGAGCTACGACTTCCCGGGCAATGTGCGCGAACTCCAGTCCATGGTCTTCGAGGCCGTGAACGCCGAGCGATCCGGAAGCCTTCCCCTCTCCGTTTTCCGCGAGGCCATCGGCGCCGCGGCCTGCGCCGCCCTCGGCGACGACGGGAGCGGCAGGGGCCCCGGAACGCAGGCGAAGGGTCGGGATTCCCCCGGCAGCGCGCTGGTGTTCCCGAACCCCCTGCCCTCCGCGAGCGAGTTGACCGAGCTCCTCTTCGACGAAGCGCTGAAGAGAGCGGGCGGCAGCCAGAGCGTGGCCGCGAGGCTTTTGGGCGTCACGCCTCAGGCGGTCAGCAAGCGGCTCAAATCGCGAAAGTCAAAAGGATGAGCCGATTTCGGCATTAAGCGAACCTGAATAGGCTCAGATCGGCGGTTTTGGTAGTCACGGGGAATGCCGGCGTACAACTTGAGTTGATTTATCAACCAAAAAAGATCCTTACGGCAACCTTAGTTGTGAACGTACTATCCGGAACCGGACTAGTAGGGTGATAAGTATTTACCATAAAATAACATAAACCTAATCACAGTTTTGGCAAGATAGCTGCATACCAGATTCACATGGATGAGAGCGAGTCCGAGGATTCCCTTAGCATCACCGTCGTTTCCGAGACCGGACGCGTGCCTGCGCTGCTGGAGCGGGTAGACCAGTTCGCTCGGCGCCACGGGGCCTGGGACACCAATGGACTCCTCCTCGTCGTCCGGGAGCTTGTCATGAACGCGATCGTGCACGGCAACGATTCCGAAATGGCGAGGATGGCCCGGATCCGCCTAGCGTGGCGGGACGGACTCTTCGAAGTGCAGGTCGACGACGAGGGCGAAGGCTTCGACTACGATTCCCTGGTCCTTGGCCTGCCGGAGGATCCGCAATCCCTCACAAAGCGCGGATTGGTGCTCGTGCACGAGCTTTCGGAGGATTTGGCTTTCGAGCGCGGCGGCAGCCGCGTGAGGGCGATCGTGGATCCGGGCAGCCAATCTTCGGCTCCGGATCGGGGACACTACGATTTCATGGGAAGAAAAAGCGACAGGGAGGATTCATGTACAAGCCCAATGGCGAAGAGCCTATGACCAAGCAGGAAGAGATGATGCGCAAGGCCGCGGTAGCGGATAGGCATGCCGGTAAGACCGGCGACGAGGCCACCACCGAGGTGCCGCGTTCGGCCTTTTACGCGGCCTTATTCCGATCCTCGGCATCTCGCTCGAACGCCGTCGAGGCGAATTTCGAGAACGCGCGCTAGCCATTTCGCCGTCGTATCGCCGACGGGCTCTTGGCGCTTCCCTGCCATGACCGCGCAGAATGCCGATGCGCAGTCTTTGGCGTTGGAAGCGTTTTTTTATTCAAGAATTAGATAATATTTTACTGATTAAAAAGAGTCCTCAGTCGTTCTTTAATTTTGTCGCATTCACTACAAATAAATCGATAAATATTTCTTGACAACTTTAAAAAGTCAGGGATACTAGACCGAGAACAGCCCTTTTCAGACCGTGCTGCATCTTTTCCACGGCAAGGAGGTTCCCATGCCATCGACCGCCATCTCCCAGCGCAAACCGCAGGAACGCACACAGGAAGGCGTTTTAAACGAAATCATTGCAGCGGGCAAGGGAAAGCCGGGAGCGCTGCTCGGCGTCCTGGAAGAGGCTCAGGGGCTCGAGCGATTCAAATACTTGTCGGAATCGACCCTGAGGTACATAGCGGAAGGCATGGCCCTTCCCCTCTCCCAAGTCTACTCGGTGGCGACTTTCTACTCATTCTTCAACCTTACGCCTCAGGGCCTGCATTCTATCGTGGTTTGCAGGGGGACGGCCTGCCATACGCGCGGCTCCTTGGAGCTGCTCGAGACGGGCCTGAAGCGCCTCGGGATAGAGGGATTCCGCGAGGACGAGGCCAATTCGGTCACGACGGCGGACGGCTTCGCCTCGGTCCGCACGGTCGCCTGCTTCGGCCAATGCGCCCTGGCCCCCGTCGTCCAGATCGACGGGACTATCTGCTCGCGGATGACGGTCGGGAAGCTGGCCGTCGCCCTGGACAGGCTGCGCAAGGGGGCGGCGAAATGACAAGCCAGAACAACGCGCAAAGCGACCTCGGCGCCCTGCGCCAGGCCGGGCTCGAGAGGATCAGGCCGAGCCGGCCATTCGTATCGGTGGGGCTCGGTACCTGCGGGATCGGGAACGGCGCCGAGGCGCTTCGCGACGCGCTCCAGAAGGCCGCCGCCGCCCGCGGCTCCGACGTCGTCGTGCGCCGAGTGGGATGCTTCGGATTCTGCGCGGCCGAGCCTCTCGCGATGGTCTGTAGGCCCGGACGCCCCGCGATCCTCTTCACCGAGGCGAAGGCTTCCCGCGCCGCGAGGATGATCGAGGGAGCGTCGGACGACGCGGCCTTCGATAAGCTCGCCAAATCCGCGGCCGCCAAGATCGAATCCTGGGACTTCCGCACCTCGTCGATCGAGTTCGGCGCGGGGCTCCCCTTCCTTCCCGCGTGGAACGAGCTTCCCTTCTTCAAGGGACAGGAAAAGCTGGTGCTGCGGGATTCGGGCCTCATCGACCCCGAGAGCATCGAGGAATACCTGGGCGCGGGAGGATACTCCGGACTCGTCAAGGCCCTCACGTCCATGAAGCCCGAGATGGTCATCGAGGAACTGCGGAAGTCCAAGCTGCGCGGCCGGGGCGGCGCGGGCTTCCCCACGTACAGGAAATGGGAGATCATGCGCGCGCAGACCGCGGATTCCAAGGTGATAGTCTGCAACGCCGACGAGGGCGACCCGGGCGCCTACATGAATCGCAACGAGATCGAATCGGACCCGCATATGCTCGTCGAGGGCATGGCGATCGGGGCCTATGCCATGGGCGCCGCCGAGGGATTCGTGTACGTTCGCGCCGAGTACCCCCTGGCGATCGAGCGCCTTCGCAAGGCGATAGTCGATGCGCGCGCCGCCGGCCTCCTCGGGAAGGGCATACTCGACACCGGGTTCTCCTTCGACATCGAGATCGTCACCGGGGCCGGAGCCTTCGTCTGCGGGGAGGAGACCGCCCTCATCGCCAGCGCGGAGGGAAAGTCCGGAAGGCCCCTGCCCCGGCCGCCCTTCCCCGCGCAGCGCGGCTACATGGGAAAGCCCACGAACATCAACAATGTCGAGACATGGTGCAACGTGCCCCTCATCGTCGCGCGCGGCGGCGAGTGGTTCGCGGGATTCGGGACCGAGAGGAGCGCCGGCACGAAGGTCTTCTCCCTGGTCGGCAAGGCCCGCAATACGGGTCTCGTCGAGCTGCCCCTGGGCACGCCTCTCGACGCCATGATCTACGGAATGGGAGAAGGCGCCGGGCCGCGCAAGAGGATCAAGGCCGTCCAGTCGGGCGGCCCCTCGGGGGGCTGCGTGCCCGCGAACCTTTTCAAGACGAAGATCGACTACGAGGAGCTCGCCAAGCTGGGCGCCATCATGGGATCGGGCGGCATGGTCGTGATGGACCAGGACAACTGCATGGTCGACGTCGCCCGCTACTTCCTAAGCTTTACCGCGGGCGAGTCCTGCGGGAAGTGCACGCCCTGCCGCGAGGGTACGAACCAGATGCTCCGCATCCTGGAGGGAGTGTCGCAGGGCGAGGCGAACGAGGGCGACCTCGAGCTCCTCGAGGAGCTCGCGCTGAACGCTAAGGACTCGGCGCTCTGCGCGCTGGGCCAGGGCGCGGGCAACCCCGTCCTCACGACCCTGAAGTACTTCCGCGGCGAGTACGAGCGCCACATCCGGGAGCAGCGCTGCGAGGCGGGCGTCTGCGAGAGTCTCTATCTGGCCCTCTGCGAGAATTCCTGCCCGATGCACATGAACATCCCCGGCTATCTCCAGCTCCTCAAAGAGAATCGGATCGAGGAAGCCTTCGAGCTTACGCTCCGCGAGAATCCGCTGCCGGGCTCGGTGGGCCGGATATGCCACTTCCATTGCCGGATGCGCTGCAGGCGCGACCAGCTGGACGAGCCGGTCTCGCAGGGAGAGATACACCGCTACCTCGCCGACACGATGTACAAGATGGGCCGCGAGCGGGCGGTCTACAACAAGCTCATCAAGGAGAAGCTGCCTTCGTCTGGCAAGAAGGTGTCCATCGTTGGCGCGGGCCCGGCGGGCCTCACGGCGGCCTTCTACCTGGCCCGCCTCGGGCACGAGGTGTCGATCTACGACGAGCGCGGAGAGGCCGGGGGCATCCCCCGATGGGGCATCCCGGCGTACAGGCTGCCCAAGGAAGTCCTGCAGAAGGAGATCGGCCTCATCCGCAAGCTGGGCGTCCGCTTCGTATTCAACACCCGGATCGGCCGCGACATGTCCTGGGAGCGTCTCGGCGAGATGAGCGACGCGGTGCTCGTCTGCGTCGGCGCCCTCAAGGACATGCGCCTCGGCATTCCCGGCGAGGACCTGCCGGGCGTCGTACCCGGCTACGGCCTCCTGGAGGATATCAATGCCGGCAGGAAGCCCTCGATCGGAGCGGAGCTCGTCGTCGTCGGCGGCGGGAACTCCGCCATCGACGTGGCTCGTTCCGCCTTGCGCGCGGGAGCCCACGTCACGGTGGTGTACCGTCGGGCGCGGGGCGACATGCCCGCCAACGCCGAGGAGCTCCAGGGAGCCCTCGAGGAGGGCGTCGCCCTGGTCTGCATGGCCCAGCCCTTGGAAGCCGTCGCCGGCGACGCCGAGGGAGGAGGCGAACGCGCTGTGCGCGCCCTCAAGGTCATGCGGATGAAGGCGGGAAGCGTCGACTCGAGCGGGAGGCCCTCTCCGGTCGCCACCGGCGAGAGCTACGAGATCCCCTGCGATACCCTCGTCATAGCCGTGGGCGAGCGGGTCGATCCGGCGGGCCTCGAGGCCGTCGGCGCCGAGATCGGCAAGGACGGGCGAATCGGGGTTGACCCCTTCCGGCTCAGGACCCTCAACTCGAAGTTCTTCGCGGCCGGGGACGCCGTCACCGGGCCGGCCACCGCCGCCGAGGCGATGGGCCAGGCCAAGACGGCCGCCGCCGCGATCGACGCCGCCCTCATGGGCGACGGCGACGTCGCCGTCGCGGAGCGCTTCGAGGGGCTCTTCCGGAAATTCGAGTACGGCATGCAAGTGCCCCTCGCGCCCGCCAAGGCCAAGATGAACCGCGCCCGCCAGATCCCGCCCGAGGAGAGGCGAGGGAATTTCATCGAGATATCGCAGGGCTTCACGGGGGAGCAGGCGCGCGTCGAGGCGGAGCGGTGCCTCCGCTGCGACGTGCGGGAGCACGCGCGCAAGCCCATGGGCGCTTCGACGGGCAAAGAAAGGAGCCTCTCATGAGCGGGAAGATGGTCGCCATCACGGTGGACGGGGCTTCGGCCCTCGTGGACTCGGGTTCGAGCCTCCTGGAGGCCTGCGCCGCGGCGGGAGCGAAGGTGCCTACGCTCTGCCATCTCGAGGATGTTTCGTCCAACGCGTCATGCGGTATCTGCGTGGTCGAGGTCGAGGGAGCCAAGTCCCTCGTGCGCTCCTGCGTGGGGACGGTCTCCGAGGGCATGAAGGTCTCGACGGCGACGCCTCGCGTGATGCGGGCCCGACGGAACGCCGTCGAGCTCCTCCTCGCGAATCACCCGGCCGATTGCCTCACCTGCGCGCGCTCCGGGTCCTGCGAGCTGCAGGACGCGGCCCGGACTCTCGGCATAAGGACGATCCGCTTCCCGCGGACGCGCGCCGCGCCGGAGCTCGACTCGTCCACCGACGGTCTCGTCCGCGACAACGACAAGTGCATCCTGTGCGGTCGCTGCGTATCGGTCTGCGCCGATCTGCAGGGCGTATCGGCCATCGGCTTCGCCGGTCGGGGGATCCGCACCCGGGTCTCGACCTTCATGGACAGGGGCCTCGCCGCGAGCCCCTGCGTGCAATGCGGCCAATGCTCGGTCGTGTGCCCCACGGGCGCCATCACCGAGCGCGACGACA
>CAYOIX010000057.1:0-9082 GCA_964404145.1 uncultured Treponemataceae bacterium
GCTTCAGGGGCGCGGCGCCGCAACTATGCCCCGAAGCCGAAGGAGAGGTCAAGCTCGAGCGGGAAACCGCGCGAACTGCCGGGTCAGCCCTCGAGAGCCTTGAGCGCCCGCGCGATCCGCGCGGCGGCTTTGGGCATACCGATGAGCCTTATCGACTCGAAGAGCGGCGGACTCACGCGGGATCCCGTGATCGCCACGCGCAAGGGCATCATGAGATCGCCGAATTTGGCCCCGAGCCGCTCGGCCTCGGCCCTGTACTTGGCCTCGGCGGCTTCGAGGTCGGCGAGGTCGCAGGACGGCAGCAGCGAGCCGGCGGCGGCGAGGAGCTCCGACGCCCTCGCCTTGTCGAGCTTCTTTGGTATGAATTCCGCGGCCGCGGGGAGGGGAGGCTCCTCGAACAGGTAGCGCATCATGATCGGGGCGTCGCTCAGGAAGCGCAGGCGCTCTTTCACGATCGGCATGGCGCCGAGGACGATCGCCCGGTCGGAGGCGAGGCCCGCCCGCTCGAGATAGGGCATGACGAGGTCGCGGAGCTCGGCGTCGGATTTCATGCGAATGTACTGCCCGTTGTACCATTCGAGCTTCTGGTAGTCGAAGACGGCGGGGGCCTTGTTGAGCCTCTCGATCTTGAATAGCCGCTCGAGATCGGAGAGCGGGAAGAGGTCGCGTCCATCCTCGAAGGAGCAGCCGAGGTGGGAAACGTAGTTTATGAGGGCCTCGGGGAGATAGCCGGCCTTGCGGAATTCATCGACGGCCGTCGCGCCGTGGCGCTTCGAGAGCTTGTGGCCGTCCGGACCCAGAACCATGGGCAGGTGGACGAGTTCCGGCGGCTCCCAGCCGAAGGCGGCATACATGATCACGTGCAGAGGGGCGGAGGGTATCCACTCCTGGGCGCGCAAGACGTGCGTTATGCACATGAGGTGATCGTCGACCACGGCTGCTAGGTGATAGGTCGGGAAGCCGTCGGACTTGAGGAGGACGGGGTCCGGACTCAGGTCCTCGTTCTTCCATTCGATGTCGCCGAGGAGGGCGTCGCGGAACCTCGTCGAGCCGGCGAGCGGTATCTTGAGCCGGACGACCGCCTTCTCGCCGGCGGCGACTCGATCCGCGGCCTCCGACGGATCGATAGAGCGGCAGCGTCGATCGTAGCCCATGTCCGAGGTCCCGGAGTCCTCCTGCCGGGCTCGCACCTCGGCGAGGCGCTCCTCGCCGCAGAAGCAGTAATAGGCCGTCCCGGAATCGACCAGCTCCCGGGCGCGAGCCTCGTACAGGGGAAAGCGCTCGGACTGCACGTAGGGCGCATAGGGTCCGCCGACATCGGGACCCTCGTCCCAATAGAATCCCAGCCACTTGAAAGTTTCGTACAGGTTCTTGACGTATTCGTCCGAATACCGCGTCCTATCGGTGTCCTCGAGACGGAGGATGAAGGCGCCGCCGTTGGCGCGGGCGAAAAGATAGTTGACGAGGGCCGTCCTGACGCTGCCTATGTGCTGGAGGCCCGTGGGAGAGGGGGCGTAGCGGACTCTGACCTGCATCGAAGGAGTATACCGGCCGGGCTCGCGGGGGGTCAAGGCGAGTCGCGCCTCAGTGAAGTCCGCGGGAAAGCGTCAAGACGGATTGCGCGAGAGCCATGGCGCCGACGCCGATCGCGCCGGCGAGGGCATAGCCTAGGAGCCCGGGGACGCTTATCCCGAAGCGGCGGCCGATGGCCATCGCCGTCGCGGCGAGTATCCCGAAGCCCGAGGAGAGGACGACGGCCAGGGACGATACCCTGACGATGGACAGGAGCATCCATTGGGTCCTGTCGAGGAATTCGCTCTCCGATCCCACGACCCAGAAGAAGATGGATATGGCGCAGATCGCGAAGAAGAAAATCGTCGCCCGCTTGACTAGTATCAGGAGGAAGGGCTTTTCGGGAGGGGGACCCTCGCGCTCGCTCGCGTCCATGCTGGCATCCTCGGGTAGAATCTAGTACAATGTGGCCCTCTCGCAAAATCCGCCTACCGAGCGATCGGCGCGTCGGGCCGGTGCGGATGGAAGATGGACGAGGGCAGGTCGATAATGGAATACTTATTCAACTTCGACAAGATCGGCTACCTCAAGGGGGGCAAGCCGGAAGGCTGCATCCTCTGCCTCGTCTCCTCCGAATCCGACGAAGTGGAGCGTATGGTAGTCCACGAGTCGCTCTCCTTCATCGTCTCCCTCAACCTGTATCCCTATAATCCCGGCCACCTCATCGTCTTTCCCAAGCGTCACCTCCTCGACGTCCGCGGCCTCTCGGAAGCGGAGCGCCGCGAACTGGATGGCCTCGTCGGAACCTGCCTCGACGTCCTCGACCGCGAAATGAAGCCATCGGGATATAATATCGGCTACAACATGGGATTGGCGGCCGGCGCGAGCATCGAGCACCTGCATCTGCACATCATTCCGCGCTACCCGCGCGAGATCGGGATCGCGGAGCTCATCGCCGGCTCCCGAGTCCTCGTGCAGCATCCTCGCGAGACGCAGGAACTCCTGGCCGCAGCCTTCCGGGACGGCGCACCGTGAAGCCCCTCGACGGTCCGCCGGCATGAGACCGATACGTCCGCCGCGGGAGCTCTACGACTTCGCGCGCGTACTGAGGGACCTGGGCAAGACCTGCTACCTCGTGGGCGGCGCCATTCGCGACTACCTCCTCGGCCGCGACGTGAGCGACTTCGACGTCGCCACCGATGCGCGCCCGGAAGAGATGCTGCGCGCCTATAGGCGCGTCGTCCCGACGGGTCTCCGGCACGGCACCGTCACGGTCCTCTTCAAAGGCCTCGAAATCGAAGCGACGACGTTCAGGACCGAGTCAGCCTACGCCGACGGGAGGCATCCGGACCGAGTGGAGTTCGCGGCCACGATCGAGGAGGACCTCTCGCGGCGCGACTTCACGGTCAATGCCATGGCCTTCGACCTCATTTCCAAGGCTCTGCTCGATCCCCACCGCGGCCGCGAGGACCTGGACCGCCGTCTAGTGCGGGCTGTGGGCGACCCTTTCGAGCGATTCCGCGAGGACGGGCTCAGGCCTCTCCGGGCGATCCGCTTCGCGTCGCAGCTCGGGTTCGATGTCGACGCCGCGACCTTGGCGGCTATCCGGCCCTCGATCGACCGCTTCCGCCTGGTCTCCGCCGAGAGAGTCCGGGAGGAATTCCAGAAGATTCTGCTATCGCCCGTGCCATCGCGAGGCCTGAGGCTCCTGGAGGAGACCGGACTCTTGGAGGAGATCTCGCCCGAGCTCGCCGCCTGCCGAGGAGTCGAGCAGAAGGGGATCCATGTCTTCGACGTCCTCGACCACCTCTACGCCACGGTCGACGCCGCCGCGCCCGATCTCGTGCTGCGACTGGCCGCCCTCCTCCACGACATCGGCAAGCCCGAGGCAAAGGAGGAGAGGCCCGGCGAGGCCCCCAGCTTCCATCGCCACGAGCTCTTCTCCGGCCGGGACGCCGAGGCCTTCATGAGGCGGCTGCGCTTTCCCAACGCCGTCGCCGAGGAAGTCGCCCACCTGGTCCGCAGCCACATGTTCTCGTACGACGCGGCATGGAGCGACGGAGCGGTTCGACGCTTCCTCGCCCGGATCGGGCCCGGCTCCCTCGAGAGGCTTTTCGCGCTGCGCATAGCCGACGGAACGGGAATCACCGGACGCCCCGCGGACCCGAGAAGCCTGGACCCGTTGCGCGAGCGCATCGCGGGCGTGCTCGCCGCTAGCGATGCCTTCGGGCTGTCCGACCTCGCCGTGAACGGGAGGGATCTCGCCTCGATCGGAGTCCCGCCCGGCCCGAAAATGGGCGCGATGCTCAGGGAGCTTCTGGAGACCGTGATGGACGATCCGAGTCTGAACGATCGCGAGCGCCTGCTCGATATCGGGCGGAGACTCAAGGCCAAGTACGGGCTGTAGGGAGGCGCGCCCCTCGAGCTCACTGACCGTCGATTTTCAGGAGTCGCGCGGCCTCGAGGCCCCCGGCTTCGATGATCGCGTCGTAGGCCGCCTGGGCGGCGTTCTGCTCCGCTTCCTTCTTGTTCTTGCCCGAATGCGTGCCGTATTCGGCGCCCGCGACCTCGCAGGAGACCCAGAACGTCCTATCGTGGTCGGGCCCCGATCTCTTGGTGAGGCGGTACATGGGATAGCTCTTGTGGAACTTCTGGGCGTATTCCTGGAGCATTGTCTTGTAGTCTTTGTGATGACGGTTCTGAAGCACCTTGCCTATCTCGGGCTCGATAAGGCCGCGAACGAAGCGGGAAGCTGCATCGAAGCCGGAATCCAGGTAATAGGCCCCGATCAAGGCCTCCGCTGCGTCGGCCAGTATCGCCTTCTTCGCGCGGCCGCCGGATTGCTCCTCCCCTTTGCCGAGCAGGATGTACTCGTCGAGCTCCAATCCCTTGGCCAGCTCCGAAAGCACCTCCTCGGAGACGACGTAGCTCTTGATTCGGGCAAGCTCCCCCTCCGAGCGCTCGCCGAGGATCTGGTAGAGGGTCGAAGCGGCGACGAGGCCGAGGACGGCGTCGCCGAGGAATTCGAGGCGCTCGTTGTTCAAGGACCGAGACGCGTCTTCGTTGCCGCAGGAACGATGGGTAAAAGAAAGGTTCAAGAGCTCGAGGCTCCTGAACCTTATGCCGGCCTTCCTTTGGAAGGCGGCCAGCTGAGTCCTGCGCTCGCGAGACAAGAGACCGACGCTCTGGAAGAACACGTCAGTCCGCCCCGGCGGCGACGTCCAGGCTCACTTCACCTGGGACTTGATGAACTCGTAGGCGTCCTTCACTGTCTCGAACTCGTTCGCCTTCTCGTCGGGGATGGTGATGCCGAGTTCTTCCTCGATGCCGTACACGAGCTCGTAAGTGTCGAGGCTGTCAGCGCCGAGATCCTGGCGGAAGCTCGCCTCGAGAGTGATCTTGTCTTCCTCTACCTCGAGCTTCTCGGCGATGATCTTTTTGATTTTGGTGAACAGCTCGTCCATGCCGCTCTCCTTATGCCTTGGATTCGGGCGTAATGACCTGTCGCCCGCGATAGAAACCGCACTTCGGGCAGACCCGGTGCAGGAGAACAGGGTTACCGCAATTCCCGCAGGTCACGAGGGTGGGAGCGGTCAACTTCATGTTGATCGACTGGCGCCTCCGAGTCCTTGCCTTTGAAGTCCTGAATTTAGGTACAGCCATACAAAACCTCGTTCCGGGAAAAATTGAACGCCGCCGTCCTTGAAACAGCAAACCCGCGCATCACATTTCAAAAGACCCGAGTACCATAAACAAATGTCGCAAAGTTGTCAAGCAGGAACTCAGGACGCCGCTCCGCGCGAGCCCGAGGCGCCTACCTTCGCCCTCACTGCCTTCGCGACGTTGGGAGGGACCATTCCCGAGATATCGCCGTCGAACATCGCCAATTCCTTGATCGCGCTCGATCGGAGCACGAAGAATTTCGGGTCGGTGGGCATGAAAATCGTCTCCACCCCCGGATTGAGGCCCTTATTCATGATCGAGAGTTCGAATTCATAGGAAAAGTCGGGAACGCTCCTCACGCCGCGAACCAGGACCTTGCAGCCCTTGCTCCGTGCGAACTCGACGATCAGCCTATCGCAGAGGTGGACCGATACGTTGGGATAGGAGCCGAGCAGCTCGAGAAGGAGATCCCGGCGCTCTTCCGGCGCGAAGAAGCCCGTCTTCTGGCGATTGACTGCGACGACGACGAGAAGCTCGTCGAAAAGGCCCCGCGCGCGCTCTATGATATTGATGTGCCCGAAGGTGGGAGGGTCGAAAGAACCGGGAAAGACCGCTTTGATCATGCGCCCAATCTAGCGTCATGGAGAGAGCGCGGTCAAGGCTGAGGGACGGCAACCCGGAAGCACTTTCCTTTCATCCCCCGGGGAGCTATCATCCGGCCCATGCGAAGAGCAATCCTTCGGTCCGCGGCGCTCGCGGTAGTCTCGGCGGCGCTGATGACTCTGGCCGTGCCGAACGAGGTTTTCAAGCACGGGCTGGCGCCCCTCGGCTTCGTGGCCTTAATCCCGCTGTATATCGCGGTAGTCGAGCTTCCCGGCCCGAAATCCGCGGCCATGGTGGTAGGGCTTTTCGGGGGACTTCAGCACGCTCTCACCAGCTTTTGGCTCTGGTTCTTCCAGGATTACCGCATCTGGACACTCGGAAGCACCACCCTCGCTTATTTCGTGGTGTATGCCGTCCTGGGGCTATATCTCTGGCTCTTCCTCGATCGCGGCGACGCGGCGAGGCCCGTCGCCTTCATAGTCCTGTGGACCTGCTTCGAGTACCAGAAATCGATCGGCTTTCTCGGATATCCCTGGGGGCTCATTCCCTATTCCCTTACCGACGCGCTTCCCCTCCTCCAGATTGCCGACCTTACGGGGGTCTACGGCGTCACCACCATGCTCGCGGCCTGCAATGCCGCCCTGGCCGAGATCCTTCTCGGTGTCGGCTCGTCCAGGAAGCGCGCCCTGTCGAAACGGGCCCGGATGGGCTATTCAGCCCTCGCCGTCATACTCGTCGCCGGCGCCCTCGGCTATGGCCTCGCGCGACTGGCGAAGCCGATCCCGCGCGTCGCCAGCCTGGATGCCGTCCTCGTCCAGCAGAATACCGATCCCTGGGCGGAAGGCCAAGATGAAGACGCTGTGGCTACGTGCATCCACCTTGCCCGCGAAGCCATGGCCGTCGCTCCGCGCAAGCCCGATATCATCGTCTTCAGCGAAACCAGCCTCATGCGTCCCTACGCGGAATCCCGCGAATACTATAGCCTGAAGCCGACCGCGGATCCTCTGATTCCCTTCATCCGCGAATCGGGAACATGGCTCCTTACCGGAGCTCCCGTCGTCGTCGACTGGAAGACCTACGAAGCGACCAACTCGGTGATTCTCGTCGACCCGCAGACCCGCCTGGTGGCGAGCTATGCCAAGATCCATGCCGTGCCCTTCGCCGAGGCGATTCCTTTCATAGAAATCCCCTGGTTCAAGGCCTTTATCCAGAAAACGGTAGGGATAGATGGCGGCTGGGCTACAGGTACCAGCTATGTCGTCTTCGACCTTCCGACGAAGGGCGGGAATCTGCGATTCGGCGCGCCCATCTGCTTCGAGGACTCGTTCGCCGACGTTTGCCGCAATTTCTCCCTCGGCGGCGCCGATCTCCTCATCAACCTTACCAACATATCCTGGTCCAAGACCGAGAGCGCCGAGATCCAGCATTGGGCAGCCGCCCGGCTTCGCGCGATCGAGGCACGGAAGACTCTTGTCCGCTCGACGAACGGCGGGGTTACCTGCGTAGTGGGTCCTTATGGCCAAGTCCTCGATGCCCTGCCCCTGTTCGAATCAGCCTCCAAATTCGTCCAGGTGCCCATCTTCCGCGACAATTCTCCTACGCTGTACATCAGCCTCGGCGATTGGTTCGCCCGCGCTACGCTGTTACTTTCGGCCGCTTTGTCGATTATACTTATCATAGGGGGGACGGTCGCGCGCAGGGCGCCGGCCGGGCGGTAAGGCCCCTTCGCGCTCAACGCCCAGTCCAGGGAGGTGGTAGCATGAACTTCATCGAGCAGCTCGAGGAAGAGCCGCTTTCGGAGATGATTCGCTATCGGACGGTCGCTCCGAAGGACGCGGTCGCCTTCGCAGGCACCCTGCGCAAGCATCCCAACGATCCCGACAAATGCATTCTCTTCGCGGAGCCCTCCGGCTCGGAGCCCGCGATTCTGGAATTCAGGAAAGTCGACATCAAAGCCGTGGAGGAGATGCCCTCTCTCGTCGACGAGACCGGTCATTCGAGGCAGGTGATGCGGCTATGGATACGCAGGGGAAGCCTGGGCGTGCGCTACGAGCCATTCGAGGTCGATGTGCCCCTCCGATTCCCTGGTAGCTCGCGACTCCACGATTCAATGATGTCGAGCGCCCGCGCCTAGCGCGGAACGATGCCCGAACTACAGGCGCCCGCGGCTTCCTATTGGCGCGCAGGGGATAGCGCGGCCGATCCGATAACCTGCGAACTCTGCCCCCACGGCTGCCGCATAGCCGAGGGGCGATCCGGAATCTGCAGGGTCAGGCGCCGCGAAGGCGGAGCCTTGACGCTCCCTTATTTCGGTCTCGTATCGTCGCTAGCGATCGATCCCATCGAGAAAAAGCCTCTCCACCACTTCCTTCCCGGAAGCAGTGTCTTCTCGGCCGGCTTCGTCGGCTGCAACATGCGCTGCCCCTTCTGTCAGAATTGGCAGATATCTCAAGAGCTGCCATCCGCCCCGGCGACACTGGAGCGCTTCAGCCCGGAATCCCTCGCCGCCGCGGCGCTGCGGTCGGGCGCTCCCTCGCTAGCCTACACCTATTCCGAGCCGACGATCCATTTCGAGTTCGTCCTCGCGTCCATGAAGGCGGCGAGGGCGGCAGGTCTGAAGAACGTGCTGGTGACGAACGGATGTCTCGAGCCGGCCCCCGCGCGCGAGCTCCTGGCCTTTACGGATGCCGCCAACGTGGACCTCAAGGCCTGGTCCCCCGAGGTTTACGGAAAGCGGCTCGGCGGAAAGCGGGACAGCGTGCTCGATTTCATCCGCATCGCGTCGAGTCTCTGCCACATCGAAGTGACTACGCTCGTCGTGCCGGCCCTGAGCGATTCGATAGAGGATATCGAGGCGATCGCGGCCTTCATCTCCGGCCTTTCGCCGGATATCCCCCTCCACCTCTCGGCCTATCATCCTGCCTGGAAGCATGAAGCCCCGCCGACCGCGGAAAGCGCGCTCTCCGAGCTCGCCCGCGCGGCTGGCTCCAAGCTCGCATACGTGTACCAAGGCAACGTCTCGGGAAGCGGCTCCGATACGCGCTGCCCCGCCTGTGGGGCGGTCGCTATCGAGCGCCGCGGATATCGAATCGACCTTCGGGGCATGACTGTCTCCGGATCGCTCGCGAGCTGCGCCCGGTGCGGGTCATCCCTGCCTATAATCGTATAATCGCGCGGGGACTCGGGACGGACGCAAGGCATTCCGGCATATGGCTTTTTTTGCTCGAGGCTCCACTTGACATTTCCAAGGGCTTTTGGCAATGTATGGTCACCGATTGCACGGTGGGTGTAGCTCAGGTGGTAG
>CAYOIX010000058.1:0-8457 GCA_964404145.1 uncultured Treponemataceae bacterium
GGGGAAGGAGGTCCTTCATGTTCGAGATCTTCTTGTCGTGGATGAGGATGAGGGGGTTCTCGAGGACGGCGGTCTGGGTGTCGCGGTTGGTGGCGAAGTAGGCCGATACGAAGCCGCGGTCGAACTGCATGCCCTCGACGAAGTCGATCGTGGTGTCCATGGTCTTGGACTCCTCGACCGTGATGACCCCGTCCTTGCCGACCTTCTCCATCGCGTCGGCGATCTGCTTGCCGATCTCGGTGTCGTTGTTCGCGGAGACGGAGGCGACGTTGGCGATCTCCTCTTTCTCCTTGATCTCCTTGGAGGCCTTCTTGATCTCCTCGACCGCGATGAGGACGGCGTCGTCGATGCCGCGCTTGAGGGCCATGGGATCGAGCCCGGCGGCTACGGACTTGAGTCCTTCCTTCACTATGCTGTAGGCGAGGACCGTGGCGGTGGTGGTGCCGTCGCCGGCGATGTCGTTGGTCTTGGTGGCGACTTCCTTGAGGAGCTGGGCGCCCATGTTCTCGTAGGGGTCTTCGAGCTCGACTTCCTTGGCGACGGAAACGCCGTCCTTGGTGACGGTGGGGGCGCCGAACTTCTTGTCCAATAGCACATTGCGCCCTTTGGGGCCGAGCGTCACCTTGACGGCCTTGGAAATGGTCTCGACGCCGACGAGCAGCTTTCGCCTCGCGTCCTCGCTGAATAAGATCTGTTTGGCCATGTCGTGCTTCTCCCTTTCTGAAAGAAATTGCTCGCCTAGAGGCAGCGGATTTACTTGCCTAAAGGCCGGATTCCGACCCCGGCCGCGGGCAATTTTCGGCGTCGGAACGCTTTGGTCGCCCGCGAAGCTATGAGGTCATTCGAAAGATACAAAATTACCGACTTTACGGCAAGGCCCCGAGCCCGAATGCCTGCATTAATCGTCGATAGTTAGTATACTAACTAAATGGACGAGATCGGAACCATGGGGTCGGTCTTCTTCGCCAGGAGAAGACATTCCGCCGAGCGGATACGCGCCTTCGGCATAACGCTGACGCAATTCTACCTTATACAACTGGCGAGACGGAGAGGTGCCATCAGCCCTTCCGCCGCGGCGATGGAGCTGTCCTGCGACAGGCCGACGGCCACCCTCGTGGCCCAGAAGTGCGTGTCGCGCGGCTGGCTCGTCCGCAAGCGCTCGGCTTCGGACGGTCGCTCGAGTCGCCTCGTGTTGAGCGGGGAGGGCGAGGAGCTCCTCGACCGCATCGAGGCCGCCAAGCTCTTCGCCGCCGTCTCGCTCGGGGATCCCCTCGACGTCCTGGATCCCGAGGAGCGCACCGTCTTCCGCTCGACGCTGGAGAAGATCGAGTCTCGAGCCAGGGAGCTCTTCGGATGGCCCGATCATTGATGCGGGCCCTTGCCGCGCTGTATGATCCGCCATGCCCTACCCGCTTCCCGTCATCTATTCGGACGATTCCCTCCTCGTCGTGGACAAGCCCTCGGGCATACTCTCGATACCCGACCGCTACGACCCCGACGCGCCGGTAGCGGCATCGGAGCTCCGCGGGGCCTGGGGAAGGCTCCTCGTCGTCCATCGCCTGGACAAGGACACGAGCGGGGTCCTCGTCTACGCCCGCGATCCCGAATCGCACAAGGCCTTGGGCGCGGCCTTCGAATCGCGCGCGGTGGCGAAGACCTATCGCGCCCTCGTCCGGGGCGATCCCTCCTGGGACGAGACGAGCTGCGATCTGCCGCTCCGGCCCGACGGAGACAGGCTCCACAGGACGATAGTGGACGCGCACAAGGGCAAGGCCTCGGCGACGGCCTTCCTCGTGATCGCGCGCTACAAGGCTTGCGCCCTCGTCGAGGCCAGGCCCGAGACGGGGCGCACGCACCAGGTGCGCGTCCACCTCGCGGCTCTCGGCCATCCCTGTCTCTGCGATCCGCTCTACGGGGACGGCTCCCCCCTCCTCCTATCCAAGCTCAAGCGGAGATGGAAGGGCGACCCCTTCGACGAGAGGCCCCTGATCTCCCGCTCGGCCCTCCATGCCCTGCGGGCCGAGCTTCCCCATCCCCGCACGGGCGCGGCGCTCGTGGTCGAGGCGCCCCTGCCCAAGGACATGAAGGCGGCGATCGCGCAGCTCGAGAAACTATAAGGGACCCCGCTCGGGTCATTCCCCGAAGGCGAGCTCGTCGACGAGGAGGAGGGGAGGGCAGGACGGGACGTCGCGCCAGGCATCGTCGTTGCCGAGGACCGCGGTCGCGCCCGCCACCAGGGCGGTCGCGATGTGGATTATGTCGGCCGTGGACAGTCTGCGGCGCAGGGGAGGCGAGAGCGAGGCCCAGAGGAGGGCCGCGCGGTCGGCTACGGCGACGTCCACGACGCGGAGCTCCAGGCGGCGCGAGTCCGAGAGGAGGGCGCGGTAGCGGTCGGCGAGCGCCGTATCGCGCTCGGCGCGGGGCTTTTCGAGGAGCTCCGTCCATGCCATGGTCGACGCGACGAAGCGCAGGCCGCCGGTCTCGGCTTCGCCGAGGAGGCGCTCCACCGCGGATCTCCTCGGCGATCCCGGAGCTCCCTCGACGAGATAGACGAGGGCCGAGCTGTCGACGAGGACGAGGGAGCCGGGGGTCGGGGCCGAGTTCGCCACCGCGCGGTCCTCAGCCGCCGACCGTGACGCGATTGCGGCCCGCGGTCTTGCTCTCGTACAGGCGCTCGTCGGCTCTGGCCACGAGACTCTCGAGGCTGTCGCCGCGATGCGCCATCGCGCCTCCGACCGAGACGGTGCAGCCCAGCTTGCGCCCGTCCTCCAACCCGATCCAGGACCGCTCGATGAGGACCCGGGCCCGCTCGGCCACTTCCGCGAGCACGCTCGGCTCGATATGGGGGCAGATCACGATGAACTCCTCGCCGCCCCAGCGGATCGCGGCGTCGCGGCGCCTCACCGCGTTGGCCAGGGTCCAGCCGATCATGCGGAGGACACGGTCCCCTATGGCGTGGCCGTAATCGTCGTTGACGTTCTTGAAGCGATCGATATCCATGATGATGAGGCCGAAATCGACCCCCTTGGCCTCGAGCTCGCCGATCGCCGACTCCGCGCTGATCTCGGCGTAGCGCCTGTTGCCGAGCCCCGTGAGGGGATCGGTCAGGACCTCCTTCCTGAGGGACTCGAGCTCGGACAGGAGGTTGGAGCGCTCGGAGCGGTCAGAGAACACCTCGAAGGCGCCTATGGGCGAGCCGGCATCCTCGAGGTCGAAGATGGGCGAGGCGTGGACGACCACCGGGACCCGGTGACCGTCCTTGTGATGGAGGAAGATGTCGCCTTCCATCGGTTCGCACTCCTTCATCGCGGCCCTCATCGAGCATCCTTCGATGCAGAGCTCCCGGCCCTTCTCGTCCACGTGCCGGAGGAGGTTGTCTGAGCACAACCTCCCGACCGCCTCTTCCTTCGGGTAGCCCGTTATCCTCTCGGCACCCTTGCTCCAGAATGCGATTCGGCCGTCGATATCGAGGATGTAGACACCTTCGGCTATCGAATCGATCACCTGGGCCAGGATGTCCGCGCGCACTAGATCGCTCATGAGCGCGAAGTATATGCCCTCGCGGGCTCCGGCGCTATACTCGCCCCATGGCCGAGGCACGGGGCTTCATCGTATCCGCCTGGGACGAGCACCGCCCGGGGAGAGGGGGGCGCGGCCCGGCCGAAGGCGCCGGGGATCGAATGCTCCTCACCGGCAGACTGGAGGACGGGCGCAGCTTCGCCGCGCTCCGCGCGAGCCCGGGAGCGGCCGTCTTCGTGGCCCGCGAGCGCGCCGCCGAGGCATCGGCCGTCCTCGAGAGGACCCTCGGCGGGGCGCTCGGCGAGCCTCCGGAGCTCTGGAGCGACATGGCGGGGGCCGAGCTCGCGCGGATTCTCCTTCCTTCGGGCGCCTTGCGCGCCGCCGAGCGGGCCCTCGCGGCGTCCGGAATAGAGATCGCCGGCACGGACCGCAGGAGGGCCGACGAGGAGCTCGCGGCCCTGGGGATCAGGGGTCCCGTGGTCCTGCGCGGCGAGACGAGGCCGGGCAAGCGCGTGGACGCGGTCTTCGTCGAGCCCTCGCTCGAGAGCGCGGGCCCGGGCGGATCCGACCTCGGACTCGGCCTGCGCTGGCTGGCCATGGACATCGAGACCGATCGGGAGTCCGGCGTGGTCGCCGTCTCGCTCGCGGAGAGGGGCAAGCCCGGCGAGACGCTCTTCGTCCCTCTGCGGGGGAGGGTCCCCGCGTCGCGCGGAATCGAGGTCTTCCCGGACGAGGCCTCCCTCCTCGGAGCCCTCGCCGCGCGGATAGCGCGCCGCGATCCCGACGTGATCACGGGCTGGAACGTCATCGACTTCGATTTCAAAGTCGTCCTCGAGCGCTGCGCCGCGCTGGGGCTGATCTTCGACGCGGGGCGTACCGACGAGCCCGCCGGCTTCGCCGAGCGCGCCCGGGAGGGCCGGAGGGCGGCGCTGGACGTCCCCGGCAGGGCCGTGATCGACGCGATGCGGCTCGTGCGCGCCTCGGGGACCCGATACGATGATCTCTCGCTGGAGACCGTCGCCCGCGAGCTGCTGGGCGAGGGCAAGTCGGTCGCGTCGCGCGGCGCGGAGAAGATCGAGGAGCTCGAGCTTCTCCGCCTCCGCGACCCCGACGCATTCTGCGCCTACTGCCTGCGCGATTCCGAGCTCGTGCTCCGCATACTCGCCGAGACCGGACTGGACGCGCTGACGGCCCGGAGGGCCGCGCTCACGGGCGTGTCGCTCGACCTCGCCTGGACGAGCATCCCCGCCTTCGAGCGCGTGTACGGCGCCGAGCTGCGCGCCCGGCGGATAGCGGTGCCGGCCAAGGCCGACAGACGGGTTTCCGGCGCGGCGGGAGGGACGGTCCTCGAGGCCAGCGCAGGCCTGTTCCCGCGCGTCCTGGTCTTCGACTTCCGCAGCCTCTACCCCTCGATAATGCGGACATTCAACGTGGACCCGCTCTCCTATTCCCGCGCCGCCGGTCGTAGCGCCGACCCCTCGGACATCGTCGCCCCCAACGGCGCCCGCTTCGACCGCGGCATGGGAGTCATGCCGATGCTCATCGCCGAGTACGCGGGCGAGCGCGAGAGGGCCATCGCCGAGGGCGACGAGGTGGCGGCCTATGTCTACAAGATCCTCCGGAATTCGCTATCCGTTAATTTTGGAGCAAGTGAATTAAGTGAAAGCGATATCGTGCGCAGACTGGCAGGTTGGACAGTAGAGCAGATGCAGCAGTTTGTCGAGCAGCAAAAAGTGACAGCATATTGTCTGAAGATTTTGCAAAATTCGTTCTATGGAGTCCTCGGCGCCGAGAGTTGTCGCTACGCTCGCACGGAGTTAGCGGGTGCCATCACTTCCTTCGGAAAGAAATACCTTACGACGGCTCAGGGGTTTTTTCAAGCTAGAGATCAGCGGGTGCTTTATGGAGATACCGACTCGGTATTCGTGCTTTCCGGATCACCTGATGGGACGGGTTTTGAGGAACTCATGGCCATGGGTCGGACGGCCGCCGAGGAGTTAAACCTTAAGATCACCGAAGGCATTAAGGAAGAGTATGGTCTCGAATCTTACCTGCGCATACGATGCGAAAAGGTATATGAGCGCTTTCTGATACCGCGCTTGAAATCGGACCAATCCGGTAATGGCCGTGGGCGCTCGAAGGGCTATGCAGGTCTCCTTCTCGCGCAAAAGGGCGGCTCTTCCGTGGAAGTCAAGGGTATGGAGGCCGTGCGAAGCGACTTCACCCCTCTCGCGCGAGATTTCCAGGTCGCTCTGTTGGGTCTCGTGTTCTCAGGCGCCGGAGAGGCTCAATTGCGAGACTACTGCCTCGCCGAGGCTGCCGCCCTCAAGCGGGGAGAAAGAGACGATAAGCTCGTGTACAGGAAAACCCTGCGCGCGAACGCTGAGGACTACGCTGCGGAAACTCCCCAAGTCAAGGCTGCTCGCATTATGGGTTGGACTTCAAGGAAAGGACGTGTCTCTTACATAATGACCAAGGAAGGAGCAGAGCCTTTAGGAGCTTCTGTATCTTCAATACCGGATTACGACCATTATATATCCAGTCAACTCCTTCCTATCGCCGCATCGATTGCGGATGCATTAGGTTTTGATGCCCATACGTGGCTGGCTGATAAGTCACAATTTGAGCTTGATTTTCAATGAAATATTAATTGTAGGTATGCTTCGCTTCGGCAAAGGTACCAAGTTCCTTTTCTGGAAGTCGTCAGGCGGCGGACTCCACGCGGGCCCGCGCCTTCGCGGCATCGATCGATGCACCGTAGCCGAAAACCGTCGCCAGCGTCAGGACTAGCAAGCCCGCGAGAAAGATCATGACAGTGCGCATGGCGGCGAAGTTCGCGGGACCCGCGAGGCGCGGGTTCCAGAACACGGTAGCGAGCGTGGGGCCCAAGGCAAAGCCGAGAAACCTCGCGGTATTGAGCAAGGCGCCACCTACCCCTACGTGGTTCTGCGGGGTCGCCGCCATGACCGCAACGCTGCTGGGCGAGATGAATAAACCGAAGCCCAGTCCTATCGTCGCAAATCGAAAGGCCAGGTCGGCCATGCCCCACCGGTTGTCCAGCGGAATGAGAAGGCCAACGCCGACGAGGGCGATGGCCGCGCCCACTGCGGCTGGAAGTCGCGGATTGAACCTGTCCGAGAGTCGGCCGCCCACTTGGGAGGCGGCGGCCATCGCAAGCGGCAGGAACAGAAGAGTCAGCCCGGCTCGCTCGGGACTTTGCCTGAGGGCCCCCTCCAGGAAAAAGGGCATCACGAACCCGATGCCTGAGCCGACGATTCCAAGAGTCATGATTCCCGCAAGGGGGATGGAAAACTGTCGTAGAGCGAAGAGAGACGGAGGAGCGAGCGGATTCGCCGCGCGGCGTTCCACGAGCATCAGAACCTCGACTACCGCGAAGCTGCCGGCCAGAAGGACGAAATCGAAGCTCGTCAGGCGCCCATCCTTCGGAGCGAGGCCCAAGATCAGGAGGAAAAGAGCCGCGGTGAAGAGGATCGCTCCCCATGAGTCGAAGGCCCGAAACTGGCCCGCTCCGTCGCGCGGCAATAGGCGATACACCAATGTGAAAGCGACTATGCCGAAGGGAACGTTGATGTAGAATATGGCGGGCCAACCGAACGCGCCGATGAGGAGGCCGCCGAGACTGGGCCCGACGACCGCGCCGAGCGGGGCGATTAAGCCGACCACGGCCATTGCCTTGCCTCGTTCCGCGGGAGCGAAGTTGACCGTGGCGATCGCCATTATAGCCGATCCGATACCGGCGCCGCCGATTGCCTGGACGACCCGGTAGACGATCATCTGCGTGAGAGAATGCGCCGTTCCGCAGAGGATGCTTCCGGAGATAAAGAGAGTGATGCCGATCAGCGTAATCCGCCTGCGACCCGCAAGGTCAGCCAAGGCGCCGAATACGCCGAGCAGGGCGGTGGTCGGCAGGATGTAGCTCAAGACCACCCATTTGATCTGGCGGTCGACGTTGAATATCCGGGCCATGATGGGAAGGGCGACGCTCACGACGTTGGTGTCCAGTGCCGCCATGAACACGGCCAGCGAGGCGCCTATAAGCGCCCACCAGCGCCATTTATATTCTCGAGATTCCAATACGACGATAGAGTCCATAGTTGATCCCTTTCGAAGTAGTTGTCTTTGGAGCGATTCCCGAAACTACAGGATGGGGTGCCCGAGGTCGTCTCGGCTCGCTCCTCGACATCGGCGAAAGCCGTCTTATAGAACTCTTGCCAATGAAGCGACTTCTCGCCTCGTGGACAAGTTACATTCGCTTGTCGTCAGAATCGTATGTGACGATCCTGTTTTTAAGGTAGCCATCCGCCTAGCATTAGTCAACGCACGATCTTGTCGCGAAGCGGGTTTATGGGGGTGAAGTGAGCGGAAACGGGGGCGGGGCCTCTCGCGCGAGGAACCGGTTTGTAGCGAGGCAGACATGAATTCTCAAAGCTCGCTGCGTAGCGGCTTCGCCATCGCGCAGCGCCACGCCCTCACCAGGGAAGCAAAGGCTGAACGCCTCGCGCCCAGCTCACCAAACCCAAGCGCTTCACTGAAGCGTGACGGACCTGACGGGACGGTGATCTGGACGCCGGGCAATATTCTTAAGAGCGACGATAGGCATTCCCCGACCTAAGCGCCGGTGTGATCCGCCCCACCTAGCTCCTTGATAAAGGCGAGCAGGAGCGTGCCCAGCCGAACCGGCTGCTCCTGTTGGACCCAGTGACCGGCGCCGTCGATCAGCTCGATGCCAGCCATCCTCGTCGCCGCCTTCGTCCTCATAAGGTCGACCGCGCCCGGCGCCGAATAGGTACCCCAATCGCTCTTCCCGCCGATGAAGAGCGACGGGACATCGATCGTCTTGCCCGAAAACAGGCGCAACTCGGCGTTTAGGTCAGGATCGGAATAGACGCGATAAGTCTGCAGGGCGCCTTGAAACCC
>CAYOIX010000059.1:0-8120 GCA_964404145.1 uncultured Treponemataceae bacterium
GGGTATTCGCGAGAGACGTGCTTTATTTGGTCAATTCAAACTGCGCGCCGACACCCCCTTCGGTTCAGCAAATGGCAACGCTGGTTGACGGATTCCTTGCTCCAGGACCAACCCCCGTTTCGGTGGACAGGGACTTGGCTCAAGGGACAAACATATAGGCTCTTCTTCGCAGGTTGGGACTGTCAAATGAAGGCTGACCTATACTGACTTTTGTGGAGACGGTAGTATAAGGCACAGTGAGGTTAGAGGGAAGGATGAGCGATCGAAAGTCATATAGTGACGAGCTGAAAGCGGAATCGATTAAGATGGTGAAGGAGCAAGGTCTTTCCCACGCGGAGGTCAGTAAAAGACTCTCAATCCCCAAAGGTACGATCGGGAACTGGACTTCCGGGATTGGCCTGGGAATGAAGAAGTGGAATCTCCATGATACAGTAGTCGCTATCGGGCTACAATTGAAAACAAGAATTCCCCGATAGTATTGTCATTACGGCTAATCGGTACAGAATGGTCCCCGATTACCTTTCTCTTATCGGGGAAACCGAAAGTGAGAAAATCCTTGTGCGGCCGTCAAGGCAGGCGTAATATCTCGCTCATGTGCAGCAGCCCACTACAAGGAGAAAGACATGAAGGGGAATGTTCAATTACTTGAAACATTAAACTCTCTGCTCGCAGACGAGCTTACCGCGGTCAGTCAGTACATTGTCCACTCCGAAATGTGCCACAATTGGGGATATGCCAAACTTCATGACCACTTTGAGAAACGCGCCATTGAAGAAAGGAAGCATGCCGAAACGCTCATCGCACGGATCCTTTTTCTGGAAGGGATTCCTATCGTCTCAAATCTTCGGCAAATGCATATAGGTAAGGACGTTGCAGAACAACTCATCAACGATCATGGGGCGGAAACAGATGCGATTAAGGCCTACAATAGTGCAATAAAGCTAGCGGGAGATGTGGGGGATTTTGCGACCCGCGAAACGTTTGAGAAGATACTCCATGACGAAGATGCCCATATCGACAAGATAGAAGAGATGCAGGATCAAGTCCAACAAATGACGATGCCCATTTTTCTCAGCGTTCAGGTCGGCTAAGTCCCCAATGCCTGTTTATTGGGGGGCCCCAGCCTTTCGGTTGCGGGAAGTACTGGAGACCCATGCAGCGCTTTCTACCGCGTTCGACTCGATCAACAGGCTGAAGCTCGTTCCCGATGCGTTCTAGTGGGCTGGTTCAGCTAACTTTGGGGACATCAAACACAAGAACGGTGAGTACAAGTTCTCTGTTTGGGTCAGTATTGTGGTGGAAGATATACCGATAGCCAGACTCATGTTTCCAGTCAAGAGTACGTTTGTAATTGGGATGGGTTGTCGCTTCTGACTGGATCCCTGATAGTACCGTACTCATCGATTTATCTCGATTGAACACCAAGATGGCGGTCTTAGTATCCCGCCAGGATGTATAGCCTAGTAGTTGGCCTATTGCTTCGTTGAATACCTTTGGCCCCTTCCAGAATTTGCATTCCGCGATGAAGATAGTCTTACCGTTTTCTTTTATGAGAATGTCTGTCTTGCCACTAACATTGAATGTCTCCCCCGTCGCAGCTCCCATGAACTGGCCATTGAGCTGGACCAAGAAGTGCTGCCTGATGGCCTCCTCATCCATTGTGCTGAAGGCGCTTGGGCTGCACTCCATAACCTGATTCATGCCCTGCAGGATTCTAAGGATTTCTTCGTAGAGGCTATCTGAGAGGATCGGTTCAGATTCATATGGAACCGTAGTTGCCTGAGGCATTACCGGAACTATCTTTCGTCGGATCTCGGGAACGGCGTATGTCTTGGGGTTGCCTGTCCTCGCCTTTACAGGTATGCCGAGCGCTGCCACTCGCTTGGTGTTTGCAAGTATGCGTTCCCTTCGGGAGTTGACCAAGTTTTCTACAATACCTGGCAAGGATGAGTTGTATCCTGCGATGTCATTTCGCAGCCACCCTAGTTGCCGATCTATCTGATCAAGTTGTTGATCGATGCTTGGCCGGACATTACCATTCGGGCTGTCGTTTGGGATATCGAAGACGAGTATTACAGAGGAACCCTTCACCGTCGCCTTGGGGACAGTAAGCGAGTATTCACTCGCTCGAGCATAAAGAAACTGTGGGTCTCCCACGATTGGTACTTCCACCTCGATTCTCTGCCCTGGGACATAGCAGGGCCTGTTTCGATCTTCTATCCACCGCCCTTGATCCCATCGGACATCGATTTGAGCTTCGCTGTCGGTCACTGACATTGCGTCTCGATTCAATGACAGAGAATCAACCTTGTACTTTTCGACAAAGTACTTCACCAGGTCATTCGGTGATGTGTTCAGCAAGCGTTCAGGGGCGATCTTGTCTACTTCAAGGCGCATCGCAGCAAGTTGTTCGTCGAAGCAACTTTGGATAGTGAAGCTGTCGAACAGGTTGCCAGAGTAAGCGCCACTAGGAACGCGCATATATATATACTCCATTGGCGCCGCTGAATAGCGTTCTCAGGAAAGTGCCGGTCCCTCGAACCGAGGTGCAACCCCGGCCGCGACTTACTTCTCTTTCGTGACACCCTTGAAGGGCTTACCGTCGGTCTTCTGGTCCATGAACTGACCGGTGTCCTTGTCCCGTTTAGTCCAGTTCCCGTTGACGGGGTTCTGAACCTGCGAGCGGTCCCTGACGGCGCCATTCCGATGTCCATCTTCTTTGGGAGGGTTGGTGGCCATTGTTCGGCCTCCTTTGCGAGGTTGATTCCTGCTCGACGAGCTACCTGGAATGTATCCCTTCTTGGTAGACAAGTCAAGTTTCGTGTGTTATGTTTGTCTACAGGAGACAGAGCATGACTTCTTCATTTGGACAGCGGCTCAAGGCAGCCCGGCTGATGGCTGGGCTATCGATGGACGACCTGGTAGCCAAAATGAAGAACTCGATCTCGAAGCAGGCCATCAGCAAGTATGAGAACGGGCTCATGTCCCCTGACAGCAAGGTCGTGCTGGCGCTGGCGGACGCCCTCTCGGTGAAGCCCGACTACTTCTTTTCCCAGAGCGATATCGCGCTCGAGGCGGTCAACTTCAGGAAGAAAGCCTCACTCGGGAAGAAGGTGATCGAGTCCTTCAAAGCTCGAGTCAAGGATGAGCTGGAGCGCTACATCGAGCTCGAGTCGTTCCTTCACGCCGAGGCTCGCGTGTCTCTCAAGTTGCCTGCTAAGACCATCAGCAGTCTTGATGACGTCGAAGCCGCTGCTCTGCAGATCAGAGACCTCTGGCATATCGGACGAGAAGGGCCGGTCGCCTACGTCGTCGATTTACTCGAGGAGCACGGGATCAAGGTCCTCGAGCTTGAGGCGCCGGAAGGCTTCGATGGTCTATCAGGGCGAGTCGAGAAGGCGCCGTTCATCGTCCTCAACAAGGATTCTCCATCCGATAGGAAGAGGCTCACCGCACTTCACGAGTTCGCCCATCTTTGCCTTTCATTCGAGCCTTCCGTCAGCGAGGCCGAGCTAGAGAAGCTTTGTCACTCATTCGGCGGCTCATTCCTTCTTCCTCACGACGTACTCATCAAGGAATTAGGGGCGAAGCGATCGGATATATCGTTCGTGGAGCTTCGGAACCTCAAGATCCAGTACGGCATCTCGATGCAAGCGATCATGTACCGGGCGAAGCAGCATGGGATTGTAAGCGAGTACGTTTACGAGTCTTTCAGCAAGGCTATCAGTGCAAAGGGCTGGAGGAAGCATGAGCCCGTGGATTACCCGATCAAGGAGGTTCCACAACGCTTTAGCCAACTGCTCCATAGGGCGATCTCGGAAGAACTGATCTCAATGTCCAAGGGAGCCTACTTAGCGAACAAGTCGATCGAAGAGCTTCGACTGGAGAGGCTCCCGCAAGATGCGGCTCCTCATCCATGATGCGAATGTTCTGATCGATCTCCTCGACATAGGCCTGCTTGAAGAGGCCATGACCTTGCCGTACGTCATGGAGACCACCGATCTAATTAAACATGAGGTCGTCGATGTCGAACAGGCACACGCTCTCTCTGAGTGTATCAGTAAGAGGCTGCTCGTAGTTCTTTCGTCCTCGATCGAGGAGATGTTGAAGATCGCAGAAATGCAGAACGCGAGCCCACAACTAACGCTCGCCGATTGCTCGGTAGTATTCCATGCTCAGAACAGGGATGGGGTCGTCCTTTCAGGAGATGGGCGCCTACGTAAGGAAGCTGAACGGCAGAAACTGGAGGTTCATAGCACACCATGGCTTCTCAGCCTATTGGTTGACGAGGGTTCCATGGCCCCAGCTACAGCAGTTGAGAGGCTTGAACTCCTCATGGACATCAACCGACGCCTGCCTCAACGTGAGTGTCGGAAGCTCATCGATGCATGGAAGCATATGGCGGGTTCTCCGTCCTTGTAACCGATACAGTAAGTGATTCCTGGATCTCTCGACTGTATCCTGCGCACGAACGTTTTCAGCCTCTACTGATACTGGAGATCCATCCCCAAGGAGGTCTCCAATGTCCGAAGTCTCCACCTTTCCCGTCCGTGACCGTTCCCCGTCCTCTCCACCCGCTCAATCTATCCCCGACATCCCCACGAAAACAATTCTCGACTACTTGGGTGCCACAGGCCTCTCACCCGAGCTCACCGAGGCCGAGCGTACTCAGCTCGTCTAAGTCTGCCAGGCATTTGGTCTCAACCCGTGGAAGCGTGAGGTCTATGCTACGGTCTACGGCGAGGGCTCCTATCGCCGATTCTCCGTGATCGTCGGCTACGAGGTCTACCTGAAGCGCGCCGAGCGCACCGGCCGTCTCGACGGCTGGTCCTCGCGCATCGAAGGCTCCAGCAACGACATGAAAGCCATCGTCACAATCCACCGCAAGGATTGGGCGGAGCCACTCGAGCACGAGGCTTTCTTCGAGGAGGCGGCTCAGCTAAAGAAGGATGGCGCCTTGACCGCTTTCTGGATTAAGCAGCCCCGTCTGATGCTGAAGAAGGTATGCATCTCCCAGGCCTTCCGCCTCTGTTTTCCCGACGAGCTTGGTGGTCTCCCCTACGATGCCGCAGAGCTCCCCGACGCCGAGGCCCTCGCGTTGTATTTCGTCAACCCCTAATACCCAAAAAAATCGCCTAAAAATGGCCATCAACGTGTGGGTACTTTTGCAGGCGCCTTCTGGCGCATGAGCGAGTGCTTCATCTGATTTTTCCCGGGAATTTCCCGTGGCGAAATCAAGGAACGCCTGGTGGCGTTTTCCGGGAATTTCAGCTTACATCAAACACGAGTTCAGGAAGTGCCGCCACGAGTGGAAGGTGATGCACCTCGCCTTCCGCTCCTCTTCATTGATGCCGATTGCCTCCAATGCGGCATAGAGGCTGTCGACAATAATCCTCGCGTGAAGAGGAGTTTCTCGAGTCTCGCCTTAGAACACGAAGTCCTCTGGTGTCTTGTAGGGGCTGGCGGCCATTACCGCGGCGAGCATCTTGGAGACGGAGGAGGGGATGGTCACCTGCCGCCCCGATCCCCATTTGGCGCCCTTGAGGCCGAAGCCCTGCTCCCACGACGCAAGGACATCGTTGTAGTCCTCGTGAACGTTCTTGATCTGGAGCGCCCGGATCTCGCCCTCGCGCATGCCGGTGCTTGCGGCCAGTATATTGGCCGCGAAGAGTCACAGGTCGCTTCCCCACGCTGCCTTGAAGGCCACTCGGTGAAGAGCTTCTGCGCCTCGGCTATAGAGAGCACGCCGCGCTTGGGCTTATCCTCGGCGAGCATGCCAACGCGGATGCTCGGGTCGACGGGGATGTAGACAAGGCGGAAGGCCTCTTTCAGCACGGTCCTGAAGGCCATGTAGATGAGGTTTATGGACTTTGCCTTGAGCGTGCCCTTGTCCTTGAGACCGAGGAGCCAGGCCTCGATGTCGCTTGACTTGATGGACGCGAGGGTGCGTCCCTTGAAGGCGGGGACGACGCACTGTTCGATGTAGCCAGCGGACTTCTTGACGTGGGTGTGCCCGATGCATTGGCCGCGAGCGAGCTTGCCCTTGACGTAGGAACTCTTCTCCCAGTCCCAGAACTCACGAGCGTAGGTCTCCAGGAGCACACTTTTCTTGTCGGAGGCGATGACCTTGCCTGAGCGGATCTGCTCGTCGGCCCAGTTCTGGGCATCGCTCTTCGATGTTTTGCCCGAGGACACTGCGGTCATGTACTTGAGGGTTTCGGGGTCTCTGAACTGGATGTAGTAGATGTAACGGTTCTTCTTCGAGGACGGTCGCTTCTGAATGGAGTATGGCCGTTTCGCGCGGTCCATGGCTTCCTACCCGACCGAGTCTGACGAGAATCTCAGACTCAATCTCAGAGTTGGTATGGAAGCCTGGAGCCGCCCTCGGTTTCCCTTCGGGCTCTCTTATCGGCTAACTGTTGCAACTTCCGTTGCTAACAAGAACTGCCACCCAACGGGCGGCAGTTCTCTAAATGGAGAATAGCGGATTCGCCCTCCAGCCTCGTGCATCCTGCACTCGGCTTCCGGGCCGGCTCCGCGCCTCGCAACGCCATCCATGGCGTTGCGACCCTCCGCACGCTCAAATGATCGCGTGCTCCGGGTCGGCGCTCCGCTTCGAATCCCCCATTCTCCACCATTGAAAAGAGCCGCCTTCCGGCGGCTCCAGGTTGGTGGAGAATGGGGGATTCGCCCTCCATTCGGCGACCTCGTGTCGCCTCCTTCCGGGCCGGGGCGAGCGCTCTCGCCCGCATCCCTGCGGGCTCGACCGTGCGACGCCCTCAAATGATCGGGCGTCGCACGGAGCGCTCGCCCTTCGAATCCCCCATTCTCCACCATTGAAAAGAGCCGCCTTCCGGCGGCTCCAGGTTGGTGGAGAATGGGGGATTCGAACCCCCGACCTATAGATTGCGAACCTATAGGCTCAGGCATCCGACTATTCACCATCTTTAGCCGTTTTTTGCTTCCGTTAGCTAATTCTATACTCGATAAAGGATATTGTCAAAGGACAGATTGGTAGCCCGTTATCAAACCTAGCCGTTTTTAGTCATTTCTCAATCTCAGAGTCAATCTCAGAGTAGGGTTTTGGACGAGAATCTCAGAGATAATCTCAGAGTTTTGGGGGCTCAGGTGGCTTGTCTGAGACCCCTTCGATGTCCCCGGATAGCTTGCCGACAACATGCCGTGGTCAGCTTGACGTGTATATAATAATGCCATAATATATACATGTCGCGCTCTCGTGCATAGCAACTGGCCGGTTCCTATACAGATGTGAGGAGTACCATGGCCGAGGATCTGCCCCTGCTTCCTCCGTTGGTTCAGCTGGAGACGCCAGCTGTGCTCAAGAAGGCGGCGCGGGCGCATCGCTTTCTGGCAGAGCTCAAGGGGCGGTGCCGGGCGATTCCGAACCAGAGCATCCTGATCTCCACCCTCGCGCTCCAGGAGGCCAAGGATAGCTCCGAGATCGAGAACATTGTTACGACCCAGGATGAGCTTTTTCGCGAGGATCTGGAGGTCTCTCCTGCCACCGGCCTCGCGGCCAAGGAGGTCCGGGACTACGCCCAAGCCCTTCGTACCGGCTTCGAACTGGTCCGCGATCGCGGCATCCTTACCGCGAACGACCTGGTACGTGTCCAGGAGGAGCTCGAGCGCAACCGGGCCGGCTTTCGTCGACTGCCTGGCACCAACCTCGTCAACGACCGCACGGGAGAGGTGATCTACACCCCGCCGCAGGACTACGACACCATTGCCCTGCTCATGGCCAACCTCGAGCGCTTCATCAACGACGACTCTCTCCTTGACGCGGATCCCCTCGTGAAGATGGCGGTCATCCACTACCAGTTCGAGAGCATCCACCCCTTTTATGACGGCAATGGCCGGACGGGGCGCATCCTTAATGTCCTCTATCTCGTGCTGAAGGGGCTCCTCGAAATCCCGGTGCTGTACCTGAGCCGCCACTTCATCCGGAGCAAGGAGCAGTATTACCAGGGCTTGCGCGCTATCCGGGACGAGGGAGCCTGGGAATCCTGGCTACTCTACGTCCTCGACGCGGTCGAGACGACCTCGCGCGGCACCTTGACCTTGGTCGATGCCATTTCCACCGCCATCGAGGATTACCGCCT
>CAYOIX010000060.1:0-7436 GCA_964404145.1 uncultured Treponemataceae bacterium
AAGCGCTGCCAATACTCGATGGTGTTCCGCTCCGCCGGGCCGACGTAGAAGGCGACGAGGCGGGCCGGAAGGGCGGCGACGGCGGGAAAGAGGCTTCGGGAGTTTCCCGATCTCATGGCGTGCCTCCTGGCACAGGATCCCTCTACGGACCGAAGCGCCTCCTATAGTATTCGAATCGGGGTCCCCCGCCTACCTCAGCCCGATGAGGGCCGCGCCCGCGAGGGCGAGGGCGATACCCGCGGCGCGTTGCCCCGAGATCCGCTGGCCCTGGAAGACGCGGGCGAGGATCACCGTAGGCGCCGGGAAAAGGGACGCGATCAGGGTGACGAGGATGAGGAGCCCCGAGCGGCTCGCGAGGAGGAAGCAGATGTTGGCCCCCATGTCGGCCGTGCCGGCGAAGAGCGCGACGGGTCTGTCCGCCCTGGCGACGGAGAATCCCTTCCTGCCTAGGGCGACGATGGCCGCGGTAGCCGCCATGGAGGCCGCGCGGGAGGCCAGGAGGGGCCAGAGCCCCGAGCCGGGCGAGGTCCTCGATATCGCTATGAAGAAGGCTCCGAAGCCGAGGCCCGCCACCAGGCCGTAGAGGAAGGATGCCCTGAGCTCCGGGCGGTCCCTCGTCCCGCCCTTCTCGTAGGAGAGGAGGAAGATCGCCGGGAGGCACAGCATCGCGCCGACGAGGGCGAGCTCCGAGGGCTTCTCGCCGAGGATCGCGCCGAAGGAGGCCGGGACGATCGCCCCCAGGAGGGCCGATACGGGAGATACGATCGCGGCCCGGTGCAGGGCGAGGCCCCGATAGAGGGCCGCCAGCCCGACGGAGCCGGTGAGGCCGGCGAGGAGGCCCCAGGCGAGATCCTCGGCGCGAGGCGAGCCGGGTCCTACGATGGGGGCGGCGACGAGGGCGACGGCGAGTCCCGCCGCCTGCGACAGCAGCATGACAGAGAAGACCGAGTTCTTCCGCGTCGCGAATCCGCCCGAGAAATCGGCCGCGCCGTAGAGCAGGGCGGATAGCAGGGAGAGCATCGCGGTCATGGTGCTTCGCCCCCCGGCCGCTCGTTAGGGGCCGGGCCCCGCTTCCCCGGGAACGCCGAATAGCGTGATCGCATGGCGTATCCTACCATTTTCCCCGCCTTATCGGTATAGACATATCGATTCGAATGCTGATATAGTTCGATCGTCTTAGGGACGGGCTTCCGGTCCCGAGGAGTCTTCCACCGCTATCCGATCCAGAGGCAGCCCTGATGGAGAAGAGAATCGGCGTCATCGCGGTCCTGGTCACCGACACGGCGAGCGTCAAGGGCATCAACGATACCTTGCATGCCTACGGGCATCTCGTCCTCGGCAGGCAGGGACTTCCCCTTCGCGATAAAGGCGTCAACGTCATCTCCCTCATCGTCGAAGGCGACACCGACGAACTCGGGGCCCTCTCGGGCAAGCTTGGGAGATTTCCCGGAGCGAAGGTCAAATCCGTCCTGACGCCCTACCAGGAGGCAGCCGATGGAAGGACAGAACGCGACGGATCCGAGGACGCGCTCGGAAGCCCGCGCCGATAGGAGCTTCATCGACCGCGAGAGGCTCAAGGGCCCCGCCCAGGCTCCGGGACCCGGCGCGGGCGAGCGTGACATTTACTTCTAGAGGCCCGCATGAACGCCAACGCGGCCGCGAAGGACATCGTCGACTACTACCGCAGGACGGGGACCGAAGAGCTCGCGCTGGCGGCGCGCAAGGTCTGCGAGGAGGTCCATGGGAAGAAGATCCTCCTGCGCGCCCTCATCGAATTCTCGAACGACTGCGGGCTCGACTGCCTCTACTGCGGGATTCGCGCGGGCAACGCCTCGGTGGAGCGATATAGACTCTCCGAGGACGAACTCGTCGCCGCGGCGGAGGAGGCCTACGACGCGGGACTTCGAAGCTTCGTGCTCCAGAGCGCCGAGGACGCATGGTACACGACCGAGCGCCTCGCCGCCGCGGTGGAGCGGATCAAGTCGGGCTGCCCCGAGGCGGCGATCACCCTGAGCTGCGGCATAAAGACGCGTTCGCAGTATCGAAGGCTGAGGGCCGCCGGAGCCGATCGCTACCTACTCCGATTCGAGACCTCCGATCCCGAGCTCCACGCCCGCCTGCGCAACGGCATCGGCCTCGACCGCAGGCTCAAGGCCCTGGAGGACCTGCGCGCCGAGGGCTACCAGGTGGGCTCGGGCTTCATGACCGGCCTTCCCGGCGAGACCGAGGAGACGCGGATCGCGAACGCCTTGCTCTGCGCCAGGCTGGACCTGGACATGGTGGGCATAGGCCCTTTCATCCCCCATCCCGGTACGCCCCTCGCGGGGGCGAGGCAGGAGACGATTGAGCTGACGCTCCGCATGACGAGCCTCCTGCGCCTCCTCATGCCCGAGGCCCATCTCCCTGCCACGACGGCCGCCGGCTCCCTGGACCCCCGGGGACGCGAGAAGATGATTCTAGCCGGGGCCAACGTCCTCATGCCCAACATGACGCCGAGCCCGGTACGCAGGAATTACCTTCTGTATCCCGGGAAGATCTGCATCGACGAGGCGGGCGAGAAGTGCCTGGGATGTCTCGCCCTGCGCATGAAATCGGTGGATCGCGAGCTGTCCTTCGAGCGGGGCGATACGCTGCGGTCGCGCGTCGAGGCCTACGATGGAGCCTGACGTCGGGGCTTCGCCTAAGGTCTACTACGGAGAGGAGACGCGCAAGGCACTGGCCAACTTCGGTCCCGGCCGGACGCCGCCCGCGCTCATAGCGGCCTACGCCAAGGTGAAGCGCGCGGCCGTCGCGGCCGTCCAGGAAGTCGAAAGCCGCTTCGATCCCGGGCTCTTCGCCTGCCTCATCGACGCCTTGGACGAGATCGCCCGGGGAGAGCACGACGGCCAGTTCCCGATATCAATCCGGCAGGGCGGGGCGGGGACCAGCTTCAATATGAACCTCAACGAGGTGGCCGCCGCGAGGGCGAGGGAGCTCTTCCGGGAGCGGCGGGGAGGGGAGGCGCCTCGGCTCGATCCCATCGAGGACGTGAACCGAGCCCAATCCACGAACGATACATTCCCCACGGCGGTCACCGTGGCGGCCTTCGAGCTCGTGATCGACCTCGAAGGCCGCGTCGTCGCCCTCCAGGAGGCCCTGGTCGCCAAGGAGCTGGAATACGACGGGCTCCTCATCGCCGGAAGGACCGAGCTCCAGGATGCCCTTCCCATCCGCCTGGGCCAGGTGTTCGGGGCTTGGGCCGGCTGCGTCGAGCGGGACCGCTGGCGCTTCCACAAGGTGAAGGAGCGGCTTCGGACATCCGCTCTCGGAGGGACGGCGATCGGCACCTGCTTCGCGGCGAGCCCCGAATACGTCTACGCGGCGGAGCGCGAGCTCCGCCGGGCAACCGGCCTGCCCCTGAGCAGGAGCCAGAATTTGCCCGACGAGATCGCGCATCAGGACAAGCTCGCGGAAGTCGCCGACGCGATCGGCCTCTGCGCGGGCAACCTCCGGAAGATCTGCTCGGACCTGCTGCTGTACACCTCGAGTCTCTCCGGCGAGCTCGTCCATCCGGAGCTCCAGTACGGCTCCACCATAATGCCCGCGAAGGCCAACCCCGTCCTCCTCGAGTACGCGCGGGGCCACGCCATGGCGGCGGAACACGAGTCCGCCGCCGCGCGCGCCTTCGCCTTCGAGGGACAGCTCCAGCTCAATGCCTACCTGCCCTTCCTCGCGGACGAGCTCCTCGAAGCTGCCGCTTCCCTCGGCGCGGCGCTCGACGCGCTATCGCGGAAATTCCTGCCCGTCCTCGCGGTCCGGCGGGAGCGCATCGCCGAGCGCCTTGTCGCCTCCGATGCCCTCCTCAACCTCCTGGCTCCTGTACTAGGCTACAGGCGCGTCAAGGAACTGGCCGCGGAACTTCGCGCGGAAGATGGTCCGCGCCGCGCGGAAGATGGTCCGCGCTCCGAGGGCGAGGCCGACCGGACCCGAGGGGCCGCGGAGCTTCTCGAGGCGTACATCGATCGTATCGCCGGGATGAGCGGCCTGCAGCGCGGGGAGGTAGCCGAGCGCTTCGATCCGCGCAAGGCCACCGCGATGAATCCCCATCGAGGAGACCCGCCGTGATCGCGAACTCGACCCCGACCTCCGAGCGCGTCTCGATTGTGTTCGCCGGCCTGCGCAATTCGGGGAAGTCCTCGCTCATGAACCGCCTGTTCCAGAGGGACGTTTCCATCGTCTCGGCCACTCCCGGCACGACGACCGACCCGGTCGTCCGGCCGATCGAGCTCGGCCGCCTTGGCCCGGCGGTCGTCCACGACACGGCCGGCATCGACGACGAGGGCGAGCTGGGAGGGCTCAGGGTGGAAAGGACCCGGGCCGCGCTCGCGAGCGCCGACATCCGCGTCCTCGTCACGCGCGCGGATCTCGCCCCCTCGCCGGCCGAGGACGGGCTCCTCGCCTCGCTTCTGTCCGACGGCCGGCCGACCCTAGTCGCCCTCTCGTTCGACGATAAGCCCCGCGACGCCGCGAAGGAGGCCTGGCTGGCCCGGGGCGGGATCGAGGCGACGGTGAGAGTCGACAATATCGCGGGCCGCGGCGCCGCCGAGCTCCGCGAGCGCCTCGTCGGCCTGGCGGACCGGATCGATCCCGAGCCGGGACCCCTCGAGGACCTGGTGCGCGAGAACGAGCTCGTCCTCCTCGTCACGCCCATCGACCTCGGGGCGCCCAAGGGCAGGCTCATCCTGCCCCAGGTGGAGAGCATCCGCGATCTCCTGGACCGGGATTGCGCCGCCCTCGTCGTGAAGGAGCGCGAACTCTCGTTGTTCTACTCCATGCTGCGGCAGCGGCCTTCCCTCGTGGTCACGGACAGCCAGGCCTTCAGCAAGGTCGCGGCCGACATACCGGAAGATCAGAGGCTCACCTCGTTCTCGATCCTCCTCGCGAGGAAGAAGGGCGACCTCGCGACCTATCTCGCCGGAATAGACGCCATCCGGGACCTCCCCGAGGGCGCCAAGATACTCGTCCTCGAGGCCTGCTCGCACCACCGCCAGGCCGAGGATCTCGGCACCGTCAAGATTCCCCGCCTCTTCCGCCAGCTGGCGCCGCGGGCCGCGAGCTTCGAGTTCTCCCGCGAGCTTCCCGGGCCCGAGGCCTTGCGCGAGTACGGCCTCATCATCACCTGCGGCGGCTGCATGCGCACGCGGCGCGAGGTCATGGGCCAGCTGGCGCGCATACGCGACGCCGGAGTGGCCGTGACCAATTACGGCATCTTCCTGGCATGGGCCAACGGCCTCCTGCCGCGGGCGGTGGAGATATTCCCCGAATACCGGCTACTCGGCCGGAGCGGGAACGGCGGGCGTATCGTCCGCGACGGGCTCCACCGGCTCCTTGATCGCGTCGAAGATGGCGTTCAGCAATGAGTCGGGGCCCCTGGCGTCCTGGTTGAGCTGCCAAATCATGATTCCGCCTCCTCGAAGGCGGGCCAGGTTGACCGCCTTCGAGCGCAGGGTATCGAAGCCGTTGTAGCCGAATTGGCCCGACAGGTCGGACGAGGAAGCCCAGGGATCGGACAGGAGCAGGCCGGAATAGGAGATGGAGTGGCGATCCTTCAGGCTCCGCCCGTAGAACGGAACGCCCAGGACGGCCTTGGGCGGCGGCACGCGGCGAATCCCGAGCCAGTAATCCATCGCGGCCTTGGCGAACCAGTAGCTGGAATGCTGCACGCCCGTCAGGCCGTAGCCGTCGTCGTAGGCCATGATGTTGAGGAAGTCGACGTCCTCGACGATGCTGTCCAGGTAGTCCTTGCCGTGGAAGGCATTGGCGCTGACCGCGATGCTCAATTGCTTGCCCGCGAGGTGGAGCCTCTCCGACAGAGCGTGCATCAGCCCCGCGAAAGCCTGGGCGGTCTGCTCCGTCGGGAACTCCCAATCCATGTCGATGCCGTCCAGGCAATACCGGGCGATCGTATCCATGGTGGAATCGGCGAAGGCGGCCGTCAGGGCCGGATCGGCCGCGATCGCGTCGTAGGCGTTCGGGCCGCCCGTATTCCAGCCGCCCAAGGACAGGAGGACCTTTACCCTCGCGGCGTGGGCCCTCGTCACCAGATCGATCAACTTGTCGTCGTTCGCTATCTTGCAATAGCCTCCCTCCATCGTGGGAGCGGCGAAGGCATAGCAGATATGGGTCAGGGCCCGATACTGGATCCTTTTCGGGTCGCCCGACCAGGAAGGGAAATAGCCCACGACCTTGAAATCGGCGGGAATCCGGAAGCCTTCGCCCACCGTGGGTATATAGGCGGTCTGGCTGGCGCAGGCGCTCAGGAATAGCGCCGCGCACAGAGCTCCGATCAAGACCGGTCCCGATCCTCCATGTCTGGTCATGAAGCGTCCTTCCTCGGCATATTCATCCCGCTGGGAGTATATTCGCAGTGGAGGGTAGCATGGGAGAGAGCATGATCGCCATCGATCTAGGCATCGAGGATCATTAGATGCTCGGGTATCTGCTCGAGCGGTTGGCCGCGACGCGGCCGGAGCCCGGAGCCGAGACGATCGGCGCGGCTCCTAGCCCGGGACTCGCCCTCGTCAAGCGCGCCTTGGAGGCCCATCCCGAACGGAGCCTGGGCCTGGAGCGCATGGCCCGCCTCGCCGGCTGCTCGCGCTTCCATCTCGTCCGCGCCTTCCGCCTGGCCTATCGCGAGACGCCCCATCGCTATCAGGTCCGCTGCAGGATCGAGAAGGCCAAGGCGCTGCTCGCCCGGCCGGGGCCCAGCGTCACCGAGGTCTGCTTCGAAGTGGGCTTCGAGAGCCTCGGCTCCTTCAGCTCCCTCTTCAAGGCCATGGTCGGACGGAGCCCCTCGGCCTATCGGGCCCGGTCCCTCGCCCAGCTCTCGAATCCGCGGCTCTTCATACCGCACTGCTACATATACCGATTCGGCCTGAAGCTGCCTCCGCCCGCGCGGGGCCACGGAGCAATTCCCGAGAAGCCGGCGCCCTAGGGAAATCGTATACTCTATCCCGAGGGCCATGCCGCCCTCGAAGGAGAGACGCATGATCACTCGCCTAGGGCACGCGAACATCCTGGTGCTGGATCAGGACAAGGCTTTCGACATCTACGTCAACGCGTTCGGATTCAAGGTCGACACGGATGTGAAGATGGACGGCGGCTTCCGCTGGCTCACCCTGACCGCTCCCGGGGATCCCGGCCTCGCGATACTCCTCGCCGAGCCCAAGCCGCCCATGTTCGAGCCGGAGGACGCGGAGCTGGTCCGCAAGTTGCTCGAGCGCAACGCCCTCGGGGCGGGCGTATGGGAATGCGACGACTGCCGGGCGACCTACGCCCAGCTGAAGGCCAAGGGCATACATTTCATCAAGGAGCCCACGGAGGAGTTCTACGGCATCGAGGCGGTCTTCCAGGACGGCTGCGGCAATTGGTTCTCGCTCACCCAGCGGAAAGAGGCG
>CAYOIX010000061.1:0-6820 GCA_964404145.1 uncultured Treponemataceae bacterium
TGACCGACTCTACACTAAAGCCCGGGGGACCCGCCTCGGGCCCGCTCGCGGCGGCTCGAGGCAGGTCGAATATACGGCCGCAACGGGTGCAGTAGGCGTGGTCGTGGGTCGAGGTATCCGGATCGTAGTTCACCTCGCCCGCGGCGACCCTGATCTCGAGGATCAGACCGGCCTCCACGAGGCACCGCAGGGTGTTGTAGACCGTGGCGAGCGCCATGGTCGGATGCTCGGCTCGAAGCGCCTGGAAGACCTCCCCCGCCGAGGGATGAGTCTCGTTGCCCTCGAGATAGCCGAGTATCGCCGATCTTTGGGGGGTCAGCCTCAGGCCCATCCTGCGAAGGGCGGATTCGCTCTCCGTCATGCCGTGAAGTACTGCTCCTTGCCGCGCTGGCTCGCCTTCATGGTCTTGCCGCCCTTCTTGAAGTTGGCAGGGCAGACTTCGCCCACCTCTTCGAAGGTCTGCAGCGCATCGACGATCCGGAGCGCCTCCTCGGTCGAGCGGCCCAGGGGAAGGTCGTTGACGAGCTCGTGCCGCACCGTGCCCGATCTATCTATAAGGAAGAGACCGCGGAGGGCTACGCCCGTCTCGAGGAGCACGCCGTAGTCCGCGGATATTTTCTTGGTGATGTCGGCCACGAGGGGAAAGCCGATCTTGCCGATTCCGCCCTTCGCCCTCTCCTGCTCGCGCCAGGCGTGGTGCGAGTACTCGCTGTCGACCGAGACGCCGATCACCTGGACGTTCCGCTTCCCGAACTCCCCGAGCTCGGCGTCGAAGGCGAGTATCTCGGTAGGGCACACGAAGGTGAAGTCCATGGGGTAGAAGAAGATAAGGACATATTTGCCTTTGAAGCTCGAGAGCGCGAAGCCCTCTTGTATGCTTCCGTCGGCCAGGACAGCCTTGGCGCTGAAGTCGGGCGCCGCTTTCGTGACGAGCGAACTCATATGATTCCTCCTAAGACTAAGATTGGCTCTTAGCTTAGAATGATTCTAAATTACATGCAAGCGGCTTCGGCCTCGTTTCGGCGACCCGGCGGATCGGGCCCTACTTGAAGCTTATGGCGTATCCCGCGCCGAAGCGGGGGTAGCTGGCGGCGACCGAGCCGACGCCGGCCAGATCGTAGCTTTGGCTCTGGATGCCGAACACGTAGGAAGCCTCGGCGTAGAAACCGTCGAACCGTATCCGCGCGCCGGCGTCGTAATCGATATCGGCGGCGACCGCGCCGTTGCTGGCCGCCACGCCGTCGATAAAGGCCCCCGTAAAGGCTTCGAAGCCGAGCTTTCCCACCTTGTAGCGGACAATCGCCCTGACCGGGACGTCGAAAAGGCTCACCTGGATGCCCGAATCGCTCAGGGTCAGGTAATCGATGCCCGTCTCGCAGCCCAGGGTGAGATCGCGGCTCAGCCGGTAGCCCACGCTGCCCCAGACTCCCCCGCGCGTGTTCAGGAGCCCTCCGATCCAGGCGAGTTGGCCGTTGATTGTGATCCTGTTGTTGTAGTAGAGCCCCGCCCCCGCGTCGATGGCGAGCCGCGAAAAGGCCGGCCCCGTCTCGGCTTCGCTCTTGGGCGGCGGCGAAGCCGTCTTGCTCTCGGTCTTGTCGGCCACCGCCGCCGGAACTGCCCTGATCGCGGCCGTGTCGACCGACATCCCCAGGTTTGCCGTGAAGAGGAAGGAGGAATTGTCGGGCCCGCGCCCGGTCAGCGCGTCCAGGCCGAAGACGTAGGCCCCCGTCGAGATGCCCCCGAGTAGCTTGATAGAATTGCTGAGCTGGACCGTGGTATCCACGCCCATGACGAGGGCGCCGAGGGTGTCGGTATCGGCCTCGGTGGCGTAGTGCTTCGACCTGAGCTCGTAGCCGAGCGAGAAGAGGGCCGTGTAGGGCACGTTCTTCTTGAAGACGTCGACCGTAAGCGCGTAGCGGGTGAGACTGTCGGTCACGAGGCCCCCGCTCGAGTCCATCTCGTTGAAGCGCTTTTCCGAGACCAGGGCCGAGACGATGGCGTCGTGGACGTAGAAACCGGCGGCCAGCTCGGTGAGGGCCTGGGGATCGCTGTTCGCCTGGAAAATCGAAATCGCCGTCCCTCCGTCGGAGCGGAGCGATATGTAGGCGACACCGGGCCACTGGAGCTTGACCGAGGCCGATATCCCCGCCGAGAAGGGGACCGAGTCGGAGTTGAGGAAGCCGAACTGAGGGCCGACCGAGATGCTCGCGACTCCCCGCGAGAACAGCACGTCCGCGCTCGCGCTGTTGCGCAGCACGGGATCGCGATCGTAGCTCAGCCTGACCGCGGCGTCCTCGCCGATGGGGGCGGTCATCCAGGCCTCGCCTCCGTAGAAGTAGTTCGTGGCGGGGAAGGAGCTGCCCGTCACCGGGGCGACGGGGGTCCACGGCAGCTGGAGGTTGCTCGTCTCGGCGTCGAAGCCGAACTCCAGGGCATGCGCCGCCGACGCGCTGGCCGCGAGGACGAGGGCGGCGAGCGTCCGCGTCGCGAAGGATCCTTTCCTCATCGATTCATCCTTAGTACGAGGTCTTGAGGCCGATATAGGGCCCGAACATCCCGTACCATGCCGACGGGAGGGGGAAGACGCGCACATCGAGCTTGAAGTCCCAGCGGACGCCCCCCGTGATGATCGAATAATAGGGGGAAGTATCGACCGCGAGGTTGGGGATATTCACGGGGTCGGTGGTCTCGGGGCGGAATTCTATGAGAGTCTGAAGCCCCCCCTGGGAGCCCCGCTCCGCGATATGGCCGAAGCGGAGATCGAAGGCCGCATCCAAGGCGCCCTGTTCGCTCGTGTAATCCACCTGGTCGTACCAGGTGGGGTGGTAGAAGAGGGTGATAACCGCCTGCGCCGCCGATCCGAACCTGATGCGCGGCTCGAAGAGGAAGAAGACATCGTTGATGGAAAAGCCCTGCGCCGGGTCCAAGCGCGTGACGCCCATCTGGGCGAAGAACTCGCCCACGTTGCCCGTGGTGGCGTAGAAGAGCAGGCCCCCGCGGTAGAGGCCCATCGAGCTGCCCGTGGTAGCGCCCACGAAGAGATCGGTCTTGACCAGGGGGAAGTTCACCGAGTAGCGCAGATCGCCCGACCAGGTTCCCTGGCCGACGTCCGAATCCTGATAGAGGTACATGTAGCCTACCGATTCCGAGCTGAACTTCGGCGTCGTCGAAAGCCGGAAACCCGTGCCGTTCGGCTGGTAGATCCCGTCGAACCACACGTTCGGGTTGCCGCCGACCCCGTTCGGATAGACCATGGGCCCGCGGAGGTCCGTCGAGAAGGGGGCGGTTCCGAACAAGGCGGTAAAGTCGTCGCCCGAGCAGAAATTATCCATTTGCCCCACGAAGAAGGCCAGGTCGAGCGGCAGGGCGAAGACCGATTTTGCCGTCACGGAGACCGTCTGGAGCTGGGGGCTGATGAGGTTGTTTATGCTGTTCGCGAGCTGCGAGTTGGTGGCCGTGCTCGGGAGCGGGTTGAGGCTCGTGTTGGCGAGCGACATCGCTTTCTCGATGTCCGAGTTGAGGAAGTCCAGCTTGAGCTGACCCGAGAACTTGTCGCCCCCTTCCATCGAGAGGGCGAAGAAGAGTCTCGAGCTCACGTCAAAGGATGCCGAGCTCTGGTCGTACACGCCGTGCGAGAGGAGCTCGAGATCGTCGACCCGGAGATCCGTGGCCTGGAGGGCGCCGGGCGCCAGGGCGGTCAACGCGAAGAAGAGCGGCACAATCGCGGCTCTAGGCTTGGGCATGGTCACTCTCTCCCGGGCCAAAGAATGCGCCCTCATCGGGATAATTGTAACGCCCGAGCGACGCGAAAGCACGGCGACGGGCGGGCGCTTTTCCTATTATCGGCCAAAACGCCCGGGCGGAAAGCCCAAAGCCTTCTTCGCGTCGGCCTTGACGTAACGTGCTAACTATATAATGCTCTAAACACGATGAGCGACTATCTCGACCCGAACAACGAGGAGCTCCTTAAGGATTTTTTCGCCGAGGCGCAGGGCCAAGTCGAGTCCCTCGAGCAGAATGTCCTCGCCCTGGAACAGGAGAGCGGCAATCGCGACGCCGTGGACGAGATATTCAGGGCCGCCCACACCCTCAAGGGCGGCGCGGGCACGGTCGAGATGACCGAGCTCGCCGAGTTCACCCACCTGGTCGAGGACGTCCTCGACGGCGTCCGCTCGGGCAAGGCCGCCGTCGACGAGGCCGTCATCGACGCCCTCCTGGGCTCGATAGACGTCATCAAGGCGATGCTGGACGCCAGGGGGCGGGGTTCGGTCTACCGCGGCGACACATCGGCCGTCAAGGCGACGCTCGCCTCCCTCCTCCCGGCCGGCGCGGTCAAGCATGTCGCGCCCAAGCCGCCGGCCCCGGTCGCGGCGCCCTCCCCGGAGCGCGGCTCGAGCGAGCGAAGCTCGAGCGGCCTGTCCGAGTACGAGATCCTCGAGCTCCGCGAGGCGGCGGGAACGGGCAGGCGGATATTCCGCCTCCGGCTCGTCTTCAACCCCGACAATGTCATGAAGACCGTCTCCGCCATCCACGCCTTCGCCGCGCTCCGCGACACGGGAACCGTGCTCAAGACCATCCCCGACTTCGAGAAGCTCTACGAGGACTCCTTCTATCCCGTGGTCGAGTACTTCGTCGCGGTCGACAAGGATCCCGAGGAGCTGCGCCGCAAGGCCTCCATCCCCGACGTGGTCGACGAGGTCACGGTCGAGGAGCTCGTGGCCGAGCCTCCGGCTCCCGCCAAGCCGATCCAGGCGGCCTCTCGGCCCGCCGTGCCCGAGCCTCGGCGCGCCGATCAGGCGGCCGCCCCGGTCTCCAAGGCGGTCGCGGCATCGGGAGCCGCCGCCGAAGCCGAACCCGCTGTCTCCGCTGCCGAGCCCGCCTCCCCGGCCGAGGCGACGCACCACGACGAGGCCCGCAGGGCCTCGCAGGGCTCGATACTCCGGGTGGACTCGCGGCGCATCGACAACCTCCTCAACCTGGTCTCCGAGACCGTGATCAACAAGGCGACCTTCAACCAGATCTCCGCGCGCTTCGGCGAGCTCATGACCGGCCTTCAGAGCTCCGAGAGTCGCTTCCGCGACGGGATCAAGGATCTCTTCGACGGCATGCCCGACTACCTCGCCGCCATCCAGCAGGGCAAGTCCGCCAAGGAGATCAAGAAGGAGATCGTCGAGAAGTTCGGCTTCCTGTACCAGACCTTCGACGGCTTCGAGGCCGACCTCAAGAACGACGTCGCCAAGTTCCGCTCTACGGCGCAGAACCTGGGCCGCATAACCGGAGAGCTCCAGGAAGGCGTCATGCGGATCCGCATGGTGCCCATCAGCCAGATCTTCAGCCGCTTCCCGCGCCTCGTCCGCGACCTCACCAAGACCCTCAACAAGAAGGTCAGTCTCGTCATCGAGGGAGAGGACACCGAGCTCGACAAGTCGGTGATCGAGGACCTCCTCGATCCCCTCATGCACTCGGTCCGCAACGCCCTCGACCACGGCGTCGAGACGCCCGAGGAGCGCGCCGCCGCCGGCAAGGGCGAGGAGGGGACCGTCCTCCTCAAGGCCTCGAACGAAGGCAACATGATCGTCATCGAGATCGCCGACGACGGCAAGGGCATCGACGTCGAGGCGGTCCGCGCCAAGGCCATCGAGCGGGGCATCATCCATCCGAGCAAGGTGCTCACCGACATCGAGGCCTTCAACCTCATCTTCGACGCGGGCTTCTCCACGGCCAAGCAGGTCACGAACATCTCGGGACGCGGCGTCGGCCTCGACGTCGTAAAGCGCCAGATCGAGAAGCTTAACGGCAGCGTCACCGTCTCGAGCCAGCGCGGCAAGGGCACGCGCTTCACCATCAAGCTGCCCCTCACCCTCGCCATCATCCAGGGCCTCCTGGTGCGCGTCGGCAAGGAGACCTACTCGATCCCGATCACCAGCGTGATCGAGAGCCACCGGATCAAGCCGGCCGACGTCAGGATGATCGACAACTACGAGGTCTTCAACATCCGCAACGACGTCGTCGCCCTGCTAAGGCTCAACCGGCTCTTCCGCATCCCGACCAACGAGCAGCGGGACTACCATTTCGTGGTCATCGTCGGCACGGCCGACAAGCGCGTCGGCCTCATGGTGGACTCGCTCATAGGCGAGGAGGACGTGGTCATAAAGCCGCTCCGGGACCAGTTCACCCAATCCCCGGGGATAGCCGGGGCCTCGATACTCGGCGACGGATCGGTCTGTCTTATCATAGACGTGAGCCAGCTGCTCGAGCTGGGCCTCAAGCAAGAGCTCGAAGAGCGGCGCCGCCTCGAGGCGACGATCCGCTAGAGCGGCCAGGAGCAGCACATGACGGCGCAAACGGAACGAGAGGCCAAGCCGGAGGTCGCCGGTCCCGCGGGCAAGGCGGAGAAGGTCGATTTCAAGATGGTCACCTTCTCGCTCGCCGGGAAGGAATACGGCGTCGACATCATGAGCGTCAAGGAGATAGCCAAGGCCTCGCGCTTCACCTACGTGCCCAACGCCTCGACCTTCGTGCGCGGCGTGTACAATCTCCGCGGCGACATCATCTCGGTCATCGACCTAAGGATATTCTTCCACCTTCCCGCCGAGCGCAAGGAGGACGAGGCCCTCGAGAGCCTCATCATCCTCAAGATCGACGAGCACGTCTTCGGCGTCATCGTCGACGCTATCGACAAGGTGGTGGGCATCGCCGCCTCCTCCATCCAGCCGCCGCACCCCATCTTCGGCGACATCAACGTCAAGTACATCAAGGGCATCGTCGAGAACGGCGGCAAGCTCTACATCATCCTCGACGTCGAGAAGATCTTCGCCCC
>CAYOIX010000062.1:0-6281 GCA_964404145.1 uncultured Treponemataceae bacterium
CTTTGTCGAGCGCAGGTGGAAGGAGTACAAGTACCTGAGCGAGCGGACCTTCTGATCAGGAGCCGATAGTTTCAAAGATAAGGGGCGGCTGCGGCCGCCCCTCTTGCTTCGAACGAGGTGCATCATGAGAGTGACGGCGATCAACGGAAGTCCCCACAAAGAGGGGAACAGCTACCATGCGCTCGCGAGGATCGGCGAGCGCCTTAAGGATAACGGCATCGATTTCGAGATCCTGCAGGTGGGCGACAAGGTCATCAGGGGCTGTATCGCCTGCGGGGAATGCGGCAAGCGGCGCGACGGAGGCTGCGTCTTCAAGGACGACCTCGTCAACGAGTCGGTTCGGAAGATGGCTGACTCCGACGGGATCGTCCTCGCCTCGCCGGTGTACTACTCGGGCGTGGCCGGCACGATGAAGTCCTTCCTCGACAGGTGCTTCTACGTCGCGGGAGCGAACGGCGGGCTTTTCCGCCACAAGGTCGGCGCCGCCCTCGTAGCCGTCAGGCGCTCGGGCGGATCCTCGACCCTCGACTGCCTCAACCATTACCTGGCCTATTCCGAGATGATTCTCGCGACCTCCAATTACTGGAATATCGTCCATGGCCTCCGTCCAGGCGAGATGGAGCAGGACGCCGAAGGAGTCCAGATCGTCGATGTCCTAGCCGAGAATCTCTCCTGGATCCTCAAGATGCGCGAGGCCGCGAAGGCTTCCATTCCCTTCCCGGCGGCGGTCAAGAAGGTCGCCATGAACTTCGTACGCTGAAAGCCGACTGAAGCGGGCGAGAACCCATCCCCGAGCTTGGCGCAGCCCCTCATGCTTTCTCCCGCTTGAGGAAATCCCCGAGGGCGATATGCCGCACGCCCTCGTAATCGGCCCGCAGGGGGTCCATCGATACGACCGTCTTGGGCCAGGCGTCCCGCAGGGCGAGAAGGGAGCCGAACTCGCGCTCTCTCGTCGCCCCGTCAGGCACGAGGTAGGCGGCCTGGACGTACTGCCGCTCCCCTCCGCGCTGGCAGACGAAGTCTATCTCGCGGTCGCCGATGCGACCCGATCGTATGTCCCAGCCCTCGCCCGCGAGCTTAAGATAGACCGCGTTCTCGACCACCTTGCCTATGTCGCGCTGGTCGAAGCCCCGCGCCGCGCTCCGCATGCCGAGATCGTCGAAGTAGTACTTGTCGCCCGTCTCGAGTAGGCGCTTGCCCGTTACGTCCTCCGCGCGGACTTTGTTCGCGCAGTAGGACTCCGCGAGATAGCCGAAGTAGTCGAGAACTGTCTGCGGCGAGCAGTCGATTCCCTTGGACTTGAGGTAGTTGGCGACGTTCCGGGCCGAGACAGGACTCCCGATGCTGTCGGCGAGGAACTCCACCATGCGCGCGAAGATGACCGGATTGCGAACGCCGTGCCTTTGCACTATGTCCTTGAGTACGATGGCGTCGAAGACTCCGCCCAGATACTCGAGGGCGGTTTCGTCGGCGAGCTCAAGGTTGCGCAGGAAGGGCAGCCCCCCGTAGCGAAGGTAATCGGCGAGCGAGGCCTCGGAGTCCTCGCGATCGTGGAAACGCAGGAATTCGAGGTAATTCAGCGCCCTGATTCTCAAGGATACCGAGCGGCCGGCGAAGAGGGTTGCGATTTCTCCCGACAAGAGAAGGGCATTCGAACCGGTAACCCATATATCGTGTCTGCCGCCAGCGGCCAGGCTGCGCAGGCCACGCTCGAAACCGGGAATTTCCTGAGCTTCGTCGATGAAGAGGGCCACCCGCTCACCCTCGGCCGCCGCCGCAGCGGCTTCCAGGCTGGCCGCATCGCGAACATGGTCCCAAGCGGAGAGCTCTTTGTCGATTATGACGATCCTCCAATCGCCTCTTTCCCTGCGATAGATGTCTGCTATGCTTTTGAGAATGCAGCTCTTGCCTACTCGACGTTGTCCGGTGAGGATCTTGATGAGTTGAGTGCCGAAATAAGGCCGGGCTCGGTCCGTATAATAGGATCGTTCGATCAGATCGGTCTTCATTTGTCCAATATGATGGACAAAAATAGATTAGTCAAGAACGATATCCATTATGTTGGCTACATTAAGCACTAGATTCTGGCGGCCTGAAATTCCTTTCTCTCTCTCCCGGCCTCGATTTATAATCCTGTAAGAGGTCTGAATAGAGATCTCTTGGAGGCTCCATGAGCAGGTCTATCCTAGCGGCAAATATATTCCCTTTGGCTCAATTTAAAGCTCGAGCCTCGGAAGTACTCAATGGCATGAAGGCCGACAATAATCCCCTCGTCATTACTCAGAATGGGGTTGCCGCAGCCGTTCTATTGCCGCCGGATGAGTACGACCGCCTCGTGGAGCGCTCGGAGTTCTTCAGAGCCGTCGAGGCGGGCCTCTCCGACTCTACTGCGGGGCGCCTCAGAAGCCAGTCGGACCTCGCCGCCGAGATGCACCTGCGTTATAAGGCCTAGCGTGGCCTCGATACTTTGGACTGAGCGAGCACGGGCCGACATCGTCGACATCGGCGACTATATCGCCCAGCGCAATCCCGTCGCCGCCCTACGCTTCGTCGATGAGCTCATGGATCGTACTCTATCCTCGCGCATCAGCCGCGCTCGGGGAGAGTAGTGCCCGAGATCGGGGCCGAGGAAGAATCGGAATGAGCCTTGCGAGGACGGCGAGGATCCGTCCTGCAATTTCCCTTCAATCATCCTGGGGTAGGACCTCAGTATGGATGGGATTGGCACACCGTAGATTGTATTTTCTAAAAATTAAAGTACATGACGCCTTCCAAAATTGGGAGGGATTGTTCGCCTACTTAGGTATACACTGTGTCCAACTTGGGTACAATATTATCCAAGTTGGATAGGCCGACTGCCCAACTTGGTTAAGACAATCGCCCAACTTGAGCGCTTTCCCTTCCCAACTTGGTCGGAGGCCATTTACCACAGGTCCCGTGCCCTCGGACCAGTGATCGTTGAGGCTAGGAAGGCTTTTGCAAAAGTCGGATGACTTTTGCAAAAGCTACCTTGATACTGCGCAGATTTCGTAGCGCTCCATATAGATATCAAGAAGCGCGAGAAACTGCAAAGCCAACGTCAAAACTAACCGAGTTTTGACGTTGGCTCCAGGTGTTACCATTTCCTGCAGAGGCCGAGGGTTCCGCGGGCTTCGAGCGCCGCTATGGCCTGCGCGAAAAGCCCCGCTACGTGAGATTCCGCCTCCTCGATCCCGCCCTCGATCTCGGCATAGATCTCGGCCTGGCCGGCGTGGACCCGGCCTTGCGCGTCGATCAGCTCACTCTCCTTGCCGAGGACTTCGCCGGACTTTTTGCGGCTCGGGGAGCCTCCGGTCCGCGTCAGGTCTTCATCACCGAGAACGAGATCAATTTCCTGGCCTTTCCCGACCGGGCCGGGAGTCTCATCGTATTCGGGGCGGGATACGGCTTCGCGGCCCTGAGCCGCGCCGAATGGCTACATAGCCGCCGGATCCGCTACTGGGGCGATCTCGATACCCATGGCTTCGCGATCCTGGACCAGCTCCGCGCGAGCTTCCCCGAGGCCGAGTCTCTCCTGATGGATCGCGCGACCCTTCTCGCCCACCGCGACCAGTGGACGAGCGAAGGCTCGCCCACGAAGGCCGACCTGACCCGCCTGCATCCCGAAGAGCGCGAGCTCTACGACGAGCTGCGGTACGATCGTCTGGCTCCCTCCCTACGATTGGAGCAGGAACGCATCGGATTCTCGTGGGTCGAGTCGGCCTTGGCCGATGGATCCGAGCCCGAAACCTAGCGGGGCTTTGCCGAGCTGCGTCTTTTCCCTTTCTTGTTAATTCCTGTCGATTTCGGTACATTGAATCCCCGATGACCTATGGTGAAAGCGGATCTCCCTCATACTGTCCGAATTTCGAGTGTCAAGCGGCTCGGCAGCGCCTTCGCGCTGACCTGGAAGCGCGATTTCGACTTCACGGCCGGACAGCTCGTCGAGGTCGCCCTCGATGAAGGTGGAGCTTCGCGGCTGTATAGCCTGTTTACCGGACCAGACGAGGACGAAGCGGGAATCCTCTTCAACCTAGCGGAAGGCGGAGAGCTGACGCCGAGCTTGGCGCGCCTCGCTCCGGGGGATACGATCTTGATACAGGGGCCCTCGGGCTCCTTCCCGGCCTTCCCCGGACCGGGTATCTGGATAGCCAACGGCACTGGGCTGGCTCCCTTCCTGTCGATGGCCAGGGCAGGACTATCCGCCGGGAAGAAACTCCTGCACGGCGCGCGGGCGCCCGATGACTTCTACTTTCTGGAAGAGCTGGAAGCCGTCATGGGAGATAGCTTTCTGCGCTGCTGCTCGCGCATAAGCGCCGATTCTCCCGCGGGAAAGGGGACTTTTCGCGGACGGCTGACGACCTTCCTCGAATCCGGGTCCTGGGATCCGGAGCTGTCCTATGAACTGTGCGGAAGCGCGTCGATGGTGGTCGATGTTCGCGACATCCTCATCGCAAAGGGCGTTCCCCACTCGAACATCGTCTCGGAGGTCTATTTCTGATGCAGGAGCTATTCGGGCTGACGGCGCAGGACCTCGTTCCCGTCGCGCAGTCGCTTTCCCTGAAGCCCTTCGCCGCGAAGCAGCTCGCGCAATGGATCTACGCCCGGCGCGTCGCGTCCTTCGACGAGATGACCGATCTTCCCAAGGAAGCGCGCGAAAGGCTGAAAGAGGGGTTTTCCCTGCGATCCGGGGCGCCCGTCAGGCGGACCCAGTCGGCCGACGGGACCGTAAAATACCTCTTCCAGGCCAGCGGCTCCTACCTCCCGAACCGCGACGCCGCGTCGCCGCGCTTTGTCGAAGCGGCCTATATCCCCGAGCCGGACCGCAGGACCCTCTGCGTCAGCACTCAGGTCGGGTGCAGGATGGGATGCCTCTTCTGCATGACCGGCAAGCAAGGCCTCCAAGGCCACCTGAGCCCGGGGGGAATCCTCTCGCAGGTCCGAGGGATCCCCGAAAGCGATGGTCTTACCAACGTCGTCTACATGGGAATGGGGGAGCCCCTGGACAACCTGGAGAACGTGCTCAAGAGCCTGGAGATCCTGACGGCGGACTGGGGCTTCGGCTTCTCTAACCAGCGAGTGACCCTCTCCTCGGTCGGCCTCCTCCCCGCCCTGGAGGAGTTCTTCCGGAGAAGCAGGGTCCGCTTCGCCCTTTCCCTCCACTCCCCTTTCGAGGATGAGCGCCGCAGCCTGATGCCCGTTCAGAACGTGCACGCCCTGACCCAGGTCCTGGACTTTCTCAGGAGGGTCCAGGCGAAGGACGCGCGCCGGATTTCGATCGAATACATTCTCTTCGAGGGGGTCAACGACAGCCCGCGCCACCGGCGGGAGCTCGTAAGGATCCTCCAGGGGCTTAAGACGCGCGTGAACCTGATTCATTATCACGCCATCCCCGGCTCCCCCCTCCGGGGAAGCTCGGCCAAGGTGATGGAGGAATTCGAGGAAGCCCTCGTCGAAAGAGGCATTCCCGCCACGGTGCGGCGTTCGCGCGGCGAGGACATCCAGGCCGCCTGCGGCCTCTTGTCGACGAAGGAATTGCTGAAGGCGCAAAGGGCGGAAACGCTGGACTACTGACTAAACATCAAAGGCACGGCTTTATCCAAAATATCTCAAGATTGAATTGAGAAGCTTCTCAAGCTGAGTTCAAAGTGTATTCAGTCTGAGTTTATAATCTTTCCAATCTGAGTTTGGAATCTTTCCAATCTGAAATCGGAATGTTTTTGGTCCAGATGTAGGAGTCGTCGCGATTGCACAGGGTCGCGCCGACGCATTAGTCTTTAATTCATGGGCAGATCCGGACATTGGCGGGAAATATCCGCCAGATCCTTGGCGAATTACAAGATCTTCGACGTCTCCTCGAGCGATCGCGAATCCGAAAACGGCAAGCGGGGGACTTTCTACCTCGTCAACTCCCTGGACTGGGCGGGCGTGATTCCGGTCGTCGACTCTCCCCAGGGGCGGATGATCGTGATGATACGGCAATACCGCCACGGCAGCGGACGGCTTTGCCTCGAGTTCCCGGGCGGGATCGTGGAGAGAGGGGAAGATCCGGCCTCGGCCGTGGGCCGCGAGCTGACGGAAGAGACGGGATACGCGGCCGAAATGATCCTGCCCTTGGGCCTCCTCTCACCCAATCCGGCCTTCATGACGAATACCTTCCATGCCTTCGTCGCGGAGGGCTGCGCTCCCGCGCGCGAGCAGGCCCTCGACGGCGAAGAGGAGATCGAAGTCATACTGGTGCCGGAGCGGGAGGCGATTGACCT
>CAYOIX010000063.1:0-6220 GCA_964404145.1 uncultured Treponemataceae bacterium
CTCCCGCCAAATAGACGGAGACGATCTCGTCGATGCGCCGCTCGCCGATCGCTCCGATCTCGGCCGAAGTCAAGCGGGAAAGACAGCGCTCGGCCGCTCGTCTCAGTGTCGCGATGAGCTCAATGGTTTCCGCGACCTTGGAAATGGGACGGATGTCTCCGTGACCCGGCAACACGAACTCGTCCCGGCCGGATTCCAAGCCCTTCAGGTTGGCGATCCAGCCCTCCACGTCCGCATAGTGAAAGTGCAGGAGCGAATGGTCGACTACGACGTCGCCGGCGCAGACAAGCTTCGCCGAGGGAACGCGAACGAACATGTCCCAGGGAGAGTGCGCCGTGCCGTCGAGGGCCTGGCACTCGAGCTCGAGGCCTGCCATGAGCACGGAAGTCCTGTCCCTGACGCCGACGATCGTGGCCCGCGCCTCGCCGGCCCCTCGGGGCAAGCTGTGGACGAGGCGCTCCGAGCAGAAGATCGTGATGTCCCGACCGAGGAAAACGGGAAACCCCCCGATGTGGTCCTCATGCCCATGCGTGATGAAAACAAAGGATATGTCCAGACCGAAGAGGGCTCGAGCCTCCTCGATCATCTCGGCGGCGCCTTCCGGGGTCGGGGCATCCACGACTCCGACGGATCCCGGGCCGACAAGGAAGGCGCCGTTGCACTGGCCTCGCGTCATGAGGTCCGCCTTGCGGAAGTACAAATTCGGAGTCACGCGGAAAATCTCGACGAGGTTCTTCTCGTAGACCCGCTCCACGTCGCCTCCCCGCTTCCGGATCCGCGTCAGTCCGCGAGATCGTACATGCTTCGTACCCTGAGCTGGTCGCGGAGCTCGCCCAACGCGAGGCGCGGGCTGATGCGGTCCTTTCGGATCTCGATGAGCCTGTCCTCTCCCGCCGACAGATCGAAGTAGTTGTCGCTGAAGACGCAGTCCGCCGCGGCGAGCTCGAGCTCGACGTATTTCGCGAAGGCCTTCGCGCTCACCCGGAGGAGGAAGAGCTCTTCCTTCTCGCTCGCCTCGACCGAGATGGCGGGATCGAGGAACTCGAAGTGCTTCGGCTTCACGAAGAGCAGCGTCCCCGTCTGCAGGGTTTTCCCCTCCCGGACAAGCGAGTACTCGAGGTAGACCGCGCGCCTGGTCTCCTCTTCGCGCAGCGAGTCCGCCAGGTCGACCGCCGCGATCTGCCGCGCCTCGAGCGGCGCGACGTCGAAGGCCACCAGTCCCTCGCGGACCACCGCTGACCTGTTGTCGCGCAGGCTCCACGCGAGCTCGGCGCCGCAAACGCCCCGCGTCTCGTTCGAGACGTTGAACGCGGCCTTGTCGCCCGAGTCGTGGACGGAGAGCAGGACGGGCGCGAAGAAGCGCTTCGCGAAGTAGTGCAAGGCCTTCCACCTGCCGAAGTAGTCCACGCTCGACCACGAGGCGACGGGCCAGCAGTCGTTGAGCTGCCAGTAGACGGCGCCCATGCACCGGCCCCGGTTGCGCCGCCAATGCTCCACCCCGTACTTTATCGCCTCCGCCTGGAGGAGCTGCGACGCGTAGAGAAGCGAGTCGAAGTCCTTGGGATACTTGAAATTCTCGGAGATGGCATAGAGGATCTTTCCGTTCGCTTCGCCGTTCTTCTGGTGGCACTCCATGATGCGCGAGAAGATGTTCCTGTCCCCGGGCAGGGTGAAGGCGGCTACCGTCTTGGCCGAGGGGAAGGATTGGAATCCGAACTCCGACGCGAAGCGGAAGAAGAAATCCCTGTACGCGGTGAAGGGCTTCCCGCCGTGCCAGACCTCCCAGTAGTGGACGTCTCCCCGATTCTCGGCGTTCGGATCGTCGAAGCTCCCCCCTGACGAGGGCGAGGATGGCCAGTAGAAGGTTTGAGGGTCCGTTTCCGCTGCGACGTCGGCGAGGAGGACCTCGAACTGCTTGATGTAGTCTCCCTTGAGCTTGGGGATCTTGGGGAAGTCCCAGTCCACCCAGCCCATTTCCATCTCGTTGTTGCCGCACCACAGCCCGAGGCAGGCGTGGTGCCTGATTCTGCGGATGTTGTCCTCGGCCTCCTTCTTGATGCTCTGCGCGAAGTCCTTCGTCAGATCGTACACGGCGCAGGCGAACATCAGGTCGTGCCAGACCACGAGGCCGTAGCGGTCGCACAGATCGAAGAAGCGGTCGTCGGGATAGAGGCCGCCGCCCCACACCCGTATGCAGTTGAAGTTCGCCTCGACGCAGTCCGCGATGAGCCTTTCGGTCGACTCGGCGCCGACCCGGGAGAGTACGTTGTCTTCGGGGATGTAGTCCGCGCCCATGGCGAAGAACGAGACGCCGTTGACGCGGAACTCGAAGGACTCGCCCCACTCGTCCTTCTCTCTGCGCACCGCCATCGTGCGCAGGCCTATGGAGAGGGACCGCTCGTCGAGAGTCTCTGCGCCGCGGACCAGACGCGCTTCGATGCGGTAGAGGGGCTGTTCGCCCAGGCCGTTGGGCCACCACAGATCGGGATCGTCGACCACGATCTCGACCTGCGTCTCGTCGCCCGAGACGACCGTATTCTTCACGAGCTCCTTCCCCGCGGGGGACACTACCTTCATCGCCAGGACATGTTCCCCCTCGCCCCAGATATCGGTGCGAATCCGCGCGCCGAGGGAGACTTTCCCCGTTTCGTGCCGTTGGGTGACATAGAGGTCCGCGATCCTTCCCGAACGGTATCCCTTCAGCGAGATGCTTCTCCAAATGCCCATGTCGGGCAATTGGGGGCCCCAGTCCCAGCCGAACATGAAGTGGGCCTTGCGGAGGTGGGGAAAGCCGGGGATCGCGTTGACGACACCCCAGAGCGGATTCTTTTCCTGGGCCGCGGTGACGAAGCGGGTAGGCGAGCGAAACAAGGCCTGCAGGGTATTGGACCCGGGCGCGATCTGCCGCTTCACGTCGAACTCGTATCGGCGGTGCATGTTGTCCGTCGTCGCGACGGCGCGGCCGTTGAGGCTGACGGTGCACAAGGTGTCCAGGCCCTCGCAGCACAGGAACACCCGGTCGCATCGCAGGATGTCCTCGCCGGGCGTGAAAGTCCTCTCGTACTCGAAATCCTCGAGCGAGACGTCCCGCGCCTTCGGCTCGTTGTCCCGGTAGAAGGGGTCCTCGATCCTGCCCGCCGACAGCAGATCGGCGTAGACCGAGCCGGGAACGATCGCGTCGACCCACGCCCCTTCGCCGACCCGTCTCATTCGCCACCTTCCGTTCAGGTCCTGCGTCACCATAACGGCTCCTTTGCGGTCCGGGACTCCGGCTTTAGCCCTTCAGCGAGCCTTCCGTCATTCCCTTGATTATCTGCTTGTTGAAGAAGACATAGAGAATCGTCACCGGAAACAGCGAGATGACGCAGGCGGCGATGCGCAGCGTCCATTTCGTGTCCCAGTCGCTCGCGAAGTTCATGATCCCCACGGCGATGTTGCGGACCTTGTCGCTGGCGTTGAGGACCAGCGAGAAGGGGAACTCGTTCCACGCGAAGTTGAAGCTGATGATGATCACCGTCACGAGGATCGGGGCGGACAGCGGCACGATGATCCGGACGATCGCGACGAACAGCGAGGCTCCCTCAATCTCGGCGGCCTCTTCGAGCTCCCTGGGAAGCGTCTTGATGTACGATTCTATGAGGAAGGCCCCCAGGGGAAGCATGACGCCGAGATAGGGCAGGATGAGGGCGCCGCGGTGGTCGACCAGATTGAGCAGCTTGAACTGTATGTACATGGGAACGAGGAGGGAGTGCACCGGCACCACGAGCCCGAGAGTCAACATCGTGTTGACGAGGGCCTTGCCTTTGAAGTCGTAGCGCGCGAGGAAGTATCCGATGCAGAAAGAGAAGAACACGATGACGATCACGGAAGTCGCGCCGTTGAATATGGTGTTCAAGAAGTAGTAGAGGACCCTGCTTTTGATCAGGGCGAGGTAATAGTTGTTCCACTGCAGGGTCGTCGGGAGGCTGAACATGTTGAGGACGAACTCGTTCTCCGTCTTCAGCGAGGAATAGGCGAGCCAAACCAGGGGAAATACGCAGGTCACCGCGATCGCGGCGAGGAGGATGTTGACGGATACCGCCGAAGTCCCGATCCGCTTATTGCGCATAGCGCTTCCCCCCGAGCAGCAGGCGGGCCGAGGAGGTGATGGCGAGACTCACGACTATGATGCCGACCGCTATCGCGTTTCCGTAGCCGAGCTGGATGTCCCTGAACGAGACCCTGTACGCGTAGAGGGCGAGCACCATCGAGCTGTTGCCCGGTCCGCCGTCGGTCATGACGAGCACGGTGTCGAACATTTTCATGATGCCCGCGAGACAGAGAAGCACGGACACCACGACCGCGTCGTAGGTGAGGGGGATCGTGATATGCAGCGCCTTCTTGACGCCGACGGCGCCGTCGAGCTCGGCCGATTCGAGGATCTCCTTCGGGATGGTGCCGAGCGCCCCCATGAAGATCACCATGTAGAATCCGAACCACTGCCAGATCAGCGGAACCGCGAGCGCGCCGACGACGATGTGGGGGTTGCTCAGCCACGCGGTCGCGTAATGGCCCAGTCCCAGGGCTCGGAGCGCGACATTCAGCATCCCGTTGTCATTGTCGTACACGAGCGTCCAGAGGAAGCTGAGCACCACCGTGGAGACGAGGACGGGAAAGAACATCACCGTCCTGAAGAAATTCCGAAAGGCGACGAGCCGCGAGTTCAGCAGGAAGGCCATCGCGTAGCCGATGCCGACCTGGCCGATCAAGGTGTAGAGGGCCAGTTTGAGGTTGTTCCAGAGCGACAGCCAGAAGAGCCCGTCGTGGACGAGGTCGACGAAGTTGGCGAGGCCTATCCATTTCGGCGTCGTGAGGCTCGGCCACGAGTTGAGGCTGTAGCCCAGCGCGACCAGGGCGGGGACGACCACGGTAAAGGCGAAAAGGACCATCCCCGGAAGGATGAAAATCGCCGTCAACCTTCCCAGATGTTTCCTGTACGACACTCCCCGCTCTCCTTCCTCGGGGACGAAAGAAGACGGAAACGCGGGCTTTCCGTCTTCTTCATCCCGGATACGAGATTTATTACTTCGACTTGAGCGCCTTGTCGAGAGCCGCCTGGATGTTCTCCAGCGCCTTGCTCGCGCTCACCTGGCCCAGCATGAGGTTTTGGAGGTTCGCGGAGACCTCGTCGGTCACGGCCGCGGGCATTCTGCCGTCGATGTGGCCCCCGACCACGATCTTCGGGGCGAGATCGGTGAAGTATCGCTTCACGGCCTCGGGAACGCCCGAGAAGTCGACGCCCTCCACCTTGCGCACGCCGATGCCGCCCTTGGACTCGAGCACCTTAGTATAATCGTCGCCGAGCACCTCGACCGCGAAGACCTGCGCGGCCTTCAGTTTATTGCCGCTGAGCTTCGAGTTGAACGCGATGCCCCAGTCCGTCGCGATCGGCACGTTGATCCCCTTGCCGAGGTCCTCGCCGGGGAGCTGCGGGAAGAAGGAGAACTGGATGGCGGACTTCAAAGCGGCAGGCCACTGCTCGTCCTCGATCTGGGCGAAGGTGACCATCTCGTTGTACATGGCGGCCTTGCCGTTGAAGAACACCGAGCGGGCCTGAGTGTAGTCGATGCTCGAAAAGTCGGGGTTCCAGGCGCCCGCCTTGGCCAATTGGTCGAACACGCCTGCGGTGGTCTGGAAAGGAGGATCGGTGAACTTCATCTGCCCGCTCTTCAGCTTTTCCAGATAATCGGTGCCCGCGGTCCGCACGTTGAGGCCCGAAAAGAGGAGCCTGCACTGCCACTTGCCCTTGTCGCCCATGACGATGGGCGTGATTCCCTTGGCCTTGAGGGCCTTCACGTCGGCGAGCATTTCGTCGAAGGTCGCGGGAATCTTGTTGATGCCGGCCTTCTTCAGGAGATTCATGTTGTAGTACATGACGGAGATGGGCATCGCCTGCCAGGGAATGCCGTAGTGCGAGCCCTTGTACGCGAAGTCGTCCAGCATGCCGGGGATGAAGCCGTCCATGAAGGTCTTGTCGTCCTTCATCAGCGTCTCGATCGGCATGACCTCCTTGGCGTCCGCGAACCTGGGCGTCCAGGAAGAGCGCACCGCGAAGAGATCGGGAAGCTGGTTGGCCGCCCCGAGGGTCGGCACCTTGGTGTCGAGGACGTCCGAAGACGATTGGTCCCTGATCAGCTTGATCTCGGGATGCTTAGCCTCGAAATCCTTTATTTTGATATTG
>CAYOIX010000064.1:0-5538 GCA_964404145.1 uncultured Treponemataceae bacterium
GGATGGGCGCCTGGCTCACCGAGGAGCTCTGCCTCGACCACGAGGTCTGCGTCTACGATTCCGATATCGCGCGGATGAAGTACTTCATCAAGGTCAGGAGGATCCTGGACCTCGCCGAGATCGAGGACTTCTCGCCCGAGATGGTCATAAACTGCGTATTCCTGGGCGATACCGTCGAAGTCTTCCGGAAAGTCCTGCCCTACATCGGGCCCGACTGCATTCTCGCCGATATCGCTTCGGTCAAGACCGGCTTCGCGGAGTTCTACCGCGAGGCGGGCCGGCCCTTCGTCTCGACCCATCCTATGTTCGGCCCAACCTTCGGGAACATCCGCGACCTGCACGACGAGAGCGCCGCGATCATCTCCGAGTCGGACCCGAAGGGCAAGGAATTCTTCAAGGCCCTCTACTCGAGGCTCGGCATCCACATCTTCGAGTACGACTTCGAGGGCCACGACAGGATGGTCGCATATTCCCTCGCGACGCCCTTCGCCTCCACCATGGTCTTCGCCTCGGTCATGAAGAGACAGGAGACTCCGGGCACGAATTTCAAGAGGCACATGATCATCGCCAAGGGCCTCCTCTCGGAAGACGACAGGCTCCTCGCCGAGATCATGTTCAATCCTCATACGATCAGGCAGATCGAGCTCATCAACTCCAAGCTCTCCTACCTCACCCACATCATCCGCGCGCGCGACTACGACGAGATGAGGAAGTTCCTGGCGGGGCTCCGGGAGAATATCGAGGATTGAAGGGGCGGAGCGCAATACCTTCCGCGATCGGGTCTCCCGGAGAGGAATATCGCCGAGCGGCGGCGTGTGGCCGTATTCATGGAACATTCCAGAACGACATGCTGAGCAAAGGGGGATAACGACATTCGCAATCACGTTCGTCTCGGCTTGGCCAATCGGGCAGTCCCGGCGATTCTCGGTCTAATCGCGCTCGCGGGCGCGGGAGCGCTCTTCGTATGGGATCTCTTTCCCGGACTCTTCTCCGCCGGGGCCCATGGCTATCTCGCTTCATTCCCGCTCGCCATGATCGCTCTCGCCTACGTCCTCTATCGGACCGGGACTCGGCCCGCCCGCGCGGAATTGGCAAAAGCGATCATGCTGGCGGTCGCCTTCCTCTTCTGGGCCGCCAATCAACTCTGGCCGGATCCGCGCCAGGCGACTGTCTTCAATGACATCGCCATCGCGCTATTCATCCTCGATTCGTTCTTGGTCATCGTCGGCAGGCCCGCGCCGCGGCGCGCTTCGGACGACGATAAAGCGGCTTGACCTCGCCAGGCCTGGCAGGGTCCTGTTTACTGCTTTCCCTATTATTAAGCTTTTCAGTAATATTTATCCCATGGCAGACATCCTATCGACGGAAGGACTGGTTCCGGAGGCGGGCGCGACGCCAAGGAAACCGGAATGGCTCAAAATCAGGCTCGAGACGACGGAGAGCTACGTCGCCGTCAAAAGGACCCTGCGCTCGCAGGAGCTTCACACGGTCTGCGAGGAGGCGCGATGCCCCAACATCCACGAGTGCTGGGGCAGGCACCGCACGGCGAGCTTCATGATCCTGGGCGACAGCTGCACGCGGCGATGCCGTTTCTGCGCCGTGGGCACGGGTCTGCCTGGCGAAGTGGACAGGCTGGAGCCGCTGCGCGTGGCGGCGGCTGTCTCGCGCATGGGGCTCAAACACGCTCACGTCACCATGGTCGACAGGGACGATCTGGCCGACGGGGGAGCTTCCATGATGGCCGCCACGGTGCGCGCGATCAGGGCGCGGATCCCCGGCTGCTCGATCGAGATTCTCACTTCCGACTTCATGGGCTCGCGGGATGCCATACGCGTCGTGGCGGAGAGCGGGGCCGACATAGTGAGCCACAACCTGGAAACCGTGCGCAGGCTCACCCCCCTCGTGCGCTCGCGCTCCAGCTACGATAGGTCCCTGGATTTCCTGCAAGTCGCGAAGGACTTGGATCCGGACGGCATCACCAAATCGAGCATCATGCTGGGGCTGGGCGAGAAAGAAGAGGAAGTCGTCTCCGCCCTGGACGACCTTCGCGCGGCTCGCGTGGATATGGTCAATATCGGGCAATACCTTCAGCCCACGCGCAACAACCTACCCGTGGACAGATATTGGCATCCGGACGAGTTCGCCCGGCTCAAGGAGATCGCGAAGGAGAAGGGCTTCCTCTACTGCGAGGCGGGGCCTCTGGTCCGATCCTCCTACCATGCGGGCGAGCAGTACGAAGGCTTCCGGGAGCGGCTGGGTCGCCTTCGCGGTTCGACGCGAAAGCCTGAGACCCTCGGGTGACCGCGGCCTCGCCGCTCCGCCGGACCGCAATGTCGGGGGCGCCGGGCATCCACCGCGTCCTTCGCGTTCTGGACCTGTCATCCGGAGCTTTTACGTTGCGCTTCTCGAGGGATGGCCTCGAATTCCGCTCTGGCCAGTGGGTGAACCTCGGCCTTCCAGGAAGCGGGGACCGACGGGAGTACACGCTGTATTCCTCGCCTAGGGATTCCTACCTCGAGGTTCTCGTCAAGGAAATACCAGGAGGAAGGGTATCACGCGCCCTTCGCGGGAGTCGTCCGGGCGACGAACTGGAGGTAGAAGGACCCCACGGTGCTTTCGTCCTCGCGGAAGGGGGTCGCGCCGCAGCCGGCTACCTCTTCGTCGCCACCGGCACGGGTGTCTCGCCCTTCCGATGCTTCGCGCGGGCCGAACCGGACTTGGACTATCTCCTCCTGCACGGAGTCCGCGACGCGGCCGAGCTTTACGGCCGCGACGGCTTCGCCCCCGAAAGGCTCGTCCCCTGCATCAGCGGGGGAAGGGGCGACGCGAGCGCCTATCCCGGTCGGGTCTCATCCTATCTCGCAGGTCGGCCGGTAGAGGCGTCGAGATACTGCTACCTCTGCGGGAACAGCGACATGATCTACGAGGTCTACTCGCTGCTTAGGGACCGCGGGATTCCCCGCTCGCGCATCTTCGCGGAAGTATATTTCTGATGTCCCCGGGCACCGGGGCCAATGTTTCAAGGTAGTGTCGAAAAAGGCCCCGTAGCCCTTTTCAACACCCTGTCAGGCGCCGGAGCCGCCGTAGACCCAATCGGAGCGTTTCGACATGATCGCCCTCAGGTCCATCCGGATATCCTCCGCGGTGGGTCGACCGAGGAACCACCAGCCGTTGTAGATCTTGTGGATGTTCCGATCGCGGTCCAGTATGAAGGTATAGGGGATGTAGATCTCTCCGTGCGCCGGATCGGTGGTATCGACCATCTCGAGTTCGTGCAGGAGCCGCCTGTCCGGGTCCATGAGGAAGGTCCAGTCCGCCCCCAAGGCTTCCCGGGTCTCGTTGGTGTGCATCTTGTCGTCGACGGAGACCGAGATCATATGGCAATAGTTGACGCGGAACTCGCTCTGGAGCTCGGCGACGTAGTTCGTCAGCTGGCGCCTGTCTTTGGGGCAGAAATATCCCCTGCCGAAGATGAGCACGCCGGGGAAGCCCCTGAGCAGATGCGAGAGCTTGCGGGGAACCCCGTCCTGATCTGGCAGCTCGAAATCGGGAAACAGAGTACCGACTTTGAGGTCGGAACGCATCGGATAATCCACGCTCGCCCTCCTCGCCCATAGGGTAATATCAATATACTTCGCGGGAGACCCGCTCGGATAGGTTATCGCGCCGAGCCGGCGACCGCCGCGAAGTCTTCGAAGAAGGTGGGCCAGGACTTGGCGACGCATTCGGAGCCGTCGATCTCCACCGGATTCTCGCTGAAGAGAGACGCGATGGCGGCCGCCATCGCGATGCGGTGGTCGCCGCGCGAATCGATGCGGCCGCCCCAGAGCCGGCCGCCCCCGAGCACGAGCATGTCGTCGCCCTCGATGGCGACCCGGGCCCCCAAGGCGCCGAATTCCTCCGAGAGGGCCGCCGCCCTGTCCGATTCCTTCCCCCTGAGTCTGCCCACGCCCTTGATCCTCGTCACGCCCTCGCAGGCGGCGGCGAGGGCGACCAGGGGCGGGAAGAGGTCGGGACTCTCGGTGGCGTCGAAGGCAAAGGCCTCGAGCCGGCCTTTCGCGACCTTCAGGCTCGCGCCATCGGACTCGACAATCGCGCCGGCGGCGCGCAATGCCGCGAGTACCGACCGATCGGGCTGGGACGACTCGGCTTCCAGGCCCGCGACCACGAGGGGCGACTCGCTCGCGGCTATCGCGCCCGCGACGAGGAGGAAGGCCGCCCCGCTCCAGTCGCCTTCCACCTCGAAGTCGCCAGCCTCGTAGCTCTGCGCGGCGGCCACGCGGAACCGGGAGAAGCCCGCGCTTCGCTCGGCCTCCACTCCGAAGGCCCGCATTGTCCCTATCGTCAGGTCGACGTAGCCTCGGCTTGCGAGACCTTCCACGTCGAGATCGGAATCGCGCTCCGCGAGGGGCAGGGCTATCAGAAGGCCGGTAAGGAACTGGGAGCTCGCGCGGCCGTCGACTTTGGCTCGCCCGCCGCGCAAGGGGCCGCGCACGCGGACGGGAGGCAGTCCGTCGGCGGTGGCGCAAGCCGCGCCCAATTCGGCCAGCGGCGCGGCTATCATGCCCACGGGTCTCCTCCGCAGCGAGCCCTCCGCCGCCAGCTCGGTCTCGCCCCCGAACAGCGCGGCGATCGGCGAGAACATGCGCATGCAGAGCCCCGACTCGCCGCAGGAGAGCCTTCTGGCCCCTTCTGTTGCCCGGGCAAGGTCCATGCTCCGCGGCGCTCCCCGTATGACTATCGTCTCCCCCCGATCCGCGACGACGGCGCCGAAGCCGCGGGCGACCTCCAGGGCGGCAAGGCAGTCCGCGGACCGGCTCGGCGATCGGAGCGCCGACTCGCCATCGGCGAGCAGGGCGCAGGCGACCGCCCTCTGCATGGAGCTCTTGGAGGCCGGGGCGCGGACCGGCCCGCCCACCCTACGATAGGCGATCGATCTCGTCACGGATCACCTCGGCGACATCGCGCGCGTCCCGCCCCTCCGTCGAGACGAGGAGCTCCGCGCAGGAAGCATAGGCGCCGCGCCGCGCCGCCTCCAGGACGCGCAGCCTGGCTACGGAGTCGCCGCTCCCGGCGAGGAGAGGCCTTTCCCCGCCGCGCGTGCGCTCCGCGGCCGTTTCCGGGGAGACATGCAGCCACACGCAAAGGCAGCGCTCCTTCAGGAGGCGGACGACCGCGGGGATGGTAGCCGCCCCTCCCCCCGCCGCCAGGACCGCCGCTCCTGGCCGGGAAGTCATGCGATCGAACGCGCGCGACTCGCGGACGCGGAATCCTGCTTCGCCCTCGCGCGCGAAGATCTCCGTCACCGACGATTCGGCGTCGTCCTCTATTTCCCTGTCGGCGTCGCCGAAGGGCAGGTCGAGGAGCCGCGCGAGCTCCTTGCCGGTCTCGGTCTTTCCTGCCCCCATGAGTCCGACCAGCGCGATCTTGCGTCCTTGGGCCGCGGCTCGCGGCGCGGCGACGACGCGGGCCGCCAGCGAAGCGGCGTTCGCCACAGTAGTGGCGTTCGCCACAGTAGTGGCGTTCGCCACAGTAGTG
>CAYOIX010000065.1:0-4841 GCA_964404145.1 uncultured Treponemataceae bacterium
CAGCCTTGCCAGCCTCGGTCAGGCTGATATTCATGCCGCGGCGATCCTCTTCCGAAGGCGTCCTTGTTACGTAGCCCTGGCGCTCGAGCTTGCCGAGGAGCTCGCCTAAAGACTGGGATCGAATATCTAGTATAGTGGAGAGCTCTTTTTGGCTGACTTCGGGCTTAAGCTTGAGGAGAGCCAAAACTCTACCCTGCCCCTGATGCGGCGAACCAAAGGGGCCGCGCTCCCCGTGCATCTGTACAGTCCTGCGGCGCAGCAAGCCCGCAAGGCGGAAAAGCTGCTCAAGTAGATCGCGTTTATCGTTGTCCATATCCTTCCTCCGTATCAAACTTATTATGAAGGTACCTTCTGGTCTGGAATATACAGGTACCTTTGTAATCTGTCAAGCCAATAAAGAGAGAAGCCGAAAACCCGATAACTGAGGTTATCGGGTTTTCGGCGAAGCGGTGATCCTTAGCTGAAGTCGTTACATTAACAGGCTCTTAACTTGACTTCTGTACTTATACATAGAAATTATCGTATATGCATCGTGGTGTATCTACGCCACGGAGATGATATGTATACCCTCGTGTCGACTGAAGATCCCTGTCGGGAGCGTGCACGCGGGATTGTGGCATCGCGCCGCTTTGGCCAAGACTGCCGAGAGCCTGACGAGCTGGAACCAGGCTCTCGTGATAATGAGGTTCGCAGGGATCTGTACAGCCGCACTCGCTAGCGCGGTCGCCATACGCTGGATACCTATGCCGCACCGCTTCGGGTGAAACGGAGGATGGGCTATGTCGTCCACGAAAAATGGAAGCGCTCGGTTTCATACTTACACCGAGTGCTCGCCCGACTCGATGATGCTCGTCGAGGAATCAGGCAGGCTCATTGCGATGAACGCCTCCGCGAGAACTATGCTCGGGTACTCCCGCGAAGAGATAGGCGCGCTTGATCTTGATTTGATCGGGGCCAGCCCCATCCAAAATCGTTTGTCGGAGTTCCGGAAACTTGGGCGTGTCCGCGCCGAGGGGACCCTGGTACGGAAAGACGGAAACCGACTTTGGGCCGTGTTCAACACTGCCGCCCTTGGAGACGGCACCTATCAATTCGTCTTAGGCAAACCTCGAGCTCGGAGCCCATCCATGGAAATGCTCTTCGAATTGTCGCCGCTACCAATTATCGAACTCGATCTATCCTCCGGCCGCGCAATCGTGAAGGGCCTAAATCGGCTTGCACGCGCACTCTGCGGCGCGCCGATCGGTAAAGCCAGCGCCGAAACGAACCTGACGGAGCTGCTCGGTGTCGATGAGCGCGAGGTCGAACTCCTCATCGACGCTGCTCGCGGCAATCGGGCCGAGACTCGGAAGTGGCTCATCAAAGTCGGCGATCGGCCGGAACGGTACTATAAAGCGCAGCTGATGATGATCGGGTCGGACGAGGATCCCGCCAGAGAGGCCCTGCTATCGCTTTCCGATGTCACCGACGAGATGTTCGTTCACCAGGAGCTGAGCGCGGCTCTCAAAGAAAAGACCATGCTGCTGAAAGAGGAACAGCACCGGATCAAGAATAACCTCGCTCTGCTCATAAGCATGCTCTCATTGCAACGAAGCGAGGTAGCCGATCCAAGTTGCGCCGTTCAACTGCGCGATGCCCAAGCGAGGATTCAAACCATCGCCCTCATGCACGAACGAATGGCCGCGACCTCCGAGATGACGAAAAGCCTCGAGCTTGATAGCTTTGTAGGGGATATCGTTCATGCCCTCGAACATACCTACCTCTCCGCGGGCCGGCAGATCAGGATCGAAGCGAATGTCGAAGCTCTTGAGCTCGATACGAAGCGCGCCGCGGCCATCGGATTAATCGTCAACGAACTCATCACCAACGCGTTCAAACACGCCTTCGCTACACGTCCCGAGGGGACAGTCTGGGTGAAAATCGAGGGAGGCGACGGGAATCTCAGACTGACGATCGCGGATGATGGCCCGGGCCTACCCTCGGGATTCGATTGGCGCAAAAACGGAGGCCTGGGATTCAAGTTCATCGACATGCTCTGCCAACAATTGTCGGCCTCTATCGCGATCGAGAACGAGAACGGCTTTAGGTGCTCCCTCGGGCTCAAAATCTAAGGGGCTAGAGAGGCGGCGGAATCCCGCCGCCTCGGCAGGTCAGAATTCCTCGAACGAACTGTCCATCGAATCGTGTCGAATCGTCATGGCCTGCGTGGTCGTGCGCGCAGGCAAACGGAGTGGATTAGCATTGACGCGAACATTCATCGTCTTGCGCGTCGAAATCGCGGGTGCTTCCGCGGGGCCCGGCCGGACTTCGGATACCGCATCGGAAATCTTGAAGAAGGACATTGCCTTCTGCAGTCCGATAGCCTGTCCCGAAAGCTCCTCCGCCGAGGCGGCCAGCTCTTCCGAAGCCGCCGAGTTCTGCTGTATAACCGAGTCGAGCTGCGTAATGGCCTTCGTCACTTGGTCGGACCCGACCTTCTGCTCCCGGCTCGCGGCGGCAATTTCCTGTACAAGGCCGGATGTTCCCTGGATATCGGGCACGATCTTTTTCAACAGCTCGCCCGCTTGTTCCGCGATCTCGACCGACTCCTTCGAAAGGACGGAGATCTCGCCCGCCGCCTTCTGCGATCGCTCGGCCAGCTTGCGGACTTCGCTCGCTACCACCGCGAATCCCTTGCCCGCCTCCCCTGCCCGAGCGGCCTCTATGGCCGCGTTGAGCGCCAGCAGGTTGGTCTGCCTCGCTATCTCCTCGATAATTGAGATGCTCGAGGCTATCTTCTTCATTGCCTTCACCGTGTCTTCGACGGCGCTCCCGCCTTTGAGGGCGTCATCGGCCGCTTTGCGCGAGAGCTGCTCCGTAGCGACCGCATTGTCCATGTTCTGCTTGGTGCTCGCGGCCATCTGCTCCATCGATGCGGAGACTTCCTCGGCGCTCGCAGCTTGCTCGGCCGCGCCCTGGCTCATCTGCTGGGCGGTGGAGCTGATCTGCTGACTGCCGAGGCTCACGCTCGCGGCCCCGGATTTGACGTTTTTGACGATATCCCTGAGTTTTCCCAGCATTCTATCCATTGATTGGAGGAGATGTCCGATCTCGTCCCGGTGCCCCTTCGGCATGGAAATGTTCAAGTCGCCGCTGGCCAGCAGATCGGCAGCCTCGGCGGCAGCTGTGAGCGGTTTCAGCCTATTGCCCATATAGAGGGCGATAATTAGGACAGCCGCAGCGATGCCCGCCAAGCCTGCGATTAGTATTCCGACAGCCATGCCCACGGCGCTTGCCGTGATGTCCGACACGGACATATTGGCCAGAATGATGAGACTGCGCTCCTCGTTCCTGACGAAGGTCTGGACCTTGTCCACACCGTTGAAGTGGTAGAAGATGACCGATCCGGAGGGGCTCGCAAGAACCTTTTTGCCGAAATCGGTGGTCGCGATGTTGAGTTTGAAGATATAGTCCTTATTAGGGTGGGCAACGGTCAGGCCCGTAAGATCTGTTATGGCGGGGTAGCCCGTCTTACCTATGGCGACTTTAGCGACGAGGCGCTGGGCGAAGCTTCCGAGGTCGAGGGGCAGGCCCAAGATACCGATGACCTTTTCTCCATCTACGATGGGCGCAGTGATGAGCACGATGGGCAGGCCCGTGCTCGGGGACCTGGTCGGCTCGCTAGCCCAAGCCTTGCCGGCAAGGGCGTTACTGATGTTGGCTTCGAATGCCTGGCTCTTCCACTTCTGCCCCACGGCCGCATCGAGCGCTGCGGCGATGATTCTTGTGTCCTGCTCGGCTGTAGAGACGAAGGCGTTCTCGTAAAGCTTTTTCTCGGCGAATATATCCTTCACTAGGGTCGTGGCTTGATCGGTTCTCCCACCGCGGGCCGCGACCTTGACGGCGTCTGACCGCGCGAGGAACTTGGCCTCGTTCAGGTTGTCTTCGTAGAAGGTATTAACTTGATCATTGATTCCCTTTGTGGAGTTTTGAAGCTCTGCGATGTACACATTCTTCTCGGAGTTGTAGGCCGAAAAATACGCAATTGAGCTTACGCCCGCCGTAAGGACCACAATAATAACCGCGATGATCCACGAAAGTCGAACCCTTAGGCTTGTAATCCCCTTCCTGCTTTCCATCCTACGCCTCCTTTAGGCTTTGAGCTATCCAGCCGCGCTCGTTACATGGAGCGTCAATGTTTTGGTTCGAATATCTACTGTGCGCGCTACACGGCATTGCATTGCCCAGGGAAGGGAAATACATGAGGCCATGGTATTTTACAAAGCTGATTGGGTGAATTTCGACTTCACTTAGTCTTCGATCACAGGGAAAATGCCGACCGAAGATTTGATCGCGCCGTCCATTGCGGCAAATCGGGAGTTCCCCGAAAAAACAAAACCGTGAATCGATCGAACGATTGAACTATCATATATAATATATGATTTGAAATTAAAGTCAATAGCCAATAGCGTTATATAAAGATCAAAAAAACTATTTGCTCTTCTTTGGACTAATAAATAGTTTCGCAAACTGGAATATCGCCAAACTCGGATATTCTTGATCAATAAGCTGATTCATAGTCATACCCCAGAATATGCAGTGTAAGGCTTTCCCTCGGAGTTCGAGATCCGGATCCTCAACAGGCGTCGACTCTCCTGTGCCGTTGATGACGGCGCCTATGAAAAGCTGCTCCCACGTCTCCACTAGGTCTTTCATGATGTTTTGTATTTTTTTATCTCTTATGGCCTTCGAAAAGAATTCTGCCACGACAATGTAAAGTTTCTTGTTTTTTTTCATTAGTCCTGCTTGGTGTCGCTTCGCACATTGCCCTGACATATCTTCGCGCGCTTTCCTGACACGCA
>CAYOIX010000066.1:0-3985 GCA_964404145.1 uncultured Treponemataceae bacterium
CCTCGGCGGTGAAGCGGTTCTCCTCCCAGACCTGCTCGACATGGATCAGCGCGAATTGGCGCTCGCAGAAGAGGACATGCTGCAGTCCCGATATCGGCAGAAGCTCGTCTTCGGAGTACATGGTCAACCGGCATCCTTATCGAGCACTACAAGGACTCCATTCGAAGGGATGTCCTCTTCAAGCTCGCCAAGATATATTCCGAGATGAGGCCCATCAGTCCGCGACCTCCCAATACCCGCCCTTGTCGGGGCCAACTCGCTTAAGTCTTCCCGAAGCCTGCAAATTGGCTATGTTTTTCTTTACGGCTCTCTCCCCAATGCCGATCCTCATCGCGATTTCCGGTATGGTTATCGCAGGTTCCTCTGCCATGATCGTGATTATCTTCAGTGAACTTTTCAGTGAACTTTTCAGTGAACTTGTCGGGGCGATGGCACGATCCAGGCGAGGGAAAATGATGGAGAACCAGTTCTCGTCCACATCCAGTACAGGTTCGGGAAGCTTATCCGCGGCGATGGCTGCCTTGATACGCTTGATCCCCGAGCCCACGTTCTCCACCAGCTTCATGCGATAGAGGATGCCGAAGAGCAGAGGATTGCGGGGGACGCTGCGCTTTCCTAGGTCCCTGAGCGTCATTCCGCCGACGAGGCCGCCTGGATTCACGATCTCCACCCGGTCGGGAAAGATATATACCTGCACGTTGGCGGAACTCCGGTAATCCCGATGGGCAAGGGCATTGATGAGGGCTTCGCGCAGGGCCAGTTCGGGCAGTTCAAGTTTATTTACTCGAGTGGCGCTGATGATATATTCAGTGTTCAGATGAGCGTGGAGGTAGAGAAGGGCGTTGCGATAGTTGGATGCAATATCCTCGTCGAAGATTTTTTGGTCCAGGATCTTAACCTTGTTGTTGCCTTGAAAGAGGGCGCAGGTCAGGGTGGAGCTGAGGAGATACCTGCTTCCAGCTTTCCCGAGAACGAGGCTCCCGGCGTTGGTCATGCCTTCGCTAATCACCAGGCCGATATTGCTCAGAGCGTCAAGCATGTCCATATCAGTTCCGATACCTGCCGCACGGGCAAAAGCGGCATAGCTCTCGGCGCTCAGGTCCCTCTCGATATTGAATTTTGTATTGACCGCAGAATCGAAGTAGAGCAATCCTTCCTTGTAAAAGAACTCCCTTATCTGCGTCCGGCTCATCCGTTGAGCGTTGGCCCCTTCTCGAAGGTAGAACAGACCTTTCGATGAATGGGGTTTGTCGCGGCTCGACTTAACCTCGACTATGATTATCCCACCGATGGTCTGGACCTCAACGGCTACGGGCGGTTCGCAGTTGCGGGCATAGTCCTGCACCTGGCTGACCAGCTTGTTGAGGTTGGGGAGAGGCCTGATGGAGCCGTCATCGGCGACACCGATGAGGATCCTTCCGCCCGCGCTATTGGCGAAGGCGCAGAGCTCTCGCCCGAGGTCGTCAGGGAATGATTGCTTGAACTCCAGGCTTTGACCCTCGCCGAGGGAAATCAACCTACGCAGCGCCGTCTTGGTCATATTGTTGCCCTTAAAGGGTCGAAGCATCGCCAGCACTGCATTCTAATCGCCAACCTTCGTACTCACCCATACACGACCTGCCCTTCTGCATGTATCGCGGATTCAAGCGTCCCACTGCGGACGGCTTTTTCATTGAACTGATCCGCTTGATATACTAACAAGTCGACGGGATGCCCAGTTATGGGAAAAATCGATAAATATAGATCCTGCATGACTTCCAGGCTGCGCTTGGGAAGCCTGTCATAGATGATGCAGAGGTCGAAATCGCTCTCGGACCGAGCGAGACCTTTGGCGCGGGAACCGAAGAGGACAATATGCTTGGGAACGGCGTAATCCGTAATCGCAGAAATCAAGCGTCGCAGTTCTTCCTCTTCGCTCATAGGTCAATCCTTCCTTCGTTTTACTAATTCGGACAGGACAGCGAGAATATGCCTTCTGACGGCGATTCGCTCGTCGGAGGGCAAGACACCGATGCGCTCGGCCTCCTTGGCTTCGATCGTCGCGATCTTGGCCGTTCGGACCACGGATGCCGCGGGGAGTCCGGCGGTCTCGAGATCGGATATGGCGACATCGCCGGGCCAACCGCGATTTTCCGAACTCGTGATCATCATCACCCACAAGAGGCCATGCCGCTCTTGGATGGCGGCCGTCGCCGCCACCAAGGCGGGTCGCCGCTCGCGCACCGGACGATCCGTATAGGGAAAAGGCACCTTGATAATGTCCCAGGTCTCAAAGGTCGGCATAGGCCCGTCGATCGGCTTCCGTATTCCATTCGCCGAAGGTGGCGAAGGGATCGTCAGCGGCTTCGGCCGCGGCGCGGGTCAGGATCACCCGATCGCCTTCGATGACATAGACGATTTCGTCACCCTCTTTCAGGTGCAAGGCGGTCCGTATCGACTGTGGAATCGTCGTCTGCGCTTTACTGGTCAGTTTACTCGTGATCACGGAAGACCTCCGTAAATTAGGGAGATTCCTACCAGAAAAAAGTAAGGAAAATCCTTACTGCTTGTCAAGCATCAGACTCGTCCCCTCGCTTTCGCGAACTCCTCCCGCATGGCCCGGCGAGCGGGATAGGCCGAGACGAGCGAATCGAATAGGGCCTCGGCGGCTTTCTTCCCCGCGTATTTTCCGTAACGGAGAATGGACGCGGCACTGCGAGCGTAGGCGCCACGGCTTGCGGTTCTGCGTAGGTCGCGCTCGACCTCGTTCTTGAGGAAGCTGGCCGCCCGCTTGGGGTACTCGTGGCCGATAGTATCGAGGTAGGCCTTGAAAATAGATTCGTTTTTCTCCGCCAGCGCGAGGAGGCGCTCATTCATACGCTCGACCTTATAGATCGTGGCGAGGGCGTAGGAGGAGGAGCGTTTCTCCAGGGCCGAGATGATTCTGTCCCGCGTCTCGAGCCAGGTGCTGCGATTTGGGTGCCTCTTTTTCAGTGCCGCGAAGCGGTCGCTCGAGAAGGATGTAATTACAAGGTCTTCGAGCTCCAGCGCCGCCGCTTCATCCTCGCCTGAGCGGTCCAGGGCGTCGATCAGGCGCTCCGCGAACTCGTCGGCCGATCCGTCCTGATCGGCCTCGCGGAAGATCTTGACGCCGTCCCTGCTCAGCCCGATCGCGCGGCTGTAGTCTCCTGCCTTCATCGCCTCGTCGACGGCCAGCATGCGAATATCAGCCAGAAAGAGATGATCCTCGACGTAGGCGCGCCTGGCTATTTCGTCTCCGGCTCGCTCAAGGAGAGCTGCGGCCACGAGGGCGGCCCGCTGGGCGCGGTAGGTCCAACTCCACTCCGTCCTCTGGCCCTCTGTAAAACGTGAGCAGAGTTCCAGAACGGCCCGCACCTCGGCTTCGCCGCGTGCGGCTGCCGCAGCAAGCTCGAGACAGACCATATCCCAGGAGTCGCCGTCCCGAGCCCACTGGGCGTCGACGCTCCGAAGCGCCCAGGTCCCCAGCTCTCGGAGCGCGGCCGGGTCGGACTCGGGCGATCGGGCGAGTCCCAAGAGCCGCTCGAAGCCCTCCTCCACCGCATCCATGATCGGGCTCTCCTCGTCTTCTCCACCGTCGTACGCATGCGGAGCGGCGCATTCGATAGCCTGTACGAGAACTCGAACGGCAAAGACATAGTCTCCTTTGGCGACGGCTTCCGCAGCCCGGTCTCTAAGGCGAAGCAGGTCCCGGCCGAAGCTATAGGCATCTTCGATGTAATCGTACCCTTGGCCTTTGTGCCTACGCATCAGACTGTCGACGATGGCGGAGGGTGAGCGCCTGTCGGTCTTCTCCGCCTGCAAGGAGAGTATGAGTTCGCCTAAATACTCATCGCCCTCGTCCAGGCGCTCCCGGATGATCCGTTCCAATTCCGCGCGCGACAGCGAGGCGAGGAGGGAGCGGGGGTCGAGCTCATCGGTCCTACAGCGAGCCATAGTCGCCCTCGACCCTATTCCATTCGATTTC
>CAYOIX010000067.1:0-3819 GCA_964404145.1 uncultured Treponemataceae bacterium
ATAATTCGAGACGCGGAACTCAAGCAGCATATTCGCCTCCGAGCGAAAATATACTGTATTTTTGCATACAATATTCTAAAATGCAACATATATTAGGCATAGCTCCGCCAGCCGAACGGCTTAACGTCGCATTACCCTGCACCGTTGTCGTTCTTCTTAAAGAATGCGACGCCTGCCTAAATCGCGCTCGCTTGGCACCTTGTCAAGGAAACCGTGCTTGCTCGCCTTCGAGAGGAAAACGCGCGGCTTAAGGCGCTTCTTGCTCGCCATGGCGTAGCATGGGCCGAGGATCATCGAGCCGAGGATCATCGAGCCGAGGATGAACAGTTCTCTTTCCATGAAGAAACTCCTCGGACGAAAAAAAAACCGGCAGGGCTTTCCGCCTCGGACAAGGTTGCTCTGTTTCGTCGCCTGTTCCAGGGAAGGCAGGATGTGTTTGCGCGGCGGTGGGAATCCTCGCGAGGCAAGTCCGGGTATTCGCCCGCATGCGAAAATGAATGGGTGGACGGCATCTGCAGAAAGCCAAGCGTCAAGTGCGCCGACTGCCGTGATAGGAAGTTGCTCCCCTTGACCGACCAAGTAATCTTCGATCATCTCACGGGGAAGCTCGTGATCGGTTTGTATCCGCTCTTGAACGACGATACCTGTCGGCTCCTTGCCATTGATTTCGACGAAGGAGATTGGAAGGACGATGCGACCGCCTTTACCGCAGTCTGCCGGGAGCTTTCTGTACCCGCCGCTCTCGAAGTATCACGTTCCGGTAAAGGAGCCCATGTATGGATATTCTTTGCTTCGGCTATTCCCGCCGTCGAGGCTAGAAGATTGGGATCAGCCCTGATAAGCCGGACATGCGCGGGACGCCGGCAGCTCGAGCTGTCGAGCTATGACCGGCTTTTCCCTAATCAGGATCGTATACCGTCAGGCGGCTACGGCAACCTCATCGCCCTCCCGTTGCAGAAAAAAGCGAGAGAGCATGGCGGCAGCGTCTTCGTCGACGATGACTTCGTTCCTTTTCCCGACCAATGGGCCTATCTCTCTTCGCTCGAGACGATGAAGCCTGGTATGATTGCCCACATCGTATCGGGCATCGCTCTTGGGCGCGACTCGCTCGATGTCGCATTCGAATACGAGTATGGAGACGAGCCCTGGAAGAGCAAGTCTCAGGCTGCTGTCACGGTACCGGGACCGCTTCCAAAAATGATTGAGATCGTTCTCGCGGATCGCATCTACCTCAAGAAGGACCGACTTCCCCAGCCGCTCTTGAACCGCGTCATCCGCCTGGCCGCCTTTCCGAATCCGGAGTTTTACAAAGCTCAGGCACTGAGGCTCCCGGTATGGGACAAGCCGAGGATCATCGGGTGCGCGGAGAATTTTCCGCGCCACATCGCCTTGCCTCGCGGCTGCCACGACATGCTTTCGCAATTACTCCGGGACAACGGAATCGACGAATACATCAAGGACGAGCGCAGCGATGGCAAGACTATAGAGGCCGCATTCATCGGGAATTTGCGGGATGACCAGGCCGAGGCGCTGAATGACCTCGCGAAGGAGGATATCGGAGTGCTTCGAGCGCCCACCGCCTTCGGTAAGACGGTAATCGCGGCCGCGATGATCGCCAAGCGGAAAGTAAGCACCCTTATCCTTGTCCATCGGACCGAGCTTCTGCGCCAGTGGAAGGAACGACTTGGACAGTTCCTCTCGCTGGAGGAGCCAGGGATCGGCCTCATCGGGGGAGGGAAGAACAAGGTAAGCGGAATTGTCGACGTCGCCGTCATGCAGTCGCTTTCGCGTAGAGAAGATTTGCCGGAGTTTCTGTTCGGCTACGGCCAGGTGATCGTCGACGAGTGTCATCACGTCTCGGCAGTATCGTTCGAGGGCATCTTGAAAAAGGCGAAATCTCGCCGAGTCCTCGGATTGACGGCCACGCCGATCCGTCGTGACGGGCTCGATCCGATCATCTTCATGCAATGCGGGCCGATCCGACATTCGTCCATCATACTGGCGGCGCATTCCGGCGCCATGGAAGTCCGGGTGCGGCATGTCAAGGGATCATCAATCCCCGCAGAGCTCGGAATTCAGGCCGCATTCGGACTTCTGGCCGCGAACGAGACGAGAAATCGCATGATTCTTCGCGATGTCGAGGAGGCCTGGAGGGAAGACCGAAAAATCATCATCCTCACGGAGCGAAGCGAGCATCTCGACAGGTTGCGCGCACTTATCGAGCCCATCGCATCCACGGTCTTCATCCTCCATGGAAGGATGACTCGCAAAAAGCGGAACGAGACGATGGCGCAACTCGAGGCCCTTCCCGAAGGCGATCCGAGGATCGTCATCTCCACGGGGAAACTCATCGGCGAGGGTTTCGATCACCCGAGCCTCGACACCCTCGTCCTCGCCATGCCGATCTCATGGAAGGGGACGCTCCAGCAGTATGCAGGTCGGCTCAATAGGCTATGCGCCGGGAAGCGCGATCTGCGCGTGTACGACTATGTCGAAATCGATGATCCGAGGCTTAGTCGGATGTGGACCAAGCGCGAGCGGGGTTACCGGGCTATGGGGTATACGATTTCTCATTGAGGAATGCGGCTGCGCAGCGATCTCGAGGTTATACGCGTGAGCTTAATTTTCCGTGGAGTCTCCGGCCGGCTCGTAGATGGCGATCACCACGCCGGTGGCCGTCGCGACGCTGTCGGTAAGCCGCAGCGACAGGTTTACGCCCCCAGGAAACAGCCGTCGTCCGGTGCCGAGCACGAGGGGGTGGATCATCAGCAAGTACTCGTCGATCAGGTTCGCGGCCATCAACGAGCCGATCAGCGCGCCGCTGCCCATGATCGCCAGAACGCCGTCGGATTGCGCCTTGAGCGCGCGCAGAGCGTCGACGACACCGCCGCGCAGGAGCGTCGAGTTGGGCCACGGCAGGGGTTCCTCGAGCGTGGTCGACGCGACGTACTTGGGCGAGTTGTTCAGCGCGTCCTTGAACGGGCCGCCCCTGGCGTTCCAAGTGGCCAGCAGCTGCTCGTAGGTACGCCGCCCGAAGAGCCATCCTGCCATGCCGCCCCCGGCCGCCATCCTCTCGCCCATCGCCTTGCGCGTGGCGTCGTCAGGCCTTACGGACCGGTTAGCCCAGCCGCCCTGCGTGAACCCGTCTCTGGTGTCCTCGTCTGCGTGGCCAGGTCCCTGCATCACGCCGTCGAGCGTCACGTGGTTCATGACGACGATTCGAGCCATTTCAGGCCTCCTGCGCGCTCGGCGAGGCCGAGTTGGTCGGATTATTGGTTCCGTTTACTCATTATACTGATGAATTCGTGCGTTCGGGACCTCGAACGAGAACGAAGACAAGCACGATCGTCATCATGATGACTCCCGCCCACATGGCCTCTTGCCAGCCGCGGACGAATGACTCCTGCGCGGACCGGAACAGCGCCTTCGAGTAGGGCTGGGCTTCGTCGGCGATTGCGAGAGCGCTGGCTATGCCTTTGCGCGCGGTGTCGGCTGCGCCGGCGGGGACTCCTTCCAGACGCGAGTCGATCGCCTTGCCGTATCCGGCGGTCAAGACCGCTCCCAGCAGAGCGATGCCGAGGCCGCTGCCGAACTCCCTGGCTATATCATTGAGCGCGGAGGCGACACCTTGTCGTTCGCGCGGCAGCGACGAGGTGATGGCCTCGGTGGAGGGGGTCATCGAGAGGCCCATGCCGAGTCCCATGACGACATAACCCGGCAGGACAGAAAGGTAGCCCCCGTCGACCGAGACGAGGATCGCCATAAGGGCCAATCCGGCAAGGCCCAGGAATATCCCGGTCGCCATCGCCAGACGAACTC
>CAYOIX010000068.1:0-3606 GCA_964404145.1 uncultured Treponemataceae bacterium
TGCGGCCAATGCTCGGTCGTGTGCCCCACGGGCGCCATCACCGAGCGCGACGACACCGAGGAGCTCTGGAAGGCCCTGGCCGAGCCCGACGGGACGGTCGTCGTCCAGACCGCGCCCGCGATCAGGGCATCGCTCGGCGAGGCGCTGGGCATGGCTCCGGGCAGCCTCGTCACGGGCAGGATGACGGCCGCCCTGCGGCGGCTCGGCTTCGACAAGGTGTTCGATACGCAATTCACGGCCGACCTCACCATAATGGAAGAGGGAAGCGAGCTCATCCAGAGGCTGACCAAGGGCGGGACGCTGCCGATGATCACGAGCTGCTCGCCCGGATGGATCAACTTCATCGAGTATTTCTATCCGAAGCTCCTGCCCCACCTCTCGACCTGCAAGTCGCCCCAGCAGATGTTCGGCGCCATCGCGAAGAGCTATTACGCGGAGAAGGCCGGCCTCGATCCCTCGAGGATGCGCCTGGCCTCCATCATGCCCTGCACCGCCAAGAAGCACGAGGCCAAGCGTCCCGAGATGAGAGGCGCCTGGGAGTACTGGCGGGGGAAGGGCGGAGCAGGAACGGCCTTCTACGATGTCGACTGGGCGCTGACGACGCGAGAGCTCGCGCGGATGATCACGCGGGCGGGGATCGACATAGAGCGCCTGCCCGAAGAGGATTTCGACGATCCCCTCGGGAGGTCCACGGGGGCCGCGACGATATTCGGCACGACCGGCGGGGTCATGGAGGCCGCTCTCAGGACCGTCTACGAGATCGTGACCGGCTCGGTCCTGCCGTCCCTCGACTTCGAGGCGGTGCGGGGGCTCGAGGGCATAAAGAAGGCGGAGGTCGACCTCGCCGGCACGAAGGTCCGGGTGGCCGTGGCGCACACGCTCAAGAACGCGCGCGTCCTCCTCGACGAGATAGCGGCGGGGACCAGCCCCTACCACTTCATCGAGGTCATGACCTGCCCGGGAGGCTGCATCGGAGGAGGAGGCCAGCCCGTGCGCGTGGACAAGTCGAAGCGGCAATCGCGCAACCTGGCGATGTACGAGGAGGACCGGAGGCTGGGCCTGCGGAAGTCGCACGAGAACCCGGCGGTGAAGGCCCTCTACGCCGAATTCCTCGGAGAGCCCCTGGGGCATCTCTCGCACGAGCTCCTGCATACGAGCTATGAGAGGCGACAGGGCTGACGAGGCGCGGCCGATAGACATGATCGAGGCCTTTCAGCTATACATTGATAATGCGCTTCGACGCCGTGGCCTTCGACCTCGACGGGACACTGTACCCTTCCTATCGCCTCTACGCCCGCGCCTTCCCTCGAATGATGGGGAAGGCGCGGTACCTCGAGGCCTTCAACGAGGCTCGGGCGCGGCTTCGCGCCCGAAGCCAGGAGCCCCCGGGGCGCGGAACGGACGACTCCTCCGGCGTCGCGGCCGGCGCCGCCTTCCGTTCCCTGGAGGCCGAGATCGTCGCCGGCCGCTTGGGCATCGGGGTCGCCGAGGCCGCCGGGCTGATTGATCGGGACTTCTACCGCGGGGTCGAGGAGCTCTTCTCGCGAATCAGGCCATTTCGCGGGCTCGAGGCGGCCCTGGACAGGATCGCTGGCGCCGGGCTCAGGCTCGCCCTGCTATCGGACCTCCCGCCTTGGCGCAAGCTCGAGCTCCTCGGGCTCTCGGACCGCTTCGAGTTCGCGCTTTGCTCCGAGGATTTCGGCTTCCTCAAACCCGCGAAGGAACCCTTCGACGAGCTCGCAACCCGGCTCGGCCTCGAGCCGGAGCGCATTCTGTATGTCGGCAATTCGCCTTCGATAGACGTCGCCGGCGCGAAGGCCGCGGGCATGTCCGCCGCCATCGTCTCCCTCCGTCGTGTAGAGGGGGCGGAGCTCTCCTTCTACGACTGGCGCAAGCTGGCCGCTTTCGCGACGAGCTGATCGCTCGAGCCGCCCGAAGCCTCAATCCCTCCAGGCTGCGCGAAGCCTTTATCCTCCACGCTTCGCGAGAGCCCTTAGTCCCTCCAGGCTTCGACGACCGGACTCACCGATCGCAGTCTTTCCAGGGCTTCCTCCGACGCCGAGCAGGTTATCTGGACGTGCGCCTTCACCACGACCTCGCCTGCATCCGCCTCCGCGACGCCCGCGGGCAGGTGGAAGTACACATTGCAGGAGCCCGGCTCTTCGTCGATGGCATCGCGCAGCGGATAGAGCTCCTCCTCGTGGAAGGGAAAGCAGCCGAAACGCAGGTGCACGGCGTTCCAGGCTTTATCCCTGAGCGAGGAAGGCTCGACGAACTCATCTACCTTGAAGCTCGGGTTCCCGCGGCTGAGATCGATCTTGCCTCTCAGGCAGAGCACGGAGTCCACCGCGAACTTCTCGCGCCAGCGCTCCAGCGCATCCGCGAAGACCACGATCTCGATGCTGCCCGCGGGGTCCTCGAGGGCCCCGAACGCCATCTTCTTGCCCGTCTTCGTGAGGATCTCGCGGAACTCCTTGAGCATCGCGACGATCGTATAGGTCTTGTCGGGGTTCGCCCTCTCGGGGTGGGCGAGATCGGCGTCGGAGCATCGCTCCCAGGTCTTGCGCCATTCGTCCATCGGATGGCCCGAGAAGTAGAATCCGAGGAGCTCCTTCTCGATCCGCAGGATGTCGGCGCGCGGGTACTCCTCGGCCCCGCAGGCCGCGAAGGGAGGGTATTCCTCCTCGCCCGATCCGTCGAATAGGCTCGCCTGACCGTACTTGCCCGCGGCCTCCTTGGCCTGGGCGTAGTCTACCGCGCGCTCGATATCCAGCACGATCTCGCGCCTCGTATAGCCCAGGGAATCGAAGCAGCCCGCGCTGGCCAGGCACTCGAGCGACTTCCTGTTCGTGGCCTGGGTACCGAGGCGCTCGACGAACTCGATGAAGGAGGCGAAGGGCCCGCCCTTCTCGCGCTCCTCGGCGATCGCGCGCGCGAGCGCCTCCCCGACTCCCTTGATCCCGAGCAGGCCGTACACGATCTTCCCGTCCGCGACGGCGAAATGGGGCTCGGATCGGTTGATGTCGGGGGGGAGGACATCGAGGCCCATCGACCTCGCCTCGCCGATGTACTCGGTGAGCTTGTCGGTGTTGGCGATCTCGTTCGTGAGGTTGGCGGCCATGAACTCCGCCGGGTAGTTGGCCTTGAGATAGGCGGTCCGGTAGGCGACGACGCTGTAGGCGGCCGCGTGCGACTTGTTGAATCCGTAGCCCGCGAAGGGAATCAGGATCTCGAAGATGCGGTCGGCGTCCGCGGCCTTGAAGCCGTTGCGGACCGCGCCCTCGATGAACTTCTCCTTCTCCTTGACCATGACTTCGTGCTTTTTCTTCCCCATGGCGCGCCGCAGGAGGTCGGCCTGGCCGAGGCTGTAGCCGCCGATGCGCTGGGCCACCTGCATGACCTGCTCCTGGTACACGATGACGCCGTAGGTCTCCTTGAGGATGGGCTCGAGGCAGGGGTCGGGATAGGTGATCGGCGTCTTCCCGGATTTGGAATCGATGAACTGGGGGATGTTGTCCATCGGGCCCGGGCGGTAGAGCGCGTTGAGGGCGATCAGGTCCTCCATGCAGTTGGGCTTGGCCTGCTTGAGGATCGCCTGCATCCCGC
>CAYOIX010000069.1:0-3184 GCA_964404145.1 uncultured Treponemataceae bacterium
CCTGATCAGCTTGATCTCGGGATGCTTAGCCTCGAAATCCTTTATTTTGATATTGAGACTCACGTTGTACGACTCGGAGAGGTTGGGCAGGAACGAATCCAGAAGGTTCAGCTCGACGGGCTTGCTCGCCGAAGGGCTCTGACTGCCGCAACCGACGAAGCCGATGGAAACCGCGACCGACAAGGCCGCAAGCGTCAGAATCTTGCTCGAGGCATTATTCATGCACTCCTCCTCATTCTTGAGCTTTCTTTGGGAAATCACGCCCGTCAGCCGAGCATGTCCTTAGCTAAAGGGAAATCATTGAGCTAAAACAGCGGTTTGTCAAGCTAAATTTGAATTAAACATTAGCGCTGAGAACAGCTTGCTGCCCTGATTTTGGGACACTCATCGTGATGTCAGATGGGGTTTTTATAAGGATAAATATGGAATGATTCGGGATTCGCTCTTCGCGATATGAAGATGAACCTTGGGCGTGGTTTAAAAAAGATTTAAAAATGGGGGTTTCTTTAAGTCGCTTGGTCGTGATATAAACGTGGTAATGAACCTTACGAGCATTGCGGAAAAGGCCGGCGTCTCGGCCGCGACAGTGTCGCTCGCCCTGAACAACCGCCAGGGGGTCAGCCAAAGCACGCGGGAAGAGATCCTGCGCATCGCGAAGGAGGTCGGGTACAAGAAGCGGCCGACCCGGGTCGCCGCGCGGGGCACCGTGCAGCTCCTCAAGATCATCCGGCACGGGCATACGCTCAACCAGGACCACAATAACTTCATTTCCGATTACATCGACGGGATCACCCACAAGGCGAAGGCCCTGCAGTTTCGCGTCGAGCTCGGCTCGGCTTCGGCCGGCACTGGTCTGGGCGAGGTCTTCCAGCAGATGGACCAGCAGGACGTGTCGGGCTTCCTCATCCTCGGGACCGAGCTCTCGCCCGAGGACATCCGCGCCTTTACCGTCGTGCAGAAGCCCGTCGTCTTTTTCGACACCTGCCACGACTTCCTCCCCTTCGATTTCGTGGACATGAACAATCTCGACTCGGTCTTCCTCGCCGTCTCGCGCCTCGTGGGCGCGGGGCTCAGGACCATCGGCATGGTGACTTCGCCCGTGAACGTGGTCAACTTCCGCATGCGGGAGGAAGGCTTCGGCAAGTCGCTGGCGAGCTTCGGCCGCAAGGTCGACGAGAAGTTCATCTATCGGGTCGATTCGACCTACGAGGGGGCCTACAAGGATTTCTCCACCCTCCTGGCCTCGGGCGCCTGCCTGCCCGAGGCCCTCTTCTGCTGCAACGACATCGTGAGTCTCGGGGTGGCCCGCGCCCTCCGCGAGGCCGGCCGCCGCGTTCCCGAGGACGTCTCGCTGATCGGCTTCGACAACCTCCCGGCCTCCGCGCAGAGCGATCCGCCCCTCACCACGATCAGAGTGCCCAACCAGGAGATAGGCGCCACGGCTCTCCTCCTCCTGAAGGAGAGGATCGAGAACCCCGAGAAGCCCTGCTCCAAGGTGCTCATCCGCGGCGAGCTCGTGGAGCGGCAGAGCGTGCGCGGCAAGGAACGACATTGACGATACGACAATCCCAAGGAGGAAGACCCATGAAGAAGTTCATCAACGAGCCCAAAGAGTTCGTCGACGAGATGCTGGAGGGGATCCTCCTGGCCCACCCCGACCAGTTGAGCCATGCCGCGGGCGACAGACGCTGCATCGTGCGGGCAGGCGCGCCGCGCAAAGGAAAGGTAGGCATCGCCACGGGCGGCGGCTCGGGGCATTTGCCCCTCTTCCTCGGCTACGTCGGCCAGGGCATGCTCGACGGCTGCTCGGTGGGCGGCGTGTTCCAGTCTCCCGGCGCGGAGCAGATGTACAACGTGACCAAGGCGATCGACGGCGGCGCGGGCGTGCTCTACATCTACGGCAACTACGGCGGGGACATCATGAACTTCGACATGGCCAAGGACATGGCGGCCATGGAGGACATAACCGTGGAGCAGGTCGTGGGCGCGGAGGACGTGGCCTCCGCGCCCAAGGGCCAGGAGCACAAGCGCCGCGGCGTGGCCGGCATCTTCTACATGTACAAGTGCGCCGGCGCGATGGCGGACTCCATGGCTCCCCTCGCCGAAGTGAAGCGCATCGCGGAAAAGGTCGCGGCGAACGTGCGGACCATGGGCGTGGCCCTTTCGTCGAACATCGTCCCCGAGGTAGGAAAGCCCCAGTTCACCATCGGCGAGAACGAGATGGAGATCGGCATGGGAATCCACGGGGAGCCGGGGATTCGCAGGGGTCAACTGCGCAAGGTGGACGAGATCGTCGAAGAGATGATGGCTCCCCTGCTCTCCGATCTTCCCTTCTCCTCGGGCGACAGGGTCTCCGTCCTCGTCAACGGCCTCGGCGCCACGCCCAAAGAGGAGCTCTACCTCCTCTACCGCAAGGTCGCCCTGATCCTCGAGGAAAAGAAGATATCCGTGTTCCATGCCTACGTCGGGGAATTCGCCACCTCTCTCGAGATGGCAGGCGCCTCGATCTCCCTCCTTCGCCTCGACGACGAGCTGGCGAGGCTTCTGGCAAAGCCGGCGCGCACGCCCTTCTTCGAGCAGGCGCAGCTCTAGTCATGGATGCGCTGAGCGTTAGCGACCTCAAGGCGGTGATCGCCGGGATCGCCGGCATCATGACCGAGAAGAAGGACGAGCTGATCCGCCTGGACGGGGCCATGGGCGACGGGGACCTCGGCCTCACCATGGAGAAGGCCTTCACCGCGGCCCGCGACGAATCGCGGCGGATGGACGAAGCCGACGCCGGAAAGCTCCTCGCGAAGATCGGCATGACGATCGCCAAGGCCGCTCCCTCCACCATGGGGACCCTCGTCGCCACCGGATTCATGTCCGGCGGCAAGGCTCTCTCCGGGCTGACGTCCCTCGGCGCGAAGGAGCTCTCCGCCTTCTTCGACGCCTTCGTCGCCGGCATCATGCAGCGGGGAAAGTCCAAGCCCGGCGAGAAGACGCTCATCGATGTGCTCCACCCGGCTGCCCAGGCGATGGCGGCCGCGTCGGCATCGGGGGCGAGCCTCGCCGATGCGATGAAGGCCTGCCGGGACGCGGCGGCGGCCGGGCTCATCCGGACCCGCGACATGATCGCCCAGCACGGCAGGGTCGCCTACTACCAGGAGCAGTCCCGAGGCAAGGAAGATCCCGGCGCCGTGGC
>CAYOIX010000070.1:0-3126 GCA_964404145.1 uncultured Treponemataceae bacterium
TCAGCGGATGCCCGGGACCCTTCGCGGACGATATCCGGTCGGGTCTTTCGGCTGATTCACGAGGCGAGCGTATGAGGTGTTTCATGATTATCACTGCTTCTCCCGGAATCCCCCCTCAAGCCTCCACGCCCATCCTCCGTGATCGTCCGTCCCCGAGCGGAATCAAAAGGAGGATCGTCCAAAATGGCGAAGGCTCACGGCGAAAACGGCATCCGCATCAGGAACCTGGTCAAGGACTACCGTCTCGGGTCGACGGTGGTCAGCGCGCTTAAAGGCATAGACCTCGACATCGAGCGCGGCTCCTTCGTCTGCGTAGCCGGTCCCTCGGGGAGCGGCAAGACGACTCTTCTCAACATGATCGGGCTCATCGACGCGCCGACCTCGGGCACGGTGAATGTCGCGGGCGAGGACATCCAGGCCATGCCGGAGCGGGAGAGGACGCGCTATCGCTCCCGGACCCTCGGTTTCATCTTCCAGACCTTCAATCTCCTCCCCGTGCTGTCGGTCTACGAGAACATCAGGCTGCCCCTCGTGCTCCACAAGGACCTCGGCAAGGAAGAGAAGCACGGTCGCGTCATGGACCTGGCGAGGGCGGTGGGGCTCGAGAAGCATCTCGCCCACAAGCCCTTCGAGCTCTCCGGCGGGCAGCGGCAGCGCGTCGCCATCGCGCGGGCCCTCGTGACCCAGCCCCTGATCGTGCTGGCCGACGAGCCCACCGCCAATCTCGACTCGGGCACCGGCAACGAGGTCCTCGAGCTCATGGAGCGCATCAACGCCGATCGGGGCACGACCTTCATCTTCTCCTCGCACGATCCGTCGATCATGAGCCGGGCGGGGCGGGTCGTGCGTCTCCACGACGGCAGTCTCGAGGCCGCGTGATGGAGCGCCTGGGCCTCTGTCTCAAAAACCTGGGCCGCCACGGCTGGCGGACCCGCATCATACTCCTCATCACGCTTTTCGGCGCCTTCCTGACCTTCGTCTCGGAGAATCTCATAGAGGATGTCTCGCGCAAGCAGTCGGACATGTTCGGCCGGGCCACCTTGGGCCATTTCAGGGTGCTCGCCAAGAGCATCGAGACGGCCAACACCTTCGGCTACTACCACTACGAGCCCGAGGACATGCTCACTCCGCAGGAGGTCGCCTCGATCAAGTCCTACCTCGCGACCGTGCCCGAGGTGAGCGGCTCCATGGAGCGCATCGTGTTCTCCGGCGTGTTCTACGGCGACGACGACACCGAGCACGGCATCAACGGCGTGGCGATGGACATGTCGGCCTACGACCGGGACTTCACGGATCTCTATTACGCGAAGGGGAGCCCGCTGCGGTCCGGCGACGCCGGCTCCTGCGCCGCGAGCTGGTACGAGTACGAAAAGGACAAGACGCTGAAGATCGGCTCGCGCTACGTCTTTCTCATGCCGAACCGGCAGGGCGAGTTCGTGGATCGCTACGTCACCGTGAAGGGCGGAATCGATTTCCGCACCATGCCCAAGGATACCATGGGCTTCAACGGCGTCTACTTCGACCTGGCCGGGTACCGGTCGGCGGTCGGATACGAAGAGGATCTGGCTTCGGAAGTGGTCGGCTTCCTCTCGGACGCCAGGACGGCCGGCAAGGTCCTGCCCGGGATCGCCTCCTTCCTCGCCGAGCGGCATCCGCGCCTGAAGGTCGTGTCGTGGCAGGAGTACGCCCCTATCATGTCGGAGATCGTCATCGGCTTCGACGTGATGATGAAGACCGTGGAGGCCATCCTCCTCGTGATCTGCGTGCTCCTCGTGGTCAAGCTGACTACCTTCTCGATCATCGAGCGCTACAGCGAGATCGGCATGATGCGCGCGCTCGGCTTCTCCCGCGCCGACATCGCGCTGCAATTCGCGCTCGAGGGCACATTGATAATAGCCGCCGGGGCGGCCCTGGGCTGCCTCCTCGGCGCCGGTCTCATAGCGGCTCTCCACGCCGCAGGTGTCCGCAACAGTCTCACCTTCTTCGAGTACGTCATCGGCGACGGCTTCCGGCCCTCCTTCCATGCGTCGAAGATAGCGATCGTGGCCCTGGTCTTCGGCGCGGTGGCCCTGCTCGCGCCCCTGTTCCCGGCCATCCGCGGCGGGCGACTGTCGATACTCTCCACGCTGGAGAAGAGGTGACCGCGATGGAACTGATGCATTACCTGCTGAACAATATCGCCAAGCGCCCTATGAGGGCGGCCTTCATCGCGTCCGCGGGAGCCCTGAGCTCCATCGTCCTCGTGTTCGCCTTCTCCCTCGGCGTGAGAGTCAACGAGCACGTCCACGTCGACACCATCGCCAAGTGGACCGGGCATCTCTGGATCTCGACGGCGAGCGATTTCAAGTTCAAGGAAGAGAGGATAGCCGATTACCGGCGACAGGCCGCCGCCGTCCGGGACTATCTTTCCAAGAGCCGGGACGTCTCGATCGCGGCCTCGTGGACGAGGAGCTTCAGCGAGATGCAGGCGGGCACCGCGCGAAAGTACGTGATCATCCAGGGCGTGGATTTCGACCGCGATCTGCCCTTCCGCGGGGCCACCGAGATCGTCTCCGGCTCCTTCCCCGGCCCGGACAGCGAGTACGGCGTCCTCCTGACGAGCTCCATCGCCGCCAAGTACGGGCTCAAGGTCGGGGACAGCGTGACCCTCTTCGTGCCCTCTGTCTTCGGCGCGCGCAACGCGATGGACTTCGTCGTGACAGGCATCAGCCGCCCCAGCGCCCCCTGGTACGACGACACCGTCTCCATCCGCTCGGCGGACTACCTTGCGATGACCGAGCTCGAGGGCATCTCGAGCTTCTATAAAGTCTACCTGAAGGACGAGAGCCGGATACCGGCCGTGGTCAAGGACCTCGCGGCGCTCGCGCCGGATTTCTCGGTCAAGGGCTATCACGACGACGATTTCGTGCGCTTCATCCTCTCGCTCGGCACGACCGACACCGCCATGTTCGGCGTCATGGCGATGATCATCTTCCTCGCCCTCCTCATCGGCATCAACTCCATCGTCATGACCAACATCTTCGATCGCCGCGACGAGATAGGCACGCTGCGGGCCCTGGGCTTTCCCAAGACTACGGTCAGGAACCTGTTCTTCGGCGAATCGCTCGCGGCCCTCTTCGCCGGCTA
>CAYOIX010000071.1:0-3099 GCA_964404145.1 uncultured Treponemataceae bacterium
CGGCCAGTCCCCCTATTCCCGATCCGATCACGATCGCGTCCCAGGTCTCCGTCATTTAGTTCTCCTACTGTTCAATATGGATGCAATTTGGTAAATGAAACGATGATTTAATGGAAATGTTCGTATGCTTTCGACCAAGGGAGGCTCGGAATGAGAGACTCGTCCATGAAAAAGCAGCTACAGGAAGTGCTTGAATTTGTTAGCGAGCGCACAGAGCGAAACTTCCGGGCCGTCGCCGACTCGACCGACTAGGTCCATTGGCCCGAGGCTTCCGCGCATCCTCTCCGAGAGGATATCCCAGGAGCCAGGTTCACAAGCGGAAGTTCCGGGCGCAAAGTAGCTCGTATCCCGCTTTTACAGCAGGGGAAAGCCGCGGCTCGACGGCAGCGAGGCCCTTCGGCTTTCTCCAAATCTGCCTTTTTTGAACCAGCTTAGCAAGGTTGCGATATACTAGAACGCATGGCCCCCGTCGTAGCCGGATCATCGGCCCTACTCGCGTTCTTGGTCAGGCGTTTCAATTTGGACGGCGAGGGCAGCGCATTACTCAGTGCCGCGGTCAGGCCATTATCCATTGCCAAGAACGAACTCATTCTGCGTCCGGGAGAGTCGTGCGACTCGCTCTGGTTCCTGGTCGACGGAGCCATGCGATCCTATTCCGTCAATGGAAAAGGTGACGAATTCACCTACTTCCTGTTTTTCGAATCATCCTTCGTAACTGACTACCGGAGCTTGGTGACCGGGGAGCCTAGTCGTTTCTCCATCGAGGCTCTGGAACCTTGCCGCCTGGAGGTCCTAGCTCTTCGTTCGCTGAACGCCATACTCGAGCGCTATCCCGAGGGCCTGAAGATCGTCCGGGCGCTGGACGAAGCCGCCTACGTCGAGCTGGACCGGCGCACCGAGAGCCTCCTCCTCGAAAGCGCCGCCGACCGTTACCGCCGTTTCTTGAGCGAGTACGCCGAGCAAGCCGGACGGATCCCCCAGTACGTGCTGGCCAGCTGGCTCGGCATCAAGCCCGAAAGCCTGAGCCGCATTCGGCGTAAACTCGGTCTCGGTCGCTCCGGCTGACGTGTACCGAAGCTCCTGCAAGCGACATTATGGCTACTCCATTCGCACACATCTTAACCCTGATCAATGACTAGTTCCGGCAGAGTGGCTATTCTCGTGGGTAACTAGAGAGGAGCCCGAATGAGATCCGCATCTGTAGCCGACATTCCCGCGATGGTCCGTATCCTCGCGCAGGCCTTCGAGACCGATCCCCATGTCGCCTGGTTCATCGGCAACCCGGAGGATCCTGCAAAAGCCCTTCGACGCCGTCAGGCCCTGGAGCGCCTTCTATGCCATCACGCCGTCTCCTGTGGGCAGGCATACTTGAGCGATGATGGCCGGGCCGCGGCGCTATGGCAGAAATCCGGCCGCAAGCCGCGCGGCGTCGGCTATCGCTTGGCCAATCTCGGCTACTTCTGGCGCTGCGGTCTCTCCGCTACCCTTCGGAGTATTGCCGGGGAAGGGGAAGCGATCAAGCGTCTGCCCGCGGGCCCCTATTCGTTCCTCTGGACCATCGGCGTAACGGCCGAAGCTCGTGGCAGAGGACAGTTCCGGGAACTGATGTCGCCGATCCTGGAAGAAGCCGACTCAGACTTCGTCCCCGCCTTCCTCGAAACCACGGTCCCCCGCAACGTGTCCATCTATGAGCACTACGGCTTCACGGTCGTCGAGCGCTATCGTTACCGCGGCGGTCCCGAGGTGGCATTCATGCGCCGCGATCCCGGAACGGCGCCCATCGGGCTGGACACGCGCCACGAGGGGACAAACTGCGAATGAAGAGGGACGGACCTCGTGACAGCAGTAGCAGCGGAGGCTGGCGCGGTAGTCTGCCTCGACGTACCGCCGGCACCCGGTGCCCTTCGCGACTTGTGGGCAAAGTCCACGGAAGCGAGGCAGTCGATGTCATCCTTCACCACTCGTTCATCCTCCCTGGATTCTTGAATATCTCATCACATTCTTTGATAAAGGGATTGAGCGCACTGAAATCCACGGGTCTATGGTCGAAGACGATAGTCATGGGCAGGTAATTCCTTACGTTTATCGCTTTGGCCCTGCGCGAATCCGTATATACTCCGGGCTTCTCTTGTAATTCGCTTGTGCCTACGGCGAATATCTGCGGTGGAATGATCTGCAACATGCTGAAATGCCCCTTGAGATCCTTGTATAATGACTCGATATCGAAAACCGATACCGTGGCGCTTAAGAGATCTTCTTTCGTAAGCCTATCCTCTTTCCCGACATGACAGTATGATTCTTTCCCTTTACCGTTCAGACCCTTTACCGGATATTTGGTTATTTTCACCGCAATGATCCTTTTTAAAATACTGAATTTGAGTTTTTTTATTTCATTGACGGTGTCGTTTCGTATGACGCTGAACAAGAACTCGTTTACATCAGTGTTCTCGATTTTCCGCTTTATATCGGCAATATCGTCCGTAATTCAGCTCAAGGATTTATTGCCGCAGTCGAGGATGGTTGGGGTTATCATTCGGCCATCAGCAAGGGTATGGTCATTTTTATTTCCTTCTTTAATAAATACATTGCCTTCGTCTTTGTCGTGAGTATAATCCACGAGTGCGTTTAGGGTAGGAGCCTGTTCAAGGCCTTCGGCGATAATCTTGAGTACGGAGGTATTGAGGGTCAATTTATGTTTGTACTTTACGGTATTTCCATTCATAAGCTTAAAGACTTTAATAAACTCGGTAACATCAGGTTCATACACGAATGACACGTGCGGCACTGTTCTCAATGATGAGGATATCATATGCGAAACCACTCTTCTCTGTAAATCTAAGAATACCTTGTCTTCGCCACCTGCCGGTCCCATAAATCTTCCTTTCCGAATTACTTGCGATTCCTGTCGGTCGCTAGGGCGCCCGAAATAGCCGTTGTACGCTGTGTGCCCTCCTGCCGGCCGAAAGTCACGCTCACCAAGCTGTGCATATCCAGCACGATCTTTTTCAAATGTAGGTTTAGAAGGAAAGGGAATCCTTCGCCCGTACCAGCTTCGCGTGATGGGCGCCGAGCGCGGCCATGAAGGCCCTGTGCGAGCTC
>CAYOIX010000072.1:0-3075 GCA_964404145.1 uncultured Treponemataceae bacterium
GGTATTCGCGAGAGACGTGCTTTATTTGGTCAATTCAAACTGCGCGCCGACACCACGACACCCGCGGGAAGAGCTCTCGTATATAGTCTTCGCACACGGCCAAATGGTTTGATCGATCGATCTTTTCAAAACACGAGTACAGATTAGCGAGGTGGAGATTGATGACAGACAGAGTTGCGCAATCAGTTTCACAAAAAGTTCGAGAATGTCGCGTGCGATTTATGGCCAAGACAATGGGATTTTTTATGTTATACACAATGGTATGATCTTGGTGGTGTGGGAGCGCAAAGTCGGTGACGAACTCGCTATAGCGATACGTGCGCCATTCGACGCGCGAACAGGAATTCCCTTTCGCAAGGGCATGCCAAGTTTCGAAGAGTAGTCGTTGATCCTTCACAAAGGGAAAACGAAAGCGATAGTAGTCATTGTAGGCTTGGTTATCGTCATCATCTAATCCATGACTGAATACTACCCTCCCCGCGCCGTCAAACAAAGCGGTCGCTGAGTCGGCAGGGATCAGTCTTTCTACCCCCGACAATATACGAGCAAAGAAATCTTCCTTTGTCCTGACGTATTCGATGTCGAGTAAGTATTCATGCACCTTTCGCCAAGGGACTTTTTCATAATTAATCACAGCATTGAACCTCCGATAATCGATGGCCCCAATCGAGCCCGAATCGTGGTCGGCGTTAAGGTTGCTGTACCGAGATGCCACTCGAGTCAGCCTCAATTATAGTCCAAAACGCGAAAGGATGAGGGATAAAATCTTAATAAAAACCCGTTTTTTACGGGGAGGTGTCGCGGATATTCTATGGCAAATTTCAAAAGCGGATGGACGGCTACTATTACGCCGCATACAAGGACTTCTCCGCTTCGGTGGGCGACCCCTACGCCGCCGGCCTCGGGTTCAAGTTCGCAATCGCCCCGACCTTCGGGCTTGAGGTTGGAGCGCAGTACAAAAATCACCCTCGGGGGGAGCGTCGATGTGCCCTCGGTGGATCTGCACTCCGTCTTCCCATATCTACTAGCGTTTCGTTGAGCGCAACCGAGACGCTGAAGGCCATCGCGTACGAATCAGGCTGGACGAATTCGTCGGTCATCGCAGCTACCTACAAGCTCCAGATACCCCATTCGATTATTGTGGCCTATTTTCATTATGCCCGAGACCGCGGCCAGCCTGAGCCATAGCGCCCCGATCCATCAAGGCTGAGTCAAGGCTTTCAGCCTTGACTCAGCCTCTTTTCTCCCGCGATGGCTTGGATCGGCGCGATGTCCTGGCTGACCTCGAGAGTTCCGAGGTAGGCGCCGTCCTCGCCCCGCACCGCGAAGTAGCGGATAAGGACGTACTTGTCGCCGAGTCTCAGCCAGAAATCCTCGCGGTCCTTCCTCCCCGCGCGGAAGTCGTCCAGGATCGCCTGCACGACTTTGAGGCTCTTGGGCGGATGGCAGTTTTGGACCGAGCGGCCGATGACGGCCTTGGTCCGCACGAAGATGCGGTCGGGAGTCTCGCTGAAGTACTTCACCTTGTCGTCGGCGTCCACGAAGGTGATGTCGACCGGCAGGGCCTTGAGCATCGCGACGAGCTCCTCGCGGGAAAAGATAGCCCGTGTCGAGGTCCATCGCGCCTTTCCCATTTCCGCCCGCCGCATCGGTCCCGGAAGGCTCGAATCCGAAGGGCATAGGATAGAAGGCGAAATAGCCGATGCTGTCGAACTCGCGCCGGGCGCCCTGCCACTCCTTCTCCGAGAAGAGCTGGAGGGAGGCGGGGAAGAGTATCGAGCGCTCTTTCATAATGTGCTCGAGGAGGAGACCTTCGTATTCGAGGACGGTGTCGCGGAGCGCGCCAAGACTCGACTCGACATCGCCGCCCGACAGGGCCGCCAGCCGCTTCTGCGCGGCGCGCATGAGATCGTGCTCGGCCCACATGATCTTGGGCGGCTGCGCGATGCCGTGGCGCTCGAGGAGGGGGAAGTAAACGTTCTCCTGCTTTTGGAAGTTCGACTCGGCCCGGCCGAAGTAGACTATGAGTTCGCGGAGCCTGTCGACGGCCGCGGCCCTCGCCTCCCCTGCCGCTCCATGGAGCAAGGCGTGCACCTGTCCCTTGAGGAGGGCGAGCTTGTTGGCCATGTCGATGTGCTCTTCCTCCTGGATGTGGAGGGGATGCCAATGGGGCACGTCGATCGGCTTCTCGGTCATCGAGGCCTTGAAGACCTCGAGGTGGGCTCCGCAGAGCCTTCGCACGTCGTCCACGGAGGCGCCCTCCTTTATGGCCTCCTCCTCCACCGAGGCTATCTCGGCCTCGGTCAGCCCCTCCACCGCCCCGCCGAACTCGGTTTTGAGAGCCTCGATTTCCTCTCCAGCGTGGATCCGCCGTATCGTGGACTTTATGATTTCCCTGCGCTTCTCATCCATGACGATGCCTCCTTCGATAGGCTCAGGATAATGAAGCCCCGACGGATCGTCCGTATCCGAGGTTACGCTTTTGCGCGATGTCGGGCATACTCGAACCATGCAGCGCCGAGACATCGCGGCCCTCGCCGACACGGCCCTCTTCGCGGGCATCGGCGTCGTCGAGCTCGACGAGCTCGTGGGAACCGTCGCGGCCTCCGTCAGGGAATTTCGCGAGGGAAGCCTCGTGCTCGCCGCGGGCTCGACCTACGACTCGCTCTGGGTACTCGTCGAGGGATCGGTCGCCGCGGAGATGCAAGGCTATTCCGGCAAGATAGTCCGAATAGAGACGATCGAGGCACCCGAGCCCATTGCCTCGGCCATCCTCTTCGCGCCCGAGCCCGTCCTGCCCGTCGCCGTGCGGGCCCTCGAGGACCTGCGAGTGGTCTGCATCCCGCGGGAATCGCTGCTCGCGATCTGCCGGCGGAGCCGCGTCGTCCTCGAGAATCTCCTGGGCGATTCGGGCGCGCGCGTCGCCGCCCTCTCCGAGCGTCTGAGGCTCCTCCAATTCGCGAGCCTGCGCGAGCGTCTGGCCGACTGGATCCTCAGACAGACGCCGAGCCCGGAGGGCGAGGTCCTCCTTCCCGCGTCCAAGGAAAAGATGGCCGAGACCTTCGGCGTGACGCG
>CAYOIX010000073.1:0-2723 GCA_964404145.1 uncultured Treponemataceae bacterium
TCGCGTCAGTCCGCCGACCTCGAATAATGCTTGACTCCCTTGGTGATCACCGTCCGGTAGACCTCGCTGATCGTCTCCAGGGGGATCGCGTCGGGACCGGACAGCCACCGGGATGTAAGGCCGATGAGGACGGAAGAGACCGAGCATGCGTAGAGCTCGGCCATATGGGGCGCTTCGGCAGTCCCGGTGACGGCGTACCAGGGCTTGAATCGCTCCTCGATGATGAACGAGTCGATCTTGTCGGTCATTATGCTGCGGAACTCCGGATTGCCTTTCGGGCCGCCGACTATCTTGAAGGTCTCGCGTTCCGCGTCTATTACGGCGAACATCCTGTCGAAATACTCCGGCATCCACCTGCGCTCGCCTATGCTTATGCCCTCCAAGAGGCTCCGCAACCTGTCGAGGATCGAATCGAAGAGCTCGACGCAGCCTTGACGGAACAGATCGTCCTTGTCCTCGTAATGGCGATAGAAGGTCGTCCGGTTCACCCCGGCGCGGGTCGTGATGTCCCTGACGGAGATATCGAAGTATCCCATCTCGTCTATCAGGGCGACCAGGGTCGACCAGAGGCTGGAGCGCGTCCGCGCGACCCTGAGATCCTGTTTCCTTCCCGGCGACTCGAGCATCCCGTCCTCCGCGATCGATCGCAACGACACTTCGGAGTCTTCTGTAGCGAACACGACACTTCTCCCGTCTCTGTCGTTTGCCCACTTCCCGCAGAGCAAATATATTCGATCTTACCGAGATGGGCGAGGCCTCGGGCTTTGAAAGGAGATAGATACTATGGATGCTTCGGTGGTGCCGAACGCGGGCGAACGCGACGATCTCTTCCGATCTTTCCAGACTCGGAAATTCGATCGGAGGCGATCGGTCCCGGCCGTCTCCATGACGGTGGATGTGGATATCGGGAAGCTGGAGTCGATTCGCGGCGCCGGAAACGAGGGACGTCCCAAGCATGAAGGCATCTCGCTGACCCATGTCCTGATCAAGGCGGCGGCCCTCGCTTTGAAGGATTTCCCCTTGCTGTTCAGCGCCTTCGACGGCAGGAAGGTCGTCCGCGCCGATGCGCTCAAGATCAACCTGCCCGTGGCGGAGGGCTGCCACGTGGAATACGTGGTGATCGAATCTCCGGAACTGAAGACTCTCGCCTGCATCGCCTCGGAAGTCAGGGGGGAGATAGCTCGCATCCGCGGAGGGACGGGGACTTTCTATGAAACCTTGCGGAAATCGATGATGGCGCCTCTCTTCGTGCGGAAAATGATCGACGGCATCCCGGGAGCTCGCGTGAGATCCTTCAACCGCCACTACGGGAACTTCCCTCTGACCAATTTCGGCAGCTTCGGCGTCAACAGCGGCGTACCGGTCATCTCCTCGCCTGTCATCGGCGCGCTCTGCGCGGGCATGGCCCAGGAGCATGGGATCCTGCCCCTCACCCTGGTCTTCGACCATCGATCCGTCGATGGCGCCTACGGCGGGGGATTCCTGCGCGCTCTCAAGCGATCGCTCGAGAGCGATCCTGAGAGGCTGTTCGCATGAACCGACGCGGAGGGAAGCGATGAGGCTGGCCGACGAGAATGAAGTCTTCTTCGACAACCAGAGGAGAGTGGTTGCGCATACGACCTCGAAATCGTGGAAGACGGTGCCGCACGTGTCGTTCATATACGAGCCCGACGTGACCGACTTTTTCGCGGCCTTCAAGCGCCTTTCCGCGCAGGCCGCGAAGCGCGGGCGCAGGCTGACGCTCAATACGGCGCTGCTCAAGCTGATCGCCGAGGGGCTCAAGAAGGCCCCGGCCCTCAACGCCTTCGTCGAGTACGTCTACGGCGCGGGAGCCGGCAGGCTGGTCGAGAAGCGGGAAATAAATATAGCCATACCCTGGCTGCCGGCGGGCGGCAGGATGATAACCCCGACCGTCTTCGATTGCGGCGGCAAGACATTGGTCGGGATCATGGACGACATCGCCGAACTCGAGAGGAAAATCGCGATCACGAACATCGACGAGCTGTTGTACAGCGCCATTAAAAACGACACGGTCGATGAACTCAAGAGGGGTAATCTCGACGTTCTCAAAAGGATCATCTCGGGTAGATTATCCAAGCATTCGGTGAAAGGGCTGAGCGGCGAAGAGCGGGATCGGTACTATCGGATCGCGGAAGCGGACAGGCTGACGAAGGACGATCTCGTAGGCGCCACGGTCTCGGTCTCGAACGTCGGATCCTTGTACAAGGAGCTCAAGGGGCATTTCGGGATGCTGCAGGTCATCCCTCCGCAGGTATTCGCGATAGGCATCGGGGCGGTGCAGGAAAGGCCCGGAGTGAGCGCCGATTCGAGCGGCGCCAAGGCGATGGGCATCCGGAAGTACCTGCCCATGACCCTCGTCTTCGATCATAGGCCCTCGGACTTCGACGCGCTCATTCCCTTCGTCCGGGAATGCGACGGGATATTCGCCGAGCCGGAGAGAATGGATACGTGGTGAGGCGCGGATGATAGGAGCGCTTATTCAGGTGTCGATGAGCGGCTTTTACGATAGCGCCCCGGAGTCGAACCGACGCGCCGCTCGAAAATCTCGCGGAAGCTGGCCGGATCTGTGTAGCCGCAGCGCGCGGTGATCGACTCCCAGGGCTCCGCCGTGCTTTCGAGGAGCCTCCGGGCCTCTTCGACTCGGACGGCCTGGAGCCAGCGCAGGGGCGATTCGCCGAAGGCCGCGGTCCAGCGCCGCTGCA
>CAYOIX010000074.1:0-2510 GCA_964404145.1 uncultured Treponemataceae bacterium
CGCTTCGATTTTCGCATCGACCCCGCTATCGAGACGGAAGCCCTCGCCTCGATCCGATGCGTCCGCGACAAGGACGGAGATCGCCGTTTGCCCCGCGTGTTTTCGGCGTCAGCCCTGCCTTCGGGAGCCAGCGCGGAGATCGAGGCCGGCGGTCTCGTGCGGATAACGGGCCGGCGCATGAAATTCGATCCCTCGAACGAGGGCCTGGGCATATTTTTCAAGGATGAATCCGGAGAGGAGACGCGCGCCGAGGTCTATGTCCAGATCCTGCCCTCGTCGCTGATCGCCGTCGTGCCGGCGACCCTGGCCGAGGGCGGCTATCGTCTCTCGGTCAGGACCCTGTCGAAGGGCGGGGAGAAGCTCGAGGGCGTCGCGGCGGAGAAGGTGAGGATTCGGAAACCGTCGTAACGGCTTGAGGACGGGCGGTTAAGCGAATCGGCCCTTCAATACGCGATCCGCGAGCGACTGCGGCAGCGCTTCGAGTATCGCGGCTGCCCTTCGCATATAGCCGACGGAATATCGCCTCCTCGGCGAACGCGAGCGGAGCGCTCGCTCGACCTGCTCCGCCACTTTTCCGGGAGGAGTGCGCTTTCGGTCGAAGTCCGCCATCTCCTGGGACCATTTTTCAAGGCTGTCGCGATAGAGATCGGCCTTGGGGTGCCGAAGGATGGCTTCCACTTCCTTTGTCGTCTCGAGGCCTTTCGCGGTCTTTATGCCGCCGCATCGTATCTGCACGGACGGAATGCCCCACCGCTGCAGTTCGATGTCGAGCGTGCGCGCCAGGCAGTTCGCGGCGAAATCGCAGGCATGGATGCTCGCGACATAGGGCGTGGGGATCGTGGCCGGCGTGACGATCCAGACGATTCGGCCTTCGCCGGCCCGAAGCATCGGGAGGAATGCCTGCACCATGGCTACGGAGCCGACCAGGCGCGCCCGGAGCTCGCGCTCGAAGCCGTCCAGGTCCATCAGTTCCAGGGGGGCCACGGCTCCTCCCCCTGCGCTGAGCACGAGAGCCGAGAGCCCGGACATATGTCGTTGCCGCAATTCGCGCTCGACGAATTCCTGTGCTGAGGGGATGTCGTCGCGATCTCTCAAGTCGAGGGGAAAGAGCGGAATGAGATTGGGCTCACCGAGTCCTCCGAGCTCGTCCCGGTCCTTTTCCTTGCGAACCGTGGCGAAGACCGCGCAGCCGAGGCGAGCGAGATGCCGGGCGGTCTCTCGCCCGATTCCCGATGAAGAGCCGGTAACTAGAGCGCTTTTTCCCGTCATGGGCGCTCGCGAATCGATATCGGACATGATATCCTCCTCTAAAACGATTGACTTAAACACTTGTTTTACAATAAATAGGCGCTTACTGTTTGTCAATCTATTGTTTTAATCAGTTGTTTGAAATATGCTGTGGAAACACCCGATAAACTGGAGAGAAGCATATGGAAGAACGTTCAGGCGCAATTGAGAACAAGATCATCCTGACCACCATCGACTGCATCGAGAAGCATGGAATCGTCGGGACGACCATCAGGCGGATCGCCGAGATGGCCGGGATCAACGTCGCGGCGATAAATTACTACTTCCGCAGCAAGGAGGAACTTATTCGGCGCTGCATGGAGACGACGCTCGCCAATGCCTTCAAATTGGCTGGTATGCCCGATATGCCGGGACTGAGTCCCCAGGAACGATGTGCGGCCATCATGCTGGAAATCCTGGAGGGAGGGATCAAGTTTCCCGGATTGACGCGCGCCCATTTCCACAAGCTGATCGCCGAAGGACAGGGCGACTCGATGCTCGTGAACAGCGTAAACGGCTTCATCGAGGATCTCGGCGCCGATCTTCGTGACCGAGGCTGCGCGATTGAGGCGAAATCTTTGGATCGCGCCCTACGCCAGATCCTCTCCGCGGTGCTGATGACCGCGCTGGCCCCGAGCCTCTTCCTGCCTGATGAAAAGGGCCGGGCCTCTCGGGGCAACGAAGGGCGAGCCGCCGTCGACCGCCTCGTGGCGCTTCTGCTGATTTAATGCGGCCCGGCGCTTTCGGCCTCCGCGTCAGATCGCCTGCCCGGGCTACGAATACTCCTCGATCAGCTTCCTGCCGATCTTGAAAAATAGATTCAATAAGGCCAGGATGATGATGCTGACAAGCGCGATCGCCATGAGCATGTACGCGATTCTTAAACCATCATTGAAAAGCTTCCAGAGGACGGCCAGCCCGAAGGGCGCATTCAGGAATAGACCTGTGATCGTCCCGGGCGCGTAGCGCTTGAGGGCGATAGTCGCGAGCAGGTGAGGGAATACGGCATTACCTATCATCATCCCGATAAAGCCGCAGTAGACGTAGCGAGCGATGGGGCATTCCTTCCCGAGAAGCAGTTGAAGGAAGGTGAGGACATATCCCAATGAGGTTATCAGGATCAAGGCGAATCGGAACTCGTTCACGGCGACTTCCCTATGGAAGCGCTTCGCGTCAGTCCGCCGACCTCGAATAATGCTTGACTCCCTTGGTGATCACCGTCC
>CAYOIX010000075.1:0-2247 GCA_964404145.1 uncultured Treponemataceae bacterium
TGCCCGCCGCGTGGAAGCTCGTGTGCCGGTTCTTGTTCTCCAGCTTCCTCGCCACTTCGAAGAGATCCTTGTACTTCTCCTGAACCGCGAGGGCCCGCAGCTTCGGCTCGTCCTGGAATGCTTTTGCGAGGGTCATCTTGGGGTCCTCGGGCACGAGCTTCGCGATGCCGTTCGCGTCCTCGAAGGGGATATCGAGGGCTCGCGCGACATCCTTGATGACGGCCTTGGCCTTGAGCGTCCCGAAGGTGAGTATCTGCCCGGTCCGGTCCGCGCCGTACTTGCGGGTGACGTAGTCGATCACCTCACCGCGGCGCTCATAGCAGAAATCGATGTCGAAGTCGGGCATCGATATGCGCTCGGGGTTGAGGAAGCGCTCAAACAGGAGCTTGTACTTGAGCGGGTCGATGTCCGTGATCCGCAGCGCGTAGGCCACGATGCTGCCCGCTCCCGAGCCGCGGCCCGGCCCGACGGGTATCCCGTTGCCTTTCGCCCAGTCGATGAAGTCCCACACGATGAGGAAGTAGCCCGTGAACTTCATCTTGATGATGACGTCGAGCTCGTACTCGGCCCGCCGCCTGATCTCCTCGGTGACCTCGGGGTAGCGTCTGGCCAGCCCCGCGAAGGCGAGGTGGCGCACGTACTCCTCGGGACTGGCGTATTCGGGCGGTATCTCGTAGTCGGGGAGCATCGGACCGGGATAGGCTATCTTGAGCTCGCACATTTCCGCGATGCGCAGCGTGCTCTCGATCGCCTCGGGGAGCTCCGCGAAGAGGGCGGCCATCTCGTCGGGCGTCTTCATGTAGAATTCGGGGGAATGGAAGCGCATCCGTCCCGGCTCGTCGCGCTTGCGGTTCGTGCCGATGCACAGAAGGACGTCGTGGGCCTCGGCATCGGCCCTCTCGAGGTAGTGCATGTCGTTCGTGCATACGAGAGGAAGGCCGGTCCTCCTCGCCATCGCGACGAGACCTTTGTTCGCCGTCTTCTGCTCGGGGATGCCGTGGTCCTGGAGCTCGAGGTAGAAGCGCCCCGGCCCGAAGACCTCCGCGTAGCGCATCGCGACGCGCTCTGCCTCAGCCTCCTTGCCCATGAGGAGAAGGCTCGGGATCTCGCCCGCGATGCAGGCCGAGCTCGCTATGAGCCCCTCCGCGTGGGCCGAGAGGAGATCGAAGTCGATCCGCGGTTTATAGTAGAAGCCCTCCGTATATGACGCCGAGGACAGCTTGAGGAGGTTCCGGTAGCCCGCGGCATCGCTGGCGAGCAGCACGAGGTGCCAGTACTTGTTCCCGTTCTCGGTGCCCGTGCGCTCGAAGCGGGACCCTCCCGCGACGTAGAACTCGACACCCACTATCGGCTTTATCCCCGCTTCTCTGCAGGCGTCGTAGAATTTGACCGCCCCGAACATGTTGCCGTGGTCGGTAAGGGCGAGCGCGCGCATTCCCAGGGCCTTGGCCCTGGCGACCATGCCGCCCACGGAGGCGGCCCCGTCGAGGAGGGAGAAATCGGAATGGTTGTGAAGGTGGACGAATTCGGCCATAGCTTAGGTCTAGTATACCGCGATAAGGGGGGAGCGCAACTATCTTATCGAGGCAGGACTCCCCGCCCTCGATCGTCAGCGGCGAAAGAGCATTTTCAGGACTGCCCAGGGTGGGGCCTGTCGCACGAATCCGCGGGCCTCGCACGCGAGGTCCGTGGTTCGTGCGACACCCGCCGCGCTACGCAATCTAGAAAAAGCGTCACAGTGTCCAGGCCGATCCACGCCGCGATCTCTCGGCATCGGGGAGTCCTGCTGCCCCTGCCTGCGAAGTCCTTGGGTCTACGGCCCGGGTCGAGAGGATTCTATTGTGTGCCCGTTATTTAGCTCCGATCGCGGCGACGTTTTTTGCACAGCGCATATCCGCCTGAACGGCCTGAGTGCCGTAAACACTGTTGCGCGCTTCCGTAGGGCGGCGGGTGTCGGATAATCCGATGCGCCCCCGAAAGGGGTGCTTCGGATTATCCGACGAGGCCCGCCCCCGGCAGCGAGTATAAATGTCGACCGGTAGCAAGGCTACTTTGGAAGAATAGGGTCTGGGGAAGGAAACCTTTTTCGAAAGGTGTCCTTCCCCGGACAAAACTACGCGCCGACCGACTCCGGCTCCTCGACTTCTTCCTTCGCCTCCTCGAGCTCCTCGATCAGCACGTCGATGTCGCCTGCGCCGCCGTGGCGGAGGACGTTGACCATGAAGATGTTGAGCTTGTTCACGATGG
>CAYOIX010000076.1:0-2111 GCA_964404145.1 uncultured Treponemataceae bacterium
GTCTTTCGAAAACCCCAGCGCGCCAGAACCGCCATGGCGGCGTCCAGGATTCGATCCTGGCGAAGCTTTCGGCTGTCCGAGGCCGAAAGCCGCCGGGGCCCTCCCTTTGCGGGCTGGCTTCCTTCCGTCTTGCTCCTGGCTCGCTGGGTCGCCATTCCACCTCTCCTCACGGATGCCCGGGCATCCCTTTGTGACTGTTTGACTATATGACCAAGTTAGCCAAATCTAGTCATATAGTACCATGGAAACGCGCCCGCGTCGAGGGAGGTGGTGCTGTGGTCGCGGGGTGATAACGAGCTTTCCGCCCTTGGGGATGCGACGGGAAAGCCGACCTTGCCCTCCGCGGCCGCCGGGTTTTAGTAGGCTCCGCTCCGCGTCGATATGAGCGCTACCCCGGAGGCCAGGTGGTCGTGAAGTCTAGCCAGGGTATCACCATGAGCAATGAAGGCGGTGCCCTCTTGGTGGGCGGTGAGTATTTTGATTCGGAGGAGAGACTTATAGCCCGCAGCTCGCCGCGAGGTTGTTCATTGATCCATGGCGATCGCTGTCCGACGCGGCATGCTAGTCAAGTGATTTTCTGGAGCGCGCTATAGATTTCAAGGGGGTCCAGTCGGTCCCTCCAATCGGCGTTGACCCGCGCGACCACGATGCCGTCGTGGTCCGTGACGTAGGTGGCGGGCATGGGGAGTCTCCATGAGCCGTCGCCGTTGTAGACGGCGAGGTCGAGTCCTCCGCTCTGGAAGAACGCCTTGAGCTCGAGCGGCACATGGTAGACCAACCCGAACTGCGAGGCCACCTTCAATCCCGTATCGCTTAAGACCGAGAAGGTCAGGTGATGCTTTTCCGCCAGGCTAAGGCTGTTGTCCGGAGTCATGGGAGAGATGGCGACCAGTTGCGCCCCGAGGCTTCGGAAGTCCTCCAATGACTCTTGGAGCGCCTTGAGCTCGAGGTTGCAATATGGGCACCAGGCCCCGCGGTAGAAGCAGATGACCAAAGGGCCGCGGACCAGGAGATCTCCCGACGAAACCGGGCTCCCAAGGGCATCCGGCAGAGTGAAATCAGGAATATGTTGACCGACCTTGAGCGCGCGCTCCTCAAGGCCCTGCGACTTAAGATCGCGAACCACCTTGTCGAACAGAGTGAGCGCGACCTCGGGCAACCGGGCCTGCTGCTCTTTTTTCAGGACTTCCAAGTCGTCTTTCAGGCTCATGCGATTCTCCTCGTGGACAAGATACTCTGACGCGCGGCCGATACGAAATCCTTCCTGGAGCTCGCGAGAAGCGCGCTCGGAGCCAAGCCCGCTCACGCCTCCCATATCACCTGAGGATCGATGCTGCGTATATCCCGAGAGCCCGTGAGATTCATCGCCCTTCGCAGTTCCTCGTTCGCGCCGCCGATGATTCCCCGCACGCCTTCCGCTCCACCGGAGGCCAGACCAGCCATCACCGCCCTCCCGATCAGGACGCCGTTCGCGCCCAGGGCCAGGGCCTTGAAGACATCGGTCCCCCTGACGATCCCGCTGTCCACGAAAACGGGGATTCTCCCTTCGATTGCCCTCGCGATCCGCGGCAGAACCTTGAGCGGAGGCACCGCGTAATCCAACACCGAGCCGCCGTGATGGGAGACCACGATCGCCGCCGCGCCGGCCTCCAGCGCCTTTCTCGCGTCCCGCTCGCTCAGTATCCCTTTCAAGACGAAGGGCAGTCTCGTCGCGGCCGCGAAGCTTTTGATTTCGGCCAAGGTCTTGGGCGCCATCAGCTCCGGGCGAACCAGACTGTCCTCGATCTCGCCCCCGAAGGAGAAGACGATGTCCATCCCGACGGCGAAGGCGCCGTCCTTTTCGGCCTGGGCTATTTTGTCGAATATCAGGTTCTTGTCTTTGTACGGCTTTATTATTTTTATAGTCTTTGCGCCGGTCCCGACGACGGCTTTGAGCTCCGGCTCGTCTCCGATACCGACCCACATGGCTGCGCCGGCCGCCAGAGCCCCCTTCGCGACTTCCACCATGGGATCGGCGCAGATGCCGCCGAGTCCCGACAGTGCGGCGACCATTATAGGAGTGGAGAAGGTTTCGCCGAAGAGCCTCATCTCCGTCGAGGCCTCGGTGGAAT
>CAYOIX010000077.1:0-2039 GCA_964404145.1 uncultured Treponemataceae bacterium
TCGGGATCGCGGGCGAGGTCATCCCCGGCATGACCAAGAAGACGATGCTCCATGCGGGGCCCCCCATCGCCTGGGACCGCATGTGCGGCCCGGTGAGGGGCGCGGTGATCGGCGGCCTCATCTACGAAGGACTCGCGAAGAATCGCGCGGAGGCGGAAGCGCTCGCGGCCTCCGGCGAGATCGGCTTCGAGCCCTGCCACCACCATGGGGCCGTGGGTCCCATGGCCGGCGTCGTCACCGCGAGCATGCCCGTCTGGGTGCTCGAGAACTCCGCGTTCGGCAATCGCGCCTTCGCCACCTTCAACGAGGGCCTCGGGAAAGTGCTCCGCTACGGCGCCTTCTCCGACGAAGTGCTCGCCCGCCTCAAGTGGATCGAGACAGATCTCGCCCCGATCATGAGGAAGGCGCTCGCCCTCCGCGGGCCGCTCGACATGAAGAACATCATCGCCCAGATCCTGCAGATGGGCGACGAAGGCCACAATCGAAACCGCGCCGGGACCTCCCTCGTCATCAGGGAGTTCGCGCCCTTCCTGGTAAGGCTCGGAGAGGATCCGGAGAAGATCGCCAAGGTCTTCGCATTCATGAACGGGAACGACCATTTCTTCCTCAACCTGTCGATGCCGGCCTGCAAGTGCACGGTCGACGCGGCCAGAGGCATCGAGGGCAGCTCTGTCATAATAGCGATGGCGCGCAACGGCACCGATTTCGGCATCCAGGTATCCGGTCTGGCCGATCGCTGGTTCACGGGGCCCGCCTCGATGGTCGACGGTCTCTACCTTCCCGGCTTCGGCCCCGGGGACGCCGCGCCGGACCTGGGCGATTCGGTCATCACCGAGACGGCGGGCATAGGCGGATTCGCGATGGCGGCCGCGCCCGCGATCGTGCAGTTCGTCGGAGGCACGCCCGAGGACGCGCTCGCGGTCACGAGGCGTATGTACGAGATCACGGTGACGGAGAACGACGTCTACCGGATTCCCGCGCTGGACTTCCGAGGCACGCCGACCGGCATCGATCTGCTCAAAGTCGTCGAGACGGGCATACTGCCCGCCATCAACACTGGGATCGCCCACAAGGAGGCGGGCGTCGGGCAGGTGGGCGCCGGACTCGTGAAGCCGCCCGAGTCTTGTTTCAAGGACGCTTTGGCCGCCTTCGCGGAGGCCTATTGCTGATTCTCGGAAAAGGAGGACTCCGATGAAGGTAGTCGATCTGACGATTCCCCTGGGCATAGGCACGCCTCCCTGGCCCACCTACATCCCGCTCCAGGTCCAGTACTTCAAGAGGCTCGCGCCGAACGGCGCCAACGGCCAGGTCGTGACGCACTCGAACCACGTGGGCACCCATCTCGACGGAGAGATACACTTCTACACGCCCGGCAAGGACATAGCCAGCCTCGAGCTCGATTTCCTGGTCCACGAAGGGGCGGTGGTCGACCTCTCGGACGCCTGCGCCGACTACGACGTCTACACGTCGAAGATGGTCGAGGACCGGGTGGAGGTCAGGGAAGGCGACATCCTCATCATCCACACGGGCTTCCACCACTACGGCTGGGACCAACCCGCGGCCGACGAGATCCGCTACATGATCAAGCACCCGGGGCCGGACCGCGAGTTCGCCGACTGGGCCAAGAGGAAGAAGCTCCGATGGATCGGCGTGGATTGCGGCAGCGCCGATCATCCGATGAACACCAAGATCAAGGAATGGATGCCCGTCCAGGCGAAGGAGTGCGACGAGCACTTCAAGAAGAAGTACGGGAAGTCCCTCGACGAGTTCTTCACGCCCGACAAATACCAGCTCATGCACATAGAGATGTTCAACAAGGGCCTCATCCACGCCGAGTGCGTCGGCGGGGACATCGACCTCCTCCTCAACCAGCGCGCGACGATAGGCTGCTTTCCCTGGAGATTCGTGGACGGAGAGTCCTGCATCTCGAGGATCGTGGCCTTCGTGGAGGACGATCGCTACGAGGCCCTCATGGCCAAGAAGAAGAAGGCGAAGCTCACCAAGTTCGGGGACGTGGCCGGCGCGGAGAACGCGTGGCT
>CAYOIX010000078.1:0-1854 GCA_964404145.1 uncultured Treponemataceae bacterium
AAACAGTGGGGGAAGCCACGCATTCCTCTGCGTATTTCCACGCATTTGGACGCTCACGACGACTTTGCGGCGTGCACGAACGCGCACTACGTGCCAATCGTCTTGGCCGAGCCCTTATCTAGGGGCAAGTTTCGAGAGCAGGCTTGAAAAGGAAGCCATTCCTCTTTGAGCATCGACCCGGTCCAGGAATGGATCGTAGAAGTCCGAGTAAATCTCTCAGTAGAAATTCTTCAGTGGTCGCGGAGGAATTTACCACTGAAGAAGTCGGCCGGGATCAGTGAAGAATTCTCCCTGGATCAGTGAAGGATTCCTCCGGGATCACTGAAGAATTCCTCTGCGACCAGTGGAGAATTCCTCTAGTGTCAACTGATCGAATTAATTCCTACAATGCTTGTAATATTTTAGGGCAATTGGAGGCTGGGTTCTTCAATTTCTCCATACGCGAGCTTGACCCTCTGGATCTCACCTCACTCTACCATATCCACTCTTCCGTCGCTTCGTCCGGCGGGATCGCGTCCCACGCATCGGCCTCTTCATTCTCCGCGACAAAAGCATCGAACCAATTTGCACGTCAGCCTCGTTTTCGAGACTGCAGCTGTGATGGCGACATTTCGGAAGGGGAGGGGAGCCACTGCCTTCGGCGAACTGGTCGCCGTGAAGCGCCGACGTCTCAAACACTCGGACCTCAGCGAGATACTCAGACTGCCCATGAGAAGCTGATCAGGGCCCGCGAAAAGGCCGGGGTCGGCATTATCCTTTGCGGGATCAATTGACATCCGCATATCATTTGGTCATATTTATATGCATGAGAACTACATTGATATTGTCGGACGATCTCGTGGCGGATGCGCGCGAGGCATCCGGCCTCGATAGGATCAGCGATGTGGTCCGCGAGGGATTGCGCGCCCTTATCGCGCGGGAAGCGCGGGTAGAGCTCGCCGCGTTGGGCGGCAGCGATCCAAAGGCGAAGGCCGTGCCGCGACGAAGGCTTCCGCCTTCCGCCGCCGCGAGGTCGCGCGGTCGATGACTCTCGTGGATACGAGCGTCTGGATAGACCACCTTCGCAAGCGCGACCAGCGGCTCGCTCGACTCTTGGAAGACAATTCCGTCCTTATGCATCCCTGGGTGCGAGGAGAGTTGGCGCTTGGCTCGCTCGCCGGAAGGAAAAGATTCCTGAAGCTCCTGGACTATTTACCCACCGTTCGTTCCGCGGGGGACGGCATCGCGCTCGATTTCATCGAATCGACGGGCATTTACGGCCGCGGCATCGGCTGGGTAGACGCCAACATCCTCGCTTCCTGCCTCGCCTGGCCCTGCAAGCTCTGGACTCGAGACAAGCGTCTCGCGCAAGTTGCGGCCGGGCTCGGAATAGCCGACTAGCCTGCATCTTACCCATTGCTCCGTCCGAAATCGCTTTACGGGGCGGCGCCTGCTTCGATGAGGGCACCCGACCCGGCCCGTCGGATCCCTCTCTTGCAGCACGGAAGGCGGTCGCGGACGCCCCGAAAGTATGAGCCTATGATCCCGGGAGAAGGCGAAGCTGGCGGCGGCGGAGATCAGGGCGCGACAGCTCTCACCCTATCGCGGTCTCGACGTCCTTCGTGTCTTTCTCTATGAGCTCCTCGAGATATTGGTTCATGGACTCTTTCTTGGTGGCCGCCTTGATCGCGATGCGGCGATGTAGAACCGGCGAGACTCGAACGGTGATCTTGCCCGAAAAGGCTTCTCTGGCTCAATGCCATCGCATTCGCAGTCCTCGAGGTAGGTATCGAGCACCCTTGCCGGGGTGGGAAACCGATCATACAATAGGCGACAAGTAATATAAGCCGCTCAGCACAAAAGGTCGAGTTCATG
>CAYOIX010000079.1:0-1708 GCA_964404145.1 uncultured Treponemataceae bacterium
ATGACGGAGACCTGGGACGCGATCGTGATCGGATCGGGAATAGGGGGACTGGCCGCGGCGGGCCTTTTGGCCGGCGCGGCGGGGAAAAAGGTCCTCGTTCTGGAAAAGCACTCGGAGCCGGGAGGGCTGACCCATGTATTTCGCCGCAATGGGGCTTCCTGGGACGTCGGACTGCATTATGTCGGAGAGATGGGGAAGGGGAGTCTCGCCCGGTCGTTTATGGACTTTCTTTCCGGAGGACGGCTCCGGTGGAACAAGATGCCGGAGAATTTCGAGCGCTTCGTCTACCCTGAGCTCACGTTCGCGGTACCCTCGGACCCTCTCGAATATCGGAAGCGGCTCATCGAGCTCTTCCCCGAAGAGGAAGAGGCGATAAGGCGGTATTTCCTCGATATCCGCCGGGTCCAGAGATGGGGCGTCCTGGGTTTCGCTAGCAAATTCATGTCGCGATTGCTCGGCTTCTTTCTCAAGCTCGGAATGATTCCGGGCAAGAGCATGGCCACTAAGACGACGGAAGCCTACCTCGAAGAAAGATTCAGGTCGCCCATGCTGCGCGCGCTCCTGGCCAGTCAGTGGGGCGACTATGGTCTCCCGCCATCGCTGAGCGCCTTCGTGGTTCATGCGATGATCGTAGGGCACTACCTGCACGGGGCCTGGTTCCCCGAAGGCGGAGCCGGACGCATAGCCCGCAGCTTCGAGCGCGGCATCGAGGCGAGGGGCGGCTCGGTGCGGGTGTGCCAGGAAGTCACCGCCATCGTCGTCGAGCGAGGGAGGGCCGTCGGCGTCCGAGCCCTCGACCGGAGAGGCGTCGAGCCTCTCGAGGTGGAGTACAAGGCGCCAGTCGTCATCTCCGACGCAGGGGCGCGCATGACCTACGAGCGCCTCTTGCCGACGGATGGAGCGATCGGCGAAAAATCCGCCAAGCTGCGATCGTTCATCTCCGGCCTCGAGGGCGGAAGCAGCGCGGTCACCCTCTACCTGAGCCTCAAAGAGCCTGTCTCGACCATCGGCATCGAGGGCGAGAATTTCTGGATCAACACCGACGGCGATCAAGATTCGCTCGATATTCAGGGACGGGGCATTCTCGAGGGAAGGCCCAGTCATATATATGTCTCGTTTCCATCGGCCAAGTCCGGCGAGAAGCGATTTCACACGGCCGAGATCATCTCCTTTATCGACGATACCGCCTTTGCGGCGTGGAAAGGGAAGCCCACGGGCAATCGCGGCTCCGACTACTCGGCGCTCAAGGAGAAGATCGCCGACGGGCTCGTCGACTTGGCGGAGACGGCGATCCCGGGCCTGAAAGCGCTCGTGTCCTACCGCGAGCTTTCGACGCCGCTCACGGTGGAGCATTACACCTCGCACGATCGCGGCCGGTTCTACGGCCTGCCCGCCCTGCCCCGGCGCTACGAGAAGGATCTCCTTGGCCCCATCAAGGGTCTCTACCTGTCGGGCTCGGATGCCGGAAGCCTCGGCATAGTCGGCTCCCTAATGGGCGGAGTGGCCGCGGCGTCGAAGGCCCTCGGTCCCATCGGATTCTTCAGGATCATGGCAGCCGTTCAGGGCGGGAAACCCGGAGCTTTCTTAGCGACCGGATCGCCGGAAAAGAAGAAGGCGGTGCTCGTCGCGAAACGTCGGCTCAGCCCGACTATATGGGAGCTACGCTGGAAGCTGGACGAGCCGGTCGACTTCGCGCCCGGTCAGTTCG